>NZ_CP084528.1:0-1343548 GCF_020410745.1 Kaistella polysaccharea
TAAATAATCAATAGAACAAAAATTTTTTTTTCAAATTTAAAAATGAGATATTTGTCTTCCCACCAAATCTAACCACTGGAGGGAAAATTGCAGTACGAAAATGGATGAAAATTTAACACTTATTTGGGAAAAGTGTCTTCAGTTTATGAGGGATAACCTTAATGCAGCTGAGGATAATACTGATCTAAAAAAACTTGAGAATTCTTTTGATTTATTGTTCGATAATGTTCGCCCAGTTTCCTTGGTAAGCAATAATCTTACCCTTTTGGTTCCGAGTGATTTTTACAAGGAATATATTGAAGATAATTACCTTTCATTACTTTCTGCTGCGCTTAAAAAAAATATTGGAAAAGGAGTAAAACTTTGGTATTCTGTTATGGAAAATAAGCCTTCCGGACAGGAAAAGCCCATTACTTTAAATGTAAAAGGCAAAAGTGTTCCGACGCCAAAAATGCAGGAAACTTTACCACCCTCTTTTTCTGCGAACCTCATTAATCCATTTGTGGTTCCTGGAATGAAGAAAATTAATATTGATTCAAACCTTAAAGCTGATTTTTCTTTTGATAATTATGTTGAAGGTGAAAGCAATAAATTTGCCTCAACGGTTGCAAAATCAATTGCGAAAAGACCGGGCGCAACAGCTTTTAATCCCTTATTTTTATACGGAGGTTATGGTGTTGGAAAAACGCATTTAGGACATGCAGTTGGATTGGAAGTTAAACATGCTTATCCAGAGAAAGTGGTTCTTTATTTATCATCCGAGAAATTCATTCAGCAATTCGTTTCCGCAGCGAAAGCCCATAAGCAGACAGAATTTGCAAATTTCTACCAAATGGTTGATGTTTTAATAATTGATGATATTCAGTTTTTATCCGGCAAAAAATCTACACAAGACAGCTTTTTCCATATTTTCGATTACTTGCATCAAAACGGAAAACAAATTATTCTAACTTCTGATAAAGCACCGGTGGATATTTTAGATATTCAAGACCGAATCGTTTCTCGATTTAAGTGGGGTCTTTCGGCAGAAATTAAATCTCCGGATTTCGATACACGACGAAAAATCATCGTTGATAAATTAAGCCGCGACGGAATTGTGCTGACAGAAGATATGTTAGATTATCTGGCGTCAGAAGTAAAAACAAACGTTCGCGAACTGATCGGGGTAATTAATTCAGTGATTGCATATTCGACAATCTACAAGTCTGATTTATCATTGGAACTCCTGAAAGAAACCATCAGTAAAATTGCCGCTAATCAGAAAAAAGTCATCAACATTCCTTATATTCAGGAAGTGGTTTGTGAGTATTTTGGGATTCAAAGAGAGCAGTTGTTATCAAAAACACGTAAAAGAGAAATTGCTTTACCGAGACAGTTAGCGATGTATTTCGCAAAAGAGTTCACCAATGCAACTTTTAATAAAATTGGAGAGGAAATGGGCGGTAAAGACCATTCTACGGTAATGTATGCGTGCGATACGATAAAAGATGTTTCTAAAATAGACAAAGAAGTTAAGAAATACGTGAAAGAATTAACGGAGAAAATTAAGCAGTAAAATTTTACATATTTAATATATAAAAGGAGTTTTTTTAAAATTCCTTTTTTTATTTGTAATTTGCCCAAAACGAAAGAAAGTAGATGAAAATATTAATGGTTTGTCTTGGGAATATTTGCAGAAGTCCTTTAGCGGAAGGAATTTTACAGTCAAAATTGTCAGACGATTTTACGGTCGATTCGGCGGGGACAATAAACATGCACGAAGGAAAAAGCCCCGATCACCGAGCGGTTTCAATAGCCGATAAATACAATATTGATATTTCTGAGCAGCAATCCAGACCTTTTAGCGCTTCAGATTTTGAAAAGTACGATAAAATCTACTGCATGGATCGAAATAATTTAAAAGATGTTTTATCCTTGGCAAAAACGGACGAAGACCGAAATAAAGTAGCCTTATTTTTGGAAAATGCCGAAGTTCCCGATCCCTATTGGGGTGATATGAAAGATTTTGATGAAGTTTTTCAACTTTTAGAAACTGCTTCTGAAAGGGTCGCAAAAGATTTAAAGTCTCGGGTAAAAAGTAAAGAGAGCCACGTATAGCGTCTTTATGTATTTTTAGCAATCCAACAACATTTATAATCCAAAAATCAAATCGCGCAATGTTATTCCTCATTCCTGCCTATTTATCTGAAAATTCACCCATCGATTATTTCGCACCAGCGGTTAAAGAATATATTTTAAAGACTGATTATTTTTTTGTGGAAAATGAAAAAACTGCCCGAAAAGTGGTTAAATTTTTTGCACCCGAAAAGAAACAAGCCGATTTAAAATTATTTCTCCTGGATAAAAATACAGAAAGAAAAGATCTGCAGGAAGCACAAATGCTCATGAAAAAAGGCCAGGATTTTGGCTTGCTTTCAGAGGCCGGTTTACCTTGTCTCGCTGATCCCGGAAATGTAATGGTAAAGTGGTGTCATGAAAATAATGTGAAAGTAATCCCTATAAATGGACCTTCTTCTATTATTATGGCGTTGATTTCTAGTGGATTTAATGGTCAGGAATTTACTTTCCATGGCTATCTACCTATCGATAAAACGGAAAAGAAAACGAAAATCAAATGGTTAGAAAATCAAATGAATCAAACAGGATATTCCCAAATCTTCATGGAAACACCTTATCGGAATAATCCGCTTTTTGAAGATCTTTGTAAATTTTTAGCGCCGACTACCAAACTATGCATCGCTGCAAATATCAATGACCCGGAAAATGAATTCATCAAAACATTAACCATAAAAGACTGGCAGAAAAATAAGCCGGAACTTCATAAAATTCCTGCGATTTTTGTTTTAGGGAAATAAAGTTTAACAACCGTTAACAGCACGTTTGCACCATTGTTGATTTCAACTTCGAAAATAAATTATTATGTCAGAGAAAAAATTAGCAGGAATCTGGATGGATTCCGAAAATGCAACCGTTGTAAAAAATCACGATATTGAAAGTGCTTATAAATTTTTCGTTTGTGATCCCGTAAAAAGAGACGTTCAGCATGGCAATTCAAGCGAGAAAAATGCGAACAATGTAGAGCAAACCAATACCGCAAAGTTTTTTAAAGATTTGGAGCATTTGATCACCAACACGCAGGAGCTTTATTTAACTGGAACCGGAACGATTCAGGAACAATTCAAAAATCATCTTGCCGAAACTGCTCAATTTAAAAATTTAAAAGTAACACTGGATACGGATCAGAAAATGAGCGACGAACAATTTTTAGAGAAAGTTAAAAGTCACTTTGGTGAATAATAACATTTTAGAAAGATAAAAGGTCAGAAATTTCTGACCTTTTTTTTATTTTGAATAATGATAGGTAAACGCGTCAGAACTGTCATTCGCTAAATACAAATCTGAAGCGGTTATCTGAGAAACGATAAAATTCGAATAATTACTCAGTTTTAAAAACATTCTTTCCGAATGGTCTGTATTGGTCACATCACGACCTAAAGTGTAACTTCCTTCCTTTACAATCTCATTGTTTTCTTTGATGGAATAGGTATAATTATCATTAATGGTAAGGATTCTATCGATTTTAGTATTTTCAGGTGTTTCATGCACGTTCGCGATACCGCCATCCGTAGAAACCCAGTTCCATACACCGACATACTGTTCGTTATCGGATTCGTCTGCTCGCGTTCCACAGGCGATTATAAGCAAGAATAAACCAGCCAAAATTCCTATTTTCTTCAACATTTTTTTTATTTAAAATTTATAATACTCAAAACTAAGATTTAAAATAGAGCTTTCATCAATTTGCTTTGTGTTAAATCAGATACCTGATTCAAATCATTTTAATATTTGATGTTCCATTTTTTCAAAATAAAAGAAAGCAACCATATTGGTCCGATAAGTAAAAACTGTAAATCTTTTAGAAAACTTGGTTTTTTACCTTCTATTTTATGGCCGTAAAATTGTCCGATCCAGGAGAGAACAAAAACGACTACAAAGAAAATCCAGGATTGGTGTTCAAATTTAACATTGACAAAATAAACCAGATGTTCCATCAACATCATTATAAAAATCATGATGACGGCAATTCTCCACGACAGTCTGAAATAAAATATGGTCACCAAAATAACTGCAATGATACTTACAATGCTGATGCAACCGAAATATTGAACACAAAAATGTGGCGTTGGAATTAATGAGATAAAACCTAAAATCGACCAAAATATTAAAGGAACACAAATCCAGTGAATTAATTTATTGGTTTGATTCTGATGACTTTCCGCGTATTCGGCAAAAAGAAGATCTATTTTTCTCATTGTTTTTACATTTTTGGTTAACTAAATTTAATCATTCTTTTGCTAATTAACTGCAATTTTTCATGCCAGATATTCTGATATTTTACTACTGCTCAATATTTACTTATTTTTGCTGAAATTTAAAAGGAATGAAAGATCTAATGGGGCAGGCGATTTGGGATTTTTATCATGACGAAAGTCCTGAAAATTTATTGACCGAAACTTCTATTTCTGAGATGGATGATCTGCCAGTAGACTATCTATTTCGAGATTTTGAGGAGATGAATATGGTGGAACAAAAAGCTTTGGAATTATCGAAAGGTAAAGTTTTAGATGTTGGCGCTGGCGCCGGTTCACACAGTTTATACCTTCAAGATGAAAAAGGTTTGGATGTTTTGGCCTTAGATTTTTCTCCGAAATCAATTGAAGTTTGTAAACTACGTGGTGTTAGAAATACAGTATGTTCAGATATTCTTCAGTTTTCTGGTGAAACTTACGATACAATTTTGTTGTTAATGAATGGAACCGGAATTTTCCAGTCTCTTGATAAAATTGATGTTTACTTAGAAAAATTACATTCACTTTTAAAGGACGACGGTCAAATCTTAATTGACAGTACTGATATTCTCTACATGTACGATCGGTCCGACGATGGCGGAGTTTTAGTCCCGACCGAACATTATTATGGGGAAGTCGATTATTTTGTTCACTATAAATTGGATACAGAAAAACCGATTAAGTGGCTTTATTTAGATTTTGAAACCATGAAAAGAGCCGTTGAAAATAATGGATTTAAAATTGAAAAAATTCTTCAGCAGGAAGATTCATATTTAGCCAGATTAACAAAAAAGACCTGAATTAATTTCAGGTCTGTTTGTCTTCGCTAAGTGCAACGCTTTTGCGTCCTTAAAAGCAGCTCAAAAACATTCGAATTGGAAAAATTTGCGTCTTTGCGTTAAAAAACAAATCATCCATAAATTAATTATCCGATCTCAATACCGTTTTCTACTTGCTTTTCAGGTGTTACAAATACTAATTTTCCTTCTGCATCATTGGTTAAAAGCAACATTCCCTGAGATTCGATTCCTCTGATTTTACGTGGAGCAAGATTTAATAAAATCATGACCTGTTTTCCTACACATTCTTCTGGCGTGAAACTTTCAGCAACTCCCGAAACAACCGTCCTGACATCAACTCCAGTATCGACGGAGAATTTCAATAGTTTATCTGCTTTTTCTACTTTTTCTGCAGTCAGAATTGTAGCAGTTCGTAAATCGATTTTGGTAAAATCATCAAATTGAATTTCTTCTTTCATCGGGTTCGCTTTAGGATTGGTTTTTTTGTTGGATTCTTTCGTGTTCTCTAATTTCTGAATTTGAAATTCAATCGTTTCATCTTCAATTTTAGAAAATAATAATTCTGCCGGATTAATTTGATGTCCAGTTTTGATCAATACTTTTTCGTTTTTAATGTCTGACCAGTTGAGTTGAGAAACATTAAACATTTTCTGTAATTTCTCTGCACTGAATGGCAAGAATGGTTCACAAATCTGTGCTAAACCAACGGCGATTTGAGCGGCGATAAATAAAGAACCTGCGGCTTTTTCCGGATTATCTTTAATGGTTTTCCAAGGTTCTTCAATCTGAAGATATTGATTTCCGAAACGCGCCAGATTCATCATTGCCGTTAAAGCATTTCTGAATTCGTAATGTTCTAAGAAATTTTCAACTTCGGTAGCGGCTTTCGCAATTTCCTCAAGTTCGTCTGCATTTTCATTTCCAGCCGGAACCACGCCGTCGTAATATTTATGAATCAAAACGGCAACTCTATTAATAAAGTTCCCGAAAATCCCCACCAATTCAGAATTGTTTTTGGTTTGGAAATCTTTCCACGTAAAGTTATTGTCTTTGGTTTCCGGCGCGGAAGAAAGTAGGGCATAACGCAAAACATCTTGCTGACCCGGGAATTCCTGAACATATTCGTGGGCCCAAACTGCCCAGTTACGCGAAGTCGAGATTTTGTCGTTTTCTAAATTTAAAAATTCAAAAGCAGGAACATTGGTCGGCATAATGTAATCACCATGCGCTTTCATCATCGCCGGAAAAATTATACAGTGGAAAACAATATTGTCTTTTCCGATAAAATGGACCAAATCTGTATTTTCATTTTGCCAGTAATCTTTCCAGTCTTTGCCGTTTTTCTCTGCCCATTCCTGGGTGAAAGAAATATAGCCAATCGGCGCATCAAACCAAACGTAAAGGACTTTTCCTTCTGCATCAGGAAGAGGAACAGGAACGCCCCAGTTCAAATCCCGAGTCATCGCTCTTGGTTTCAAACCATCGGTGAGCCATGATTTTACTTGGCCGTAAACATTCGGTTTCCAATCATCTTTATGTCCTTCGATAATCCATTCATTCAAGAAATCTTCGTAATCATTTAAAGGAAGATACCAGTTTTTAGTTTCCTTTAAAATGGGAACATTTCCGCTTAACATTGATTTTGGATTAATCAATTCTGAAGGCGAAAGGGTAGAACCACATTTTTCGCACTGATCACCATATGCGTTTTCATTACCGCAATTTGGGCAAGTTCCTACAATATAACGGTCTGCGAGGAATTCATTAGCTTGTTCATCAAAGTATTGTTCGGAAACTTCTTCGATAAACTTTCCTTTATTATATAAGGTCTTGAAAAATTCCTGACTAACATCGTGATGTCTTTTTGAAGTCGTTCTGGAATATTCATCAAAAGAAATTCCCAAATCTTCGAAAGATTGTTTGATGATTTCGTGGTATTTGTCAACGATATCTTGTGGAGTTACGCCTTCTTTTTTAGCACGAATAGTAATTGGAATTCCGTGTTCATCAGATCCGCAAATAAAAGCGACTTCTTTTCCTAATCTTCTGTTGAACCTCGCGTACACATCTGCAGGAATATAAACTCCTGCGAGATGGCCAATATGAACTGGTCCATTAGCATAAGGCAAGGCTGCCGTAATCAACTTTCTTTCTGACATCATATAGTCTAAATTTTTGCAAATATAAGAGTTATGCAACGGAATCGAAAATATGCGTATTTAAATCATTTGTAAGAGAAGAAAATTTTTATTTTTTATGAAAATCAGTCCCTTGATGCCTAAAAAAGGCTAAACATCTGTTTGAATTATTGTTAAAATTTTATAAAAATTTCCATTTTAACGTTTTAATTAAGTTGTTGATAAATAATAACTTATGTAAAATCGGAACTATTAATTCATGATACTTATCATCGATAATTAACAATTTGCATTATAAATTTATGATATCTGAAAAAAGAGTTAAATTGCATCGCTCCTTTTAAAGAGCACATTGTGCATTTTTGAATATAAACCTCAAATTTTATTTTTGTGAGAAACTATACTAAAGTTTTAAAAATTGCTCCCGCATTTTTATTGGCCGGATCAATATTACAGGCACAGACAACAGATTCTGTGAAAACGGCCGAAATCGAGCAGGTCGTGCTTATTGGTTATGGTAAACAGAAGAAAGAAGATCTTACAGGATCAATCGCTTCTATTACATCCAAAGATTTTAACCCGGGTTCTACTTCCGCAGATCAATTGATCCAAGGTAAAGCTCCTGGTGTAACGGTAACGGGGAATGGTGGAAATCCTGGATCTGGAGCAACAATCCGTATTAGAGGTGGTGCTTCTTTAACAGCGAGCAACGATCCATTAATTGTAATCGATGGAATCCCAATGGATTTTGGCGGAATTAATGGAGCGTCGAATGCATTAGCATTAATTAACCCGAATGATATTGAGTCTTTTGACGTTTTGAAAGATGCTTCAGCAGCGGCAATTTATGGTAACAGAGCATCAAACGGTGTTATCTTAATTACCACGAAAAAAGGTTCATCTGGAAGAGTGAAAGTAAATTTCTCTACTTCAGGTTCTGTTTCTACAAAAATGGGGAATCAAGATGTTCTTACAGCGGATCAGTTTAGAGCTTTTGTTCAGGAAAACGCTTCCCAAAATTACGTCGATAAGTTAGGAACTGCGAATACAAACTGGCAAGATCTTATTTATCAGCAAGCTTGGGGTACCGATAATAATGTTGCCATTTCTGGTGGTATTAAAAAGTTACCGTACCGTTTATCTTTAGGCTACAACGAGCAAAATGGTATTGTAAGAACAAATGAATTTAAAAGAACTTCAGCCTCATTAAACCTGACGCCGAAATTTTTTGACAATCATTTAAGTGTTACTGCAAACTTAAAAGGTTCCATGACGGAAAATCGTTTTCCAGCTGGAGTAATTGGAGCAGCTCAGTTTTTTGATCCAACTCAGGATGTTTATGATTACACCGCACAAGGTGATAAAGTAAACAACTATTGGGAGTGGTTTTTAAATCCTGACAATGTGAATGTAAATGCAACTAGAAATCCACTGGCGTCCTTATATGGCAGACGTGATGTTTCTACCGTTTTCCGTGGGATCGGAAACTTGCATTTAGATTATAAATTGCATTTCCTTCCAGATTTACATTTGAATGTAATTGGTGGTTATGACTATCAGAAAGGAAATGGTGCAACTACACAATATCCTGGATATGCAGGAATGTTGGCTTCTGGTGATGTAAGTACAAGAAGAGATTATACGCAAGAAAAAACCAACAAATTATTAGAAACTTATTTAAACTACGTAAAAACAATTACTGCAATTAATACGAAAGTAGATTTATTGGCAGGTTATTCTTACCAGGAGTTTCATAATGATGTTCCATCTGCAACAACTTACTACGGTAATCCAGACCGCGTTTCTACACCAAGTAACCGTTACGAAAGCAATTTGGTTTTATTAGGATTTTATGGTAGAGGTATTTTTTCCATTGCTGATAAATATATCTTAACAGGATCAGTTAGAAGAGATGCTTCTTCTAGATTTTATAATGGAGTTGATTTAAAAAATAACTGGGGAACCTTTTATGCAGCTTCCGGAGCCTGGAAAATTAAAAGTGAAGATTTCCTAAAAGATTCCAATGTGATCTCTGATTTAAAACTTCGTGCAGGTTGGGGAGAAACAGGACAACAGGAAGTAGGAGGTCCTTACAATTCATTTGCATCATATAATGTGTCGGAACCAACTGCACAATATGGTTTTGGTGATCAGTTTTATTTCATGTACCGACCAACTCAGTACAATCCGAATTTAACTTGGGAAACTACAGAGACGGTTAATGCAGGTTTAGATTTCGGTTTCTTTAATAACAGAATTTCTGGATCATTCGATTGGTTTAAGAAAAACACCAGAGACTTATTAGCAGAAGTTCAGGTTCCAGCAGGGGAATTCAGTAATAAGAATATCAAAAACATTGGTCAAATGGAAACTGATGGTCTTGAATTCTTAATTAATGTCACTCCGATCAAAACTGAAAATACGAAATGGGATTTCAGTTTCAACGTTGCCCATTACAACCCGAAAGTAACAGATTTTACAGACGTTGCTGAAGGTTATGTAATTCAACAAGGTGGAATTTCAGGAGGTGTTGGTAATACGATTCAAGCGCACAGTGTAGGTTATACACCGTTCAGCTTTTATGTATTCCAACAAACGTACGATAACAGCGGAAAACCTTTAGAAGGCGTTTACGTTGACAGAAATGGTGATGGTAAAATAACTGCATCTGGTGATAAATATTTTTATCAATCTACCACACCTGATGCAACATTTGGTTTCTCTACAAAATTCGCTTACAAGAACTGGGATTTCTCCACTTCATTACGTGCGGTTTTAGGAAATTACGTGTATAACAACTTTGCATCACAATCAAACATTCAGAGTATTGCTACCAATGAATACTTGCAGAATATTTCTACCACAACAGCCAATTACGGATTCGGAACTCCACAATACTGGAGTGATGCATTTGTCGAAGACGCTTCATTCTTAAGAATGGATAATCTTACTTTGGGATATAATTTCGGTGATGTATTCAGCCAGGGAAGCAATCTAAGAGTGTACGGTATGGCACAAAATGTATTTGTAGTAACAGACTACTCAGGTGTTGATCCAGAAATTTTTGGAAATATTGATAATGGATTTTATCAAAGACCAAAAGTATATTCATTAGGATTAAACTTTCAATTTTAATAAATTACAATAATGAAAAATTTCAGACTAAAAAATATTTCT
This sequence comes from Kaistella polysaccharea, assembly GCF_020410745.1. Lineage (NCBI taxonomy): Bacteria > Pseudomonadati > Bacteroidota > Flavobacteriia > Flavobacteriales > Weeksellaceae > Kaistella > Kaistella polysaccharea. The sequence goes on from NZ_CP084528.1 coordinate 10,465, forward strand.
ATAGCTGTAGCTATTTTTGGCGCATCGCTTACGATGAGCTCGTGTATAGATGACTTAAGACAGGAACCGATTACAGAGGTTACTGCTGCAAGTCTCTACAAAGACTTTGGTAATTACAAAGGACTTTTGGCAAAACTTTACGGCGGATTAGCTGTGGGTGGACAATCTGGAGGTGATGGTAACGGTGATATCGCAGATATTGATGGTGGTTTCTCAAACTACATGAGACTTCTTTATATCATGCAGGAAATTACAACCGACGAAGCAGTGATTGGTTGGAATGATGGTACTTTACCAGAATTTCATAAAATGACCTGGACTCCTACAAATGAGTTCAACAACGCCATGTATTACAGATTGTATACAGAAATCGCTTTCTGTAACGAGTTTATTAAAAATACAACTGATGAGATGCTTAGCCAAAATGGTATCGCTGGCGCTGACTTAGATGAAGCGAAAGTGATGAGAGCGGAAGCTAAATTCCTAAGAGCACAATCTTACTACCATTTACTAGACCTTTACGGAAATGTACCGTTTGTTGACGAAACTACTTTTGGAACGTTGCCAAAACAGATTTCTAGAAAAGATCTTTTCACTTATGTTGAAACTGAATTAAAAGCTGCTGTTGAAGGTTTAAAAGCGCCAAAAGCAAACGAATACGGGCGTCTTGACAAAGCTGCTGCGTGGACATTGCTTTCAAGATTATATCTGAATGCTAAAGTGTACACAGGTACAGAAAGAAATGCAGACGTAATTGCAAACACTGAAAAAGTAATCAGTGCGGGTTACCAACTTAATCCAAAATATGCTAATTTATTTTTAGCCGATAATAATCTAAACAATCCAGAAAATATTTTTTCAATTGTTTATGATGGATTGAAAACGCAAACCAACGGAGGTACAACATTTATGGTTCACGCAGCTGTAGGTGGTACAATGAAACCTGCAGAGTTTGGGATCAACGGTGGTTGGGGCGGTATTAGAACGACCAAAGCTTTTGTAAATAAATTTGAAGCGAACGATGTAAGAGGCCGATTCTATACAGACGGACAATCACTTGAAATTAATGACTTAGGTAATTTTAATGATGGTTATGCTTTCATTAAATACAAAAACGTAAAAAGTACAGGTGCTAACGGTGCTCACGATAACTGGGTAGAAGCTGACTTATCAGTTTACCGCTTGGCAGATGTTTACTTAATGTATGCTGAAGCAGTTCTTAGAGGAGGCGGCGGTAGTATGGCGACAGCAGTTTCTTACGTGAATGCAATTCGTACAAGAGCGAAAGCAACGCCAGTTACTTTCATCGATCTAAACTTTATTTTAGACGAAAGATCACGTGAAATGTCTTGGGAAAATACGCGTAGAACTGACTTGATCCGTTTTGGTAAATTTACTTCTGCAACTTATTTGTGGCCTTGGAAAGGTAATGCCAAAGATGGTATTGCTGTAGGTGAGTATCGAAACTTGTTCCCAATTCCGAACAATGACCTGGTCGTTAATCCGAACTTGGTTCAAAATCCTGGTTATTAATATCTAAATATAGAAAACAATGAAAAATAATATCTTTAAAAATATTTTTTTACCGCTAATAATGATCTTAGGTCTGGCTTCATGTCAGGATCGGGACATTGTTACGATCGACAATGAAACGTCGGCAACGGTGATGGACCTTTCGACGAGCAGTCTGTTCTTAGATAAAAACTTTCCGGCAAATCCGGCACTTACAGTATCGTGGAAGCCTGCTTCTTATACAGTGCCTACGGAAATTACGTACAAGATTGAAGCTTCAGGCGACGATAAATTTACAAAACCTGAAACATTAGCTACCGTTTCAAGTTCTGAGAGATCAGCTTCTTTCACGACTCTTCAGATGAATGATGCAGCGGCAGCAATCGGCTTGAAACCAGGTGTGGAAGGTAAAATGTTTATGCGTGTTATTTCCTACGTAGGAACCGCACAATCATTGGCCACCGTATCTAATGTAACTTCATTAAAGATTACACCTTATGTGTTGACGTTCCCGAGCTTCTACATCGTAGGTGCTGCCTCTTATGTAGGTTGGACTCCAGATAAAGCACAGGTTCTCTACAAAAGCGAAAGTCTTTCTTACATTTATACCTATTTAAAAAGTGGTGAAAAATTCAGATTCTTAGGTCAATTGGCTTGGGATGGTAAAAATTACGCGCTGAATAGTCCTTCAACTAAAGCTTCCAATCAATATTTCAATCAGTGGAGTGATAATCTTACTCCCCCGACTGATGATGATGAAAACATCAAGTTTACAGGAGCTACAGGAATTTATAAAATTACGATCAATGCTGCTCAAGGTGTTCAGACAATCGACGTTAAACCATCAGCTATTCCAGCTTTCGATTTCCCTGAAATTTATTTGGTAGGAAACATCGCAGGAAATGGTTGGAGTCCAGAAAATGGAGTGGCAATGACTACGGTTGGAGATGGCGTATATGAATATACGACAAAACTTGCTGGAGACACTGAATTTAAAATTATCGGTCAAAAATCTTGGGGTGATCTTGATTGGGGAAATATCTCTGGAGATGGAAACACTGGTTTCGTTGGTCCGAAGGGAGACAATGGAAATATTAAATTCGTAGGCGATGGTGGTTCTTATAAAATTACCGTGAATTTGAAAGCCGGAATTTATACAATTGTGAAACTATAATTTTTCAAATCCAATCTTTAATTAAAACAAATGAAAAATATTTTTAAATTATTAAGTATGCTTCTCTTGCCATTGCTTTTGGTAAATGCATGTAGAGAAGATGCTGACCGAAACTGGACGTCGCCAGAGCCGTCGTTCAAGTTATACGATACGACCTTGGGAAGTAATGTTCTTTACCCAACGATGGAAAGTAATCCGTTTATCCTGAACTGGGACGATGCTGTTTCTGGTTCTGGATCTTACACGGTTGTGCTTTCGTCAACTGCAGATTTCAAGAATAAAGTTGAATTGGGTAAATCTGATACCAACACGTTGAAAACAAGTATTGGAGCATTGAACAAAGCCATGCTTAAAGCAGGTTTAAATCCTTACTCTTCTCAGACTGCTTTTGTACGAGTTGAAAGAGGAACTGAAGTTTCTAACATGGTCTCTTTTGCAGTAACTACTTACCCAGCTGATGGACCGATGATTACCAATCCAGCTGCAGGATCAACTTTGGTCTTAGATAAAAATAATCCTGACGCAGTTGCAACAACAATTAAATGGAACGATTACACTAAATATGGCGTAAAAGTGACTTATTTAGTAGAAATTGCGGGAGCGAGTGGTGAGGTCTATTTTCCTTTGGGAACTGTAGAAAATGCGAATTCATTAGCAGTTTCTAATGTAGCAATGGATCAGGCAGTACTAAAAGCGGGAGCGGTAGCAAATGTTGCCAGCGACATCAAGATTAGAGTAACTGCAACTTCTTCCTCAATTGGAGGTACGATTGTTAAAGTTTCCGATGTTGTAACATTTAAAGTGACACCTTACCAATTAGAATCATTCCTTTATGTTCCGGGAGCTTACCAAGGTTGGAATCCAGAAACGGCGGTAGCGATTCGTTCTGCAACAACTAATGGAATCTATATCGGTTACATTAATTTTACAGATGCAAATTCTGAATTTAAAGTAAATCCAGCGAGAAATTGGGACAATAGTTATGGGTCCACAGGCGGTAATAATATCACGTACAATTCAGGTGGTAACCTAGTTGCGCCAAATACAGGATACCAAAAACTAACGGTTGATTTAAATGCAATGACTTATGCTTTAACCGCATATTCTTGGGGAATTATTGGTAGCGCATCGCCAGGAGGTTGGGATAGTGATACCGATATGGTATTCAACAGTACCACTCAGAAATGGGAAATTGCAAGCATTGCACTTTCTGTTGGAGAGATTAAATTCAGATTAAACAATGATTGGGGAACCAATTTTGGAGATGATGGAAATAATGGAACTTTAGAGGCAGGAGCAGCTAATATTCCAATTACTGAAGCGGGTAATTATAAAATTACTTTCGACGAAGAAAATTTACTATGGACTAAAACAAAATTGTAGAAGTCACCTAAATATAACTAGTGAAACTGTTGCTTTATAGCAACAGTTTTTTTATTTTTAAGAATTCAAAATATAGATAATGACAAAATTCACAATATCCGCACTTTTCCTGGTGATGGGAAGTTTCGCTATCAACGCACAATCTTTAAAATCTCCCGATGGAAAGTTTGAAATGAATTTTCAGTTAAAAGCTGGAGTTCCGTATTACGATCTTAAATACCAAGGTAAAACAGTCGTTGAAGATTCTAAATTAGGATTAAGATTACTTCGTGATGGTAATATTCAATTCGCCTCCGAAATTGAAAATAAAGATCAGAAAGGAAAAGATCTAGATAACGGCTTCACCAAAACTGCCGAAAAATACGATTCCAAAAAAGAATCTTGGGATCCGATAATGGGTGAGAAGAAATCGTATTTGAATCACTACAATGAATTGGCAGTAACTTTAAACCAAGATGCAAACGACAGACATATCATCGTTAAATTCCGTTTGTTCGATGATGGTTTAGGATTCAGATATGAATTTCCCATGCAGAAAAATCTGAATTATTTCATTATTAAAGAAGAAGATACCGAAATCGATTTGCCAACCGATATGAAAGCTTGGTGGCTCGCCGGAGATTACGATTCTCAGGAATATCAAACTCAAACTACAAAATTGTCAGAAGTTCCCGCAAAGTGGCCAACATCTTACGATGGAAATGCTTCTCAAACTTTAATTAAAAATGCCGTTCAAACGCCATTAATGTTGAAGAAAGAAGGCAAAGATCAATTGTATTTGAATATTGCCGAAGCAGCGGTGATTAATTATCCAGCTTCCAATTTAGAACTCGATGCGGCAAATTTTAAATTCAAAACACATTTAACACCTGACGCTCAAGGTGCCAAAGGTTATATTCAAACCCCAGCAGTTTCTCCCTGGAGAACGATTATAGTTTCTCCAAAAGCAGAAGAAGTGATGGCTTCGAAAATGCTTTTCAATCTGAATGAACCGACTCAATACAAAGACACGTCTTACATCAAACCCACAAAATACATGGGCGTTTGGTGGGAAATGATTATCGGCAAATCACAATGGGCGTATTCAACCGCCAACAACGTTCATATCGGAAAAACAGATTTTTCTAAATTAACGCCGAACGGAAAACACGCCGCCAACAATACCAAAGTAAAAGAATATATCGATTTCGCTTCAGCGAACGGTTTTGACGCTTTACTCATCGAGGGCTGGAACACCGGTTGGGAAGATTGGTTCGGTCACAGCAAAGAATTCGTTTTCGATTTCATCACGCCTTATCCGGATTTTGATATCAAAATGTTGAATGATTACGCCCATTCAAAAAACATGAAATTGATGATGCATCATGAAACTTCTGGTTCCGCCACGAACTACGAAAGATGGGCAGATGAAGCTTTCAAATTGATGAATAAATACGATTACCCAGCAGTGAAAACAGGTTACGTTGGGAACATTATTCCACGTGGCGAACATCATTATTCGCAGTGGACCATCAACCATTATTTAAGAATTGCTGAAAAAGCCAATGATTACAAAATCATGGTCAACTCTCACGAATCGGTGCGTCCATCTGGTCTGTCACGCACCTATCCAAACTGGGTTGCGGCAGAGGCAGCACGTGGAACAGAGTTCGAAGCATTCGGTGGAAATAATCCGGATCATCAAACCATCTTGCCGTTTACCCGTTTTATGGGTGGACCAATGGATTACACACCGGGAATTTTCCAAACCAAGCTTGATTATTATTTCCCGGGCGATACAAGATTCGTGAAAACCACTTTGGTGAAACAATTAGCACTCTATGTGGTGATGTATTCTCCGCTTCAAATGGCGGCCGATTTACCGGAAAATTACGCCAAACACATGGATGCTTTTCAGTTCATCAAGGACGTTGCGGTAGATTGGAATGACACCAAAATTTTATCAGCAGAACCGGGCGATTACATTCATACTGCCAGAAAAGCCAAAGGAAAAGACGAATGGTACGTCGGCGGAATCACCGATGAAAACGCCAGAAATTATACGGTAGATTTCTCATTCCTTCCAAAAGGTAAAAAATACGAAGCGACCATTTACGCAGATGGCGACGATGCCGATTACATCAAGAATCCGCAATCCTATAAAATCTATAAGAAAACGGTGACCAGTAAATCAAAACTTCCAATGAAGTTAGCAAGAAGCGGTGGATACGCAATTTCTGTAAAACCGATAAAATAATTTAAAGGAAACTCCGAAGGAGTTTAACGACAAAAGCCCCGTGTGAAACTCGGGGTTTTATATTCAAGTATATAAGATTTAATGAACATGAAAAAACATTTTACGTTTCTCTTTCTTTTATTCGTAGCGATTTCTTTCGCTCAAATCCAGAAAGTAGAACCCGCCTTTTGGTGGCACGGAATGAAAAATCCTGACCTCCAAATTTTAGTTTACGGAAAAGATATTTCAAAATATCAAGTTGAACTTTCCGATAATATTAAAGTAAAAGACCTAACGAAAACGGAAAACCCAAACTATGTTTTCATCACCATAAATACCGATGAGGTTCAGAAACCTTCTTTTAAAATCAATTTTAAAAACGGAAATAGAACGGTCGATTCTTACACTTACGAACTCAAGAATAGAAAGCCTGGTTCTGCGGACAGAAATTCATTTTCCTCAAAAGACGTCATGTATTTAATTATGCCTGACCGATTTGCAAATGGCGATCCTTCCAACGATTCACAACCGAATCTCACCGAAAAAGCAAACCGCAGTTTACCAAGCGGAAGACATGGCGGCGATTTGCGTGGAATCATTAACAATTTAGATTATCTCCAGAATTTAGGAGTTACAGCACTTTGGCTCACGCCGGCAAATGAAGACAACGAAAAAAATACTTCGTATCACGGTTACGCCCAAACTGATTTATACAAAATCGACGGCCGTTACGGAAGCAATGCAGAATATCTCGAACTTTCCCAAAAACTTAAACAGCGTGGAATGATGTTGATTCAGGATTACGTCACCAATCATTGGGGAATTTCACACTGGCTGATTCAGGATTTACCGACCAAAGACTGGATTCATCAATTCAAAGACGGCGAAGGAAAATTCGGCTTTAAAAGATCGAACTACAGAACAACTTCTCAATTCGATACCAACGTTTCAGAAATCGATAAAAAGGAAGCCCTAAACGGTTGGTTCGATACGACAATGCCGGATCTTAATCAAAGTAATCCTTTGGTCTTAAAGTATTTGACCCAAAATGCAATCTGGTGGATCGAATATGCTGAGCTCGGCGGATTACGCGTTGATACTTATCCGTACAACGATAAAGTGGCCATGGCAAAATGGGCTAAAGCGATTACCGATGAATATCCAAAATTCAATATTGTCGGTGAAGCGTGGATGTATAATCCGGCGCATATTTCTTATTGGCAGAAGGATTCTAAGATTGGAGCCATTGATGGTTACAATTCCAACCTTCCGTCGGTTATGGATTTTACGCTTTTCACAGATTTGCCCAATGCGCTGAAAGAAGAAGAAAGTTGGGACAAAGGAATGATCAAAATTTACAACTCTTTTGGTAACGATTTCCTTTATCCGGACATCAATAATATTTTAGTATTTTTTGAAAACCATGATACCGAAAGATTTAACGAGATTTTTAAAGGTGATGTACGGTATTACAAAATGGCGATGTCTTTAATGGCAACCGTTCGCGGAATTCCACAAATTTATTACGGCTCCGAAATCGGAATGCAAGGTGATAAGAACAAAGGTGGCGACGCCGATATCCGACGAGATTTTCCGGGAGGTTGGAAAGGCGATTCTCAAAATGCGTTCAATCCTGAAACCCAAACTTTAGAACAAAAAGAATTTCATAATTATACCCAGGAATTATTAAACTGGCGAAAAGGAAAAGAAGTCATTCACACTGGAAAAACCAAACATTATATGCCAAAGGAAAAGGTCTATGTTTACTTTAGATATAACGACAATGACAAAGTAATGGTCATTATTAACAACAATGAAAAAGACCAGACCTTAGACCTAAACCGTTTCGCCGAATCATTAAATGGCGTTTCAAACGGTAAAGATGTTATTTCAGGAAAAGAATTTTCTTTTACACCACAAAATAAAGTCACGGTTTCAGGAAAATCTTCATTAATTTTAGAGCTTCAATAATAATACTTTAAAAAATGAAAAAGAATATCGCTTTTACAATATTCGCGTTAACGTTATTTTTCACGACCTCTCTTTTCGCCCAGAAAAAAGGTTTTTACGAAAACGTCCAGAAAAAAAATATCAGCAAAGTTTTAGATGATTTGAATTTATATGCCTCTACGGCAGATTTTACAAATTACTTTAATCTTTACGCAGAAGAATCAACGTTTATCGGAACTGATGCCAATGAAATTTGGAACAAAAAAGAATTCATGGCCTATTCCAAACCGCATTTTGACAAAGGAAAAGCCTGGACTTTTACTTCTCTAAAAAGAAATATCACTTTCAGCGCCGATGGAAAATACGCTTGGTTCGATGAATTACTCGATACTCAAATGAAACTTTGTCGCGGAAGTGGCGTTTTGGAAAAAATCGGGAACCAATGGAAAATCAGACAATATGTTCTATCAATGACTGTCCCTAATGATGTCAGCAAAGAAATCATCAAAATAAAAACACCGATTGAAGATGCTGTAATTTCTGATCTGAAGAAGTAATATTTTCAATTGTCAACTATCAACTATCAACTAAAATTATGGCTCAAAAAATAAAACCAAACCTTTCTATTTCTCAGATTATCAACATGAGTATGGGTTTCCTGGGAATCCAACTGGCATTTGGTTTACAAAATGGAAATGCGAGTAGAATATTTGCAAATCTAGGCGCAAATGTGGAAGATCTTTCTTTGTTTTGGCTAGTTGCGCCCATCATGGGTTTAATTGTACAGCCCTTAATAGGGCATTTTGGTGACAATACGTGGTCTGAAAGGTGGGGAAGGAGAAAACCTTACTTTTTAATCGGTGCAGTTTTGTGTGCAATCGGCTTAGTTTTACTTCCCAATGCTCCCTCGATGTCCCACCTTTTGGCAGGGAATGCGCTAATATTAGCGGTGATTTTCATGGCGATGATGGACGGTTCAATTAATGTGGCGATGGAACCCTTCCGCGCTCTTGTTGGTGATATGTTGCCGAAACACCAAGGAACTTTAGGATTTTCCATCCAAACGATTTTGATCGGTATTGGCGCCGTTATCGGATCTTATCTGCCCAGTGCCCTTACTTACTTTGGTGCTTCAAACGTAGCTCCAGAGGGATTTGTTGCAAATAATGTGATTTACTCCTTTTATGTTGGTGCCGCAGTTTTAATTATATCAATTCTATATACAATATTTACAACCAAAGAATATTCTCCAAAAGACTTCGCAGATTTTGCTGGAGATGATGAAGTAGCAGAGCGGTCAAAGTTCAGCGATATTTTCAAAGATTTTGCCAAGATTCCCTCTAAGATGAAAAAACTTGGAGTAGTTCAATTTTTTTCCTGGTTTGCCTTATTCACAATGTGGGTTTTTACCACAAGTGCTTTGGCAACTCACCATTTTGGCCTTTCGCCGGAAGATACCAATTCAGTAGGATTTAGTAAAGCAGGTGATTTAACCGGTAGACTTTTTGGAATGTACAATTTCTGGGCAATTCCTTTTGCATTTCTGTTAACGCCTATAGCAACAAGGATTGGCAAAAAACAGACGCACGCTCTAGCACTACTTTGTGGAGGATTAGGTTTGATTTCAATGTTTTTTATTAAAGACACCAGCATGCTCTGGATTTCAATGATCGGGCTAGGATTTGCCTGGGCAAGTATTTTAGCAATGCCGTATGCGATGTTAATTGATGCGATTCCACAACGTAAAATGGGAATTTATATGGGAATTTTTAATTTCTTTATTGTAATGCCGCAGATTATCAATGGTCTTTTCGGAGGGATGATCGTTGCTAATGTTTTTGGTAAAATGGCTATTGATTATGTAGTTGTGGGCGGAGTTTGTATGTTGATCGCTGCTGCTGTAACCATGTTTTTAATTAAAAATGATGAAGATGAAACGCCGAAAGAAATAGCGGAAGAGATTAAGCAGGTTCATTTTTAAATTGTAATAAAATGATTAGAAAAGTTTGATTAATCTTTAACATTTTTAGCGCTAAATTTGGTCAAGAGATATTTTTACAAAAGAAACTCAAAACAAAGCCGTCTCTATATTGGGGCGGCTTCGTTCATTTAAATTCTTCTGAAAAGTTTTACTGCGCTTCTTATCTTAAATCAATGTCTATCAATCATTAAGATGGTATTTTTGTTTAGTAATTAAAAGTAAATATTTAAACTTAAAAGAACAGATATGAAAACAGTTTATCACAAAGCAGATTCCCGTGGTTATGCAGATCATGGTTGGCTAAAATCTCACCATACCTTTAGTTTTGCAAATTATCACAACCCTGAAAGAATGAACTTTGGAGTTTTGCGGGTTCTAAATGATGATCAGGTTGCTTCAGGAATGGGTTTTGGAACGCATCCGCACCGCGATATGGAAATTATTTCTATTCCACTCGAAGGTGATTTAGAACACAAAGACTCAATAGGAACAACTTCAGTTATTAGAAAAGGTGAAATTCAGGTGATGAGCGCCGGAACTGGTGTGCACCACAGCGAATACAATAAAAATAAAGAAGAAATCGTGAAGTTTTTGCAGATTTGGATTATTCCAAACAAAATGAATGTTGAACCACGTTACGACCAAATCAGCATTAAAGAAGGTGAGAAAATAAATGATTTTCAGCAAATTCTTTCGCCAAATCCAGATGATGAAGGAGTTTGGATTTATCAGGATGCCTGGTTTAATATGGGAAAATTTGATCAAAAAACCGTCAAAAATTACGATTTACATAAGCCTGGAAATGGTGTTTACCTATTTGTGTTGAACGGTTCCGCAAAAGTTGGCGATCAGATATTAGAAACCAGAGACGGTCTCGGCATTTGGGAGGCCGAAAATTTTACTATCGAAGCTGGCGAAAATTCTGAACTATTATTGATGGAAGTTCCGATGGAATGATAATTAATAATTTCAAAATGTAATCTAGACAATGTCGTTATCGATGAGGAATAAATAAAAAAGCGGACGAAAGCCCGCTTTTTTTTACACTTAAAATTTTATTATTTTTTAATCAATGAAATTGCTTTACTACCCAATTTAAAAATCGGAATTGCAATCAAGCCACCAATAAGTCCTGCTAAAGCTTCCCTTAAAGTTGCATTCAAATTTGGAATAAAATGATGGTGAATCCAATCGATATTATGTACAAAAATGCTTCCGGCAACCAATATCAATGCAATCGTACCTACTACGCCCAAACCTTTAATCACCCAAGGCAAAGCATTTACGAGAAAATTTCCTAAAGTAACCAAAAAGCCACTTTCTGTTTTCGATCTTTTAATGAGTTTGTAGCCGGCGTCGTCCATCCGCACGATGAGTGCGACAATCCCGTAAACTCCTACCGTTGCAATAATTGCTACAATGGAAACGGTCACGATTTCAACGAGCAGCGGATTGAATTGTGATTTCAGCGTCCCGTAACCTACTTTGGCAGAAGCTAATGCAATGATTACGATTTCTAGGGACAGAATAAAATCTGTAGTAATGGCAGATTTAACCCTGGATTTTTCCAGGTCTGCACCATTTTCAGCAGTTTGGGCAGCTTCTTTAATTACTTCATGCCCTTTTTTCCCACGGTGAAATAAATATTCGATTATTTTTTCCATTCCTTCATAAGCGAGATAAAATCCCCCAAATATTAAAATGATCGTAATTGCAGGTTCATAAAGCCATTGTAGCAAAAAAACAATCGGAACAATGATCAGTTTATTGATGAAAGATCCTTTCATAATGTTCATAAGAACAGGAATTTCCCGAGATTCTAAGAAACCAGTAGCTTTCTCGGCATTTACGGCAAGATCATCACCTAAAATCCCGGCAGTTTTTTGGGTAGCTAATTTTGCGGTAACTGCCACATCATCCATTAGCGCTGCGATATCATCTAAAATTGCAAAAAATCCTGAAGCCATAAATTGTATTTAAGGGCAAAAATAGATAATTTAAGAGAATCTCACTTCATTTAATTTCCGAGCATGAATTATTTTACCTTATAAAAATATTAAAAATAGTGGGTCTAAATTTCACCATCATCTTAAAAATCATTATTTTTGCAAAACCAAATTTTTAGAAGTGAAAACGCATCAATTATATTCACCAAAAGAAATATTCCAAAATTTTGGAAATGTAATCGACGCTGAAAAATAATTAAAAAGCCGACGGTCAATATGACGGTCGGCTTTTTTTATTTCCGTAACTTTTAAAACTGTTACTATTGAACAAATTTTTAAAATCCAACAATGAGCAATACCTATAAATCTGCTGGTGTCGATAAGGAAGAAGGTTATAAAACCGTCGATAAAATAAAAACTGCTGTTGCTGAAACGCACAATGCCAATGTTTTAAATAATTTAGGAAGTTTTGGGGCTTTCTATGAAATTGCGGGCTATAAAAATCCGGTTTTGGTGAGTGGAACCGATGGAGTAGGAACAAAGTTGAAAGTTGCGCTCGATTCTAAAAAATATGACTCTATTGGTGTAGATTGTTTTGCAATGTGTGCCAATGATATTATCTGTCACGGCGCAAAACCGTTATTCTTTCTCGATTATTTGGCCTGCGGAAAACTGGATGCTGATATCGCCGCCGAAATTGTGATGGGAATGGTGAAAGCTTGTAAAGACAATAATTGCGCACTCATCGGGGGAGAAACCGCAGAAATGCCGGGAATGTATAAACCTGGAGATTATGATGTTGCTGGTTTTTGTGTAGGAATTGTTGAAAAAGATCAAATCATCGATGGTTCCGCAATTAAAAAAGGCTGTAAAATAATTGCGATTCCAAGTTCTGGATTTCATTCCAATGGTTTTTCATTGGTGAGAAAAATATTTACCGATTTCAATGAAGAGTTTGAAGGAAAACCTTTGTATGAAACACTTTTAGAACCTACGAGATTGTATTACCAACCGATTCACAAAATCTTGGAAGAAGTAAATCTTTGTGGAATTGCGCACATTACAGGGGGCGGAATTATTGAAAATATCCCGCGTATTATTCCCGAAAATCTTTGTGCAACCATTGATACTTCCAAAATTAAAATTCCATCCGTTATGCTGGAATTGGAAAAGCGTGGAAATATCGATCGCCTGGAAATGTATGGTACTTTCAATATGGGCGTAGGAATGGTCGTAATGATTGATGCACAACATGCTGAAAAAGTGATCAACTTAGTGGATGATGCCTATGAAATTGGTGAAATCACAGTTGGCCCTGAGAAAATTAATTTAATTTAGAATAAGATAGCAGAATTTAAAATCAAGAAATAACAACTTGATCTTGCCTTTCATCATGAAAAATATTGTTGTCTTAGTTTCCGGTGGTGGTACTAATCTGCAAAGAATCATCGACTGCATCGAAAGTGGAGAAATTACAAATGCTCAAATTTCTTTAGTTGTGGCTGATCGAGAATGTTTCGGCTTGGAGCGTGCTGCAAAACACGGCATCAAAACTCAGCTAATTCCGAGAGGTACATTATTTTCATCAAAATTAAGCCAAATTCTACCGGAAAATACTGATTTGATCGTGCTTGCTGGATTTTTATCAATTTTAAATAAAGAATTCTGTGAATCATTTAAAGGAAAAATTATTAATATTCATCCGGCGTTATTACCTAAGTTTGGAGGTAAAGGCATGTGGGGACATCACGTTCACGACGCAGTTTTAGAAGCTGGTGAAAAAGAAAGTGGCGCAACGGTTCATTACGTAACATCTGGAATTGATGAAGGAGAAATCATCCTGCAAAAATCTTTTCCAATCACTGAAAATGAAACTGCCGAAACTTTAGCACAAAAAATTCATCAGGTTGAATTTGAAATTTTTCCGAAAGCAATTAATTTAGTTTTAAATAATTATTAAATAAATTGGGAATCTAGATTCTTGATTCTCATATCTAAATAAAACAAAATGTCAAAAAAAAGAGCGCTTATCTCTGTTTCCGATAAATCTGGACTCATTGATTTTGCAAAATTTTTAGAAGCCAACAATTACGAATTAATTTCTACGGGCGGAACTTTTAAACATTTAAAAGATGCTGGATTAAATCCGATTCAAATTGATGAAGTCACCGATTTTCCCGAAATGTTAGATGGTCGCGTGAAAACACTGCATCCAAAAGTACACGGAGGTTTACTGGCCGTTCGGTCCAACGAGCAACATATGAATACGGTCACAGAGCACGAAATTATTTTAATTGATATGGTCGTGGTTAATCTTTATCCATTCTTCGCACATGCAAATACCGACATTTCATTAGATGAAAAAGTAGAATTTATAGACATTGGTGGACCTTCTATGTTACGTTCTGGCGCGAAAAACTTTCAGTCAGTTGCAGTCATAACAAATGTGGAGGACTATGAAATCGTTCAACAGGAAATGGAACAAAATGGCGAAACTACTTTGCAAACCAGAAAAAAATTAGCCGGAAAAGTTTTCAATCTTACTTCGGCATATGATGCTGCAATTGCACAGATGCTTTTAGATGAAGAATATCCACAATATTTAAACGCCTCTTACCAGAAGGTTTCTGATCTGCGATATGGTGAAAATCCGCATCAAAGTGCCGCCTATTATGTTTCAACCACCGAAAATGGTGCGATGAAAGATTTCGAGATTTTAGGAGGAAAGGAATTATCTTTTAACAATCTGCGTGATATGGATTTATGCTGGAAGGTTGTTAACGAGTTCCAGAACGAAATGGCGTGTTGTGCAGTAAAACATTCTACACCTTGTGGAGTAGCAATTGGCACGACGGCGGTAGAAACCTATACCAAAACATTTGAATGTGATCCGGTTTCTATTTTTGGTGGAATTATCGGCATGAACTTCACTGTTGATGTGGCAACAGCGGAAGAACTCAGCAAAACTTTTCTAGAAATTGTAATGGCACCAGATTTCGATGAAGCTGCTCTGGAAGTTTTAAGAAACAAAAAAAATCTGCGGATTATCAAAATAAAAAATCAAGTTTCGGATCACCAAACTTGGGTTAAGATAGACGGCGGAATGCTTGTTCAAGCCAATGATAATCAGTTTTCTGATGATATTAAAACCGTAACAACGTGTCAACCTACGGCTGACCAGGAAAAAGCATTGCTGTTTGCACAACGCGTCGTGAAATATGTGAAGTCAAATGCGATCGTTGTTTCCAACGGGGTTCAGGCTTTAGGAATTGGCGGGGGTCAGGTGAATAGAATCTGGGCCACTCAACATGCTGTAGAAAGAGCAAAAGAAAAATTTGGCGGTGAATTGGTGTTAGCTTCCGATGCATTTTTTCCGTTCCGTGATGTTGTTGATTTTTGTGCAAAAGAAGGCATTAAAGCTATTATTCAGCCCGGCGGCAGCATGCGTGACGAAGATAGTATTCAGGCAGCCGATGAATATGGAATTCCGATGATGTTAACAGGAATGCGCCATTTTCTGCATTGATTTTGCGGTAGACAGAAAAAAACAGTTTTTTTTAAGGTAAATTTGAAATACACTTTTCAAATTAGTAATTTTGTAGAATTCAAAACAATCAAATAAAAATGAAAATATTAATTGTAGGAAACGGCGCCAGAGAATCTGCCATCGCGATGAAGCTAAAAAGCGATCGAAGAATTTCTAAAATGTATTTCGCCAGAGGAAATGCAACCACAGATTTACTGGGGCAAAATGTATATGAAGACAGCATTGAAGGATTACGGGATTTTGCGATTAAAGAAAGAATTGATCTTACCATAGTTGGTCCAGAAGCACCTTTGGTAGCCGGAATCGTAGATGAGTTTAAAAAACACAATCTTAAAATTTTTGGTCCGCGCAAAAGAACAGCAGAATTAGAAGGAAGCAAAGCTTTTTCTAAAAAATTCATGCAAACCCACAACATTAAAACAGCCAGTGCAGTTGTTTTTGAAGCTTATCAGGACGCCATCGATTATGTAAGAACAAAAGATTTCCCTTTGGTAATAAAAGCTAGCGGCTTAGCCGGTGGAAAAGGCGTGGTCATCGCCGATGATTTGGCAGAAGCAGAATCTACCATTCATAAATTTATGATTGAAAGAATTTACGGTGACGCTGGAATTCAGTTGGTAATTGAAGAATATTTGCGAGGTTTCGAGGCTTCCATTATCGCTTTTTCCAACGGTTCAAAACTTTTCCCATGTATTCCTGTAAAGGATTATAAAAAAGCCGGTGCAGGCGATGTCGGTCCAAACACTGGTGGAATGGGAAGCGTGGCACCAAGTCCGGAATTTACGGAAGAGCACCAGCGTGATTTCGAGGAAAATATCTTAAAACCCACTTTAGAAGGTTTGCATTCGTATAAAATTAACTTTAAAGGATTTATATTCTTTGGCTTGATGGTTACTGACAACGGAACTTATCTTCTAGAATACAATATGAGATTGGGAGATCCAGAAACACAAGTGATTATGGCACTTATGGAAAATAATCTCTACGATGTGATCATGGATTGTTTAGATGGAAACGATATTAACCTGAAGTTTAGCGACGAAAAAGCGGTTTGTTTGGTCATGTGTTCCGGTGGTTATCCGCGAAAGATTGAAACAGGTTTCGAAATTAGAAATACAGAAAAAGTGACCAACAGTCAGGTTTTATTTGCCGGTGCTAAAATGCGCGGAAATAAGATGGTGACAAGCGGTGGCCGTGTTTTGAGTTTGGTAGCAACAGGCGCTACATTCGACGAAGCCCGTAAAAAAGTCTACGACGATGCAAGTATCATTCATTACGACTACGAATATTACCGAGAAGATATCGGTAAATTTTAAAGATAAGGCGTGGTTTTTCCACGTCTTTTTTTAAATGATCAGGAGCCGGGAACCTGCTCTCCGGTACAATTCCTCATTTCACCGCGCTCCGCCGCGGCGGAGCGCGCCTCATTCCGGGATTTCCCCTGCGATCAGGGCTAGGGAAACAGCGTGAAATAAAAGAACAATATAAAAATTAAGAAGACGCCCTCGTAAATGTCTCTAGAAATTTAATCATCCAACATCAACAAAATATGCAAAACGGAATTATCATCCTCGACTTTGGATCCCAATACAATCAATTGATCGGCCGACGAATTCGCGAACTCGGTGTATACTCCGAAGTTCTGCCCTTCAATACACCTTTGCAGGAAATTCTCGATCGCGAACCGTCCGGAATCATTCTTTCTGGCGGACCAAGCTCTGTAAATGTAGAAAATGCCAATACGGTTGATAAAGCTTTGTTTGAGAAGAATATTCCAGTCTTGGGAATTTGTTACGGAATGCAGTTGACCACCCATTTATTGGGAGGAAAAGTACAGAAAGGCGTAAAAGGTGAATATGGCAAAGCAAAATTGCAGATCCAAAAATCCAACAGATTACTTTCAGGTGTGGGAAGATTTTCCACTGTATGGATGAGTCATTTTGATGAAGTAGAAACAGTGCCGCCAGGCTTTGTGGTCAATGGAACAACGGATGTAATTTCCGCGATCTCCGACGAATCTAAAAAAATATATTGCGTACAGTTTCACCCTGAAGTATCTCATACCGAAGAAGGGTCGCGAATGATCGAAAACTTTGTTTTCAACGTTTGCGAATCACCAAAAAACTGGAAACTAACCAATTATATTGATACGACAATTGCACATATTAAAGAAACGGTAGGCGATCAGAAAGTAATTCTCGGACTTTCGGGTGGTGTAGATTCTTCTGTCACAGCAGTTTTAATTCACCGCGCTATTGGCGATCAGCTACAATGTATTTTTGTGGATACCGGACTTTTACGAAAAGACGAAGGCAGAAAAGTCATGGAAAATTATGGGGAACATTTCAATTTAAAAATTGATATGGTAGATGCCGGCGAGCGATTTTTGTCTAAACTTGAAGGAATTTCTGATCCCGAAGAAAAACGCAAAGTGATTGGTAATGAATTTGTCGCTGTATTCGACGAGGAATCTCATAAATTCGAAGGTGCACAATTCCTGGCTCAGGGAACTATTTATCCTGATGTTATCGAAAGTCAATCCGTAAAAGGTCCTTCTTCTGTTATCAAATCGCATCATAATGTAGGCGGACTTCCCGAGCATATGAAACTGAAATTGTTGGAACCTTTGCGGGAGCTTTTTAAAGATGAGGTTCGCAAAGTAGGCGAGGAGTTAGGCATTCCCCATCATTTGGTCCACCGTCATCCTTTCCCGGGTCCCGGGTTGGGAATAAGAATTTTAGGCGCTGTCGATGCCGAAAAAGTTCGTATTCTTCAGGAAGCGGATGATATTTTTATCGAAGAATTATATAAAAACAAATTATACGATACAGTTTCGCAGGCTTTTGTAGTGCTACTTCCTGTAAAATCTGTAGGTGTGATGGGCGATGAAAGAACTTACGAATTTACCGCTGTGGTTCGTTCCGCAAATACAACCGATTTTATGACGGCAACATGGAGCAGACTTCCTTACGAATTTTTGGATACCATTTCAAACCGGATTATTAACGAAGTTCGAGGTATTAATCGCGTAACTTATGACATTTCAAGCAAACCACCAGCGACAATTGAGTGGGAGTAAAGCAAACTCAAAATATTAGAAAGTTGAAGGAATTAATTAATTTTAATTCCTTTTTTTTCTAATTTGAATTTGGAGTACGGCTTCTCAAATTTCAACGTATCAGGATATTTGTAGTTTTTTACGCGACCTTTTTTAAAATTGTATTCCATTTTAAACGGCACTTTTTCGTAGGAATTTCCCAGTAAAACAGCAACTGAATCACCTTTCCAATAAGCGTTTTCAATCCAGTAAGAAGGTCCGAAGAATGCGATTTGTTCAGCTTTCTTATTTTTATAGTCAACCAACACTACTTGCTGATCTGCCTCGAAGCTGGCACTTCCGTCCGGACCTAAAAACCATTGGTAGCTGTCGAGATCCAGATAATGATCTTTACTTTCATTAAAAATGAGGAAAGGCTTGTAAATTTCATTAAAGCCTTTTTGGTTTAAAATAATAACAGAGGTTTCTGTATAAGAAATCGGCGAAGTTTGCTGAAGGACAAATTTTTCCGGCGAAAAATCGGGGTTTTCGTTGTGGTAATACTGAAACCAGTCATTTAACACGAGAGAATCTACCGGTTTCGTAGGAGCAGTTCGGTTGACTTCATAATCTCTTGTATCTTTTTCCAGTACAGGATTTTCTTTTTTTTCACAGGAAAAAAGAAGAAGTAAGAGAAGAAAATTGAAACCTTTCATTCTTCCAAATTACAAAATATTCTAATCCTGTCAAAAAAACTATCTTTGCAAAATGGAAAAAATGACTTTTGCCGATTTCGAACTTCCGGAAAAAATTCTTGATGTTTTAGCAGATTCTAATTTATTTGAACCGACACCGATTCAATTGAAAACATTGAGCCCAATTCTTTCAGGTCGCGATGTAATGGGAATTGCTCAAACCGGGACCGGAAAAACTTTGGCCTATCTTCTTCCAGTTTTGAAATCATGGAAATATAATAAAAGTGGAAATCCAACTGTTCTGATTCTTGTTCCAACGCGTGAATTAGTTGTTCAAGTTGCTGGTATTGTGGAGAGTTTAACGCAAAATATTACCACGCGCGTGATCGGAATTTATGGTGGAAAAAACATTAAAACTCAAAAATTACTTTTTGCTGACGGTTGCGATATTTTGGTCGGAACTCCGGGTAGAGTCATGGATTTGGCAATTGATAATGCAATTTCCTTAAAGGAAGTGAACAAATTAATCATCGATGAATTTGATGAAATGCTGAATTTAGGTTTCAAAGCGCAGTTGACTCATATTTTTCAAATGATGAAAGAAAAAAGACAAAATATTCTTTTCTCTGCAACCATGACCGAAGCAGTTGATGCTTTGCTTTATGAATATTTTTCCGGTCCTGTCGAAATTTCTCTGGCCAAATCGGGAACACCATTAGAAAAAATTGAGCAAATTGGGTATAAGGTTGAAAATTTTAATACCAAAATAAATTTACTGCAAAATCTTTTAGAAACCAGTACTGATTTTTCCAAGGTTCTTATCTTTTGTAATAATAAAAAACATGCGGATTATCTTTTCACCAAAATTGATGAATTATTTCCCGATCAGTTTGACGTCATCCATTCTAATAAATCTCAGAATTACCGTTTGAATGCCATGAGAAGCTTCGAAGCTCAGAAAGTTCGAGGCTTAATTACAACCGATATTATGGCGCGAGGTTTAGATATTTCTGATATTACCCACGTAATTAATTTCGAAATTCCAGAAGTTCCGGAACAGTATATTCACAGAATCGGTCGAACGGGGCGTGCGGATAAAAACGGTATTGCCGTTTCTTTCATTACAAAAAAAGAAGAAGATTTGTTGTTGGATATCGAACTTTTGATGGACAAAGCGGTGACGGTTAAAGATTTCCCGATGGAGGTGAAAGTTAATCCTGTCAAAATTGCTTCAGAGAAAGATGAAATCGTGATGAAAAATGCCCACACCGTGAAATTAGAAGAAGGTGGTGGTGCTTTCCACGAGAAAAAAGACAAGAACAAAAAAGAAAACTGGGGTGGTCCACATGCCCGAAAACTTCCTAAAAAAGTAGGAGCAAACCGAGCGCACGAAAAAGCAAAATCTAAAGCCAAGAAAAAAAAGTAGTTCTCTGGCTTTAGCTTTAATTCATTATTATTTCCAGAAAATATCGTCATATTCCGGTTCTTTTAATTCCGGATAATGCTGTTCAAGCAGATTTTGTAACTGTTCATTAGTAGCCTGTTTTTCTATTTCGGGAAAAATCTGTCTTTCTTCCGTGCGGATATGAAGTTCAAGTAATGCCCGAAACGTTTCAATTTGATCTGGCGTAGTAAATCCGTCTTCAATCATTTTCTGAAAAGTTCGGTGTTGCGAAATGGCTTCTTTGATCATAGGATGATCTTCTCCCAAAACTTTAAATATGGTTTCCTCTTCTTCATTAAAATGTGGTTTCAGATTGTGAAGGTAAAAGAGTTTGATATACTTTTCCATTCTTTCTACGGAGACTTCTCTCTTTAAACCTTCTTTTAGTTTCCAACCGAGCAATAATCCAAAATGGTGATCGCGACTGAGTTGTACTAATGCTTCGTGTCTTTTCATAAATATTTTTATTTTTAAATTTTTAATGAGTTACTTTAGATAAGGACGCATCTCTTTTGCCCAGATTTTATAACCGTTCGGTTTCATGTGCAGCATATCTTCTAAGAATAAATCTGTTCGAATAGTGCCCATTTCATCCTTCATTCCGTGAGTAATGTCGATGTAATCTGCATTTTTTTTACGCTTCATAAATCTTTTAATTAAAGCATTTGTTGTGATAAATTGAGGCCACAGACTTTCCCGGCTGGGTGATAATTTAATAGATATGTAATCTACAGGAATCTCCGGATAGTACTTTCTAATTTCAGCATATAAATCTTTGAAGCGATTAAATACTTCTCGCGGTTGCAGGGATTCATTTTCGGCAAAATCATTTTCACCACAATAAATAAGGATTTGCATTGGTGAATAAGGTTCTAAAAGTTCCGCAGAATAAAAATTCAAATCATTAAGACTTGAGCCACCAAAGCCGCGGTTTACAATCGTCTTTTCGGGAAAATAAGCTTGAACATCTTTCCACATGGTAAATGATGAACTTCCCAGGAGCAATATGGCATTTTTCGGCGTTGGATTTACTTTGTCAAGTTCTTTAAAATTTTCAATTTCTTGCCAGAAAGCGGGTTTATTTTGCGCCGTAATACTCTGCAACCAGAAAACCGTAAAAAACAGGAGCAGAATTTTTTTCATTTTTGCTTATTTCCCTAAAAGTACCAAAATTTATATAATTTCAAAACATTCCAAAAAGAAAACTCCTCAACCAGTAAAGGCTGAGGAGCAAAAAACATCATTTGTGTTAAAGAATCGCTTTTTATTTTTCCATGGTTATTTATTATGGGGTTATTTTCTATTATGGCAAAGTGGTATTTACCACTCCGTAATCAATGACAAGAATCGGTTCGTAGAAATACAATGGCTGATTTGAACCACTTCCCAGATAGAGTGCAATACCATAATCAATTATTTCCTGCGTCACTAGAATAGGAGATAAAATGAGTTCATCTCGTACATAACCCGCATCGGAAGTTGAAGTTTTGGTCGTGGTAAACATTATATCTTTTATTTTTGTACCTCCGGTGTAAGTCCCGTCTGATAGATTAACTACTGCATTACCCGTAAAAGCAACAAATCGGGAAGATTCTGAATTAGAAGTTACCTGTTTATACTTTAAGGACAGATTTACTGTGATGGTATAACCAAGCAGTTGCTGTGGAACTTTAATGAGTTTGTTAGTGTAGTCCCACATGATAAAATTGAGTGGATCGCTCTTTACAATGATATCACCCAATGCGGTACTGTAAGTAGCATCAAATCGGATCAAAGCTCCGCCTCCTGGTGCAATAATAGCGTTAACGCCAGGCAGATAATTGTGGCCGTCATTCAGCATAATGTTCATAGGTTTTACAAATGCGCTATAGGAATTTGAGATCGTGGTTAAATTCACCATAGAAACCCATTTTGCACCGTCCCAATAATAAAATCCCTTTCCGGTGAGATTAACACCCACTCCTGTTTGGTTTGTGGCTGCAGACGTTGCATATACGAGGTTAGACTCATTTGTTGTGGTGCCCGAAATAGGCATGCTGAAAATCTCATCACCCGTAAATCTTGGAATTAAGATTCCCTCTACTTTAGTGGCTGGTGATAATCCTACTATATCTAATGTTGTCGTAGGAACTGTGGTATTAATGCCAACCTGTGCGCAGAGCACATTAAAGGCAAATAATAAGCTTAATAAAAATAAATTTCTTTTCATGTTGTGTGTGTGTTTTATTTAAAAGTGCGAATCTTTGATACAAAAGTCCCCAAATAAGTATCTCAATAGCTATCAATTTCACAATTTGTTCCTTCAAATCGTAAAAATTATCAGTCGAATTGACAATTAAACAAGCAAAAAGTAAAATTAAAAATGCTGCGATCAATGCCGATATCTATTAATATTCGATTTCTTTAAATTTCAAACAACTTACCATTTGTTTAAAAAATATTTAACTAAATATGAAGTATTTAGTGAAATTAACATGCAATTTTTAATTTTAAGAAAATATTTGTAACTTGGTTTTATAATTTGATATCGTGTTTTTTGACCAAATTCCATATTTTCTTCAGGGAATGCTTCAGATGTTTTTCATTTTTGCAGCGATATTCTTATGGGTAATTCCGAATAAAACCCGTGCGCAGAAATTGTTATTTTATGCCGTCGCTTACTGGGCATTTGTTCAGTTAAAAGAATTTATATTTTATGACAAGGCAAATGTCTTCGTGGAAGATCGAATATTTATAGACTTGCTTGGTGTTCCGTTCTCTGTATTTTATGGCTTAGAGATCATTTTTCCGGGAAAAGTGACGCCAAAGTATATGATGAAAACATTAACGCCGTTTGTAATTTTCAATATCATTTACTGGGGCCAGAGAATATTTATTTCACCCCTATATTTTGAAACGATTTCTGATGTTTATCATCATATTTCTACCGCTTCTATATTAACCGCTCTTTTTTGCACGTACACTTTAGGATATTCATTGTTTAACTTGCTTTTGGTGATTCGTTCCAGCAATGTCTTTAAAAAATCTAATCGAATTTCCGACATGCATCACGGTTATCAGAAGTGGATTGTAAAGATTATCTACATGTTTATGATCTGGCTCCTTTTGTATTTTGTGTTATTTGTATTCGGTTTTCAGTTCTACCTCAGTAAAGTGCTCTTCTTATTGGCTTCCCTAATTATACAGTCTTACGCTATTGTAAAAATTTTCCGACATGAAAGTCCAAAGATTATTAAGAGTTTTTGGAAGATCGTGCAGCAAGAGAATTCAGCTAAGGAAAAAGAATTGGAGCACTTGAAAGTTAGCAGTCCTGAAAATAAAGTCTACCGTAACATTGCCAAGAGGCTTGAAACAGCTTTTAATGACAAGAAAATGTATTTAAACCCAAAACTTACGATCCTAGATTTGGCAAACGAATGCCAAACGAACCGTACATATATTTCAGATTTTTTAAACACGGAATTGAATACTAATTTTAATGATTATGTAAATTTGGCACGAATTGAACGTGTGAGTCAGCGAATGCTAATGAATAATGATTTGGATTATTCGATAGAAGAAATTGCGGTTGCGTCGGGATTTAACAGTGTTTCTACATTTCGCAGAGCCTTCGAAAAATTTACAGGAGAAACTCCACTTAACTTTAAAAATAGCAATAAAGATGAAAACTGGGTGGTTGGGTAAAAAGAAATTCTA
Source organism: Kaistella polysaccharea (assembly GCF_020410745.1). Lineage (NCBI taxonomy): Bacteria > Pseudomonadati > Bacteroidota > Flavobacteriia > Flavobacteriales > Weeksellaceae > Kaistella > Kaistella polysaccharea. Next base: position 35,045 of record NZ_CP084528.1, read on the forward strand.
AACTGAATAGTATTAATCTCTCAAACAAAAAAAACGCCCCAAATTAGGGCGTTTACTTATTTTAAAAAAACTTTCGTTTTCTATCTAATATCTATAGTATTCAGGTTTAAAAGGACCTTCAACTGTTACTCCAATATATTTTGCTTGATCTGGAGTTAAAGTTTCCAATTCTACACCTAATTTTTTCAGGTGTAAAGCAGCCACTTTTTCGTCCAAATGTTTTGGTAAAGTGTAGACTTCATTTCCGTATGCTTCATTATTGGTCCACAATTCAATTTGTGCTAATGTTTGGTTGGTAAATGAATTACTCATCACAAAACTAGGGTGACCAGTTGCACAACCTAAGTTGACCAAACGGCCTTCTGCTAAAATGATGATTTCTTTCCCGTCGATATTGTAAACATCAACCTGTGGTTTTACTTCGTATTTTGCATCGCTGTAATTTTTGTTTAACCACGCCATGTCGAGCTCATTATCAAAATGTCCGATATTACACACGATGGTTTTATCTTTCATTTTTTTGAAATGCTCACCTCTAACAATATTAAAGTTCCCAGTTGTGGTAATAATAATATCAGCATTTTCTACGACAGAATCTAGTTTTTTAACTTCAAAACCTTCCATTGCGGCTTGTAAAGCACAGATTGGATCAATTTCCGTCACGGTAACAATTGAGCCAGCGCCTCTGAAAGAAGCGGCAGTCCCTTTACCAACATCACCAAATCCACAAACTACGACTCTTTTCCCTGCCAACATAATATCGGTAGCTCTTCTTATCGCGTCAACAGCAGATTCTCTACAACCGTATTTGTTATCGAATTTTGATTTTGTAACCGAATCATTTACGTTAATTGCAGGCATCACCAATGTTCCATTCTGCATTCTTTCGTATAATCGGTGAACTCCAGTTGTGGTTTCCTCGGAAAGTCCTTTTATTTCAGCGGTTAATTCAGGGTATTTATCGAAAACCAAGTTGGTTAAATCGCCACCATCATCTAAGATGAGGTTTAATGGTTTTCTGTCTTCACCAAAAAATACCGTTTGTTCGATACACCATTCGAATTCCTCTTCAGTCATTCCTTTCCAGGCGTAAACTGGAATTCCAGCAGCAGCAATTGCCGCAGCGGCGTGATCTTGAGTAGAGAAAATATTACAAGACGACCAGGTAACGTCTGCACCAAGGGCAACTAACGTTTCGATTAAAACCGCAGTTTGAATAGTCATGTGAAGACAACCTGCGATTCTTGCTCCTTTTAAAGGTTGAGCGGGACCGTATTCTTCACGAATTGCCATTAATCCTGGCATTTCAGCTTCCGCCAGATTAATTTCTTTTCTGCCGTATTCGGCTAATGAAATGTCCTTAACTTTATAAGGAACGTATTGTGTTTTGGTTTCCATCTAAATTTACAATTTTGGCAAAGGTACCGAAAATAACTAAAATTGATTTTACGTTGTCACAGATATTACCTATGGTCTCGATTAATGTTTAAATATAGATTTAATTTTTTTTGCGGTGTACCGTGCATTATTGATGTACAAGAAAATCTCTAGAAGATATTTCTGCATGAATTTTCTTCTTTCCATTTAGTTTACCGAAAATAACAGAATCTTGATACTTTTACAAATGAAAGCTCTATAAATATGCGTTATTTCGATTTCATCTGCTCTTTCTTGACCGGCATCAAAATCGGAATCATTTTACTAACTCCTTGAAGATAAACTTCGGGGTTAGAATTTCCGCGGTGACAAGTGATACAATAAACGGTAGTAATTTGTTTCGGTTTTGGATCTGGCACGTGAGGCAGAAAATAATTGGCATTGATGTCATTCGTCATCACCAGCATTCCGCGGGCTATTTCCTTATTTAATTTAGAATCAGACGGGAAATCCAGTTTTTCGGGATTGTCTTTTTGTGCACTGTGGCAATGCGCGCAGTCTACACCCAAGGAACTGTTAAATGTATTCATAACAAACATCAAACTGTCTTTCGTTATGTTCTGTGGCAAAACTTTAAGGTTTTTCCACTCGCCTTTGTTTTCATTTATTGGATGATAGGTTTTCGTAGAATTGGTTGTTAAAGTGATAATAACACCAATCATTCCCAAGAATCCTACAAAGGATAAAAAGGATTTTAATTTGTTGGTTTTCATGATATTTTGTGTTTTTAATGGACATCTAAGTTATAAACTATTCATCTATAAACTTGACTAATTTCTAAAAAAGTTTTCAAATCTCTTTGAAATTGAGATGTTTACAGAAATGAAGATCATTTTTTCAAAACTTGCAAATAAATGTAACGGGTGGTAGAATGGTCATAAAAAAGGTGAGCAAAACACAAAAAACTATTCTTTAACGCTCCTGGTATTTTCAGTAAATGAGTATCTTTGTTAAAGTACAAAAGGCAGCTTTTAAGAGCATAGGTTTTATGAAAACATCGCAATCTTCTATTTTGTCTCCCAAACTATAACCGAAATATTCCGATACCAAATATGCCGCTCTACAGAGATTTTTCAGATGATAAGGCCACTATTCTTCTTTGGAAATTTGACGAGACTGAGAACCTTGATCCCAATATTCTTCTTGAAAAGGAAAATTTTGAAAAGGTGAAGGATTATCATCCCATTAAATTAAAGGAGTTACTTTTGGTGCGTAAAATATTGAAGTCCATTTTACCTGATCACCAGATTCTCTATAAAAATCGGGAGCCATTTCTTTCGCCCCGAGATTACGAAATATCGGTTACCCATTCTTTTCCCTACGCCGCATTGGCAATTTCGAAAAATAAAATCGGAATCGATATCGAACCTTTCAATTCTAAGATTGTAAGAATTCAACACAAATTTATCAATGAAGAGGAAACTGAATTTATTGAAAAAAAGAAGGAGATTGCCTATTTGACGGTGATTTGGTCAATCAAAGAAAGTATGTATAAAATTCACCACTCCAATTATTGGTCATTAAAAAAGCATTACGAAGTAAAACCATTTAATCTTAATTTTCCTTATAATATTCAGTGCAGAGTGCATGATGAAAATGTATCCGATCTATTTAAGGCAAGGGTAGAGTTCTTTGAAAATTATTGTTTTACAATCGTTGACTGAAGTTCGGGATCCAAATTTTCTGCAACCTTTCGCTGTTCTTTTGCAACGTCGTAAATGAGTTCCAGAATCTCTTTTAAATTTTTCAGCTCGGTCAGATGACTGATTTTATTCGGATCGCGTCGGTCAAAAAATTCATTTTCCTGAAGCTCTTTTTTACGGTTTTCTAAGAGTTTTTCTACTGAATCGTCGGGTTCCAATTTGCTTTCCAGTAAAATATTCTGGTCTGCACTTTTCTGATTGAGAAGTAAATTCGTACGCTGCAATTCGGCTGAAATCTTAAGATCCCAACTGTTAAAATCAATTTCAGAATAATTTTCTGCATTAACGGAATATTGCGAAAATGACGCGATATAAGCTGTAATAAGGTGCGAGGTAATAACGAACTGATGCAGATGTTCCAGTTTTTTCTGTTGATTTTTCGGATCAGAAAGCATTCGCTGAAAATTATCGGATAAGTTGGCCAAATCGATAATCGCATTTTTTCTACTGAGTTTATAATCCTGCGTTCCCACGGACTCCTTTTTGAAGTACGCCATCGCGGCCGAATAATAACTAAAATTACTTTCTGCAGACCTTTTCATGAAGTCTAAATTTTTGGTATGTTCCCAAACCGGAAGCACAAAATAAGAAACTACGAATGCTACGATTCCCGCAATGACAGTATCTAAGACCCGATCTTTAAAAATGATATTTAAATTCCCAGGTTTTAAAATGTTAAAGGCCAGGAATACGTAAATTGTCATAAAGAAAACGGCCCAGGAATATTTGGTTTTCAGAAAGGTGAAACACAAAATCATGGTCGATAGAAAAAGGAAAAAGAGTACATTTTGATTGTTGATAAAGTAGATCATCGCATAAGCGACCAATGCGCCAGCAACAGTTCCGTACAACCGCAAAAGGTTACGGTGTTTCGTTGTAGCGTATGCAGGTTTCAGGATGGCAACAATGGTAATGAACACCCAGTAGGAGTGCCCGATTCCTAAAAATTCCAGCTGAGAAATAAAGTAACCGACCACCAATGCCACTGTAATTCGGATCGCGTGGCGGAAATGAGACGATTTGAGAGAGAAATTGGTTAATAGAATTTTGCTGTTTAGTTTCTCATCCGCAGTTACAAATTTTTGATAATCAAGACCTGTAGAAAGGCTTTTTGCCAGTTTTTGATCCTGACTGAAAACCTTGTAGATGGTTTTTATTTCATCTGAAATTCCGGTGATCCGGTTTAATATCAATCGAAGCGTCATAAAATCGCCCAAAGTGTCGGAAGTCAGTTTGCTATTTCGAAGGTCAAAATATTCATTATAAATATTCTCCAGCAATTCGTCGATATTTCGCAGGGGTTTTGCTTTGCCTCCACTTTGCAAGGCGATTCCGATATTGGTCATTTCCTCCGAAAGTTTCTGCAGATAATCACCCAGAGAAAAAAGAAAACCAGTCGCGCCGAAATTTTCTTGAACTTTCCGATAATCACTTTCAGAAGTCATTAATTTTTCGTGTAAATCGATGGAATTTAAAAACATCAACATCAATAATCTACTCGTCGTGGTCGACTCATTCACTATTTTACGCGTTTTAAAAACGGTTTCCCGTGTTTCTTCCTGCAAATTTTTAATTGAAATTTGCTGAGAAATCATCTGGGAGTAAAGGTTGTCGAAATTCGGATCTTTAAAATAAAATTTAGATTTTAAAGAAAGATATTTTGCCAGTTCCAAATAGTTCTCGCCAATCATCTGTCCCGCCAGTTTGTACGGTTGAATTTTAGAAACTACCAGAAATATGAGAAAATAGCAGATAGAACCCGCTAAAAATATCAGGGAACTTTTAATAATATTTCCGCCCGTTAAATGTCCGTCGATGAAAATTCCCAGCACGACCAGCGAAAGCGAACCTACTGCAGCAAGTCGCTGACCATAAACACCGATCATGGTGAAAAAGATTCCAAAAATTATTATTTCGGGATAAATTAAAAGGGGATAATTTTTTATAGAACTGGCAACAAGAGCCACGATGAAAAATGAAACGATTGCTAAGATTAGCGCGTTTCTTCGTCGAATGTAAGGTCCGGCCTGATCGGTTAAACCTACAAAACTGGTTGCTAGCGGGAAAAGAAAATATTCCTTCAGCAAACCAAAGTGCGCCAAAATAAGACTTGGTAAAACAATTGCGACTGAAATGCGCACGGCCGAGTAAATAGACTGGCTGGTGGCAAATTTTTTCAATTCAGTAGCGTAATTCATGACACAAAATTAAGCTTTTAAGTCAAAAAAAAGCCTCAAAAAAATTTGAGACCTTTTAATAAATATTTTATAAATTTTAGTAATCCTGCGAATTCGAAGATTCTTCTCCAATGTTCCAGGTTAAACCGAATCTTAATGTATTGTCTAAGGCAGAATTAATTTTAGAAGTGTTTATAAGATACGACATATCTAAGCCAAACGACTGGTATTTCAATCCTACACCAACAGTTGCATATTGTCTGCCACCTTGTTCCGGACTTTCCTGGAAATAACCAGTTCGCAATGCAAAAGCGTTGTCATATTCATATTCCAATGCGCCGCTAATCATGGTGCTTTTTGGATTGCTGAATGACTTACCGATTCCTTCAATTACCGCTACATTGGGAACATTCCCTGTATTATCAGGACCTGGGACCAATAACTTTGACGCTTCAAAATTAATACCCACTCTGTTCAGATCATCAATATATAAATCGTATCCAGCTCCTATTCTAGCCATGGTCGGAAGGTAAGATCTTGATTCTTCGTCACCGGTATAATCCAGTCTAGGACCTAAGTTTTGAATGGCAAATCCTCCACGCGCACGACCTTCATAATCACCAAATGAATCGTGTTTTTCAGACATAAAATATCCAGAAACGTCGACTGCAAATGAGTTTGCTGGTTTTAAAGTATTGTCAGAACCAATCCCGCCTGACAAATCTGATCGGATATATCGACCTGTAACGGCCATAGAGTAGTAGTCAGATAATTTTAGTCCATAAGCAACATCAAATGAAAATTCATTGGGTTTTACTGTGCCTCCTTGTTGAATTTCTCCACCGATAAAACTGGTAAGATCTACAGATCCCATGTTAAAATAGTAAATACTTGCAGAAATGGTAGACCGCTCTTCTTCCCCCAAAAACTGATGATACGCGCCGTACAAAAGAAAAACATCGTTTGTAAGTTTACTCATATAAGGCGTATAAGTAACCCCGATCGCTGAGGTCGTTTTGCTGAAAGGATATTTTGCAGCATTCCAAAACTGAGAAAAAGCATCACTGGTTGTCGCAACTCCCTGATCACCCATTCCACCTGCGCGAGCGTCAGGAGAAATCCGTAGGAAGGGTGCGCCCGTAAGCACAGGCTGAATGTTGCTAATCTGCTGCCCGTAAGCTAACATGCCTATTCCCAGTCCCAATCCTAAAAATACTTTTTTAGTTATTTCCATATACTAGTTTTTAACGTTTATTTTATTTTAATAAAACCATTTTTTCAACTGCGGTGGCGCTTCCTTTACATTTATCCTGATTTTGACTGCGCGCATAAATTTTAAATATATAAGTGCCTTTTCCTACAGCGTCACCAAAATCATCGTTTCCGTCCCATTCTATCGCAGTTCGAGGTGTTCTAAAACCCTGAAAAAACGGTTCAGCAGATACCATTGTACTTATTGTTCTAACCAATTTCCCCGTGATGGTATAAATCTGAACATTGACATCTAGAAGATCGTCACAATTATGTTCAAATTGTACATACGTTTTATCAGTAAAAGGATTCGGCCAATTTAACAATTTATTAACAACTAAATTTTGATTGGTTTCATCCTTAACTATAAAGTTTAACGTGGTCGTGGTAGAATTATTGTTGATGTCCCAAACTTTAAAAGTAATCTGATGTTCACCCGGTGTAAGGTTTCGAAAAGGATAACTTACATTTCCTTTCTGATAATCGGATAAGGCAGGGTTCGTACACCCATTTCCATCACCTGAAAAATAGAAGTCATTGAGGACTACCGTTTCTATAATTTTGCCATCAAGTATCACCGTAACGTCGTGGCCAATTCCGGACCCCGTTGAATTTATTCCCGTATTATCGGTAACACAAGCTAAGAGTAAAGGGTTCTGATCGGTAATTCCGCCATCCGCAAAATTGATATTATTTAGAAATAATCGCACTTTCGGTGGATCCTGATCATTGATTCCTTCGGGATTAATTCCGCCTATTTTTTGTACTTGATTTTCGAAAACATCAAATATTTTATTATCAGCATAAACCAACATTCTACCGTTCCCGTCTTCATAATTAATGTCTTTCGGAACATAAAATTCTACAGTAAATTCGCCATTGGTCGCAATTCCAGATGATTTTACTATTGGGCTGCCTTCTTCAGTGTACGTTAATACAGGATTTAGTCTAGCATCACCATCGTTATTAAGTGTCTTCTTTTGAAGTCTTTTGTCAAAAATATTGATGGCGACTCGGCCGTTGAAATTGGTGTCCACGGTTCCGTTAGCTTTATTGACGTGGCCTTTAACTTTTACAAAATCCAGAGCGCGAAGTTTTCCTTTAATGGGAGAATCTATATCGTCGATGGCGATTAATCTTTGCGGGCGACTTAATTTCATTGCGGGATCACCGAGGTAATTCACTTTTAGGTGATCTGAGGAAGGTCCTTTCTCGATCTTAGCTTGTAAAAAGGAATCACCCAGATTTAAGAAGTCGTCCTGATTCAATTCAAATAAATGTTTTGTAAAAAGGGTAGTAAATTCCTCACCATAGCTTACGCCGATTGCTCTACTAGACGTAATCATCGTAGCAGCGCCACCTTGTTTCAATTTAATGACCTGTTCTCCTGCCGAATAGGTGCCTGGATCATCCCACAACGTAAATTCACAAGTAATGGTAGAAACGAGCGGGAAACGAGAGTACACATTATTATAATTGCTGAAGTTCTGAATTTGATCGATCGTTAAAACCCGTTCCTGCGCCCAACCATTAATTCCGCCGTGTCCGAAATAAAAGAGGTAAAGACTGTTGCCAACATCATTTGAAATGGCTTGGTTAACCTGCGGATAGCGTTGTCCACCAGCCGAAGTTTCTGCCGGGAAAGCATCCAGATATAATTTACGAATGTTGTACTCGCTTCGTGTGCCTTTTTCAAAAACGTTGACTAATGATGCGTTCATGGTGTTGTGAAATGGCGTACCATTATCGGCATCGTCATCAACAACAAAATCTAATTTCATGCGCCATTCACCGAATGGAGTTGACTGTCCATCCAAAGCATTGTAGTAGGCTAAAGTTTTGTCTATGAGGAGTTTCGCTTCTTGAAGGTTTGCGGCCGGCAAGCGTCCGATCGGTAAATCAGGAAGTGTGGAGGAAAGTACAGTTGCAGTTCGCGTCTGCGGACTTGTCATTACAAAATAATCATCGGTAACAAAGGAGTCGGTATAATTGCCACTTTCTTCACTTTGATAACTTGGGACGACATCAGATCCAGGATGATTTTTACCTTTAAAATCGTAAGAGGTATCGCCCAGAAGAAAAACGTATTTTAAATTTTTTCCCGCGTTAAGTTTCGTCACAAAATCTCTAATTCCGGTAATGTCTTTGCTTCCGCTACTGAATTCATTATAAACTTTATTAATATCAACAACCGAAACATTGTATTTTCCTTCATAAAATTTTGCCAGCCTTTGTGCCTGACCCATCATTTCCGGAACAGTTAACATTAAATAATTAATATTTTGAAGACCTGATAAATCCTGATTATCAATCTTTCCGACAAATAAGGGAGTGTACGCTTCAACATTTTTAAAAGCCACAAACTCATTCGTAAATTGCGGATCAGCAGCGAGGTATGAAAAATTAAAAGTTGCGCCACTAGATTTGTTCAGTTTCTTTTTTGCATTTGTAGGATCTGAAACTTCCCAAATCTGATCAATACCGCTGGCATCTGCAAAGCTAAAAGTATATTTCGTGTCGCTACCTTCCGCTATATCATAGCTGCGGAAATTCATCTGAGTATTATTGAATTTTAAATCTTCTTTGTACTGCACTTCCGCATAATCGAAGTAAAATTTGCCATTCGGATTGCTCGAAGTATCTGGAATATAATTAAAGTTAAGCTGATTCCCCTGCAAATTGGTAGCTATTCCTGAGTACACTAAAGGCGTAAATTCTCGACGATCTCCAGCGCCAAGCGTAAAAGTTCTTTCATTTTGATTGTTCAGGTTGACCGTTATTTTATTTCCCTGCGATTGGTAAGCGATGGTTCGGCTTCGAAATTTAATAATATCTGTAGATTGAATTGGCGAGTTGGTAGTGAACGTAAGTGTTTTGTTTCCACTAAAAGGATCGCCAGCCCAAATTCTACCAATTTTCATCAGATTGAATTTCTCCTCATTAATATATTGAAATGCGTCGTATCTCGTGATGAGTGTCGCGTTTATTTCCTGATTATCTTCCTGAACTCTTTTTCCGGGTCCTTTATCAAAATTAATGAAGTAATACGCAAAATCCTCGTAGATATTGATCACATTGGCAGATGCATCTGTTCGCGTTTCTATTCTTTTATTTGCGGTACTATTAGAATTTGTCGCGGTTTTGTACAGATTAAAGCCGTGGGGTCCCTGCGCATAAAAAAGAGCATAGTCATCTTCATTCCAAGCTCCGTCATCTTCACCAATAACTTGTATTGGATTTTCCTGAAGACCATCGTATCGAAAATCTTGGTTATGTTCAGGTAACATGACGCCGCCATTTCCGTACACTCGAAAATTCTTCGGATTTATATTGGTGGGATTTATTCCATTATCGCGAAGAAACTTCGACGTTATTTTAAAAATACCCGATTTATCTACTTTAATTTTATAAAATGTACCCGATTTCAGAGGATTTTCAGAACTGAAATATTTTGCCGAGCTGATCTTTGCCGTTTCTTTATTAGAGTCATCAATTATAGTAAAGGAAATAAGTCGGGAAATTATCCCATTCTCAAATTTTAAAGCTTCAACGCGAAAATTAGTAGTTTTCTCCCCAGAATAAGGATCGGTATAGTAACTAACTTCAAATTTATTTTCCGTTGGTAAATTGTAATATTGAATATCAAAAAGATTTTTTGACGAAATTTTCTCCCAAACTAAATTAGAGATACTTTTTTGTGATCCGGTAAAAGGTTCTTTAAATCTGAATGAAACACTGCCATCTTCATAAGAAAATCCTTTTTCCTTGAAAAAAGGAACGGTATATTTTTCAGTGCCGTAGTCGATAATCGACTTTCCTTCCCAAGTTATTTTAACCGTTTGTGAATAAATTCCAACATTCCACAGAAAGATAAGAAATAGTGTTAAAAAGCGTTTCATCAACAGTTTGTTTACCTGCTACAAATTAAACAAAAAATTATATATAATAATATGATGCAATAAAATAAAATTGTTTGCGTTTTCCAAAAAAAAGCAATTGATAATTTGATTTATTAGATAATTTCTATTTTCTTTGTGCATTGATAAATTTAAAAATGACTATGAACAAAATAAAGTTGTTTTCATTAATGGCGATAACTTCTACAATGTTATTAGTAAGCTGCGGAAGTGGTGGGAATACTAAAAACGGTGGAGGAACAAAGCGCTTTACAAGTAAAACCGGATGGAAACCAAACGATCAGAAAGGGTGGTTTTTTACGGGCAAACAACAAAAACAAAAAGGCTGGCCAGGAATGGTTTACGTTGAAGGTGGAACCTTCACAATGGGCTTGGTGAAAGACGATGTGATGCACGATTGGAATAATACTCCAAAAAGAATGCAGGTAAGTTCTTTCTTTATTGGCGAAACCGAAATCACAAACTACGAATACAGAGAGTATACAACGTGGTTGAAATTTGTTTTTCCACCATCAGATCCTAGCTATAAAGATATTTATGCTGGAGCTTTGCCTGACACTTTGGTGTGGAACAACGAACTTTCCCGAAATGATTTTGCTGAAACGTATTTCCGTTCTCCGGAATTTGATTACTATCCGGTAGTAGGAGTTTCGTGGTTGCAAGCTTCACGTTACTGTGATTGGTTGACTGACCGTGCAGCAGAAAAAACTTTGATGGATCAGGGTGTTATTTCGAAAGATTTGTACGTTAATGATGCTAATAATCAAGGAGCCTCCGCTTTTAATTTAGATAAATTTAAAAGTAGTGATCCTGAGATGGACGCCTATCTGAATCAAGAAAGATTAAAGCAGAAATCCGGTATTAAAACGAGCAATGAGCGAATTTTAGCAGCGAACAGAAACGCCAATGCCAGTGTTGTTACTAAGTTCCGTCTGCCAACTGAAGTTGAGTGGGAATTTGCAGCCTTAGGAATGCAGAAAGAAAGAGAATATAATCTTTATACCAATAAACAACCTGAAATTCAGAAATTGAAAGGTACAAAAGGTAGAAATAAAGGAATGTATCTTGAAAACTTCAAACAAGGACGTGGTGATTACTCAGGCGTTGCTGGTTGGAAAAACGACGGATCTCCTACAACTGCAGATGTGAAGCAATATCCATCAAACAATTTAGGTATTTACGGAATGTTCGGTAACGTATCTGAATGGACCGCCGATGTTTACAGACCGATTATCGATGAAGAAGCAAGTGATTTTAACTATTTTAGAGGAAATGTTACCCGAGAAGTAGTGAGAAATGAAGATGGTTCTATCAAGAAAATTGAAGAAGTAAAATATGACACTTTAGCAGACGGACGATTGATCTACAGAGGATTGCCGGGACAGTTTGAAAGAGAAGTTACAGCAGACAGCAAAAACTTTAGAGATGGAGATTTCCAATCTTCTTTGGATGCCGGTTACGGAAGAGCAGAAGACAGTTCAACGGTTGGATATAACATGTACAACTCTAAGCAGAAAAAATTCTTTGTTGATGACCGCGGTCGTGTAATTGTGGAAAAAGATGACCATATGAGAACGACTCGAGTTTCTAATGAAGTTCGTGTTGTGAAAGGTGGTTCTTGGTTAGATGCAGCTTATTGGCTTGATCCAGGACAAAGAAGATACAGAGATGAAGCGAAAGCTTACGGATGGGTTGGTTTCCGCGTTGCACAAGATGCAAAATCAAATTCTAAAGGAAGAACCAAAAGATAATTAGTTCTAATATTTTTAATAATCCTTCTGTTAATACAGAGGGATTTTTTTATTTTTGTTTTATGAATGCAGCCTCTTTTTATTCGACATTTTTGCAGTGTGATAAAGTAACCATCGACAGTAGAAATATTTCAAAGAATGACATCTTTTTTGCCTTTTCTGGAGAAACATATAATGCCGCATTAAAAGCGGAAGAAAGCATCAAAAATGGGGCTCTTGCTGTAATTGTAGAAGACAAAGAATTCGAGAACGCTGAAAAAAATATATTTTATGTTCCTTCAACACTTCAATTTTTACAGGATTTAGCAGTTCATCATCGCAACCATTTGAAAATTCCCATCATCGGTTTGACGGGAAGTAATGGCAAGACAACAACTAAAGAATTGATTCATGCGGTGCTTTCTCAAAAATACAGTGTACAGTACACTTTTGGGAATCTAAATAACCATATTGGGGTTCCTTTGACGATACTTTCCATCAAACCAGAACATGAAATTGGGGTTATTGAAATGGGTGCAAATCACCAGAGAGAAATTGAGTTTTTATGCACTTTAGCACAACCGAATATAGGATACATTACCAATTTCGGCAAAGCTCATCTTGAAGGTTTTGGGGGTTATGAAGGTGTAATTAAAGGAAAATCAGAAATTTATACGTATTTAAAAACAGAGAATCAAACGATACTCATTAATGAAAATGATGCGTTGCAAGTAGAAAAGATAGAAAGTTATGAGCCAAAAATTACTTTTGGATCAAAAACTTCAGACTATTTTTTCAGTCATTATTCTTCAGATAATTTTGTTGGATTGCAATATGGTGATGAAAAAGTACTTTCTCAGTTAACAGGTGAGTATAATTTTACGAATCTTTGTGCGGCGGTAGCGCTGGGTTTTCACTTCGGATTGAACTTCGACCAGATGAAAACTGCAGTTAAAAGTTATACACCAACCAATATGCGGTCGCAGATTTTAGAAAAGAACGGGAAAGTGTTGGTTTTGGATACCTATAATGCGAATCCCAGTTCGATGGTGGAATCATTGAAGAACTTCGCCCAATTTGAAGGCAGCAAAACAATAATTATCGGTGATATGTTGGAGTTAGGTAAGGAATCGGAAGTTGAACATCAGAAAATAATGGATTTAGCCCAAACCCTTAAGTTTGATGAAATCATAACGGTCGGTCCGATATTCAAGGGAGTAAACAAAAATTTGGGAGCTTACGAATCTTCTGTTCAGTTGGGTGAATATTTAAAAATTAATCCCATTTCCTCAAAAAATATATTGCTCAAAGGGTCGCGCGGGATCGCCTTAGAGAAAGTTTTGGAATTTATTAATTAATTTAAACTCCAATACTGATTCAGAATCAGTTTAATATTTTGAAAAGTCATTCCTAAAACCGAGCTCTTTATTTCTTCTTCATCTTTCCAGCTCACCTCAGAAATTCCCTCTTCAGTTTGAGGAATGGGTTCTGCAGTTCCCACGTATTCCACTTTAAACCAGTAAGTCGTTTTCAAAATCCGGTCCCCATTCCGTTCGGTATAAATATGAAAAGTAGTATTCAGAAACTCTTCCAAAATTAATTCTTTAAGTCCAGTTTCTTCTTCAATTTCACGCAAAGCAGCTTGTTCCAGGGATTCCCCTTTTTCAATTTTTCCTTTCGCTAAATCCCATTTGCCCAATCGTCGTATAAAAAGAATTTCATTTTTGCTATTTCGAACGATGCCGCCAGCAGCTTCAACGACTTTAAACATATGGGTAAAATCTTCCCAAATCTCGTCGATTTCTTCCCCATAAATATTCAGTTCCGGGCAAGAAGTATTTTCTAAAAGGTCTACCGCAATTTCCAGGCTCGCAAAGCCTTCAAATCTTAACTTTTTTTCAATATCTTCGGGATATTTACTAATGGTTAATTTTTTTTCATTCACAAAAACTTTATACATTTGTAAGGCTTTAATTAATACAAAAATATAAAAATGAATTTAGAAGGACGAAAGATTATCGTAAATAAATCGACCAGCGAATTGGTCAAAATGTTAAAAAATCCAGAGGATTATCGGGGATTGATGCCCGACACTCTGCAAAATTTTGAAGCCCGTGATAACGGATTTAAATTTGGACTTAAAGGTATGCCGGAAATTGCTTTAAATATTGATGAAGTTAGCAAAGATCAGGTCGTTTTAAAATCTGCAAGCTCTAGTCTTGATTTTTCTTTAAAAGGAGTGATGAATGCTATCAATGAAAATCAAACCGAGGTTCAGCTTTTGTTTGAAGGAAAATTTAATCCTTTTATTAAAATGATGGTTGAAAAACCTTTGAATACTTTTATAGATAATTTAACGGACAATCTGGAAAAACTTTAATAAAAACTTTTTATAAAGTGAAAGACCTCAAAATTATATTTTGAGGTCTTTTTATTAGTTGGTATATGTGGCAAAAGCTTCTTCTAAACTGGCATATTTTCCTTTAAATTCGTCGATCGATGAATCCTGAATAATATTTCCATGATGAATCAGAATTATCCGTGAACACAGCGCTTCAACTTCCTGCATGATGTGCGTTGATAGAATGACCGTTTTCTCTTTGCCAATTTCTTTAATTACATTTCTAATTTCAATTATTTGGTTCGGATCGAGACCATTTGTTGGCTCATCTAAAATCAATAAATCTGGTGAATGCAGAATTGCCTGCGCCAGACCAACTCTTTGTTTATAACCTTTAGAAAGCTGTGATATCTTTTTTGATTTTTCCGGCGTAATTCCTACCAAATCAATTACTTCATCAATTCGATCGATATTTACATTGTGAATGTCAGCCACGAAAGCCAGGTATTCTCTAATATACATGTCATTGTAAAGCGGATTGTTTTCCGGTAAAAATCCCATCTTTTTTTTAACCTCAATTTGATTTTCTTGAATATCTTTCCCATTGAACAAAATCTGTCCTTCTTCAATTTTTAAAGCGCCAACAATCGATTTCATGAGCGTAGATTTCCCGGCGCCATTTGGACCTAAAAGTCCTATGATTTCGGTGGAATTAATGTCGATATTAATATCGTTCAGCGCTGTTTGGTCGCCAAATTTTTTCGTTAGATTAATGATTTGTAAAGACATGAATGTTGAATAATTTTATGCAAATTTAAGAAATCGCACCCA
Organism: Kaistella polysaccharea; assembly: GCF_020410745.1. Lineage (NCBI taxonomy): Bacteria > Pseudomonadati > Bacteroidota > Flavobacteriia > Flavobacteriales > Weeksellaceae > Kaistella > Kaistella polysaccharea. Next base: position 50,432 of record NZ_CP084528.1, read on the forward strand.
TTAAAAATTGAAGTATAGAAATAAAATTTATAGCCTTTCAATAAAGAATAAATGAAGGTTGATGTTAAGATCACCTCTTTCTAAATCCATCTTCTAACTTTTGATTGGTACATTTTATATTGTTCGCCAAATGCTCTTCGTAGATAAGCTTCCTCTTTTGATATAATATATTTTTGAACGGTAAATATTAAAAACGGAAGCAATATCAGCATCCAAAAATTGCCAAAAAGAAAAGTTGAACCTGTATACATACAAAGTAAACCTAAGTACATTGGATTGCGCGTAATGCTGTAAATTCCTTTCGTTTGTAGCGCAGATGCGGGTTTCATCGGAAGGATTGTCGTCTTATTTTTCAAAAAAGTAAAAATTGCACTCAATAAAAGTAGAATAGCAGCGATCAGGAAAAAAATACCAATAATTTGCGAGGTAGAAGTCTTGAAAAAATGACTTTGAAGAATGATAAATTTCTGTAAAATCATTCCGACCGCAAAAAAAATCAAATAGAATAGCGGCGGTGGAATATGAATTCCTGCATTGTCTTTGGGATTTTTCATAATGTAACTTTATAATGAATTATTAAAACATCTATTAAAGTTACAATATCATATTAAATTGGTATGTATTTATTGGCAAAATTACAAGAATGACTGGACTCATTCTGCTATGTTATCTTCAATAATAGATAGGTGAAAATTTCAAAAAGATTTAAAAAGTAGAATGGGCAACATTAGTTTACGAGCAACATTTTGAAAATTACTGCAATAAAAAAACTTCACAATAAATTGTGAAGTTAAAGTGAGCGCGACAGGATTCGAACCTGTGACCGTCTGCTTAGAAGGCAGATGCTCTATCCAGCTGAGCTACGCACCCTTACATTTTTTTTAGTTCATTCTGTGACCGTTCCGATTTGGATCGGAATGCTCTATCCAGCTGAGCTACGCACCCTTAAGTTTTGGGTTTTGCGAACTTGTCGTTGGGAAGACGAATTCTTTAAAAAAGAAAACTCTCGAAAGAGTTTTCTATAAAGTCGGGGCGGCAGGATTCGAACCTGCGACCTCCTGGTCCCAAACCAGGCGCGATGACCGGACTACGCTACGCCCCGAGTAATTTTTTTGTGGAAGTTGCGGAGAGTAAGGGATTCGAACCCTTGGTACAGTTTCCCGTACGCTTGTTTAGCAAACAAGTCCTTTCGGCCACTCAGGCAACTCTCCTTTGCAATGTTTATAAGAGCTTCTATTCCGTAATTGCGAGTGCAAATATAAAAGAGTTTTACTAATAAACCAAAGATTTTTCCTAAAAAATATTCGTATTTTTACGTCTAAATTTAAATCATACCGAAATTTATGCGTAAATCGTTAGCTATCATATCCTTAGGTTTTTTAATTATTTCCTGCGGAACGCAGAAAATCCCACAAAAAACGGCGCCTCAACCTACAATGTCCAAAGTTGCTTCTGCAAAGCCCGACTCAAAGGAACCAAAACCTAAAATTCACCGCGAAAGTGGAGCTGAATTTTTTACCGATAATATAGCAGATGCTTCAAAAAATGATAATACCATCAGTTATGGTTCTATCGTTACGGCAGATCCCGCGAGATTTAAAGTAGTTAAAACATTTTTCCCTGCAGTAGCTCAGAATTTCCGACAAAAGTATATCATTCTTCATTATACTGCCTTAGATGAAGATAAATCAGTGATGGTGCTCACCCAACAAAGTGTAAGTGCCCATTATCTTGTAAATGATATGGATGATAATGAAATCTATCAGCTTGTCGATGAAAATAAAAGAGCTTATCACGCCGGAATTAGTGCTTGGAGAAAAGATAAAATGCTTAATGATACCTCCATCGGAATTGAAATTGTAAATTCTGGATATGTGACTGATGCTGATGGGACGAAGATATTTCCTGATTTTTCACCAAAACAAGTTCGAAAAATTGCTGCTTTGGTAAAAGACCTTGCGGATCGTTATATGATCGCTCCAACCAATATTTTAGGCCATTCAGATATTGCGCCAACCAGAAAACAGGATCCAGGTCCCAAATTCCCTTGGAAACAGCTTTATGAAGATCATCAAATCGGTATGTGGTACGATGAAGGAACGAAACAGGTGTTTTATGATACCGCAATTTTAGAGGATTATACCATGCAGATGACTGTTCCGTCTTTTGTATTTAAAATTCAGACGGCGCTAAAAGATTTCGGATATGATATATTTCCAAACGGAATCTATGATGACGCGACCATCAAAACAGTAGAAGCTTTTCAGTATCATTTCCGTCCACAAAATTATTCCGGAATGATCGATGCCGAAACTTGGGCAATTTTACAAGCATTAAATCAAAAATACCCGAGCAAGTAATAATCTTTAAAAATATAGTCTGCTGATTTATATAGACTTACGGTCAGTAAATAATCTCAGAAACCAATTTATTAAAATAGTAATAATCTAAACTTTTCAACAATTATAGTTATGGAAAATTTCAGAAATGAAAGTGATTTGTTAGGCCCACTACAAGTGCCGATTAATGCATATTATGGAGTTCAAACTCAGCGTGCCATTGATAATTTCAAAATTTCGGGACAGAAGCTTTCTTCTTATCCACATTTAATTAATGCTTTAGCAGTGGTAAAAAAAGCGGCGGCGAAAACCAATTATGAGCTCGGGCTACTGGACGAAAATTTATACCGACTTATCGCTGAAACCTGTGATGAAATAATTGCAGGCAATTTACACGAGGAATTTCCTATTGATATGATTCAAGGCGGCGCCGGAACCTCTGTAAACATGAATGCAAATGAGGTCATCGCAAACCGTGTTTTAGAAAAATTAGGGAAAGAAAAAGGAGAGTATCAATTCTGTTCTCCCAACGATCACATCAATTTGTCGCAATCAACAAACGATGCTTATCCTACGGCCCTAAAAATGGCATTATTGTCAATGAATGAAGATCTGGTAACGAAACTTGTAAAGATCGTTGCTGCCTTTCGGGAAAAAGGAAAGGAGTTTTCATCGGTCATCAAAATGGGTAGAACACAGCTTCAAGATGCTGTTCCCATGAGCTTAGGTCAGGAATTTGAAGCGTTTGCCGCTACATTAGAAGAAGATATTTCTAAATTAAATAGCAATGCAAATCTTTTTGTTGAGATTAATATGGGCGCCACTGCCATTGGTACTGGCTTAAATGCGCCCGTTGGTTATGCGAATTTGTGTGCTAAAAATTTAGCTCAAATCACCGGTCGTGCTATTATTTCTGCACCGAATTTAGTAGAAGCAACACCTGATACAGGTTCTTATGTAATCTATTCTTCAGCTTTAAAGAGATTAGCCGTAAAACTCTCGAAAATTTGTAATGATTTGAGATTGCTATCTTCTGGTCCAAGAGCTGGTTTTTTTGAAATTAATTTGCCAGCGATGCAGCCCGGCTCCTCCATTATGCCAGGTAAGGTAAATCCAGTGATTCCAGAAGTTGTAAATCAGGTTTGTTATAAAGTTTTTGGGAATGATCTTACGGTAACTTTTGCGGCCGAAGCCGGACAATTACAGTTGAACGTTATGGAGCCCGTACTTTCACATTCCATTATGGAAAGTATTAATTTTTTAGGAAATGCTTTAGATACGTTGCGCGAAAAATGCATTACCGGAATTACGGCAAATAAAGATGTTTGTTTGAATATGGTAAGAAACAGTATCGGTATCGTTACTGCTTTGAACCCTTATATTGGATATAAAAATTCGACCGAAATTGCCAAGGAAGCTTTGGAAACAGGAAGAAGTGTTTACGATTTAGTTCTGGAACGTGGTATTCTGTCGGAAGAACGTTTGAACGAAATTTTAGACCCAGAAAATATGTTGAAGCCTCATCAGCCGATGTAGGTTATCCGTTTTTAAAATAACGCGCCGCATTTGTATCAGTTATTAATTCTGAAACGAATACTGCGCGTTTTCTCATTTTATAGAATAAAAATTTAATTTGTGAAATCACCACTCATCAAATATATCATTTACTTTTGGTGAATATTATTAACGACTTACTTATGATTGAAGAAAGCAGCAGCAAGCAGAAATTTCAAACTTTAACATTGACTGATAATGCAGGTTATCAATATGAGACAGTTGCCAATGATAAAGCTGGAGTCCGAATTTATACCCTTAAAAATGGATTGAAAGTGTTTCTTGCGCAAAATGATGACGCACCAAAAATTCAAACATATATTCCCGTAAAAACAGGCAGTAACAATGATCCAGCCGATAACACGGGACTGGCGCATTACCTGGAACACATGATGTTTAAAGGAACTTCAAAACTTGCGAGTGCTAACTGGGAAAAAGAAAAACCACTTTTGGAGCAACTATCCAATCTTTACGAGAAGCACAAAGCAGAACAAGATCCCGAAAAAAAGAAAGCGATTTATAGAAATATTGATGAACTTTCTCAGGAAGCAAGCAAATTCGCCATCGCCAACGAATATGATAAAGCGATTTCTTCCCTCGGCGCTTCTGGTACCAATGCGCACACTTGGCTGGATGAAACCGTTTATAAAAATAACATTCCAAATAACGAATTGGAAAAATGGCTGAAAGTTGAAAAAGAAAGATTTTCGGAGTTGACTTTAAGGTTATTTCATACTGAATTAGAATCGGTATATGAGGAGTTTAACCGTGCGCAGGACAATGATGCACGCCTCGTAAATTACGAACTTATGGATGCGCTTTTTCCGAACCATCCGAACGGGCAACAAACTACACTCGGAAAAGCAGAGCATTTAAAAAATCCATCGATGCTCGCGATTCATAAATATTTTGATGAATATTATGTTCCCAATAACTATGCAATGGTACTAGTCGGCGACTTAGATTTTGAGAAGACTATTAAATTAGTTGATCAGTATTTCGGAACTTTTGAATATAGAGAATTGCCGAAAAAAACAGCAATTAAAGAACTCCCTCTCACTAAAATTGTCGAAAGAACAGTAAAAAGTCCATCTGCCGAGCGGTTACATCTGGCTTGGCGAAGTTATTCTTACGGAACTCAAAATGCCAGACTTGCCGATATGGTTGCCAATATACTCACCAATTCCGGTGAATCGGGGCTGATTGATATTAACATTAATCAAAGTCAAAAAGCCCTGCGTGCAATGGCTTACGATTCTGCATTTAAAGATTATGGAAGTTTTTCCCTCATCATTGTTCCTAAAAACGATCAGACCTTAGAAGAAGCCAAACAATTATTGCTTGATCAGATTGATTTGTTAAAAAAAGGAGAATTTCAAGATTGGCTGATTCCAGCCATTGTCAATGATATGAAGATACAGCGGATGAAAATGTTTGAAACGGCCGATGGCCTTGCAACAGCTTTGTACGGCACATACATTAACGATATTACGTGGGAGGAAGAACTCAATGAGATTAATGAATATTCGAAAATAACGAAAGCAGATATTGTAGAATTTGCGAATGAATTTTTTCAAGATAATTACGTCGTTCTTAAGAAAGAAAAAGGAGTTAATGATAAATTAGTCCGTGTTGAAAATCCCGGAATTACACCAATTAATCTGAACAGAGAGGAGCAATCTATATTTTTAAAGGAACTTTTAGGGGAAAAATCTTTTGAAATAGAGCCTCATTTTATTGATTATCAAAAATCTATTGCTACTGACAAGATTGGCGATAAAAAAGTAAGTTTCGTAAAAAATAAATATAATGATATCGCGCAGGTTCATTTTATTTTTCCATTTGGTGGTGATCACGATAATAAATTGGGGTTGGCAACCCAGGTTTTACAGTATTTAGGTACAGACCAATTGAGCGCAGAAGACCTGAAAAAAGAATTTTTCAAATTGGGAATTAGCAATGATTTTAGAACTTCGCAAGATCAACTTCGCATTTCCTTGAGTGGTTTAGAAGAAAATATGCCTGCCGGAATTCAGTTATTGAAAAGTTGGATGCAAGATGCAAAACCCGATCAGGATGTTTATGAAAAGAACGTAGAAACCATTTTAGAAAGTAGGGAAGTTGCAAAAAAAGACAAAGGCCGAATTATGGCAGCACTGAGTAACTACGCGAAATATGGTAAGCTTTCCAGATTTTCTGATGTACTTTCAAAAGAAGAATTAGAAGACATCAATTCAGTGGACATGACGGATAAAATTCAGAATTTACTGCAGATGCCTTATGAAATCTTCTTTTATGGCGAAGATTTTAACGCCTTTAAAGAATATGTAAAACCATTTGTGAAAGATGCCGTTTTACCTATTCCTGAGAAGAAAATATACCCGGAACCACCTACAAAAGGTAAGGTGTATTTTACCAATTATGATATGGTTCAAACTGAAATGGGTCGTGTCGCAAAAGGTCCGAATGTAAACATGAAAAATTTTGGGAAAATTAATGTGTTTAATGAGTATTTCGGAAGAGGATTATCTTCAATTGTTTTCCAGGAAATTCGGGAAAGTAAGAGTTTGGCTTATTCCGCGTTTGTTTCCTATGCCGCAAGTGGCGAACTGAATCATCCCGATTATGTTACAACTTACATCGGTACACAAGCGGATAAACTTCCGGAAGCTATTGAGGCGATGGATGAATTAATGGCGAATTTACCACAAATACCCAATCAGTTTCAAAATGCAAAAAATTCGGCTTTGAAGCAAATTGCCGCTGGAAGGATCAACCGAACAAACCTGTTTTTCAACCAATTGAATCTGAAAAAGTTAGGAATTGATTATGATTTGAGAAAAGATATGTATGATGAAATTCAAAATTTGACCTTAAAGGATCTAACCGATTTCTACAATCAAGAAATAAAAACCATGACCTACAACACGGCGATTATGGGGAAAATAGAAAATCTTGATCGATCATCTTTGAAAGGTTTGGGGGATTTTGAGGAAGTGACTTTAGAAGAAATATTCGGTTATTAAATGAAGATTTATTCAATTTAATAATAAGAAAACCACGATCTGTGGTTTTTTTGTTAGGTATAAAAGGGGTGATTTATCTTTAAAAGTTGGGTGATTTACACCGTTGCACATTCACAACTTTCCTCATATTTGCATTGCAATAGATGATGTTATTAAATTTTCTATGGTAGAAAACACAAACTAATAATGGTGAAGACCCCAATTCCGGATTCTCTTCCGGAATTTTTTTCGTCCTATTATTTAATAAAATTAAATCTGTGAAAGATTGCATTATAAAAAAACCTTGAAGCGTAAATTCTTCAAGGTTTAATTTATAAAAGCAAAAAGTGCTTATTTCACAATCTTCATTTCTTTAATCAGCCATTTTGCGTCGGCATATTTATCAACAATAAACAAAATATATTTCGTGTCCACCATAATATTTCTGCTGAATCGCGGATCAAAATTGATATCACTCATCGTTCCTTCCCACTGTCTGTCAAAATTCAAACCGATCAGGTTTCCGTTTGCATCCAATGTTGGACTACCGGAGTTTCCACCAGTGGTATGATTCGTAGCGGTGAAGTTTACCGGAACGTCACCTGTTTTGTCTTTGTACATGCCGTAATCTTTCGCGTTGTGTAAATTCACGAGTTTTTTCGGTACATCAAATTCATAATCTCCCGGTACATATTTTTCCATCACGCCTTCCAAATGCGTCTGATATCCATAATAAACGGCATCTTTAGGATTCGAACCTTTCACTTGACCGTAAGTAACGCGAAGTGTAGAATTCGCATCAGGGAAGAATTTTCGATCTCTATCGGTTGCCATTTGCTGTGCCATAAATTTCTTTTGCAACACGTCAATTTTATCCTGAATTTCAGCATATTTACCTTCAGTTGTGGTTGTATAAGAGTTGCGCAGTGCAGAAGCCCACTGAATAATCGGGTCATTTTTTAGGTTTTTGATGAGTTCTTGTGGATTCTCAAAAACTTTATTAATGTCTGAAATGGTCGTTGCGCCGTTCAGGCTTCCACGTCCTGTTACAACAGAATTTTTTGACCAACCTTCTACGATTTCAATATTTCGGTTTACATCTTTTAACTGACTGAAATTATTAGGAAGGAATTTTTCTGGCGTTTTTGCTACATACAATGCTAGTAATTCTGCGGTCACTTTCGCATCGAGTTCGCCACTGTAGTCTTTGTAAATGTTTGACAATCTGTTTTTAAAGGCAGTTATTGCCTGGTCGTTCATTTTACCAGCTTCATAACTTTGCATAAAGTTGATATAATGATTTGCCAGCGACAACGTTTCTGCATTCCGGAAAACTTCAGAATAATAGGCTCGGTTCAAAGCATAAGGTCCTTGTTCAGTATACAACTGATTCAGTTGGTCTATTGTCGTTTTAATTTGTGGATTTTTAGCGATGAGGCTTTGCTCATACTTTTTCTTCTTCCCTACGGCATCAGATTTCTTTAAACCTTCCACTTCTCCAATCCATTTTTTCCAGTAATTCGCTACACCTGCATATTTGGATGCGTATTTAATTCTGGTTTCACTATCGGTACGCATTTTTTCATTCAGCGTTTTCAGAGCTACTTCCCGTACAGAAATCATTGCTGGATCAATTTCCGTCATGATTTTTTCTACTGCAATTGCAGGTAAGTATTCCGTGGTTCTTCCAGGGAAACCAAAAACAAATGTAAAATCGTTTTCCTGCTTATCTTTAATAGACACAGGTAAGAAATATTTCGGTTTGTAAGGAATATTGTCTTTCGAATATTCTGCTGGTTTATTATTTTTATCCGCATAGATTCGGAACATGGAGAAATCTCCGGTATGTCTTGGCCAAACCCAATTGTCTGTATCTGAACCAAATTTACCAATGGAACTTGGCGGTGCTCCAACCAATCGAATGTCTTTGTAAGTTTCGATAATATAAGCGTAATATTTGTTGCCATAATACACGGGTTTTACAACAACTTTTTGCCAAGGTTCAAGTTTAAAACCTGCTTTTACCTGCTCGATGTTTTTATTAATCAAATCTTCAGAAGCTTTACCTTCCAAATTTTGTGTTCCTGCAAGAACGGGTGCGGTTACTTCTTTAATATCTACAATAAAATCTACTGTTACTCCAGGATTTGGCAGTTCACCGTTCATATCTTTTGCCCAGAAACCATCAGTCAGGTAATCATTTTCTACGGAGGAATGTTTCTGAATCTGTCCATATCCACAGTGGTGATTGGTTAATAATAAACCTTGTGGAGAAATAATTTCTGCCGTACAACCACCGTTAAACTGAACTACAGCATCTTTAATACTTGGTTTAGAAGGATCGAAAATTTCTTTCGCAGATATTTTCATTCCTAAATCTTTCATTTCCTTTTCATTAAGTTCTGTGGGAATCCACATTCCGCCGTATTGTTGGGCAAATGCCATCACGGCTGGAAACAGTATCGCAGAGAGCAAAATATTTTTTCTATTCATTTTTAAAAATTTTCCTAAAAATAAGCAATTTTAATTTTATGGTAATTAATGATATTGAAGGATAACTGTTTTAAATAAAAACGAACTAAAGGATTAATATTTATGTTTTAAGTGTAATTTTATGACCATTTTTAAGAATTGATCACTGTTTTGCACAATAATTGGTTCGGCAAGAAATAAACTATTCATCTAATTTAAATTCTGAGAGAACATGACAGAACATTTGCCTCAAATTGTTTGGCTTTTTATATTGGCAATTCCGATTGCCTGCATCGCCTGGACCGTGACGCACGAAGAGATTTTTCGGGAACCGCGGGAATTTTGCGCGAAAAAATCAAAGGAATGTGATACACTTCTGAAAAGAAAATTCTATTATCTATTTACCTGTGAGTATTGCTTCAGCCATTATGTAACGGTAATTTTTTTATTTATTACCCATTATAAGTTGATGTTTGATGATTGGCGCGGGTATTTAGTTTCACTTTTTACCCTTGTATTTGTGGCTAATATTTACATGACTTTATTTGGTCTTTTACGCCAAAATTTAAAGTCAGAAAAAATAAAAGCAAAACTGAAAGATAACGAGTGGCACGAGGTGAAAGAAGAAAAAGATCGCTAAATTGATGAGGGTTGAAATTTGAAAGGTTTTTTCCCTGTAAACCTGCCTTATTTTAAATATATTTGATGTTACAATTAAAGTTGTAAACCATTAAGCCTCTTTTCAGCAGAAATTAACACCGCCAAACACAAACGAATGGAAAATGTTCTTCCTTATTCCTTATTTACAGAAGACGATATTTATCTTTTTCGCGAAGGAACGCATTATAAATTATATGAAAAATTTGGCTCGCATTCTTTGACTTTAGATGGAGTAGAAGGCGTATACTTTTCGGTTTGGGCACCTTTTGCGAAAGAAGTTTCTGTAATTGGAGATTTTAATGGATGGCATTCTGAAACTCATAAATTATTACCACGCTGGGATCACTCCGGTATTTGGGAAGGTTTTATTGCAAGCCTAAAATGGGGCGATCCTTATAAGTATGGAATTCGTACAAATCAAGATGTTTTGCTGGAAAAAGGCGATCCATTTGCGCTGAGTTGGGAACAGAATGTACAGGCAAGCTCTTTAGTTTCTACTACTTTTTTCGATTGGACGGATGAAAAATGGCTGAAAGGGAGATCTAAAAAAAATTCCTTAAAAGCGCCAATGTCCGTCTACGAAATGCATTTAGCTTCCTGGATGCGAGGTACTGATGATCCTGACCGCTTTTTCAACTACCGCGAAATTGCCGAAAGACTCGTGCCTTATATTAAAGAAATGGGCTTCACGCATGTAGAATTTATGCCCGTCATGGAATATCCGTATGATCCGAGTTGGGGTTATCAGGTGACTGGTTTTTTTGCTGCGACTTCCCGTTTCGGTTCTCCGCAGGATTTGATGTTTTTAATTAATGAACTGCATAAAAATAACATCGGTGTTTTACTGGATTGGGTTCCTTCTCATTTTCCGGGCGACGCAAATGGACTTCACTTTTTCGACGGGACTTTTCTTTACGAACATGAAGATCCCCGAAAAGGTTTTCATCCCGACTGGAAATCATTTATCTTTAATTATGGCAGACCAGAAGTTAAATCCTTCCTAATCAGCAATGCCATGTTTTGGCTTGATCGTTATCATGCAGATGGCTTGCGGGTTGACGCCGTAACATCAATGCTGCATTTGGATTATTCCCGAAATGAAGGTGAATGGGAACCCAACATTTACGGCGGAAATGTAAATCTGGAAGCCAAAGCATTTCTACAGGATTTCAATAGAGCGGTTTATCAAGAATTTCCAGATATTATTACCATTGCGGAGGAAAGTTCAGATTTTCCCTTGCTTACAAAACCGGTACATGAAGGCGGAGTAGGTTTTGGTATGAAGTGGATGATGGGCTGGATGCACGACACGCTGGATTATTTTAAAAATGAAGCTGCCGAGCGGAAATTTGAACATCACAAACTCACTTTTGGGTCCATGTATGTTTTTAATGAAAATTATATGATGCCGCTTTCTCATGACGAAGTCGTTCATGGTAAAGCGAGTTTAATCTACAAGATGCCGGGCGATGAGTGGCAAAAATTCGCCAATCTCCGGGCTCTATATTTTTATATGTTTACGCATCCCGGTGCAAAACTTTTGTTTATGGGAAATGAATTTGCACAGACTGGCGAGTGGAAATTCCGTACTAGTTTAGATTGGCACTTGCTGCAATATCCACTTCATAAAGGAATGCAGACTTTAGTAAAAGATCTTAATCATCTTTACAGAAATGAAACAGCACTGTTTGAAAACAATTATTCACCAGAAGGTTTTGAATGGGTAGAAGCCAATGACGATGATAATTCCATCTATATTTATTTAAGAAAGTCCAAAAAAAATGAAGAAGTGATGATGATCGTTTTGAATTTAACGCCGCGGGTATTTCCGTATAAAATTGGCGTTAATGAAGGAACTAATTGGCAAGTTGTCATGAATTCGGATGATAAAAAATATGGCGGAAGCGGTGTAGAAGCTGCCATTTTAGATGAACAGGATGACGAATGGATGTTCAGGCCAAATTCAATAATTTTAGAATTGCCACCACTTGCAGGTGTTATTTTAAAACAAAAATCTTTTGCAAAACCGAAAATAAAAACGGAATCCAAAAAGAATTTAAAATCTTAATTTTTAAATCTCAAAAATAATTTCTGACGTTACACTATGAAAATTTTCAACCTTTCTATCGAATGTTATCCGGTTGCCAAAGTTGGCGGACTGGCTGATGTAGTAGGAGCTTTGCCAAAATATTTAAATAAAATCGAAGGGGTGGAAGCCAGTGTAATTATGCCGTGGTACAATAAACCTTTTGTGCATGAACATCGTTTTGAAGTTGTATTTGACGGTTGGATTCACCAATTCGATCAGACTTTGCAGGTGATTGTAATGAAGGAACGAACAAAGGTGTTGGGATTTGATTTGTACCTTGTCAAAATTCCAGGGCTTCTTGACCGCGATAATCCTTACGGATATTGGGATGAAAGTCAGCAGTTTATTGCTTTTCAGCATGGTGTTTTGCATTGGCTTTCTGCAATGAAGATTCGGCCGGATATTTTACATTGTCACGATTACCACACTGGTTTAGTTCCCTTTATGGTTGAAAATTGTCCGGAATTTTCCTTTTTGAAAGGCGTAAAAACAATAGGAACAATTCATAACGGAGAATATCAGGGACAGATGAGTTGGCAGATGGCCAAGTATTTACCGTGGTTTGATGGATCAAAAAAAGGGTTGCTGGACTGGGATGGTTTTATCAATCCATTAGCATCAATGATTAAATGTTGCCACGAATTCAACGCTGTTTCTGGAGGATATATGGCAGAACTTTTCGAGAATTTCCGCGGCTTAGAATCTTTGGTTCAGCAGGAACATCAGAAAGCGCACGGAATCATTAATGGAATTGATACTGAAGTTTGGGATCCGATGACAGATTCTTTTTTAGATTTTAATTACGCACAGAAAGATGCTGCAAAAGGAAAATTGAAAAATAAAATAGAATTATGTGAAGAATACGGGCTTGATCCGAAATTACCGCTTTTTTCTTTTATTGGGCGTTTCGCTGTAGAAAAAGGTGCAGATTTTCTACCTGAAATTGTTCGAAAAAGTATTCAAGAAACCTTTGGTGCAATTAATATTATCATTCTTGGTTCGGGTGAAAAAGGTATTGAATATCAACTCTCAGATTTATCTTATCACTTTTCGAACTTTGCTTTAGACTTGGGTTACAAGGAATATTTATCTCACAAAATTTACGCCTCTTCAGATTTTCTTCTAATGCCTTCCCGCGTAGAACCGTGCGGGCTAAATCAAATGTATGCGATGCGATACGGCACAATTCCGATCGTACGTTATACTGGAGGTTTACGGGATACAGTAGAAGATATTTCTACCGGAGGTAATGGTTTGAATTTTACGGAAGCTAGCGCCGATGCAGCGGTTCATGGGATTCATCGTGCACTTCATATTTATTACCAAAAAGATTTAATGAAAGATCTTGTGCAATCAAATATGTCCCTGGATTTTTCCTGGGAGAAATCTGCTGAAACTTATCTGGATTTGTACAAAATGTAATTTGAAAAAATTAATCAGTACTTCTAAATCTCGTTTTGAATTTTTTATTTTATTAAAGTCCCTAACTATTGCAAATAAAGCCTGACTGGTACTATAATTGCAAACCGTAAGCAAATTTTGAAAATGCCTAATATTTCTTCTAAAACTTTCTTCACTTCCTTCTTTTTTATTCTTCTACTTTCTGTCACTTGGCAATGTAAAAAAGATGAAGCTCCGACTCCAGAAGGTAAAGGAATTAATTCTGATTCATTGAAGGCAGCCGAAAAAGCAGCCCGCATAAAAGATTCCCTCGAAAAAAATAAAATCACCTATACTACTTTTCTTTTTCCGCAAAAGAAAAAAGATTCCGCAATGAACGTTTTTACTGAAAAATTTTCAAAAGACGAGCAGTATATTATATTAGCATTGAACAGACTGGATACTAAAAATAAATGGCGTGCGGATACACTTTCTATTCCAGATAAATTCGATAAATCACTAATGATATATTCGCCATTTCCTGGCACATTAGATATATTAAAAAAAGTAGATAAAATAGTACTCTTTTCTTATCCGATACAAGCGTATGCGTTGTATGAGTACGGAAAATTACTAAAATGGGGACCAACAAGCTTAGGTAAGAAAACTGCGCAGACCAAACGTGGGCTTATGTTCGCCAATTGGAAAAAAGAACTCGCAATTTCAACAGTAGACAGCGATTGGAAATTACCTTACAATTTTAATATTCATAATACCTTGGGAATCGGGTGGCACGAATATGATCTTCCGGGATATCCGGCTTCGCACTCTTGTTTACGTTTGTTACGAGAGGACGCCAAATATCTTTATGAATGGGCCGATCAGTGGACGCTTACAAAAGGTGGCGCTGCTGTAAAAACAAACGGAACACCTGTAATTGTTTTTGGAGATTATAATTGGGGCGGGAAAAAACCCTGGAAATACCTGGAAGCTGATTCAAAATCTAACAATATTTCAGCTGAAGCTCTAAATGAAATTATTGAACTTCATCTTGAAAAAATTATGACAGAGCAACAAAAGCGCGAAGATTTAAAAGCGACTCAGGAAACATCCGCTTCCGGAATCTGATAATTTTCAAACTTGCGGATCGAATCTTCTGCAAAGTTTCTCAATTGTTTCATTTCTTTCTTAGCCCGAAATTTCCCGATTCTTGCCGCGAAAAAAGTGAGAGCCAAACAGGCCAACATCACGAAGGAGAATGTGAGTGACCAAGTGAATTCGGTGCTTTTAATCTGTTTTTCCACATACCAAAGCGTAATGGCAATCATCCATAAAATTCCGAATATAAAATTGAGGAACATAAAAAATGTCCACACTGCTGAAGTTGGACCAAATATACCTCTAACTAATGTTTTATTTTCATCTGGATCAATTTCTGTTCGTAAAGCCAAGCAAGGTTTCCAATAGTGATCCTGCTCGCTTTTTACCGTAATTATTGCAGCTTCATTGTTAATATTTCCTTCATACAAGTCGGCGTTTTCTTTTAAAAAACCTTTTAAATAAACGGTATATTCGTCCCGCGTGATATCGGTAAATATTTTAAATCGTGGACGAGAGCGAATATGATCAATGACTGTTTCTTCGATTTTCATTCTTGGTAAGGTATGGGATCGATTAAAATAATTACAAAATTCATTTTCTGACCCTCGCGTTCTATTTCTAAATTCACTTTGGTGCCGTCTTCTTCTTTAAAATAGCTGTTGATTGTTTCTAAATTTAAATCACCCACTTTTCTTTTATTGATGGAGATGAGTTGATCATTTTTCCGAATTCCCGCCGTGTAACAGGGAGATTCCGGTCTGCATCCCGCTACGGAAAACTTGGGCTTCAGTACAAAATTATAACGAAAACCTTCTGATCGATCCAACACGCGAGTTCCTTCTGTCGTAGTTATTGCTCTTTTCGTTTCTACATTAACCAGATCTTTTTGCCATTCCATTCCATTATGCTGAATATCGAGGCCGCTGCTGTTAAAGAGAAAGGGATCATTAAAATGGCTGTTTTTACGGAGAAAGATTTGATTTCCGGGATAATCAAAAATTACCGTGAATCGCCGTATAATATCATTTCCAATAGATCCTTTTCGGTCTGGGACCAACTTTAAACTTTGTATAGAATATTCATCAGGCATGGCAGTCAAAGGTTTTTTAAAAACAAAATCTCCCAGATTAAGTTCATGAATACGGCTGCGTTTTCCAAAAATATCACCATTAAAACCTCTTCCTAAATAATCGTCGATATTTGGTCGGTTGTATTCGAAATTTTTAATCAGTTTGGGAAAAAGCCAAACCGCATCACTATTTCCGAGATCCAAAAGCATTTTTGAACTTACTTTTTCGGAGTTCATTTCCACGTCGGCCATGATGTATGGTTTATTTCCTTCAATGGTAATAGGAAATGCGGTGAATTTTCTTTGACGTTTTTTAAAGAGTTTTTCACTTTTATAAACGGTGATTTTTTTATTGATATAATTGATTTCAATTTTATGATCCTTGAAAAAGTTATACCCTATAATTCCGTTTACAGGAATGCCAACATGAGACGAAAAATTAATGCTTTCATCTAAAATGATAAAGATGGTATGGGTGAAATCAGTGTATTCTTTGCCAATTCGTACGATATTGTTTTCAGCTCTTAAACCTTCAATTTTTGTGGTGCCACCAAGACCGGAAAACTTCATCTTCTCCACGTCATTGAAGTTGATTTCTTTATTATCAAGACTGAAAAGAATGGTTTCATTAACTCCAGAATCCAGTAAAAATGTTAAGTCTATTCCGTTAATGTTAACTGGAATAAAAATTAGATTATTTATTAATTGAAAAGGAATGACTGTTTTTTTTGGATTTGTAACTTCAAATCCAGTTTGCCCAAACGAAAAGGAAAATAGAAACAGAAATATTATCTGGCATAATTTCATCTAATGAAGATACGATTTTCCTACGAAAATGATAATTTTTTACTTTAAATTTTACATTATAACGCGATTTTTTACCCTAAATTTGTTGGATGCTACACGAAGAAAAAAAAGAAAAATTTCGCCAGTTGGTGGAGAATAAGTTTCAGATTTACAATTCACTCTTTATGAGTTTGCCGTACGACAAGATGTCGAATATCGGGATGTTGTTACCTTTTTTATACGAGGAAAGCAAAGCAGGCTACGACGCGGAGAAAAGTCCGGAAGAAATTGTAGAGGAATTTTTCAGCAAGCATACTGATTTGAAAACTGAAGAGCAGAAAACAGAATTACTATTCAAAATTATTCAATATATCGAACGTCAGGTCGTTTTATATGACAGTATTGAGGACGCGGCATTTCCCCAGCTTCATGCGGAAAGTGATGCGGGGACAGTACTGCAACTTCATGAGCGTGCACTTCAGGAACATCAGTTGGAAGCAACGCGTAAAAAACTAAAGGATTTTGCGATTAAATTGGTTTTCACGGCGCATCCGACCCAATTTTACCCCAATTCAGTACAGCGAATTTTACATGATCTCCGATCCGCGATTATGAATGATTCCATTACCGAAATTGATACTCTTTTGCAACAGCTCGGTAAAACACCTTTTCTTAACAAAGAAAAACCTACTCCATTAGACGAAGCATTAAGTATTATTTTTTATTTGCGCTATGTGTATTATGATACCATTGGTGAGCTTTATAAAAAAATTAAAAACTCTTTTGGTACGCCTAATTTCACGCCTGCAGAGGATTTAATTCAAATGGGTTTCTGGCCCGGCGGCGACCGCGATGGAAATCCTTTTGTCACCGCAGAAATTACCCAGCAAGTGGCTCAGGAACTACATCTTTCAATTTTAAAATCTTACTACGCCCATCTGAAAAAAATACGACGAAGATTAAGTTTCCGAGGAGTTTCGGAGATTTTAAATCGTTTGAGCGATGATTTATATGAGGCTATTTTTAAAGAAGAGTCTGATATTTCTGACGTACAAATATTAAATAAAATCAAAGAAGCTGAAAAAATTCTGGTCGAGCAACACAATGGACTTTTTAAAAATATTTTAGATGATTTTAAAGACCGCGTGAAAATTTTCGGAACGCATTTCGCGACGCTGGATATTCGTCAGGACAGTAGAATTCATCAGGAAATTATTGATGAAATTATCGCTAAAAAATCTGATTTAGACTTAGAAAACGCAAGTACTGAAGAGAAGTTAAATTGGTTAATGACTACTGATGTGGTATTGAGTCCAAGTGACTTCGAAGGAATTACAAAAGACACGCTTCAAAACGTATATAATATTAAAGACATTCAGCATAAAAACGGTGAGCGTGGCATGCATCGGTATATTATTTCTAACTCTGAAGCCATAAAAGATGTACTGAATGTTTTTGCATTATTTCGCTTGTGTGGATACCGTGAAGACGAAATCAATATTGATATCGTACCGCTCTTTGAAACCATGGAAGGTTTAGACCGGGCGCAAAAAGTGATGAAAGATCTTTATGAGCTTCCTGTATATAGAAAGCATTTGGATCGCAGAAAAAGTATACAAACTATTATGCTTGGTTTTTCCGACGGTACGAAAGATGGCGGTTACCTGAAAGCCAACTGGGAAATTTATGAAACCAAAGAGCAGCTTACAAAGGTTTCTGCGGATTATAAAGTAAAAGTGGTATTCTTTGATGGCAGGGGCGGTCCGCCCGCGCGAGGTGGTGGTAAAACCCATGATTTCTACGCATCACAAGGAAAGACAATCGCCAACCATCAAATTGAGCTCACGGTTCAGGGACAAACAATTACAAGTGTTTTCGGCAACAAAGATCAAGCAAAATATAACTTTGAACAGCTATTGACCGCCGGAATTGAAAATGATGTTTTTAAAAATTCAAAAAAAGATCTCACTGATAAAGAACGAAAACTCATTGAAGAACTCGCCGAGCTGAGTTTCAAAAAATATTCTGATCTGAAAGCGCATCCGCGGTTTGTACCGTATTTGCAAGAAATGAGTACGCTGGAGTTTTACGGGAAAACCAATATTGGAAGTCGGCCCACAAAAAGAGGCGCAGGTGGTGAGCTGAAATTTGAAGACCTGCGCGCGATTCCATTTGTGGGATCATGGAGTCAACTCAAACAGAATGTGCCGGGATTCTTCGGTTTTGGTTTTGCCCTGAACGAGCTGAAAAATGCAGGAAGATTTGAAGAGGTGAAAAATCTCTACAAAGGTTCAGATTTTTTCAAAACATTAGTCCTTAATTCCATGATGAGCATGAATAAATCCTACTTTCCGCTCACTTCTTACATGAAGAAAAATGAAAAATTTGGAGAATTTTGGACCATCCTTTTTGAAGAATATAACCTCTCAAAAGAATTGATGCTCGAACTTACGGGCTTTCAAACATTAATGGAAGAGGAACCGCTATCACGTTTATCCGTTAAAATCCGGGAAAAAATTGTTCTTCCGCTTTTAAGTATTCAGCAATATGCCTTGATTAAAATTCAGAAGGAAGAAGGAAATCGCAGTGCGTACGAAAAACTCGTCATGCGATCGCTTTTCGGTAATATTAATGCCAGCCGAAATTCAGCGTAAAGTAAAAAGACCTTCAATTGCGAAGGTCTTTTTTAGTAAATATCAATTTTAAATTTATTCCTTAATCAACTTTTCAACATATCGATTTTTTTCAGTTTCGATTTTTAGAAAGTAAACACCGCTCGATAATCGTTCGATATTGTTTGATTTTTCATTGTTAAAAGTTTGGACTTTTCTGCCCAGCATATCATACAATTCTACTGATTTCAGTTTTTCATTTGTTTTAATGGTAAATGATTTGGAAACAGGATTCGGGTAAATTTGAAGTTGTCCTTTTTTCATTCCCTCTGATGTGGAAAGACTGGCATCCAAAGTTTTAGAAAAGTTAAGAATTCCGTATCCCAATTGCGGTGTTGAATCTGGATAAATTGAAGAATTTTCCCGCAAGAGTTGACTGATTTGGTCAACAGATTTTTTCGGTAGGGCCTGAAGGAGACACGCCACCCCTCCAGCTGCCAAAGGTGTGGCGAACGAAGTTCCACTGCTGGAAACCACCGAATTATTATAACCCATATACGCTGCTGTTCCTCTCGCACTTGCATCGGGCTTTACATGTCCCAAAGCATTAGGTCCAAATGAAGAAAAGGTTGAACTTGTCCCTGATTCTGTGACGGCGCCAACCGTAAATACTTTTTCATTATCCGCCGGAGTAATAATATAATGCCAGGGTTTTTGAGCCTCGTTGCCTGCCGCCGCTAACACAAAAATTCCTTTTTCAGTGGCGATTTGTGAAGTTCGTGCGATAAAAGAAGTTTTGCCATCCATATCGGAATAAAGCAAATCATAGCGGGAATCATCAAATTCGTAATATCCGAGCGACGTGCTGATAATATCAACGCCTTTTCGGTCGGCTTCTTCTGCAGCTTCGGTCCAATAAAGTTGTTCTTCGGGGATTTCGTGGGTATCGTCTTCGGTTGCGTAAAGGTAGAAATCTGCGTCTGGAGCAGAACCTACAAACTTATTTTCAACATACGCAGCAATTATTCCTAACACATATGAACCGTGATCATTTAAGGTGTTGCTGTAAATGAAATCATTCTTGCTTACAAAATTATATCCGCCTTTTATCTGACCGTTATTTCGTATTCTCGCGTACACAGAACCGGTATCAACCTGGGGAAAACCCGTGTCGATTACCGCAATAGTAATCCCTTTTCCCGTAAAACCAGCAACGTGCAAAGGACGAAGATTGATCTGATTAATCTGTGCTAAACTTAAACCATAATTGAAATCTGTTTTGGCTGCAGTCTTATTAAACTCTTCGTATTTATTTACTTTTTTATCTATTAATTTCGTGGGGGCTGGATGTTTAATGAATCTTTCAACTGATTGAACGTAACTTTCTGATGCCAAATTTGTAATCTGTTCTGGCGTGGCATGAACCGCAACACCATTCATCCATTTAGAAAAATCGATGACGGTGAAACCTAAATTTTTTACATTTTTTATATAAGTAGTTTCAATAGGTGCGTCTTGATCATTCAGTGCAATGCCCATTCTTGTACGGCGATCTAACGATTTTTGAGAAAGTTCGGCAGTTGGATTGGCATAGAAGGCCGCTTTATTTGGTTTGTCTTTGAAGTAGACAAATACCAATTCGGTCTGCGCGGTTACAAAACTGAATATCAGAAGTATAAAAATGAATAATGCTTTTTTCATAGGTAAAATTTAGGGATTAAAATTAATTAAAAAGTTTGCTTTATTGCTTAATTTTTAATAATTATTTTCAATTTCAAAATATTATTGTCAAATCAATATTTATTTCTCATCAGTTTTATCTTTTCCTTATCGTATTAACTTTGTGTTTTCTACGTAGAAAATCGACTTTCTAATTTTAATATAATTTCGCAAATCATTTATTCGCACACCTTTAAAACTTGATGAGAATAAGAAGGTGTTTGCTTTTTTTGAAAATTTAATTTTGCTAAATTTGAGGAAATATTTTTTATGAAGAAAATACAAATGGTTGACCTTCAAAGTCAATACTATAAAATAAAATCTGAAGTTGATAATGCAGTTTTGAATGTAATCGACTCTGCGGCTTTTATTAATGGTCCTGAAGTAAAATCTTTCCAATCTGAATTAGAAACTTATCTCGATGTAAAACACGTTATTCCTTGCGCAAACGGGACTGATGCTTTACAAATCGCCTTGATGGCTTTAAAACTTGAAGAAGGCGACGAGATTATCACTGCTGATTTTACCTTCGCTGCTACCGTAGAAGTAATTCATTTATTAAAATTAAAAGCCGTTTTAGTAGATGTAGATTACGATACTTTTACGATGGATACTGAGAAATTAAAGGCTGCTATTACCTCAAAAACGAAAGCGATTATTCCTGTTCACTTGTTTGGTCAGTGTTCAAATATGGAAGAAATTCTGAAAATTGCGAAAGAACACAATATTTACGTAATTGAAGATAATGCGCAAGCAATTGGTGCTGAATTTTCCTTTTCTGATGGAACCACGAAGAAATCGGGAACGATGGGTATTTTGGGAACAACCTCATTTTTTCCTTCTAAAAATTTAGGATGTTACGGCGACGGTGGTGCGATTATTACAAATGACAATGATTTAGCGCATCAGATCCGCGGTATCGTAAATCATGGAATGTATGAAAGATATTATCACGATGAAGTTGGCGTAAATTCCCGCCTAGACAGCATTCAGGCTACTGTTTTAAGAAAAAAACTTCCGTTATTGGACAGTTATAATGAAGCCAGACGAAAAGCCGCTGATTTTTATGACGAAGCTTTCGCCGACAGCAAAGATATTTTAACACCGAAACGAGCGGAGAATTCCACGCACGTTTTTCACCAATATACTTTAAGAATTCTGAATGGTAAGCGAAATGAGCTCCAGCAGTTTCTGACTGAAAAAGAGATTCCAGCGATGATTTATTATCCGGTAGCTTTAAGAAAGCAGAAAGCCTATTTCCAGGAAAGTAACGATGCGGATTTTAAAAATACCGATAAGTTGTTGGACGAAGTAATTTCACTGCCGATGCATACCGAATTAGATGAAGAGCAACTGAAATATATTTCGGATGCCGTTTTGGAATTTATGAATAAAGATTAATTACATTTATGAAGACAATACTCGTTACCGGCGGTCTCGGTTATATTGGTTCCCACACGGTGGTAGAACTTTTACAGAATAATTTTGAAGTGATCATTGTTGATGATTTATCAAATTCTGAAAAATTTATTTTAGGAAATATCGAAAAAATTTCTGGGAAGAAACCTATCTTTTATCCATTTGATTTAAAGCGTAGAGAACTGCTTACGCAACTTTTTGATGCACATCAAATCGATGGTTGTATTAATTTTGCAGCTTTTAAGGCAGTTGGTGAAAGCCAGGAAAAACCGTTAGATTACTACGAAAACAATCTGTTTTCTTTAATTAATATTTTGCAGGAATTCAAAGCTCGAAATCTTTCAAACTTTATTTTCAGCTCTTCTTGTACCGTTTACGGCCAGGCAGATGAGCAACCGATTGATGAAAATACTCCGCTGAAAATGCCGGAATCATCTTACGGGAAAACCAAACAGATGGGCGAGGAGATTCTAAAAGATTTTGCAACAGCCTATAAAAAGAAAGTTTCTTTGCTTAGATATTTTAATCCAATTGGGTCGCATCCGACTTCATTACTGGGAGAATTGCCAATCGGTGTTCCTAATAATTTAGTTCCTTATGTTACGCAGACGGCGTCTGGCATCCGGGAAAAACTTTCTATTTGGGGAAATGATTATCCGACGGAAGATGGCACGGCAATTCGCGATTATATTTATGTTGTAGATTTAGCAAAGGCGCACGTAAAAGCTTTGCAGAAATTGATGGCAGATTCAAGAGAAACGGTTATTGATATTTATAATTTAGGAACTGGAAAAGGTTCTTCAGTATTGGAAGTTGTTAACGCTTTTGAAAGTGCAAACGTTGTAAAAGTTCCTTATCAAATTTGCGAAAGAAGACCAGGAGATATTACAATCGCTTATGCAAATGCCGACAAGGCAGAAAGAGAACTGGGTTGGAAAGCAGAAACATCTTTAGAAGAAGCTTTAAGAACAACGTGGGAATGGCAGAAATATCTGGAAACCAGAAAGTAATTAACCTACAAAATAAAAATCCTGAAAATTAATTTTCAGGATTTTTTGTACTTATATAAGTCAACTTCTTACATTGGTGGACCTTGCTCGTCGTCACCACTGGAATTGCTGTTGATATCTTTTTTACGTTTTGGTGCATCTATTTTTTCACCTTGTTTAAATCGGTAAGTCAAAGAAACATTAAAACTTCTTGGGCTCCAACGCATATAGGAATCTCTTTCGTAACCTGGGCCGAAACTGGTGGAGTTTCTCCCTCTGGTTCCCAGAATGTCCTGTATATTAAAAGCGATAGTTCCATTGTTGTTCCAGATGGTTTTATTTGCACCGAAATTTAAAACATACATGTCTTTACTTTCACTTGAAGCGGTTTTTTGTCCACCTCGGTAAAAACCTTGCAATTGCATATTCAATGTTTTGTCAATTTTAAAACTGTTTGTCAATCTCAATCTTGTAGAAAAACCTTCACCGTCAAAAGAAAGTGGTTTTACCATTCTAGTTGGATCAAAATAGGAACCCTCTGATTTGTACCCAAAAACATCGGCGCTTGCCATAATTTTATACCACGGGAAAAGATCAGCAGTCAAATTTAAATCTAAACCGTAACTCGTTTCATTTCCTACGTTATAAGGACTTGTCACCAAAACATCAGATCCAATCGCCTGACTCAGTAAAACAAATTTTACATCGTCTGTCGTTTGTCGGTAGTATAAAGTTGGATTGATGGTAAATTTCTTTTTCTGAATGGCATATCCTAACTCAAATGAATCAATATAAGAAGGATTTAAATCTTCATTACCACGAAATAAGTTCTGACGGTTTGCCAATGAGGTTGGGTAAGGAATTAAGAACCAAGAACGAGGTCTGTTAATCCTTCTGGAGTAATTCAATAACAATTGATTATTAGAACTTCCTAAGTCATAACTTAAAAATACACTTGGAAAAAATCCGGTATATTCTTTCTTTTTGCTCGAAGTATTTCCACTTAAACTTTGATATTCAATATTAATCTGTGAGTTTTCTGCTCTTACGCCCAACTGATAGCCTAATTTATCAATTTTGCTTTTGAACTGAGCGTATGCTGCATTGATGGTTTCGTCATAAACCGTATTTCCACTGTATTCATCTACGACGCCGTAATTCAGATTAAAATCATTTTCACGGTTTAGGAAATCGTAATCATTAACATTGTTATCGATTCGATAGCCTGCTTCGATTTTTGATTTCTCTCCGATAGGCAATTCGTAATCAACCTTTCCGATGACGGATTTGTTCACCGTATTATTATTTCCTAAAGTACCATATCTAAAATATGAATCTTCAAATTCTCTTGAATCTTCGGTTGATTCGTTGTCACTTTTTTGCAGACTTAAAGATAACGCGATGTTGTGCCCCGCATCATTAAATTTATGATCCAAACCAATGTCTCCTTGTAAAGAAAGATTAGAACTTGTTCCTAGAGCCGAAGTTTGCGTGTAATTATTTAAAACTCTTGATGCATCATAATTAATATTATCTACTTTGTTATTGCTTTCGTTAGAAAAGTTTCTAATCATTCCCGATAAATTAAAAGAAGTTTTCTCCGTTAAGTCTACGGCAAAACCTGCAGTTGCATTATAGAATTTACTGTCACTATTGTTTCGGGAATTTTGCTCGAAATATCTTGTTGTTGCACCAGTTGTGGTATCAAAGAAGCGCGTTTCGCTATCGCTTTTTCCTTCACCTTCACGATAACCGCCGCCACCATTCAGAAACCAAGTCCAGCTTCCTTTTTTCCAGCTTAAGTTCGTATTTAAATTTGTGCTTGGTAAATAACCTAAACTTCCGGTAACGCTTCCGTTGAAGCCCATTCCTTTAGATTTCTTTAAAATAATATTTAAAATACCTGCAGTTCCGCTGGCTTCAAATTTTGAAGATGGATTGGTAATCACTTCAATTCTTTCGATTTGATCAGCTGGAATTGATTGCAGTGCATTCGCGCCACTATCGATCCCAAGTAGTGAAGAAGGTTTTCCGTTGATCAAGAATTTTACGTTTGAGTTCCCACGCATAGAAACCGTACCATCTGTTTCTACCGAAACTGAGGGAACATTCGCCAAAACATCTTGTAAGTTTCCACCTTTGCTGATAATGTCAGTTGATGGATCGTACACTTTTTTATCTAATTCAACACGATAAGGTTTTGCCGCAGTTGCAGTAATGACGACGCCTTGAATGTCAGATGTTTTGGTATTGGTTATAGAAGCTTCCGGCTGAACGGTCAAGTTTCCTAAGTTCCCAGCAGTTGCGATTTGCTTGTTTACAGTAGATTTTTTAAAATCAATCGCCTCGATGATGATGTCGTAATTTCCGGGTGTCAGTGCGAGCTTGTATTCTCCTTTTTCATCACTTAAGACTGCGTCACTGAAAAGTTTATTGGCCTTATTGCTAAAAGTTACTGAAGCGTAAGGAACGGCATTGTTTTGTTGATCTACAATTTTCCCGCTCACGTCTACCTTCTGTTGTGCAAAAGCCAAACTGGCTGCACCTAAAACGAAAACAAGTCCTAATGTTCGTTTTTTAATAATGGATGAAATCTCAATCCTGTTCGTCATAATTTTAATTTATCCTGTACTGATTACTTAATTCTTTAAAAGTTAAAATAAATGTTTGTTTAACTTTTTATTCTTCAAAACGATTCTTATAAAGGTATTTTGAATATATTTTTAAATTTTACTTAATGTTTTTCGAATTCAACCATTGCTGATAATCTTTCGCATTTTTTGCGTGTTCAATATCACTTGCGGTGAAGCGGTGAAATCCAAATTTATTAGGGTCTGCTGCCATAAAAATGAAGTCATTTTTTTCTGCATTTAAAACCGCGTCTACCGAATTTTTATCCACCATACAAATCGGTCCTGGGGGAATTCCCGCGGAATAATACGTGTTATATGGCGAGGGTTCACGCAGATGTTTAAAGAAAACTCTTTTGATCGGATCTCCCTGAAAATTATTGGCTTTACTAACGGCATAAATTACCGTTGGATCACTTTGCAGTTTCATGCCTTTTCGGAAACGGTTTAAATATAAACCTGCAACTCTTTTCATTTCATCGGGTTTGCCACCAGTTTCTTTATAAACCAAAGAGGCCAAGGCATAAATTTGATCACGGCTTAAGCCTAATTGTTTTTCCTTACCATTTCTTTCAGCAGTCCAGAAGTCATTATATTCTCCTTCAAATTTCTTGAAGAATTCTTCAGGCGTAACCGTCCAGAAAAAATTGTAGGTGTCGATAAAGAAATATTTCTTGAGTTCTTCCGCATTGCTTAAACCTTTTGTGGTTGCTATTTTATCTAAATCTGTCGCAAAACGCAAAGAATCCAATTCTGTTTTTTTGGCGACTTTCCCAACCATTTGATAAACGGTGAAAAAATCCCCAATTCTAAAGGTATTTTCTGTTTGGTTTCCAGCTTTAATCATATTGACCAAATCTGTATTATTCGTTCCTGATTTAATTCTATATCGTCCGGCGCTGAAAAACTTATCCATATTCTTGCTTTTCGCAACTTCCGCAAACTGCTCCTTATTTTTAACATAAGGTGAAATGGAATCTAAAATAGAATTGAAATTGGCAGAATGCGGAATTAAAACGTAACCTTCTTTAGCAACATTATTCCCATAAAATTTCTTGTAATACTGATATCCAAAAAAACTTCCGACTGCAAAAATCAGAAACACGATTACCAAAACAATTCCGAAGCCTTTTTTCATATCTAAACGATAACTATTTTATAAACTGATTTTTCCTTTGAATATCTGTTTTGCAGGACCTTCTAACCATATGTTTTTGAAAGAATCACCATCCTGTTCTGCGTATACTTTTAGATTGCCACCCAGAACTTTTACTTTTACCGAAGGTTGATTTTTATCTTTCAGGAAAACCAAAGCTGAGGCTGTAGCTCCAGTTCCACAACTGAAAGTTTCATCTTCAACACCACGTTCGTAGGTTCTAATGAAGATTTCATTTTCAGAAATTTCTTCCACAAAATTCACGTTTATTCCTTCCTGACAATAAGACGCCGAATTTCTGATTTTGTTACCATTTTCGAAAACTTTATAATCCTTTAACATTTCTACGAAAGTCACATAATGGGGCGAGCCAGTATTTAATTCAAAATTTCCATCAATGTTTTTAATGGAATCCACGTCGATCATCTTCAGTTTGATAGTACCATTATTAATCGCAGCTTCGTGTAAACCGTCAATGGCGGTAAAGGTTGTTTGATTTTCAAAAATGTCTAGAAAGTGAGCGAAGGCAACAAGACATCTGCCGCCGTTCCCGCACATCGTGCTTTCGTTTCCGTCGGAATTATAATAAACCATTTTGAAATCAGCAGTGATGTCGTTTTCCAAGAGAATAAGGCCATCGCCACCGATTCCAAATCGTCGGTCGCATAGTTTCTCTATGATTTCTTTCTCTTTTGGAAACAGCAAATCACGATTGTCAATGATTACGAAATCATTTCCCGTGCCCTGATATTTAAAAAATTCGATGGTATTCTGCATAAAATAAAAGGTTTTTACCCTCATAATTTTGGGACTGCAAAGATACTCAAATCTTTATCATTAGTTTAAGAGCGCAATAGTTTATATCATTTACGGTGATGGAGTTGATGACCTTTTTTCCACTCAAAATAACCGACAAATGCCATGGCTGTAAACACCATATATTGAATGGAGGTAATTCCTAAACCTTTATAGATCATCATCGGAATGCAAATTAAATCACCGATCATCCAGAAAATCCAGTTCTCGATTTTACGTTTCGCCATTAACCACATTCCAACCAGGAAAATTGCCGTGGTGAAAACGTCTAACCAGTTCGCCCAATCCAAATGATACAAACCGAGTTGTACATTTTTCATTGAGAAATGATTGTCGATAAATGGTTTATAATAATAGACGATAGTGACTAAAATTAAACTAATGAAAAACAGAATCCCGGAAAAAATCCATTCTTTTTTTGTAGCCCAGGAAACTTCTACGTGAATATGGTCTTCGGAACTTTTGGACCATAAAATCCAGCCATAAATGCTCATGACCGTGTAATAAAAATTAATCATCATGTCGCCGAGCAAGCCGAAATTAAATAGAATGTAAACGTACAATGCCGTGGAAACAATTCCTGTCGGGTAAACCCAAATATTCTTTTTAATTGAAAAATAGACACTCAAGATTCCAAAAATAGTAGCAATCGCTTCGAGTGCAATTTGAAAAGTGTCGTAGGATTCGTAAGGTTTAAGGAAGAGTTCGTAGAAATTCATGAGTTCAAAGATAAGTTTTTCTGAAAATAAAAGTGAGTGTAACTTTAGTCACAGATGTTGTTGAAAAGTCGTCCTATCTTTGAATAAAATTAAGACGTATGAAATCGCTATCTACAAAATTGATAATCAATTACAACTAAATATTTGCGATTCCATTTGCCCTTAAAAAAATAAAAATTTACAAATGAAAAAAGTTTTGGTATTAACTAGTTTCGCATTTCTATTTCTGCAGTGCGGAAATAAAATCGTTCATGAGGAAACTTCAACTAAAGAAGTCGCAACAATCAGCTCTGATTCACTTCACAGTTATGCGACCGAAACCAAGAAACTTTTGATGAAAAATGTAGCAGAACAAATGCAGAAAGGCGGACCGGAATCGGCTTTGGAGTTTTGCAATATCGAGGCAATGCCTTTAACAAAATCGATGTCGGATAAACACGGTTTGGTGATTTCCAGAGTATCTGATAAAAGGCGTAATCCGAAAAATGTTGCCAACGCAGAAGAGTTGAAGTTGATTGAACAGTACAAAAAACAATTGTTAGCAGGTGAACTTTTAAAACCAGTTCGCACTGAAACTCATTACTATGAACCTTTGGTTACGAATGCGATGTGTTTGCAATGTCATGGCGAATCAGGAAAAAATGTTCAGCCAAAAGTGGCCGTGAAAATTGCCGAATTATATCCAAACGATTTAGCATTAGGTTATAAAGAAAACGAAGTCCGTGGACTGATCAGTATTAAAACTAAATAGTTTATTTCCATATTTTTATTTGTTAAGATAGACCGTCGCATTTTGTGGCGGTTTGTTTTTTTGCTTTTGGAGAAAGGTTTAGTTTAGTATATTTTCGAAAAAAGTATATAAGATATAATATCAAAATTATTTACATTTTTAATATAAAAAAATGATATACCTTTGTGATATTAATTTTAAGTTTATGAAAACAATATCACTAAAAATAGACGAATCGATTTTTGTAGAAACAGAAAAAATTCTTTCTAAAATAAAAATCTCCAGGAATAGATATATCAATGAAGCTATTGAGTATTACAATAATGCGCAGAAAAGACAAGTTTTAGAAAAACAACTAAAAGCAGAATCGGAATTAGTTAAAAATGAATCGATGTCTGTTTTGAAAGAATTTGAAAAACTGGATTATGCAGATTAATCAATACGAAATTTGGATTGCAGACCTCAATCCTCAAATTGGAACTGAAGCAGGAAAAACACGACCTGTACTTATCGTACAAACCGATTTGATGAATAAAATCCCTCATCCATCTACAATTATTTGTCCTATAACTACAAAAGTTCAATATAATTCCACGATCTTGAGAGTGCATCTTCAGAAAGGAATGGCAAATCTACATGAAGATTGTGATGTAATGATTGATCAAATTAGAGCAATTGACAACAAAAGATTGATTAAAAAAGTAGGTAAACTACCGACAGGTTTGATAGAAAAAATAAAGGAAAATATTGCAATCGTTATCGATTTGTAAAAATACTCTTACCACTTTAGAGTATAAAAAAATCCCCGCAAAATTAATTGCAGGGTTTTTT
Organism: Kaistella polysaccharea; assembly: GCF_020410745.1. Taxonomy (NCBI): domain Bacteria; kingdom Pseudomonadati; phylum Bacteroidota; class Flavobacteriia; order Flavobacteriales; family Weeksellaceae; genus Kaistella; species Kaistella polysaccharea. Next base: position 80,508 of record NZ_CP084528.1, read on the forward strand.
GCGATTAACCTTGACAAGGTTTACAATAGTTTCTACAAATTTAAACTCCACAAGAATCACCTTTATTGCTAACTCCTAATTTTCCTAAAATCTTATCCAGCAAACACCAATTCGTTATCGATGATTGTAGTAAATTAATTCCCACAAATCCAGTTAGCCACAACCAATTTTGGTTGACATAAATGGATAAAAGGATACTTGCCCAAATCATGGTCCCGGCGAAAGCGTGTATTATTCTAGTTTTCATTTTATTTATTTTAATATTTATTTCTTTAAAATTGCTGTTCCAAGTTGATTAAAGCAATGTGAACTTTGGATAATGTTTCTTGTTCTGAATTAAATTCTTCAATTTTTTTTAGGATTAAAGGCGTGTTTTCTTCCGGTACAAAAACTGTGAATAATAGAGAGTCTGTTTCTGCATATGAAGAAGCAAACCAATTATCGACGACGTTGCTTTGAGCGTCATTTTTAAAACCTTTGACTTCGTTAAAAGTAAAAGATTTAGAGCCAGATTTAACTAAGATATTTTTGACTTCTTTTTCAAATTCCTTGATTGCGGTGATGAGTAATAATTTCATTTGTAATAGTTTTAAAATTCTCCGCCGAAACAATTTCCGGCAGAGAAATAAGTTAATTAGTCCTGAAGATCTTCTTCAATGGAATTGGATTCTGCTTCGATAACTGCAGGTTCGTTGTGAATCCATTTTTTCTTTTCAGACATATAATAAATCAATGGAATCACAATCAATGTTAAGAGCGTCGAAACGATCGCTCCAAATACCAATGAAATTGCCAATCCTTGGAAAATAGGGTCGAATAAAATTACGACAGCTCCAATCACAACCGCTCCGGTTGTTAAAAGAATCGGTGTCGTTCTCACTGCTCCGGCTTCGATGATCGCTCGTTTTATGGGCGCTCCTTCTTTCAATCGAATTGCAATAAAGTCAATCAAAAGTATCGAGTTTCGCACCATAATTCCGGCTAAAGCAATCATTCCAATAAACGATGTTGCGGTAAAGAAAGCGCCTAACAGCCAGTGTCCGAGTACAATCCCAACCAACGAAAGTGGAATAGGGATCATCATCATAATTGGCGTTTTGAAGTTTTGGAACCAACCCACTATCAGCATATAAATAATCAGGATTACCACTAAAAATGCAACACCCAAATCTCGGAAAACTTCCAACGTAATTTGCCATTCACCGTCCCATTTCACGGTGTAATCTGATTCGTCTTTTGGCGCGTTCATATACAATTCGTTCAAGGAATATCCCGCTGGAAGTTTGATGTTTTTTAATTTTTCATCCATTCCGAGAATCGCATACGCCGGACTTTCTAATCCTCCCGCCATATCTGCCAGAATATAAACCACGCGTTTTTGGTCTTTTCTGTAAATTGATTTTTCTAAAGTTTCGCGTTGAACTTTTACAATATCACTCACCGGAACCATTCCTGCCTGACCTTTCACTTTTAAATCAGTAATGTCAGAAATGCTGGTTTTATCACCATCATTCAGTTTCATTACGATGTCAACCGCGTCATTTGATTTTGGGTCAAATAGATTACCGACCGAATGTTCGCCAATCAGATAAGTAAGATTTCCAACAATTTGTTGAGGTGCAATACCGTTCAACATTGCTTTTTCTTTATCGGCTACGATTTTAAATTCTGTCTGTGGAGATTCAACCATCCAGTCTACGTCAACGACATCATCGGTATTGATTAGGATTTTCTTAACTTCATCGGCAATTCGAACTTGCTCGTCATAATCTGGTCCGTAAACTTCCGCAACAATAGTTGATAAAACGGGTGGTCCAGGTGGAACTTCTACGATTTTCACATTTGCGCCATATTTTTTAGCAATCTTGTGAATTTCTGGACGAATAATTTTCGCCACATCGTGACTTTGATTTTCTCGATCTTCTTTATGCAAAAGATTCACCTGAATATCTGCAGTATTGCTGCTTCCACGCATATCGTAATGACGAACCAAACCATTAAAGGTAATCGGCGAAGCGGACCCAATATAAGATTGGTAATTCACTACTTCCGGCACGGTTTTCAGATATTGTGCAATGTCTTGAGTTACTGCAGCAGTCCTTTCTAAAGTCGTTCCTTCCGGTAAATCGATCACAACTTGCACTTCATTTTTATTATCAAATGGAAGCATTTTCACCGCCACCCATTTTGCCGCAAATGCAAACATCGAAATCATCAATAAAACACCCGTAATTCCGAGCATGGTCCATCTTTTTCTTTTATTATCAAGCAAAGGCTGCTCAATCTTTTTGTAAATTTTATAGATGAAACCGGTTTCTAAACCTTGCTCTTCTTTATGTTCCTCGCTGTCTTTTACTTTTAATAAATGGAAACCCAAATAAGGGGTAATCGTTAAGGCCACAAAAAGAGAAAGCAACATCGCAATCGAAGCACCAATCGGCATCGGCGACATATAAGGTCCCATCATTCCGGATACAAATGCCATCGGTAAAATCGCTGCAATTACGGTGAATGTTGCCAATATCGTCGGGTTTCCAACTTCATTAATAGCGAAAATTGCGGCTTGCTTAAACGGTAATTTCTTCATGTGGAAATGCCGGTGCATATTTTCCGCAATAATAATACTGTCGTCGACTACGATTCCCACTACGAAAACAAGGGCGAAAAGTGTAATTCTATTCAGCGTATAACCCAACATGTAATAGGCGAAAAGCGTTAGTGCAAATGTTAATGGTACTGAAAAGAACACAACTAAACCGCCTCTCCATCCCATTGCAAGCATCACCAAGAGCGTCACTGCAACAATCGCAATTCCCAAGTGGCTCATTAATTCAGATACTTTATGAGAAGCCGTTTCACCGTAATTTCGCGTCACTTCTACATGCACATCATCTGGAATCAAAGTTTTCTTTAAAGTTTCAACCTGATCCAAAACTTCCTCCGAAATTTTCATCGCATCGGCACCTTTTACTTTACTAATAGAAAGCGTCACGGCAGGATATTCTGATAAAAAACTCTTGCCTTTTTCAGTTGCGTTTCCGTAACCGAAATTCACGTAATTTTTTGTTGAGGAAGGTCCATCTTCAATTTTTGCCACTTGTTTTAAATAAACCGGCATATTTTGAGAAGTCCCAATGACCAGGTTTCCAACATCTTCCGCAGAATTTAAAAATTCGCCCGTCGTTACCAAATATTCCTGATCGTTGCTCGCGAAACTTCCAGATTGCGAACTACCATTATTGGCCTGAATCATCTGCATAATTCCCAATGCATCAACATTGGATTCTGCCATTTTATCTTTGTCAACGATTACTTGCAACTGTCGACTTCTTCCGCCAATCACGTTGGTTAGGGAAACGTCTTTAATTTTTTTGACTTCTGAAGCAAGTTCTTCGGTCATTTGTCTTAACTGAAAATCGCTGTATTTTTCACTCCAAAGCGTCAATCCCAACATCGGCACATCGTCGATGGAACGGGTTTTAATTAAAGGTTCGTAAACTCCTTTTGGAAAGATGTTTTTATTTTTCATCATCTCATCGTAGAGTTTCACGTAAGAACGCTCGGTGTCTTCACCCACGTAAAACTGCACGATAATCATGGCTTTTCCATTCATCGCCATACTGTGAACGTGCTCGACTCCTTTGATGTTTGAAATGATTTTTTCCAAAGGTTTCACCACGCGATTTTCTACTTCCGTAGGATTTGCGCCGGGATAACCAACCATTACGTCGGCCATCGGAACAATAATTTGTGGTTCCTCTTCTCTCGGTATTAATGTCGAACTGTACATCCCAATCGCCATCAACGCGACCATCAACAGAATTGATAGTTTTGAATTGATGAAGACTTCGGCAATACGTCCTGCTATTCCTTGTTGCATAATTTTAATTTAAATAATTGAGGAGATTATTGTTTTACTTTGGCTCCGTTATAGAGTTTTCCGTTTGCTGAGACGATGTAAGGTTCCTTGGAAGTAAGTCCAGATAAAACTTCGACCTGATCACCAAAATCTTTTCCTATTTTCACCCAGCGAAGAACTGCCGTATTTTTTGAACTTATAGTGTAAACTCCCGTCAACTGACCTTTTTCTACCAATGCAGATTTAGGAATCATCACGCCTTCCTGAAAATCCTGGTTCACTTTTCCAGAATTTTTAAATGGAAATTGAATATTGACAAACATTCCCGGCAATAAATTTTGACTGCCCGAAACATTGACTTTCACCATATATTGTCCACCCGTATTCGTGGAAGATTTGCTGATTTCTGCAACCGTTCCACCCACTTCCTGGTTCGTCGATTTCAAAGTAATTTTTACCGGCATTCCTTGAGTGATTTGGGTAATGTTTTGTTCCGAAACCAAAACTTGTGCTTGTAAAGCAGAAGGTGATTCGATTGTAAGTAAAGGCATTCCCGGACTTGCCATATCGCCTTGTTCTGCATATTTCGCCGTGATTACTCCGGAAATGGGTGCCGTAATATTCGTGTAGCGATACTGAGAATTCACTTCGCTTTTCATCGCTTGTGCGGCTTGCAAACCGGCTTGAGCCATTTCGTAGCGCGCTCTCATATCATCGAGTTCTTTTTGAGAAGCACTTTGATTTTTATATAAATTCGAGAAACGCTCGTAATCTTTTTTAGCAATATTAAAACTTGCCTGTGCTTGAGAAATTTGCGCATTGGCTTGTCCGCCTTTTGCCTGAATATCTGTGGAATTAATGCTTACCAATAATTGTCCCGCACTTACATTTTGTCCAACTTCGGCTTTCATTCCCGTGATGTAACCCATCATTCTGGTGCTTACATTCACGGTGTTCTTCGCGACTAATTTTCCACTTGCGCTTGCATAACCACCTTCGGAATTATTCCCGGATTGATTCACGGTTACTTGAATTGGAGTCTGCTTCAGTGTTGCATCTTTTTCGTCTGCCGAGCAACTCATGGTTAATCCTAAAAGTAGGACGGAGTAAACTAATATTTTCATTTTATAGATTTTTGAGGTTAGATTTTAGAAGTTAGATGTGAGAAAACTATAGGTTAGAATATTGTCTAATGTCTAATTTCTCATATCTAAGTTCTATCGTAAAAATTTAAAGTATTCCAGCGCCGAATTATATTCGAAAATCGCCTGTTGATATTCAAGTTTTTTCTGAGACATTTGAGTTTCTGCAGAAAGTAAATCAGAAGATTTTTCTAAACCTTGATCGTATCTGTTTTTACGGATTCTGTAGGCTTCTGCACTTTGATCCCAAGATAATTTGGTTAAGGAAACCTTGTTGTCCGCATCTAAAACTTGGCGATACGATTTGTTGAGTTCTAACTGATTTTGTTTTTGATATTGCTGAATTTCGGTTTGTGCTTTCGAGAGATCTGCTTTGTAAACTTCTTTTTCGCTTTTGGCTTTATACCCATCGAAAACATTCCAGGATAATTGTAATCCGACCAAGTAGCCATTACCGTTGAATTCGTAGACTTTATTATCATTTAATTCAAAACTTCCAAAGGCATTTAATTTGGGTAAAAACTTTGCATCTGCAGATTTCATCATATAATCGTAGGCTTCCAAAGATTTCTCGTAGGCTTGCAAATCTTTTCTGTTTCCGTTGAGTTTTGGATTTTGCTCTAAGATATTTTCCTGATAAAAAAACTCGTCGATTGGTTTGAACACTTTATTTTCGGAATCTTCATTCAATAAAAAATAGAGATAATCTGAAGCATTTCTCACATTCGATTTTGCATATTGAATTTGACTTTCAATCTCAGAAACTCTTACGTTCATGTACAAAACTTCAGATTTCTGGATCATTCCGTTTTTGTAATAATTATCAATCACTTTTTTGTTGGCAAGCGTTGTATTTTTGGCTTCTTCTAAAACTTTCACAACTTTATATGCCATTTGTAATTGCAGATAGGCTTTATTCAAATCAAACTGGAGATATTCTTTGGTGCGTTCTGCTTTTATTTTCAAAACATCCACTTTCACTTCGCCCGCTTTTTTCTGATAAATGGCATCTTTATTAAAAATCGGTTGCTGCACTTCTAATTTTGTCGCAAAATTGAAAATGTTATCAGGATTATTTAATTGTTCTGGATCGAAATCCATCATCGTAATTCTGGATTGATTGAGTTTTGTTCCGAAAGCCATTAAAGGACTATTCGTCGCAGTTCCCGTGTAAGACGCAGTTACGTTGGGTAAATATATGGCGCGAGTTTGCAACAAACCGGCTTGTGCAGAATTCACTTCATCATTCGCCAATTTCACGGAGAGGTTTTGACCTTCAATTCTGGATTCTAAATCTTTTTTAGAAATCTGAATGGTATCCTGAGCGAAAAATTTTGTTGATATAAATAGTAGAAATAATACTTTTTTCATGTGTCATTTATTTGATGACAAAAGTATTGCAGTAAATTATCGTGCACAGTGACAAATGTTACAGTGAATCTATTAATAGTGAAAATTAGCGGTTATTGTGTCGCACGGATTTCACAGATTTACACGGATGAATCTTTTACTTTAGAAGACAGAATTTTACTGATTATAAAATCTGTGCAAATCCATGTAATCCGTGTGCGTAAATATTTTAAGAATAAATTTTCCCGTTTCGTAGGAAGTGATATCTTTAACATCAATTTAAATCATCTAAACTTTTCACTTTCTTGAACTGTGGAAACTTTTAAAATAGTAAATCTTAAAATGACAAAAAATATCATGAATAGACTCATTAGATCAACGTTCTTATCATTCCTTCTAACGGTTCCTTTCCTTTCTGCAAATGCACAGACTACGGTGAAAGCCGTCCCTGTTTTTGAAAATGGACAGGCTCAAATTGTTCCAGAATTTACCGATGCTGAAAAATGGATCAGAACTGATCTTTGGGTGGAAACTTCATTTGACACCGATGGTGATGGCAAGAAGGATCGGATGTACGTGGATGTGACGCGACCTTATCAAACCGAAACAGAGGGATTGAAACTACCAGTAATATATGAATCGAGTCCTTATTATTCTGGGGTCGCACCAGATGTAGAAGGTGGTTTTTGGGATGTTAATCATGAATTGGGACAAGCTGGAAAAGCGCGTGTTCACGCAGAAGTGGTTCGAACAGGTAAACGTCCAATTATTTCAAACTCCCAAATTGCAACTTGGGTTCCAAGAGGTTTTATTGTGGTTCATTCCTCCTCTCCAGGTACTGGTTTATCGCAAGGTTCACCGACCGTTGGAGGCGAGAACGAATCTTTAGCTCCAAAAGCGGTTATCGACTGGCTCAACGGACGCGCAAACGGATATACCTCTGCGGACGGAAATGAAAAAGTGAAAGCCTACTGGGCGACTGGAAAAGTAGGCATGACGGGAACTTCTTATAATGGAACCATTCCACTTGCCGCAGCGACGACAGGAGTAAAAGGTTTAGAAGTGATCATTCCGATTGCTCCAAACACCTCTTATTATCATTATTACCGGTCCAATGGATTAGTGCGTTCTCCCGGAGGTTATCTAGGTGAAGACATCGATGTTTTGTATGATTTTATTCACAGTGGAGATGAATCGAAACGCGCTTACAGCAACGCGAAAATTCGGGACACCGAAATGAAAAACGGTCAAGATCGGATTACGGGCGACTATAATGATTTTTGGGCTGGACGTGATTATCTTAATCAGATGAAACCCATGAAAGCTGCCATGTTAATGACTCATGGCTTCAACGACTGGAATGTAATGCCGGAGCATAGTTACCGCATTTATAAGAAAGCCAAAGAAATGGGTTTAGAAACCGCAATTTATTACCACCAAAATGGTCACGGCGGACAGCCACCATTGGAAATGATGAATAAATGGTTCACCCATTATTTATTTGGGATTGATAATGGAATCCAAAAGGAAGAAAATAAAGCCTTTATCGTTCGGGAAAATGATGATGTTAATAATCCAACTCCGTACAAAGATTTTCCAAATCCGGAAGCGAAACCAGTTTCTTTTTATTTAACGAAAGGTGCACCAAAAGTTGGTGGTTTAACAACCATCTCATCATCCAATCAAGGGAAAGAAACCTTAGTTGATAATTATTCATTTACGGGTGAAAGTTTAGCCAGAGCAGAAAATACCGATCACCGTTTATTTTATGTTAGTCCAAAACTCACAAAAGATGTTCATCTATCTGGAGTTCCTCAGATCACCATTAATTTAGCCAGTAGCAAACCTGCAGCAAACTTATCGGTTTGGTTGGTTTCACTACCGTGGAATGAAGGAAGACAAACAAAAATTACGGACAATATCATTACCCGTGGTTGGGCTGACCCACAAAACCATGCATCAATTAGAAAAGGGGAACCGTTAATTCCAGGAAAATTCTATAAAGTTTCTTTCGATTTACAACCCGATGATCAAATCATTAAAAAAGGCCAACAAATAGGATTATTGATTTTTTCCAGTGATAAAGAATTCACCTTACACCCAGAGCCAGGAACCAAATTGACAGTTGATTTGGAAGGCACTCAATTAACATTACCAATTGTGGGTGGCCAGAAAGCGTTTTCGGATGCAATCAGTACTAATTAAATTTAGTACGTCTATTAAAACAAATGAAACCTCGAGTAATCGGGGTTTCATTTTTTAATATATGAGGGTTTGTTTTTAAATGGTAACAATCGTTGTATTCATCGTGATTTTCGATTTAATCGAATTCGAAATCAAGCAATGTTGTTCTGATTTTTGCAAAACGCGTTCTGCTTTTTCGCGATCACTTTCATTGATGATTGTAACGGTTGGTTCTAAGATAACTTCTGTCATTAAAAACTTCCCTTCTACCTGTTCCAATTTTCCGCTGGATTTACAAGAGAAACCAGTAAATTCTAATTTAGAGTTTTCCGCGATGGATAAAAAAGTCGTCATCAGACAACTCGCAACTGCTGAAGTAAATAAATGTTCCGGAGACCAAATTCCTTCCACGCCTTTTGGAAATTGTGGCGGAGTTGCAATCTCTACTTTAGTTAACAACTCTGGCGAAGACATTTCTCCTTGTCTGTCTTTCGTCCACGAAATATTTACGTTATAAAAATGTGCATCCATGATTTTATATTTTACCGTTTAAACTTCCCCAACCGCCGCCATTATGAACGTCGGTATAACCGTTATTCAAAAGAATCGTTTTCGCAGATCCACTTCTCATTCCAGAAGCGCAACACGTAATAATGGTTTTGTTTTTATCCTTTAATTTTGAAAGATTATTTTGAAGTTGATCCACCGGAATATTGATGGAACCTTTAATATGTCCACCCGCAAATTCGCCTTTGCTGCGAACATCAAGGATAACTGCGCCTTTTTTTACAAGGTCTGCGTAATCTGTTTTTGTGAAGCCAAAAAATTGATTAATAGTATCTAACATAATTTTGAGTATTTGATTGATTTAATACTGCAAATTTAGGTCAGCAAAGTTCTAGCTACAGTAATCTATATCACAGAAGCTCAATTTTATTTCGGGAAAGAATAAGAAGATGGTCTTTTTCCATTTGTTTCAAAACTCGGCTTGTTGCTTCACGTGTAATTCCAAGTTCATCCGCCAATTGCTGATGAGTTACCGAAATTTCTTTGGAATTGTATAATTGAGATTTCTGTTTGATGAGGTGTAAAAGTCGGGTATCAATTTTTTGAAAAGCCACAGAATTCACCACGTCGAGTAATTCCTCAAAACGTTTTTGATAGAGATCAAAAATAAATTCCGTCCAGTCTGGATATTTTTTTACCCATTTTTTGGCTTTATCAGCGGGAATCAACATGATATCTGCGTCTTCTTCTACGATCGCTTTTATTTTCGAAGTTTCGTTCTTCATTCCTGAAAGAATAGAAACAATGCAGCTTTCGCCAGGCGTTAGATAATAAAGGAGAATTTCGCGACCGTCTTCTTCAGTTCTAATGACTTTAATACTTCCGGAAATAACCACCGGAATATGTTTGATATACGAATCCATATTGACGATGGTTTCGCCGGCTAGAAAATGTTTCAGGTTGCCGGAATCTTCAATTTCTTTAACTAAATCAGACTGGAAAATATCATTTAAAATCATAACTTAAAGGTAATAAAATATACAAAATATATCATGTCAATAAAAGGGACATTGTCATTCCAATTCTATGGCTATAATTATATAATAAAAATGGGAGTTCGTTTTTCTTCTATATTATGAAAGTCAGCTTTTTACCCATTTTAAAAGTGTTTATTGAAAAATTTTTGAACTAAAAACGTTAATAATTACTAAATTTTTATATTTTTGGGAATCTTAAACAAATAAAAAATGTCAAATCTTTGGAAAACGAAATCTCTAAGCCAGCTTTTGGAAACGGCAGAAGACTCCGAAAAGGGGTTGAAAAGAACGCTGAGCGCCACTTCTCTTGTAGCTTTGGGAATTGGAGCGATTATCGGAGCGGGTTTATTTTCTTTAACAGGTATTGCGGCTGCAGATAATGCAGGACCTGCCGTAGTATATTCCTTTATTTTAGCCGCTCTCGGGTGTGCATTTGCAGGTTTGTGTTATGCAGAATTTGCCTCTATGATTCCTGTCGCAGGTAGTGCATATACGTACTCTTATGCGACAATGGGTGAATTTATGGCCTGGATTATCGGGTGGGATTTGGTGTTGGAATATGCGCTTGGAGCCGCTACAGTAGCAGCTTCCTGGTCGCAATATGTGGCTAAGTTTATGTTGAGTTTTGGAATCACTTTGCCAAACGCATTATTACATGGACCTTGGGATGAAACTCCAGGTTATGTTAATTTGCCTGCAATATTAATTATATGTCTACTTTCCTTACTTTTAATTAAGGGAACAAAAGAATCGGCTTTAATAAATAATATTTTAGTAATCCTGAAGGTTACCGTAGTTTTAGTATTTATCGCGCTAGGATGGGGTTTTATCAATCCTGCAAACCATACACCTTTCATCCCAATTAATCAGGGAGAAGTTTTAATGGACCAAGGTAAAATGAGCTTTTTTGAATTTTTCAAAAGTGACTATTTCGGCCATTACGGGTGGAGTGGAATTTTGAGAGGAGCAGGTGTTGTATTCTTTGCGTTCATCGGTTTTGATGCGGTAAGTACCGCAGCCCAAGAAGCGAAAAACCCGCAGAAAGGAATGCCGATCGGTATTATCGGTTCATTGATTATCTGTACCATATTATATGTCCTGTTTTCTTATGTACTCACAGGTTTAGAAAATTATGTAAACTTTAAAGGAGACGCAAGTCCAGTGACTACCGCTTTTGCTAAAACGGGTTATACATTCCTTAACTCCGCTTTAACCATCGCAATTATTGCAGGATATACCTCAGTAATGTTGGTAATGTTAATGGGGCAAAGCCGTGTTTTCTACAGCATGAGTGTTGATGGATTATTGCCAAAATTTTTCAGCGATGTAAGTGAAAAAACGCACACGCCGTGGAAAACCAATATTATCTTTATGATATTTGTAAGTCTTTTCGCAGGATTTGTACCGGTTTCGGATCTGGGTCACATGGTAAGTATCGGGACTTTGTTCGCCTTTTCCCTAGTATGTATCGGTGTGATCGTGATGAGAAAAACAAATCCAGATGCCGTGCGTGGTTTCCGCGTTCCATTGGTTCCGTTTTTACCAATTCTTGGGGTAATCATCTGCGTCGCTTTGATGGCTGGATTACCGATAGAAAGTTGGGAGCGTCTAGGAATTTGGCTCGCGCTTGGATTGCTTATTTATTTCTTCTACAGTAAAAAACATTCTAAAATGAATGACCATAAATAAATTAAATCCCACCTTTATGGTGGGATTTTTATAATAGGTAATACTATGAAAAGATTTCTTCTCTTTAATTTCTTTCTCCTCAGTTTTTGGAATTTTGCCCAAAAAATAGAAATTCAAACTTTATTAAAAGATAATATCTCAATACGCGCTTTGCAGATTGATGATGGTAAAGTTTGGTATTCCGGCACGGAGTCTAAATTTGGGTTCGTCAGTTTAAGTGATTCTGCAGATAAAAAGCAGATGAGATTGTCGGAGAAGAATTTACAGTTTCGAACCTTAGCCCAGAACAATACTGATTTTTACGCTATTAATATAGAAAGTCCTGCTTACTTTTTTAAAATTAATAAGTCCACGCTTCAGTCAGAGATTATGCATACTGATTCTTCTAAAAATGCCTTTTACGATGCCTTATATTTCCACAGAAAATATTTTTACGCGTTTAGCGATCCGGAAGACAATTTAAAATTGAAATTTGCGAGATTCTCGGATTGTAAAAATTTTAAAATCAAATTTCTGGATAAAGAACTTTTAGAATTGAAAAAAGGTGAAGCCGCTTTTGCCGCGAGTAATACCAATATTGCATCCTCTAAAAAAAATATGTGGGTAGCAACGGGTGGAATGGCTTCCAGAATTATTAAAATAAATTTAAGAACTGGGAAAATGAAGTTGATAGACACTCCGTTCATACAAGGAACCTCCTCGCAGGGAATTTATTCCATCGACTTCTATAATGAAAATTTTGGAATCGCAGTTGGCGGTGATTACACCAAACAGGCAGAAAATATTAATAATATTGCTACTACAATTGATGGTGGGAAAACGTGGCAAATTCAGGCGTCCGGAAAAAATGGCGGTTACAAGACCTGCGTCAAATTCAGACCGAGATCCAAAGGAAAAGACATCATCGCAGTTGGTGATCAGAATATAGAATTTTCTAATGATTATGGTAAAACCTGGAAAACGATTTCCGAGGAACAAGGTTTATATGTTTGCGATTGGGTTGATGAAAACACATTGGTTTTCGCGGGAAAAAATAGAATCATCAAAATGAAGATTGATACTACATTTCTGTAAAATTATATCGAAGATCATTTCTTAAAACCTGAGAAAACTCATCATAAGTATTTAGAACTTCTATGTCTTCATTTCAGCACTCCTAACTTATTTCGTATTTTTGCAAAGTGAAATTTCAAAATGAATTTCTGAAATCTTTCTAAAAAATATAATTCGAAATGAATTCTTTGATCGATAAATATAATATTCCCGGACCTCGATATACCTCTTATCCAACCGTTCCTTTTTGGGATGATGCCAGTTTCACGAGCGATCTTTGGCAACAATCTGTTCTCCGTACCTTTAATGAAACCAATGATTCTGAAGGAATTTCCGTTTATATTCATTTGCCATTTTGTGAAAAACTTTGTACGTTTTGTGCTTGTCATAAGAGAATTACGAAACAACATTCCGTAGAAACGCCGTACCTGGAATCTGTTTTAAAAGAATGGGCTTTATACGTGAATTTATTTGGCAGAACTCCGAAGATTAAAGAACTCCATTTAGGTGGCGGAACACCCACTTTTTTTTCGCCGGAAAATTTGCGAATATTATTAGAAGGTATTTTTGCCAAAGCAGAAATTGCCGAAAATCCAGAATTTTCTTTTGAAGGACACCCGAATAACACGACCAGAGAGCATTTGCAGACTTTATATGATTTAGGTTTCCGACGTGCAAGTTTCGGTGTTCAAGATTACGATCCGCAAGTTCAGAAAGCCATCAATAGAATTCAGCCTTTTGAAAATGTAAAGAATGTGACTGAAATGGCGCGTGAAATTGGTTATAAAGGAGTTTCTCACGATTTGGTTTTTGGACTTCCTTTCCATACTTGGGAGAAAATGGAATTTACGATTCGAAAAACTTTAGAATTAAAACCAGACCGATTGGCGTTCTATTCCTACGCGCACGTTCCTTGGATTAAAGGCGTTGGACAAAGAGGTTTCGATGAAAATGATTTACCAAGTGGCGAAGAAAAAAGAAAGCTTTATACCAATGGAAAAAAACTGTTGGAAGAGTTAGGCTATATTGAAGTGGGAATGGATCACTTTGCGTTGCCGCACGACGATCTTTACCAGTCGATGGTTTCGGGCGATATTCACCGTAATTTTATGGGATATTCCTCCAGTAAAACCAAGTTAATGGTTGGTTTGGGAATGTCGGCGATTTCAGATTCCTGGTATGCTTTTGCGCAGAGCCATAAAAGTGTGGAGGAATATCAGAAAATCGTCGAAGAAGGAATTATTCCAGTCGTAAAAGGTCACGTTTTGAATGATGAAGATTTAATCATCAGAAAACATATTTTGAATTTAATGTGCCGTTTAGAAACTTCGTGGGATTTACAAAATAGTTTTCCAGAAATCGAAAATTCCTTAGAATCATTGAAAGAAATGGAAGCTGATGGTTTGGTTGAGATTTCAGACAATACCATAAAAATTACGGATAAAGGTCGTGCGTTCACCCGAAATGTCGCCATGACTTTTGATTTAAGAATGCTGCGAAATAAACCCGAAACGCGAATTTTTTCGATGACGATATAATACAGAAAGCGACTTGAAAAAGTCGCTTTTTTTGTTTAATAATTGATGAAGTTCGTTACCTCATTGATTTATAATTTCTCATCATATTTTACTATCTTTAGGGGAATAAAGTATTTTAAAACTTCCTTTTTATGACCATTTCCAACAGTACGCTCGACGACATTCCAGAAATTTTCCGACTCTACGATCTTGCAACGGATTATCAAAAAACTGCATTTCCCGGAAATGTCTGGCCAGAATTCGACCAGGATTTTATCGCGACAGAAGTCATTGAAAACAGACAGTTCAAAATAGTGATCGACGATAAAATTGCCTGTATTTGGGCGATTACGTATAATGATGAACAAATTTGGGAAGAGCGGGAAAACAATGATGCGATTTACCTTCATCGCATTGCTACAAATCCAGATTTTAGAGGTAATAATTTTGTTCAGCTTATCGCCGACTGGTCTAAAGATTTCGCCAAAAAAGAAAATAAAAAGTTCGTGCGAATGGATACATGCGGACAAAATGATCGCCTGATTAACCATTATAAAAGCTGTGGATTTAATTTTTTAGGAATGAAAAAACTGAAAAATTCTTCTGAATTGCAAGCCCATTATCATGACGCAGATGTCTGCTTCTTTGAGATCGAGATTCACTAATGATCAAACATCGTCTTCTTCAATTTAGAGTGAACATCAGTATAAACTTAAAAATTAATGATTGACTTTATCGGCGACATTCACGGACATGCAGACAAACTCGAAGAATTACTGCTGAAATTGGGATATTCGAAACCCAATAATTTCTACGTGCATTCAGAGCCAGATAGGACCGTTTTGTTCGTTGGTGACTATATCGACAGAGGTCCGAAGATCAGAGAGACTTTAGAAATTGTAAAATCGATGGTTGAAAATGGAAGTGCCATTGCATTAATGGGTAATCACGAATACAACGCAATTTGTTTTCATTTTCAGGAAACTGACGGTGGACATTTAAGAAAGCATCTCATTAAAAATATTGTTCAACATTATGAAACGCTTAAGCAATTTCAAAATCGACAAAAAGAATACGAAGAATATTTAGAGTGGTTTAAAACGTTGCCACTCTTTTATGAAACTGAAAAATTTCGCGCCGTTCATGCTTGTTGGGACAGGAAAATAATTGATTATTTAAAAACCAGATTGGTGAATAATTGTTTGACAGATGAATTAATAATCGAATCGGTAAAACAAGGTACGGAACTGAATGAAGCCATTGACCAAACCTTAAAAGGCAAAGAGATTAAGTTGCCAGAAGGATTATCTTTTACTGATAAAGATGGAACGGAACGAAATGAAATCAGAATAAAATGGTGGGAAGATCCGGCAGAAATGACTTATAAAGAAATCAGCGTTGAGCCTCTGGAAAATCTACCTGACACCAAAGTTGATTTGAATTTTTTAAAAAGTGCGGATTATTACAAACAAGATCAAAGGCCAGTTTTCTTTGGACATTATTGGCTGAAAGGGAAACCTTTATTAAATAAGGAGAATGTTTGCTGCTTAGATTACAGTGTCGCGAAAAACGGCTATTTAGTTTCCTATAGGTTTGCGGGAGAATCTAAATTGAGAAAGGAAAATTTACAGTTTGTCTAAATTTTCTATTTTATAATCGTAAATTTATACGTCATGTTATTAATAAATCAACCATCGGAATTCTCATTATGAAAACAGATATCAACATCGACAATTATCTAGATTCCCATTACATTCACCGCAGCAATTGGTTAAGAGCCGCAGTTTTGGGCGCAAATGACGGAATAATTTCCGTATCCAGTTTAGCCATCGGTGTGGCAGCAGCAAGTACAACAACAGAACCCATTGTTTTGGCAACGGTTGCCGCTTTGGTTGCCGGAGCTTTATCAATGGCAGCCGGCGAATATGTTTCGGTAAGTTCCCAAACTGATATTGAAACTGCAGATATAGAGCGAGAAAAGCAGGAATTAAAAGACATGCCGGAAGAAGAACTGAATATGTTGGCGCAAATCTATGAGCAACGTGGTTTGAAAAAAGAAACTGCGATGCAAGTTGCCTTAGAATTAACGGAATTTGATGCTTTAGGCGCGCACGTTCGGGATGAATTGGGGATCAACGAAATTAGTCAGGCAAATCCAATTCAGGCAGCTTTAGCATCGGGAAGCTCTTTTGTTGCCGGTGGTGTTTTACCGCTTTTGGTCGTACTTTTCGCACCGCTCCAAGGAATGGAATACTGGCTTTACGGTTTCACCATTGTTTCGCTTATTATTTTGGGAGCCCTTGCCGCAAAAACTGGGGGTTCAAGTATATTAAAAGCTATCCTACGAGTGACGGTTTGGGGGACAATTGCCATGGGATTATCTGCATTTGTAGGTTATCTTTTTGGTGTTAATGTTTAATTTTTCCGCACTATAATATTCATTCCTTCTCAAACTTTGCAAGGAACTAATTTATTGAATTGACTTTTTTGTTGAAAAATTAACTGATATTTTTAGACTTCTGTGCGTATTACCATCCCTAAAAAATTAAATCATGAAACAATTTATTCTAATTCTACTTGTTTTTGCAATCAGTTCCTGCACGCAGCAAACCGATGAAAATAAGATTTTACAAGAGCGTGTTAATCCATTAGATAAAAAAGTTGCAGACAGTTATACACCCGGTTTCGGCGAGTTTATGAGTGGGATCCAGATTCATCACAATAAATTGTGGTTTGCAGGTCAAAATGAAAACTGGAAACTGGCTGACTTTGAAATTCATGAAATCATGGAAGCCATCGATAATATTAAAAAATACCAACAGGAAAGAAAAGAAAGCGAAATGATCGACATGATTAATCCCGCGTTAGACAGCGTTAATTTTGCAATTAAGAAAAAGAATCCGGCACTATTTAAACGCAGTTTTATTTCCCTCACACATACCTGCAATCAGTGTCATCGTACTACCAATTTCGAATTTATTGTCGTAAAGATTCCGGATCAGCCACCATTTAGTAATCAAGATTTTATGAATCAAGTGGGAAAATAATGGGCGAATTGTTTTAAATATAATTAATGAGTGAAGAAGGTAACTTAAGGGAAATCGCAAAACTTTTTCTAAAACTCGGAATTATTGGTTTCGGCGGTCCTGCTGCACACATTGCCATGATGCAGGATGAAGTAGTGGTCAAAAGAAAATGGTTAACAGAGCAGCATTTCCTTGATTTGATCGGAGCTACCAATTTAATTCCCGGTCCCAACAGTACCGAAATGGCAATTCATATCGGCCACGAGAAAGGCGGTTGGAAAGGATTAATAATCGCGGGACTTTGTTTTATTCTGCCTGCTGTTTTTCTTACCGGCATTTTTGCCTGGCTGTATAAACTGTACGGGCAACTTCCGGAAGTTCAACCATTTATTTACGGAATAAAGCCAGCGATCATCGCGATTATTTTGGGGGCTGTTTATCCTTTAGCGAAAAGATCTCTAAAATCGATAGAATTAGGAATTATCGGACTCGTAGTTTTACTGGGTTCACTCTTTAATTTCTATGAAATCTACCTCATGTTTGGAGCAGGATTTTTGGCTCTATTTCTGGCGTACATTAGAAATAATAAATTAAAAAATATCCACAATTTCCTTCCATTAACATTTTTAGAAATCGTCAATACAGGTTTTCTATCGGCTACCAATGCAAAACTCTTTTGGATATTTCTAAAAATTGGTGCGATCCTTTACGGCAGCGGATATGTGCTTTTTGCGTTTATTGATACTGAATTGGTTTCGACCGGAATTATTACAAGACAACAACTCATCGATGCCATCGCGGTTGGACAGTTTACGCCGGGACCAGTTTTTTCTTCCGTAACATTTATCGGGTATCAAATCAACGGATTGTCTGGTGCGATAATTTCAACGATTGCTATTTTTCTGCCGTCTTTTGTTTTTGTGGCGTTCCTTAATCCTTTGGTTAAAAAAATGCGAAGTTCTGTATTGTTTTCAGCATTTTTAGATGCGGTAAATGTGGCATCGGTTGCCATAATTATTTCGGTTTGTTTCGCGATGGGAAAAGATTCTATTAATGACTGGCGCACAATTGCAATTGCAATTTTAAGTATTGCAGTTACTTTTCGCTACCGAAAAATAAACAGTGCATTCATTGTTTTAGGCGGTTCATTGATCGGATATTTATTGACATTTACTTAGAATAATAAATCACGATTTATGGAAAAACAGCAATAGATTTTGGTTTTGAATTGGATGTAGAAACATTTTCCTTAAATTTCGCACATTAAAATTTTAATACATTAAAATTTTTATTTTATCGTTTTTAAATGCGTTTGCTCGTCGTTTAAAAAAAAATTAAGAATTAAAATTCCCTCTAATATTTCCCCATAAATTATGTCAGCAGAAAAAAAAACTCCAGAAAAAGTAAGGCTTCATATTCGAAATAAAAACAGAGAAAGATATGATTTGGATGCATTGATAGTTGCTCAACCTGATTTAAAAGATCATATAAAACCCAACAAATTCGGGGAGAATTCCGTTGATTTTGCAAATCCTGAAGCGGTGAAATTATTAAACAAAGCGCTTCTCAGTCATTATTATGGCATTAAAAACTGGGATTTTCCAGATGAAAATTTGTGTCCGCCAATTCCGGGAAGAGCAGATTATATTCATTATATGGCAGATCTGCTGGAGCAGAGTAACTTTGGAACTCTTCCTGAAGGTGCTCAAATTACCTGCCTTGATATTGGTGTTGGGGCGAGCGCCGTTTATCCACTCATCGGAGTTTCCGAATATGATTGGAATTTTATCGGATCAGACGTTGATCCAAAATCGATAGAATCTGCAACAAAAATTGTGGATGCAAATTCAACCTTAAGTGATAAAGTGACGCTGAGAATTCAAGAAAATTCAGA
Organism: Kaistella polysaccharea; assembly: GCF_020410745.1. Lineage (NCBI taxonomy): Bacteria > Pseudomonadati > Bacteroidota > Flavobacteriia > Flavobacteriales > Weeksellaceae > Kaistella > Kaistella polysaccharea. The sequence continues at coordinate 99,766 of NZ_CP084528.1, forward strand.
TCAAATTTTTAAGGGAATAATTTCTGAGGACGAAAAAATCGATTTATCGATTTGTAATCCACCTTTTCACGCATCGGTTGAAGAAGCCGAAAAAGGATCTCGGCGGAAAGTTCAGAATCTCTCCGGCAAAAAAATTATAAAACCAGAACTTAATTTTGCAGGCCTCAGCAGCGAACTGGTTTATGAAGGCGGCGAATCTGCTTTCATTCACCGAATGATTTCCGAAAGTAAAGATTTCTACCAGAACTGTTATTGGTTTTCAACTTTAGTTTCAAAACAATCAAATTTGAAAGGAATCTACAAAGCACTGAATGATATGGAAGTTACTGGACTTAAAACAATTCCGCTTGGCACAGGCAACAAATCTAGCCGAATTATCGCCTGGACTTTCCTCTCTAAAGAAGACCAAAAAGAGTGGCGGGAATCCCGTTGGAGAAAGAAACAATAATTTAGTCAGGAAACGACAATTTTCCTTTTAACAATTAATATTTCATTAAATGATCATCATAATTGGCGCGGGTTTGTCGGGCCTGTTGACGGCATATCGCTTAAATAAGGCGGGAATTGCCTTTAAAGTTCTTGAAGCACGCTCAAGATTGGGTGGCAGAATAAATACCGTTTTTGGGAGTGAAGATACCCCTGTAGAAATGGGTGCCACATGGTTTAGTTCACCACATACAAATTTGATTTCACTTTTAAACGAGTTGGGTTTAGAATACTTCGAGCAACATATGGATGAAGCCGTGTTTTTACAGCAAAATCCTCAGTTTCCTGTGCAGAAGATGCAAATTCCGAAACAGCAACCGAGTTATAGAATCTCAGGTGGAACGTCGAAACTAATTGAGACGTTGTATAAAAACCTGGAAGTTGAAGATGTACTATTCAATCAAGCGGTAGAACATATTCATTTTCAAAACCATGCAGTTCAGATTATTGCAGATGATACTTTTATAGGAACACATGTTGTGCTCGCAATTCCGCCAAAGTTGTGGGCAAAAATAGATTTTGAACCAAAATTACCTTCGGAATTACTTGCTATTGCAGCGCAAACCCACACGTGGATGGAAGATTCGATAAAAATTGCTTTGACTTATGCGCGACCTTTTTGGCGAGATGAAAATATACCGGCAACTTTCTTCAGCAATTCCGGACCTGTAACCGAATTTTATGATCATTGTAATCATGAGCGTTCTAAATACGCACTTTGTGGTTTCATGAGTTCCAATTTTAAAAATCTCAATTCTGAAGAACGCCGTAATTTGGTGATGAAACAACTAAAAAATGTTTTTGGAATTCAGGCTGAAGGATTTTTAGATTATCAGGAATGCATTTGGAGTCGCGAAGAATATACTTTTTCATCTTCTAGTTATTCAATTTATCCGCATCAAAATAATGGAAACCCGATTTTCTCTCCCTCTTATTTTGAAGATCGAATGGTAATTTCTAGTTCCGAGTCCTCGGCAGAATTTCCTGGATATATGGATGGCGCGGTCTATTCTGGAAATTTAGCGGCAGAAAAATTAATTTCAGCATCCCAAAAATAGATCATGGTTTCAGTAGAATTTGATAACGTAATCTAGAAAAATCCTTTATTAAATTCGATCTACTTAAAAGTTTTTAGGGAATTATTTCAGTAAATTAGTTCCTCGGAATTTTAATCATTTCTTATAAATCAAACTGATAAATCACCTTAAAAATGGAATCCAGAATAAACGTCTCAAAAGTAGATCCCAAAGCCTACGAAGCCATGATTGGTTTAGAAAAATATCTCGCTCAAAGTGGATTGGATAAGAACCTTTATGAACTGATAAAAACCAGAGCGTCGCAGATCAACGGTTGTGCTTATTGCATTAATATGCATACGCGGGATGCCATAGAACTTGGAGAAACACCACAGCGTTTATATTTATTAAATGCCTGGCGGGAAACAGAACTTTTTACCGACAAAGAAAGAGCGGTTTTAGCCTTGACCGAAGCCATGACTTTAATTACAGATGGGAACGTTCCCGACGATATTTATAAAGAGGCTGAAAATCATTTAACTCCAAATGAATTATGCGCTGTTATCATGGCCGTAGTCGCCATCAATGGTTGGAACAGAATTGCGATTACGACCAGAATGCCTTTAGATTAAAGAATTTAATTTCTTGTATTTTAAATTTTTAATAATTTCTAAAAAATACAAATCCTTTCCCGAGTAAAACGTTTCTGCGAACGTAATTTATTGGCATCAATATTAAAACTCTTTGCGCTGTTTTGTGTTTAAATGGATTTTTATTAAAAGTGCAGATGCCTTTATCATAAATAATTAACAATCTTTATTGTGAATACCGACGAAATATTATTAAAACTAACCGAATTAAATAAGACCAGTCAATTACTCGAAACGCCCGAATCCGAACGTTTAGAAATGATTGAAAACGTAACCGATTACGCCAATCAATTTATCGCTGGACTTTCTTCTGTTAAAGCGTTTCAAGATAAAGAGGCCACGTCTTTAGAAATAACAAATCAAAAAAGATCGCTCCCAGAACTTCTCGATTTGTATCAAAAGCAAGTTGCAGAAACCGGCATCAACGCAGCCTCGGGAAAACATCTCGGTTATATTCCGGGCGGTGGCGTTTTTACTGCAGCACTGGCTGATTTTATTGCTGCCATTACCAATCCATATGCCAGCGTTCATTATGCGTCTCCCGGTGCAGCAACGATTGAAAATGAAGTCATTAATTGGCTAAAAAACGTCTTCTCATTTCCCGAAAGTTCCGTCGGTTGCTTGTCTTCTGGAGGTTCCATTTCTACCTTGATTGCATTCACTGCCGCACGAGATCACCATAAAGTGAAGAATGAACTTATACCAAAAAACGTGGTTTATTTAAGTGAACAGGTTCATCATTCCACGCAAAAAGCCTTACGAATTATCGGATTGGAAGATATTGTTATTCGTTATATTTCTCTGGATTCTCATCATAAAATTAAAACAGATTCTCTAGAAGAACTCATTCAAAAAGATATCGCTGCTGGACTTCAACCTTTCATGGTCGTTGCGACCGCGGGAACTACTGATACCGGGGCGATTGATCCTTTAGACGAAATTGCCGACATCGCACAAAATTACAAGATGTGGTTTCATGTAGATGCGGCTTACGGTGGATTTTTCATCCTGACTTCTAAAAAAGAACTCTTCAAAGGAATCGAAAGAGCAGACTCTATGATTATCGATCCGCACAAAGGATTGTTCCTGCCGTACGGTGTTGGGGCGGTTTTGATTAAAAACAGTACTGCCGTTTTACACTCCAATTATTATACGGCGAATTATATGCAAGATGGAGCACAAGAAGAAATGCTGAAGAGTCCCGCCAATGTTTCCCCCGAATTGACCAAACATTTCCGTGGACTTCGCGTTTGGTTGCCTTTGCAAATGCATGGGATTGAGCCTTTTATCGCGTGTTTGGAGGAGAAATTATTACTCGTTCAATATTTTAGAAATCAATTGGCAGAACTCGGTTTTTGTTTAGGACCAGATCCCGATTTGTCGGTCAGTTATTTTTGGTATCCTTTCGAAAATGAGGCTGATGAAAAAAATAAACGACTGATGGATGCAATTCACGCGGACGGTTCTGTCTTTTTATCTTCCTCAATCATCGATAATCGTTTCGTTATTCGGATTGCGATTTTGGCTTTTAGAACGAAGAAAGAGATTATTGACGAAGCTGTAGAAATGATTAAAAATTGTTTGGCGAAAGTAAAATAGTTCAATTTAACACATCTAAATAATACCTCTCTTGAATATTTTTAAGAGACGTTTTTTATAAGTTTTTTGGGCGTGTCTTTTCTTTTTTTTTGCCAGCGCAATCCCCTCAAAAAAAAAGAAAAGTCGGTATCCGGTTCCCACTTTTTTGCTCCACTTCGTTCCGCAAAAAGAGTTCCACCTTCTCCCTCACGCGAGGGATTGTATTTTATCTTAAAGTGAGGTGTAAACCAAGGATCGCTGATCAAATTTGTGTAAGCGGTTAATTAATAATAACTTGTATCTCAAACTTATCATGATGAAAACACAAATTCCGTTTTATGCTTTAATTTTTGCATTGGTTTTATCTTCCTGCAAATCTGTAAATACAGCGTCAACTGTGCCTAAAGATGATGGTAAAATAACCATCACTTTCGTCCAAATCAACGACGTTTATGAAATTGCTCCCATGCAAGGCGGTAAAATTGGTGGAGTAGCGCGCGTAGCCACTTTGAAGAAGCAAGAACTCACCAAAAATCCCAATACGGTGATGGTGATGGCAGGCGATTTTCTAAGTCCGTCTGTTTATAACAGTCTGAAGTATGACGGCAAACGTATTCGCGGAAGACAAATGGTAGAATCCTTAAATGCTGCAGGTTTAGATTTGGCAGTTTTTGGAAATCATGAGTTTGATATTAAGGAAGATGAATTGCAGGACAGAATTAATGAGTCTACATTTAAGTGGATCGCTTCCAATACTTTTCACAAAACAGCTACTGGTGTTTTGCCGTTTGTAAAAATAACTTCCTCGGGCAAAGAACCTTTTCCTGAAACCTATATTATGAATATTCAGGATCAAGATGGTACCAAAGCAAAAATTGGATTTATCGGTTTGACCATTCCGTTTAATAAAGCAGATTACGTAACCTATACCGATAAATTTGCAGCTGCTGAAAAATTGTACAATCAACTCAAGAATTCCTGCGATGCAGTTGTCGCCATCACGCATCTTGCGGTAGCCCAAGATAGTATTTTGGCACGCCGATTACCAGGTTTAGCTTTAATTATGGGCGGGCACGAACACGATATGCAGTTTAAAAAAATAGGTGACATTTATATCACAAAAGCGCACGCCAACGCCAAGTCAGCTTATGTTAATTACCTCACGATTGATGTGAAAAATAAGACCAAATCTGTCATTCCAGAATTACGGATGATTGACACCTCCATTGCAGAAGATCCCGCGACAGCACTGGTGGTGAAAAAATGGATGAATATTGGGGAAACTAATTATGAAGCACTTGGTTTCAATGCGCAAAGAGTAGTCCGAGAAGCGGGCGAACCTTTAGATGGCCGCGAAGAAATGATCCGAAGTGGAAAAACAAACTTAACACGAATTATAGTTTCAGCGATGGAGAAAGCGGTTCCGACTGCTGATGTAGTGCTTCTTAATTCCGGCTCAATTCGCGTGGATGATGTTCTTCAAATGCCGATTACCGAATATGATATTATCCGAACTTTACCTTATGGTGGATCGATTATGGAAGTGGATATGAAAGGAAGTCTCCTCATTAAAGTTTTAGAAGCTGGCCGTAATAATGTTGGTTCCGGCGGTTTTCTTCAATATTCTTCCGCAGTCAATTATAATCCGGCAACGAAAATCTGGACTTTGAAAGACGCGCCAATTGATTTGAAAAAATCTTATCATGTAGGTTTAGCGGATTTCTTAATGACCGGTGGTGAAGCAAATATGGGCTTTTTAAACAAAGACAATCCTGATATTAGTAAAATTTATCCGGCGCCCACAAGTTCTTCTGATATAAGATCTGATTCAAGACTCGCAATCATTAAATATCTATCAGAAATGGGGAAATAATTTTAAGTTATTTTCCAGTTCAAATTCCTATTTTTAAATCGGTCATTCTTCTAAAAAATATTATTATGAAAGCTTTTTTCATTACTAAATATGATAAAAAAACACCTTTAATCTGTGGTGAAATTCCATTGCCTATTTTAGGTGAAAATGATGTTTTAATTGAAATGAAAGCTGCCAGTTTAAATCCTATTGATATTAAAGTAAAGCATGGCGACATGAAAATAATTCTGTCCTATAAATTTCCTTTAATTTTAGGAAATGACGGGGCAGGAATTGTATCTAAAATTGGTTCGAAAGTAACACTTTTTCAACCTGGAGATGAGGTTTATTTCCGTCCGGATAAAAGTAGCGGTATTGGAACACTGGCCGAATTTTTCGCTTTAAACGAAAATGATGTCGCTCTAAAACCAAAGAATTTAACCATGGAAGAAGCTGCCTCAATTCCTTTGGTTGGCCTTACCTGTTGGCAGATTTTTAAAAGAGCGAATCTTCAGAAAGGGCAGAAGGTTTTCATTCAGGCCGGATCAGGCGGTATTGGAACTTTTGCAATTCAGCTTGCAAAATATCTAGGTTTAACGGTTGCTACAACGGCGAGCACCAAAAATTTTGAAATGTTAAAAAACCTCGGAGCTGATATCCTTATCGATTACAAGACTCAAAAGTTTGAAGATATTCTGAAAGATTACGATTTGGTTTTGAATACGCAAGATGAAGAAACATTAATAAAATCGATGAGCGTTTTAAAGCCAGGCGGAAAAATCATCTCTATTTCTGTAACGCCTGATCCCCAATTTGCCAAAGAATGGGGAATGAACTGGATCATGAGAATGGGCGTAAAATTTATGAGTGCTAAGGTTCGGCGACAGGCAAAAAAACATCAGGTTGATTATTCTTTTTTATTGATGGATTCCAGTGGAAGTCAGTTGGAAGAGATAGCGAGATTAATAGAAGCAGACCTTATAAAACCGGTTATTGACAAAATTTTTCCTTTTGAAAAAACCAATGAAGCTCTTGCTTATTTAGAAAGCGGTCACGCCAAGGGAAAAGTCATAGTGAAAGTGAACTAAAATCTCTAAAAACGACCATCTCATTCTATAAAATTGTATTTATGAATTCGTAATGGGTTTGTTACTTAGCCGTAGGGTAATTATAAATCCGATTCCTAAAAATAGCGTTCCTGTAAGATACGTTCTCGACCCAATTAATTCTGGATTCGAGCTGTAAAAATCACGGATAAAAGCGGCTACTTGTGGCCCGACAATTCCACCAAATGACCAAGCGGTTAAAATAACACCATACATTACAGGCATTAATTTCTCATGGAAAACATCAAGGATGTAAGATGGCATTGCGCCGAATGCTCCGCCGTAGCAAAGTAATATATAACATACTAAAGCTCCGAAAATATAAGGATTGTTGATGAAGATTAATAAAATGAAAACCAAAATCTGCGAACCTAAAATCAAGCGGAAAACCTGAATTCTTCCCAGCTTATCAGAAAGGCCGCCCCAGAGAAACCGCCCAATTCCATTAAATAAAGAACTGACCGCAATTAACGATGCACCTGCAACTGCTAAACTTTCTGTAGTCATGGTTGAATCTTTCTGAGCGAACAAATCCTGAATCATCGGTGACTGCATGCTGACAAACATAATTCCTGCTGAGATATTTAAAAAAAAGACGAACCACATGCCGATGAATTTAGAAGAAAATAAACTCTGTTTTAGGGTCAATTCATTCTCAAATTTCTGATTTAAAAGATTATCCGCAGGACTGATATAACCTTTAGGACTGAAATCTACGGGTGGATTTTTCATGGATAAGGCTGCGGGAATCCCAATCACAAAAAGTGCAATTGAAATATAAATAAAAACGTGCACCATATTTCCATCCGTCAATTTTATAAAGATCGGCGCAATCATTTTCGACATGAGCAAAGCGCCAATTCCAAAACCCATTACAACCATTCCGGTAATTAAACCTTTTTTGTCTGGAAACCATTTTGAAACAGTTGCAACTGGAGTCACATAACCTAAGCCCAGACCGATTCCACCTACGACACCGAAGCCAAGATAGAAAAGAGGCAAATTGCTGATGGACATTGCATAAGCGCTGATTAAATAACCGAAACCGTAAAGCATGACGCCGATTGTGGCGAGTTTTTGAGGTCCAAAACGAGGCAGAATTATTCCACCAACCGCAGCAGACAAACCCAGAAAAAGAATAGCGATACTGAAAATCCACATCGTTTGAACATTGGTCCAGCCATATTCGGTCATGATGGGTTTTTGAAAAAAACTCCAGGCGTAAACCGTTCCCAAAACGACTTGCAACAGCGTTCCCGTTATTGCGATGAACCATCGATTAGAGTCTGTTCTATGCATTTTCTAAGCTTTATTTGGCTAATATTTCGAACTTTAAATTTACCCTTATTTATGTCATTCAGTATGAATTTACACCACTATAAAACATGATATTTACCCATTGATTAACAATTCTTCCAACTTTAAATGCGAATGTCATCATTAATAAGATTTAGAGAAATCAACTGCAATATTATTGAGGTAAAAGACAATAAATCGTTAAGAAATAGAAGCTGATAAAATATAGAAAGTTCAATCCCAAATTTTTCTATCTTTACTTCAAAGCAAACCAAATTAATTAATATCCAAACTTTCCTCTATGCAAAAAATAAAAATATTCCTTATTCTTCTTCTCTTTTCAATACTTGGTCAGGCGCAAAATCATCGTTTTATTTATGAATATTCCTATATAATGGATTCTTTAAATCGAGAAAATATTGATAAAGAATTGATGATTTTAGATGTTACCGCTTCCGGTTCAAAATTCTACAGTAAGGAAAAGGTTATTTATGATTCGCTCGTGGAGGCGAAATTTAAGCAGGCAGAAATGATAAAGTCCAGTAATATCAATTTGTCTTCAATTAAAAATAAGTCGAAGGTTGAATACTCGGTTTCTAAAACATATCCCGACCTAAAAGCAATTTTCCATACGAAAGTGGACGGAAGTAGGTACGCTGTAAACGATTCAAAAAAAATGGACTGGAAAATTCTTCCGGATAAGATGGATATTCAAGGTTTAACTACGCAGAAAGCTGTTACTAATTATGGGGGAAGAAAATGGACCGCTTGGTTTACACCCGAAATTCAGGTGCAGGACGGACCTTATAAATTCAGCGGTTTGCCTGGTCTAATATTAAGACTTGAAGATGACAAAGCAGATCATGTTTATCAATTCGTCGGCAGTCAAAAACTTGCCGTTTTGCCTAATTTAACAGCTGATGAAGATGAACCTGAAATAGAAATTTCGCCCGCTCAGTTTACGAAAGTCTGGAAAGCTTATCTGCAGGATCCCGCAAAGAAAATACGGGAAATGTTAATGAGGAGCGATACCACGATAAAAGTAACTGATGCCAGTGGAAAAGAACTTTCGCAAGCGGAAATTATTAGAAGTAGAGAACAGCGGGCGAAGGAAAAAATGAAAAAAATAAATAATTTTCCCGAATTGGATCTTTATCGGTAATAGTAACTCAGTCTCATAATCAATTTGAGAAAGACTTTAATTCAGGAGTAATACCCTTTAAATAAATTTTTGAGAACGAATATAAAAGAGCGCACTAAATTTCATAATGACCGAAATTTACTGAGTGGTGATCGGCCTCTTTTTATATTTTTATTTGCACGGTAATTGCAATATTGCAGATGACTTACCGCTGTAGTGTTTTATTTATTTAAAATTTGAGCGGTTTTTCAATGTAAATATTAACATTTAAAATATATCATTATGAAAAAGCAAAGCTTATTTTTACTCGGATTTATTTCTCTTTTTTTAATGTCTTGTATGGCAACAGTCACAGGAGATCAGAAAAAACTGTATGATAACGCGTGGGAACTTGAATATATTACGGGACCAAGAATTACCTTTCAAGGATTATTTCCCAATGAGAAACCCATGATCATGTTCAATAAAACTCCCGGAACTGTTACCGGAACTAGCGGTTGTAATGTGTACGATACTACCTATACACTGACTGGAAATATGATTAATATTGAGAAACCAACCATGGCAACTACGGCATATTGTGGTGACGGTGAAGTTGTATTTTTGAAAACAATGGAGGAAGTGACCAAATTCAGAATTGAAAGCGATGGAAAATTAACATTGTTAATGAATGATATACCGATGATGAAATTTAAAAAAGCGATGATCAACTAATCATTTTACTGAAAACTTTTTTAGAATTCAATACAAAAAGCAAGAATAATCTTGCTTTTTTTCATTTTGATAGTAAAAGGAAATGTATTTTTTCTGGCTTATTTAATAGCTTTGTTTTTACCTGATTTCTTTTTATTTCCGGAGTTTAGAAAAAGAAATCCAATCGCAAAACCTGTCGCCATCATCATTATTGTTTGCGTTTTTTTCGATGGAACAGGAATCGCAAGTTCACCATAAATCCGGTGGGGTTCTTTTGAGGGATATTTTACATTTCCATCGGTATCAGTTTCTGCATTGGGTTTCATTGCAAATCGAAGCGCCGCAGAAGCCGTATTAATAATGGTTTCGGGAAAAAGACCGTACATGATTTTCATCATTCTCGCATAACCGTCGGTGATAATGCTTTTCTTTGGATTTTTTGCGGCGGCAACCATCTGAGCTGCAAGATCTCTTGGATCCACAGAAAAGGGTGGGATCTTAAAATCAAGACCGCTGTATTTTGCAGAATGCATATTTCCAGTAGATCTTTGAATTCCAGGATAAAGTCCTACGATATGAATATTTGGTTCATCGGAAAGTTCTCCCTGAAGTCCTTCAACCATTCCGCGAATTCCAAACTTGGTACTGGAGTACGCTGTAGAATATGGTGCTGGCATCCAGCCACCAATAGACACATTATTTATTAATATTCCTTCTTTTTGTTTTTTGAAAATAGGTAACGCTGCATAAGCGCCATGCATATAACCTAAGAGATTTGTTTTTACAACTTGATCTGTGGTTTCAATCGGAATATCCTCGAATTTACCGCTTGCCATTACACCTGCATTATTCACCCAAATATCAATTCTGCCGTTGAACTGTAAAGCTTGCTCGGCCAAGTGTTGTACCTGCGCAGCATCGGAAACATCGGTTGGCACGCCGAGGCCGATTACACCTAAATCATGACAAAGGGAAACCGTCTCATCTAATCCGTCCTGACCGCGAGCCGCAATTACAATATTGCATCCTTCCAAGGCAAAAGCTTCTGCTGCTGCTCGACCAACGCCACTTGTTCCACCCGTAATGACAACTGTTTTACCGCGCAAGGCGCCGTATATGATATCTTTATCTTTCATAATAATAGATTTTGTTTGTTTCAAGTGCATCAATTTTTATGCAAGTTTCCATTTTAAAGGTTTTGTGGAAGTTTATTATTCATTAATCCAGTACAACTCAAGATTTATAATTTTTATTTTTAATAATTTTCGATGCCTAAAAAATTTAAGGAGAAATCAACAATTATATAAAAAGTAGTAGCGATTGAATTTAAATGATGTTGTAACTAAATTATTTAACAAGAATTTAGGGACATTATTAATGATCATTCCGACTGAAAATTTAAATATGCTTCCCGGCTTTGTTAAATTTAAAAATGAATTCTTAAAACATTCTTAATTATATTGAAAATCATTATATTTGCCGACTATAATTTTAATGTTGTAAACTATTAACAATGCAAGGAAAAGGACTTATTACGCTGGTTGCGATTATTCTGGGACTTATTTGTCTTAATGAATTGTTACCAACATGGTATGCTGGTAAAATCGAAAAGCAAGCAACTGCACTGGCCGGCGATAACCAAGTAAAATATCAGAAGGAACTCTCGCGCCTTTCAAAAGATACTTTAAATCTAGGATTTACGAAGCTGTATTATTCCAGAGCTAAAGAAAGAGAAATGAAGCTGGGTCTGGATTTGAAAGGAGGTATCAACGTACTTTTAGAAATCAACCAGAGAGATTTGGTTAATGATTTAACGCAATATTCTACAAACCCAATTCTATTGGAAGCTCTTGACCGAACTGATCAGGCGCAGAAAAACTCGACCAGAAATTATATCGATAATTTCTTTATTGAGTTTGACGCTGTAAATAAAGAAAAAGGTACGAGTCTTAAACTGGCTGATCCAGAAATTTTTGGAAATACAAACCTTACTGAAATAAAATATAACACTTCCGATGATCAGGTAAAAGAAATCATCCGTCGTAAAATAAATGCTGCTGAAGGATCTGCTTATGAAGTAATCAGAACCCGTATTGATAAAATGGGAGTTACACAGCCAAATGTGCAGCGTGTTCCCGGAACTGGTCGTATCTCTGTAGAAATGCCTGGTATTAAAGATATTGACCGCGTAAAGAAAATGCTTGCAACTTCTGCAAAATTGCAGTTTTGGGAAGTGCAAACTATTCAAGAAGTTATTCCTTATTTGGAGCAATTATCAACGGTGGTAGCAGTAAAAGCAGATTCAATCGGTGTGCCTAAAAACACAAACCTGATGAATATGTTGCAGTTAAATTCACTGCGTGCAAGTGGTGTTGGTAATATTAAATTATCGGATACTGCTGCGATCAATAAAATTTTAAATTCTAAAATTGCTAAAAATCTTCGTCCCGCAAATATTAAGTATACCCAATTTATGTGGGGTTACAAACCAGAATCTGGTGACGAGAATAATCTTGTACTTTATGCAATTCGCGGGAATATTAACCAAAAAGCACCTGTAGATGGAGCGGTTGAAACTGCGAGAGTAAATTATGATGAGTTAGGAAGAGTAGTGGTTGATATGCAGATGGATTCGAAAGGATCGAAAGACTGGAAAGCATTAACTGCGAAAAACGTAAATAAATCAGTAGCGGTTTCTTTGGATAACGTGGTTTACACTGCGCCAAATGTGGTGAATGAAATTCCGAATGGGAGAACCCAAATTTCTGGAAACTTCTCTCAGGAAGAAGCGCAGGATTTGGTAAATGTTTTAGGAGCCGGTAAACTTCCTGCAAGTGCTAAAATTGTACAGGCAGATGTTGTTGGACCTTCATTAGGACAACAGTCAATTGATGCTGGAATGCTTTCGTTCTTTATCGCTTTCCTTGTAATTGTTGCCTACATCATTTTCTATTATGGTGGAGCTGGAATTTACGCCGTAATCGCGATGGTCATTAACTTATTCTACATCTTTGGAATAATGGATTCTGTGGATGCCACCTTAACTTTGCCTGGTATTGCGGGTATTGTCCTCTCTATGGCGATGGCGGTGGATACCAACGTAATTATATATGAACGAACCAAAGAAGAACTCTTCGCCGGTAAAAATATTCTAGAAGCTTATAAAGACGGTTTCAAACACGCACTTTCTGCGATTATCGACGGTCACTCGACTACCATTCTTACTGCAATTGTTTTGTATATTTTCGGAACAGGACCGATCAAAGGATTTGCTGTAACCTTAATTATTGGTATTTTGATGACGTTCTTTACTTCTGTATTGTTGTCTAGAGTAATGATTTTTGCAAGATTGAACAAAGGAAAAGGACTTTCAGTTTGGACGCCTCCAACAAAGAATTTATTCAGAAATGTTTGGATTGATTTTATTGGAAAAAGAAAATACGCCTACATGATTTCTGCATTCCTTACCGTAGCAAGTTTAATTTCGATTGCGGTTAATGGATTTAAATACGGAATTGACTTTACAGGTGGCCGTAACTTCGTCGTAAAATTCGATAAACCTGTTGATGCCACGAAGACTGAAGAAGCATTAATTAAAATGTTTGCAACTGCAGATGGTAAATTATCAGCGGTAGAAGCGAAAACTTTCGGAACCGGAAACCAGTTAAAAATATCTACGGATTATTTGATTGATGACGAATCTTTGAAAGCAGATCAAACCATTGAACAAAAATTATACGAAGGATTACGACAAGATCTTCCAGCAAATTTAACGTTGCAGGATTTCAAATCTGCCGATAAAGATCACGCGGGGATTGTTTCTTCCACCAAAGTGGGACCGACCGTTGCTGATGATATTAAAACCGGTGGAATGTTTGCGTTGATCGCTGCATTAACTGGTATTTTCCTCTATATTTTGATGAGGTTTAATAAATGGCAGTTCTCCTTAGGAGCCATTGTCGGCCTGGCACATGATGCAATTATTATTCTTGGAGTTTATTCCTTGTTGCATAAATATATGCCGTTTAACATGGAGATTAATCAGGATTTCATTGCCGCCATCTTGACGGTTCTGGGTTATTCCATTAATGATACGGTGATTGTATTTGATAGAATTCGGGAGTATCTAAGAGAGAAGAAATCATTGACATTAGCTGGTCTTTTTGATGATTCAATTTCCAGTACTTTGGGTAGAACGTTTAATACCTCGTTTACAACGATTCTCGTAATCTTAGCCATCTTTATTTTCGGTGGTGAAAACTTAAGAGGATTTATGTTTGCGCTATTATTGGGTATTGCCTTTGGTACGTATTCTTCCATCTTTATCTCTTCCGCGATCGCTTATGATTTCTTAAAAGGAAAAGGAAAAGAAGAAAAACTACACGGCAGAACTTCCGTCGATGTAGAAGTTATTGATAAAAGAACTAAAAAATAAATTTTCACTATAAAATTTTAATGTCCTTCTCACGAGGGACATTTTTTTGGCCAAATTCTAAAGGTAATTTTCCAAAAAAACTATCTTTACTTCCGCAATGAAAAAAAATCAGAAATCTGCCGCTGTTGGTTTTATTTTTATCACCCTGATTATTGATATCACGGGATGGGGAATAGTGATACCTGTGGTTCCAAAACTTATTCAAGAGCTGATTCACACTTCCGATTTAAGCGTTGCTTCTCGCTATGGCGGCTGGCTCAGTTTTGCCTACGCCGGCATGCAATTCATCTTTGCTTCTGTCTTGGGCGGATTAAGTGATAAATTTGGTAGGCGGCCGATTATACTTTTTTCCCTCTTGGGTTTTTCTTTAAACTTTATGATTCAGGCTTTGGCTCCAACGATATTTTGGCTTTTTGTGGGCCGCATACTTTCAGGTGTTACGGGTGCCAGCATTACAACGGCGAGTGCATATATTGCTGATGTATCCACTGATGAAGACCGCGCCAAAAACTTCGGCATGATCGGTGCTGCATTCGGGATCGGATTCATTGTGGGACCTGTTATCGGTGGTTTTTTAGGGCAGTATGGGGCACGAGTTCCATTTTATGCAGCTGCGATACTATGTCTGATTAACTTTCTTTATGGCTGGTTTATTTTACCCGAAAGTTTAGACAAAGAAAATCGACGCGAGTTCAACTGGCGCCGCGCAAATCCTGTCGGCTCGCTTCTTCAATTGAAAAAACATCCTGAAATTTTAGGATTAATCTCAACACTTGTATTTGTTTATATCGCGGGTCACGCGGTACAGACAAACTGGACATTTTTCACCATGTACAAATTTGGATGGAGCGAAAAAATCGTAGGACTTTCCTTAGGAGCTGTCGGATTTATGGCGGCTTTGGTACAAGGATATCTGATCCGTTTTATACAACCAAAATTGGGCAACGAGCGTACAATTATATATGGATTATCGCTCTATGCGGTCGGCATGATTCTCTTTGCATTTGCTAGTGAAAGCTGGATGATGTTTGCGTTTTTAATACCGTACGGTTTAGGTGGAATTGCTGGGCCGGCCTTGCAATCAGTAATATCTGCCCAAGTTCCTAAAAATGAGCAGGGAGAACTTCAAGGTGCACTCGCGAGTTTAATTAGTTTTACGGCGATTATCGGACCACCTTTGATGACCAATACTTTTTATTATTTCACACATGATGATGCTCCCTTTAAATTTCCAGGTGCGCCATTTTTTCTAGGTTTTATTCTAATGTCTATTAGTGTTGTTCTCGTTTATTTTCTTTTTCCACGGAAAAGAAATTTATAAAATGACAATAAAAAAATCGAAATTTAGATCTGAATACCCCAATTTACTCGTAAATCTAATTAAAATTCATCCAGATATTTTTTAACAATAAAATTTAAAAATGAAAACTGATATCATAAACTTTTGTAATTTTACGCCATGGAATTAAGTATAGGTGAAATGCTTATGATTGCTTTGGCGATCGTTGTTTTGTTCGGACCAGATAAATTACCGCAAATTGCGCGTGATTTAGGTCAGGGAGTTCGCAAGATGCGTGGCGCAATGGAAGATGTAAAAACCGAAATCTTAAAAGAAACCGATAATCCCGTTGCTGAAATTAAGCGCGAGATCGACAAAGTTAAAAAAGCAGCTCAGGATTACAATCCAATGGC
Organism: Kaistella polysaccharea; assembly: GCF_020410745.1. NCBI lineage: Bacteria > Pseudomonadati > Bacteroidota > Flavobacteriia > Flavobacteriales > Weeksellaceae > Kaistella > Kaistella polysaccharea. The sequence continues at coordinate 115,711 of NZ_CP084528.1, forward strand.
TGATCTTGAAAAAGATACTTTTGCCCAAAGAGAAGAACCAAAAATAAATCTTGCAGAAGATGATTCTCACGATGGTCCTGTAAGCCGCTAAAATGAACGAGCTTATTCAGGAAGATAGAAGTTTATTTCTGGAACTCAATAATTTGGGTTCATCATCCTTTGATCAGTTCTGGATTATGATTTCCGGAACTTGGATATGGATACCGCTTTACGTGATCTTTCTTTATCTTTTATTCAAAACGTTTTCCCTCCGTAATCTTATTTTTATTTTAATATTTATCGCATTAGGCGTTACCGTTTCCGATCAATTGGCTGGGCTTTTCAAATCAGGAATTGGGCGTTTTCGTCCTTGTCATGATCCTTCGCTTTCTGGGCTGATGCGCGTTGTAAAATGCGGTGGCCAGTTTGGGTTTTATTCCAGCCACGCTTCAAATACATTTTTTATTGCCACATTGATGAGTTTTTTACTTCATCGAAAATTGCGATTTTTGCCGTACATTTTATTTTTATGGGCAGCCGCAGTTTCCTACAGCAGAATTTATTTAGGCGTTCATTTTCCACTTGATATTTTTATGGGAGCCGCTGTAGGTTTTCTTTTAGGTGGGTTTTTCAGTACGCTCTGCCTAAAGGTAATCCATCGTCAGCGCACAGAATCAGCATAAACTCCTGCCTTTTTAATATCAAATTTATCATTTACGTTTTTAAATTTTCTCTGCAAGGTTAGGCGATTCTTTCTTTTTCCTATCTTTGCTTCTATGTCAGAAAATAACGATAAACGACTTTTCCTCATCGATGCCTACGCCATGATTTTTCGTGGATATTACGCTTTAATTCGCAGTCCACGCATCACCAGCACGGGTAAAGATACTTCAGCAATTTTTGGTTTTACCAATTCTTTAATTGAATTGATCCGTCGTGAAAGACCTACACATTTAGCGGTAGTTTTTGATGTCGGTCAGGCGAGTATCAGAACGGCAGATTATGCCGATTACAAAGCCAATCGAAATGAAACGCCCGAAGCTATAAAAATTGCAATTCCGTACATTCACCGGATTTTAGAAGCAATGCATGTTCCTATTCTCGGTTTAGAAGGATATGAGGCTGATGATGTTATTGGAACAATCGCCTGTAAAGCCGAAAAAGAAGGATATCAAATTTTTATGGTAACGCCAGACAAAGATTTTGCGCAGTGTGTTACTGAAAATATTAAGATTTATAAACCCGGTTTAAAAGGAGCGGAATTTGAAATTCTCGGCGTTGAAGAAGTCAAAGCGAAATATGAAATTGAAGATCCAAAACAGGTCATCGATTTTCTCGCAATGATGGGTGACGCTGTAGATAATATTCCCGGCTTGGAAGGCGTTGGTGAAAAAACAGCCAAGAAATTTCTGAAAGAATATGGTAGTATTGAAAATCTTTTGGCCAATACCGCAGATTTAAAAGGAAAGTTAAAGGAAAAAGTAGAAAACTCGGCCGAACGTGGCATTCTTTCTAAAAAGTTAGCCACCATAATTTGCGATGCCCCAATCGAATTTCACCAGGAGCAATATGATTTAGATGAACCTGATTTCGAGAAAGTAAAAGAGGTTTTCGATGAAATTGAATTCCGAAGATTATACGAAAATTTATACCGTGCTTTCGCGCCTAAAGCAGAAGTTGCTTCACCAAATGGCAATTCTACACCACTAAAAAGTCAGGCCGTAAAAAGCGGAGATCAGTCTATGCAGTTGGATTTGTTCGCCAATTTTGAAGAATTGGATCAGGCAATGACCACCAAGGAAACCGTGTCTGATAATGACCATCTTTACCAATATATCGATTCACCGAAAGCACAATATATTTTGGTTAGAAATTTAATGGCTCAAAATGCCGTTGCTTTCGATGTTGAAATGACATCATTAGACGAAATGGAGGCAGAACTCACTGGAATGAGTTTTTCCTATAAAAAAGGTTTGGCATATTATGTTCCTTTGTCAAAAGACCGTGAAGAAGCTCTACAAACCTTAGAAATATTCCGTCCATTTTTTGAAAAGAAAGAAATTGTTAAAATTGCCCATCATCTTAAGGTGGATTATAAAATTTTGAAATTATACGGAATTTCAATTGAAGGAGCCATTTTCGATACCATGATTGCTCATTATTTGTTAAATCCTGACGGAAGACATACGATGGAATATCTGGCAGAAATGTATTTAAATTACAAACCCATTACGCTCGAATCATTAATCGGTAAGAAAGGAAAAAATCAGGGGAGTTTTGAAACATTGTCTGTGGAAGAACAGACCCAGTTTGCCGCGGAAGATGCGGATCTTACTTTTCAGTTGTATCAACTTTTTGCACCGCAGCTGAAAATAGAAAATCTCGAGAATCTATTCTTTACAGTAGAAATGCCTTTGATGAAAGTTCTTGCTAAGATGGAATTGGAAGGAATAGCGCTTGATAAAAAATGGCTGGAGCAGGAAAGTAAAGATTTAGAAAACGATTTGCGCAACCTCGAAAAAACAATTTTTGAAATGTCTGGCGAAGAATTTAATATGAATTCACCGAAACAGTTGGGTGAAGTTTTATTTGAAAAAATGCAACTGGATCCGAAAGCCAAGAAAACAAAATCCGGACAATATGCCACTTCTGAAGACATTTTGCAAAAATTATCTTCAAAGCACGAAATCATTAAACATATTTTAGAATACAGAACATATCAGAAATTGAAGTCAACCTACGTCGATGCTTTGCCTTTACAAATCGATAAAGATGATCATCGCGTTCATACTAGTTTTTCACAAACAACTGCGGCGACAGGGCGCTTAGCAAGTGTAAATCCGAACCTGCAGAACATTCCCATCCGTACATTACGAGGACAGCAGATTCGGGGCGCATTTGTTGCCAATCCAGGTAACAAGATTATCGCAGCAGATTATTCTCAAATTGAATTGCGCTTAATCGCAGCAATTTCTGAGGAAGAAAATATGATTAAAGCGTTCCAGAATGGGGAAGATATTCACGCATCTACAGCCTCAAAATTATTTGATGTTCCTTTAGAAGACGTTACAAAAACCCAACGTTCTCAAGCGAAAACCGTCAATTTCGGAATACTTTATGGCCAAGGCGCATTTGGTTTAGCTGAACAAACTGGCCTTTCCAGAAAGGAAGCTAAGGAAATGATTGAATCTTACTTTCAAACCTATCCAAAGTTAAAAAAGTATATGGCAAATCAGGTGGTGAAAGCGCAAGAAATGGGTTATGTAGAAACGATATTAAACCGTAAGAGACATTTAAAAGATATCAATTCAGCCAATTTTGTGGTGAAAGCTCACGCGGAAAGAAATGCCGTAAATGCACCAATTCAGGGAAGTGCAGCCGATGTCATTAAATTGGCGATGATTAAAATTGACCAGGAATTAACCGAACAAAATTTAAAAACGAAAATGTTATTACAGGTGCATGATGAACTTGTTTTCGAAGCACCCGAAGAAGAACTGGAAATTGTAAAAACTTTAATAAAAAAAGAAATGGAATCTGCTTACGAAACAACTGTTCCTTTATTGGTTGAAGTTGGAGTAGGTGATAACTGGTTGGAAGCGCATTAATTTTACTCAAAATCTTAAATCAATTATTATGAAAACTGTAGTGCTTTATGAAAATCCCGAATCTACAATGGAGCAGTTTATGGATGCATTGCCCAGACATCAGGCAGTGGAAGACCAGTTTGTGAAAGAAGGAAAAGTATTGGGAATAGGTGCATTTGCAAATCCTGGAGAAGGTGCAATGGCGATTTTCATTGATAAAATTTCTGCTGAGGAATTTGTGAAACAGGATCCTTTCGCTTCTGAAAATCTTTACACAAAAGTGACCATCAAAGAATGGAACGATGAAATGAAATAGATAATGAAATTCCTGATCATCATTCCGACGCACAACGAAGAGAAGAATATTCTTTTTACTTTGAAATCGCTGCAACTACAGACCTTTCAGGATTTTTTCTGCGTAGTTGTTAATGATGGTTCTACGGATAAAACACAGCAGATTGTTGAGGAATTTATTAAAAATAATTTAAAATTTAAAATTCAAAATTTAGAATTATCCAAGCATGAGCCAGGTGCTAAAGTAGTTCGTACATTTAACAAAGGTTTGGAATCTGTAGATTTAAGCAAATTTGATATCATATGTAAATTTGATGCAGATATTATTTTTCCACACGATTATTTAAAAAGAGTAAATCAGGTTTATGAAATGCAGCCAAAAGCAGGAATGGTTTCTGGAATTGTTAAAATAAAGAAATCGATCTTTGAAAAATCCTTGGCATTTGATTTTAAAGATGAAAAGCATCAATGGAAATTTGAAAATCTATCTTCTAAAAATCATATCCGTGGCCCTATAAAATCCTATCGTAAAGAATGTTTTCAGGAAATGAATGGTTTGCGCCCCGTTTTGGGTTGGGACAACATCGATGTGATGCTGGCGAATAAAAATGGTTGGGAAACGCTCACCATTAAAGATTTATGGGTGAAACATTTGCGACCAACGGCCTATCAATATCAAAATCAGAAAGCTGAGAAACTTGGCGAGTATTTTTATAATATCGGGTTGAGTTTACCATTAACAATGATTTCTTCGGGAAAATCATCCTTTAAAAATAGATCATTTGCAGAATTTTTCAGCACCATGAAATCATTTTTGAAACAAAAAGGAAAGCGCTCATTATCAAAGGAAGAAATACGATATATCAGAAATTTACGCTGGCAAAAGATGTTCAATAGAAAATAAAAATAATCATGAAAAAATTAATTTCCATTTTAACGGTGTGTTTATCGATCGTTTTGATTGCCCAAAAAAACGCAGATCTCATCATTACCAATGCCAAAATCTACACGGTCAATCAAAATTTTGATACCGCGCAATCGATGGCAATTTCAAACGGAAAAATTATTGCAGTGGGTAAATCTGCTGATATTTTGAAAAATTACAAATCTTCGAAAGTTCAAGATTTACAGGGAAAGACGGTTTTTCCTGGACTGATTGACGCGCATTGTCATTTCACTGGTTACGCGACCGACAAGTGGAAATGTCCACTTTGGGGTACGAAATCTTGGGAAGAGATTATTGCGAAAATTTCAGATTATGCCAAAACTGCACCTAAAGAATGGATTTACGGTCGTGGTTGGGACCAGAATGATTGGGCGATAAAAGAATTCCCAAACAAAGAAAAACTCGACCAATTATTTCCAGACCGCCCGGTTTATTTAAAAAGAATCGATGGTCATGCTGCAGTGGCAAATCAAAAAGCATTAGACATCGCAGGAGTTACCACAAAAACCAAAATTCAAGGTGGAGAAATTGAAGTGAAGAATGGAAAATTAACTGGAATTTTAGTGGATAATGCGATGACTTTGGTTGAAAAACATATTCCGGAAATTGAGGATAACGAGGCTATTCAATATTTTTCAGATTTACAGAAAGAATGTTTTTTCTACGGCTTAACTTCTCTTCACGATTGTGGAATTACCGAAAGAACGTTGGGACTTTTAGAAAAAGCACAATCACAGAATGCCTTACAAATGAAGGTTTTCGCTTTGATGGAAGATAATCCCGATTATTATGACCGTTGGATTAATAAAGGAAGATATACCAATAAGAATATTACTGTAGGCGGATTTAAAGTCTATTCTGATGGAGCGCTCGGTTCGCGTGGAGCTTGCCTTATTCACGATTATTCCGATAAAAAAGATTGGAAAGGTTTCCTTTTAAGCGATCGCAAACATTTTGAGAATTTAGCAAAAAAGTTAAAAAACAGTGATTTGCAAATGTGTACGCACGCCATCGGAGATTCTGCAAACAGAACAATACTTCAAATTTATGGCGATGTTTTAGGCGTTAAAAATGATCGAAGATGGAGAATTGAGCATGCGCAAATTGTTGATAAAAACGATTTCGATCTGTTTGGGAAATATTCGATTATTCCTTCAGTTCAACCTACTCATGCGACTTCGGATATGTATTGGGCAGAAGATCGATTAGGGAAAGAACGTTTGAAATTTTCCTATGCGTACGAAGATTTATTGAAACAAAATGGCTGGCTTCCCTTGGGAACAGATTTTCCCGTTGAAGAAATTAGTCCTTTAAAAACATTTTATTCTGCGGTGGCAAGAAAAGATTCAAAGCATTATCCTGCAAATGGATTTCAGATAGAAAATGCGTTGACCAGAGAACAGGCACTTCGCGGAATGACAATTTGGGCAGCAAAAGCCGCTTTCCAGGAAAATGAAATAGGAAGTTTAGAAGTGGGAAAATCCGCGGATTTTATTATTGTTGATCAAGATTTGATGACCATTCCTGAAATTAAAATTTTAGATACCAAAGTTTTAGAAACTTACAGCAACGGAAAGAAAGTATTTTATAACAAAGAATACTATGATGACTTAGCGAAGAAATTATGAGGAAGATCTTTTGGAATGTAATCTACAAAATAATTTCAAAAATTTCTTAACCTTAACCTCGCCCTTGAAAAAAATCGCCTACATAGAACTCGATACGCATGCTGAAATAGCAGGAAATTTCATGGAGTTAATGAATGGTTCCACAGATTTTCAGGTGGATTATTATTTGTCGGAACGTATTTTTAAACAAATCGGAAAGCATCATTCTAATATTTATCTGAGTGAATATACCGCACTCTTAAACCAGTTAAAAGATCCGAATTACGATCTTATTATCATTGGAACTGTTCATCGGTATTTTAATCTTTTTAATGCAATTGCGGAGAAATACAACACTGCAGTCATTGTGCACAATCTAAACTTTAATACAATATCTAAACTTCAACTCTTCAAAAATATTTTTAAAAAAGACTTTGCATACCGATTGAAATTATGGTTAAAAGAAGATTTACTTTCTGCACCAGAAGTTTTTAAGAAGGCAAAAAATCTCTTGGTCTTAGATCAAAGTTTATCGGATCATCAATTTCAATATTTACCGGTTTTTTATAATCGGTTTCATGAAAATTTTAACTCGGAAAATTTCACCATTGTAATTCCAGGGGAAGTTTCGCAGAAAAGAAGAAATTATAAAAAAGTATTAGAGAAACTAACTGAACGAAATTCTGATCGATTACTCACTATTATTTTTCTCGGAAAAGCACGCGGCAAAGAACTTCGCTGGCTGCAAAATTTTGAAAAAAAGAAATTAGAAAATATTTCCCTGCAATATTTTACGAAGAAAGTTCCACAAAATAGGTTTGATGAATTGATGAATAAAGCTGATGTTTTGTGGTGTCCAATTCAAAACGAAATTGAATTTTTTAGCAATAAAGAAATTTATGGCAAAACTAAAATGAGTGGCAATATTGGCGATGCGATTAAGTATGGAAAATTCGCCTTCTTTCCGCCGAATTATCCATCTAATCTGGAGTTTATTATGAATGAAAAAGAAAATTCCGCACAGGAAATTTTCGATTTTAAATCGGTGGATTCTTATGATTTTCAAAAGGAATATAACCGAAAGAAAGTGTCTGCTGAATTGGAAAAAGTTTTGACTTCTTTACTTTAAAGTTTAAAATTTAAAGAGACTTTTAAAGAATTTTTTATTCAAATAATCTTCAATGGGGAAAATTTTCATGATGTGATTTGCGCCTAAGATAACCAGTAAAACAAATGCTGGTTTGTAAGTCAAATTGAGCAAATTACTCTTCGTTTCTGGCAACATGATGGCGACGTTGATGGCCAAAGTGCAAATGATAAACACGTACATCATTTCGATGGTTAGAGGAAAGACCTTAAATTTTACATAATTAAAGTAAATCTTAATTAAGTTAAATAAGGTGAGAGAAATACCTGTTGCCATTGCAATTCCGATAATTCCAAATTCTGTTTTTGTGAGGAAAAGGTAATTCAAAACAATTGTTGTAATTGCCAAAAATAGCATCACCACAATATTGAAGCGGTAATGTTTAGAAAGGGATATAATATGTCCATTAAAGCCAGTCGCTAAGTCAAAAACCATGGCGAATCCTAAAATCCAAACTACGGGTTCGGCTTGTCGCAGCTGGTCTCCATTCTTGATGAGATTACTCAAATAAGGAAATCCTACCAGAATGCAGGAAAATAAAACCGCACCTAAAAAGAATAGCGTTAATGACGTTTTTTTATGGAAACGGTCCAATTCATCGAAATCACCATCCGCAATATTTTTGTTGATGATCGGCGCAGATATATTAAAAAGGCCCATTTGCGGAATCAGAATAAATGAAAGTATGGACAAAATAATGCTGTAAACTCCATTTTCCTCGAAATTCAAGAATTCTCCGATCATAAAATTATCAACCCGAAAAGCAATATAATTTCCGATATTACCAAGAAATCCGTAAAAACTATAGTTTAAAATTTCCTTCCACAAGTGGTCTTTTTTTACATAATCTGTACTGAAATCGGGCTTTATTTTCTCCAGGTTATTGGCGTAGTAAAAATAGCCGATCAATGATAATATAAACATGCCCATAAAAAACCCGTAAGAGCCTTTTTCCGTAACTCCCAAAAAGAAGAACAAGCAAAACGCTCCTAAATTAGCGATTTTAGGAAAGAGATTATCAAATATATTAGGAACTACAATTCGTTTAAAGTTGGTAATGTATTTATTAAAAATAGCGGAAAGCGCCATTACCAAAATCAGGGGAAGAATTAAAAGTTTCATTTTCCACAGCTGTAAACTTTTGAATTGCGGGAAAAAATGAAAAAAGAGGAAAAATAGGAGGCTAAATAATAAAAAATTGAATACGATTCCTAATAATGAAAGCGATAGTAAATTTTGGTTTTTGCCTGCACTTTGCGCATGATGAAAAAACTTAACATTAGAAAAAGAAAGTCCAAAAACCACGATAGGCAGAAGCATTTCTGCGGTCGGCATAATGTAGCGCAACTTTCCGTAAAATTCCATATCGTACGGAAAAATAAAAATTGCAGAAATTGTTCCGAGTAAAAAACCGAAATATCCTATTAAGGAATACTTAAATCCTTGTCTCGCAATTACACTCATGTTGTTGCTCTAATTTTAATTTGCTGAACAGTATAAATGCAGAAATTCAACCCTTGTGAAAACAATTGTCGTAGAGTTTGAATTGGAATTAAAGAATTAATATTTTTATGGGACATCAAACCATGTTTCAAATAGCGAAAAACAAATATAGTAAAATATGTTAAATAAATGTTAAAATTAACCATATCACCTAAATCATTTCATGGTAAAGGTCATTTGTTTTACATTTAAGCTTTTAAAAAATACATCCCAGATACTGATTTATAGAGGTTTTAAAAAAAGATACGCACATGAAAAAATATATAATTTTATTTTTTGTAGGACTTTTAAGTTCCTGTACCGCGCTTAAAAATGTTAATGAAAAACCATTTCTTTGGGAAGGTGCCAATGTTTATTTCCTCTTGACAGACCGTTTTAAAAATGGCGATACCAAGAACGATATCAATTTCCAGAGAACGGAAAAACCTGCTGTTTTAAGAGGTTTTGAAGGTGGTGACCTACGAGGAATTATTCAAAAAATTGATGATAATTATTTTTCAGATTTAGGAATTAATGCAATTTGGATGACGCCACTGGTGGAGCAAATTCATGGTGCCACTGATGAAGGCACTGGAAAAACATACGGTTTTCACGGCTATTGGGCAAAAGATTGGACCGAACTTGATCCTAATTTCGGGAGAAAAGCAGATTTAGAAGAGCTTGTTGAAAAAGCGCACAAGAAAGGAATTCGAATTGTCTTAGACGCGGTGATTAATCACACGGGACCCGTAACTACTACCGATGCGGTTTATCCAAATTCTTGGGTAAGAACATCGCCAACCTGTACTTATAACAATTACGAAAACACGACTGCCTGTACTTTAGTAGCGAATCTTCCAGATATTTTAACGGAATCAAATGAACCCGCAGCATTGCCGCAAATGCTTGTCGATAAATGGAAAAAAGAAGGGAAATATGAGGCTGAAATGAAATCACTCGACGCTTTCTTCGCCCGAACTGGATACCCAAGAGCGCCGAAATACTATATCATGAAGTGGCTGGCTGATTATGTTGAAAATTATGGCATCGATGGGTATCGCATAGATACCGTAAAACATACAAACGAAGATGTTTGGAAAGATTTTCAGAAAGTATGTCAGGAAGCCTTTGATATTTATAAACTGAAAAATCCGTCAAAAGTACTCGACAATAATTTATTTTTTACGGTTGGTGAAGTCTACGGATATGGAATTTCTCAAAAACAAGATTATGATTTCGGGGATAAAAAAGTGAATTATTATCAAAATGGTTTTAAATCACTCATTAACTTTGATTTTAAAGGAGATGCCAATAAACCGTATGAGGAATTATTCTCTAAATATTCAAATATATTGAACGGTGATTTGAACGGAAAGACGGTGATGAACTATTTGACATCACATGATGACGGTTCACCCTTCGATAAAAACCGAAAAAGAACGTACGAAGCGGGAACTAAATTATTGTTGACACCGGGAATTTCACAGGTTTATTATGGCGATGAAACTTCCAGGACTTTAACCGTTGCAGGCGCAGAAGGTGATGCGAATCTTCGATCGAATATGAATTGGAACGATGAGCAAAATAATCTTGATACTCAAAAACTTTTAAAACATTACCAAAAATTAGGGCAGTTCAGAGCAAATCATCCAGCCGTAGGCGCAGGTGTTCATCAAATGATTTCTGATAAACCTTATTATTTTTCCAGAATTTTAGCGAAGGGGAATTTTACCGATAATGTTATTATTGGACTTGATCTGAAGGATAAGTTGAAAGAAGTAAATGTAGCAGGCGTTTTTGCGGAAGGAACTCAATTAAAAGATTTCTATTCCGGCGCGTCGATTCCTGTTATTAAGGGAAAAGTCTCTTTCTATTCCAATTCTCCAGTGGTATTATTAGAAAAAATCAAATAAAAATTAAAATGAAAAAAATTAGTATATTATTATTGGCATTAATTTCCTTTGGACTTTTCGGTCAAAAGGTTCCGGAAACCAATAAAACCGAATTTTCCAAGGAAGCTTTAGCCCAGAAAATTTCTTCACTTGATGGCAAAAAGCTTCAGATTTCAGAGGTTTTGAAAAAACATGAAGGTCGAATCTTGATTATCGATTTTTGGGCGAGTTGGTGTCAGGATTGTATTTTAGCACTTCCTGCAACAAAGGAATTTAAAGAAAAAAATCCGAATGTAGATTTCGTTTATTTTTCGCTGGATCGCTCGCACGAACAATGGAAAAGGGGTTTAGAGAAATACGATATTACGGCTCAGGAAAACTATTGGTTTGACGAAGGTTGGAAAAATAATTTCAATAATTATATCGATCTAAACTGGGTGCCGCGCTTTATGGTGATTGATCAGACTGGAAAGATTGCTAAATATTACGCGATTCATCCGAATGATCCAGATATTCAGAAGATAATTGACGAATTAAAATAATTAAAAGAGAGGAAAATTGTTCCTCTCTTTTTTTGCTTTACTTCTTTCTGAAATTATATTTCGGACCATCAATGTATGAACGATCTAAAACCAAAGTGGAAGAGGCAGGATAATAAAGGACTGGATATTTTAGGCCAATGGTCTTAACCATATAAAGTTTAGTTTCTGTCGGTGATGGATAACCGCTTAAATAATCCATTTTATATTCGTAGTTATAATTTCCATTTTCAAAACTCGGGGGCTTGGCGCCACTTACGGTAAGCACATTATTTTCTTGAAAATTATAGATGATATTATCAGCAGAAAAATCGTAGATTTTAAGGTAAGATTCTACTTTTACTAAGTGCCAGGATCCCTGAATATTTTCAATGATTTCTGTCTTTTCTGGCGGTTTAATAATTTCTTCCTCTACGTTTTCAGTACGCGAACAGGAAATGGAAACCATTAGAAAAAAAATTAACATAAAATTTTTCATAATTTGTCTTTCAATTATCTAAGTTAATATTTTTTACCTTAGGTTTTATGGGACATTACAAAAAGGGCAGACTTAAAAATTTATTTAAAGGTTGCATGGTCCTATAAATTTTAGCAAAATCTTTCGCTGCGCTTTCCTTCGTCAAATCTTCATCAGAGATTGGGTGACTAACAGTAAAACTCTTTAATTTGAGGTATTCCGCCATCGGATGATCTTTCTCAAAACCATTGGGAACTCTTTGGAGTTTGTATTCAATGCTCAATCCACGGAAATTATTTCTAAAATCTTTCTCTTCTAAAATCTGAAGCAGGTCTTCGCCGCTTGCAACAATCTCTTTTCTAATTTCTTTTAAAGTTGCAGATTCAGGCTGATAAATTCCACCGGCTAAAAAAGATTTTCCAGGTTCGATATGCAGATAATATCCTGCGTTTTTACCTTTCCCCATTCCCAGACTGATTCCAAAGTGGGATTTGTACGGCAGTTTGTTCTTAGAGAAACGCACGTCTCTGTAAATTCTAAAAACCGCTTTTTTGGCGTCGAGCTTTAAAATAGCATCATCGAACTTCCCGATTTCCTGAATTAATTCATCCACGAATTCAACCACGTTTTCCTTCGCGTGCACATAGCGTTCTTTATTTTCATTAAACCACTCGCGGTTATTATTCAGTTTCAAAATATTTAAAAAGCTTAAAGTAGAATTTTCAATTGAATTCATAACAGATTATATTTTACAAAATTAAAGAAAATAAAATGTTAGTCAGAATAGGCGTTTCGGAACTTTATTAAAAATTGAAGAAAAGACCTATAATATTATCAAAAATAAAAAACGTATCTTTGCACCCAATTTATAGACGATCTTTTACATGAATTTATTTACGGAGACCAATTTAAGTCCTGAAATCTTGAAGGCAATTGGCGAACTGGGCTTTGTGAGCCCAACAGAAATCCAAAAACAGACTATTCCTTTTATCTCTACAGAGATACGCGATCTAATCGCACTTGCGCAGACGGGAACAGGCAAAACAGCAGCTTTTACGCTTCCGATTTTGGATATGATTGACGACGGGAGTCGCAAAATCCAATTATTGGTGCTTTGTCCAACCAGAGAACTTTGTTTGCAAATTACCAAAGACATTACTAATTATTCGAAATACATGCGAAACATCAAAACTACAGCAGTTTATGGTGGGAGCAGTATCAGTGATCAAATCAGATCATTACGGGAAAAACCGCAAATTATTGTGGGAACTCCAGGACGTGTTATTGACTTGATTAACAGAAAAGCACTTGATTTCTCTGAAATCAGATGGATGATTCTTGATGAAGCTGATGAAATGTTATCAATGGGTTTCAAAGATGATTTGGAAACTATTTTACGCGAAACACCAGAAATTAAACAAACTTTCTTGTTCTCGGCAACGATGAACAAAGAAGTTGAAAGAATTTCTAAAAATTATTTAACAAATCCGCACCGTATTGTTGTTGGTTCATTAAATGAGGTGAAGAAAAACATCAAACACGAATATTACGTGGTTGGTTACAGAAACAAAAAAGAAGCTTTGAAAAGATTGATCGATGCAAATCCAAATCAATATTCAATTCTTTTCTGTAGAACCCGTATGGAAACGCAGGAAGTCGCCGATTTTTTGATGCAGAACGGGTACGCTGCAGATGCACTTCACGGTGATTTGTCGCAGGCACAACGTGACACGGTAATGAAAAAATTCCGTTTGAAAAACATTGATATTTTGGTTGCGACTGATGTTGCGGCGAGAGGTTTAGATGTTGATTCATTAACACACGTAATTCACTTCTCTTTACCAGATGATCCAGAAGTTTTTGTTCACCGTAGTGGTAGAACTGGACGTGCCGGAAAAGATGGAATTTCAATATCTTTAATTAAACCGGAGGAATCCCGCAAATTGAAGCAGATTAAACAATCTACGAAGATTGAAATCGTTGAGAAGAAAATACCTACTGGAAAGAAAATTATTGAAGCACAGGTTGCTGGCGTATTTGAAAAATTATTTACCGAGCACGAAAACCTTGTTGAATTCGACAATGAGTTGATTCCAGATTTGTCTGCCTTTACCAAAGAAGAATTGGTACACCAAATGTTGCAGTTGCAATTGCGAGATATGGCTCTTTATTATAAAGATAAAGATGATTTGATCGATCAAAAATTCAACAGTGATGACCGCGACCGCGGAGGTGATAGAGGTAGAGATCGTGGCAGAGACCGTGACGGAAGAGGCAGAGACCGCGACAGAGGTGGTGACCGAAGAGATGGTGGAAACAACAGATTCTCCGGCAACAGAGATGGTGGAAGCCGTGATTTCGGGAGAGACCGTGACGGTGGAAACAGAGATTCCAGAGATCGCGATGGTGGCAACAGAGAATTCAAGGAAAGAAAACCAAGAAAAAATAGTGAGGACATGGTCCGATTTTTCTTCAACCTTGGAAAAAGAGATAATTTAAAAAAGATAGATATGTTGGAAATTATCAACAAATCAACTGAAAAATCTAGAAAAAGACCAGATATTGGAAATATCGAGATTTTAGAAAAATTCTCTTTCTTTGAAGTCGAAAAATCATTTAAGGATGAAGTTCTTAAGGGATTAGAAACTCAAAAATTTAAAGGTAAAGATATGAGAGCTGAAGAATCTAATTAATTTTTCATTCTACTCAATTATAGAAACCAGCGATCATCATTCGCTGGTTTTTTTGTGTTTATAATTTTATTTTCAATGTTAATGAAACTTAACATTGAAACGAAAATGGTATCAGTCTTTTTCCGAAATTTGCAGCACTAATCTCTAAATGAATAACAATGGGAATCGGAAATATTTTTAAAATGTTCCAGCCGAAAGACAAAGTGTTTTTTGTACTGTTTGAAAAAGTTGCTGCAGAGCTTGTAGCCATGTCTAAAGAATTTCACGAAAGTTTATTAGACTTCGATATCAACGATGATACGATGTTGCAGCACATGAGTGATTACGAACATAGAATGGATGATTTAACCCACGAAATTTTCGTACAGTTGGGTGAAAATTTCATTACACCATTCGACAGAGAAGACATCAGCCATTTAGCAAGCGGATTGGATGATATTGCAGATTTTATGTATGCTTCTGCGAAGTACATTTATCTGTACAAAGCGCCTCTGGATCCTGCTTATACCGAATTTACACTTTTGATCTATAAGTCTTGTCTTGAAATTCAGGTAGCTCTTAGAAACCTAAATGATTTCAAAGATCCAAAAGCAGTAAAGGAATCTTGTATTAAAATCAACTCTTTCGAAAATATTGCTGATGATGTATTAAGTCAGGCGATTGTAAAATTGTTTGAGAGCAATGATGCCATTAAGATTATGAAAATTAAAGCAGTTTTAGAATATCTGGAAACAGTAACTGATAAAGCTGAAGATGTTGCAAATACGATTGACAGTATTTTGATTAAATACGCATAATCTATTCCCTAATTTATTATAAAAAAAAGAATGGATTTACCAATTCTATTAATCATCATCATTGTATTAGCCTTAATATTTGACTATATCAATGGTTTTCATGATGCCGCAAACTCGATTGCGACCATTGTTTCCACAAAAGTTTTAACCCCATTTCAGGCAGTTCTTTGGGCTGCAGTCTGGAACTTTGCTGCTTTTTTTATCGCTGCTTATGTTATCGGCGAATTTAAGATCGGTAATACCATAGCAAAGTCGGTCAACGAGAATTTCATTAATCTTGAAGTTATATTTTCCGGGTTGATCGCCGCTATTTTATGGAATTTATTAACGTGGTGGTTTGGGATTCCTTCATCCTCATCGCATACCTTAATTGGTGGTTTTTTAGGTGCAGCTTTAATGTATGCACTCGTTTCAGATTTTCACGTTATAGCTCTGGCAAATCCAGACATGGGATTTTTTGATCAGCTGATACTGGCCTTTAAGCAATTATTCACGCAGAATGTAGTGAAGTACGAGAAGGTAATTCCTATTTTCTTGTTCATATTCTTAGCACCTTTAATCGGATCCGTGATTTCAATTATAATCACCTTGTTTATCGTAAATGTTTCGAAAAACTCGAGTCCCCGTAAAGCTGATAATGTTTTCAAGAAATTACAATTGTTTTCTTCTGCTGCATTCAGTTTAGGTCACGGTCTAAATGACGCTCAGAAAGTAATGGGAATTATTGGTGCGGCGATTATATTTCATCACACCAAAACTTTACAGGATCCTGTTTATCTAGCTTTGGACAGTTCGCATCAGTTTAATTATTTCGTAGAACATTACTTTTGGGTGCCCTTTGTATCATTCTTAATGATTTCCTTAGGAACTATGAGTGGTGGCTGGAAAATTGTTAAAACTATGGGAACGCGAATTACGAAAGTAACACCACTTGAAGGAGTTGCTGCTGAGACCGCCGGTGCAATTACGCTCTTCATTTCTGAACATTTCGGTATTCCGGTTTCTACAACACATACCATTACCGGTGCAATTATCGGAGTTGGAGTAACAAAGCGAGTTTCTGCAGTTCGCTGGGGTATTACTGTAAGCTTACTTTGGGCGTGGATTTTAACCATTCCAATTTCTGCCTTTGTGGCGGGAGTAACTTATTTAATAGTTTCTTTCATTAGATAAATTTTCTTAGATATTAATAGAGAGCCATTTCAACCGAAGTGGCTCTTTTGTATTCATTAAAATAGACAAAGAATTATTTTAAATCGTATTTTTGCACAAACAAGAAATTTATGCAGTTTTTAGATGAATATCAGGATATGGTTGCAAAGGGAATCGAGAAATATATTTTCAAAGATAAACCTGAGGAACTTTACGCGCCCATGAATTATATCATTTCGCACGGTGGTAAAAGACTACGTCCGATGATGGTTTTAATGGCGTGTGAAATGTTTGACGGTGATTTGAAAAAAGCCCTAAAACCTGCGTTGGCTATTGAGTTCTTCCATAATTTCACCTTAATTCATGATGATATTATGGATGAGGCACCGCTTCGCCGTGGGAAACCAACTATTCACACTTTACATGGCATCAATGTCGGAATTCTTTCCGGCGATGCTTTAATGTTTAAAGCCATTAAATTTTTCGAAAATTTAGAACCCGAATTGTACAAGGCTTGTATGCGTGTTTACATTCACACCGGATTATTGCTTTGCGAAGGTCAACAATATGATATCAATTTCGAAACACAGGAAGAAGTAACTTTTAACGATTATATCAGAATGATCACCTATAAAACGGGAATTCTGAGTGCATCTTCTTTTGAAATCGGAGCACTAATTGCCGGAGCAGATTTCAAAGATGCGAAAGCCATATTTAATTTCGGAAAACATGTCGGAATTGCCTTCCAGATTATGGATGATTATTTAGATGTTTTTGGGAATCAAGAGCAAATCGGTAAAAAACATGCGGGAGATATTTATGAAAATAAAAAGACCGTTTTATATCTTTTAGCGAAGGAGCACGCAACTGAAGAAGAAAGAAAAGAACTCGAATTCTGGTACTCCAAGAAAACCGATAATGTGGATAAAGTCTACAGTGTAGAAAAGATTTTCCGTCGTACGAAAGTTGATGAAAAAGCATTGCATCTTATTCAGGAACACAATGAAATGGCTCAAAAATATCTCAACAAAATCAGCGTGACCGATGCCAAGAAAAAACCATTTATCGAATTGGCGAATTATTTATTACGTAGAGAAAGCTAAGCGGCGCTTCTGCATTAATCAAGATTCACATTACCAAAACGCCACAGAGAAAAATGAAATTCCGGACCGAAGTAGAAATTCCAAATTCCGTACATAAAATAGAAATTGAAGATTATTTATTTTCGATGGGTTCCTGTTTCTCAACGGAAATGAGCGACTTGTTGCAGACCGGTCAAATGCAAACTTTAAACAATCCTTTCGACACGCTTTTTAACCCTTTCTCCATTAATACTGCCGTAAAACGATTGCATAACGCCCAGTTTTACGAAGAAGTAGATTTAATTAGTTTTAATGAAGAAGTGATTTCTTTGGATCATCATTCATCATTTAATTCACGATTTCTGCATCAGACATTAGAAAAAATTAATTCCCAAATCGAACTGGGAAATCAGTTTTTGCAGAATTCGAATTGGATTGTCATCACCTACGGAACTTCCTTTATTTATGAATTTCTTCCGAAAAAAAAGCTCGTAGCAAACTGTCATAAAATTCCCGGTAAATATTTTGAAAAAAGATTGTTAACGCATTTAGAATTAACGGATTCTATTTATGAAACAATCGTTAATTTAAAAGATATTGCAAAACCGAACGTTCAGATTTTGTTTACCGTTTCTCCCGTTCGACATACGAAAGATGGTTTCGCAGAAAATAATTTGAGTAAATCGAAGTTAATTACGGCACTGCATGAAATTTTACCTCAGTTCGAAAACTGCCATTATTTGCCTGTTTATGAAATTTTAATGGATGATCTGCGGGACTATCGATTTTACAAAGAAGATTTAATTCACCCCAGTAACCAGGCGATTATGTATATCTGGGAAAAGTTTGGAAACGCTTATTTTTCAGATGAAACCATGGATTTCATCGAGGAGAATTTAAAAATAGCAAAATCTCTGGATCATAAAACCGCAGATGAGAAGAACCCAAAATATCAGGAATTTTTAGAGAAATTGAAAGCAAGAATCTCAGTTCAGCAAGCAAAAGTGAAGCATAAAATATTTTAAAAAAATTTGAGCAGATAATTCCGCCTTCCGTTCCCGCTATTTTTTGCCGATGCAGCTGCCACCGCAAAAAAAAATGAGCTCCACTCAAGTCGGGCTGCGATTTATTTTTATCTGGAAAGATAGGTTACAGATGTAAGATTTCAACTATTAACTATCAATTATCAAGAAATATGATCGATACACATACTCATTTATACTCCGAAGAATTCGACCAAGATCGACATGAAATGATCGAAAGAGCCATCAATAAAGGCGTTTCTAAATTTTATCTGCCAGCCATAAATTCGGAAACGCACGAGAAGATGCTCGCTTTAGAAACTGAATATCCCAATCAGATAATTTCAATGATGGGACTTCATCCCTGTTATGTAAAACCGGAATCTTGGGAACAGGAATTGAAATTGGTTGAGAATTATTTAACCAAAAGACCGTTTGCCGCCATCGGAGAAATCGGAATTGATCTTCATTGGGATAAAACCACTTTAGACATCCAGGTCAAAGCTTTCGAGCAGCAAATAGATTGGGCTATTGAAAAAGATCTTCCAATTGTGATTCATACCAGAGAAAGTTTCGATGAAGTTTTTGAAGTTTTAGACCGAAAAAAACATCCGAAATTACGTGGAATTTTCCATTGTTTTTCCGGCAATTTAGACCAGGCAAAACGAGCGATTGATCTGAATTTTATTTTGGGCATCGGTGGAGTAGTCACCTTTAAAAATGGAAAGATCGATCAATTTTTAGGGGAAATTCCTTTAGATAAAATCGTCTTAGAAACCGATTCTCCTTATTTAGCTCCTGTTCCACATCGCGGAAAAACAAACGAAAGTTCTTATTTGGATTTGGTTGTTGGGAAACTTGTAAATATTTACGGAAAGGATTTTACGGAAATCGATAGAATTACAACAGATAACGCTAATCTTATTTTTAATAGGTAAAGAAAGATCATGATAGAGAAATTCGACAGCATAAGATTTTATCATCCTGAAGAAGTGAATCCTGCGATACGCTTTATAATGCGACATCCTATGATGAAGCTTCTTTTGCATTATAGTCTTCCCAATATTTCAGATGAAGAAATACAGCAAATTGTTGGCGATATCCATTCTATCGAAGATTTTCAGAAAGTCATTATTTACCCAAGTATCAAGAATGTTTTAAATGCAAGTTCTGATGGATTTACTATTTCCGGAGCAGAAGATTTGAGTAAAAACGAATCTTATCTTTTTATATCCAATCACCGGGATATTCTTTTAGACACCTGTTTGTTAAATTTTGCTTTGTTAGAGAAAGGTTTAAACCTTACAGCATCGGTTATTGGAGATAATTTGGTGCAAAGAGATTTATACCTTATTTTGGCAAAATTAAACCGGAATTTTTTTGTAAAACGGAGTGCTGCGCCACGGGAGCTTATAGAAAATAGCAAACTTTTATCTGAATATATTTTCCAATTATTAACCAGTGAATATCGCTCGGTTTGGATTGCGCAGCGGGAAGGTCGTGCTAAAGATGGTAATGATTTCACCCAAGCTGGCGTTTTGAAAATGATTTCTATGTTTGATGCGCAAAGTAAACCTTGTCAATATTTTAAAAAATTAAAAGTAGTTCCTGTTTCTATTTCGTATGAGTTAGACCCGACAGACAAACTGAAAGTTGAAAAAATGTGCGCTGATGATCTGAATCAAGAAAAGCACAAAAACGAAGATTTTCTTAATATTATGACGGGAGTTTCTGGCCAAAAGAAAAGAATTCACCTGCATTTTGGCAAGATTGAAGATGAGATTTACACGGATATTGAAAACTCGGTTTCCAATTCTAATAAGCAAATACAGAAGTTGGCAGAGGTTTTAACCAAAAAAATTGTAGAGGGTTACAAACTTTGGCCAAGTAATTATATTGCTGCAGATTTACTGAAAAATAGCACCCTATATTCTAAATATTATACTGAACAGGAAAGGCAATTCTTTATTAAAAGAATGAATTTAAGCATTGGTGAAAATAATCATTGTATGAATCAAGCATTTTTGGAAATGTATGCAAATCCCGTTTTTAACAAAAACAATCTATAAAAAAATTGCCACGAATTCACAAATGATTTATTCGCGAGTTCGTGGCAAATGTTTTTTAGCAACAACCTATTTCCCTCTCGAAAAATTACTCTTATTGTTAGGCTTCTTACTATGACTGTTACTTGCATTCCCTTGGCCTTGAGGTCTTGGTCTGAAAGGTTTGTTATTAGAATCTCTTTTCTCCGCAACTAAATTCTCAGTATGGAAAGGATGTTCTTTTTCAACCGGAATTTTCTTACCGATTAGTTTCTCGGTGTTCTTTAGATTTAATAAATCAAGACCGTCAACGAAAGAAATTGAACTTCCTTCGGCACCGGCTCTTCCTGTTCTACCAATACGGTGAACGTAAGTTTCCGATACATCAGATAATTCAAAATTCACGACATATTTCAATTCATCAATATCGATTCCTCTGGCTGCAATATCGGTGGCAACTAAGATTCGTGTTTTTCCAGATTTGAAATTTGAAAGCGCATTTTGACGTTGATTCTGTGATTTATTTCCATGAATCGCTTCGGCGGATATTTTATGACTCTGTAGCTTTCTTGCGATTTTATCAGCGCCGTGTTTGGTTCTTGAAAATACAAGCACAGATTCTTTAATGTCTTGCTGAAGAATGTGCGTCAAAAGGTCCAGTTTATCGTTTTTATCAACGAAATAAACCTTTTGTTGAATGGTATCTGCAGTTGCAGAAACTGGTGCAACTTCAACCTGAATCGGATTGGTAAGCATTGAGCTCGCCAATTTGTTAATCTCTTCCGGGAACGTTGCCGAGAAGAATAGGGTTTGTCTTTTTGGTGGAAGTAATTTAATAATTCTCTTCACATCGTGGACAAATCCCATATCCAGCATTCTGTCGGCTTCGTCTAAAACGAAAACTTCTAAATGCTTTAATGAAATAATTCCTTGAGATATAAAATCCAGTAATCTTCCTGGTGTTGCTACTAAAATATCTACGCCTCTTCTCAAAGCGTTTTCTTGAGCTGCTTGTTTAACACCACCGAAAACAACTAAATTTCTCAGTTTTAAATGTCTTCCGTAAGATTTAAAACTTTCATCAATTTGAATGGCTAACTCTCTTGTTGGAGTTAAAATCAAAACTTTGATGTGATTATTTTTTTGGTTTTTTACAGCTAGATTTTGAAGAATGGGAATTGCAAATGCTGCAGTTTTTCCGGTTCCTGTTTGGGCAGTTCCTAATAAATCTCTGCCTTGTAAAATATGCGGAATCGATTTTTGTTGAATAGGTGTTGGTTGGGTGTAACCCTCTTCCTTAAGCGCTTTTGCGATAGGATCAATTAAGTTTAAGTCGGTAAAGTTCAAATGAAATGTTTTTAATTAAAATGAAACTCGTGTCATTCTATATATGAAACGAAGAAAATGAAGTAAAAAAACCTTTTAAGTTTTCAGTTCCGCAGGGAAGCGGATTCATCTAGAATGACTACGTCCATAAAAAAACCTTCCGCGAAGAAGGAATTTAGTTCTGCAAATATAGTTTAATTATTTTTAGTAATGTTTATTTGTGAATTATTCAATTTTAGACCAGCTTTGATTGGTCTTAATATCATCAAAAATAATTTATATTCTGTGGATTTTGATCTAGGGAGATCTCACTTCGCTAATTTGATATTTTATCTAAAAAAAATAGACTTACCAAAAGTAAATCTATCATCATTTTATATAAATGAAATACTATCCGTGAAGTTTCTTCCATATTGCATCTTTCAGTTCGACTAAACCTTCTTGGGTTACTGCTGAAAAGAAAAGGGGCTGTCTGTTTTCGGGAAATTCTTTCGCAACTTCAACTTTTAATTCGTCATCCAGCAAATCTGCTTTAGAAACAGAAATTATATAATCTTTATCAACAAGTTCTGGATTGTATTCTTTCAATTCATTCTCTAAAATTTTAAATTCCTGAAAATGATCTTCCGAATCGGCCGGAATCATAAATAATAAGATCGAATTTCTTTCAATATGTCGCAAAAATCGGTGTCCGAGACCTTTTCCTTCTGCAGCACCTTCTATAATTCCTGGAATATCTGCCATTACAAAAGATTTGTAATTTCGATAATCTACAATTCCTAAATTTGGTGTCAGCGTTGTAAATGCATAATCGGCGATTTTTGGTTTTGCAGCAGAAACTGCAGCAAGTAGTGTTGATTTTCCAGCATTTGGAAATCCTACTAAACCAACATCAGCCAATAACTTTAATTCAAAAGTAATATAACCTTCTTCCCCCGGCAATCCCGGTTGTGCATATCTGGGAGTTTGATTCGTTGATGATTTAAAATGCTCATTTCCTTTCCCACCTTTCCCGCCATGCATCAGAATAATTTCCTGACCGTGTTCTAAAATTTCGGCAACAACTTCTCCATCTTCGTTCTTTGCAATAGTTCCTAAGGGAACTTCAATATAAACATCTTCGCCGTACGCGCCGGTTAACTGGTTTTTGCTTCCGTTTACGCCCCGCTCGGCTTTAATGTGTCGTGTATATCTTAGGGGAAGTAAAGTCCACTCGTGTGAATCTCCCTTCAAAATTACGTGACCACCGCGGCCACCGTCTCCACCATCTGGTCCACCTTTAGGAACATATTTTTCCCGGTTAAGGTGCGCTGATCCTGCACCTCCATGTCCACTTTTACAATGGATTTTTACGTAATCTACGAAATTTGACATTTTATTTCTTTGTTTGTTGCTGAATTGGAATTTCTAAAAATTTAAGAAATTTCCTTAATTCTGCAAAGACGATTTGTTATTTAATTTTGCAACTTCCGCAAAAAGTTTCTCGGAGATTTCTTCAATATCGCCAACTCCATTAATTTCTACATATTTGCCCTGCTGCTTATAAAGTTCTGCAACCTCCGCAGTTTTAGCGTAATACTCTTTGATTCGGTGAGTGATGATTTGTTTATTAGAATCATCTGTTCTTCCGCTTGTTTCCCCTCTTTTTAAAAGTCTTTCAACCAACATTTTATCATCAACCACGAGAGAAAGGCAAATGTCGATTGAACTGTTCAAAACTTCCTTCACAATATTTTCCAAAGCTTCAGTTTGATTTGCGGTCCTGGGAAATCCGTCGAAAATAAAGCCTTTTGCATTACATGGTTTTCTAAGTTCATCAGTCAGCATATCAATAGTTACTTGATCTGGAACGAGCTCTCCTTTGTCGATGTATGATTTTGCCAGTTTGCCCAACTCGGTATCATTTTTCATGTTGTAACGAAATAGATCACCAGTTGAAATTTGCTTTAAATTAAATTTTTCAATTAAATTCTGCGCTTGTGTACCTTTTCCGCTTCCGGGAGGACCGAAGAGAACGATGTTTATCATTGTATCAGATTTTTTAGTGATTAATTCTTCCTTCTGCCAGTTGATATAAATCGGGAAGGTTTCTTCCTAATTCATCATAATCAAGGCCATAACCGAGGACGAATTTGTTTGGAATTTCTTTCGCAACATAATCGATCTTGAATTTTTTCTTATAAACATCTGGTTTCAGAAGTAAAGAGGCAATTCGTAACGATTTTGGGCGCTGCGTATTTTTAAAATATTCAAACAGACTTTCTATGGTATTTCCGGTATCCACGATATCTTCCATGAGGATAATGTGACGGCCTTCAACTTCTTTCGTTAAATCCATTTTTTTATAAACTATTCCCGTAGAAGTAGTTCCTGAATAAGAACTCATTTGGATGAAAGCGATTTCGCATTTACCTGGATAGTGCTTCAGAAAGTCAGAGAAAAACATGATAACTCCGTTTAAAACTCCGATGAAAACTGGCGTCTCATCTTTGTAATCTTCATAAACCTTCAGGGCGAGATCTTTTATGATCGATTGAATTTCGTCGTTTTTAAGATAGGGTACGAATTCTTTATCGTGAATTTTAACTACTTTCATATGGTTTTCTAAAGCGCAAATTTACGGAATTTATTCGAAAGTGAAGTTCCTCGAAGGTATTCACTTACAGCTATTATCAGAAATATCATGTTTAAATTTTGTTCACCTTTATTTTTAAATCTATTTTTGTAGAAATCTAATAAAAAAGTAAAATATGGCAACTTATGTTGTGGTTGGTCTTCAATACGGCGATGAAGGCAAAGGTAAAATTACGGATGTTTTATCAGCAAAATCTGATTATGTTGTGCGTTTTCAAGGAGGCGATAACGCGGGACACACTGTTTATGCAGGTGAAGAAAAATTTGTTTTGCATTTGCTCCCTTCGGGCGTTTTGCAATGTAAAGGTAAATGCATTATTGCGAACGGAGTTGTTGTAAACCCTAAAGCATTTTTGAAGGAAATCGGCCAACTCGAAGCAAAAGGAATGCGAACAGATCACGTTTTTATCAGCAGAAGAGCGCACGTGATTATGCCGTATCATATTTTACTCGATACTTATCGTGAGGAAGAAGAGGAGGGAACTTACATTGGCACCACCAAAAAAGGAATCGGCCCATGTTACGAAGATAAAATTGCTAGAGTCGGCATTCGCATGGTTGACTTGCTGAATCCTGAAGTTTTGTCCGAAAAGATTAGAAAGAATCTTAAAAGCAAAAACTCACTTTTTGAGAAGTATTTTGAAAAACCCACTTTAGAATTTGATGAAATTTTTAACGAATTTTTGGAATTGGGGCAAAAACTGAAAGATCGAATTGTTGATACTGAAGTTGAATTAAACCAAGCCATTCACGACGGCAAAAATATTTTATTCGAAGGGGCGCAAGCTGCCATGCTCGATATTGATTTCGGGACTTATCCTTATGTTACTTCATCTTCGCCCACAACTGGTGGCGTTTGTTCCGGAGCAGGTGTTCCGCCCACAAGTTTACAAAATCTGATTGGCGTAGCAAAAGCCTACACCACAAGAGTCGGTGAGGGACCATTCCCAACAGAATTAGATAATGAATTGGGTGAAAAAATTAGAAAGATTGGTTTTGAATTTGGTGCGACAACAGGAAGACCACGAAGAACGGGTTGGTTAGATCTCGTTTCATTAAAACATGCAACTATGATTAATGGAATTAACAATTTAGTTATTACAAAACTCGATGTTCTTTCAGGAATTTCACCGCTAAAAATTGCTACAAAGTACAAAACTGAAGACGGGAAAATAATCGATTACTTTACATCTTCAACTACAAAATTATACAACTACGAACCTATTTATGAAGAGTTGGAAGGTTGGGAAGAAGATATTACCCACGCCCGATCGTACGATGAACTTCCTGTAAATGCTAAAAAATATATAGAATTTATCGAAAACTATTTGGGAATTAATGTGTATTTGGTTTCTGTTGGTCCGGAAAGAAGTCAAAATATTATTAGAAAAGAATTATTTTAACTAAAAAGTAATCTTTTCGAGTTTTTAACAATATTAGCCATTCTGTTTGAGTGGCTTTTTTGCGTTTTAAGTTAAAATTATTTATATGCTATGTTTTGAATTACTTTACTTAATTATTGTTAAAGTAATGGCCTAAATTTTGATAATTTATTAATAAAGTTACATATTTATTAAAAACTAACAATCATAAATTATCAATTTCCTAACCCTTTAAAATAATTTAATGATGAACAATTTACTTCAAAACAAAGAATTCCAACTCGACGAAATCCTCTTCGAGAACCGAAACAAAAATTACGGCGCTTATGTGCTGAGAAATGATGCCGACCGAATATTAACCAAATCCATGTTTTTGGGAATAGGTCTATTTGCACTCTTAGCAATCACGCCTTTGGCAATCAACGCTTTCAAAACTCCCGAGATTGTTAAGACACCAACATTTTTGCCCCCAGGAGATATGCACAATGTTGATCAGTTTGACGAACCACCGGTCATAGTTCAGGTAAAACCACCGGCTCAATCTTTGGTTAATACGATTGATTCAAGAATTGCGACGCCAACAAGAGATGCTAAAGTGGAAACCGTAATGCCGAAGCAAAAAGACTATGAGACCGCGATTGTTGGAACTGAAAATATTGTTGGAACACCGCCAGAAATCAACTATCAACTTCCCACCATTACGACAGTTCCGGGAAAAAGTCCCGATATCGCAGCGCCAAAACCAGTGGATAATACCCCAAAGACACATGTTGATGTGGAAGCTGTTTTTAATGGTGGTATTAACTCTTTTCGGAATAAAGTTGTAAATAATTTTGACACGTCGGTAATGGAAGGAACCGGCGAAGTAGTACGAACCACCGTTATTTTCATTGTGGAAAGAGATGGTACTATCAGTGAAGTTAAAGCGTCCGGTCCAAATGCTGACTTCAATCGTGCAGCTGAAAAAACGATTAAATCGGTGAAAGGAAAATGGGTTCCGGCTAAGATTAATGGCGAAAATGTGAGGAGCTATTTTAAATTCCCCATTTCAATGCAATTTGAATAAGAGAGCAATAAATAATTTTATAAGACTTATCCACAAAAGATTCACTTTTGTGGATAATTTTTTGAGGGGATAAAGCACTATTTAGCAATACTTTAACTTTATATTCACGTTTGTCATCCCTTAAAAAATGATAAAAAAGTGTATTTTTGGAAATTAAATTTTTTATAATGGCGAAAATCATAGGAGTTGCAAATCAAAAGGGCGGCGTAGGAAAAACCACCACGGCTGTAAATCTGGCTGCAGCTCTCGGCGTCTTGGAGAAGAAAATTCTTCTGATAGATGCAGATCCACAGGCAAATGCAACTTCGGGTTTGGGTATCGAACAATCTAAATTCTCAACATATAATTTATTGGAACACAGCGCGGAAGCCGAACGGTGTATTCAAAAAACTGCTTCACCAAATCTGGATATGATCCCTTCTCATATTGATTTGGTCGCTGCAGAAATTGAATTGGTTGACCGCGTGAGTAGAGAATATATGCTCAAAAAAGCATTGGTTTCCATTCGGGATCAATATGACTACATCATTATCGACTGCGCGCCGAGTTTAGGGTTAATTACGATAAATGCTTTAACAGCTGCAGACTCTGTAATTATTCCGATTCAATGTGAATATTTCGCATTGGAAGGTTTAGGTAAATTATTAAATACCATTAAAAATGTACAGAAAATTCACAACAAAGATCTGGATATTGAAGGTTTACTATTGACCATGTTCGATTCGCGATTGCGCTTATCAAATCAGGTTGTAGAAGAGGTACATCTGCATTTCCCGGAAATGGTTTTTGAAACGATTATCAGCCGAAATGTTCGTTTAAGTGAAGCGCCCAGTTTTGGAGAAAGCATCTTAAATTATGATGCCGAAAGCAAAGGTGCCATTCAGTATTTACAATTGGCAGAAGAGGTTTTACTCAAAAATGAAAATTTAATTAATACTTAAAACTATTTTGTACGTTGGATTCTGGTATTATGCAGGAGTTCACAAAATATTATATAATGAAAGACAAAAAAAGAGCAATGGGACGCGGTTTAGGTGCAATTTTAAGTGCAGAATCTAAAGCGTCAGTAAACTCGGCCACAGATGAGGGTGCAGATAAATTTGTGGGAAATATCATGGAGGTT
Source organism: Kaistella polysaccharea (assembly GCF_020410745.1). Taxonomy (NCBI): domain Bacteria; kingdom Pseudomonadati; phylum Bacteroidota; class Flavobacteriia; order Flavobacteriales; family Weeksellaceae; genus Kaistella; species Kaistella polysaccharea. Next base: position 143,963 of record NZ_CP084528.1, read on the forward strand.
TCTCTGGACGACATTGATCCAAATACGTCGCAGCCACGTACTTATTTTGACGAGAAAGCTTTAAGTGATTTAGCACAGTCTATAAAAAATCTTGGTCTAATACAGCCGATTACTTTGCGAAAAGAAGGCAATCGGTTCATCATTATTTCTGGTGAAAGAAGATACCGCGCAAGTAAATTGGCAGGTCTTTCTAGTGTGCCGGCTTATATTCGGTTGGTTAATGATCAGGAATTGCTCGAAATGGCTTTGGTAGAAAACATACAGAGAGAAGATCTTGATGCCATCGAAATTGCTTTAACTTATCAGCGTTTATTAGAAGAAATTGGGTTAACACAGGAAAATTTAAGTCAAAGGATTGGAAAGGAAAGAAGTACCATTACAAATTCTATCCGATTATTGCGGTTATCACCAGATATTCAGAATGCGATACGAAGTGGAGAAATCTCCGCAGGCCACGGTCGCGCGTTGGTTAGTATTGATGAACTTGCGCTTCAGCAGAATTTATTTAAAAAGATTTTAGCCGATAATTTAAGTGTTCGCCAAACTGAACAAGAAGCGGCAGGACTTAAAAATCCGAAGACCAGTATTCAAAAAAAAGCTTCTGTTTTACCAAATTATTATAAGAAAGCTGAGAAAAACCTTTCTGATATCTTAGAAGTGAAGGTTGAAATTAAAACTGCAGCAAACGGGAAAAAAGGTAAAATTGTGCTGGATTTTAAAAATGAAGAACAGCTGGAACAAATTCTTTCACATTTTAATTGATGCAAAAATCCATTGTCTTTTTTCTCCTTTTATTTTCCACTTTTATTTTCGCGCAAATCAGCCCGAAGGATACAATTCGTGTAGAAAATTATCCTACGGATTCTGTTTCCACAGTGAAAACGCCGTCTGAGATAGAAGTGTATTCAGATATTAAAACTTCGAATGCTCCACAAAAAGCAATGAAATTTAATCCTACACGAGCTGGTTTATATTCGGCAGTTTTACCAGGTTTAGGGCAATATTATAACAAGAAATACTGGAAAATTCCCATCGTTTGGGGAGCAATTGGAACTGGCGTAGGAATCACACTTTGGAACCAGAAACAATATAACAGATACCGAAATGCTTTTATTGCCGAATTAAATGGTCAGCAACACGAGTTTTCCGACATTCCCGGCGTAACAAAAGAAGTTTTAGGCCGCACGCAAGACCGCGTAAAAAGGCAGCGTGATTACGCAATTGCCGTTACGAGTCTGGTTTACATTTTAAATATTGTTGATGCAGTAGTTGATGCTCACCTTTATGAAGGTAGAAAAGATCCAGATCTTGCGGTGAAGCCTACAATTATCTTCGACGAGTTTGGAAAAGCGAGTTCTAAACCAGGTCTTAGTTTAAGTTATAATTTTTAATTGATTAAAATTGAAAAGCATGAAAATAGCATTAGTTGGTTACGGAAAAATGGGAAAAATCATTGATGAAATTGCAACGCAAAAAGGTCATCAAATTGTTGCGCGCCTCAATGAAACACCATCTGCGGAAAATCTAAACAGTCCTGATGTTGTCATCGAATTTTCAAATCCCGAAGTTGCTTTTAATAATATTAAAATTTGCCTTGAAAATCATATTCCTGTGGTGTGTGGCACAACAGGTTGGCTTGATCATAAAACTGAAATCGACGAGATTGCCTTACAAAATAATACCGCATTTTTATACGGTTCGAATTTTTCTTTAGGCGTGAACTTGTTTTTCGCTTTAAATGAGAAACTTGCAAAACTGATGAAAGATTTCCCTGAATATAATATTCAACTAGAGGAAATTCATCACACCCAGAAAAAAGACGCGCCAAGTGGAACGGCCATTACTTTAGCAGAGGGAATTATAAAAAATAATCACCGGTTCGATGCGTGGAAGCTCGATGAAACTCAAAATAAAGAATTGGGAATCTTTGCATTACGCCAGGAAGAGGTTCCGGGAACTCATAGTATTTTTTACCGTAGCAATGTAGATGAACTCGAAATTAAGCACACCGCTTACAACCGAAATGGTTTTGCAGTTGGTGCTGTAATAGCTGCGGAATGGATTATTGAGAAGGCGGGAAGCTTTTCGATGCAGGATGTACTCTTTAATAAATAGTTTACTTCTTAAAATTGGCGAATTGTAACAAAAGTTCTCATTTCTAAACTAATAGCGATAAGCAAAACAATATGAATTACTTTCTTACTTATTTAATTTACGTCATTATCCTGTCAGTTTTGATGGGAATTTCTACGTGGAAACTCTTTAAAAAAATGGGTTATAATCCTATTTTTGCTTTTGTACCTTTTTATAATTATTATCTGATTCAGAAAGAAACTGGTCATCCCAAATGGTGGGTCGCATTGGCTTATCTGCCTATCGTTGGACCAATAATGATGACGGTTTTCCATTTATTCTTAATGAAGCATTTTGGCAAATCAAGTTTTGTGCAAAAACTTCTTACGGTGATTCTGCCATTCATCTATATGGCTTTTGTGAATTATGTAGAGAAAGTTGAGGTTGAGAGTGAAGATGATCTATATCTGACAACCGAAGAAAAAGAATCTAAAAAGAAAGAAACTTTTTTAGGCTCCATTACCTTTGCGGTAGTTTTTGCAACAATTATACATGTTTTTGCCACTCAACCTTTCGGAATCCCGACAGGATCAATGGAAAGGACTTTGATGGTAGGTGATTTCCTTTTTGTAAACAAATGGACATATGGTTTCCGCATGCCCATGCGACCTTTAGCAATACCATTTTTACAGGGAACCATCATGGATACAGGACAGAAAGGCAATCCAAAAGATGATCCTAAATCCTATGTGGAAGCCGTAAAATTACCTTATGAAAGGATTTTGCAGTTTAAAAAACCACAGAAAAATGATATTGTCGTTTTCAACTATCCACAAGATTCTGTGCATACTGCAACAGACCGAAAAGATCCTTACGTAAAAAGATGTGTCGCGGTTGCAGGTGATGTGATGGAGATGCGTGCCGGAAGACTTTTCGTAAACGGAAAGCCAGAGGTTATCTTGGGAGATCAACTAAAACAGCACAAATATATTGCTACGACGGGAAGCCAGCTTGATATTCTAGCCTTGTACAAAACTTATGGGTTCTTACCTGTACAGGAGGTGCAAACGCAATCCGGATTTATTTATGATTTTCAAGGTTTAACAGATCAGACAGCAAAAGAAATTGCTGAATTGCCTCAAATTATAGAATTAAAAGAACATATTTGGCCGAAAGATTCGGCTGCAGTTTCTTATAAAGTTAATGCGGAGCGGGACGCTTACACTAAAAATATAGATACCACTCAATCGATATTTCCCATTAATAAAAAATGGAATCAAGATTGGTATGGTCCGTTGAGGATTCCGAAAAAGGGAGATGTCGTGATTTTAAATCAAGAAACATTGCCAGAATATCAATGGATTATTTCAGAATATGAACATCATCATCTGGAAAATAAGAACGGAAAAATATTTATTGATGGTAAGGAAACGACGCAATATACCATAGAACAGGATTACTACATGATGATTGGTGACAATCGTGATGCTTCTTTGGATGCACGTTTCTTTGGTTTTGTACCAGAAGAGAATATAGTAGGATCACCCATGTTTACGTGGTTAAGTGTTGAAGGTCTTTTTGCCGATAACAGTTCATCTTATCAGCCCGCCGGCAAGACAATTCGCTGGGACCGTATGTTTAAGGCAACCAATACCGGAGAAGCGAACAAAACATCGTACTGGTGGATCGCAGCCTTATTGCTTATTATATTCTTTGGATGGGATTATATTTTAAAACTCTTTAAGAAAAAAGATTCAGAAAACTAAAATAAAGGCGCGGTGATTCGCGCCTTTTCAAATAATTAGATTCCGATATGAAAATTTTACTTCCTATATTTTATCTTCCACCTATTTCCTGGTTCAGTTTTTTTGTGGATCCAGAAAATGAAATTATTTTCGAACAGTATGAGAATTTTCCAAAGCAAACCTACCGCAACCGTACAAATATATATGGTGCAAATGGAAAGTTATCATTAATAATTCCGATGAATCATAACGGAACAAGACTTCTAAAAGATATCGAAGTTTCTACACGGGAAAAATGGCAAAAAATACATTGGAAATCCATTAAAACAGCTTACCAGACAACTCCTTACTTTGAATTTTACGAAGACCAACTGGCAGAAATTTATACTCTTAAGACAAAATCTCTTCTAGAATTTAACTTACATGCAATAAAAGTTATCCAAAAGATTCTGAAAATTGAAAAAAAATTTACATTAACGGAAGAATACATACGAGAACCGGAAAGCTTAAATTACAGAAATCACTTTTCCGCAAAAGAAAAAATTGGAGTGGATCTAGAAGAATACTTTCAGTCTTTTTCTGATAAATATGGTTTTCTTCCAGATCTTTCGATTTTGGATTTAATCTGTAACAAAGGTCCTGAATCCTTGACTTATATTAAGAATATCAAATTTAAATAAATCATATGAAAAAAATACTTATTGCCGCATACTTTATGACAGGTTTTGCAACCTTCGCGCAAAAAGCTGAAACTCCTGTAGATCCAATGAAAGATAAAAACTTGATGACGTGGTATCATCAGGATTTTGGTTCTTCTAATGTTTACGGGGTAAATACTCAAAATGCATATAAATATCTTGAAGCTAAAGGTTTAAAACCACGACCTGTAATTGTAGGTGTTTTAGATAGCGGAGTGGAAGTGGATCATCCAGGTTTAATTAAAAATATGTGGAAAAATCCGAATGAAGTTCCCAATAACGGAAAAGACGATGACGGTAATGGATACATTGATGATGTTTACGGCTGGAATTTTAGCGGCGGAAAAAACGGAGATGTTGATGTAGATAACATGGAGGTAACACGTGTTGTTAAAAAGTTTCAGAATATATTCGAAGGTCCTGATTCAACAAAAAACAAAGCAAACCAGGCAAAAATGCCAACAGAGTTTGATATGTATATGAAGTCGAAAGAGATTTTCACTAAAAAAAGCGTAGAGGCAAAACAAGGCTATGAGACTTACAAAAGAATCAACGAAATGATTCCTTCAATGGTTGCAATGTTGAATGGGCAAAATTTAACTCCGGAAGTTGTATCAACCATTAAACCAAGTACACCAGAGCAGGCAATGGCAATTTCAATTTTAGGTCAAATTTCCCGAGATCCTGCAATCGCTGGCAAATCGCCAGCCGAAGTTCAAACTTTTTTATCTGCTCAGATGAAAGAAGCCTTGGACTATTATGAGCCGCAGGCGATGAAACAGTATAATTTAGATTACGATCCTCGCGCTTCAATTGTTGGTGATAATTATGACAATTATGCTGAGAAAAATTATGGAAATAACCATTTTGAAGGTCCTGATGCAAAACATGGGACACACGTTGCCGGTATTATTGCTGGCTTGCCAAATGGTGATAACGTACAGTACGGCGTAGGATACAAAACTGCTAAAATTATGACTGTTCGTGCAGTGCCAAATGGTGATGAGCGTGATAAAGATGTAGCGAATGCAATTCGATATGCGGTTGATAATGGCGCTAAAATTTTGAATATGAGTTTCGGTAAACCAGTCTCACCAGGTAAAGATGTTGTTTGGGATGCATTTAAATATGCAGAAGATAAAGGCGTTCTTCTTGTAAAAGCTGCCGGAAATGAAAATGAAAATATCGCAGATAATGTTTATTTCCCTACCAATTTTAAGAAAGTAACTGATGAAAAACCGTTCGTAAATAATATGATCGTTGTAGGATCTTCTACCAATGATAATGAGTTTTTAAGATCAGATTTTTCCAATTACAATCAGAAAATGGTTAACGTATTTGCGCCAGGTTCAAAAATTTATTCTACTGTTCCAGACGGAAAGTATGAATATTTGCAAGGAACATCGATGGCTTCTCCTGTAGTTGCGGGTGCAGCTTCTATATTAATGGCTTATATGCCAAATATGACTCCCGCGCAGGTTATTGAATCTCTTGTAAAAACAAGTAACAAATCATCTGTAAACGCAATGATTAATTCGAATGAAAATAACAGATTCGATTTAATTTCTGAATCTGGCGGTGTGATCGATGTAAGAAAGGCCGCAGAATATGCATACACACATTTCTATAAACCTTCACCGACGAAAATCGTTCCTGCAAAAAAGAGAAAAGCAACAGCGAGAAAATAAATCTACCAAGCATATTACTAAAAAATCCGATTCGTCGGATTTTTTTTATTTATATCACAATGGCACGGTTTTTTGTACATAGTAACAAGAAATAAATTTTATACTATGAGAAATTTAATATTAGCCGGAATAATTGGAGCAGCAATGACTGTTTCATGTTCCACCGCAAAAACATCGCAGTCCAATCGTGCAGAGTTTATGAAGTTAAAGGGAGATTGGCAAATTACAAGTGTTAATTACGACAACAATTACAAAGTAAAACCATTTGATGAAAATGCAGATGCTCAATGTTTTGTAGGAAGTCAGTGGACATTAATTCCAAACAACTGGACGGGATCTTACACGATTAATGGTGGCGGAGATTGCCCAAGTGTAATTCAGCCCATCAAATTTGAAGTGGTAAATGGCAGCGAATTTAAATTTAAAAAGTTAGTAGAAGGTTCTAAAGCAAAAGCTGTAATATCAGGTTATTCTTTAAATCTAATCAATCAAACTGCTGATCAATTCAGCTTGGAACAAAACATTCCTGCAGATGGTCAAAATGTGAGAGTGGTTTATAACTTCGAGAGAAGTTCAATGAAATAATTAATTAAAAAATAAAAATATGAATCTTTTTAACAAAACAAATATTGCAGCGTTATTCATTTCAACATCTTTAATGATGACAAGTTGTGATACTGTAAAAAATGCAAATAATCAACAAAAAGGTACTGTAATCGGTACAGCTGCTGGAGCAGTTATTGGTGGAATCCTAGGTAACAATATCGGTAAAGGTAAAAATGCGCCAGTTGGTGCTGTACTAGGTGGTATTGTTGGTGGTGTTGCTGGTAATGTAATCGGTGGCAAAATGGATAAACAAGCGAAAGAAATTAAAGAAACGCTTCCAGGTGCCGAAGTAGAAAGAGTAGGAGAAGGTATTAAAGTGACAATGAAAGAAAACATGGTTAACTTTGGTTTTGATTCTTCAAATCTTACTTCATCAGCGCAGATGAATCTCGACAAATTAGCTGAGGTTCTTAAAAATAATCCTGATACGAACATTAATATTTACGGATATACTGATAGTAAAGGATCAGATAATTACAATCTTTCTCTATCAGATCGGAGAGCAGCTGCTGTAAAAACTTATTTGGTTTCTAAAGGTTTGGCTTCTTCGCGAATGATTACAATGGGAATGGGTGAGCAAGAACCAATTGCTTCTAATGATACCGATGAAGGTAGAGCACAAAACAGACGGGTAGAGTTTGCAATTACAGCAAATGAAAATATGATTAATGATGCTAAAACAGCAGATTAATTTTCAATTCAATATTACTTATAGAAATCCGCTTCGGCGGATTTTTTTATTATAAAATCACTATTTTCGCACCTGATTGTCTATAGATGAATAAATATTTAAAACTGCTGCGTGTAGAGCAATGGGTGAAAAATCTATTTGTTTTTGCACCCTTGTTTTTTTCGGGTAACATTACCAATTCCGAACTTTTTATTAAAAGTGTTTTTGCTTTTATTACATTCTCGTTGGTAGCGAGCAGCATTTACATCATTAATGATTATTCAGATATTGAATCCGACCGTAAACATCCGGAAAAGAAATTCCGTCCGCTTGCAAATGGAACGATTTCTAAATCTTCTGCCCGGATCATTTTAATAGTATTACTCGCTTTGGTTACCGTTTCGGTAGTGATGATGCGAAACCTATTTTCGCAGGATTACTGGCAATTCACGGTGATTATTGCTTTTTATTTTTTAATGAATCTTGCCTATACTTTTAAACTGAAACACGTTGCAATTGTTGATGTTTGCATTATCTCGGTTGGATTCGTATTGCGTGTATTGGCGGGCGGTTATGCAACGGGTATCTTAATTTCGCAGTGGGCGATTTTACTTACGTTTGTTTTAGCTTTGGTTTTAGCCCTCGGAAAGAGACGGGGAGAACTTGTAAATGCACAAATCTCCGGTAGAACACGAAAATCTTTGGATGGGTATAACGTTCAGTTTGCAGATATTGCCCTTTCCATCAGTTGTGCGTTGGCAATTGTTTGTTATTTAATGTTTACCCTTTCGCCAGAAGTGCAGCAAAGATTTCATCCACGGGTTTTTTATACGGTATTTTTTGTTGTTTTTGCCTTTTTAAGGTATCTTCAGCAAACTTTGGTCTACAATAAAACAGAATCTCCCACCAAAATTATATACAAAGACAGATACATTCAAGTGACATTAGTCCTTTGGCTGGCTGCATTTTTATTACAAATTTATTTTAAATAATGAAACCAAATTTTAAGCGAGAAGTATCAAATTGGGGTAATTTTCCGGTAGTGGAGAAAGAAATTCGCAGCGAAGATTCATTAGCAAAAATACAAGAGTTCGTTCGCACCAATCATGAAATTATCGCGCGCGGAAATGGCAGATGTTATGGTGATGCTTCTTTAGCGGAGAATATCTTTTCAACCAAAAGATTAAACAAATTTATAAGTTTTGATCGGCTTAATGGTATTATTGAGTGTGAATCAGGTGTTTTACTTTCCGATGTTTTGGAAGTTATCATTCCACAAGGTTATTTTCTTTTCGTAACGCCCGGAACTAAATTTATTACTGTAGGTGGCGCCATTGCATCAGATGTTCATGGAAAAAACCATCACATGGAAGGCTGTTTTTCTGAATACGTTCTGGAGTTTTCTTTACTCAACGAAAATAGCGAAGTTCTCATTTGTTCTCCCACTCAAAATTCAGAAAAATTTTGGGCGACGATCGGCGGAATGGGACTTTCTGGAATTATTCTTTCAGCGAAATTTAAGTTAAAGAATATTGAAACCTCCTATATTCGACAAGAAAGCATCAAAGCAGAAAATCTAGATGAAATTTTTCAACTTTTTGATGAAAGTGAAACTTGGACGTATAACGTCGCCTGGATAGATTGTTTGCAAAAAGGTGAAAACTTAGGCCGAAGTATATTGATGCGAGGTGAACATGCCTTTAAACATCAATTGCCTAAAAATCTACAGAATAATCCCTTAAATATGGAGAAAAAAATATCGCCGACGGTGCCGTTTTATTTCCCAGGTTTTGTATTGAATAATCTCGCGGTGAAACTTTTTAATTTTTTTTACTTTAAAAAACAGACTAAAAAAGTGGTTAAAAATATTGTTCATTATGAGACTTTCTTTTATCCTTTGGATATCGTAAATCACTGGAACCGTATTTATGGTAAAAAGGGATTTATTCAATATCAAATGGTATTGCCGAAATCTAATGGAAAAGAGGGAATGAAGAAAATTTTAGAAACCATTGCAGAAAGTGGGAACGGCTCTTTCCTCGCGGTTCTGAAACTTTTTGGAAAGCATAATGAAGCGGCTTATAATTCCTTTCCTTTTGAAGGATATACATTAGCGCTTGATTTTAAAATCAATTCAAAATTAAAAAAACTCGTTGAAAGTTTAGATCAAATAGTAGAGCAGTATGGCGGAAGAATTTATTTAACCAAAGATTCGATGAGTAAACCTTCCCTCGTAAATTATCTGAAAAATGTGAATAACTCGAAATTTGTTTCTTTGCAATCGAAAAGAATTCACAATGGCTGACGATCATAAAGTAAATTGTCAATTATCCGCTTAATTTCAAAAATCCCTCAGAAAAGATATGATCGTTTTAGGAAGCAATTCAGAAGTTGCACAGGCCTTTGTAGAAAAATTGTTAAAATCGGGTGAAAAACACTCAAAAATATTCCTTTTCACTTCTAACAGAGAGACTACAGAGAAATTTGCAAAACATCTCGAAGTGAAATATGTTCAGCAATCTGAGATTATTGACTTGGATCTGTTGATATCCATTGACTATTCCAGTCTTGAACATATTAATTCAAATTTACTTTTCTGCGCAACTGGCTTTTTAGGAATGGGCACCGAAGAAGGTTTATATGATAATAGAAATACACAAAATATTATTGATGTAAACTACGCGAAATTAGTGCCCGTACTCAACTATTTTGCAGATAAGATGGAGAGAAAGCGGACGGGAACAATGATCGTACTTTCTTCTGTCGCTGGAGATCGAGGACGCCAAAGTAACTTTATCTACGGCAGTGCAAAAGCGGGATTAACAGCTTACTTGAGTGGGTTGAGGAATTATTTGTTTGATAAAAAAGTTCATGTTTTAACTATCAAACCAGGGTTTATGGCTACAAAGATGACGGAAGGATTTCCTCTCAATCCGAAATTAACCGCAACACCTAAACAAGCCGCAGACGGAATTTATCAAGCCTATAAAAACAAAAGAAATACAGCCTATGTTCTGCCTATATGGGGTTTTATTATGCTGATTATTAGAAATATCCCTGAATTTATATTCAAGAAATTAAAGCTTTAATTTAAAATTTTCCTATAAAATAAAAATGAAAAAATTATACTGTTTTGATTTCGATGGAACATTAACGTACAAAGACACCATGTTTTTGTACTTAAATTTTTATAATTCGACCAAATTCAAATTGCAGTTTATTAAGCATATTCCATTATTTATTTTATTAAAGTTAAAATTAATGGATGCTGAAAAGGTGAAGAAAAGTTTTATTTCATCTCTATTAAAAGGGGAGAGAAAAACCAGGATTCAGGAAAAATCACAGCAATTTTTCGAACAGTATTATCCAAAGGTGATGCGCGAAAATGCCTTGGAATTTATCAACAATATAGATCGGCAGCAGACCGACAGTTTGATCATTACGGCTTCACTTGATATTTGGGTTAAGCCGTTTGCAGATCATTTTGAAATGAAACTTCAGGCGACGCAGGCAGAATTTGTTGATGATCTATTTACAGGTAATTTTATAGGCAAGAATTGCAATGGCCTGGAAAAAGTAAATCGAATAAAAGAAGCGATTTCTTCCACGAAATATGATAAAATTATCGCCTTCGGAGATACCGATGGAGATGGGCCAATGTTGAAATGGGCAGATGAAGGTCAGTTTAAATTTTTTCATTAAATTTAACCTCCGAAAAAAATAATAAAGAAAAAGTGCTCAATGAATAAAATTTATTTGGATAATGCAGCAACAACGCCGCTTTCCGAGGAAGTTATCGATGTTATGGTCGGTGTTTTAAAAACCAATTATGGCAATCCGTCATCCACCCACAGCTTTGGTCAGGAAGCTAAAATTTTACTGGAAAATGTACGCAGAGAAGTAGCAACTTATCTGCATGTTAGTCCAGCAGAAATTATTTTTACTTCATGTGGTACAGAGTCGAATAATATGATCATCAAATCGTGTGTAAATCACTTAGGTGTAGAGCGAATTATAACGTCACCTTTGGAACATAAGTGCGTTGCTGAAACAGTACTCGACATGAAGAAGAGAAAAGGGGTAGAAGTGGTTTATCTTCGTCCAGACACTCACGGCGATATCAATTTGGATCAACTTACAGAGGCGCTTCAGAAATCAGATAAGAAAACTTTGGTTACGTTGATGCACGCTAATAATGAGATTGGCAACTTGCTTGATATTAAGAAAACAGCAGAAATTTGCAAAGCTAATAACGCATTATTCCATTCCGATACTGTACAATCTATGGCACATATGGAAATGGATTTTTCCGACATCAATGTTGATTTTGCGTCATGCAGCGCTCATAAATTTCACGGCCCGAAAGGGAGCGGTTTTGCGTTCGTGAGAAAATCATCTGGTTTAAAAGGAATTATCACAGGCGGACCGCAAGAGAGAAGTCTTCGAGCCGGGACTGAAAATGTTTGTGGAATTGTTGGCCTAGGTAAAGCTTTGGAACTTTCTCTAAATAATATGGAGCAATATTCCAGTCACATTAAAGAAATTAAAAGATACACTGTTGATCAATTGACCCAAAAAATTGATGGGGTGAAATTTAATGGACGAAGTGCAGAAATGGATGCGAGTTTATACACCGTCTTAAGTGTTCTTCTTCCTTTTAAAGATCCTATGATCGGTCTGAAATTGGACATGAAAGGAATTGCAATTTCGCAGGGTAGTGCGTGTTCTTCGGGAGCATCTAAGCCATCAATGGTGATGATGATGATTCTGGAGGAGGAAGAAATGAATACTACAACTCCTTTGCGTGTATCTTTCAGTCATCTTACGACAAAAGAAGAGATTGATTCTTTGGTACAGGCACTTGAAGAGATTGCAGAGACTTTCAAAATAGAAAATTCTGATATCGAACATAGATAACCGATTAAATAAATTAGTAGGAAAATTGTAAATTTGTCCTCTCATACTTAAAATTTAAAAATTATATAAAATGGCATTAGAAATTACAGATCAATCGTTTAAAGAAACAGTATTGAATTCAGATAAACCGGTATTGGTAGATTTTTGGGCAGTATGGTGCGGACCATGCAGAATGCTCGGACCAATTATCGAAGAAGTTGCTGCTGACTTTGAAGGTAGAGCAATCATCGGGAAAGTTGATGTAGATAATAATCAGCAGGTTTCTGTAGATTATGGCATTAGAAATATCCCGACAGTTTTAATCTTTAAAAATGGTGAAGTTGTTGATAAAATCGTAGGAGTTGCATCAAAAGAAGTGATTACCGAAAAATTATCGGCACACTTGTAGAAATAAGAGCCTTGAAAATGAGTGCTTTCCTTCTTGGGAAAGCATTTTCTTTTAAAAAGGTTTGTAGAGTATCATAAAATTTGTATTTTTGCACTCACCAAAAAGAAAGAAGTTCTTTTTATTCTAAAGATCCGGTAGTTCAGCTGGTTAGAATGCCGCCCTGTCACGGCGGAGGTCGCGGGTTCGAATCCCGTCCGGATCGCAAAAAGTTTACAATTACTTTTCAAAAAATTGATCCGGTAGTTCAGCTGGTTAGAATGCCGCCCTGTCACGGCGGAGGTCGCGGGTTCGAATCCCGTCCGGATCGCAGATCTCTCAAATTTTTTTGAGAGATTTTTTTTTGGTGAAATTCTATTTAATTAATTCGTACTTTCCAAACTGAAAGCACTAATTGCTAATTTCTGTTTTGAGAACTCTTACAATCAATTTCTCTACATTTTCTTTATTATTAGATTTGTCTAAAATTAAAAATGATGAAAAATTCCGGCATAACACGTAAAGAATTTTTAAAAAACACTGCATTTGGTGTCGCTGGACTCACTATCGTGTCTGGATTTTTGAATAAGGTTATGGCAGCTTCTGTAGAATTAAATTCAACTATTAAAAATACGCGGAAAAACCTTATTTCTGCCGGCCTAATCAATTTGCTCTGTATAACCCATATCACGAATCTCTCCCATAAAGCACTCATACACAAGGAAATTGTTGTGTATTAAATTAATTAATGATGAAAACGATCACAATTTTATTACTATTACTTCTTAACTGTCACACGTCAAATACCAATGAAATAATGAAAATGGAAACTATAACTAAGTCAGATCTCATTAATCTGGTTCAGAAAAATGATTTGCCAAGTGTCGAAGCAGCATTAAAAAATGGTGCAAATGTTAATACTACAGATTCAAACAAAAATTCATTACTGCTGATTGCCACGACCAAACAGTATGAAGATATGGCGAAATTACTTGTTAAACATGGGGCAGATGTGAATCAACAAGCTGATAATTTAGACAGTCCTTTTCTGTACGCAGGAGCAACGGGACAAACCGAACTTTTAAAATTATTTATAGAAAATGGAGCACGATTTGACATTTTCAACAGATACTATGGATCAGCACTGATACCTGCTTGCGAACGTGGTCATGTAGAAACAGTTCAATTATTGGCCAATACTAAAAATTATCCCATCGATCACATTAATAAATTAGGCTGGACGGCATTAATGGAAGCTGTTATATTAGGAGACGGTAGCATAAAATATCAACAGATCGTAAAAATTCTGAAAGATGCCGGTGCGAAAATGAATATTCCTGATCATGATGGAATTACTCCTTTACAGCACGCAAAATCACGAGGATTCACTGAGATTGTAAATATAATCAAGTCGTAGTCCAATTTTATTGTAAGCGTACGGTATATCATGTATTACTAAAACTGGTGACAAGTTTCAAGTGTTGAAAGTTGCAGCGGCAGACCTTACCAATCTTCAAACATTAAATTAATTTATCGCAGTATTAAAGACTTTTAATTTCTCAAATTATTTTGAGGAATTTTTTTCTACCCTAAATTTCATTTTTGCAATTTTTACAAAATTTCTTTTCGTAAACCAGTTTTAATTTGCTGAAATAAGAACTTTTCAGCCTTTTATATTTTGATTAATTGCAGAAAATCAGTAATATTGTTAGTCAGCATCTTTTCACAAATTATAAAAAAAAATTATATGAAACCCAGTGTTATATCTATAGTTCTCGGAGGAGGGAGAGGAACCAGGTTATTTCCTCTAACTAGTACACGGTCCAAACCTGCGGTTCCGATTGCAGGAAAATATCGACTTGTGGATATTCCCATTTCCAACTGTTTAAATTCGGGGTTTAACAGGATTTTGGTGCTCACGCAGTTCAATTCTGCCTCACTAAATTCACATATTAAAAATTCTTTTCACTTCGATATTTTTAGCAGAGGTTTTGTTGATATTCTAGCAGCGGAGCAAAACGTGGAAAATGATCAATGGTATCAAGGTACTGCTGATGCCGTTCGGCAGTCGATGAAACATTTGGATAAGTATGAATATGATTATATCTTAATTCTCTCCGGTGATCAACTTTATCAAATGGATTTCCGGGAGATGATCGATTTTCATTGCAAAAATAAAGGTGATATTACGATCGCGACGATTCCTGTAAATGCTCATGATGCTACCGGATTTGGTATTTTAAAATCTGATGAGGAAGGAAATATTACTTCCTTCACAGAAAAGCCGACAGGAGATATGCTTCATGACTGGAGATCTGAGGTTTCAGAAAAAAATAAAAATGAAGGCAAAGAATATTTGGCTTCAATGGGAATTTATGTATTCAGTAAAACCGTTTTGAAAAAAATGTTTGAGGAGGATCCAGGTGATGACTTCGGCGGCGAACTTATTCCGAATGGTATTGGAACTTACAAAACCTTGAGCTTTCAATATGAAGGATATTGGACCGATATCGGAACCATTCAGTCATTTTTTGAGGCTAATTTAAATTTAACGACTGATTTTCCTTATTTCAACTTATTTAGCAACCGGCCGATATATACTCGTGCGAGAATGCTGCCACCTTCCAAAATCTTGGGTTCCTACGTAAGTAAAGCGATATTTGGGGACGGATGTATTGTAATGGCCGATAAAATTGAAAATTCGATCGTCGGTAACAGAAGCCGAATTGATAAAGGCAGTACATTGATGAATACCTATATGATGGGTGCCGATTTTTATCAGGATACCAAGGAGATTGTTCAAAATGATCAAGATGGCAGCCCAAATCTGGGCGTAGGAAAATACTGTTATATAGAGCGTGCAATTCTTGATAAAAATTGTCGGATTGGCGATAACGCACGTATAATTGGCGGTCATCATTTGCAAGATGGTGATTTTGACACCCATTCCATTAAAGATGGAATTGTGGTAGTAAAGAAAAACGCTGTAATACGTCCGGGAACTCAAATTCCTTAATATTTTATAACAGAGCATTCACACGGCAGTAATTTCTATTGCCGTGTTTTTTTTGCGTATGTTTTTACGTATTTTTGCGCCATGCGTTGGATAAAAATTGCGGTCTTCCTGTTATTTCTTTTAGGTATTGTGTATGCGATATCGATGATTTTCGTACCAGAAAATAAAAATTTTACGGTAGAAAAAGAAATTAATTATCCTGTAGAAAAAGTTTTTCCACAGTTTAGTAATCTCCAGAATTTCACGCTTTGGAATACGTTTTTCTCGGATAATAAAAACATGTCAATAGAATTTTTTACACCGTATGAAGGAAAGGGAAGTTCGCTGGCTTATGTGGATCACAAAGATGAAGATATATCAGGCGATCTTTT
This sequence comes from Kaistella polysaccharea, assembly GCF_020410745.1. Classification (NCBI taxonomy): domain Bacteria; kingdom Pseudomonadati; phylum Bacteroidota; class Flavobacteriia; order Flavobacteriales; family Weeksellaceae; genus Kaistella; species Kaistella polysaccharea. The sequence goes on from NZ_CP084528.1 coordinate 160,111, forward strand.
TATCAGGTATGTCAATATTAATAAAACGCTGAAGCTCCAACTTTATGAGGGGAAAAATAATACCCCATATCTTATCGATCTAAAATTTGTTCCACTCGGAGAAAAAACCAAAATTATCTGGTTTATTCAAACGCCAAAACAACCCTATTTGAAACGTTCTTTAAATTTAATTTCAGAAGATGTTTGGCTGGAAACTATTGATAAAAGTATGGTAAACCTCGCCCATTTGCTGAGTAATAAAATTGAAAAAGATAACTTACGGGAAAACCTGAAATTTGATACCCTTTTGGTGGAAAATCAAGATAGTCAAATTTTACTTGGTATTAATGTAAGTGCAAAAAACACCAAGGATGCGCTCTTCAAAAATATTGTAGTTAATCACAACAAGGTTTTGAATTATGCTAAAATGGATTTGGGAAAAAAAGAGGATGAATATGGCGAACCCATTTTGCTGACGACACCAGAATATTTTAAAGAAAAAGAAGTGTCTTATTTTTATGGAGTTCCACTTCCTAAAAAGGAACCGATATCAGATAATAATTTTACTTTTAGAACTTTAAATGCCTCCAAAAACTATGTCATCTTTTATCGCGGTACGTACGCCAGTCGTGTAAAATCAATACAGCAACTTGTAAATCAGGCGAGAAAAGACAGTCTTCGAAGTGGGACCTTGCAGGAAATTTTTTTAGAAGAACCGAATACCGATGCTCAGGTTGTTTTAAAATTATCTTTGCCAGTTTACAAATAAAAGCCTTTGCACGGCTTTTATCTCGCAATTGCCTTTAGTACTTCACTTATTTTTGTTAAATTTGGTGTTTAAATAAAAATCAACAGTTAATCTGTAAATAATGGACAAATTTTCATTCCTAAACGCTGTGCACTCGCAGTTAATAGAAGATTTATATCAACAATATTTAAAATATCCCGATTCGCTCGAGCCTTCCTGGAAAGCATTTTTCCAAGGGTTTGATTTTGCCCTTGAAGGGTACGGTGAGGATTTAATCAATAGTTCTGGCGAGAAATCAGGATCAGCTCCCGTTCAGTTCGCAAATCAAGCTGCTGCAAACGGGCAAATTCCTGATGATATTGAGAAAGAATTTAAAGTTTTAAATTTAATAGAAGCGTACCGCCACCGTGGTCACTTGTTTACACATACCAATCCTGTTCGTGAAAGAAGACATTACGAGCCTTCTTTGGATATCGAAAATTTTGGCTTGTCAAAAGCTGATTTAGGGAAAAAATTTAATTCTGCAAAAGAGACAGGCCTTGCAATGGCAGCTACACTCCAGGAAATTATTGATCATTTGGATCAGATTTACTGTGAATCCATCGGTGTGGAATATATGCACATCAATAATGTTGCTGAGCGAACTTTCATCAGAGAGTGGCTTCAGGTTAATAAGAATCATCCGAAGCTTAACGCTGATGAAAAGACTGAAATTCTTGAAAAACTGAATCAAGCTGTCGCTTTTGAAAATTACCTCCATACGAAATTTGTAGGGCAAAAAAGATTCTCTCTTGAAGGTGGTGAATCTCTTATCCCAGCTTTAGACCAGTTAATTACCAGATCATCACAATTAGGTGTTGATGAGGTAGTTTTGGGAATGGCGCATAGAGGTCGGTTAAATGTACTCACGAATATCTTTGGGAAATCTTACAAACAAATATTTTCTGAATTTGAAGGAAAAGAATTTGAGGAAGATGTATTTTCTGGAGATGTAAAATATCATTTAGGATCATCGAAAAAGATTAAGACTGCAAATGGCGAAGAGGTTTCAATTAACTTAACACCGAATCCATCACATTTAGAAACAGTTTCTGCTTTAGTTGAAGGGATTTGCCGTGCGAAAGTAGATGATAAGTACAAAGATTTCAAAAAAGTGCTTCCAATTATAATCCATGGTGATGGCGCAATAGCCGGACAGGGAATTGTATATGAAGTAGCACAAATGATGACTTTGGAAGGTTACCAAACCGGAGGAACAGTGCATATTGTTGTTAATAATCAGGTTTCTTTTACAACCAATTATCTGGATGCCAGATCTTCAAATTACTGTACGGATATTGCTAAAGTTACTGAATCACCTGTGATGCATGTTAATGCAGACGATGTAGAAGCTGTAGTGCATTCCATCAGATTTGCCGCCGATTTCCGAGCGCAGTTTGGGAAAGATGTTTATATTGACCTTTTGGGTTACCGTAAATATGGTCATAACGAAGGCGATGAGCCTCGTTTTACCCAACCTAATTTATACAAATTAATTTCGAAGCATCCCAATCCTCGCGAAATATATAAAGAACAATTAATAAGTGAAGGAATTGTTTCTAAAGAAATTTTGACGAAGATGGAGTCTGACTTTAAAAAGTTATTAGATTCCAATTACGACGCTTCTAAAGAGATTGAAAAAAATACAATGGATCTTTTCATGGCTGATGATTGGAAACAGTTGCCGATGTCGCCAAAAGGTGCAATGCTCGAAAAAGTTGATACTAAATTTGATCCAGCAAAATTGAAGGAGCTGGCAATTAGAATGTCAACCTTACCTACCGATAAAAAATTCATCAGTAAAATCACCCGTCTTTTCGAAAATAGATTAAAAGCAATTGATGCTGACAATCTCGATTGGGCGCTGGCAGAATGGTTGGCTTATGCAACATTATTAACAGAAGGAAACAATGTAAGGATTTCCGGAGAAGATGTTGAAAGAGGAACATTCTCGCACCGGCATGCTTTGATTAAAACGGAAGATTCAGAAGAAGAATATATTCCGCTTCGTCACATCTCCGAGAATAGATTCGATATCTACAATTCTCACCTTTCTGAGTATGGAGTTTTAGGCTTTGATTATGGGTACGCCATGGCATCACCAAATACCTTGACAATTTGGGAGGCACAGTTTGGAGATTTTATGAATGGAGCGCAAATTATTATTGATCAATATTTAGTTGCTGCAGAAGAAAAGTGGAAAATTCAGTCAGGTCTGGTAATGCTCTTGCCACATGGTTTTGAAGGACAAGGTGCTGAGCACTCTTCCGCACGTTTAGAGCGATTTTTAACGCTTTGTGCAAATGATAATATGGTGGTTGCAAATGCGACAACGCCAGCTAACTATTTCCATTTACTAAGAAGACAAATGAAATGGAATTTTAGAAAACCATTAGTCGTAATGACTCCAAAATCTTTATTGCGTCATCCAAAAGTAATCTCGACAATTGAAGATCTTGCAAATGGACACTTCCAGCCGATCATTGATGATCATACGGTAGAAGCAGCTAAAGTTGATAAATTAGTACTTTGTTCCGGTAAAATTTATTATGAATTATTAGCCAAGAAAGAAGAACTTAACTGCGAAAATATTGCGTTGGTACGATTTGAACAATTGTATCCTTTGCAAAATGATCAGATTGAAGAAATTCTGAATAAATACAGCAATAGAAAGCAATTGCTTTGGGTTCAGGAAGAACCGGAAAATATGGGTGCTTGGAGTTATATTTTGAGAAATTTCCGCAAGACAGGAATCGATGTTATTGCGCCTGTTCAAAGTGGTACACCTGCCCCGGGAAGTCATAAAATGTTTGAAAGAAATCAGAACGATGTTATTAACAGAGTTTTCGATAGAAAAGATGCGCCCGTAAAAAGACCTGTAACCGCATAATTGGCTTAAAATTACTTCAATAAATCATTTAAAATAAACTAAATAAAAAAGATATCCGATGTCAATATTAGAAATGAAAGTCCCATCACCGGGAGAATCCATCACAGAAGTTGAAATCGCGACGTGGTTAGTAAAAGACGGCGATTATGTAGAGAAAGATCAACCCATCGCAGAAGTAGATTCTGATAAAGCTACGCTTGAATTACCCGCGGAAGAAAGCGGTATTATTACCCTTAAAGCAGAAGAAGGTGAAGTTGTAGCAGTTGGTCAAGTCGTTTGTTTAATCGATCGCGAAGGAACGAAACCTGAGGATTCAACATCTGCTAAATCTGAAGAAAAAACTGCCGAGCCAGCGAAAGAATCACCTAAACAGGAAGCTCCGAAAGCAGAAGCTCCAAAAGCTGAACAAAGACCTGCAGCAAATTATGCGACAGGAACTCCTTCGCCAGCGGCAAAGAAGATATTAGATGAAAAAGGCGTACAAGCTGATCAGGTAACTGGTTCTGGTAAAGACGGCCGAATTACGAAACAAGACGCTGCAACAGCAGCTGTACCAGCAATGGGATCAGCAAATTCTACTTCTGGATCTAGAGGGAGTAGCACGACCAAACTTTCTGTTTTAAGAAGAAAAGTAGCTGCGAGATTAGTTACTGTTAAAAATGAAACGGCAATGCTCACCACTTTTAACGAAGTTGACATGTCGGAGATCTTCCGAATCAGAAAACAATATAAAGAAGAATTCGCTCAGAAACATGGCGTTGGTTTAGGATTTATGTCCTTCTTTACAAAAGCGGTTACGAGAGCTTTACAAATGTATCCAGACGTTAATGCATCGATTGACGGAGATTTCAAAATAAATTATGATTTCTGCGATATTTCAATTGCAGTTTCTGGTCCTAAAGGATTAATGGTTCCTGTATTGAGAAATGCAGAAACAATGTCGTTCCGCGGAATAGAAAGTAATATCAAAAGCTTAGCGGAAAAAGTAAGAGACGGGAAAATCACTATTGATGAAATGACGGGTGGTACCTTTACATTAACAAATGGTGGAACTTTCGGTTCTATGATGTCTACACCAATTATCAATCCGCCACAGTCTGCGATTTTAGGAATGCACAATATTCTTCAAAGACCTATGGCAATTGATGGTCAAGTAGTTATTCGCCCAATGATGTATGTTGCTCTCTCTTATGATCACCGAATTATTGACGGTAAAGAATCAGTAGGATTCCTTGTTGCCGTTAAAGAAGCGATCGATAATCCAGTGGAGTTTTTAATGGACGGAGACGAGAAAAAAGGTCTTGAACTTTAAGAGAAAATAAATATTTTTTCTAAATATATAAATCCCGTCTATAAAGGCGGGATTTTTGTATCTACTATTTTTAAATTTTAGCCATGTTTTCAACTATATCTTTTGACATCAAGGTCTCCGTTTTCCCCGTGTACGATATAAAGAACAGTTTTCCCTCTGAAAACCGTTTTGTATTTCGGTATAATATTACCATTGAAAATCTCGGAAAAGAGCCCATACAACTCTTGAGAAGAAAGTGGTTGATCTATGACTTAGGTTTTGGATTTACTGAAGTAGCTGGTGAAGGAGTAATTGGTTTAACGCCCGAAATCTTGCCTGGCGAAGATTTTACCTATTTTTCAAATGTCATGTTACGTTCAGGAGTGGGAAATATGAGTGGAATTTATTATTGTAAAAATCTAGTGAATAACGAAGAGATGGAAATTGAAGTTCCGAAATTTGGTCTTGTCGCCGATGTTCTAACGAATTAAACATTTTATCATTATCAAGGACTATAAAACTTTTAGGTTCTTTTTCATCACATCTTGTACTTCATCATTTCTCGTAAGCATCAATTGGTTAAAAGCCAGCAATGAAATTTTTGCGCAAACTTCTGCATCATCACCTGCTCGGTGGTGATTAAATTTTAAATGGTGATGCTCTGCCAAACTTTTCAGTCCATATTTCGGAAGATTTTTCCAGGATTTTTTTGCTAACGATATGCTGCATAGGTAATTAAGTTTCGGTTTATAAAACCCGTAGTAATCAAGACAACTTCTCAAAACTCCCGCATCAAAGCCAGCGTTGTGCGCGATCATCAAATTTCCATACATTAAATCCTCAGCTTCATGCCAAATATCTTGAAATGTCGGCGCATCTTTCACTTCTTCAGGTCTGATCCCATGAACATCAATATTTCTGGGATGAAAGTAGGGGAAACTTGGCGGCTTGATAAGCCAGGTTTTGGTGGAGACGATTTCGCCATTTTCGACAATGCATATTCCCATTTCGCATGCGGAATTTCTTTCATGTGTAGCGGTTTCAAAGTCAATGGCGCAGAAATCAATCATAACTGGAAAAGAGATTTGTTTGGAATAGAGATTATTAGAAATATTTGGAAAGGTTTTTTAACGGAGTATTTCGCCCAGTTCTTTCAAAAACTCTGGGTAATTTACTAAATCATCGTGAGTTCCGCCATCAATTTCAATAAACTTTTTTGTAATTTCTGGCCTAGACTTTTTAAATAGGTCGAACAGCTTTTTACCAGATTTTAGAGGAACTACAGTGTCTTTCGTGCCGTGAAAATGATAGAGCGGAACAGAAATATTCCTGATATTTTCATTTGATAAAAAGTGATAAGTCATAGTAGGTGCGACGCGATCGGTTACTTTTTTGGGCAGCCATCGGTTTACAATATCCTGTAAATTATAGAAAGTCGCTTCGAGTAGTACTGCTTTTGGATTGTTGTCACCTGCTACTTTCACAGCAAAGGAACCGCCAAGACTTCTTCCGTAGACTACCGTGTTTTCTTCCCCATATTTTTCTTTTGCAAAATTGTAGAAATATTGCGCATCAGAATAGAGAAATTCCTCATTTCTTGGGCCAGAACTTTTACCATAACCTCTGTAATCCATGACCAAAACATCATATTCAAATTGGGTATATTCATTGGCTATTTTTCCCCACCGATGTAAATTATCAGCATTACCATGGAAATATAAAATAACTCCCTTTGGTTTTTTAATTTTGAAATGAAGTACATTAATTTTTCCGTCAAATGGGGTATCCCACAAATATTCTTCAAAATCCTGCTCAAAATCAAATGTGTGATCTGTGGGCAAAAGTACGGGTAAAAAGACGACTTTTTCCTGAAAATATTGAAGTAGTTTTCCCATTAAGTTCTAGATGGTGGAGTATTTCTGGAAATTAAAATTTGAGAAACACGTTGCCTGTCTTTGCTAATAATCTCTAAATCGAGATCTTCAATCTTTATTGTACTCCCGATTTCGGTAGAGCCGCCGTGTTCGCTAAGAAAAAATCCGACGAGTGTGGTGTAATTATCTTTGTTATCAAACTCGTAGTCGAGCTTAAAATACTTGATGAATTCAACGATAGGAAACTGTGCATCAGCGACCCAGGTGTTTTCGGTTTTCTGAACTATTCGGTAATCAAAATTTTCGTTTGTAGCTGTATTTCCTACCAAGGCATCGAGTACATCGTGCATTGTTGCAATTCCCAAAGTATTTCCATATTCATCGATAACGATACCGTGGTGATTTTTTTCTTTTTTAAATATTTCTAATACTTTGTACGCGTAGTAATTTTCATTCAGATAAACGGGTTGGCGCAAAAGTTCTTTTAAATTAAAATTCACCGTATCTTCAATAGGAAAGATATCTTTCATCATCACGACGCCGATAATATCATCTAAATTATTTCCTTTGGTAACAGGATATACATTATGTTTTTCAGTTTTTATTTTTTCTAAAATACTGTTTAAATCCTCTTCGATATTGAAATATGTGATTGCAGTTCTGTGCGTCATTAGCGTATTGATTTTGCGGTCACCGAGTTCAAAAACCCTTTCCACAATACTGTGTTCAATTTGGTCAATTTGCCCTTCCATTGCACTTTCGCGTACGATAGATTTTATTTCTTCTTCCGTAACAATACTATCAGATTTACTATCAATTCCTAATAATTTCAGCAATACATTATTAGAGGTAGTCAGTAATAAAACAAAAGGTGATGTAACTTTCGATAAAATATCCATGGGTTTTGAGAGTATTGTAATAATTCTCTCCGGAAAAGTCATTGCAATTCTCTTCGGTAATAATTCCCCCAATAAAATGGATAAGTAGGTGATAAATATGACTATTCCAACCGTAGCTACTGTTTTCGAATAAGGTTCTATAGCGGCAAACTGGTCCAAAAATCCTTTAAAATCATTAGTAAGAGTATCTCCGGAATACATTCCTAGCAAAATACCGATTAAGGTAATACCGATTTGAACAGTCGACAAAAATTTGGTCGGTTTTTCGGATAATTCTAATGCTTTCTTTGCGCCAGCACTGCCTTTTCTTTCTGCACTTTCCAGTTTAAATTTTCGAGAGGAAACGAGGGACATTTCCGACATTGCAAACACTCCGTTAAGTAGGATGAGTAAAATGATGATGAGTAATTCCATTAAATTCTTTAATTAATGCAAAGATAATTTTTTTGAATTTATCTTTATTTGCGATGAGAATAGCCCAAGCTTGTTTTTTCAGCATCAATAAAAACTTTACGTTCATCGAAAATTTCTTCCATCACACGATGATATTCTTCAAACTGATGGATATTGATATGTCCGGCGCGCAAAATGACGTACAAGCGCGAAAGTTTTGGATTAATTTCTGAAAGATCAATGGCGGTGTTAATGGGAACCAGTCGGTCATCGCTGCCGTGAATGATTTTAATTGGACACCGAACGTTTTTCAGATATTGAAAAGTAGGAATATTGTAGCGCAGAAAAGGTTTAGCGGGCATAAAAGGTAAATATCGATGAATAGTGCGCAACAGGGAATAAAGTGGTGAAGTTAGAATTAATAAACGCGGATTGTTTTTCGAGGCCAGTCTCGCGGCAAAACCCGAACCTAAAGATCGACCGTACAGAACGATTTTATTTTCGCTAAATTCTTCTTTGGCAATGTCATATATAAACTGAGAATCACGTTTCATGGCTTCTACTGTGCGTTTACCGGTACTTTTCCCAAACCCACGATAATCCATCATAATCACTTCGTAACCAAGTCTGGTGAAATCAATGGCAAATTTTCCCCAACCTTTTATACTTTTTGTATTTCCTTTCAGGTAAATAACTACACCTTTCGGCTCATCAACCTGAAAATGAAGATAACTGATTTTTGCGCCAGGTTCTGGTTCTACGAACTTTTCGTCAGCTTTTAAATGATCGTAGGCAAATTTGAAATCAGGTGGAAGTTTTTCAGGCTGAAAAAAAAAGCGGTGCTGAAAAAAATAGATCAGTAACCCAATGACCAGAATGATCACCAGAATGATGGTGCCTACAAGATAGAAATCTACTTTTAACATTACATAAATGTAGATAAATTTTCTAGTATTAAATGGGATAAATAATGAAAATAAATTTATAGGAAATTTTTAAAGACTAACCATTTCGCCTGATAAAAGTCGGTGATCTGATTTTTCTGACGAAGTTTTAATGTTTGGGGAACTTGACCATAAAAAGAAAAGTGCGCTCGGATCACCGCCCAGAAATGCGGAAATCCATCTTTAAAACCAAAATAAAATCCTGCAAAACCGTCTAATATAAATCGGAAAAAAATAAGCCAAATCACTTTCGGAAATGGTAGATTTTTCAAAAGCATCGATAGATTGTTGCGAATATTGAGAAATGTTTTTTGGGGGCTTTGTTTATTTAGCGTTCCACCACCAACGTGAAATACACTTGATTTTCCTGTATAAAATATTTTTTTACCAGAATTCTTTAATCGCCAACACAAATCAATTTCTTCCTGATGAGCAAAGAACCGTTCATCGAAACCATTTTGAGCCCAAAAATCTTTTGATCTTATAAAAAAACAACACCCAGAAGCCCAGAAAATTTCACTTTCATCATCGTATTGACCGTGGTCATCTTCTATGTTTTCAAAAACACGTCCTCTACAAAAAGGAAATCCCAAATTATCAATCATTCCGCCTGCTGCGCCCGCAAACTCGAAATAATTACGTTTGTTATAATCTAAAATTTTTGGCTGAATTGCAGCGATGCGGTCATCTTTCCTAAATAATTCTAAGACAGGTTGTAGCCAGTTTTCGGTTACTTCAACATCAGAATTGAGGAGACAGTAGAATTCGTGGTCAATTTTCTTTAAACCTTCATTATATCCTCCCGCAAAACCGCGGTTATTTTCATTGATAATAATTTTGACTGTCGGAAAATTATGCTGCAGAAAAGAGACTGAATCGTCTGTAGAATTATTATCGATTACGAATAAATCTGCACCTTTGGAGTACTGAATAACATTGGGAAGAAATTTTTCTAACCAAGACCTCCCATTCCAGTTTAAAATGACAATTGCTAAATTCAATTTTTAAAATTTTAATTCTGAAAATCAGATTTTACTTTCCATTACTTTAATTGCGTGCTGATATTTCCAGCGGCGGTGAGACCAAAGATAATTGTCAGGTCTTTTTTGAATCGTATTTTCCAGTAACTGATAGAATTTTTTCACCACTTCATGCTCCACAAATTTCTCTTTTTCAGGATTAATTCGATGATAATTTATTTGATAGTAGCCGCGCTTCACTTTTTTCATTTCGCAGAATACAAATGCTAAATCCATTCTTGTGGAAAGCTTGTCGTAACCAACAAAAGCGGGTGTTTTTTGGTTCAGAAAGTTCAGGCCATACGTCACTTCGGAAACATGTGGAGTCTGATCGGCAACGAACATGTAAATTGAATTTCCATCATTGGGGTTTCGGAAAATATGTCTGATAACTTCTTTGGCTTCTAAGGCATTGTTTCCGAATCGGTTTCTAAGCCCTTTAATTCGATCTTCCCAGAAACCGTTCTGCACTTTACGGTATACGGGAAAGCTGTTTTTTTGCGGGACTAACATTGCGAGAGTATTGTACCATTCCCAGTTAAAAATATGGCCCGCAAGTAAGATTACATTTTTGTTTTCTTGCTTTGCTTCATGAAAAACATCTTGATTTAGATGCTGTACGCGTACACGAAGTTCTGTGGAAGAAATGGTGAAAGATCTAAAAGTTTCTACTATGTAATCACAGAAGTTGATATAAAATTTTTTCTCAATTTTTTTTATTTCTTCTGCCGTCTTTGTAGGGAAGGAATTTTGAAGATTTTCCAGAACTACTTTCCTTCGATAACCTATGATATGATAGCTGAAAAGAAATATTACATCTGAAAAACCGTACAAGATGCGCAGCGGCAATCTGGAAAATAGTAAAATTATTTGGAATAGAAACTTCATAGTTTAATGCAAATTTAATGATAATTAAGTTTATGCTTCAGTCAAATTTCGTTATTTTGCAAAGATTAATAAATCCTTTACTCATGATAAAACAAACTTTATGTAGTCTTTTAATTTCAGGACTTTTAATTTCTGGAGTTTCGTGCTCTCAAAAAAATGAAAATGTTTCTGTAACTGAAACTTCAGTTGATTCTACTGCAGCACCTGTTGATAGTCTTGCGATGAAGGAAGCGAAGAAGAAAGCAGCAGCAGCGGAAATTGCAAAACTTCCGAAACCTTATAATGATAAAGAGGATGCAGAAGCTAAAATTGCGGAACTCGTAAAACAAGCAAAGGTTGAAAATAAAAATGTGATGATTCAGGCTGGTGGAAACTGGTGCATCTGGTGTTTAAGATTTAATAATTACGTGCAGACCACGCCAGAACTAAAACAAATCGTTGACAAAAATTATATCTACTATCATTTAAATTATTCGCCAGAAAATAAAAATGAAAAAGTATTTGCAAAGTATGATAATCCAGGTGAAAAATTTGGATATCCGGTTTTTGTAGTTCTTGATCAAAATGGCAAAATGATTCATACCCAAGACAGTGCGGTACTTGAAGATGGGAAAGGCTACAGCTTAGAAAAGGTAAAAGCATTTTTCGCCGATTGGGCGCCAAAATCTTAAAATAAAAAAAGTCTCGTCAAATGGCGAGACTCTTTTTTTTACAAAAGTTTTTTGATCCAGGTTAGTTTTTTTTCGGTATAGGGCGGATATTTTAAATCGGGTTCTCCCCATGTTGCACGATCTAAAACTGCTTTCTTATGGGAAAATGCCTCGAATCCATATTTACCGTGGTAGTTTCCGATTCCAGAATTTCCTACACCTCCGAAGGGTAAATAATCATTACTCAGATGCATCACCACATCATTGATACAACCACCACCGAAAGATATTTTGGATATAAATTCCTCTTTTTCTTCCGATTTATCAGTAAATAAATAAGCAGAAAGTGGTTTTTCATACGCCGCGATTTGTCGCAAAGCTTCATTAAAACTTTTAAAAGTCAATACGGGTAAAATAGGACCGAAAATTTCTTCCTGCATGACCGCATCATCCCACGTTACATTTTGCAGGATTGTAGGTTCAATATATCTCTTGGCAGCATCAGTTTTTCCACCCATGAAAATCTTTTCCTGATTGATTAATTTCACTAAACGCTCAAAATTTTTATCATTAATTATTTGAGTATAATGTTCTGAATCCGGTTGATAATTAAATTTTTCGATGTACGATTTTAGCGAATCCAAAAAGCTGTCTTTTACTTTTTCATCCACCAAAATATAATCTGGGGCGACACAAGTTTGCCCCGCGTTTAAAAATTTTCCCCACACAATTCTCTTGGCGGCAACTTCAAAATCAGCAGAAGAAGTAACAATTGCAGGACTTTTTCCTCCCAATTCCAGAGTTACTGGTGTCAAATGTTTCGCTGCAGCTTCGTACACAATTTGGCCAACTCGCGGACTTCCTGTAAAAAATATCTTGTCGAATTTTAGTTTTAATATTTCTGTCGTTTCTTCTACACCTCCTTCAGCTACAAATAAATATTCTTTCGGAAAGTTTTCATTGATGATTTTTGCCATGGCTTTCATTGAATTTTCAGCAATTTCACTTGGCTTTAAAATACAGGTATTGCCAGCAGCCAAAGCCCCAACCATCGGCGAAAGTGAAAGTTGGTATGGGTAATTCCATGCTCCAATAACCAAAGTACAGCCCAGCGGTTCAGGATAAACTTTACTGGATCCAAATTGGTTGGCAAGATTTGTTCTTACACTTTTCGGTTTTGATAAAGATGTTACATTATTCAAAAAATAGTCAATATCTTTTATCACGAATGAAATCTCGGTTGTTAAAGTATCGAATTTCGATTTTCCAAAATCGGCATAAATCGCGTCGTACAACAATCCTTCATTTTTCACTAATAAATCTTTGAGTTTTTCCAGATACATTTTTCGAAATTTCAAACTTTTCGTTTTCTGGCTATTAAAAAATTCCTTCTGTTCTTCTAATATTTCTTTAAAAATCATTACTTTTAGTTATTAAATTGGTGGGTATAATATGCATTACATTACGAAACTTGCAGGTTATCTGCTAAATTGTCTTGTAAGTTTTAATCCAAACAAATTTAACTTAAAAATAATTGACATCTTTACAAAATGGATTTTAAAAATAAAATTGTACTCGTTACGGGAGGTTGTTCTGGAATTGGAAAAATTATGAGTCGTAAATCTCTGGAACGAGGTTGCTCTAAATTAATCATTTGGGATATCAATGAAGAAGGTTTGACTCAGACTAAAGAAGAATTTTCAAAATTAGGTGGTGAAATTTTTACTTATAAAATTGATCTTTCAAGTTTAGATGATATTAAAGTTAATGCACAACGTGTTAGAACTGACGTTGGTTCTGTTGATATCCTTATCAATAATGCCGGAATTGTAGTGGGCAAATATTTTCACGAGCATACGCATGAGCAGATTCAAAAAAGTATGGCGATTAATGCAAATGCTTTAATGCATACGACTTTGGAATTTCTTCCAGGAATGATTGCGAAAAATTCTGGTGCGATTTGCAACATCGCCTCTTCTGCGGGTTTAATTTCAAATCCTAAAATGTCGGTATATGCTTCTTCAAAATGGGCCGCAATTGGTTGGGGTGATAGTGTACGTTTGGAAATGGCCCAATTAAAGAAAAATATTTCGGTCACGACCATAATGCCTTTCTTCATTAACACAGGAATGTTTGATGGTGTGAAATCTAAAGTTTTGCCAATTTTAGAACCTGAAAAATCGTCAGAAAGAATTATTTCCGCTATCGAAAAGGAAACAAAAATGTTGGCAATGCCGCTCCCATATTGGTTTATCCGTTTTTCGCAAGGTATTTTGCCAATCCCTGCTTTTGATTGGGTAATGGAAAATGTATTCGGAATATATGACACCATGAAGGAGTTTACTGGCCGGAAATAAATTTTAAGGCTCGGAATTTTTCCTTAAATTTGTGCAAGTAAAAAGTAAAAAGAAAGAATGAATTCCTACAAAAATCCTCTTGAAGAACGCTATTCAAGTGAGGAAATGCTTTATAATTTCTCTCCCAATAATAAGTTTCGAAACTGGCGAAAGTTGTGGATTGCCTTAGCCGAAATTGAAAAAGATTTAGGTCTTGATATTTCTGACGAGCAAATTGCACAGTTGAAAGAAAATTCGGAAGAAATAGATTACGATAAAGCAGCAGAGTATGAAAAAAAATTCCGTCACGACGTGATGGCGCATGTTCACACGTATGGCGACGCTGCTCCTTTGGCAAAAGGAATCATTCATCTTGGAGCCACTTCGGCTTTTGTTGGCGATAATACCGACTTGATTCAAATGCGCGACGGTCTTCTGTTGATCAGAAAACAATTGGTCAATGTGATGAAAAATCTGGCTGATTTCGCTCTTCAATACAATGATTTGCCAACTTTAGGTTTTACGCATTATCAACCTGCACAATTAACAACTGTTGGAAAACGGGCCACTTTATGGTTGCAGTCTTTGGTTTTAGATTTTGAAGAATTAGAATTTTTCATTCAAACTTTGAGATTTAGAGGCGTGAAAGGAACAACCGGAACTGCCGCAAGTTTTTTAGAGTTATTTGATGGTGATTATACGAAAGTAAAACATTTGGATAAAGAACTTTCAAAACGTTTTGGTTTTGATAAAGTCTTTGGTGTTTCCGGACAAACTTACGATCGTAAAATTGATGCGAAAGTCGTTGCATTGCTTTCTAATATTGCACAGTCTGCTCATAAATTTTCAAATGACTTAAGACTTTTACAGAATTTAAAAGAAATTGAAGAACCTTTCGAGAAAAATCAGATTGGTTCATCTGCGATGGCTTACAAACGAAATCCAATGCGTTCAGAAAGAATCGGAGCCTTGGCAAAATTCGTGATGTCATTGTCTACAAGTTCCGCAATGGTGGCTTCTACACAATGGTTTGAAAGAACTTTGGATGATTCTGCTAATAAAAGATTAACTATTCCACAATCTTTTCTAGCCGTCGATGCAATTCTATTAATTTGGAATAATATCATGAACGGAATCGTGGTTTACGAAAATAGAATTCAGAAGCATATTATGGATGAACTTCCATTTATGGCGACCGAATATATCATTATGGAAGAAGTGAAATCTGGCGGTGACCGTCAGGAAATTCATGAGACCATCCGCATTCATTCTATGGAAGCGAGTAAAAAGGTAAAAGAAGAAGGCAAAGAAAATGATTTGATCGCTAGGATCATGAACGACACTTCAATGAAAATGGATAAATCTAAATTAAGAGAAGTCCTCGACCCAAAAAACTTCATTGGATTCGCGCCAATTCAAACTGAAGAGTTTATCGAAAATGAGGTAAATCCAATTCTGCAAAAGTATGCCGACTTAATCGGGTTAAAAGCCGACCTTAAAGTTTAAATTTTTAATGCAGTCTTTTTGGCTGCATTTTTTTTAGTGATTTTTCCCAATAATTTCATATTGACAAAGTCCCAGCGGGACGCTTTACTAAAGAATAGGATAAAATCCTATTTATAAAAATTAAAAATGAAAAAAAGAATCTTCGTAGAAAAAAAAGGAATTTTCGATGTTGAAAGTCCCAAAGTTTTTGATGAAATAAAAAATATCGTTCCGACCATTAAAGATGTAAAAGTTTATAATGTGTACGATGTTTTCGGTGTTAATGATGATGAATTTTCAAAAGTCATCAACAGTACTTTCGTAGATCCGGTGACCGATATTTTGCATGAAGAGAATCCGGCAAAAAGCACTCATTTCGCGACCGAATATTTACCGGGACAATACGATCAGCGTGCAGATTCAGCACAACAGTGTATTGCGTTATTGACTGAAAATGAGAACGGTAAAGTAAGAAGTGGAAAACTCATCGAATTATTCGGAGTTTCTGAATCTGATGTAGAAGTCATTAAAAATCATTTAATTAATAAAGTTGAATCTCAGGTTAAAGATTTATCGAAGTTAGAAATCCCAGCGGAAGAAACGCCTGATCCGGTTATTATTCATGAAGGTTTCACTGATTTTTCTACTGAAGAATTAAAAGCGTTTTACGACAACCATGGTTTTGCTTTAGATATTGATGATTTAGAATTTATTCAAAATTATTTTAAAACTGAAAACAGAAATCCAACCGAAACAGAACTTAAAGTTCTGGATACTTATTGGAGCGACCATTGCCGACATACCACTTTTGAAACTGAATTGACTGATATTCAGTTTAATGATTCTTTTAAATCAACTTTAGAAACGATATTTAATGATTATTTAGACAAGAGAAAATTCTTGGGCCGAGAATCGAAACCAGTTTCTTTGATGGATTTGGCGACGGTTTGTGCAAGATATTTTCATAAGACTGGTAAACTGGAAAACCTTGTGGTTTCAGATGAAATAAATGCCTGTACGATTGAGATAGAAGCAGAATTCGACGGTAAGAAAGAACCATGGTACTTGTTATTTAAAAATGAAACCCATAATCACCCAACCGAAATTGAACCTTTCGGTGGTGCCTCAACTTGTTTAGGCGGTGCAATTCGTGATCCTTTGTCTGGTCGTGCTTTCGTCTATCAGGCGATGCGTTTGTCCGGAGCGGCAAATGTTTTAGAGCCTATTTCTGAAACATTAGCAGGTAAACTTCCACAAAGAACAATTACGAAGCAAGCCGCAAATGGTTATTCATCTTATGGAAATCAAATTGGTTTAGCCACAACTTCAGTCAATGAAATTTACCACGATGGCTACAAAGCAAAACGAATGGAAGTTGGTTTTGTCGTTGGAGCCGTTAAAAAAGATTGGGTGAAAAGAGAGCAACCTCAAAATGGTGATCTCGTCATTTTATTAGGTGGCGCAACTGGTAGAGATGGAGTAGGCGGTGCAAGTGGAAGTTCGAAAGTGCAGGATGAAACCTCGATTCACACGTTGTCAACCGAAGTTCAGAAAGGAAATGCAGTGGAAGAACGTAAAATTCAAAGACTCTTTAGAAATCCGGAAGTAACGACTTTAATTAAAAAATCAAACGATTTTGGTGCGGGCGGAGTTTCGGTTGCAATTGGCGAAATTGCTGATTCACTGGAAATTAACCTAGACATCTTGCCTTTAAAATATGAAGGCTTGAATGGAACTGAACTGGCAATTTCTGAATCACAGGAAAGAATGGCAGTTGTTATTGAAGCGAAAGACAAAGAAAAATTCATCACATTCTGTGAAAAGGAAAATATAAAAGCCGTAGAAGTTGCGAAAGTAACCGATTCGGGCAGAATGCAAATGTTCTGGCAGGGAAATAAAATCGTTGATTTAAGCCGAGCGTTTTTAGATACGAATGGTCGTGCGAAAACCCAGCATGCTGAAGTTTCACACTTGCAACCAATTGAAAATGAGATTATAAAGTTTAATGAAGAGAGTTTCTTCAAAATACTTTCTGATAAAAATGTTGCTTCCCAAAAAGGTTTGGCAGAAATGTTCGATGCATCTGTAGGCGGAACCTCAGTAGCAATGCCATTTGGCGGAAAACATCAGTTAACTGAAATGGAAGGAAGTGTTCAAACCTTGCCAATTTTAAATGCTAAAAACATCGAAACGGTTTCTTTGGCAAGTTGGGGATTTGATGCTGATATATCGTCTCAAAACTCTTTGGTTGGCGCTGCTAATGCCGTAGTTGAAAGTGTGGCTAAGATTGTTGCCATGGGCGGTGATTATAAAAACATCCGTTTGAGTTTCCAAGAGTATTTTGAGAAGTTAGGAAATCAGCCGGAGAAGTGGGGGAAACCGTTGGCTTCTTTGCTTGGAGCGTATGATGCGCAGATGAATTTCGAATTGGCTGCGATTGGTGGTAAGGATTCCATGAGTGGAAGTTTCCAGGATATTCACGTTCCACCGACCTTGATTTCTTTTGCTTGTGCGAACGGAGAAAAGAAACATATCATTTCACCGGAGTTCAAAAAAGCCGGAAATAAACTATACTTATTTAACTATATTTCTCAAGAAAATGGAATGCCGAATTATGGAGATTTGAAACAGATTTTCGAATTTATATTTGAAAATATCAAGTCGAAAAAGATTGTTTCAGTGAAGACGATTAAAGAGGGTGGAATTGCAGTTGCTCTTGCGAAAATGAGTTTTGGTAATCATCTTGGAGCAGAAATTAAAGTAGATGAAGATTTACTATTAACAAAGAATATTGGAAGTTTAATCATAGAAAGTTCAGAGGATTTAGAAAATGATTTACTTCAAGTTATTGGTGAAGTCTCAAATTTTAATAAACTGAAAATCAGAAGTTTTGAATTTAATATTGAAAAATTACTTGAAGTATGGAAAGGAACTTTCGAAGAACTTTTTGCGACGAAAGAAAAACATAAAATGGTTGTTGAAATTGATTCAAAATTGAATTCAATTCAGCCGAGAACGATTCATATTTTAAAACATCAATTGGCAAGACCGAAAGTTTTTGCACCGGTTTTTCCGGGAACAAATTGTGAATATGAAACTCAGAATGCCTTTAGAAAAGAAGGTGCTGAAGTTTCAGGATTGCCACTAATTAATCTCAATCATCAACTTTTAAATGAAAGTTTAGATGCCTGGATTTCGGAAATTAATCAGTCTCAAATTTTAGTTTTATCGGGTGGTTTTTCTGCCGGAGATGAACCCGATGGTTCTGCGAAATTCATCGTCAATGTTTTGAAAAACGAGAAGATGAAAAATGCAGTTCATCAACTATTGGAACGGGACGGAATGATACTCGGAATTTGTAACGGTTTCCAGGCCTTGGTAAAATCTGGATTGTTGCCTTATGGTGAGATTCGGGATTTAAATGCAGATTCGCCGACTTTAGCACATAACGCAATTGGACGCCATATTTCTCAAATGGTTGATGTGAAAGTCATCAATGACGATTCACCTTGGTTAAAAGGAATGAAAGATCAGGTCTTCACAATTCCAATTTCACACGGTGAAGGACGTTTTATGGCTTCGGAAAAGTTGATTCAGGAATTGTACGAAAACGGTCAGATTGCAACGCAATATATCGATCATGATGGAAACATTGCACACGGAATGCCGTTCAATCCAAATAACTCACTGTTCGGAATTGAAGGAATCACTTCAAAATCTGGAAAAATATTTGGAAGAATGGGCCATCCGGAAAGATATGCCGAAGGGTTGATGAAGAATATTCCAACAGCGAATTATCATAATATCTTTAAAAACGGAGTTGAGTATTTTAAATAATATCAATTATAATTTAAAGAAACAAAAGATTTAATTATAAGTCATTTCGCTTATATTGAGCAAATATTAGTAAAATGACTTATATTTTAGTTTAAATTTTAACAAAACATTATAAGGTGTTTGCCTTATATTTTTAATTTATAAGTATTATTGCTTATATTTGCAACATGATTGCGATTATCACTGGAGATATTATTAATTCTCAAAAATCTGATGTTGAAACATGGCTTCCAAAATTGAAAGATTTAATGGGAACGTGGTCAACAACCCCCCAAAATTGGGAAGTATACCGAGGCGATGAGTTTCAATTAAAATGCAGTGTAGATCAGGTGTTCCACAGAGCACTTCTTTTAAAATCGCTCATAAGAAGTTTTGAAAATTTGGACGTTCGTCTTGCCATCGGGATTGGAAATGAAGTTTTTCAATCTGAAAAAATTACCGAATCAAACGGTTCTGCTTACGTGAATTCAGGAAGATTATTGACCGACATCAAATCTCAGGGAAGAACATTGGCCATACAAACGGAAAATGAAAAAGTAAACAGAGATCTGAATATCCTTTTCAAATGGGCTTCCATTGATTTTGATAACTGGACCGTTGCAACCGCAGAAATAATTCATCAGTTATTATGCAATTCAGAATTAACGCAGGACGACCTTGCAAAAGAATTGAATATCACACAATCATCAGTAAGTCAACGGCTTAAGAGAGCAAACTTCGACTTGATACACGAAACCGATCAGTTTTTCAGAAAAAAAATATCAGAATTATAAATGATTTTTATTCCTCTCATATTGGCACATTTATTAGGAGATTTTATTCTTCAGCCTAATTCCTGGGTGGCTGATAAAGAGAAGAAAAAGGGCGGAAGTATCTATTTATATATTCATATTCTTTTACACACCATTCTCGCTTTTGTATTTTTATGGGATCGTAATTTGTGGTGGATTGCTTTAATAATAGGTGTTACCCATTTTTTAATTGATTGGGCAAAACTTCAATTTCAAACTGCTAAGACGAAAAGAACCTGGTTTTTTATTGATCAAATCGCACATCTTTTAGTAATCGGAGTGATGTCAATTATCTATTTTCCTTTTTTCAGATGGGAAGATTTATTTAATCACAGAACGCTGCAACTCATCACCGCTTTGGTTTTTCTCACGGTTCCATCTTCCATTCTAATAAAAACGGTAATCTCAATCTGGACGCCCGTTACGGTAGAACACAGTAAAATACAGACAGAATCCCTAGTCAATGCGGGAAAATACATTGGAATTCTTGAAAGACTTTTAGTTTTCATCTTTATCCTCGTGAATCATTGGGAAGGCGTGGGATTTATGATTGCCGCAAAATCAGTTTTTCGGTTTAGCGATTTAGCCGAAGCAAAACAGAGAAAGCTGACAGAATATGTCTTGATAGGAACTTTGCTAAGTTTTGGAATCGCGGTTCTAACAGGAATTTTAGTTAAAATATAGAAAGTAAAATTTAATAAAAAATTAAAAATGACAAAAGGAGCAATGCTTTATGAAGGAAAAGCAAAGCAGGTTTTTGAAACCGATAATCCAAATGAAGTGATTGTCCGTTTTAAAGATGATGCAACCGCTTTCAATGCACAGAAAAGAGGTAATGTAGACCTCAAAGGTGAAATGAACAATGCGATTACAACATTGATTTTTGAATATCTGAACAAAAAAGGTATTCCAACCCATTTCATCAAGAAAATAGATGAAAGAGAACAGCTCGTTAAAAAAGTGCGTATTATTCCTTTAGAAATGGTTGTTCGAAACTATTCCGCAGGAAGCATGGCGCAACGCCTGGGTGTGGCTGAAGGAATAAAATCTCCCGTTACAATCTTTGATATTTGTTATAAGAGAGATGATCTTGGAGATCCACTCATCAATGATCATCACGCAGTTTTTCTAGGTGCAGCGACTTATGAAGAACTTGATGCAATGTATGAATTGACCTCAGATATTAATGATATCTTAATTGAACTTTTTGATGAAATGAATATCATATTGGTGGATTTTAAAATTGAACTGGGTAAAGATTCAAACGGCAAAATAATTTTGGCGGATGAGATTTCCCCTGATACCTGCAGACTTTGGGACAAAGACACCATGAAAAAACTCGATAAAGACCGATTCAGACGAGATTTAGGTGAAGTTACCGAAGCATATGTAGAAATTTATGAACGGTTAAAAAAAGTTTTAAACAAATAAAAAACCTTACTCCCTTTCCGTTGGAGAGGGTTGGGGTGAGGATAAAAATGAAAGATTTAAATCAACACAGAGAAGATTATTTAAACCATTTTAAAGATAATGTTTACGAGCGCAACATTCTAAAAAAAGACGATCCCTTCGATGCACCGCAGGAAGAATGTGGCATTTTCGGACTTTATTCTGATAATGATTTGGATACATTTTCACTCTCCCAGTTTGGTCTTTTTGCTTTGCAGCATCGTGGTCAGGAAGCTTGTGGAATTTCAGTAATGAATCACGGTAAGATTTTCAACATCAAAGATGAAGGTTTGGTGCTGGATGTGTACAAAGAAATTCGGGAGCCAGAAACCTTTATGGGAAATTCTGCAATCGGACACACGAGATATACCACCGCAGGAGACAAGAAAAAATATAATTTCCAGCCATTTTTTGCCAAAAACGAATACGATCAGATTATTCTATCGATTGCACATAATGGAAATTTAACCAATGCTAAACAGTTAAAAAGGGAATTAGAAGCTGAAGGCGTCGTTTTTAAAGCAACTTCTGACTCCGAAGTTATTTTAAGATTGATTCAAAAAAATCTGGATTTAGGTTTACGCGGCGCCATTAAAACGACCATGGAAAAAATCGAAGGTGCGTATTCTGTTGTAGGAATGACCCGTAATAAATTTTTCGCATTTCGTGATTTTCATGGAATTCGTCCTCTTGTTTTGGGAGCAATCGATGAGAAAACCTATGTTGTTGCTTCGGAATCTGTTGCTTTGGATGCCGTAGGAGCACAATATGTTCGGGACATTTTGCCCGGAGAAATTGTCTACACCAATGAAAATGAAACGGGTTTACATAGCTTTTTGGTAAAAGAAAACTGCGAAAAAAGAATTTGCGCTTTTGAATACATCTATTTTGCGCGCCCGGATTCTATCATGGAAGGAATAAATGTTCACGAAATTCGAGAAAAATCTGGAGCGAAAATCTGGGAACAGGCGCCGGTTGAAGCTGACATTGTAATCGGCGTACCAGATTCTGGCGTGCCTGCAGCAATCGGTTTTTCTATTGCATCTGGAATTCCTTTTCGGCCAGTTTTGATTAAGAACAGATATATCGGCCGAAGCTTTATCGTTCCTACACAGGAAATGCGGGAACGTATTGTAAATCTTAAACTCAATCCTATTGTTTCGGAAATTAAAGGAAAGCGCGTCGTGATTATTGATGATTCTATCGTTCGTGGTACCACTTCAAAACGTTTGGTGAAAATATTAAAAGAGGCGGGCGTGAAGGAAATCCATTTCCGTAGTGTATCTCCGCCAATCATCGCGCCGTGTTATTTGGGAATTGATACACCATCGAAGGACGATTTAATTTCAGCAAATATGAGCGTAGAAGAACTTCGAAAATATTTGGGTGTTGATACGCTTGAATTCCTAAGTATGGATAATCTTAAAGTTATTCTTGGCAGTTCTAATCACTGTTTTGGTTGCTTCACGGAAGAATATCCGGTTCCGAAAGGTGACGATAGAGATTTGTTTGAATAAAAAAAAGGTTGGGAAAAAATTCCCAACCTTTTAACTGATATATATGAAGTGTTTTTTCTTAAAATTTGTAAGCCAATCCAACTTGGAATACATTGTTTTTCACTGCAGAACCAGAATTATTTCCATCTTTGAAAATATCTGTCAAACCTGCAACATATCTAGCTGTAACACCAACTTGTGGCGTAAAATAATAACCGGCACCTAAACCAAGACCAGCATTAAAACTGTTTAAATCGTCTTTGTAGTTTGCAGATTCTCCGATAGTACTGTTACTGCTTTCGTTAGTGTACTTGTTTTTCGCTGTAACTAGCAATCCGAATTCTGGACCTGCTTCTAAATAGAAAGATGGAGTCGCATTATATTGGAACATTACTGGTAATGTGATATAATCTAAATTTCTTGATCTCGCATAAGTTGTTCCAGCGATGTTTTGGTTGTATTTGTCACCCATTTGTGAATATAACAACTCAGGTTGGATACTAAAGTTTTCCGCGATTGGAGCATTCATAAATACACCTGCGTTAAAACCAATTTTTGATCCTTGGTCGCTTAATCCTTCTTCTGTAGATAATGAAGAAACGTTCATACCTGCTTTAACTCCGAATTGTTGTGCAAATGTCAATGTACTCATTGCTACTGCTGCACCTAAAAATAACTTTTTCATAATCTTAAATTTTCTAATTAATTTTTTTGATTTTGATAATGAGGAATTTGTTTTCTAAATTTTAAAATGTTTAAAATTTCCGAGTGTACATTTCTTCAGTATCGCTACGTTTTTTAAATTGTTTTACGCCAGAGTATTGTCAAACGCTGTGCCAAAACTTATGAATTAACTACAAACTTAAACGTATGTTTAAAATAAATGAGATTTAACTTTCTGAATTACAGGTAATTGATATAATAATTTTAACACTTTCGAATAGATTGCGAAAGTGACTTTAGTTGGAGAATTGTATGTTTTCTATGCCAGATTTTGATAAAAATGTAATGCCGTAGCAATATTTTTTAAATCAATTGACTGATCAAATACAGAAATTCCGATTGAGGTTAGTAAAGAAAAATTTATTTTACCACCTTCGTTCTTTTTATCATTGTTCATCAGGCCAAGAATTTCTTCTTCTGTAAAATCACTGATGGTCAATTTTGGAAAAAATCTTCTAATTCCTTCAATAATTTCCTCGGTGTCGTTTGGTGATAGTAAATTTTCCAGGAGGGAAATTTGTGTTTCGCAGATCATTCCCATCGCTACAGCTTCACCATGGAGAATGGGTGTGTTTTTTTTCAGAAATAAGCTTTCAATTGCGTGTCCTACGGTATGTCCGAAATTTAAAGTCTTGCGAATATTTTCTTCCCGGAAGTCTATTTTAACGACATTCTGCTTAATTTTCATCGATGTTTCAATAAAAGGAAAAATATTTTCCGCAGTAAGAGCGGTCATGTTTTGCAAATCTTTCCAGTGTTTTTTATCTGCAATGAGACCATGTTTCAGCATTTCTGCAAAACCACTGCGAAGTTCGCCGAAGGGTAGTGTTTTTAAAAAGTCAGGAAATACAAAGATGTGTTCAGGTTCTGAAAATGTACCGATTATATTCTTTAAATATTGATGATCGATCCCTGTTTTACCACCAATAGAAGCGTCGCACATTCCCAAAAGTGTGGTAGGAATATTAATAAATGGTATTCCTCTTTTATAAGTTGAAGAAATAAATCCGCCCAAATCCGTAATTACTCCGCCGCCAAGATTAATCATCAGCGCTTTTCGATCGGTTTTAAAATCAGTAAGGATTTCCCAAAGTTGTGCAGCAGTTTCCAGTGTTTTCATTTCCTCGCCGGCTTCAATTTCCAGGATCTCGAAAGGAATTTCGGTTTCTAAATTACCCAGTAAAACTGGCAGACAATGTTCATGCGTATTTTCATCAACTAAAATTAAAAGCTGTGTAGGATTGAGTTTTTCAATAAATGTGTTGAGTTGCGAGAAATCATTATCTAAGATGGAAATCATTTTTGCTGAATTTTATCACAAAATTAAACTTTAATTTAGTTTATCAATTCAAGGAGTATCGTTAAATTTGCTTCAATTTAAAATCAAATATGAGCATTTTTGATAATACCCAAATTGCCTTCGCAGACAAGACAGATTCTCAACTGAAAAAGGCGTACTGGATGTTTAAAGCAATTGAACAGCCAGCTGTAACAGGTCTTGGAATATCCGTTCTAAACTTTACGGTGAAAAACAACGTACCCTTTGTAAATACAATCGTGCGGAATACCCTGTTTGAGCAATTTTGTGGAGGTGAAACGCGCGAGCAAAGTATGAAGGTAGTGAAACAGATGTTTAAGCATCATGTGGGAAGTATTTTTGACTATGCAATTGAGGGAAAAGCAGAAGAAGCTTCTTTTGATGAAACATGTGAGGAAATTAAACAAAACATAAAATTTGCAGAAGGAAATCCCGCGATACCGTTTGTGGTTTTTAAACCTACTGGTTTTGGTAGAATTGAAATTTATGAAGAAGTCGGGAAAAATGTCGAATTAACCACGTCTCAGAAGGAAGAGTGGGCGAGAGTTGTGAAGCGGTATGAAGAAGTTTGCCAAATGGCTTTCGATCGGAATGTTGTATTAATGATTGATGCGGAAGACAGCTGGATGCAAGATGCAACAGATATTTTGGTCACAGAAATGATGGAAAAATTCAATAAAGAAAAAGCCATCATCTGGAATACGCTCCAAATGTATAGAACCGGAAGAATGGAATATTTGGCAAAAGATTTAGAAAAAGCAAAAGAGAAAAATTATTTCTTGGGTTATAAATTTGTTCGCGGCGCCTATATGGAAAAAGAGCGCGAACGCGCAGCAGCCATGAATTATCCAGATCCGATACAGCCTACGAAGCAGGCTTCTGATGATAATTATAATGCGTCGATTGATTTCGTTTTAAATAATTTAGATTTCGTTTCAGCCTTTTTCGGTACGCACAATGAAAAATCGACGGAACTTGTAATGGATAAAATGAAAGCGATGGGTTTAGCCAACGATCATCCTCAGATTTATTTTGGGCAGCTCTACGGAATGAGTGACAATATTACTTATTATTTGGGTTCAGAGAAATATAACGTGTGCAAATATCTGCCCTACGGACCTGTGAAAGATGTTGTACCTTATTTAACCAGACGCGCGCAGGAAAATACTTCCGTTGCCGGACAAACTGGTCGAGAATTAGGTCTTATCGCGAAAGAACTAAAAAGAAGAAAAGGTATTTAAGACTTATTCTTTATTATTATTATTTAAAAACATAAGCGGGCTTTTGCCCGTTTTTTTGATTTTCTTTCAATGGTTTTTTGACAGAATAAATTCTTAAATTTGTTGGCCTTCAAAAAATAAATCGCTCAATATTCCCCTGTTATCTTGATTTTTGCTCAGATTATTTTACCCTTAAATTTAAAAGGAACTTTTACCTACAAAGTTCCTGATGAACTTATGGATGCAATACAGCCTGGAATGCGGGTTTTAGTTCCTTTTGGCGGAAAGAAAATTTACACGGGAATTGTTTTTTCTCTTCATTCTACAAAACCGGAAAATTTTCAACCAAAAGACATCATCAATATTTTAGATGACTCCGCAATTTTGCCTTCTGAACAGTTAGAATTTTGGTCGTGGTTATCCGACTATTATTTGAGTAATATTGGGGAAATATACCGTTTTGCTTTTCCCGGTTCTCTAAAACTGGAAAGCGAAACATACTTAAAGTTAAAGCCGAATGTCATTGTAGATTTCCAGCATCTTGATGTTAATGAAATGTATTTAATACAAGCCTTGGAAGTGAGGCAGCTCATTAATTTAACAGAAATTGAAGCTTTTATTGCAAAAAAAGATATCGTAAAGACTATCAAATCGTTGATTGACCTGCAGTATATTGAAATCGATGAAAAAATCGCCGAAAAATATAAGGCAAAAGAAGTTTCTTTTATTAAATTAAATGCAGATAAAGTTGATCCGGCACAATTGCCCCAAATTCTTTTATCATTAAAAAGATCCCCTAAACAGCAGGAACTTTTTCTCCATATTTTAGAAAAAGAAACCGAAAATCCCGAGAAAGCACTTCGTAAATCCGATATTTTTGAAGAAGGAAATTATGCACATGCGCAGTTGAAAGGCCTCATCAATAAAGAACTGGTTACAGAATATATCATGACGAAAGAGCGCCTGCAAACTTTCGAGGGAGAAACCGAAGCTTTGGAAATGCTTTCTGAAACGCAGCTGCGCGCAAAGGTTGAAATTGATGAGGCTTTTGAAGAAGGAAAAAACGTTTTACTTCACGGCGTCACCTCCTCCGGGAAAACGCATATTTATGCGGAAAAAATAGAGGAAATTGTAGCATCTGGAAAAAATGCACTTTTACTTCTTCCAGAAATTTCGCTCACCAAACAAATTGTGCAGCGACTGGAAAAGAAATATGGCCAAAAACTCGGCTTTTACCATCAAAAATTAACCGATTTTGAGCGTGTTGAAGTTTGGCGTAAAGTTAAAAATAACGAGATCAAAATCTTGATCGGCACCAGAAATGCGCTCTTTTTGCCTTTCCAAAATCTCGGTTTAATTATTGTTGATGAGGAACATGATTCCAGTTACAAGCCACGAGAGGTTTCCCCTTATTTCAATGCGAAAGATGCAGCTCAAATTTTAGCCAACTTTTATAAAGCCAATGTTATATTGGGATCCGCCACTCCGTCTGTGGAATCATTTTATGCAGCAAAGAAAGATATTCTAAAGTATGTGCTTTTAGAAGATCGCTTCGGAGATGTTAATGTCCCAACGTTTGAACTCATTAATTTTAAAGAAGCTCAGGATTCTAAAAAAACCGTTGGCAATTTTTCCCTGGCGCTCATTGATGAAATTCGGACTCAAATTGATCATAAGAAACAGACGATGATTCTTCATAACCGGCGCGGTTACGCCAATGTGGTAGAATGTGAAAGTTGTGGTTACGTAAATTATTGCTCAAACTGTGACGTAGTGATGACGTATCATAAATTTTCAAATGAAATGAAATGCCATTATTGTGGGCAGAAAGCAGCAAAACCCCGAAATTGTCCGAAATGTAACTCAGAAAAATTAAATGTTCGCGGCGTTGGTGTTGAACAAATTCATGAAGAAGTTTCCGGAATTTTTCCCGACGCCGAAGTCGATCGCATGGATGTAGATTCTATGAGACGGAAATTTGCCTACGAAAAACTCTACGAAAAATTAGAAGGTGGGGAAACCGATATTTTAGTGGGAACGCAGATGATTTCTAAAGGTTTAGATTTCGACCATATTGAGCTGGTCGCAATACCCAAGGCAGATGCGCTGTTGTATGTACAAGATTTTCGTGCCGAGGAAAGAGCATTCCAGTTAATTACACAGGTATCAGGAAGAGCCGGCAGACTATCTGGCAAAGGGAAAGTTCTCATTCAAACTTATAATCCAGAACATTCTATCTTTCAAATGCTTAAGGAAAATGATACTGCAAATTTATATGAGCATTTGCTTACGGAGCGCAAAAAATTTAACTATCCACCTTTTGTGAAATTAATTATGATTGAACTAAAGCACCGACGCGAGGAAAAGGTAGATCGTGCATCGCAGTTTTTAGGATCGATTTTAAGAAAATATTTACCGGAAGAATGTATTTTGGGTCCCGAAAAAGCACCTATTGGAAAATTAAATCTTTTGTATCAGTATCAAGTTCTTCTTAAACTTCCGAGAGGGAAAAAATATGAAGAATATAAAGCTTTGGTTCTTAAAAGTCTGGAAGAGTTTGGGGAAATAAAAGCTTACCAATCCATAAAAAAGGTGATTTTTGTTGATTTTTAACAAAGTTTAACAGAAATTCCAACCTTTTATAAACCTTAATCAGTTGTTAATCAACAATATTTTATATTTTTGAGCGTTCCTAAAATGGCTTAACGTAAAACTATTACGGAAAATGCCGTTAACAAAAGATAATCAAATAATAAATTTAAATGATTAACATCAAAAAAACTCTGGTCTCTTCTGCAATAGCCATTTCTGCATTGGCTTTTGGTCAGGGAACCTTTACTTCTTCCAATTATCCGCAATCTTACGAAAATCAAAACGCCAATATATCTGCTGAAAAGTTATTAACCGCAAAGGAACTTGTCGATATTAAAATTAATTCGATGATGAGTGATCCCGTTTTGCGAAATGCAGACTGGGGTTTTGTAGTGTATGATCCGAAGACAAAAAAAGTAGTCAGTTCTTACAATGAAAATGCATCTTTAGTCCCAGCATCAACGACCAAACTTTTGACAACAGATACTGCAATGAGTTTGTTGGGCGAGAAATTTCGGTGGGTCACGCAATTAGAATATTCTGGTACAGTTGACGAAGCGGGCATTCTGCAGGGTAACTTGTATATTGTAGGCAGTGGTGATCCATCACTTGGCACCAACAAAGCGGGCGCTTATTCCTATCGCGAGATTGTGGCGGACTTTATTTCGTCGCTTTCAGACAAGGGAATTAAGAAGGTAAATGGCGATATTATTATTCAGACAGCTTTATTCAAATTAAATAAAACACAAAATCTTCCGGAAAATATTGTTTGGTTAGAGAACGGAAGCTATTATCTGCCGGTCGGTACAACGCACGAAATTAATCCTCAAAATGAAAGGTTAATCGCAAAGCAGGCAAATCCTTTCGCAGAAAATAAGAATTATTATTACATTTCTCCCTACATCGGGAAAATGGTTTACGCAGATAAATTTGACGGCGGCTACCTGACGACAAAATTACCGGATGCGCCAGCTTACCTTGCAAACAGTTTACGAACTACAATGCTAAAAAGTGGCTTGCCAGTAACTGGAAAAGTAGTTACCAAAATTACGGATTCAGAACCAGAGAGTCGATCGGTACTTACTTCTTATCAGTCACCAACTTTAGCTGAAATTATTATGTATACGAATCAACATAGTGATAATGCATTGGCAGAAGCAACTTTGCGAATGGTTGGTTTCCAAAAATTTGGTGATCAAACTTTAGAAGGTGGTCGGAATGCCGTGATGGATCATCTGAAAAATGTAAACTTCGATGTTGAAGGATTACGCTATTATGACGGAAGCGGATTGTCGCGCAATAACGTGGTGACGCCAATTTCACAAGTTAAGTTTTTAGCCAATCTTATGAATGAGAAATATTACAAATCATATTTCGATTCTTTACCGATTGGTGGACAAACCGGAACTTTGAAAAAAACATTTTATGATATTGGGAACGGACAAATATTTGCGAAAACCGGAACATTAAATAAAGTAAAAGCCCTTGCAGGTTACATGAAAACATATTCAGGTAAAACACTTGTATTTTCATTATTAATTAATAATTATGCCGGATCAGTGGATCAAGTGAAGGCGAGGATGGAACAAATTCTAGAACCGGCTTTAAGTCTGTAAATCAAAAAATTAAATACAAAACCTTTCAATTTTATTGGAAGGTTTTTTTATCTTTATTCTCAAATTTTTAATGATGAAAAAACTTTATTTCTTTTGTCTGCTTTTCTCTTTTACCTATATTTTCGGCCAGATTCACACCTCAGATCTACAAACTGTTATAAAAAAAGAAAGCGAAAGATATTTAAAGATGATTGATTACAATGTTAATCCCAACACTTTAAATTACGATCTCATCTATCAGCGACTTGAACTGGATTTAAATCCAGCGGTAAAATATGTTGCTGGAACCGTGACCAGTCATTTTGTAACTGCTGACAATTTATCGTCAATTTATTTTGATTTTTCAAATACCCTGATAGTTTCAGAAGTTAAATACCACGGTAGCAATTTAACTTTTACGCAATTGCCAACCAAGGAGTTGGAAATAGAATTTCCTGCTGCTATTTCCGCAAACGTTACAGATTCTTTATCAATTAAATATTCTGGTGTTCCAGATTCATCAGGAAGTGCTGGTGATGCGTTCACCGTTTCAGTTCAGGGAGGAACACCGGTTCTTTATACACTTTCCGAACCTTATGGCGCGCAGGAATGGTTCCCAACAAAGCAAAGCATGAATGATAAAATTAATAAAGTTGATATTAAGATTACAACTTCTGATCAGTACAATGTTGCCTCAAATGGTAAATTGTTTTCGGAAACATTGCTTTCTGGCAATCGAAAAATTACTTTTTGGCAAACAAATTATCCAATTCCTGCTTATCTCGTGGCGTTAGGAATTACCAATTATACCAAATTTAATGACACGATGGGAAATCCTCCATTTGCATTCGTTAACTACGTTTATCCCTCTACGGCCGCCAATTCATCAGCAATGGCGAACATCAACTGGACGAAAGAAATGATGAATGTATTTGAAGAATACTTCGGTGCTTATCCTTATCGTAAAGAAAAATACGGCCATATGCAGTTTGGCTGGGGCGGTGGAATGGAGCATGCTACCATGTCATCAATGGGGTCATTTCCCAAGTCGCTTATCGCGCACGAACTTGCCCACCAATGGTTTGGAGATAAAGTGACGTGCGGCGCGTGGAATGACATTTGGCTAAATGAAGGTTTTGCAACATTTGGCGCACATTTGGCGAATGAAAAGTTATTAATGACAAAAGAGCAATTCCGAACTTTTCTAACCTCTGAAATTAATTATATTACAAATTCTCCGGGCGGGAGTATTTATATTGCAGATTCAGATTTAAACAATATTAATCGGGTCTTTGACAGCCGTTTAAGCTATTCGAAAGGTGCCTATGTTTTGCGCATGTTGAAGTGGATATTGGGCGAAGATGTATTTTATCAGTCGTTAAAGGATTACCATAATCAACCAGATTTAGCATATCAATATGCCATAACATCAGATTTCAAAAATTCATTATTAAAGTCGACTGGAAAAGATTTTACCGCCTTTTTTGATGAATGGATTTACGGTCAGGGATATCCGACCTATCAGATTAAATGGAATCAAACTGGCGATAAAAATGTTCGCTTTAAAGTCGGGCAAATTCAAAGTCATTTTTCTGTAAACTTTTTCGAACTACCATTACCGATAAAGATCACTGGCACATTAGGTGAAATAAATGAAGTCGTCTTAGACCATACAAAAAATGACCAAACCTTCAGCATTCCCGTTACGTTTACTGTTGCGTCGGTGGAATTTAACTATGATAAACAAATTGTCGAAAAAAATTCCACGGTGGTGAAAGATGCTTCTATACTTTCTACCTCAGATGATTTTAAAAAACCACTAATCATTTATCCAAATCCTGTACAACATACACTTTCAATTTCCGGACTATTAAAATCTGAAGAATTCCAGATTTACAGTATTGACGGTAAATTAATAAAATCGGGAACATTGTCTGTTAAACAAAATTTAGATGTATCGCGCTTCTCCAAAGGCGTTTATATCCTGAAAATAGCGGGAGAAAATTTTAAATTTATTAAAAATTAGTATACCCGAACTTTTCCGTTGACTATAATCAAGTTAATTAGAAAAGCCCATCTTAAGAGGGCTTTTTTTCTTAAATTAGCATTTCAAAAAATTCAATTATGATATCTACACATTATCTCGAGACTTTACAGAATGAGTTGCAAAATATTAAAAATGACGGTTTGTTTAAAACAGAGCGCATTATTACCTCGCAGCAATCCGCGGAGATAGAAGCGAATGGAAAAAAGCTTCTCAACTTTTGTGCGAATAATTATTTAGGACTTTCAAATAATCAGGAAGTCATGAAAGCTTCTCAGGATATGATAGAAAGTCATGGTTATGGAATGTCTTCCGTACGTTTCATCTGTGGAACTCAGGATATTCATATAGAATTAGAAGCTAAAATTTCTAAATTTCTTGGCATGGAAGACACCATTTTATACGCCGCATGTTTCGATGCAAACGGTGGGGTTTTCGAGCCTTTGTTTACCGATCAGGATGCCATTATTTCCGATGAATTAAACCATGCTTCGATTATTGATGGTGTTCGTTTGTGTAAAGCAGCGAGATACCGCTACAAGAATAATAATATGGCAGATCTGGAAGAGCAATTAATTGAAGCTTCCAAAAAAGAGCATCGTTTTAGAATTATCGTAACCGACGGAGTTTTCTCAATGGATGGAATTGTAGCAGATTTAAAAGGTCTTTGCGATTTGGCAGACAAGTACGATTGTTTGGTGATGGTTGATGATTCTCACGCTACAGGATTTATCGGGAAAACTGGTCGTGGAACACACGAAGCCAATGACGTTATGGGCAGAGTAGATATTATTACTTCAACTTTAGGAAAAGCATTAGGTGGCGCGTTGGGTGGATTTACTTCTGGTAAAAAAGAAATTATTGATATGCTCAGACAACGTTCTCGCCCTTATTTATTCTCGAATTCACTGGCTCCGGGAATTGTTGGTGCAGCCATTAAAGTTTTAGATATGATTTCTGACGATACTTCGCTTAGAGATCAGGTCATGGAAAATTCTGAATATTTTAGAAAAGAAATGAAAGCCAAAGGATTTGATATTCCTGATGGAGAGGCAGCGATCGTTCCCGTAATGTTATACGACGCGCCATTAGCCCAAAAAATGGCAGAAAAATTAATGGATGAAGGAATTTATGTTATTGGATTTTTCTTCCCTGTGGTGCCAAGAGGAAAAGCGAGAATTCGAGTACAGCTTTCGGCAGCGCATACCAGAGAACAATTAGACAAGGCGATTGCTGCGTTTGAAAAAGTGGGAAAAGAACTGGAAGTTATATAAACTTCAAAATAATTTAAAACCTTCATTATTGAAGGTTTTTTTTGTTTCATTTAGCATCGGAAAGCTCTGTTTTAAATTTTTATTGTCTTTAAAATTTAAGTATGTTCGCACAATAATAATTTCATTTTATGTTCAGTAAGCAGGAAGCTCAACAGTTGCGCAAAGATTTCTGGATTGCTTTTGGAAAAAGTTTTCCTCGCAAATGGATTTTGTATGACACCAAGATTAAGGACTTTTCTTTTAAATTTTATGCAGATCATAAAAAAGCAGAAGTTTCTCTGGATATCGAAATGAAAGACGAACTTTTCCGAAATGCCTATTTCGAAAAAATGTGGTCGCTGGAGGCTTTACTTCAGGAAAGGTTAGGTGAAGTGCAGAAAGACGAATTTTATACGTTAGAAAATGGGAAAGTCATTGCGCGGTTTTGGGTCACCAAAGAAAATGTTTCCGTGTTCAATAAAAATACCTGGCAAAGTATATTCGAATTTTTCGTCGATAAAATGGAAGGTTTTGAAGAAATTTATTACGAATACGAAGATTTTATCAAAGATGTTTGACGAAAATCATTTATTCAAATTTTCTTTTTCGCCACCAATAAAATACGCCGCCCAATACCGCGAGAATTCCAAGAGGTAGAAGTAAATTGAACCATTGCCAATAGGATTTCTCGTCATCGACAAGGTTTCGGTCTAGAAGCCGTGCTTCAATATCGCGGTTTCTCAATTCCATTAAGTTTGAATCATCCAGTAGATAATCCAGTGCATTTCGCAAAAACTGTTCATTACCGTACGTTTGTTTCGTGAGTAAGTCTTCACCTAATGGCAAAGCTTTCCCTTTATACATTTGGTTTCTACCCACGTCACCATCAGCAATAATGATCATTTTATTATCGGTACTTTGCGCTTTAAAATTCGGGTATTTATTTCTTTCACTTCGTTGCGCATAAGCAGATTTAAATTTACCTTCTAAACTTACTGCGAAAATCTTCGGTGACGAAGGACGTTCGAATTCACTTAAAGAATCAGTTCGAACGATTTCTGCTAAAGCCACGTAATTCGGAACTTGCTTTACACTCGTGCGCTCGCTGGATTCAAAAAGGATGTTTGTTTTAATATTTGGGCGACCAAGTGTATCGATTGACGTTGGAAACTCAAATTTTACCGGATTGATGTTTTTCGTAATTGGATTTTTATTTTCAGCAATACCCAAAGCGAAATAAGGCCATATAAAGCTGCTGTATTGTGGGTTTCCCGCGACTTCACCAGAAACAATCCTGATCAAAGACGATTTTTTAAAATCTTTCACCAAAGCAGAATTTAAACGTATTCCATAATTGAAAAAGAAATCGGTGAGATTGATATCGTTTGGATATGCCATAATTTTTTTCGCTTGAAAAAGCGTGTCCATTTCAGCATTTACGGCATCAATCATCCAGAGAGTTTTCCCGCCGTTCATTATGAATTGGTCTATCAGTACTTTTTCGCCTTCTGTGAAAGCTTTCCGAGGTTTGGCAATCACCAGCGCATCCATCTGCCGAAGGTGAGGCATATCAGCGTAAGTAAGTTCAGTTTTATTTTGGGGAATAATTGGGCCAGCATTATAATTTTCCAGAGCCATTTCCATAAAACCAGAAAATTCGTCCGGTCTCAGTTCATCTTGATTAATGAGTATTCCAATGTTTTTTCTGTGCTCAGCCGTCAGTGTTTTAATGGTGGAAACGAAGCTGTATTCCAAATTTTCGATAGAACGGGTTAGTTGTTCATCAGCGTCAATTCCTGTCTGATTAACAATGAGTGGAACCGATGTTCCTTGAGAATTATATTTAAAGGTCGCATACGGAAACATGACAATCTCGGATATTTTCCCATCCTTCATATCAGGGAGAATTGAGGGTTGCATTCCCATTGCAAGCAAGGTATCTTTGGATATTTTTGTTTTGATAGGATCGATAAATCGAAAGTCTATTTTTGGATTAATCTTTCTGAATTCTTCCAGCATAAATCTGGTTTCATTTTGAAGCTGACGAAAACTCGCCGGAAAATCACCTTCCAGATAAACATCAATTTTCAAGGGTTTTTTCACGGATTTTAAAACCTTTACCGTGGCGTCGGAGAGTGTATATCTTTTTTCCTGCGTTAAATCTATTCTTTTACCAAAAACGCCGAAAGCTCCCAAAAATAAAAGGAATGCGAGAATCAGATAAATTATTTGCTTTTTATTCATTTTTAATAGCACTATAAAAATATTATTTCTTCTTTTCTACGATGATTTTCGCTGAAAATAAAAATAGAAAGATGACGAGTAGGAAATAAAAAACATCGCGCGTATCTATTAAACCTCGGGTGAAAGACAGAAAATGTTTGTAGAAACCCAGATTCGATAAGTAGTAATCTGCAGCGCCCAAAAGTTTATAACTTGCCAATTGTTCAATCCCAAAATAAAGGAAAAACGAAATGAGAACGCCCAATAAATAAGCCATGATTTGATTGGAGGAGAGAGAAGACGCAAAAGTTCCGACGGAAGCAAATGCGCCAATCAATAATACAGAACCAAAATAGCTGCCGAAAGTTGCGCCTAAATCGATATTGCCAAAGGTAATTCCTAAAACGTAAACCGTGTAAAGATAAAATAGAGAAGGAATCAAACATAAAATTCCTAAAACCCAAACTGCAAAAAATTTTCCCAGAATGATGTCAGAAATTTTTAAAGGTTGAGAAAAAAGCCAACTTAGGGTTCCAGATTGTTCCTCTTCTGCTAAGGTTTTCATAGAAAGTGCGGGAATTATCAGAAGCATTAGCCACGGAATAAGAACGAAATAACTTTGTAATGTCGCCGTACCAATATCGAAAATATTAAAATCATTCTCAAAGAAAAAAAGAAATAATGTCCCGATAAGACTGAACGCTCCGATAATGATCCAGGCGCTCCAGTTTCCAAAATAAGTCAAAAGTTCTTTTTTAAATAGTGCCAACATACCGCAGTTTCGCTTTTTATTTTTAGGTTTTTCTCTTAAGATTTCTTTTTATTAACCAGTTTAACGGTCAACATAATACTGCCCACTAGAACGATAAATCCGACAATTAATTGCCACCAAAATGCAATAACCATCGATTTTAAAATGACAGTAAATACAACCAGAAAAAGAAGGAATGTCGCAATTTCATTTGCCTGACGTAATTTAATATTTGCCATGGGAAAAGTACCGCCGTGTAATTCTTTCATTTGTCGCAATTTTTTCCAACACCACCAATGGTAGGCTGCTAAACCTAAGAGAAATGTAAGTTTAAGATGAAACCATGGTGTTTTCATTAATCCAAAATTCAAAAAAATTAAAGTGAGTCCAGAAACCAGCATAATTATTCCGGCAGGAACAGTGATGATATTCCATAATCTGGTCGCCATAAAAACGTACTGATTTCGGAGAATTTCTTTTTTCTGCTCTTCAAATTCATCGGTGTCTTTATAATAAACAAAAAGTCGCACCAGATAAAATATCCCGGCAAAATAGCTGACCATAAAAATGATATGTACGGCTTTAAGAATCGTGTATAACATTGAAAAAATTTGAGCACAAAGATAATATATCTCTGTCGATTAATGAACTTCCAGATTTAATAGTGAAGGATAAAATTGAAACGTCTTTTTATACTATAAAACTCGAAAATGGAAGTTAATTTTATAAATGGAAGAAATAAATTTAAACTTTTAAAATCTTATTTACTTTTCGAATTCTACATAAATATTTTCGCCAACCTGTAAGCCAAATAAAGTTTTTGCCCCATTATCACGATTTCCTTTGTAGATGGTAAGTTCTAGCAAATCTGCATCATTAAAAACAGCTGCTGCTTTGCCATGAAATTCATGTTCTTTTGTCCAATCGTAGACGATATCGGTATATTGATTATGAATTCTAGAAAGCGCAAGATTTCTGAATTTTACAATGAATCGGTCATAACCAATACAACATTTTTCGAAAAATTTTCGGTGAATATTTGATACCACGTTACCGAAATTATCAACATACATAATTTCACCAACCAGAAATCGTTCGCTTTCGTTAAATACGGCTCGCGGAAAAGAAAGTTGTTTTGGTTCTTTAAATTTACGACCGATCACTTCTGGCAGACCGCCATTTTGTAAGTGAACTGCAACCGGCGCAAAAATATCGGTGGAAGTAAAGTGTAAATCGTCTTCATAACCGCTGTTGAAGGTAATTTCGTAAACAGCTTCAGGTTTCAAATCGTAAAAAATAAGACTTAAAATTCCGTTATCGGCAGCAATAAAATAGTGGCCGTCAGCCTTATATAGAAGAAATTTTCGCTCTGGCGTATGGAAGCTGTCGACTGAAATAATATGTACGGTACCTTTTGGAAAAAAAGGATAGGCGTTTCTTACAATATAAGCGGTTTGCAGTAAGTTATACGCCTGAATTTCATGGGTAATGTCTACTATTGTTACATCTTCTTTTAGGGTCAATATTTTACCCTTCACCGCTGCAACTCGGTGATCAATTAGTCCGTAATCGGAGGTAAAAGTAATAACTGCCATGTGTTTTTTTAAGAAAGCACAAATTTAGTTTAAATAAAATATTTCGTGCACCATTGTGGAAAAGTAAAGGTATTATTTAAAATAAATTTGATACTTTTAATAAAAAATAAATTCAAAACTTATATTATATGTTTGAACTCAACTATGAAATCGTAGGAATAGATTCTAAAAGTTTTTACGGCGTAAATAATCAATATTTTAATTTATTGAAATCAAAATTCCCTACTCTTAAAATTACAGGAAGAGACCATTCGGTCTTCGCGAAAGGAAATCAGGAAGCGCTGGATGTTTTTCGGGCTAAACTGGAGGATATAATAAATTTTTTATCTGATAATAATTCAATGACATTAAAAGATGTTGAGGGCATCTTAAATTTTAAAGACGATGCGGAAAAACAATTGGTTTTTGATCAGGATATCATTGTTAAAGGCGTAAACGGTAAAATTATTAAAGCGAAAACCACCAACCTCAAAAAGTTGGTTAAAGTTTCTGAAACAAAAGATATGGTCTTCGCGATCGGTCCGGCGGGAACTGGTAAAACATATACCAGCGTTGCTTTGGCAGTTCGGGCTTTGCGCGATAAAGAAGTAAAAAGAATAATTCTTACCCGACCAGCAGTAGAAGCTGGGGAAAGTCTGGGATTTTTGCCGGGCGATTTAAAAGAAAAGTTAGATCCGTATTTACAGCCACTTTACGATGCGTTGCGCGATATGATTCCGCATGAGAAATTAGAAGGTTTTATTGAGAAAAAAGTTATAGAAGTTGCGCCGCTCGCTTTTATGAGAGGCCGTACTTTAGACGAAGCTTTCGTCATTTTAGACGAAGCGCAAAATACAACTCATTCTCAGATGAAAATGTTTCTTACCCGAATGGGAATGAATGCAAAATTTATTATCACGGGCGATCCAAGTCAGGTTGATTTGCCGATGCGCCAGAAATCAGGTCTACAAGAATCGATGCGGATTCTAAAAGACGTCGACGAAATTGGATTTGTACATCTTACTGAAGAAGATGTGGTTCGCCATCCTGTGGTGAGAAAAATTATCAACGCGTACGGCCGCGAAGAAAAAAGACAGCGGGAAGAGTAGTTAAGTAGAAATCTTGCATAAAAAAATCCTGCGAATTATTCCTCAGGATTTTTGTTTTATATTAATGAGTAATTTTATTTTCCAAACAAATTACCACCAGGCATTCCTGCCCCTTTCGGCATTCCTTTGCTCATCATTTCCATCATCTGTTTTCCTTGTGGACCTTGCATCATCTTCATCATTTTGCCCATTTGCTCAAATTGTTTCATCAAAGCATTTACATCTTCGATTTTTCTTCCGGCACCTTTTGCAATTCGGTTTTTTCTTTGAGTATTGATGATAGAAGGTCTTCTTCTTTCTTCTGGTGTCATCGAATGAATGATCGCTTCAATATGTTTGAAAGCGTCATCTTGAATATCTACATCTTTGATGGCTTTCCCAACTCCTGGAATCATTCCCATCAGATCCTTCATATTTCCCATTTTTTTGATCTGATTGATTTGTTTTAAGAAATCATCAAAACCAAATTCATTTTTGGCAATTTTTTTATGAAGTTTTTTGGCCTCTTCTTCGTCAAACTGTTCCTGCGCTCTTTCAACCAAGGAAACAACATCCCCCATTCCAAGAATACGATCCGCCATCCTTTCCGGATAGAAAACATCAAGTGCTTCCATTTTTTCCCCTGTAGAAATAAACTTAATTGG
Source organism: Kaistella polysaccharea (assembly GCF_020410745.1). Lineage (NCBI taxonomy): Bacteria > Pseudomonadati > Bacteroidota > Flavobacteriia > Flavobacteriales > Weeksellaceae > Kaistella > Kaistella polysaccharea. Next base: position 200,165 of record NZ_CP084528.1, read on the forward strand.
TTTTTCTACTACAGAACGAATGGTCAAAGCAGCTCCACCTCGCGTATCACCATCTAATTTGGTAAGAACAACACCGTCAAAATTCAAAGCATCATTAAAGGCTTTCGCAGTATTTACGGCATCCTGTCCTGTCATGGAGTCAACCACGAAAAGCGTTTCGTCAGGTTTAATAAAATAATGAACAGATTTAATTTCGTTCATCATCGCTTCATCAATCGCCAAACGACCTGCGGTATCTACAATCACAACATCGTGACCATTTTCCTTTGCAAATTTTACCGCGTTTTCCGCAATGGAAGACGGATTTAGTGCGCCTTCTTCTGTATAAACAGGAATACCAACTTGGCCTCCTAAAACTTTCAACTGCTCAATCGCCGCCGGACGGTAAACGTCACAAGCTACTAAAAGGGGTTTTTTACTGCGTTTTTGTTTAAGATAATTTGCTAATTTTCCGGAGAAGGTTGTTTTACCAGAACCTTGCAAACCGGCAATAAGAATAACACTGGGCTTACCAGAGAGATTAATTCCTTCGTGCGTAGAACCCATTAATGCTACCAATTCGGTATGAACGATTTTGGTCATTAATTGTCCCGGCGTTAAACTGGTCAATACATTTTGACCGAGTGCTTCGTCCTGAACTCTTTTGGTTAAATCTTTCGCAACTTTATAATTCACATCGGCATCAACCAACGCGCGGCGAATTTCCTTTACGGTTTCAGCAACGTTAATTTCGGTAATTTTCCCGCGCCCAGAAATATTGTGAAGCGCTTTATCTAATTTATCCTGTAAGCTATTAAACATAATTTATCATTAAGATTTGCAAAAATAAGGATTTTCGTTCAATTATCGTAAAGTTGCTTATTTTTGACGCATGAATATTATACAAATTATGTTTTTAGTCCTTTCTGCTGCAATTCTTAATGTGGCAGTTTTTTATCTTTTTAAAAAATATATCGTCGGAACAGAGAATTCTGCAATGAAATTTTTGGGTTTAAATATTATAAAAGATCTGCTGTGGGTAGGTTTCTGGCTTTACCAGCTGGAAAACAACACCTTTAATTTTTTGGCAGTAATCGGTGTTTTTGTAGTCATGTCGGTTTTCCTTTATTTTAAAGTAATACGGTTGCTGAATAAGTCATAATTTTTTCCTGATAAAAATCAATTTTTTGTATTGGTAAGTTTTAATAAATTCAATATATTTGCAAACCGATAAATTTGACTTATGAACAAGAGAATTTCTTCTTTATTTTTACTTTTATTTCTAACGCTTTCCGGTGTTTTTACTTATGCGCAAGAGCATGTAGAAGCTAATGCACCCAAAAGTTTAGAGCAAAAAATCCAGGAGGATAATCAAAAATTCAATGCGAAAGATATGATCATGAGCCACATTAGCGATGCTAATGAGTGGCATTTGTGGACATTGAACGAAGGAACTCCAGAAGAAAAACACGTTTCTATACCATTGCCTGTTATTATTAAAGACAAAAACGGACTTCATACTTTCATGTCTAGTGCAATTGCGCACGGTCATGAGCACGAAGGTTACACTTTAGATCATGGTATTGTAAAATCAACGCAAGGTTTAGAACAAGCAAAATTATTCTCGGTAATGAGCGGAAAACATAATTCAGATAATGCTTTTTATGATTTCTCGATTACGAAAAATGTAGCAGCAATCTTTATTTCGATATTTTTCATGCTGTTAATTTTCATAGGAATGGCGAGAGGTTATGCTAAATCTTTAGTTCCAAGTGGAGCTGGTAGATTTATGGAGCCTTTAATTCTATTTATTCGTGATGAAGTTGCGATTCCAAATATTGGCGCAAAAAAATATAAGAAATACATGCCTTATTTATTGACTGTATTTTTCTTTATTTGGTTTAACAATATGTTTGGTTTAATTCCCTTTGCACCATTTGGTTATAACTTGACAGGTAATATTGCGACAACAGCGGTTTTGGCAATCATTACTTTGTTGATAACTGTCTTCAGTGCAAACAAAGATTACTGGAAGCATATTTTTATGCCGCCAGTACCATTGTTATTGTACCCAATCATGGTTCCTATTGAAATCATTGGGGTTTTCACGAAGCCATTTGCCTTGATGATGCGACTTTTTGCGAACATCACGGCAGGTCACATCATGATTTTGGCAATTATGTCCTTGATCTTTATTTTTAAAACACCGCTTTTAGGTTTTGCATCGGTTCCATTGGGATTATTTATTTCTGTATTGGAATTATTGGTGGCAGCACTTCAGGCATATATTTTTACCGTTCTTTCCGCTTTGTTTATTGGTATAGCAGTACAGGAGCACGAGCACGAAGGAGCACATTAGTTAATTTAGAACATTTTTAACCTTTATATATTTTTATTATGGAAGTGATTTCACAAGGAGTTGGACTTATTTACGTAGGAATCGGTTTGGCAGTATTAGGCGTAGGTCTAGGTATTGGTCAAATTGGTGCACATGCTATGGATGCTATCGCAAGACAGCCAGAACAAGCAGGTAAAATTCAAGGAGCAATGCTTATTGCTGCTGGACTTATCGAGGGTGCTGGTTTGATCGCGATCATCTTCGGAGCGTTCGTAAAATAAGAGACCTCAAAACAAATTCTTAGCAGCGCGGTTGGCTCTGCTAAGGATTTTTTTAAAATTCCAGATAAAAAAAATTAAAAAAAATTACAATTATGATAGAACCGGGAATAGGCTTATTGTTTTGGATGACTTTAACCTTTGTGATCCTTTTGATTTTATTGGCCAAATTTGCGTGGAAACCAATCTTAGGTGCGATCAATGAAAGAGAAGTTACGATTGTAGACTCTCTAAATCAGGCAAAATTAGCCCGCCAGGAAGTTGAAAACTTGAAAGCTGAAAATGATATTATCATCCGCGAAGCAAAAGTAGAGCGTGATCAAATTTTGAAAGAAGCCAGAGAAATCAAAGACCGTATCGTAGGTGAAGCAAAAGATGCTGCGAGAAATGAAGGTGATAAAATGATTGAAGCGGCAAGACAAACCATTCAGGCAGAAAAATCTGCAGCTGTTTCTGAGATTAAAAGTCAGATTGGAACTTTGTCTGTAAACATCGCAGAATCTATCTTGAAAAAGAATTTAGATAACGATAGCGCACAAGATGCTTTGGTTGCAAATATTCTTAACACTTCTAACTTAAACTAGAATGGTTACCAGTAAAGTAGCAAAAAGATATGCGCAAGGTCTTCTAAATTTCACACAGGAAGCAGGAAGTACATCTTCTGTATTTCCAGAAATGAAAGATCTTGTCAATACGATTGATAAATCCAGGGAATTGCAGAATTTCTTCAGCTCTCCAATTGTAGATTCTAAGAAAAAAGTAAGTATTGCCCATGAAATCTTTAAAGATTTTTCTCCGGTAACACGCAATCTTATTGAGATGGTGATTAAGCATGGCAGAGAATCTCATTTGATCAATATCGGTCAGGAATACATCAACAAAGTTGAAGATATGAACGGAGTACAAAGAATAACTTTGACTTCCGCGACGCCACTTTCAGAAGAAAATATCCAAAATATTTTGAAGTCTACAGATCTTGTAAATCATCAAAATCAATTTGACGTAAAATCAATCATCAATCCTGAAATTTTGGGAGGATATATTTTACGAGTGGGTGACCAGCAAGTTGACGCTTCGGTAAAATCGAAATTAAGCCGACTGAAAAAAGAATTTCAATTAAATTAAGACAAAAAAAACCATAAAATGGCAGAAATAAATCCGGCAGAAGTATCTGCAATTCTTAAACAACAGCTCGCCAACTTCGAGACACAGTCTAATGTAGAAGAAGTAGGTACCGTATTAACAATAGGTGATGGTATCGCATTGGTGTACGGTTTAGAAAACGTACAATACGGGGAATTGGTAAAATTCCAGAGTGGTGTTGAAGGTATCGTTTTGAATCTTGCAGAAGACAATGTAGGGGTAGCTCTTTTGGGTGAATCTAAATTGGTTAAGGAAGGTGATACCGTAAACAGAACCAAAAGAATTTCATCAATTAAAGTAGGTGAAGGAATGTTGGGTAGAGTAGTTGATACTTTAGGAAACCCAATTGATGGTAAAGGACCAATCACTGGTGAAACTTACGAAATGCCTTTGGAAAGAAAAGCTCCGGGAGTAATTTTCCGTCAGCCGGTAACTGAGCCACTTCAAACAGGTATTGTTGCGATTGATTCAATGATTCCAGTAGGAAGAGGACAAAGAGAATTAATCATCGGTGACCGTCAGACAGGTAAAACTGTTGTAGCGATTGACACGATCATTAATCAAAGAGAATTTTATGATGCAGGTGAACCTGTATTCTGTATATATGTAGCCATTGGACAGAAAGGTTCAACGGTTGCTCAAATTGTAAAAACATTAGAAGACAAAGGCGCTTTAGCTTATACCGTAATAGTAGCAGCAAACGCCTCTGATCCAGCTCCGATGCAGGTTTATGCACCAATGGCTGGAGCCGCAATCGGTGAGTTCTTCCGTGATACTGGTCGTCCAGCACTGATCGTTTATGATGATTTATCTAAACAAGCCGTTGCTTACCGTGAACTTTCTCTATTGTTGAGAAGACCACCGGGCCGTGAAGCTTATCCAGGTGACGTTTTCTACCTTCACTCCAGATTGTTGGAACGCGCAGCGAAAGTAATTAAAGATGATAAAATCGCAGCACAAATGAACGATTTACCAGAACCATTGAGACCATTGGTGAAAGGTGGTGGTTCATTAACCGCACTTCCTATTATTGAAACGCAGGCAGGTGACGTTTCGGCATATATTCCAACCAACGTAATTTCGATTACCGACGGTCAGATTTTCTTGGAAACAGATTTATTTAATTCAGGAGTTCGTCCGGCAATTAACGTAGGTATTTCAGTATCGCGTGTTGGAGGTAATGCTCAAATTAAGTCAATGAAAAAAGTTTCTGGAACATTGAAATTAGACCAGGCACAATACAAAGAACTTGAAGCGTTTGCTAAATTTGGTTCTGACTTAGATGCTTCAACGCAAGCGGTTATTTCTAAAGGTGAAAGAAACGTGGAACTTTTGAAACAGCCAGTAAACTCTCCACTTCCGGTGGACAGCCAGGTTGCAATGATTTATGCAGGAACTGAAAATCTATTAAGAAATATTCCGATTAGAAAAGTAAAAGAATTCCAGAAAGAATATGTGGAATTTTTAAGATCAAAACATCCTGAAACAATGGCAGCGATTAAAGCTGGTAAAATCGACAACGATATTACAGGAATTTTGAAACAAGCCGCTACAGAATTGGCGTCTAAATACAACTAAAACACACCATTTTCAGTATTCAAAGATTTTAATATTTGAATACTGAATTTTAAACTTTGACTTCAGAGAATGGCAAACTTAAAGGAAATACGAGGAAGGATTACTTCGATCTCTTCAACAATGCAAATCACGAGTGCGATGAAAATGGTTTCCGCTGCGAAACTAAAGAAAGCCACCGATGCTATTGTGATGTTGAGACCTTACTCAGAAAAATTACAGGAAATCATTGAGAACGTAAGTTCTACAACTGATCTTGAAGGCGTATCAACATACACCGAAGCAAGAGAAGTTAAAAAAGTGCTTTATATTGTAGTGACTTCTAATAAGGGACTTGCAGGTGCATTTAATTCATCGGTGATTAAACAGCTTAATCACGCTTTGGCAAATACTACTGAAGAAATTGAAATTCTGACGGTTGGTAAAAAAGTTTATGATGCCGTTCGTCGCAGTAAAAAAGTATACGACAATCAAAGTGCTATTTTTGATGGAATGAGTTTCGAAGTCGTTTCTAATTTCGTGGAAAACGTAATGAGAGATTACCGCGAAGGCAGCTTCGACAAAGTATATGTGATTTACAATAAATTTGTAAATGCAGCTACACAGGAAGTTAAAACTGAGCAGGTTCTCCCCATAAAAATGCCGGAGAAGAAAGAAGCTTTGAATACCGATTATCTTTTTGAGAAAAGTGCAAAGGAAATATTGGATGTTTTAATGCCAAAATCCATTAAAACTCAAATCTATAAATCGATTTTAGATTCAGTTGCATCGGAGCACGGCGCTCGTATGACTGCCATGCATAAAGCAACAGACAATGCTGAAGCCCTTAGAAATGATTTGAAAATATTTTATAATAAAGCCCGTCAGGCAGCGATTACAAATGAAATTTTAGAAATTGTAGGTGGAGCAGAAGCATTGAAGAATTCTTAAAACACTTAATTTACTTTTAAATACAAAGAACACTGGTAATTATCAGTGTTCTTTTTTATGTAATAAATTTATTTCCAGCATAATATATAAATAATAATTCGTAAATTTATGTATCTTTGTAGCAATATTTTTTAAATTTCTAAATGGATTCGGACATACTCAAGCTTGTACTAGCTGTATTCTTAGTATTACTCAATGGTTTTTTCGTAGCCGCAGAATTCTCAATCGTTAAAGTTCGTTACTCCCAAATCCAGCTGAAAGCAGCAGAAGGTCATTCTATGGCCAAACAGGCAGAGCACATCATCAAACATCTTGATGAATATCTTTCTGCTACGCAATTGGGAATTACGCTAGCATCTTTAGGATTAGGTTTTGTGGGTGAAAGCGCCTTACATCATATTTTCGAAAACTTATTTAAATATTTTGATCTTGCCGTCGCACCTGCGACCGTTACAACAATATCGTTGGTATCTAGTTTTTTACTGATCACCGTAATGCATATCGTTTTCGGAGAACTTATTCCTAAATCTATTGCGATAAGAAAATCTGAATCTACGACAATGTTTATTGCTGCGCCGTTGCGAATTTTTTATACGGTTTTTAAACCATTTATTTGGTCGATGAATCATATGTCGAATGCTTTTTTGCGTTTGATAAAAATTCATCCTGCTTCAGACCAGGAAATTCACTCGACTGAAGAATTACAATTGCTGGTAAAGCAATCTGCAGATTCGGGCGCGATTGAAGAAGAGAATTACGAAATCATAAAAAATGCTTTTGATTTTACAGATCATTCTGCGAAACAAATTATGGTGCCTCGACAGAACATTTCTTCTATTGATTTAGATGAACCTGTTGAAGATATTATATCGGTCATCATGGAAGGTGGTTATTCCAGACTTCCGGTTTACAGAGATTCAATTGATAATATCATCGGGATATTTTATGCGAAAGAAATTATCCGTGAATATGTAAAGCGAAAAGGGGTAATCAATCATGCAGATTTAGAAGACTTAATGCGCGATCCATTTTTTGTGGTCGGCAGCAAAAAGATTTCTGATTTACTGAAAGTTTTTCAACAGAAAAAGCAGCATTTAGCAGTTGTAATTGATGAGTTTGGTGGGACAGAAGGAATTGTAACACTAGAAGATATCTTAGAAGAATTGGTAGGTGAAATTCAGGATGAGGAAGATGATGAAGAGCGAATAGTAGATAAAGTTGGCGAAAATGTTTTTTGGGTAAAGGCCACACAACCTTTAGATGAAATTAATGAAAGCTTACCAAAAATGTTCCCACTTTCAGAAGACGGTGAATACAACACTTTAGCCGGATTTATATTACACGAGTTGCAGGATATTCCAGAAGAAAATCAAGAATTTAATATCAATGATTATCACGTAAAAATTCTGAAAATGCAGAATAAAAGTGTTGATTTAATTGAATTGACTTACGAAGAACCAAGCATCATTAATGATTTTGCGAATGAAATTGGAGAAATTTAATTTAAAGAATATAATTTTTAAAATTAAAGAGAATGGGTTTACATTATAATATTCCAGTAAATATCAAGGATTACGAAAATCCGCAGCGGGAATACGAAGAAGACGTTGCAGTCTTAGAAAAGGAGGACGACGTCTATAAAATAATTTTATGGAATGACGATGTCAATTCCTTTGATTACGTGATCGATGCGCTGGTAGAGATTTGCGAACATACTCTGGAGCAAGCCGAACAATGTACTTTTCTGGTTCATTACAAAGGCAAATGTACCGTAAAAACCGGGAGTTTAGAAAAACTAAAACCCATGCACGAAAAATTATTAGCGCGAAGTTTAACTTCAGAACTAGTTTAAACCAAAGTTTCGGATTTCGAAACTTTTATTTTGTAATAAATTATGAGTCCAGTTTTATTGATCATTATTGCAGCTACGGCGATCATCAGTTATATCGCGTTCAGCAATCAAAGTATTTTCGAGAAGTATAAGTTCAACGTCGGCGCCATTTTGCGCGACAAAGAATATGTACGCTTAATTTCTGCCGGTTTTTTACATGCAGATTTAATGCACTTGTTGTTCAACATGATGACGCTCTACTTCTTCGGACCGATCGTTATTGATGTTTTCGGTACGGTTGGCTTTTTAATCGTGTACTTTGGATCAATTTTATTAGGAAATATTTTTAGTCTTTATCTCTACAAAAATCAATCTTGGTATTCTGCGATTGGCGCGAGTGGCGGCGTTTCCGGGATTTTATTTGCATCTATTGCTATGATTCCTGATCTTGGTTTGTATCTTTTCTTTATTCCCATCGCCATTCCGGGCTATATTTTCGGAACGCTTTATTTCGCCTATTCGGTTTATATGATGTTAAATCCAAGACAGCAAGATAATATCGGCCATGCCGCGCATTTGGGTGGCGCATTTTTCGGATTGGTATATGCGATTGCGGTGCAACCTGAAAGAGCTCTGGAAAACGCTTTATTTTTAGGAATTATGTCGCTGCCGTTGATTTACATGGCGTATATGGTTTTCGTGAAAAAGAAGATCGGTTAATTTTTTAGGAGCCCGGAGATTTTTTCTTCGTCCGAAGATTCTACCCGTTTTCCGCTGCAATCTTTTTTACAATTCTTTATCAAGTATTGTAAAAAAGGATTTCCACTACAACCGGGGCTAAAATTTCAGGCAGTTTTTCTTACAAAGATTTTAAGAAATTCTTTCACTTCTTAGCGTAATTAATTCTACTAACACCATTTTTGTCATTCTGACGAAGAAAGAATCTCTAAGTCAAAGACGTAAAATTGTTGGATAATTTTTTTTCTTGGCAAAAGTTATTTCTAGATTCTTTTGGCGCTCGCTTCGCTCGCGCCAAATTCTCATCTCTAAACTATCACCGCTCAACTAATTTTACTTTCTCCCCCAAACAAACCTTTCATTCCCCGACAAATCCTTTATTAATTCAGCTTCTTTCAAAACATCCGTAAAAAGTTCCAAAGTTTCTTTTCCTAACTTCTGGTTGATTTCCAGAAAAACTAAACCGTTTTCAGCCAGATGGCTTTTGCAATCTTCCGCAATCTTTTCGTAGAAAATCAACGCATTTGAAGTTGGAGAAAACAACGCCATTTTCGGCTCAAACTCTTTTACCGAATCTGCGATTTCACTTTCTTCCTCAATTCCAATATAAGGCGGATTAGAAATTATGACATCGTAAACCTCGGTTAAATTTTCATTCAAATAATCCTGATGAATAAAATTAATTTCCACTTCATGAAAATCTGCATTTCTTTGGGCGGTTTTTAAGGCATCTTTTGAAAAATCTAAAGCCGAAACTTGTGCTTTCGGAAAATATTTCTTTAACACAATCGGAATAATTCCAGATCCAGTTCCAATATCTAAAATCTTGCAGCTTGAATCTTGGCGCTTTAATCTTGCATCTTGAATCTTCGCTATCGCCAGTTCCAATAATTCTTCAGTTTCCGGTCTCGGAATTAAAACATGTTCATCCACAAAAAATTTACTTCCATAAAATTCAGTTTCTCCCAATATCTGCTGGTAGGGCTGGCCCATTTTTAGACGTGAAATTGCCGTTTTAAAATCCGAAATTTGGTCTGAAGTTATTTCAAGTTGCATTTCTTGTCTTTGTTGAAACGAATTTAAGCCCAGTTTATTTTCTCCAAAAATCTCGAATAAGACTTTGCGTTCCTGTTCAGAATATTTGTTTGCTATTTCATTCATGAAGTATGCTTTCAATTCTCCGAGATTCATCTTTGTTATTTTAAATTTTAAATATAATCGCTTTTTAGCACAAAACAAAGAATAATTTAAGATGCGAAGTCCTGCGCATTGCACCATTTTACTAATAAATATGAGGTCTTGAAAAATAATTTCAGTATTTTTGAAAAAATTGGTTAATTGAAAATGAAGAAATATTTGATAATGACTTTCTCCGCCGCAGTTTTACTTTCATGTGGTTCGTCTAAAAAAGTAGTTGTGAAAAGAGAAGCACCTACAAAAACCGTAAAACGTGTTGATAATCTTAAGGTGCTGGAGTCTAATTATTCCGGAAATAATTCTGCTTTGGTGAGCGAGTTAATTAAAGATGCGCATAAATATTTGGGTGCGCCGTATAAGTATGCGGGAAACACATCTTCTGGTTTCGATTGTTCGGGATTGGTGGTAAAAGTTTTTGATGAAAATAAATTCGATTTACCGCGTCGTTCCGAAGATCAGTCGAAAAAAGGAGTAGAAATAAAAATTAAAGAAGCCAAACCCGGTGACCTGATTTTTTTCGCCACTTCAGGCGGAAGCCGCGTCACCCACGTAGGAATCGTAAATGATATCGGCCGCGATGGTGAAGTGAAATTTATACATGCGTCCACTTCTAAAGGAGTTATTATTTCCTCGCTTAACGAAAAATATTGGAACAATGCCTACCTTTTCGCACGAAGAGTTTTGTAAATTTGTGTCTATAGAAATTTAAAATAATACAAAAAACTGATGTTACAGCAAACCATAGAAAATATCTGGGATAACCGGGAATTACTTCAAAACGAAGACAGCAAAAAATCAATCCGCGAAGTGATCCGACAGCTCGATTTGGGCGAACTTCGCGTTGCGGAACCTACCGAGAACGGCTGGAAAGTAAATGAATGGGTGAAGAAAGCAGTCGTCATGTATTTTCCTATTCAAAAAATGGAAACCATTGAAGTCGGTCCTTTTGAATTCCACGATAAAATGCCTTTGAAAAGAGGTTACGCTGAAAAAGGAGTTCGCGTTGTGCCACATGCTGTGGCGAGAGAAGGCGCTTACATTGCTCCAGGAGTAATATTGATGCCTTCTTATGTAAATATCGGCGCGTATGTAGATTCAGGTACAATGGTCGATACCTGGGCAACAGTTGGCAGTTGTGCACAAATAGGAAAAGATGTTCACTTGAGTGGTGGAGTAGGAATTGGTGGCGTTTTAGAACCTTTGCAAGCTGCGCCTGTGATTATTGAAGATAATGTTTTCGTTGGTTCAAGATGTATTGTTGTTGAAGGTGTTCACGTTGAAAGAGAAGCGGTTCTAGGAGCGAATGTAGTGTTAACTGCTTCTACAAAAATTATCGATGTTACAGGTGAAACTCCAGTTGAAATCAAAGGCAGAGTTCCCGCAAGATCGGTTGTAATCCCGGGGAGCTACACGAAAAAATTTCCCGCCGGTGAATTTCAAGTTCCTTGCGCTTTAATCATTGGACAAAGAAAAGAATCAACAGATAAGAAAACATCATTAAACGATGCGTTGAGAGAAAATAATGTAGCGGTTTAATTGCTCGCACAACATCCCCTTGAAAAATAAATTTTTTAAATTCATAGCAAATCCCAAATATATTTTTGGGATTTATTTGCTTGTTTCCATCATTTCCGCGATTACAAAATTCCGTGCCGGTCCCGAGAAGTATAACAATTACATGATTTTTAAAAATGTTTTTACCAATACTTTAGCCGAGAAAAATATTTATCTTTTATATCCAGATGTTCACTTTGATTCAAATCATTATGGCGTCTTCTTCAGCGTTTTAATTGCGCCTTTTGCATTATTACCAGACTGGTTGGGAATAATTTTATGGAATCTCGCAAATACTTCAATTTTTCTTTTCGCCATTCATAAACTACCGTTTTCCAGTGCTAAAAAAGCTTTTTTCGCTTGGCTTTGTTTACAGGAATTTATCACTGCAGCGGTTAGTTTGCAGTTTAATATCGCTTTGACAGGCTTATTAATCTTATCCGCCGTTTATATTTATGAACGCAAAGAAACACAATCAGCCTTTTCAATTTTAGTCGGATTTTTTGTTAAACTATATGGAATTGCTGGACTTTCGGCGTTTTTCTTCATCAAAAATAAATGGAAATTTGGACTATCTTTTTTAGGAATTGGTATTTTATTTTTAATAGTACCGATGTTGATTTCAAGTCCACATTTTGGACTGCAATCTTACGCAGATTGGTTTCAATCTTTATCTGAAAAAAATACGTCTAATCAAATCTTAGGGAATCGTCAGGATTACTCTTTGATGGGAATCGTAAGACGAATTTCTGGAAATGCCGATATTTCTAATCTGACATTTTTACTTCCCGGAATTGTTGTTTTTTGCCTCCCGTATCTGAGAATTAGTCAGTTTAAAACTCTTTCTTTTCAGCTCATGATTTTAGCTTCTACACTTCTGTTTATCGTACTTTTTAGTTCCAGTTCAGAATCGCCTACTTTTATCATTGCTGTTGCAGGCGTCATGATTTGGTTTGTTATGCAGAAAGAAAAATCACCGCTCATAATTGGTTTATTAATCTTTGTAATGATTTTAACCTGTTTTTCATTTTCTGATTTATTTCCAAAATTTCTCAAAGACGAATATATTATGAAATATTCCTTGAAAGCGTTACCTTGTTGTGTCGTTTGGTTCCGCGTGATCTACGAACTGCTGACCAAAGATTTTGAAAATGATTACAAATTAGATTAGAAAAGTGAAGAAAATTTCGATCGTAATTCCAGCACATAATGAAGAAGATAATATTGCCTTAATTCATCATCGAATTAAAGATGTTTTTCGTACGCTTGACAATTACCGCTCCGAAATTATTTTTGTAAATGATGGAAGTCGTGATTTAACGCAGAAAAATATAGAAAAGTTGGCCCTCGAAAATGAGGAAATAAAATTTATTGAATTTTCGCGAAACTTCGGTCATCAACCTGCTGTAAAAGCCGGAATTGATTACTCTACAGGGAATGCCGTAATTTCCATGGATGCCGATTTACAACATCCGCCCGAACTCATTCCAGATTTAATTAAAAAGTGGGAAGAAGGTTTTGACATTGTTTATACGATTCGAAAATATCCAACTGAAATTTCATATTTTAAAAGAAAAACCTCTCATTTTTATTATAAATTGTTGTCCAGCCTTTCAGATGTTAATTTGGTGAAAGGTGGTGGTTCAGATTTCAGATTGATGGATTCTTCCGTTGTTGAAGTGGTTCGCAATATGAATGAATCTGATATTTTCCTTCGTGGTCTATCAACCTGGATGGGTTTTCGTCAAACGGGAGTACATTTTACCGCAGGTGAAAGAACTTCGGGTGAAAGCAGTTATAACCTTCATAAAATGATGAAATTTGCTTTTACAGGAATTACAGCATTTAGTGTTCGCCCATTATATTTGGCAGCATATTTAGGCTTTTTGTTTTCTGCAATTGCAGTTGTAGGATACCTTATTTACGTGATTCACGCATTAACAAAACATACGGAAATATCCGGCTGGGCTTCCCTAATTATGACCGTTGTATTTTTTGGTGGAGTTCAACTCATCATTCTTGGAATCATCGGAATTTATCTGGGAAAAATTTTTAAACAGGTGAAGGAAAGACCCAATTATATCATTCGTTCCAAAAATTTTTGATAATGATTTTACTGAGTTTTGATATTGAAGAATTTGATATGCCATTTGAGTATAAAGGTGATATTTCATTTGAGGAGCAGCTTTCTATATCAAGAAAAGGATTGAAAAATATCTTGGAATTATTAAAAAAGCACGAAGCAAAAGCCACTTTTTTTTCAACCGTTGTTTTTGCTGAAAATAATAAAGGTTTAATCATACAACTTTTAGAAGAAGGTCACGAATTGGCTTCTCACACTTGGTTTCATTCAAAATTTGAAATTGAAGATTTAAAGAGGTCTCGTGAAAAATTGATGGAACTTTTCAACACCAATATCACTGGACTTCGAATGCCGCGAATGATGAAGGTTGATGAAAAAGAAGTTGAAAAAGCCGGGTATTCTTATAATTCATCTGTGAATCCAACTTTTCTTCCCGGAAGATATAATAATTTAAAAGTGTCGAGAACCTATTTTAAAGAAGGAAATGTGATACAAATTCCGGCTTCCGTATCGCCGAATTTCAGAATTCCTTTGTTTTGGTTGAGTTTTCATAATTTCCCTCTAAGTTTCTATAAAAAACTGGCGAAAGATGTTTTGAAGAAAGACAATTATCTGAATGTTTATTTTCATCCGTGGGAATTTGCGGAAATTAAAGATGAAAAATTTAAACTTCCTGCTTTTACAACCAAAAACTCCGGAAAGGAAATGGTCGAAAGATTTGATCAGTTTTTATTGTTCTTAAAGAAATCCGGATATCAATTCAGAACTTTTCAGGAATTTCAAAATAGTATAAAGTCATGAAAATTGCTTTTGACGGGAAACGCTTCTTCAATAACAACTCAGGTTTAGGAAACTATTCTCGCGATTTGGTCCGGATTTTAGCGACTTATTTTCCGGAGAATGAGTATGTTCTTCTAAATAAAGACCAGTCCCAAAAAGGGAAAGACGTAGTGAAAATGCCCAATGTGTCTTTTGTGGAAACTTCGAAAGGAACAATGTCCCGACAGTTCAAAATGGGTAAAGATGCACAGCAAATCACTGCTGATATTTTCCATGGACTTTCCGGCGAATTGCCTTTAAAATGGAAAGATAAACCCATTAAAAAGATTGTCACCATTCATGATTTAATCTTCTTTAGATTTCCTCAATATTATTCTTTCTTTGATCGAAAAGTTCATTTCTGGAAATTTAAAAAAGCCGCGGAAAAAGCCGATTTAATCATCGCAATTTCAGAACAGACTAAGCGGGATATTATTCATTTTTTAAAAGTTCCGGAAGAAAAGATAAGAGTTGTTTATCAAGGTTGTCATCATGCTTTTAAGGAAATTCAAAGTGAAGACTTTTTAATTAAAATAAAAGAAAAATACAATTTACCCGAAAGATTTATTTTAAATGTAGGAACTATTGAAGCCAGAAAAAACCTTTTAAACATCGTAAAAGCCATTGATGGAACTGGAATTCCATTGGTTGTAATTGGTAAAAAGACTAAATATTTTAATAAAGTAGAAAAGGTTCTAAAGAAAAATAAATTAGAAAATCAGGTTCAGTTCCTGGAAAATGTTTCAATGGAAGAATTGGCCGCCATTTATAAACTGGCCGATATTTTCGTTTACCCAAGTTTTTTCGAAGGTTTCGGAATTCCTGTTATTGAATCTCTTTTCTCTGGAACGGTAGTGATTACAAGTAACCTAAGTTGTCTCCCAGAAGCAGGTGGCGAGAATTCAGCTTACATAAATCCGCACAATTTCGAAGACATTAAAGCCAAGATCATTTTTCTCTGGAATAACGAATCTGAAAGAAATCGAAGAGCAGAAAAAAGTTTAGGTTTTGTTCAGAAATTTAATGATCAAGAAATTGCTAAAAATTTGTACGCTGTTTATCAGGAAGTTATGTTAAAATAAAAATAATTTCTTGCAGGTTAAATTTTTTATCAGTTATATTTGCACCGTTAAAACAACATGAAAAGTACATTCGCTTTATTCCATCATCATCATCTCATCTAAAGACGAGTTGATTTAATGTGGTCCAAAGTGACTTAAAATAATAAAAACCGTCTGAACAGAGACGGTTTTTTTTGTATCCAAAATTAAAGCATTTGTTCAGGCACCAATTTGAAATTGAACATGAACAAATTAAAAATTGCCCTTCAAAAAAGCGGACGGTTAAGCGAAAAGTCCCTCGAACTTGTAAAAGAATGTGGAATTAAAATTCCCGATTTTAAAAGCAAACTGAAAAATTCAGCGACCAATTTTCCTTTAGAAATTCTTTTTCTTCGTGATGATGATATTCCGAAATATGTAGAACAAGGCATTGTCGATATTGGGATTATCGGTGAAAACGAAGTTTTGGAACAAAATAAAAATGTTGACTTAGTAAGAAAGCTGGGTTTTGCGAATTGTCGTTTATCACTGGCAATTCCGAAAGATCAAGAATATACGGATTTAAGTTTTTTCGATCAGAAGAAAATTGCAACATCTTATCCATCTATCCTTAAAAATTATTTCGATAAGAATAATATCAATGCCGAAATTGTTGAAATTTCCGGTAGTGTGGAAATCGCGCCAAGTATTGGTTTAGCAGACTCCATTGCTGATTTGGTAAGTTCCGGAAGTACTTTATTACACAACGGATTGAAAGAAGTGGAGCAGGTTTTAAAAAGTGAAGCCGTTTTAATTTCCAGCCAAAATCTTCCTGATGATATTTCAATTATTCTGGAATCTTTTCTTTTCCGAATTCAAGCTGTGATTAATTCCCGTGAGAACAAATATATTTTGCTCAATGCTCCAAACGATTCTATCGAAAAAATAATTGAAATTTTGCCAGGCATGAAATCTCCAACGGTTTTACCTTTAGCAGAATCTGGATGGAGTAGTATCCACTCTGTCGTTCGCGAAAATGAATTCTGGAAAATTATCGATGAGTTGAAAAAGTTTGGAGCCGAAGGTATCTTGGTGATTCCAATCGAAAAAATGGTTTTGTAATTTAATTGATCATGAAAAATATAATTAAATATCCGGCGCAAAATACGTGGGAAAGTTTGCTACAAAGACCAACTCTTGAAAAGAAAGATTTAAGAAATACGGTTGAGGAAATTTTCTTAAACGTTAAAAATGCAAGAGATTCTGCCTTAAAAGAATTCTCGGAAAAATTTGATCAGGTTAATATTGAAAACTTATTGGTTTCTGAAGAAGAAATAGAATTAGCAATCAATTCAGTTTCAGATGAATTAAAGTCTGCAATTAATCAGGCTAAAGAAAACATCTATAAATTTCACGTTGCTCAAAAAGGAAGTACTGAAGAAATTGAAACCACAGAAGGAGTTCTTTGTTGGCGTGAATCTCGAGCGATTGAAAAAGTTGGATTATATATTCCAGGCGGAACAGCGCCACTTTTTTCAACGGTCTTAATGTTGGCTGTTCCCGCTCAAATTGCAGGTTGTAAAGAAGTGGTTCTTTGTACGCCACCACAAAAAGATGGTTCGATTAATCCGGCAATTTTATACACCGCGCAGTTGTGTGGAATTACAAAAATTTTTAAAGTTGGAGGTGCGCAAGCCATTGCAGCTTTAACTTTTGGAACAAAAAGTATTCCCAAAGTTGACAAGATTTTCGGTCCCGGAAATCAATATGTGACGCAAGCGAAACAATTGGCGATGGAATATAATGTCGCCATCGATTTACCAGCAGGACCAAGCGAAGTTTTGGTGATCGCTGATCAATCCGCAAATCCTGAATTTTGTGCCGCAGATTTATTGTCTCAAGCGGAACACGGATCTGATTCACAAGTCATTTTTATTTCGACCGACGAAATCATTTTTAATGAAACTTTAAAAGAAATTGAAAAACAGTTAGCTGAACTTCCAAGAAATGAAATTGCAAAATTAGCCTTAGAAAATAGCAGCTTTATTTTATTGAAATCTGTGGATGAAGCGCTTGAAATCAGTAATTTCTATGCACCTGAACATTTGATATTAGCAGTAGAAAATCCGAGAAGTTATATTTCGAAAATTACAAACGCAGGTTCTATTTTCGTTGGAAATTACACGCCGGAATCAGCCGGAGATTATGCAAGCGGAACCAATCATACTTTGCCAACAAACGGTTTTGCTAAAAATTATAGTGGCGTTTCCCTCGACAGTTTTGTGAAGAAAATAACCATTCAGGAAATTTCAAAAATAGGACTGAAGAATATGGGAAAAACTATAGAAGTTATGGCAGAAGCGGAAGGTTTGAACGCTCACAAAAATGCAGTTTCACTTCGCTTAAAATCTTTAGAAAATGGAATTTAATTTAAACAAAATGATTCGTACGCATTTGGCTGGAGTGAAATCTTACCAAACTTTGCGCGATTCTTATATTGATAAACAAGCGGTTTATTTGGATGCGAATGAAAGTCCGTTTGGTGAATTTAACCGATATCCGGACGGTGATCCAATTCAGTTAAAAAAGAAATTGGCCGAAATTAATCTAGCAAAAACCGAAAATTTATTCTTAGGAAATGGAAGCGATGAATTGATCGATTTGACCATGCGTATTTTCTGCGAACCAGCGGAAGATTCCATTCTTATTATGAATCCGAGTTTTGTGATGTACGAAATTTACGCAAAAATGAATAATGTAAAGGTTGAAAAACTAGAGCTGAATTCAGATTTTGAATTAGAGAAAGATAAGTTTTTAGATACAATTTCTACAAGTCAAGCTAAAGTTTTATTTCTATGTTCACCTAATAATCCAACCGGAAATTCGATTGACGATTTAGAATTTTATATTCAAAATTTTAATGGAATAGTAGTCGTTGATGAAGCGTATATTGAGTTTTCTCCAGAAGATTCTGCGGTCAAATTATTAAATAAATATCCAAACTTAATTGTTTTAAAAACTTTATCAAAAGCTTTTGGAATGGCAGGTTTACGAATTGGAGTTGGATTTGCCTCAGTAGAAATTTCTAGTTTGTTCATAAAGTTAAAACCGCCTTATAACATCAGTTCGGAAAGTCAGAGATTGGCTTTGGAGCAATTGAATCAAGTGGAAGAAATCGAAAATAACATCGCTTTCATTCTGGAAGAAAAGGAAAAATTGAAAAAAGGATTAAAGCAAATTAAAGAGATCGTAAAAATATATCCTTCCGATGCTAATTTTTTCCTCATTGAATTTAAGGATGCACAATTGATCTATCAGAAATTATTAGAAAAAAGTGTTTTGACAAGTTTAAGACATCCAAGTTTAAAAAACTGCCTTCGAATAAGTGTTGGAACAGCTGAAGAAAATTCAGAACTATTAAAGGTACTATCAGAAATAAACTAATCATGCAAAAAGTATTATTCATTGACCGCGACGGAACTATAATTATTGAACCGCCGACAGATTTACAGGTAGATTCTTTAGAAAAATTAGAATTTTATCCAAAAGTGATTCAGAATTTAGCCAAGATTGTGAAAGAGTTGGATTACGAATTGGTTATGGTTACGAATCAAGATGGTTTGAGTACAGATTCTTTTCCGGAAAAAGATTTCAGAATCCCACAGGAGAAAATGTTGAAAACTTTAGCCAATGAAAATATTATTTTTTCAGATATTTTAATTGATAATAGTTTTGAATCTGAAAATTCGCCCAACAGAAAACCACGGACCGGATTGCTTCAAAAATATATTTATGGACATTACGATTTGAAAAACTCCTTTGTTATCGGTGATCGAAAAACAGATGTCGAGTTGGCAAAAAATCTCGGAACACAATCAATTTTCATTTCTGATGAGAATTTTGATAATGCGACTTTAACTACTAAAAATTGGGACGAAATTTATCAATATTTAAAGCAGATTCCTCGCAAAGCGAAAGTCAATCGAAAAACCAAAGAAACGGAGATTTCAATTGAATTGAATCTGGATGGAAGTGGAAAATCGAATATCAACACCGGTTTAGCTTTCTTTGATCACATGCTGGAACAGATTTCAAAACACGGAAATTTCGATTTAGAAGTTAATGTTAATGGTGATTTAGAAGTCGATGAGCATCACACGATTGAAGATACGGCTTTGGTTTTGGGAACTTGTTTTGAGCAAGCTCTGGGATCGAAAAAAGGTATTGAAAGATATGCTTTTGCTTTACCAATGGACGATTGTTTAGCGCAAGTCGCTCTCGATTTCGGGGGAAGAAATTGGTTAGTTTGGAATGTAGATTTTAAAAGAGAAAAAATTGGTGATGTTCCAACAGAATTGTTTTATCACTTCTTTAAATCATTTACAGATACGGGAAAATGTAATCTCAACATTCAATGTGAAGGCGAGAATGAACACCACAAAATTGAATCGATCTTTAAAGCATTTGCAAAGGTTTTACGGGATGCAGTGAAGCGAGACGATAATAATTTCTCCATCCCAAGTACCAAAGGAATATTATGATAGCGATTATTGATTATGTGGCGGGAAATGTGAAATCCGTTGAAAATGCCGTGAGAAAGTTGGGTTATGAAACCTTAATAACTTCAAATCCTGAAGAAATTAGAAATGCGGAAAAAGTTATTTTTCCTGGAGTTGGTGAAGCTTCAACGGCGATGATTTATTTGAAATCTTTAAAACTGGACGAATTAATTCCAACTTTACAACAACCTTTTTTAGGAATTTGTTTAGGACAACAATTATTGTGTGATTTTTCGGAAGAAGGAAATATAAAATGTCTCGGAATATTCGATTTGAAAGTAGAACAATTTCCCGCCACAGATATTGTTCCGCATATGGGTTGGAACAATTTGCAAAAGATGAGTGGTCAACTTTTAGACGGAATTTCTGAAGAAGATGATTTCTATTTTGTTCACAGTTATTATTGCGAAGTTGGAGAATATACGACTTCAGAATGTGATTATATTTTACCTTTCAGTGCGACTTTACAGAAAGATAATTTTTACGGAACTCAATTTCACCCGGAGAAATCAGGCGATTTTGGCTCAAAAATTCTCGAAAACTTTTTAAAACTAAAATAAAATTCATTAACCACAAAGTCACAAAAGGGAAAAGTGAAATTTGGTCATATTAAAGTGCGCAAAAGGTATAGCTGTTAAACTTTATACTTTTATGAACTTTTCTGTTGCTTTAAGAATTAAAAAACTTTTGTGCCTTTTGTGGTTTAAAAAATAATATAAAATGAAAATAATTCCAGCCATAGATATTATCGACGGAAAATGCGTTCGTCTTTCTAAAGGTGATTACGATACGAAAAAAATCTATCACGAAAACCCTCTGGATATTGCGAAAGAATATGAAACCAACGGAATCCAATATTTGCATTTGGTCGATCTGGATGGTGCAAAAACGAAAACCATTAAAAATTTAAAAACGTTAGAACTTCTCGCTTCTCAGACTAATTTAATTATTGATTTTGGTGGTGGAATCAAAACCCGTGAAAGTCTAGAAAGCGCTTTCAATGCAGGAGCAAATCAAGTGACGATTGGCAGTATCGCGGTGGAAAATCGGGAATTGTGCGAGGAATGGATCAAAGAATTTGGCGCAGAAAAACTAATTTTAGGCGCAGATTGTTTAGACCGAAAAGTGAAAACTTCAGGTTGGTTAGAAAATTCAGATCTTGATGTAATTGACTTTATTCAATCGTATCAAAAGAAGGGAATAAAAGACGTGATTTGCACCGATATTTCAAAAGATGGAATGCTGGAAGGACCTTCGATCGAACTATATCAAGAGATTTTAAATCAAAGCCAAGTTTCTTTAATCGCAAGTGGCGGAATTTCTACCCTGAAAGATTTAGATGATTTAAAAGAACAAGGTTGTTCCGGGGCCATCATCGGAAAAGCTTTATACGAAGGGAAAATTACTTTGAAAGAACTTCAAAAATTTTTATAAAATGTTGAAAAAAAGAATCATTCCGTGTTTGGATATCAAAGATGGAAAAACGGTAAAAGGAATTCAGTTTGAAGATTTACGAATTGCCGGAGATCCTGTAGAATTGGCGAAAAAGTATGTAAAAGATGGAGCTGATGAATTGGTTTTCCTGGATATTACGGCAACTTTAGAAGGAAGAAAAACTCTAATTGAATTGGTTGAAAAACTCAGTTTAGAAATCAATATTCCTTTTACAATTGGTGGAGGAATCTCTTCCGTTCAAGATGTTGCAGCTTTGTTAAAAGCGGGCGCTGATAAAGTTTCTATTAATTCTGCTGCAGTTCGACGTCCGGAATTAGTTCGGGAAATCGCCCAACAATTCGGAAATCAATGTGTTGTGGTTGCGATTGATACAAAGCAAAGTGACGGTGAAGACTACGTTTTCATCAACGGTGGAAAAATTAAAACCGAATTGAAAACTTTAGATTGGGTGAAAACCGTCACCGATTTAGGAGCCGGAGAAATTTTGCTGACTTCCATGGATTTTGACGGAACGAAAAATGGTTTCGATATCCGAATGCTGCAGAACGTTTCAGAAGTTTGTCAACTTCCAATCATCGCTTCTGGTGGTGCCGGAAAGATGGAAGATTTCACCGAAGTCTTTACTAAAACCAATGTTACAGGAGCTTTGGCTGCGAGTATCTTTCACTTTAATGAAATAAAAATATCGGACTTAAAAGAAAATTTAAAACAAAACAAAATATCCATACGATGAAATCGCTTTCAATAACTTTACAAATAAATACCAGTAAAGTGTAATGAGATTGCATATGACATTTGAAAATAATAAAAAATTTACCTATGAAATTAGATTTTGAAAAAGGAAACGGTTTAATTCCTGTAATTATCCAGGACAATCGAACACAACAGGTTTTAATGTTGGGTTATATGAATGAAGAAGCTTTAGAATTAACTCAAAAAGACGGACGAGTTCACTTTTTCAGCCGCACCAAAAACAGAATTTGGCTTAAAGGAGAAACCTCTGAAAATTATCTTTATGTAAAAAGTATTAAACAAGATTGTGATTCAGATGCTTTATTAATTCAAGCAAAACCGGCCGGAAATGTTTGTCACACTGGAAGTTTCAGCTGTTTTGAGGAGAAAAATTCAAAAGGTTTTTTATATGAATTAGAAGAAACCATTGCAGAGCGAATTGATCAAAAAGTGGAGAAATCGTACACCTATGATTTGTATCAAAGAGGCATCAATAAAATGGCGCAGAAAGTAGGAGAGGAAGCCGTAGAATTGGTCATTGAAGCCAAAGATGATAACGCCGACTTATTTAAAAATGAAGCCGCGGATTTGTTGTATCACTTCTTAATTTTACTAAAAGCAAAATCCTTTACTTTAAATGATATTGAAGAAGTTTTACAATCCCGAAATACCAAATCAAAAAAATAGTGTGGATCAATTTACAGCTGTAAAAAAGAAATCTCGCACCATTCCGTACGAGATCTATAATTGATAACAAAAAATTTTACATTTATTTTAATGAATCTACAATTGCTTTGAACGCTTCAGGATGATTCATCGCTAAATCAGCTAAAACTTTTCTGTTCAACTCAATGTTGTTCGTTTTTAGAGCGCCCATAAACTGGGAGTAAGACATTCCGTGTTCTCTCGCACCCGCGTTAATACGCATGATCCAAAGGCTTCGGAAACTTCTTTTCTTTTCTTTTCTACCGCGGTAAGCATATTGCATTGCTTTTTGCACGGCGTTTTTAGCTACGGTCCAAACGTTTTTTCTTCTACCGAAAAAACCTTTCGCCAGCTTAATTACTTTTTTTCTGCGAGCTCTGGAAGCTACGGCATTTACTGATCTTGGCATAATTAAATTTGTTTTTTTGAAAAGGGCGGTAAATTATTTCATTACACTTTTCTGCACCGTTTCAGGGTTAAATTTTCTGAATTTGTTAATTCTTATAAACCGATTGATTTATAAAAACTATCTTAAAGCTAATTGACGTAAAACGCTCTTTTTGTCCACTTCTGCAACGTAAGAAGTTTGCGTAAGATTTCTCTTTTGCTTTGTTTCTTTTTTAGTCAAGATGTGGCTTTTGAAAGCACCTTTTCTTTTAATCTTTCCGGTTCCGGTAAGCTTAAAACGCTTTTTAGCACCTGATTTAGTTTTTAATTTTGGCATTACTTGCTGCTTTTATATTTGTTATCAATATCTTTCCGAATCGCGTGGGCGAATCTTCAACAGACTGTTCCACGATTTTCAGACTGCAAAAGTACGAAATTTCAGTGAATTATAAAAAGATAATTTCTTCTATTATTCCAAAAGTTTTGGGCGTGTCCTTCAGTCGATCATTATTGCGCTCGCTTCGCTCGCGCAACCATTCACTCCTTCAGGTCGGGCTATCCACTCATACTCCTCGCGCCAAAGCTTTTCCCAACGCTTGCTCCGGGGTAACCGTTTCTATCCCTCACACAGAGGGAACGTAAGCGGTCAAGGTTTATCTTTAACTCAAATTATTCTACTTTAATTCTCGTTGTAGCATTCTATTTTAACAAATTCATATTTGGAATTGCTGTTTATTTTCCTTATATTACTGATGTTTATGATCTGACTATCAAACTTTTGACTTGGTTATTTTTTTTAAAAATTACAGGTAAATTAATAGACAGATCAAAAAAGAGATTCATCTGAAACATTAAAATGATCTAATATGAAAAAGAAATTTTTTAATGCGAAAATTTATCGCAATCCCGATGCTACAGAGATTATCGTAGAAAATGGCAAAATTACGCACATCGGAACTCACCTTCCATCTTGTGAAGAGGAAATCGATTTGAACGGTAAACTTGTTTTGCCGCCTTATGTAGATCCTCATCTGCATTTGGATTATGTATATACTTTATCTAAATTGGGCCAGGAAGGCGCGGGTTCCGGAACGCTCTTCGAAGCGATTGAACTTTGGCCAAAATTTAAAGAAACGCTGACTGTAGAAAGTGTGAAAAAACTTGCGATGAAAGGAATTAAGGACGAAGTTTCGCAGGGAGTTCAGCATATCCGAACGCATATTGATGTTACAGATCCAAATTTCACAGCGCTTAAAGCGATGCTAGAAATGAAACAGGACCTGAAAGATACCGTCGATATTCAAATCGTTGCTTTTCCGCAGCAGGGAATGTACACCTACAAAGGCGGACGGGATCTAGTGGAAGAAGCCCTAAAAATGGGCGCTGATGTCGTGGGTGGAATTCCGCATTATGAGCCTGCCCGGGAATTTGGCGAAAAATCAATTCATGACATTGTAGACTTGGCTTTAAAATATGACAAACAGATCGACGTGCACTGTGATGAAACCGATGATCCAAATTCACGTTTCGTAGAGCTGCTCAATGCGCTGGTGCTCATGGAAGATTATGGAACCATAACAACCGCGAGTCATACCTGCTCCTTTGGTTCAGCCGATAATTCCTACGCTTTCCGAATGATGGATCTTTTCAAGAAAAGTAAGATGAATTTTATTTCCTGCCCAACCGAGAATGCCTATCTACAAGGACGTCAGGATACCTATCCGAAACGTCGAGGTCTGACGCGAGTGAAGGAATTTATTGAAGAAGGAATTAATGTAGCTTTCGCCCAGGATTCCATCAACGATCCTTGGTACCCGATGGGAAATGGAAATATGATGAACATTCTGGACAATGGAATTCACCTGGCGCAGATTATGTCACCAGTTGAGATAGCAACCAATTTTGATTTGATTACTTATAACGGTGCAACGTGTTTAAACATTCAGGATCATTATGGTTTAGAGGTTGGTAAACCTGCGAACTTTATTGTTCTTAATGAAACTTCGGTATATGAAGCCATTCGAAAAAGAGTAGACGTGCTGGCTTCCGTTAGAAACGGAAACTTCCTTTTCCGCAAAAAAGAACAGGAATTCGACATTGCTTTAGATCTTTAATAAGTAGACTTGTTGCAGTTCCGGAAAGCGCTATATCTGCGATAGAATCTTTAGAAAATAGAATTATTGCTTCAAAAAAAATCTAAAACTAGCGATTCTTACATCAACAAAAACTTAAATAAAAAAGACTGTTATCAAATAGATAGCAGTCTTTTTTGTTTTGAGTCGAATAAAATTACAAGGCAGAACCTAAACTTCTCTTAGATAAATAAGAAATGACCAAGCCCGGCACTGATAATCCGATGGCTAAATAAATTAAACTCATCGGTGAAAACTGGCCAAGTAAGATTCCTCCCAGTGAAGTGGCAATCATAATCGATAAATTAAATACCGAAGACTGCACGGAAGTCGCAACATCTTTTGCGCTTTCTACCTGTCTGCTTACGGCAGCCTGTAATAAAGTGACCAACGGCCCAAAGGAAAGTCCCCATAAAAAGAAAGCGATATGACCGATTCCAGTAATATTTCCGAACATCAGAAACAAGCCCATAGAAATTATCAGCAAACCAAACATAGCGACAGTCAGCAGTCTTAAATGTTGGTCAGTGTATTTGATGGAGAGCAGGACAGAAATTAAAGAACCGATGCCGAAAAGAAGCAAAGCACTTTCTATTCCGCCCGCAAGTTGAATTTCATCTACAAGGCCTGTAATATATACATACACGCCGTAATGAGCGACCACTGCCAGCAACGTTAGCAAAAGTACGATTAAAACTTCAGGTATTTTGAGAAGCGAAAAAGGTGAGGAACCTTTCGTCAGTTTTTCGCCAGGAGTTGAGGGCAAAGCGAAGAAACTAATCAGAGCGATTCCTAAAATGACAGCTCCTAATCCAATGAATTCTGTTCGCCAGCCGTATTCATTTCCGATGAAAGTCATGACTGGCATTCCGACGCTGACCCCTAAAGTATTTCCAGCCATAATTACAGCGATGGCTTTTCCGTGATGGTTCTCTTTTACGAGCCGCATTCCATACGCGGCAATCATAGGCCACATCACACCCGCACAGATTCCACCGATTACTCTTAAAATAATAATCAGGGAATAATCATGCAGCAGTCCAGCAATAATATTCGACACCGAAAAACCGCCGAGTAAAATCAGCAAAAGCATTTTACGGTTGAACTGCATCGTCATAGAAATAAGTGGAATCGCAAAAATAGCAGAGGCGATGGCATAATAGCCGACGAGATTGCCGGTTTGCCCCTCCGTTATTTTTAAATCATCCATCATTTGAGGAAGAACGCCCGAAGGCATTAACTCCGAAAGTATTCCTACAAAAGTTACCGACGACATCAGCAACATGATCAGCCACGGGAAATTTTCTGAGGATTTCCGCGATAAATTTAGTTTACTCATCCTATCTATTTTGTGTTTAATATAAGGATTTTTTGTGATATTCGCAATTAGAGACTTTTGTATATTTTATAAAATCTTAAGAAAATAATAAAGTGGTCAATCTTAGAAATCTTTATTAAATAAGGGAAATAGATTTGATCGTGAAATATTTTTCTCATTTTTGCACTTTTAAACGTAGAAGGATGAAAGTAGATAAAAGAATATTACCGCTGGCTCTCGGAGGTTTAGGCATTGGAACCACGGAATTTGCGGTCATGGGTTTACTGCCTGATATTGCAAAAACTTTAGCGATTACCATTCCACAGGCGGGCCATTTAATTTCAGCATATGCTTTGGGAGTAGTTATTGGCGCACCTTTAATTATAGGATATGCCGTAAAATTTCCGCCCAAAAAAGTGCTGATCGCTTTGATGATAATATTTACTTTATTCAACGGACTTTCAGCACTCGCGCCGGATTATTCCACCATGTTGTTTATTAGATTTCTTTCCGGTTTGCCACATGGTGCTTTCTTCGGAGTGGGGACAGTGGTCGCAGCAAGAATGGCAAAAAAAGGGAATGAAGCCTTTAATATTTCACTGATGTTTACTGGACTCACCGTTGCCAATCTCGCGATGGTTCCTTTTGTTACGTATATTGGCCACACATTTAGCTGGCGCTGGTATTTTGTAATAGTCGGAATTATTGGAGTTGTAACCTTAATTTCACTAAAATTTTGGATGCCGGACATTGAAAGAAAAGGGGAAACTCATTTTCTGGAAGAATTAAAATTTTTGAAACACAGACAGTCCTGGTTGGTACTCCTGATTACCGCAATTGGCTTTGGCGGATTATTTACGTGGTTCAGTTATATCACGCCATTGATGACCGAAGTTTCAAAAATAGACAGCGGTTACATGGCTTATGTAATGGTCCTTGCGGGTGCGGGTATGGTCGTAGGAAACCTCGCTGGCGGATTTTTATCCGATCGTTTAGGACCTGAAAAAACCTGTTCTCTTTTATTGTTTTTAATGATGATTTCGCTGGTCGGTGTGTTCTTCCTGTCTGAGAACCAACCTGTTTCTTTAATCCTTACTTTTATATGTGGCGCGCTTTCGATGGCGGTGGCGGCACCGATTAATATTATGATGATGAAAGCCGCGCCGAATAGTGAAATGATGGCAGCCGCTTTTATGCAGGCCGGCTTCAACGGGGCAAATGCGCTCGGTGCTTTTTTGGGCGGAATCCCGTTGGAAAAAGGATATGCCTTCAATTATCCCGCACTTGTCGGTGTAGGTATGACGTTTATCGGATTACTATTCAGTTTGAGGTATTGGTATCTGCATGAAAAAGGCAGTTTTAGTACGGATACTCTGGTCCTTTGATTCTGGATTGATTTTTACGTTGATAAAACAAGACTTCGAAAAGTATCCTTCCTATATATAAGTCAAAGTAGCGCGATTTCGAAATCATAACTTCCGCTGTCGCACGACTCTTTTGTTGGACTATAAAAATTTAAAAAGCAACTTTTAATATGATGTATTCATAATGTTTACTCGGCTGCGTAAAATCTCCCTCCTTGGAGAATCTGATCAATTTTTTAAAAGATCGAGACAACTAAGGTATAAATTTACGATGCTTAGAATTACTTGTTGAAAAAAGAATAATATTCTGCCAGGTTTTTTTGTATTTTTAAACATCAAAAATTCTAAATATTATCCTTTTGAAATCTTAAATACTCATGAAAAGAAGCGATTTTTTAAAGAACACAGCCTTGGCCGCGATTGGCATCCCAACATTATTTGCTACCAATTCGTTTACCGAAAAAAATACAGATTCTAAATTAGAATATATCTCGGAAGATTTCGATAATAATTTTGAATTAGATGAAATGACTGTTTCAGAACTTCAAGACAAAATGGAGAAGGGAACTTACACTTCGGCGCAAATTACCCAACTTTACTTGGACCGAATTGAACCCATTGACAAAAATGGACCGAAACTCAATTCAATAATAGAAGTGAATCCAGACGCTTTAAGCATTGCAAAAGCCATGGATAAAGAAAGAAAAGATGCTAAAATCAGAGGTCCTTTACACGGAATTCCTGTGGTCATAAAAGATAATATTGATACAGCAGATCAAATGATGACCACAGCGGGATCACTCGCTTTGGTCGGCAACATAGCGAAAAAAGATGCCTTTATTGTGACGCAACTCAGAAATGCGGGTGCAGTAATTTTGGGAAAAACCAATTTAAGTGAATGGGCAAATTTTCGTTCAACAAATTCCTCTTCAGGGTGGAGCAGTCGTGGTTTGCAAACAAAAAATCCTTATATCTTAGATCATTCGCCGTGTGGTTCAAGTGCTGGTTCTGGCTCAGCGGTTTCGGCAAATTTATGTGCGATTGCAGTAGGTACAGAAACCGATGGTTCGATAACTTGTCCGGCGTCTATTAATGGCGCAGTCGGTATAAAACCGACGGTTGGTTTGGTGAGCCGTTCAGGAATAATCCCAATTTCAAGTACGCAGGATACCGCAGGGCCGTTGACGAGAACTGTTACTGATGCGGCGCTGCTTTTGGAAGTTCTAGCAGGCGGTGACAGTGCAGATCCTGTGACATTAGGAAGTAATGGGCAAAACACGAGTTATACCAAATTTTTAGATAAGGAAGGTTTAAAAGGAAAGAGAATTGGTGTGGAAAAGAAAAAATATACCAATCAATTCCTAAATGAATTACAAGAAAAAGCGTTGGATGTTCTAAAAAAACGCGGTGCCACAATCGTAGAACTTGATTATTTAGACAGCATTAATGCATTGGGAAGTGATGAATTCGAAGTATTAAAATATGAATTTAAAGATGGTGTAAATTCTTATCTCTCGAACGCGAACACTAAGATGAAAAGTTTGGCAGCAGTGATAAAATACAACAAAGAGAACGAAGACGTTGTAATGCCAACTTTTAAGCAAGAACTCTTAGAACAAAGTGAAGCCAAAAAAGGTTTAAAGGACGCTGCTTATCTTAAAGCTTTAAAAAATAGTCATAACGGATCGAAGAAAATTATTGACAGCATCATGAAAAAAAATAATCTCGATGCGATTACGGGCTTAACAATGGGACCAGCTTGTAGTATCGACGTTATTTATGGGGATAAATGGGGCGAGGTTTCTCTTACTGCGCCCGCTGCAATGAGTGGTTATCCGCATATTTCTGTGCCTTGTGGTAAAGTTTACGATTTACCAATTGGTTTGTCTTTTTTCAGCGGTGCCTATCGTGAAGGTGAAATTATTACATTAGCCTATGCATTTGAACAAGCCACAAAACACAGGGTGAAACCAGATTTTAAAAAGTCTTTTTTGGCTTGATGATTTATTTATTTTCCCACCAAGAATAAAAAAAGAGACTCCACAAGAGTCTCTTTTATATTTTATCATACAAAGCGATGTAATGATTAAATCACCACATCACGAAATCTGTAAATTACTTAGCCGGTTTTTTCGGGCTCATCATCATAATCATTCTCTTACCTTCTAATTTAGGCAATTGATCAACTTTTCCAACGTGCTCTAATTCCTGCGCTAATTTTAAAAGAAGAATTTCTCCCTGATCTTTAAATATAATTGAACGCCCCTTAAAGAAAACATATGTTTTCAATTTTGAACCTTCTTCTAAAAATTTTTCAGCGTGTTTCTTTTTGAAATCGTAATCGTGCTCATCGGTCTGAGGACCGAATCTGATTTCTTTTACGACAACCTTAACTTGTTTCGCTTTTAGCTCTTTTTGTTTTTTCTTTTGCTCATAAAGAAACTTTTTATAATCCAGAATTCTGGAAATAAAAGGTTCTGCTTTATCTGAAATAACCACCAAATCCAAATCCTGATCTTTTGCTATTTCTAGAGCTTTTTCTAGCGGATAAACTCCGGGTTCCACATTATCACCTACTAAACGTACTTCTCTTGCCCGAATCTTTTGATTAATCTGGTGCAAATCTTCTTGAACACGTCTCTGTGGACCTCTACCTCTGTAATGAAATTTTTGTGCTATGGTGTCTTTTTTTAATTGGTTAAATTCTAAATTTTCTAAATTTTTGCTTCTTTTTTGAAGTAGTTGATAAAGTCCTCAACGCTCATGGCTCCTAAATCGCCTTCACCTCTTCGTCTGACAGAAACAGTGCCGTTAAGTTCTTCACTTTCACCAACGATAAGCATGAAAGGCAGTTTGTTTATTTCTGCGTCCCGGATTTTTTTACCCGTTTTCTCGTTGCGTTCGTCAATCAATCCACAAATATCGTGATTTTCCAGCAATTGTGAAACTTTTTTTGCATAATCCACATATTTTTCGCTGATCGGTAAAATGGTAAACTGATCAGGAGCCAACCAAAGCGGGAAATCTCCTGCAGTATTCTCCAGAAGTATGGCAATAAATCGTTCCATGGAACCAAAAGGTGCTCTGTGAATCATGACAGGACGATGTTTCTCATTATCGCTGCCGTTGTACCATAAATCAAATCTTTCCGGTAAATTATAATCCACCTGAATAGTTCCTAACTGCCATTTTCGACCCAAGGCATCTTTCACCATAAAGTCTAGTTTCGGGCCGTAGAAAGCTGCTTCGCCTGTTTCGATTACATAGTTTAAGCCTTTCTTTTGAGCGGCCTGAATAATAGCATCTTCGGCTTTTTTCCAGTTCTCATCAGAGCCGATATATTTTTCTTTGTTCTCTGGATCTCTCAAGGAAACCTGAGTTACAAAATCTTCAAATCCTAAGGATTTAAAAACGTAAAGCGTTAAATCTATTACATTTTCAAATTCCGCCATCAATTGATCTGGTGTACAGAAAATGTGTGCGTCATCTTGTGTAAAACCGCGAACTCTGGTCAAGCCATGAAGTTCTCCAGACTGTTCATATCTGTAAACTGTTCCAAATTCTGCAAAGCGTTTTGGTAAATCTTTGTAAGACCATTGTCCAACTTTGTAAATTTCGCAGTGATGCGGGCAGTTCATGGGTTTTAACATAAACTCTTCACCTTCGTTTGGAGTCTTGATGGGTTGAAAACTATCAGCTCCATATTTATCCCAGTGTCCTGAAGTTACATATAATTCTTTCGCTCCAATATGTGGAGTCATCACAAATTCGTAACCTGATTTCTTCTGCGCCGCAGAGAGAAATTCTTCTAATTTTTTCCGTAAAGCAGTTCCTTTTGGAAGCCACAAAGGTAGACCTGCGCCTACTTTGTCAGAGAAAGCAAAAATGCCGAGTTCTTTGCCTAATTTTCTGTGGTCGCGTCTTTTGGCTTCTTCTAAACGCTCTAAATATTCGGTTAAATCTTTTTGTTTAGGAAAAGTAATTCCGTAAACCCTTGTTAATTGTTTGTTTTTTTCGTCACCGCGCCAGTAAGCGCCCGCAGCGTTTAATACTTTTACTGCTTTTACTATTCCAGTGGCGGGAATGTGACCACCGCGACACAAATCTGTAAAATTATCGTGTGTACAGAAAGTTATTTCGCCATCGTTTAGATTGGTGATTAATTCTGTTTTATACGGATTGTCGGCATATTCTTTCAAAGCGTCTGCTTTTGAAACGGCATACAAACTGAAAGTTGAATTCTTCTTCGCGTTTTCGAGCATTTTTTTCTCGATTTTCTCGAAGTCTTTTTCCGATAAAGTTTCGTCGCCGAAATCTACATCGTAATAGAAACCTTGCGCAATTGCGGGTCCAATAGTCAGTTTTGCCTCCGGATAAAATTCCATAATTGCTTGCGCCAAAAGGTGAGCGGAGGAATGCCAAAATGCTTTTTTACCTAAATCATCATTCCACGTAAGAAGTTGAATTGTAGAATCGGTAGATATTGGCGTGGTGATTTCAACCTGCGTACCATTTACCATTGCGGAAATCGTATTTCTGGCCAAACCTTCGCTAATTGATTTTGCTACATCGAGCGGAGTTACCGCGCTTTCAAATTCTTTGATGCTTCCATCGGGAAGAGTAATTTTTATCATTATGAATACAAAATTTAAGTTGCAAAAATACAAATTTTCTGTGAGTAATATCGAGGGTGATTTCCACCTTGTTTAAGAAGCGGGAAATTATATTTTAGTCCCGATTGAACGGCATGTTTGAGCTCTCCCGATTTATCGGGAAGCGAGTAGTGAAAGCGGGTTTGCTTTTTGGACCGTGCAAAATTTTCGGACTTCTAAAAATAATGGCCTCAAAAAAATTTGAAGCCATTAATAATGAATATTTATAAAGTCCTAATTTTCTGATCCCTGAGAATCCATGTCGTTTTCCATTCCATTATCTTTTACATTGTAAAACCGCTCTTCATTGGTAAAATAAAGATTATTTTTGGCTTTACTGATAATTCGCGCGCGTTTCTCCTCACTTAAATCTGTGGACTTCGTGGTCTTATGCGTACCTTCATAACGGTCTTTCGTAAAATCATTTACGTTGATCGCACCTTCGGCATTCATAATATCCCGTGCTTTTTCTGCCTGGCTCATATCGTCGGCATATACGGTTACCAGATTAGATTTTGTTCCAGCATAGCTGTATTTATTTTTTTCATCTTCATCATCGCCGAAGAGCCAGTTCCAAAACCCAGAAGTTTTCTCATCTTCATCGAATTGATAGTTGGCAGAAGTTTTATCGTAATCTCCAGTGGTAGAATAGCGGGAAACTTTGTAATCATCTTTCGAGAAACCTGAATGGTCTAATTGATTTGCAGCTTTATCTGCATCTTCATTGGTTGGGAACATTCCCACAACGGTGTACGACATAATTTTAATTTTAAATGTTTAATAAATTGTGATTTGGCTGGTTAACTTCCATCAAAAATCATGACAACGAGGGCGTATTTCACAAAATTTAGAAATCTTTAACACCAATAATTTTCGTGAGAGAATGGTTTATCTTTATAATATAGATAGGAAGATTTATAAATCTACACTGTAATAAAACGGATGATGCCACGAATCAAGCGCAACAAATTATATTACTTTACAAAATTACCGCAACCTCTTGGTGTCCGCGAGGTGTTTAGACGATACAGCAAAGAGCTCAATTTAATGACAAAAAATAGTTATTTTCCAGCTCAAAATATCTTAGCCTGTCGTCCTTATATTAGTAAACCGGGATTTCTTATTTGTTTTTGGGTGCGCAGAATAGGGGAGAAGAAGCATTGTCGTTGTCGAAATAATTGTTCGAAGTTTTAGTCCTTCTGCTTTTAACCGAATTGCGCCTGCTTTCAATAGAATATTTTTTGCTTGATGCGCTCGGTTGATGTTCGGCGTATAAACGTCTACTTTGGTTTTTTCAACAAAATGATCTTCTGAAAGTACTTCAGGGCGCACGTTTGCATTTTGTGTATATCCGAGAAATTCCTGAATGAAACCGCAGGATTCTAACTGATTTGAGGCCGAAATCGCATCGTGTTCCGTTTCAAAAATTCCGGCAATAGTATAAGTCATGATTTTGGGTGTTTAATTCGAAAATTAGAATGGTTTGCATAGGAGATGCAAATGTTGTGACTTTCGTGACCTTTTTGCAAACTTTAATTTTTTTTAACAGTTCACAAAAAAAGCGAAAATTAATTTTCGCTGTTATGATCGGTGTTATCTGTCTTACCTTCGGGGTTGAGTTTGGAACTTTCTTTAACTTCCTTCTTCATCGTTTTCTCTGATTTTACTTTTTCGGAAGCTGCAGGAACATTTGGGAAGTCCTGATTTTGTTTGATGACTTCTGCTTCTTCTGTTTTTTTATTCTTTTCGTTATGCATGATTTGTTTTTTTAAATTTTGGTGAGGTCGAGTTGACCGGTTTGGTCTTCGATGGTGTAATTCAAAGCCTTTGCCAAAACAAAGATTTGTTCTAAATTTTCTAAAAGTTGCTTTCGCCCTTCATTTCTCAACCGATTTTGATTTACAGTTTTGTAGGCATTTTCCTTTGCGGTTTTTGTCACTTTCTGAAAGTCCTTGTCCGTAAATCGGTCGAAGAATGAATCGTCCATCGACTGAATTTCTACGCTGGGAATAATTCGAATATCTGCATTTGGAAGTTCCTGAATAATTAATTTTTTATTAATAGAATCTACCTTCACTTTCATTTTACTTAAATCGTAAGAAACCTGGGCATTTGTCTTCGTAAAAGTAATGAGTTCTTTTTCTGCCGAAGGAAATAACGAACTTCCAAGAATCTGCGACGTAATTTTTGTCTTCTGCATGCTGGAAAAATCTTGTTCCATGACGACCATTTTATTCATTTTCCGAATTTGATTCGTAATAATATAATAATCGCTTTGTACTTTGTCCTCGACTTTTTTAGTCAATGCATTCCACATTAGAAAGAGAAGCAGCATCAATGCGGCGCCTCCGATGAAGTAGAATAGGGGCTGGTTTTTTTTCAATTTATTTTAGAATATCTTTTAGAGAAGAATTGTCTTTTTTAATAATTTCGAGTAAATCTCTTTCGAGATAACCTGAAGTAGGACTTTCAATAATCCGACCAATTTCTTTTCCGTATTTCTGAACGATAATGGTAGGAACTCTCCGAATATTATAAGGTCCTTCTTCGCCACCTGGCGCTTCGTATTTTCTATTGACCGCGATCATAGTTAGTTTTGCATCAGGAAAATTGGTCGCTTCCAAAATCTTAAAAAAGCGTGGAACTTCGCGGTGGCTGTCGCTACACCAAGTTCCCATGACAAGAATGAGATTATAAGAATTTAGCTTTTCTTTTTTCAATTCTGCAACTGATTTTTCGTCAAGTGTGTATTCATCGTGCTCTGACACATACCATTGGCTGTAAGGTTCTTTTAATAATTGATCTTTTGATTGATGTCCTAAAAGCATTTTTCCGTCGTTTGTTGTTTCTACTTCACGATTGATGACCACTTTCTGCGATTCGCAAGATTGAAGGGTTAAAAATAAAGTAGCGGTGGTTAATATAAATTTCGTTAAATTTTTCATTGATCGGGTAACTGTATAATTTGAAGCAGGTATTTATTAATTTTCTAAGATAGACGTTAAATCTGCTGGTGAATAATATTTATTTTTCAGCACTTTATGATCAGAAGCCCGGTGAACATTAATTTTTTCTCCAGATTCCTGAGAGTAAGCATCTTCTCCTTTTTCATTGTAAAATGAAATCGTTTCGTCAGCTTCCGATTGTGAATTACAAGCTTTTGACATGTTTGAACGGTGAACTTCGTTAAAAAGAGAAACAAATTTTTCACCTAAACCAAATTCCAGAACTGCACCGCTTAGAACATATTGTAAGTCACACAGCGCATCTGCAATTTCTACCATATCATGATCAGCAATGGCGTCTTTTAACTCGTTTAATTCTTCCTGCAAAAGAGAGATTCTTAATGTACATCGCTCTGCACTCGGGATTGTGGGTGTTTCTAAAACAGGAGCGTTGAAAGTACGATGAAATTCGGCTACTTGATTCAATGAATCTATTTTTTCCATTCAGTTTTAAATTTAAACAAATATAAACATTCACATTAATAAACATAAAAACTGAACTTTATATTTGAAAGCTTAATAAGTCAATCAGTATTCCATTCTAGATGGTCAGTTTTGAAAAATTAAAAAGACAACAAAAAAGCACCGATAAATCGATGCTTTGTGTATGTTAAATAAAGAAATTATTTAGAAATTTCTCTACCGATAACAAGTCTTTGAATTTCAGAAGTTCCCTCTCCAATTGTACATAATTTTGAGTCTCTGTAATATTTCTCAGCGGGGAAATCTTTGGTGTAGCCATATCCTCCGAATATTTGCACCGCATTGTTCGCAATTCTTACGCAAGCTTCCGATGCATATAATTTTGCCATTGCACCTTCTTTGGTCATCGGCTGTTTTGCGTTTTTAAGATTTGAAGCTCTTTGAATTAAAAGTTCTGCTGCATCAATTTCTGTAGCCATATCGGCAAGC
This sequence comes from Kaistella polysaccharea, assembly GCF_020410745.1. Classification (NCBI taxonomy): domain Bacteria; kingdom Pseudomonadati; phylum Bacteroidota; class Flavobacteriia; order Flavobacteriales; family Weeksellaceae; genus Kaistella; species Kaistella polysaccharea. The sequence continues at coordinate 236,891 of NZ_CP084528.1, forward strand.
ATAAAATTAATGGCCTGGAACTGATTAATGGCTTTGCCAAATTGATGTCTCTCTAATGAATATTTCAAAGCAGCTTTATAGGCGCCTTTCGCAATTCCTAAACTTAAAGCAGCAATAGAAATTCTGCCACCATCTAAGATTTTCATGGCTTGCTTGAAACCTGAACCTACTTCTCCTAAACGATTTGCATCTGAAACCCGAACATTGTCGAAGATTAGTTCTGCAGTTTCTGAGGCACGCATTCCTAATTTATTTTCTTTTTTCCCGGAAGTAAATCCTGCCATTCCTTTTTCTAAAACAAAAGCAGTGGAATTATTTCTTGCACCAATTTCTCCCGTTCTTGTCATCACCACGGCAATATCGCCAGAAATAGCGTGAGTAATAAAGTTTTTTGCACCATTGATGATCCAATCTTCGCCATCTTTAACCGCAGTCGTACTCATACCGCCAGAATCAGAACCCGTGTTGTGCTCAGTTAAACCCCAAGCACCAATTACTTTACCTGATGCTAATTGTGGTAACCACTTGTGTCTTTGCTCTTCATTACCAAATTCATAAATATGATTTGTACAAAGTGAATTATGTGCTGCGACAGAAAGACCGATTGAAGGATCAACCTGCGAAATTTCATCTAATATAGTTACGTATTCATGATAGCCTAAACCGGAACCACCATACTCTTCAGGCACTACAATTCCCATAAAACCCATGTCACCCAACTGGTGAAATAAGTCGACAGGAAAGGTTTGGCTTTCATCCCATTCCATAATATTAGGACGGATATTTTTTTCTGCAAAATCCCTTGCGGTTTCTGCAATCATATTAAGGTTTTGAGTAGTCTCGCTGTTCATAAATTATATTTGTTCCAAAGATAAAGAAAATGAACAAATCGATAAAATATTTTGGTAAATCAATGTAATTGCTTTCTTCAATAGTTTAAAATGGTAATTATCTTACTGAAAGTTATCTACTATTTTGGTAAGATTTAATAAACATTATCTTTAATTTTGTTTAAAATTAAGATATGAATAGATTTTTATTTGCTCTTGTATTTATTCCAACCATTTTATTTTCTCAGGCTCCCGATGGTTATTATGCAGGAACTGAACTTCTATCTGGATATACTCTTAAATCGAAACTTCATGATATTATTTCTAAAAAAAATATCACCTGGCATTACGGAGATTTACCAAGTTTCTACGCTCAAACTGACATCGATCATCACTACGATTACGATGCTTCTAATAGGATTTACTTACTGGATCTTTACAGCAATAATCCGACGGGAACCACCGCCTATCATTACACGGTTGATCAACTGATAAGTTCTGCTTCTGGGGAAGGACAAGGTTACAATCGCGAACATATGATGCCGCAAAGTACTTTCTACAGTAATTATCCCATGTATTCCGATTTATATTTTGTGATTCCTACGGATGCAAAAATTAATCAGCTTCGCAGTAATTTCCCTTATGGAATTGCGGGAAGTACATTATATTATACGTTCACAAACGGATCTAAAATCGCAAACAACGCAACGCCAAGCTCTGGTTACACAGGAAGAGTATATGAACCAGTTGATGAATTCAAAGGTGATATTGCCCGAAGTTTGCTCTATTTTTCTGTGCGGTATGAAGGAAAATTAGGCTCGTTCAAATTTTATAATGGTAGTTCCCCCGCAAATGATACCAGTCCTTTGGATGGAACCGAAGAAAAAGCTTTTGAAGATTGGTATATCAATATGCTTTTGAAATGGAGTAAAGAGGATCCTGTTTCCCCGCGGGAAATCGAGCGAAATAACAGTGTTTTTTTGATCCAGAAAAACAGGAACCCATTTATCGATCATCCGGAATGGGTTGATTTGATATGGACTCAAACTTCTTCTGTAACTGCACCAGAAACTCCTGCTGAACTGAAAGTGGAGAAAACAAGCGCTTATTTTGTAACATTAAATTGGTCAACTTCTAGTGATCAAAACATATTGGGTTATTCTATTTATCAAAACGGAGTTTTAATAGGGAAAACCAAAGAAAATAATTTTGCTGCAGACCATTTGAACCCTTCAACAGCGTATCAATTTACGGTAAGATCTTATAACAGAAATTATGTAGAATCGATGGATAGTGAATTAATTAATGTTACAACCCTCGAAAATGATACGTATGCAAAAGATCTCTTCATCACAAAATATCTCGAAGGAACGGAACGCAACAACGCGCTGGAAATTACTAATAAAACGGGACACCCAGTAAATCTCAATAAGTATCGATTAAGTATACAATTTTATAGCGGCAGTAATTATTATTTTCCGGCGCCTTATGAACTGGAAGGAATTGTTGCAGATAATGAAATATTTGTGATTCTGAATCCCAATTCAAATTTTTCCTGCGTGACGAATGAAGATGCAAAATTTGTATCTGCTGCGCCACAAATGACTTTTAATGGGAGCAATTATTTGGAACTTCGGTATAACTCAACCACCATTGATGCTATGGGAAGCCGGGATCTAGACAATAGACCAACTCTAGAAGATACCTCCTTATACCGACTTTCCACTGTGAATGATCCCAATTCTACTTTTACGCTGTCAGAATGGACCGCTTTTCCCGTAGATTATTGCGAGCAATTGGGAGTTCTGGGTGTAAAAGGTATTATTTCTGGTTCGAATTCTGAGATATATGTTTATCCAAATCCTGTAAAAAATATGTTATCTATAAAAGGACCGGCGTTGTATCAAATTAAAAATGCTGTCATTTTTGATATTTCGGGCAAACAGATTTTGAAAATAGCGGAACCTTTTAAAACTGGTAATTCTATAAATGTCGAAAAACTATCGCCCGGAGTGTTTTTTTTACAAGTTGATAATCAAACATTAAAATTTATTAAAGAGTAGAAATGTGAACATCAGCAAGAATTTGAGGCTTCGAAAAGTACTTTTATTTTAGATAAAGTTTCATTCTTTTTTCGGCTTCAGGTTTAATTTTCATTGTTCGGAAAAATTTACTTTCATCAGAATAGGAAATTCTGTAGTAGATTACCTTATCAGCATAATATTTAAAATATGGATGATTTTTCAACCATTCTTCGGGAGCATCAATTAAAGAATATTTTGGAACTTTGTCTGTAAATAAAGGTGCGATATCGACTAATTTCTGTGCAAGATCTTTATCAATATTGTAGGTTTCCATAATTTGAGTTTTTGTGATAAAACCGACCAGTTTATTACGGAAGCCAATATAACTGGCAGCACTCCTTTCATCAAAACCAAATTCTATTAATTGTTTAAATGTAATTTCGTTTAAATCTGTTTTGCTAAAATCGGTGGGATTTAAAATCGCACCTGTTTTCATAGAATTGTCTGTAGATCCAGATGAAATAGAATTAATGTAGGAAGTTTTCTTTTCCTTAATGTTTTCGGGATTTAAAACAATGAATGGTTTTAAAGATTCAAATTTCTCTGGGGAGATCACAAAACATCGTGAGATATCGTCTAAACTTTTAAAACTTCCTTTTAAATTTCGATCGCGGTAGTTTAGGATGACTTGCGCCTGCTTTTCCGAAAATCCTAAGTTTTTCCAGCCTTCAAAATCGGTAAGATTTGGATCAAAAGGTTCATAAGCGAGTTCTTTTTTCTCCGTCTTCAGATTTTGCGGTTGATAATTTTTCTGGGTGGTGAATCCCTCCGGAGTCTTTTCTGGTAACAAGAGAAAAGGTGCGAGTCGCCGATAGTTTTCTTCGCTGATAACAAAACAATCTTTAAATTTTTCTTTGCTTACAAAACTTCCACCTAAGTAACCTTTATACTTTAAAATGGAAAGTGCTTGTTTTTCGCTGAATCCCAAATTCATAAAGTCAGTCACAGAATAAGTGTCAGGATTAAATTTACCGCTTATTGTAAGTTCTTTTTTATTTTGATAAGAAGATTTCGAATAATAGGAGTTTTGGCGACCGCTTCCATAATTACTTACGAAACGCGGAGTACTTGACGTTGAAGTAGTGTGATCTGGCAGAAGAATCCAGGGCTCTAATTCATTAAATTTTTCTTCTGAAATAACATAACATTTCTGTATTTGCTCTTTAGAATCAAATTTTCCACCCAGAATAGATTTATATTTTAAAATTGTCTGAACCTGGCGTTCAGAAAATCCCAATTCTTTCCATTGTACTTCTGTCAGGTCGTTCGGATTAAATTCTGTAAGATTCGATTTTTCTTCAGATGTGTTCCCGGTAAAAGTAGTAGGTGCATTTTCCGGTGCTTTCGTGCTGTTAAAATAGTACAGACCGGAGATAAGAAATAAACCTGAAGTTGCAAATCCAAGAAAATAATTCTTAGCTGACGATAGTTGAATTTGGAATCTCATAACATATATTTCATGTAAAAATATTATGTTAAATCCGTAACAATTGAACTACAATCACCTATTTTTTTAGGGTGTAATCACCCAAATCATTCGGGTTTTTCCACCAGTGATTCTTTCAGTTTTTGCAGTTCAGATTTTACAAATTCCAAGCGGTCAATCATAGACACGGTTTCAGATATTTTGGAATTCGTGGTTAGTGCAATTCGAGCACCATCGAGCGTATATCCCTTTTGTTTTACCAAATGATAAATAATCTGAAGATTTTTTATATCCTCGGGAGTAAAATATCGGTTGCCTTTTTTATTCTTTTTAGGTTTAATAATGGGGAATTCCTGCTCCCAATATCGAATAAGGGAAGCGTTCACATCAAATGCCTTTGACACTTCGCCTATGGAATAATACAGCTTATCAGGTAAATTTAGTTTCATTTTCTAAAGGATGACAAAGGCAAATTTACATAAAATATAATTTTGAAATTACTGGGCTAGAACAATATTTAATAGGCAATTTCAATTTTCAATTTTTTGTTCTTTAATCTTTGATTTTCCAATGTTTTTAAAAGAGCAACCATCTTCGGGCGGTTGATTGCGACGTAAGAGGTAGTGTCTTTTACTTCAATCAAACCGATGTCATCTTTTTCTAAACCTCCTTTTTTAATCAGAAATCCAACAATATCAACTTTATTTACTTTGTCTTTTTTTCCCGCACTTATATAAAGCGTTAGAAAGGGAGTTCGTGCCGGCATTTTATAATCCTGCGTGAGTTTTTCTTCCGGTGTATTGTTTTTTATGAAAGGGAAATTTTCATCTTCGGTCATAATTAGATATACAAAACCTTTTGCATTCATTCTCGCAGTTCTTCCATTGCGGTGAATGAACGCGTCTTCTTTCGGCGGCAATTGGTAATGAACAATCGATTCAACTTCAGGAATATCTAAACCGCGGGAAGCTAAATCGGTCGTGATTAAAATTCGGGAAGAATCATTTTTAAATTTTAGTAGTGCGCGTTCTCTTTCATCCTGTTCCATTCCACCGTGAAAAGTTTCGCGCGAAATTCCTTTGTCTTTTAACAAATCCGAAATTCGGTCTACTGCATCTCTGTGGTTACAGAAAATTAGCGTTCGCTTATTTCCTATTTTACACAATAAATGGAATAAAGTATCGAGTTTTTCTTCAGAAGTGGTCATCACTTTTCGCAATTGGAAATCAGGTTTCGATTCCAGTACTTTTAGAAAATCTATTGTTTCCGCATTATTAATTCCTGTAAATTTTGGGATGTCCGCCATTGCGGTGGCTGAAGTGAGCATGCGTTGACCGAGATTCGGCATTGATTCAATAATGAAAGTCATGTCATCATGAAAACCGAATTCCAATGCTTTGTCAAATTCGTCCAGCACCAAAGTTTCAATGGTTGTCGGATCAAAATTTTCATTTTTTAAATGGTAAGCAATTCTACCTGGTGTACCAATTAAAACTGCTGGTGACTCTACAAGATTATTAACTTCAATCTTTTTATCGTGTCCGCCGTAGCATACAGTAACTTTAAAATCTGTTCCCATGCTTTTGAAAACCTGTTCAATCTGTAAAGCCAATTCGCGAGAAGGAACCAAAATCATGGCTTGAATTTCAGAATTATTTTTATTTAACTTTCTGACTGTTGGCAATAGAAATGCAAGTGTTTTTCCGGATCCTGTAGGTGAAAGTAAAATAATATCTTTTCCTGTTTCTGCGGCTTTATACGTAGATTTCTGCATTTGATTCATATCCTGAATCTGCACGTTTTGGTAGATTTTCTGTAAGTCCATTTTGCAAAGTTAAGGGAAAGCAGTACTATATGCTCCATTAATTGTAAAAATGATGAAGAATTTTACTTAATAATATGCTGACTTATCAATAAATATCGTAATTTTGCACCACTTTTTGTGGAAGCCTTTGGCGAAGTTAAAACATTAACAACTAACATCTTCTGTATTTTTCAATATCCCACATTAAGCCATTGATTGAATAGTATAGGATACAAATTTTTTTTAATATGTCAGAAACGACAACAAAAGAAGAGGTTCTAATGAACCAAAACGTAGCTCCAGAACAGTTTGACTGGGATTCATTTGAATCAGGTCTTGACGCTGAGTCTAGACAAGAAAAAAGCGATTTAGAAGAAATCTATAATGGATCTCTTAAAAATCTTCAAGACAATGACGTTCTTGTTGGTAGAGTTGTAAGACTTACCGATAAAGAAGCGATTGTTGACATTAACTTCAAGTCTGAAGGAGTTATTTCTTTAAACGAATTCCGTTACAACCAAGGTCTAGCAGTAGGTGATGAAGTTGAGGTAATGGTTGACAGAAGAGAAGACAAATCAGGTCAGTTACAATTATCTCACAAAAAAGCTAGAACGCTTAAAGCTTGGGATCGAGTAAACGAACTTCACGAAACTGGAGAAATCGTAAACGGTTTTGTAAAATCAAGAACAAAAGGTGGTATGATCGTAGATGTTTTAGGCATCGAAGCGTTCTTACCAGGTTCACAAATTGACGTGAAGCCAATTAAAGATTATGATCAGTTCGTAGGAAAAACAATGGAATTCAAAGTGGTGAAAATCAACCCAGAATTTAAAAACGTTGTAGTTTCTCACAAAGCATTGATCGAAGCAGATATTGAAGGTCAGAAAAAAGAAATCATCGCACAACTAGAAAAAGGTCAGGTACTAGAAGGTACTGTTAAGAATATTACGTCTTACGGTGTATTTGTTGACTTAGGTGGTGTTGATGGATTAATCCACATTACAGATCTTTCTTGGAGTAGAGTTAATCACCCATCAGAAATCTTAGAGGACGGACAAGTTGTAAAAGTTGTAATCCTTGATTTCGATGACGAGAAAACGAGAATCCAGTTAGGTATGAAGCAATTAGAAGCTCATCCTTGGGATGCTCTTTCTGCTGATATGAAAGTGGGTGACAGATTAAAAGGTAAAGTAGTAGTACTTGCTGATTACGGTGCATTTGTAGAAGTTGCGCCAGGTGTTGAAGGTCTAATTCACGTTTCAGAAATGTCTTGGTCAACTCACTTAAGAAGTGCAGGTGATTTCGTAAAAGTAGGAGACGAAGTTGAGGCAGAAGTTTTAACTTTAGATAGAGAAGACCGTAAAATTTCTTTGGGTATGAAGCAATTAAGCCAAGATCCATGGTCTAACATCGAAGCTAAATATCCAGTAGGTTCTGAGCACACAGGAATTGTAAGAAACTTTACAAACTTCGGTGTATTCGTAGAATTGGAAGAAGGTATCGACGGATTAATTTACATCTCTGATCTATCTTGGACTAAAAAAATCAAGCATCCATCAGAATTCTGTGCAGTTGGAGATCAATTAAAAGTTGTAGTTCTAGAATTAGATACAGCAGCAAGAAGATTATCTTTAGGTCACAAACAATTACAAGAAAATCCTTGGGATAAATTTGAAACTAAATATGCTGAAGGAACTGTACACGCAGGAACAGCAACTGAAGTATTCGACAAAGGAGCTCAGGTTCAATTTGAAGACGCAGAAGTTGAAGCATTCTGTCCATCAAGATTATTAGAGAAGGAAGACGGATCTAAAATCAAGAAAGGCGACAGCGCAGATTTCAAAGTAATCGAATTCAACAAAGAATTCAAAAGAGTAGTAGTTTCTCATACAGGAATTTTCAGAGACGAAGAAAAGAAAAATGTAAGAGAGCAATCTTCAAACTCTTCATCTAACAAATCAACAGGTTCTTCAAACAACGAAGAAAAATCTACCTTAGGTGATTTAGATGTATTAGCAGAATTGAAAAAGAAAATGGAAGGTAAATAACCAACCGTTTTTATACCATAGAACGCCTCATTTTAAATGAGGCGTTTTTTTATATTAAAAATTCAAAACTTGAAGTTATTTTTTATAAATTCGGCGACAATTAAATGTTATATATGAAGAATAGAAATTTACCTTTGAAAATAGCTACCGTATGCTTTTTGATTTCATTTGGTAACGCAAAATCCCAAGACTTTAAGACCCTCATTCAAGAGCATATTTCAGCAAAAGGTGATTTTCTGAAAAGAAATTTAAACAGTTTTGAAATTATTAATGAAGATTTCTCCAAATCCATGGGCGGAGATGTCATAAAAATTCAACAATCCTATAACGGACTTCCTGTTTTTAATTCGTTCGGAACTGCGTTAATTAAAAATAATAAAATTGCCTACCTCCAGGAAAGCTTTGTTAAGAATTTTGTTAATGATAACCCTGTTTCAACTGCCAAATTCAATAAATCTGTTTTTGAAAATGTTGCAAATCAACTTTCATTGAAGGATTCATCTCAATATCAGGTTGTTGGTTTCGGCGAGAAAAAAGTTAGCGGCGTTCAAAATGTGAAAAGCAGATTGTGTTATTATCAAACTGAAAGCAGCGACTTAACTTTGTCTTATGAATTTGTTTTCCCGGAAAAAGGAACCTCGAATTATTGGAATATTGTTGCAGACGCTACAACCGGCGAAATATTAAGTAAACAAAACTTGACCCTTTCCTGCAATTTTAGTCACGATGCTCCAAAGCATGATTATTCTGCGCATGATCCTGCGGGATTTGATTTAAAATTTAGTGCAGAAAATAGCGCTACTCAAAGTTTGGCTTTAGCATCGCAAAGCGCAACTTATAATGTATTTGCCTTGCCAATTGAAAGTCCGAGTCACGGTTCTCGATCCATAGTTTCTAATCCCTGGTTTACGGATGCTTCGCCAGATGGTTGGCATCGTGTTTCTGGCAGTGAACCAAAAGATTATACAGTCACGCGAGGAAATAACGTGTATGCATACGACGACATTGCAGACGCTGATGCGCCAGGAGCTTCGCCAGACGGTGGTCCTAACCTCAAATTCGATTTTCCTTTCGTTTTGAATGCGAACATCGTAAATTTTCCCGCAGCCACAACCAATTTATTTTATATTAATAATAAGGTACACGATATTTTTTACCGTTTAGGTTTTACAGAAAAAGCCCGTAATTTCCAAGCATATAATTTTGGTAAAGGTGGCGCCCAAGGTGATTATGTTTTAGCAGAAGCACAAGATGGTGCAGGTCGAAATAATGCAAACTTTGCAACTCCGCCAGATGGTACCATGCCCATTATGCAGATGTATCTGTGGGATCCATCTTTAGTTGAAAGGGTTTTCTACAATTTACCTACTGAAGCGGTGAACCGGACAGTGCAAAATAGAACTGCGGCATTCGGCTCACAATTAACCCCTTCAGGTGTAACTGCGGATGTGGTATTATCTCCTGTTATTGATGCTTGTACAGCTCTACCCAAAGAATCACTTGCGGGTAAAATCGGTTTGATCGAAAGAGGAAGTTGTGATTTTGTTACCAAAGTGAAAAATGCCCAGGTTGCTGGCGCCAGAGCAGTAATTATTTATAATTTACCGGGATCTGCTCTTGTAAATATGGGTGGTGAAGATATTTCTATTTATATTTCTACTGTTTTGATTAAAAATGAAGAAGGTGAATATATTAAAGGTTTATTGCAGAATAATAAAAAAGTAAATATTACTTTAAAATATGATCCCGCTGCGCAGGCGACAATCGACGGCAGTTTTGATAATGGTATTGTCATTCATGAATATGGCCACGGAATTTCAAATAGAAATACTGGTAATGGATACAGTTGTTTAAATCCTGATGTTTCTAGCGAGCAAATGGGCGAGGGATGGTCTGATTTCTTTACCTTGATGCTAACTAATAAACCGGGCGATACTAAAAACGTACCGCGTGGTATCGGGACGTTTGCATCCTCCCAAGCAATTACGGGAACAGGTATTCGACCAGCTTTATATTCACCAGATATAGGGATCAACAATTTTAAATACGGCGCAACAAAAGGAATGGAATACACCAATGATAAAGGTGTTTTGGTACCAGATGTTCACTCCATCGGATTTATATGGGCAACAATGCTTTGGGATCTCCATTGGAAATATGCGGAAAAATATGGCTATTCAGCTGATGTAATGGCGAACTCTACGAATGGCAGTACAAGAATCCTGCAATTGGTGACGGACGCATTAAAACTACAGGTTTGTAACCCAACATTTATCGAAGGGCGCGATGCAATTTTACAGGCGGAACTAAACACCACGAAAGGTGAGGATAAATGCATGATTTGGAGTGTATTTGCAAAAAGAGGTTTAGGAGTTAAAGCTTCAGCCGGACTCAAAGGAAAGATTACCGATCAGGTTCAAGATTCAACAATGCCGGACGAGTGTGCAAAATATGGTTTGGCAACTGATGAATCTGCGATCAGCGCAGCGATCAGCCTTTATCCTAATCCTGCAAAGAATGAATTCTTCTTGAAATCGTCAAAAAATACTTTAGGTAAAATTAATGTTGAAATATATGATGCCTCAGGAAAGTTGGTTTCTGGTCAGAAAATTTCTGCCTCAGAAGCTGTGAATACCCAAAAACTTCCGAACGGACTTTATCTTGTAAAAGTAGAAGGATTGGGAGTACAATATTCTTCAAAATTAATTATCAAAAAATAATCTTAATAAATACCTTTGAACCGTCTTGTTTAATCAGGACGGTTTTTTTATGCAAACTCCCTTCAATTTTCCCCTTAGGTCACAAGAGATTATTTGCCACTAAAAAACCCATCAAATTAAATTGATGGGTTTTCCTAATATCGTAATCCGAATTACTTTTTGTAAGAAGCGTCTTTAATTCTCGCTTTTTTACCTCTAAGTTGTTTAAAGTAGTAGATTCTAGCTCTTCTAACTTTACCTCTTCTATCAATTTCAATTTTTTGCAAAGCGGGCAAATTCATTGGGAAAACTCTTTGTACTCCAACATCACCACTCATTTTTCTGATGGTAAAAGTTTTTGTAGCTCCAGTTCCTCTAATTTGAAGTACTACACCTTTAAAGAATTGAGTTCTTGTTTTGGCACCCTCTTTAATCTCGTAATACACAGTGATGGTGTCACCGGCTTTGAATTTTGGAAATTCTTTTTTTGCAATGTACTTGTCTTGTACGTACTGTAATAAATCCATTTTTTTTATAAAAAAATTTGTTTTTGTCAAGCTAGCCAACGTTCACGCCCTTCGTCAGAGGTTGATTAACAGGTTGCAAAAATACTACAAAAAATACTTTCTGCCAACACTTTAGCAAAAAAAAGCAAAGCACGATAAATGTGGCGCATTTCAGTCATATACAGTCAATTATTATACAGACATTTTTTTTCCTTCATCCTTCATCCTCCAACCTTCATCCTCATCCTCCAACCTTCGTCCTCCATTCTTCGGGCGTGCCTCTCACTTGGTCATTGCGCGCTCGCTTTGCTCGCGCTCCATTTCCTCTTTCAAGTCGGGCTGTCCGCTATATCTTTTTTTTCCACCCTTTTTCCATGCCAAAAAAAGGATGTCGCTTCCAACCCTCACGCAAAAAATCGGTCTCACTAACCAATAATTTATTTATGCGAACTGCCACAGTATATTTTATTGCCGATAATTATAAGTTTGTATAGCCATATCGCCGCGCCCGCTTTTTAAATTAGAGAATTATTGCATGAAAATGAAAGCTCTCGCGTACAAAGAAAATAATATTTTGTAATCAAAATTAACCGTTAATCACAGATCCCAAAATAATTCGTAAATTCAAACTTTAAAATTATAGGGTAAAGATGATTGATAAAAGAGTAAAAAATGCCAAAGAAGCCATTGCTGGAATTAGTGATGGAATGACATTAATCGTAGGCGGATTCGGCCTTTGCGGAATTCCCGAAAATTCAATTAATGCTTTGGTAGAAAGTAATGTCACCGATTTAACTTGTATTTCGAATAATGCCGGAGTTGATGATTTTGGATTAGGTTTACTTTTAAAAAAGAAACAAATAAAGAAAATGATTGCTTCTTACGTGGGTGAAAATGCAGAATTCGAAAGACAGATGCTTTCCGGTGAACTCGATGTAGAATTAACTCCACAAGGAACTTTAGCCGAAAAATGTCGCGCTGCACAACATGGAATTCCGGCTTTTTATACGCCTGCAGGCTACGGAACCGAAGTCGCTGAAGGAAAAGAAACAAAAGATTTCGAGGGTAAAATGCATATTTTAGAACACGCTTTCAAAGCTGATTATTCCATCGTAAAAGCCTGGAAAGGTGACCACGCCGGAAATTTAATTTTCAAAGGAACGGCAAGAAACTTCAACGCGCCCATGGCCGGAGCTGGAAAAATCACGATCGCCGAAGTGGAAGAATTGGTAGAACCAGGACAACTCGATCCTAATGAAATTCACATTCCTGGAATTATGGTTCAGAGAATTTTCCAGGGTGAGAAATTTGAGAAAAGAATTGAGCAGAGGACAGTTCGAAAAAGACCTTAGAAATTTTTAGAAATATAGGTTAATAATGATAAAAAACATTTCTCTTGAGGGAAATGTTTTTTTTTTACTTTAAAAGTATAATTTCGCAGTTATCCCATTTATCCCATTTATCATTTCCTAAATCTTCCGCTCTCCAATCTGCTGACGCCACATCGCATAATACAATCCTTTATCGTCCAGCAGATCATTATGAGAACCCATTTCAATTACCTTTCCGCGCTCCAAAACGTAGATTCGATCGGCATGCATAATGGTACTTAACCGGTGTGCAATCAATATGGTAATCTGGGCTTTTTCGGCTGAAATTTCTCTAATCGTTGTCGTAATAGCTTCTTCCGTAATGCTGTCCAAAGCCGAAGTTGCTTCATCAAAAATAAGTAAATGGGGTTTTCTTAACAAGGCTCGGGCAATCGCAATTCTTTGTTTTTCTCCACCACTTAATTTAAATCCACCTTCACCAATGACCGTATCTAAACCTTCTTCAGCTCGTTCAATTAATGCCGTAGCGCTCGACTTTCTTAACGCCATACTCAGGTCCTGATCCGTTGCTTCGGGATTTACAAAAAGCAGATTTTCTTTAATGGTTCCTGCAAAAAGTTGCGTATCCTGGGTCACAAATCCAATCTGATTTCTCAGTTCGTCAATATCGAATTCATTTCCATTAATATTGTTATAATAGATTGAACCTTCATTCGGACGATACAAACCAACAAGTAATTTTACTAACGTACTTTTTCCCGCGCCACTCGGTCCCACAAATGCGATCGTTTCGCCATTTTTTACTTCAAAAGAAATATTGTTCAAGGCTTTGTAACTCGCCGATTGGTGTTTAAAATCAACATTCGTGAATTTTAAACTGTTGATCGCGCCAATTTTCTTTGGATTACTTGGCTTTTCTTCCGTCTTTTTTTTCATCAAATTATCGAAGTTAAACAAAGAAGCTTCCGCTTCGCGATAGGAGATGATGATATTTCCGATTTCCTGCATCGGGCCAAAAATAAAAAATCCATAAAACATCAGCGATAAATATTGTCCGGGCGTAACGATGTTTTTGAAGATTAGAAAAAGCAAAGTCAAGGTGATCATTTGTTGCAGAAAATTCACCAACGTTCCCTGAATAAAACTTAAAGAACGAATACTTTTCACCTTTCTCAATTCCAATCCTAAGATTTTGTACGTATTGGTATTGAGTCTTTTGACTTCCTGCTGAGTCAGACCCAAACTTTTTACAATTTCAATATTTCGCAAACTTTCAGTGGTGCTTCCTGCTAAACTTGTGGTCTGGGCGACGATATTTTTCTGAATTTTTTTAATACGTTTACTTAATAAATTAGTAATAAACGCGATTAAAAAAATTCCCACCACATAAACCGGCATGATTGCCCAGTGGAGCTGAATTGCGTAAACAGAAACGAAAATAATACTTACTAAAATCCCAAAGAAGATATTGATAAAGTTGTTGATGAATTTCACCGAATCTTCTCTTACTTTAGTCAGAATCGATAAGGTTTCTCCACTTCTTTGATCTTCAAATTCCTGAAAAGGTAATGCCATGGAATGTTGTAAACCATCTGTGAAAATATTGGCTCCAAATTTTTGAGTAATGACGCTCGATGTGTAATCTTGAAAAGCTTTTGCAATCCTACTTACCATTGCGACACCAATTAATAGTCCTATAAAATAAAAGGCGCCGTGATACATTGTGGTACCGTATAAATATTCCTCCAGGCTTCTGCTTAAGAGTTTTTCTTTGTCGAAAAAGTTGGGATTAGTGACCAATTGATCCAGAATTTTTCCAGTAATCGCTGGCCCAAATAAAGAAAAAACCTGATTAATCGTTGCCAGTAATAAAGATAAAATAAGCAACCATTTATGCGGTTTTAAATATCGGAGAAGTGTTTTCATTCGTATAAAAATAGGTGGATGCAAAATTAAAGATATTAATCGGTTTGTTTAGGTCATACTATAGATTGTCTCGATAGTATTTGTATAGGAAATGAAAATTGAATAAATTGCAGTTCAAGTTTACATTATGCTTACAAAAGAACAAATCGCGCAGCGCATCTCCAAAGAAGTAAAAGATGGCTATTACGTAAACCTCGGAATCGGCATTCCGACTTTGGTTGCTAACTTCGTTTCTCACGATCTTTCCGTTGAATTTCAAAGTGAAAATGGAGTGCTCGGTATGGGACCTTTTCCTTTTGAAGGAGAAGAGGACGCCGACCTTATTAATGCGGGAAAACAAACCATCACCACACTTCCGGGCGCATCGTTTTTTGATTCTGCTTTTAGTTTTGGAATGATTCGAAGTAAGAAAGTTGATCTCACTATTCTCGGTGCCATGGAAGTTTCCGAAAAAGGCGATATCGCCAACTGGAAAATTCCCGGTAAAATGGTGAAAGGAATGGGTGGAGCCATGGACTTAGTGGCTTCGGCTGAGAATATTATCGTCGCGATGATGCACGTAAATAAAGCGGGTGAAAGTAAAATTTTGAAAAATTGTACGCTGCCTTTAACTGGAGTAGGATGCGTGAAAAAAGTAGTCACCGAAATGGCCGTGTTAGAAGTCACACCCAACGGTTTTAAACTTTTGGAAAGAGCACCTGGCGTTTCAGTTGAAGATATTGTGAAATCTACAGAAGCCGATTTAATCATCGAAGGTGAAATTCCTGAAATGCAGTTTTAGAATCAAATCACTCATTATGTAAAAAAATCCTTTTCAGTTTTGAAAAGGATTTATTTTTTTAAATTTTTCCAAAAAGATCTAACTAAGAATTTGCAATATCAACTGGCATAGGAAGCGTAGGCGTTATGAAAATTTATTTTGAAACCGTTAAAAAATCTCCATGTTTGAAGCGCGACAATATTTTAATACTCATGAAGTAATTTTGATTCGCGCAAGTTTTGGAGATTTTAGGTTTGAAAATAAAATTTTAGCTGGAGTTTCCAAGCCTTGAACTTTTGATTCTTTTGTTTCAAGACAAAAGAATAAGAAAAACATTACTTCAAAATCTCTTTTAAAAACATCAACGTATGATCCCAAGCTCTTTTTGCCATTACTGGATTATAATCTTTCGATTCTGGATTTGTAAAAGTATGTTTTGAATTTGCGTACGTAATAATTTGCCAATCTGCTTTCCCATCATTCATTTCGTTCACCAATTGAACATAATCTTCTGGCTTCACACTTTCATCATCTGCTGGATGTTCGACTAAAATCTTCGCAGAAATTGCATCATTCACTCGTGCCGGATCTTTCGCTAAACCACCATGAATAGAAACCACACCAACTACAGGGAGTTTTCCTCTCGCAGCTTCCAAGGCGCCACTACCGCCAAAGCAATAACCGATCACTGCAATTTTTTCTGGATTAGCACCGTTTTTTTTCAATTCTTCTAGCGCCAAAGAAATTCTTTTTTGATATGCTTCGAAATTTTGCTTGTAAGATCCTGCCGCTTTTCCGGCAGACGGATAATCAGTTGGAATATTTCCTTCACCATAAATATCGGCGATAAAAGCGATGTACCCCTGTTTCTCCAGCTCAATAGCTGCTGCTTTTGCTTCATCGTCAATTCCCATCCAGGCGGGTAAAATTAAAACTCCTGGGAGTTTTTTTCCTGCGTTGGAAGTCACTAATCCATTGAGTTTTTGAACGCCGTCCTTGTACGAAACTTTTTTAAGATTCTGACTGAAAAGGGTCCCTGAGACCATAAATAATCCTGCTAATAATAGTGAACGTATCATAAGTGTAAATTTTGTTGAGGGTAAAAATACGGACAAATCTACTTAAGTGTAGTGAGAAATTAAAAATTATTCCGATTGATTTTGTTAATGATAAAACCATTGAAGTGATTCTTTGGTTCGAACTAAAAATTGAAAACGACTCTTGTAATTATTTGCCTCAAAGTAAAGTCGTCCAAAATTTAAATTTGTAATTTTATGCCTCTTAAAAAAGTAGCATGTCAAAATATAAAATTCAAAAATCACCATTCCTTGTTCCTACAACCGACGGAAAACTTATCGAGGAAATCTGGGGAAACTCCACCGGAAATCCGGGTATTTCTATCGCACATATGGTTGCACCGCCGAATTGGAGCGAACCTTTTCAAACACCAGAGTTCGACGAATTCACTTATATTATTAAAGGAAAAAAACAATTTGAAATCGACGGAGAAATTGTCATTTTGGAAACCGGACAAAGTATTAAGATTGAGAAAGGAGCAAGAGTCCGTTACAGCAATCCGTTTGAAAATCCTTGTGATTATTTAGCAATTTGCCTGCCCGCTTTTTCTATGGATTTAGTAAATCGCGAAGAACTATAAATCACAAAGTCACAAAAGAGTAAGTGATGAAATATGCATGAAAGTTCGCAAAAGTCAAGATCTATATCTTGAAAATTTTGTGAACTTTAACAATGTATTGTTAAACTTTTTAAAAAATAAAACTTTTGTGACTTTGTGATTAAAAATTGATTCTTAAATCTTTCAGTTCCTATCATTAGCAAAACTTCACAGAAGTAAAATCTTTACAATTCAAAATTTTGTGAACTTTAACAATGTATTATTAACCTTTTTAAAAATAAAACTTTTGTGACTTTGTGGTTAAAAATTGATTCCTAAATTTTTCAGTTTCTTTTCCAGATCAGTGTCTTCTTTAACATGAATACAAATAAATCCTAAATCTTTTGCAACTTCAATATTCTTGGCGTTGTCATCAATAAACACCGATTCTTCAGCTTTAATATCATAACGTTGAAGTAAAACTTCCCAAATCGTTCGATCGGGTTTAATGAGTTTCTCCGTTCCTGAAACCACGATTTTTCCCTCAAATATTTGAAAGAAATCATAATTTTCTAAAGCATACGGGAAAGTTTCCGCCGACCAATTCGTCAATCCAAATATTTCATATTTCGAATGTTCAAGTTTTCGTAAAACATCGACGTTGTGCGGAATATCCGACTTTAACATCTTCGTCCAGTTATCATAGTAAGCCCGAATTTCCTTTTCCCATTCCGGATGTTTTGCCACCTGAATTTCTGTTCCTTCTGCTAATGTTCGGCCGCGATCCTGCTCTCCATTCCAATCATCGGTTACGATGTTTTTTAGAAAATGTTCCATCTTTTCATCATCTTTAAAATGATCTTTGAAAAAATAACGCGGATTCCAATCCATCAGCACGCCGCCGAAATCAAAAATTATATTTTTAATCATATTACTTTTTAAAGTATTATTAATGCCATAAATTAATTGTAACCTTCTTTGAAAAATTAAAACTCACTCTTGTAGAATTCGTAATTTCCGTTCATAAAGCGAGCAGAAATATGGTGTAATCCATTGCTTAAAATAATTTCTTCTGCACCGAGAATCGAATTATATCTGGCCGTTTGTTCAAATGTTTTCTCCGTAATTTTAATGTGTGGCGCTTTACATTCTACTAAAATTTTAGCCTTTGTTTTTTCAGTAACCAAAAGATCAATTCTTTTTGTTGTACCGTTTAAAACTAATTTTTTTTCAAGGATTAATGAAGACAGATTGCGATCTTTAATTTTGTAAAAATACCAGACCCAATGCTGTCTTACCCACTCTTCGGGAGTCAGCAGCAACCAGGATTTACGAACCAAATCATAAATAAAAAACTTATCTTTGTCTCTCTTGATTTCAAAGTCAAAAGTTTCTTTAAAATTCAGTTTCGGCAGTTCCATTTATGAAAGAATTAGATTTAATCCTCAAAAATATCAAAAATAAAGAGCTTTTGCCGATTTATTTTTTTCATGGCGAAGAACCTTATTATATTGATGTAGCCTTAAAAGCATTTGAAAACGAAGTGCTCACCGAGGATGAAAAGGCATTCAATCAAACGGTCGTATACGGAAAAGATACCACATTTGCTGACGTTCTTTCTCTCGCCCGACAGTTTCCCATGATGGGCGACAAACAGGTGATTATTGTGAAAGAAGCACAGGAAATTGCGCTGAATGATAACGATGTAAAAGCTTTAAAATTATACGCTGAAAATCCGGTCGAATCTACACTACTGGTAATTGGTTACAAATATAAGAAAGTAGATTCCCGGAAAGTTTTTACGAAAATCCTCAGTCAGAAAAAGATGCTTTTCTTAAGTGAAAAAATCAAAGATTACAACATTCCAAAGTGGATTGAAGGGGAATTGCGAATATTAAATCTTAAAACAAAACCCAATATTCCACCGTTGCTTTCCCAGTATTTAGGAACCGATTTATCGCGGATTTCAAACGAACTTCAAAAACTCAAAATGATTTTGAAAGACGGCGAAATCTTAGATGAAAAGATGATCGAAACGCATATTGGCATCAGTAAAGATTTCAATATTTTTGAACTTATTAAATCTTTAGGAAAAAAAGATGCGACTCAAGCCTTTAAAATAGCGCATTATTTAGGCAAATCACCCAAACAAAATTCTTTTCCGATGATGATTGGGAATTTGTATAATTTCTTTTCAAATTTAATAATTTTCCATACCATGAAGGGCGATTCCCCTCAAAATCAAGCTGCTGCCATGGGAATTAATCCCTATTTTATTAAAGATTATGGAGAAGCTGCTCGGTTTTACAACCTTAAAAATACGACAAGAATAATTTCAATTTTAAGAGAAATGGACCTTAAAAGTAAAGGTTTGGGCGCTATTAACATGACCGAAAGTGAATTATTGAAAGAGATGGTTTATAAAATTATGCATGTGGACCAATACAAAGTGCAAACTTAAAAATATACTTTTAAAGAGTAAATTCTACTAAAAAAATTATATGGAAAATATCGAGGATCGTTTAAGAAATATTGAGCTTATGCTTGAAGAAACTTCAAGAATTTTTAAAAATCACAATGAACTGCTCCAAAAGATTTCGGAAAAGTTTGAACAGCATGATGAGATGTTTGTTGATACCATAAATAAAGTTGCGGAAATTGGTAAAAGTTCTTTAATTAATGCGGAAATGACGAGAGATCAAATGAATAGCATTTTGAATCTTTACAAAGAAATAGGAGAATTGCACGAAAGTGATACTGAAATTTATAGATACATCGCGTCGCAGTAAAGTTTATGAGGTTAGTAATAATATTCAAATTTTGAGATTTTTAGTAAATCTATGTAGACAATAATTTTATATTTTCTTCAGCGTACATAACTATCAGTCATTGACAAAATTCATCGTCAAATAATTCGGTAACCCAAAATAAATCCCGATTTTTGAAAACTTATAATTTTTATCTCAACCTTAACATTAATTAATGGAAGAAAATATTTTAGATTGCGTAATTGTGGGATCCGGACCATCCGGTTTTACCGCAGCAATTTACGCTGCCAGAGCTGATTTAAAACCTGAATTATATACCGGATTAGAGCCAGGCGGACAATTAACCACAACCACCGAAGTTGATAATTTTCCCGGTTATCCCGACGGCGTTACCGGTCCACAGATGATGATGGACTTGCAAAAACAAGCCGAAAGATTCGAGACGAAAGTTCATTACGAAATGATCACAAAAGCCGAATTTTCTCCGGAAGTGGGCGGCGTACATAAAATTTGGGCCGGAAACAAAGAAATTCTGGCAAAATCCGTAATTATTTCTACGGGTGCAACGGCAAAATATCTTGGTTTAGACGACGAGAAAAAATACATGGGCGGCGGCGTTTCTGCATGTGCGACGTGTGACGGATTTTTTTACAAAGGAAAAGATGTAATTGTTGTTGGCGGCGGTGATACTGCGGCAGAAGAAGCAACTTATCTTGCAAAACTTACAAATAAAGTAACGATTTTGGTACGAAAAGATCATTTCCGAGCTTCAAAAGCGATGATTCACAGGGTGAGTAATACGCCAAATATTGAAGTAAAATTTAATCATGAATTGATCGGTATTGAAGGTGAAAACAATTTGGTAGAAAGGGGAGTAGTCCTTAATAATCTTACTAATGAAACTTTTACGATTGATGTTCACGGTATTTTTATCGCAATTGGACACAAGCCAAACACTGAAATTTTCGCCGGTCAGATCAATTTGGGAGAGAATGGATATATTAACACGATTCCAGGTTCTACCAAAACAAATCTTCCGGGAGTTTTTGCGGCGGGCGATGTGCAAGATAGCCATTACAGACAAGCAATTACTGCTGCCGGAAGCGGATGTATGGCGGCAATGGACGCTGAAAAATATTTAGGAGAATTGCAGTAATTGCAAGATTCTGTTTGAAATATTGAGCAATAAAAATTAAATGAGAAACCTATTTTATATATTCGTAGGTGGCGGATTAGGAAGCGTATTGCGCTTCCTAATTTCGAATTATACCCAAAAGCTCTGGAATATCAATTCATTTCCAATGGGGACTTTTGTGGTGAATATTGTGGGTTGCTTTCTCATAGGCGTTCTTACTTCTTATTTTCTTCGGGTAGATAATTATTTAAAGTTTCTGTTGATCACGGGATTTTGTGGAGGTTTTACTACTTTCTCTACTTTCTCGGCAGAAAACTACTCTTTATGGGAAAGTGGAAATTATATGGTTCTACTATCTTATATTTTGTTGAGTATAATAGTAGGATTTGTGGCTGTTTATGTTGGTTTACAAGTATCAAAAAATTAATTTTCCTACTGATAATGAACTCTCTAAGACTTTTTTAAGAAATAATTTGGTCAATATATAAAAGGTCTTTATATTTGCACCACTGAAAAAGAGAAATCTATTTCATTGGAGAACTGGCAGAGTGGTCGATTGCGGCAGTCTTGAAAACTGTTGACTGTAACAGGTCCTGGGGTTCGAATCCCTAGTTCTCCGCCCAACAAGTCTGTAAATCATTTATTTACAGTAAATTTAAAAAACAGAGACTTTGGTCTCTGTTTTTTTGTTTTATTTAATCTATTGATAAGAGATTTTTATAAAATTCCTGCATTGAGATAACCTCACAAATTTGCTTTTAAAAATTTGGACTAATGATGAATTGGGATTCTTTTATAATTTTCGATATTCTTTTGATCGAAAAATGATGAACTTTTTTAGGGTGATTTTTAATTAAAAAAAATAATCACTCTTAAAATATATATCTATTCATTAATGAATTGAAATAAGTCTCAATACTCTATGTTTATAAAATAAAGTGCGAAATATTTTCATTTATTGCATACACTGTTAATAAATAATTATAAGTTTTCGAAATCATATATCACGTTACAAATCAACGTCTTGAAACTGAAACTTAAATTCTAATTAATTGGAATTATGCGTATATTTGATAGATAGCCACAATTTTATAAAAATACGTGAAAAGTGAAAATAAAGATATTTTTTTTCTCTCTCTTATTAAATTTAATTTTTAATTGTTCAAGTCAAGTGAATAATGAATTATCTGACTTTATATTTACAACGGAACAAATTAACGAAGGTAAAATTGATTTAATTTTCACAAATGATTCTGGTAGGAAAATATTAGTTCCCAATACAATACATAATGATGCGTTAATTATTACACATTTTCAAAAAGTTATAAAAGAAGGAAGTAAGTACACAAATGTAAGTCACAGAATTGTTAATTTCGATTGTTTTGGTAAACACGAAAGTTGCTTTCCTAAAAATGAAATTTTAAATCCGAAATCTCATAAAAGATATACTTTTAAACTATTCAATGCTGGAAATTTAGAAATTAATAATATTTACAGAATTAGACTTGCAATGGAAAATTTTATTTCAAAAAAACCTAATTTCATACGAAGTGAGTGGCTATATTTTGAAAGGCGCTGAATAAAAACTGCGGTTAACACAAAGTATTTTTATTAGCGTGGCGGAAATTTCTATCATAAAGATTTTTACTAACAGTTCAATACGTTATATTTACGAAGACTTGTTATAAAAGTTCCTGCTAACAGAAATGCCCAAACATTATTTGTAGTTGAATGAAAATTATGGTTTTAAAATGAAGTATAAAATAACTCTTGCTTTAATATTTATAAATTTTCTTGTCTATTCTCAAGTCATCGAATGGTCAATTAATCATAAAATTAATCGATCTGATTTTCAAGGCAAAATCCCCGACAAAACTATTAATCACGCTGGAACTTCTTACAACGTTAGTTACGAAATTATTTCGACTTCAATTTGGACAGGGAAAATTCAAACAAGAACTTTTGCAATATTCGATAAAGCAGAATCGTGGTTAAATGAAAGTTTTTATACTGATGAATTGTTAAATCATGAACAAAAACATTTCGATATTGCACAAATTTTTGCATATAAATTACAAAAACTGATAAATAAGGAAATCAAAAATTCGAAAGATTTTAACTCCAAAATTTCCTACTTAAGTAAAATAATTGGTGATGAATGTACAGCATTTCAGGAAAAATATGACTTACAAACAGATCACGGAACTATTTTAGAAAAGCAAAAGGAATATGACAAAATAATTGAAAACGAATTACTCAACTACAGATAACAAGATATTTCTATTAGCTGGGTTGAATTCCCCTATCGGAAAGATTTTGTTAATTGTTCAATTTGTTATATAAAAAAGATTTGTTATAAAAGTCCACGTTAACAGTAGCACCCAAACGTTATACGGGACGTATGACAATTTTTTGCAGAATATATAAACGAAATGTAAAAGAGCATTAATAAAATTAAGAATCTACATATTCAAATGAACGAATAACTATATGAAAAAAATCATCTTAATAATTGGGATTTTAGCAATAACAATTTCAATTTATAATACAATTTCTGGTGACGCTTTAAAATCAAACCTTGTAGGATTTATTTTAGGAATTGGATTTATTATTTATTATTTTGAATCTGATATAATAGAAAAATAAAGCAACTTCAAAAAATTCTGTTAAACTAATTGTTTTACTTTATCTGTAGAAATTCCAACAAAAATAAGCCCATTCACCACTACAGGATGATCTGGATGCTCTCAACTTTTAAAAATAAAAGAATTGGAACAGCAATTTTTTAACGGTAAAAAGATTGTTACTGAGCAAACTTTAAAGATTCTCGTTTTAAGTGTCATCGCAAATAAGCGCTAAATAAAGGGTTGTCAGAAGTGTAAGTGTTCTAAGGAGCTTCCCAAGCTTAGTTTACGGAAGATGTGTAAAGTTTTTAGCAGAGGAATTTCAGTTTTTTATTTTTAGTTGAGCGTGTGTATCAGTTTTTTTAAGGCGATTGCGGCTTGTTCCGGGGTAATGTCGCGCTGAGGGGAACCAAACATCTCATAACCTACCATAAATTTTTTAACGGTTGCACTTCGCAATAAAGGCGGATAAAAACTCATATGCCAATGCCAATAGTCATTGGATTTTCCGTTTGTTGGCGCTTGATGAATACCGCTGGAGTACGGAAAAGAACACGCAAACAATTTATCATAAGCGCGGGTAATTTTGGATATTGCATCGGCAAATTCAAAACTTTCTGAATCTTTCATCTTTGAAATATCAGAAGAGTGCTTTCTAGGAATAATCATCGTTTCAAATGGCCAAATGGCCCAAAAGGGGACGAGTACAACAAAACTATCATTCTGATAAATAATGCGCTCATCTTTTCGAAGTTCCTGACTTAAATAATCACCCAGCAAACTGGATTGATTTTCATTAAAATAAGTTTTTTGATGACCATCTTTTTTATAAACTTCGTTGGGCAATGTGGACTGACACCAGATTTGTCCATGTGGATGTGGATTGCTACAGCCCATAACCGCTCCTTTATTTTCGAAGATTTGCACGTAATTGATATTCTCCTGCGCCCCTAAACTAGCGTATTCTTTTTGCCAGACTTTCACGACTTTATCAATATCTTCAACCGCCATACTTGCCAAACTTTTCGAATGGTCAGGACTAAAACAGATGACCTTGCAGATGCCCTGTTCGCTTTCCGCCTTAAATAAACCTTCATTGAAAGAGAATTCCGGTGACGTTGCTTGTAGTGCGGGAAAATCATTAGGAAAAGCATATACTTCCTTATAATCTGGATTTTTTTCGCCGTTCATCCTGGTGTTTCCTGCACATAAATAACAGTCGGGATCGTGGGAAGGACTTACATCAGCAAAAATGGTTTCTTCCTGCCCTTGCCAAGGGCGTTTAGATCGATGAGGCGACACTAAAACCCATTCTCCAGTGAGGATATTGAAACGTTTATGAGAATAATCCGATAAATTTGATTTCATTTTAGTTGGTTAAAAACTGTTATTTTAAAATTCGTGTACCCGATGCTAATTTTACATTATAGACGGAACATGCTCGGTCATATTCCTGTAAGTAACTTTTATTGATTTCTTTTATGAAATCCTCGGCTCCGTCCTTTTTGACCAGGTTGAGTGTGCAGCCTCCAAATCCGCCGCCCATCATTCTGGCTCCTAAAACATCATTATTTTCTTTTGCCTTATCCACCAAAAAATCCAGTTCTGAGCAACTTACTTGATATTGTTTCCGTAGTCCTTCATGAGATTTGTATAATAAGTCACCCAAAGTATTCAAGTTATTTTCAACTATAGCCTGCGAGAACTTTTTCACACGCTCATTTTCTTCGATTACATAGAGCGCTTTTTGATAATCTTCTTCGGAAAGCTCATCTTTGATACCATCCAGCATTTCTTTTGAAGCGTCCCGCAGGGTCTTTATCTTTAGCACAGCGGCCACATTCTCACAAACCGCACGTCTATCATTATAAGCACTTTCTGCCAAATTGTGTTTAACGTTGGTGTTAATAAGTAGGAGTTTATAATTTTTAAAGTCAATTTTATAAGTTGTTGATTCTAATGTTCTACAATCCAATAAAAGGACGCTATCTTTCACACCGAACATGCTTGCGTATTGATCCATTATACCGCATTTAACGCCCGTAAAATGGTGTTCGGCTTGTTGGGAGATTAAGATCATTTCACTTTTGGAAAGTCCTAAATTGAAAAGTTTATTGAGTCCAAACACAAAAGCATTTTCTAGGGCAGCTGAAGATGACATGCCTGCGCCTTCTGGAATGTTACCGCCAAAGACGGCATTAAAATTCCCAACTGTAAGACCTTTTTTCTGGATTTCTGCTACTACACCTAAAATGTAATTTCGCCATCCGCCATTAGGCAATTTTTTGATTCCATCTAAATTAAAATCGAGCAGTTCATCTTTGTTAAGGGCATAAACTTTAGAATTTTTGGAGGAACTTTTAACCATAGCCACCGCAATACCCTTATTTATTGCGGCGGGAAGTACAAATCCTTCGCTATAATCGACATGTTCACCTATAAGATTTATTCTCCCAGGTGAAAATATCATCAGAGGTTTTTCACGAAAGTGTTTTTTGAAACTCTCCTCAACCTCATTTCGTAATTTTTTATTCATGTTTAAGAGAAATAAATATAAATGACAACAACAATAATACAGATAGAAATCCCAACGACTTTCAAATATTTCCAAGGTGTGATGTCGACCTTATTGGTATATTCGAGCACAAATGGAACTGACCTTGGTCTGAATTTACCGATAATCAGCATGATGACAATATTAAGTACAAACAAAATAGCCATGACATGTAGAAAATGTGGGTAGTTTTCATCGCCAATTACATAAGGTTTTAAAACAAATTGACTGAAACTATATAAAACGACACCCGAAATAATGGCTATTTTCGCCGCTATTGCAGGCACAAATTTAGTAAGGTAACCCACGACGATAATGGTCAGAATAGGAATGCTGTAACAGCCATTTACTTCCTGCAAATATCCAAAAAGTCCATCAGGAGCGTTTGCAATCAGTGGTGCAATACACATTGATAATACCGCCAAACCGGTACCGAATAATTTTCCGGCCTTTACGGTTTCTTTTTCTGTAGCATCTTTCTTGAAATGTGATTTATAAATATCAATTCCAAACAAGGTTACGGAACTGTTCAATGCTGAATTAAAGGAACTTAAAATGGCACCAAAAAGAACTGCGGCAAAGAAGCCTACTAAAGTTGCAGGTAGCACCTTTGTAACCAACATTGCATAAGCTTCATCAGGATTTTCAAGTTCCGCTCCGAATATATGAAATGCAATTATCCCTGGCAAAACTACAATCAATGGTCCCAAAATCTTAAAAAAAGAAGCTAACAATAATCCCTTCTGACCCTCTTTTAAATTTTTTGCTCCCAGTGCTCTCTGAATAATGGCTTGGTTGGTTCCCCAATAAAATAAATTTACCAACATCATTCCTGTAAAAATAGTAGAAAAAGGAACTGAGGCATCTGGTCCTCCCATAGATTCGAATTTCTCGGGATGGCTATCGATAAGCACTGAAATACCATCAGAAATACTGCCATCACCAACTGCCAAAAGCCCAAAAAACGGAATCATCAAACCTCCTACCAAGAGTCCCACAGCATTGATGGTATCGGAAATTGCAACCGCTCTTAATCCCCCAAAAATAGCGTAGATGGAACCGATGATGCCAATACCCCAAACGGTTATCCAAAGCGCAGTATTCTTGGTGACACCCAATAATTCCGGCACGTTGAACATGGAATTAATAGCTAATGCACCTGAATATAAAACGATGGGTAGCAATACCACAACATAACCGCTTAAAAATAAACCTGATGTAATGGTTTTGGTCATTTTATCATACCTCTCCTCAAGAAATTGTGGAACCGTAGTGATGCCACCTTTTAGATATCTTGGCAACAAAAAAACCGCTGTAATCACCATGGCAATTGCCGCCAGTGTTTCCCATGCCATGACAAGAATACCTTCTCGGTATGCAGCTCCATTGAGACCTACGATCTGTTCGGTTGAAAGATTCGTCAATAAAAGGGAGCCCGCAATAACAGCACCTGTTAAACTTCTGCCTCCAAGAAAATAACCGTCTGATGTGCTCTCATCCGTTTTACGGGTCTTCCAATAAGATATTATGGCTACGAGTAAGGTAAAACCGACAAATGTTATGAATTGCATCTTATAGTGATTTAGGCTGTATAGTGAATGAATATTGATAGGGTTTAGTACCTGGAATAGTATATTCAAGATGAACCAATCGTCCCCAAGAAGTATCGCCACCTACACCCATTTGCATATAATCAATGTTCCACTGTACCGTTTCACCAATTTTGATGTCGGCACCGTGTCGCGTGGTGACGGGAATTAATCCAGAAGCAGATTTCCCTGCATCTTCAGGATTAAAATCGATTTCTGGCATGGCGAACGGCCACACACTTGCGTTAAGCAATATGTTACTTGAAGCTTTTAAATTAAGATTATCTGAAGATACAGTCATCCAACGAACATCTGTTTTATTTCCCGTCTCTTGTGGACGTAAATAGCGTTCAAACTGGTCAGTTATTTTTCCTGAATAAAGACCTGTTTTAACACCCGTTTTCCTATCCCAATAACTTTCCGTTGCGCCTTTTCCGTACCATGCAACATCAGTAAATGTTCTAGGTAGGGTCATATACATTCCTAAACGGGGGAGGTTTGGAAGGTCTTTTTGATTAGGTTTAAAACTATAGTCAATCACTAAACTTCCATCCGTTTTTAGAGTGTATTTAACTTCAACTTTTGCCTCATCTTTAGGTAAAATATAAGCAACTTTGTAAGTGACTCTATTATTGGACAGCGTAGGTTTTTCAACTAATTTTGCAGTATAATTATAGGTTGCATCCTGCCAAACTTTAGCCCATTGAAACATGTTATTTCCCAGATCATTGTCCGTAGGTGGTCTCCAAAAATTAGGGCGAAGCGCTTCATTGGTTATGAGCTTTCCTTGGTAATTCCATGATTGAATTTCTCCGGAAGTGGCATCAATACGCAAATCGACCAACTCACTACTAATTTTGTAAGAATCACTATTCTCTATAATTTTAAGATTGTTTCCTTTAGAAGAAGATATTTTTTCAGATTGCCCTTTTTGCAGAACAAATTCATCCCAGCCAACCTCATAACCTTTCGGAACTAGATTGTTATCATCTTTTTGAATTAAACTTACTTGAAGAATATATTCATTTTCAGAAGGAAAAACTTTCGGGAATTTGTCTAATTTGATATTTTTTGACTCTTGAGGCTTTACCTCTAAAGCGATGTTTTCGTCGTGGAATTCTTCTTTCCCATCCTTTAAAATTTTCCAGGAAATGGTTTTATCAGAAAAATCAGCAAAAAAATTCTTATTTGTAATTTCTACCACACCATTACCTAAATAATTGAATTGCACAGGCTCATACACCTTTTTCACTTCGGTCAAATGCGGATGCGGAACTCTGTGAGGATTGACCAAGCCATTATTCAAGAAATTTCCGTCTGTTGGTAAATCGGGATGATAATCGTGCCCATACGCAAAATAGGATTGACCATTTTTATCTTTATATTCTAATGCCTGATCGACCCAATCCCAAATATAACCACCTTGAAGGTTAGGATACTTTTCGATAATGTCCCAATAATCCTGGAGATTGCCGACCGAATTACCCATGGCATGGGCATATTCAATCATAATTGATGGTTTATCAGAATTGGACTTACCATGATTAATCAAATATTCGGGTTTTGGATACATTGGACAATAAATATCAGTATAGTCTTCATTTCCTGCTGGTTCATACTGTACAATGCGATTATCGTCGTGTGCCTTTAACCATTTGTAGGTAGTTTTAAAAATCTCCCCTTTTCCTGCTTCATTTCCTAATGACCAGGAATAAATGGACGCATGGTTTCTATCGCGGTAATACATCCTTTGGGTACGCATTTCATGGGCTGGTAACCAACTCATTTCGTTACCTAATTGTGTTTTTTCATCAATGGCTAGGGGATGACTCTCAATATTTGCTTCATCAACGACATATAAACCATAGGTATCACACAACTCCAACCAATATGGATCGTTGGGGTAATGTGATGAACGCACCGCGTTGATGTTATTTTGTTTCATCAATTTAATGTCCAGTTCCATAGAGGCTTTTGAAACTACATGACCCGTAATTGGATCCGTTTCGTGTCTATTAACGCCACGAATGTAAATCGGCTTTCCATTAATCAACACTTGAGCATTTTTGATTTCAACAGTTTTGAAACCTATTTTTCGAGTGATATATTGATTGTTTTTAGAATTGCTTTCATCTTCTAAAACTATTTTTAAAGTGTATAAATTTGGTTGTTCCGCAGACCATTTTTTTACATTTTCAAGAATACTTTCAGATACCAATTGAGTCGTTTTGTTCGCAGAAATGTTTAAGATTTTGGAGTCTTTGTATTTCGAAGTCACGCCGTCAAAAATTTCTACAGAAACCTTTCTTTTAACAGCATCATTAGAGTGATTGACCACTGATACTGTATTTTTCAAAATT
This sequence comes from Kaistella polysaccharea, assembly GCF_020410745.1. Lineage (NCBI taxonomy): Bacteria > Pseudomonadati > Bacteroidota > Flavobacteriia > Flavobacteriales > Weeksellaceae > Kaistella > Kaistella polysaccharea. The sequence continues at coordinate 266,950 of NZ_CP084528.1, forward strand.
CCATTTTGATAATTTTCATCCAAATTGGTATAAGCGTAATAATCTGAAACTGAAACTTTCGGTTGCGTATATAAATAGACCTCGCGTTCGATACCGCTCATGCGCAGAAAGTCCTGGCTTTCCAGATAACTGGCATCACTCCAACGAAACATTTGCAAGGCCAATATATTTTTTCCTTCTTTTAAATACTTGGTAATATTAAATTCTGCTGGGGTTTTGCTGCCTTGGGAATAGCCAGCATAGTTTCCATTGATGTAAACGTACATCGCTGATTTGGCACCAGCGAAATGCAAGATGGTTTCTTGAGATAAAAATTCTTTAGTTAAATTAATCTCTTTTCGATATGTTCCAACAGGATTATAATCGGTTGGTGCATCCGGCCATTTTGTGGTGAATGGATAGCGCTCGTCTAAGTAGATGGGATAATCATAACCTTCCACTTCCCAATTTGCAGGAACAGGAATGGTTTTCCAATCGGTGTCATCAAAATTAATATTTTGAAATGTGGTGGGTCTTGTTTTCGGGTCGTTGACAAAATTAAACTTCCAAGGTCCATTTAAACTTAAAAACCGTTTTGACAGGTTTTTGTCTTTGATATCAGCAGTTTCAAAACCGAAATAAGTGGCGCGTGGTGCGAGTTTATTATCTTCAAAAATTTCGTGATTAAAATGAGAAGTTTGTTTAGGAACTTCGATCAGTGACGCCGTTTTGCAACCCATTGTTAATAGTAATGGGATGAACGTTAAAAGTCTTAATTTCATTATCTATAATTTAAAGTTGCATAAAATCTTCGGCGAAAATTTTTCGTAAATAAAATATAAGTTGAGAGGCATTTTCCAGGTTAAATACTAAAGGAGGTTTTATTTTTAAAACGTTATGATCTGGACCATCTGTGCTCATTAAGATGCCATGGTCTTTCATTCTATCAGCCAAATATTCAGTTTGCGCTGCCAGTGGGTTCATATTTTTATCCACCAGTTCAATACCTAAAAATAAACCTTGCCCGCGTACATCACCAATAATCGGATAATCTTGAGCCAAACTTTTCAGTTCCTCTTTTAAATAGGTACCGATTTTTTGTGCATTTTCTTGCAATTTTTCCCGCTTTACAGTTCGAATCACTTCTGTTCCAATAGCACAAGAAACAGGATTTCCGCCGAAAGTGTTAAAATATTCCATACCATTGGCAAATTTTTCTGCCACTTCCAGCGTACATGCAACTGCTGCAATGGGATGTCCGTTACCCAACGGTTTACCAATTGTTACAATATCTGGGATCACATCATGAAGCTGAAATCCCCAGAATTTACTGCCCATTCTTCCGCAACCTGTTTGAACTTCATCTGAAATACAAAGGCCTCCCGCTGCTCTAACATATTGATATGCTTTGGTCAAAAATCCATCTGGCAATTCAACCTGTCCACCACAACTAATAATCGGTTCTAAAATTAATGCACCCACGCCTCTTCCTTTGGCATGAATCAATTCAATCTGATTTTGAACTTCTCCAGCATACAAATCTGCTGCATTCTCTCCTCGATATTTTCCTCTAAAGGCATCTGGTAATGGGAAAATATGGGTGTGTTCGGGCGCACCTTTTCCGCCTTTTCCATCAAATTTGTAAGAGCTGATGTCGATACACATATTGCTATTGCCATGATAGCCCACTTCACTTGCGATAATATCACGTTGGCCAGTTGCAGCTTTTACCATTCGAATAGCCAGTTCATTGGCTTCACTTCCAGAATTAACAAAATGCATTACACTCAATTCTAGCGGTAAGGTTTCCAAAAGCTCTGCAGCAAGTTGATTAATATTATCATGCAGGTAGCGCGAATTGGTGTTGATCAATGCCATTTGTTGCTGACCGGCTTTTACTACATTGTAATTTTCGTGGCCAACATGTGCCACATTATTTACAGTATCCAAATACTTTTTCCCGTAAGTATCCATAAGATACTGGCCAGCACCACGAACCATTTTGATCGGTTTATTATATTGAAGACTTAAACTTTTGCCTAAATGATGTTTTCGGTACGTGATCAACTCAGCATTAGATTTTGTCATTCCTGTTTTTAGGTGTTCTGATTTGAACATAAAATTTGGATCGGGACAAATACTTCGCCATACTTCTAATTGATTATGATACGCAACACCCGGAAAATCATTATCATAATCTAAAAGCGACAACATCATCTGAAAATGAAGGTGGGGCACCCAATTTCCGTTTTCATTTGAGGTTCCCAATTCTCCAATTTTTTCGCCTTTATCTACGTAATTACCGATTTTATGCATTCTTGCACTCGCTGCAGATAAGTGGCCGTACAGCGTATAAAATATAAAATTTTCAACCTGATGTTTTAAAATCACCAAGCCTCCATATTCTTTGTATGCAGCATTATTTACAGAAACCACCACTTCACCACCTAATAAACTGTGAACAGGAGTTAAGCTGGGTGCCCAAAAGTCAACACCAAGATGGATGGTTCTACTTTCTCTACCAGAATTCCCTATTTTATCATAGGATGTCGAGGTATAAATGGCACGTGGCTCTAAATAGCCGCCAGCAATTAACTGATTTGGAACTTTCTTTTGAAGTTGATCTATTTTGAACTGGAATACATCTAAATCATTAAACTCCTCTTGATGCCCAAGCCACAAACTTGATACACTTAAATCCAGTTTATAAACGTGTTCTTTCTGCAAAGAAGGAAAAAGGTCCGCAAAAGTAAAAACCTGTTTATCTGCCCAAACTTTAAAAGCTGAAGAATTAGGATGAGCTTCAAAATTGCAGACATTTCTAAAACTAAAATAGGCAAAATCTGAATTGATGTGACGCCATTTTTTAAGCACTTCCCAAGCTTGTTTTTCGCTTATTAATAAATAGGTATTATCAGGCTCTTTTTCTTTATTTAATGCAGATTTTGTAACCGAAATAACCAATCTCATAGCAATGGCATCGTATAAATGTAAAAGTTCACCTTCTTGTAACGGAAAAGCAGAATGATAGCCTTTAATAATCGGTAGAGCAGCTTCTAATGGGTCATTATGATCCATGATTGCATATGCGCAAGCTACGGCGACGTCATTGATAATTTGCGTGTGTATCGCATCTCCATAATCTATAACCGCTTCAACTTTAGGATTAATCAAATCTGAGGAGACAATTATATTATTATCGTTCGCATCATTATGAACAACCGCTTTTCTTAAATATTCAAAGGTTTCCTGGGATTCTTCGAAGTTGTTTTGGAAATATATAATGATTTCTTTTTCCTCCTTTTGGAAAAGATTAACGTGCGCTTTTGTCCACAGAGATTGCGCGATATCCCATAAAAATTCCCGATGTGCTTCTGGATGATCAAAGCCCTGCAAAGCTTCTGTTAATGAGCCACACTGTTGGCCCAAACTAAACCGTAAATCATCTAACTGTGGATTTACATCACTCCAAATACGACCAGGAACCCAACTTAATAATCGCACGTTACGACTCTGTAAATTCTCATCACTAATTTTTGAAATACTATTGCCAAGTCGATCTTTTATAATTCTCGGCGCTATTAAGTTTGGATTTTTAGTTTCAACAAATTGTAATAATTTCTGTTGAAAATCAAGATAATTTTCGCTTTCATCCGGACGCGAAATTTTCAGTATAAAATCCGTCGATTTTCCAACTTTAATCTTAAAATTAAAGTCGACTTCGCCAGGTAATTCTTTTGCTTCACCTTTTAAATTATACAGCTTTAGTAAAATTGCTTCGGCTTCCTGGGTTGATATTTTTAAGTTCTTGTACGTCATTTAATTATTTTCTAACAACATGATAAGATGTGCAGCGCTCCAACTGAAATTTTTTGCATTCAGGCCTTCGCCCGTTAATGGATGATAATTTTCGCGGATAGGAAGTCCTTTCCCCAATATTCCTTGCGCGCCCTCAATAATCTGCACAGTGGCCTTATCCGCTTCCGTATCAAAGCCATAATTGCGCAAACCTCTAACCGCAAAATAAGCCTGATCCAGCCAATTTGGACCTCTCCAATAGCCTTCGAGAGGATTAAATTTTTCATGGTCAGCACTCATCGTTTGAAACGGCACTTTAGTATAGAATTTTTTTGGATCCATTAATTTATTCTTCACTGCAATTGCTTGTTCCTGTGTAGCTGCATTCGCCCAAAGTGCGGTCCAGCCTTCACTTCCTTCACCTTTGATAAATTTCTTTCCATCAAGAGAAGTGTCATAAAACCATCCATCTTCTGGATCATAGAATTGGTTTTGAATTTTCACTTTCAATAGTTTAGCTTCAGAGGTATATTGATTGGCATCGTCGAGATTATTTATAATTTTAGCCAATCGGCTTAAAAATATTTTTTCCGCAAATAAATAAGCATTTAAATCTACACTTTCTTGATCAAGAGAGTAGGCGCCTTCACTATTTTTTAGAATTTTAGAATTGTCAAAACGAATGGCGTTGTCCATTCCGCTTTCCCATTTTGCCGCGATCAGGGTGCCATCTGTAGAACCGTATTCGCATAAGCCATCTTTGTCATGGTCACGTTTTTCATACCACCATTCGTGATACTTTTTTAGTTTGGGGTAGAACTCCTTTACAAATTCGATATCTTGATCCTGCTCATAAATTTTGGATACGGCCCACGCTGAAAGTGGCGGTTTGGTATCGCGGTAATTTGGCATCTCAATAGTAGTGTCTCGGAAAATACAATCTACGATAAAACCATCTTCACTTTGAAAATCAAACATGGCTCTCATTTGATTTTTTGCCAAATTTAGGTCATAATAAGACAGACCAACCGCGTGCTTCCACGAATCCCAAGACCAAAATCCATTAAACCACTCGTAATGATAGCTTGGAAACAGGCCTTCGTGCATAATTTCGCCGGCTGCAATACGCCAATTATTCTGCATCGTCAAGTGCGCTTTTGCCAAAACTTCAGCATATTTCTCATTTTTAAATTGGGGTTTTCTATTTTCGATTAGCTTCTTAAGCTGCTGATCTTTTTCTTGCTTTCGAGCTTTCAAAATTGAGTCAAAATCGACTTTATTGATGCTTTTCCTTTCCTCTTCCCAAGAATATTCTGGAAATATAAAAGTCTGCGCTACTACAATCTCTTTGGTTTCCTGTGGTTTAAGTTTAAAATTGTGTTTTGCTTTATACTGTAAATCATTCACTAATTCAACCTGAGTATCTTTTGGGAAGGTGATATAGCCGTTGGCGTTGGATTTTGTAGAATTTATTTTGATGGTTTCATCATTTTGTGAAAACGAGATTCCATCAATTAAAACAGATGAATTGCCCCAAAGTAGTTCTAAATTAATTGTTTTATTTCCAATATTTTTTACGATGGTTTGAACTAAAGCAGTATTTCCGTTTTTAAACACCAAGGTTTCGTTTACGTGAATATGATTCCCGTATGCGTCCATCTCTAAATGACTGGAATAACTTTTCTTGTTGTCGTATTTTAGAGATTGAAACTTGCCATTGACTTTTACGGAAGCATTCATTAAAGAGGAGGTTAGCCAAACGCCATTCTGCTGCGTCATTAAAAAAGGTCCGGAAAATCCCAATCCCTCATTTGCGTTTTTATGTAGACCATAAGCAAACCACGCACCCTGATCTGAAAACATTAAACCTGATTTGTCAACATCACTTTTAGGGCTGACTTGGTAATCCAGAATATTTTTACTGTATTCAAGATAAGGAAAAATCGTCGTATCTCTGGTAAATTGTGCTGGTGTGCAACTGCAAATTAGTAGGCCCAAAACCAAAGTAAGTGCTTTCATTTTATTAGTCATAAGCTTGTATTTCAATGTTCCATTTCACACTATAGGTTTTTCCAGGCTCTAATATCTGCAGGTCTATTTTATTATTAAAACTATTTGCGGGACCCGTAATAGGTTCAATCGCAAGAATATTTTTAATATTTGGGGTATGGATTTGCAAATAATTGTCTTCGGAATCAGAACTTAACTTCACAAAATATACTGGTGTTTTAAAGATGATACTGCTTTTATTCAATTTAAAACAATCATCAAAGTAACGTTCGCCTATAGAGAAAGGTTTTTTAACAACACTATCTTCAACTCCGGTAGCAATCATTTCCAAATCAAAAATTAGCTTTGTGGTGCTGTCCATTTCCAGATTGCTCTCTTTCAAATTACTACTAAAAAAATAAGGATGCCAACCCAAATTAAAAGGAAAGGCCTTATTATCTTCATTTTTTACATCTACCTTTAAATTAATTCCTTCGGTGGTAAGTGTATAAGTTAAGAAAATTGAAAACTTAAAAGGAAATCCGCTGACAATATCTTTTTCCTGATAGGCAATTGTGACAGAGGCGTAAGATTCTGATTCTTCCGATTCCACAAAGTGGAAAATCTTATTGTAAACAAGTCCGTGCAATGCATTATTGCCATCATTTTTTTCTAAATTAAATTGCTTTTCCTTGAAAGTGTATTTTCCAAGTTTGATCCTATTTGCAAAAGGAAATAATATCGCTGACGCATATATATCAGAATAGCCAGATGATTCAAGATCACTTATTATTGTAATTCCGTTAAAAATTAACTCTTGTAAACTTCCACCAGCATTCAAATTGATCTTCGCAGAAGTGTGTTGAGTCTCATTTACAAGCTCTATTTCCTGTAAAAGATTTTCGAAATTCTTTATTTTATTAACTTTAAACACTTTTAGGTTTTTTAGATCGATTTTCTAACTATTAAATAATTAGGATTCTCTATTTTTAAATTTTCATTTCCCATCACCATTTCTGCCAATCGCTCACCCATTTTATTAAAATCTGTGGAAATAGTTGTAATTCCACCTTCAACTATTTCTTTTAGTAAGGTGTCATTATAAGAAATAATGCCAACATCTTCAATTAAAACCAAGTCTAGCTCCTTAAATTTTTTAATTATTTTGATAAGGTTCCGGTCATCTGGAATTAAATAGACGTCCCCTTTATTCGGCACATAATCTTTCAAGGTTCCAATTATTTCATGTTTAATATCATGTTCTAAACAAAACTTTTGAAAGCCTGCTAACATCCCTAAAGGCTGTTTATCAGATTCAAACAGTAAAATCATTTTTTGATAGGATTTCATCAAATGAAGTCCCTCACTCAATGCTTTGTATATATCTTTTTCAAAGTTCTGATAGATGGCTGGGTATTTTCGCAATTCTTTATGCATTTGGTCAAGAATGTAAACGCGGTCTTGTGGCAGCTTATCTATAACCGAATGAGTATCCTTAAGATTTGCGGGCATTATGATATAAGCATTATAAATTCCCATGTTGTCATATAATAATTTACTGAAAACAGAGTAATTAAAATGATGAAAGAAAATATCCACTTGTACGCCTTCATCCAAATTATTTAAAAATGAATTATAAAGATCTTCTTTGAAAGCATTTAGTTCATCAAATAATAAAAAGATTTTTTTAACGGTACTGATATTTTCACTTTTCACGTAATATCCTTTCCCCGGAACAGACTGAATAATACCCCGTAATTTCAAATCATTGTAAGCTAATAAAACGGTATCTCTGGAGATTGAAAACCGATTTCTGATACTATTAATTGAGGGCAGTTTATCTCCGCGCTTATAAATTCCAGTAAGTATAGCATTTTCAATAGATGAGATAATCTGTTTATATTTTGGAGAACCTGCACTATTATCGATACTTATAATACTCATAAGCACAAATGTATAGAATTAACTGCTGAATTGACAAACTAGTAGGGACTGGTATGTTCAATCCAATTTTTCATTTTAAATTCGCTAAACGTTCGTATGAACAATTGTTGTAATTAAATGTAATTAGTAAAATCCGTATTATGAATTTAAAAATTAGCGAAGTTATTAAGCAACTTAGCACCAAACTGCCACTTCTGGTTGCGATATTTGTTTTAGTTGGGTTATTAAGTGCTTTTCAAGCCCAAACCAAACAAATTTCCGGTACTGTACGTGCTAATGGCATGTCAGGTTTGCCCGATGTTACTGTTGCTGTTAAAGGTGAAGAAAGTACATCTACAAAGACAGATAGTGATGGAGCTTATACTATCAAAATTCCAAATGACAAATCTGTTTTAATCTTCAGATATCTGGGATATGTAAGTCAAGAAGTGCCCGTTAATGGTCTTAGCATCATAGACGTCAATTTAGAAGGTAAATCTCAGGATTTGGATGAGATTGTACTGGTAGGCTATGGAACTCAAAAGAAAAGTGATGTTACTGGAGCCATCAGTTCGGTAAAAAGTGAAGACCTTAATAAGGTTGTCACTACGAATCCTGTTGATGCGTTGCAGGGTAGAGTTGCCGGAGTTACCGTTACTTCTTCCTCTGGAAGCCCGGGAGCGGCAGCTGATATTACCATTAGAGGTATTGGCAGTTTTGGAAACAATCAGCCGTTGTATATTATAGATGGTGTGCAGGCTGATCCTTATTTTATTAATTCTAATGATATTGCATCTATTGAAGTCTTAAAAGATGCAGCTTCAGGTGCTATTTATGGGACAAGGGCGGCTAATGGTGTTATTATCATTACAACCAAAAAAGGTAAAAGAGGTGAGGCAAAAATAGAGATTGATAATTCTATAAGTTTCAATACTGCACGGCAGAAAATGAAACTATTGGATGCTAATGGCTACCTTTCTGTGCATAGACAAATGTATGAGAATGCAGGAGAAGCTTTACCGCAGTATATTCTAAATCCGCCCAATGTAAATACAAATTGGTACGATCAAACCCATAGAAATGGACAATTAAATCTAATGAATGTAAGGGTTAGTGGTGCCTCTGATAATATAAATTATAGTGTGGCGGGCAGTTATGCCGACGAATTGGGTATTCTTATAGGATCTGGTTTTACAAAAAAAGGCATTAATGCCAATATGGGAATCACCAAAGGAAAATTAAAGATAAATACTACTCTAAACTACAGTGAAACGAAACGGGAAGATTACAAATTTTCTTTGCGAGAAACTTACTTTATATCACCGTTGATTCCTGTATATGATCCTACCAAACCTTCCGGATTTGGTTACAGAAATGGAGACTTGCCTGATCATAGAAATCCCGTAGGTGAGGATGCTCTGATTAAAGGCTCAACAAAGTTGAAATATTTTCTAGGAAATGTAGGGCTGAGTTATAATATTACAAAAGGTTTGGACGCCAACGCCAATTTTGCGCTGGCCAATAGAGATACTTACACGTTCGCTTTTCATCCTGCTTATAAAGTACGTGATATTGATGATAATCCTCAAAATGAGTATGCATTTATATCGGAATACAGTAGTGAATTCAGAAGATTTAATCAAGAATATACCCTGAATTACAAGTTTGACCTCAGTAAGCATTCTTTTAATTTATTGGCGGGTTACCAAAGAATTTCTGAACCATTTAAGGAGACCTACATTCAGGCAGAAGGGTATAAAATAGATGCTGAAGGCAATAAGGTACCTGCAACTATTTTGGATCCAAGTTTTCAAACCCTCAATGCATTCTCGGATGGAACATATTCTGCTGAAGGCACCAACGCAAATTACGCGTTAGTATCTCAGTTTGGTAGATTAAATTATGCTTTTAACGATCGCTATTTGCTACAAGCCAGCGTTCGTAGGGATGGAAGTTCAAAATTCGGCATAAATAATCAGTATGGTGTTTTTCCATCATTTGCTTTAGGCTGGAAGGTAACGGATGAAGCATTTATGCAGAATCAAAATTTATTTAATTTTTTAAAACTGCGTTACAGTTGGGGCCAAGCAGGTAATGATAGTGCCTTAGGCTACTATGATTATGTGGCACTTATCTCTCGTGGTAAAGATCAAGATACGGGAGGCTACGTTTTTGGGAATCCACAAACTTCCTATTTAGGCAGTATTGCACGTGATTTACAAAATGATGATCTGAAGTGGGAGACAAATACTTCTTCTAATTTCGGAGCTGATTTTACAACTTTAAAAAATAAGCTAAAAGGTTCTGTAAATTATTATAAAACCACTACCGCAGATTTGCTGATAACCAAAGAAGTTCCTCCTTCAAGTGGTGTAAATAATCCGATTGTAAATGTTGGAGAATTTGAAAATAAAGGGTTAGAATTTGAATTAGGTTATACTAATAAGGATCATAAAGTTAATTATTCGGCATTTGCTACATTCACAACCGTAAATAGCGAAGTCACAAAATTGAGTAATGCGGGACAAAAATTATATGGAATAGGACTATTGTTTGGATCAGATCATTTTGTAAACCAAACTCAAGTTGGTTACGAGCCAGGGGCCTATTTTCTGCCAGTCGCAGACGGTATTTTTCAAAACCAGGCAGAAATCGATTCTCATAAAGCACAGCCAAACGCCTCGCCCGGAGATATCAGATTTGTAGATCAGAATAAAGACGGTAAAATTGATTCCGAAGATGATACTTATCAAGGCACAGCGATTCCTAAATTTGAATATAGCTTGAGTTTATCTGCAGATTATAAAAATTTTGATGTCAGTGTCTTTTTTCAAGGTGTAGGAGGCAACAAAATCTACAATGGTAATGACTTTAGACTTTTAAGTCTGGATACAGGTAGAAATTTCAGAGTGGAAGCCGAAAATGCCTGGACACCCACTAATACCAATACAAATATACCAAGAGCAGTATTAGGTGATCCGAATAGAAATAGCAGGGCGTCTACCAGATTTTTGGAGGATGGCGATTATTTGAGAATAAAAACTATTCAGCTTGGATATTCCCTAACAGGTTCGGTATTAGAAGCCTTAAAAATATCAAAATTTAGACTTTATGTCACAGGACAAAATCTCTTTACTTTTACCAATTACAGTGGGTTAGATCCCGAAGTAGGTGGAAATGTTTTATCCAGAGGGATTGATAATAATTTATATCCAAAATATAAGTCAGTGATTTTAGGTGTTCAGTTAGCATTTTAAATTATTAATAAAAACGAAAAAAAATGAAATATCTAAACAAAATAGTTGTGGCTGCTTTTTTAACAGTTTCTCTGATTTCCTGCCGTGACGATGATTATTTAGTACAGAAATCACCAGATCAGTTAACCTCTAGTAATTTCTGGCGAAACGCCGCAGATGCACAGTCAGGTTTGGTCGCAGCCTATTCAGAATTAGAGTCAAGAAGTAATTTCTGGGATGGTTGGCAGGAAGGAAGACCGGTAATAGAATATTTTAGATCAGACTATGCTTTACCTGGTCCAGATGCCAGCAATTACGCACATTGGATGTCGATATTCAATTTCAATTATACCAATGGACATACCTTTGTAGATGTTTTATGGACTACTAATTACAAAGGTCTCAACTTTGCCAATCAAGTCATTGCAAAGGTAGGAGAAATGACTTCTGATCAAATATCAGACGCTGAAAAAAAACAGATTATTGCTGAAGCTACGTTTTTAAGAGCCTATTATCATTTTAAACTTTTAACGCTTTATGAAAAAATTATCATCAGAGATGAATTGATAACAAATGAAACTTTGGATAAAGGTTTATCCTCGCGCCCTGACGCGTGGAGCATTATTATCAGTGACTTTAAACATGCTGCTGAAAATTTAAAAACTGTTTCCGAAACTGATCCGGGACGGGCTACCAAAGGAGCAGCATTGGCATATTTAGGAAAAGCTTTTATGTATAAAGCTGGAGACGCAACATCGGCAGAAAGCAGTGATTTTAATAATGCAAAAATGGCTTTCAGCTCTATTGTAGATGGATCTGCTGGTAACTATGCTTTAGAGCCGAATTTTTCCAGTTTGTTTAACGGCGAAAATGAAAATAATAAAGAGTCTATTTTTGAACTTCAATTTAAAACCAGTGATGCCACCTCTTGGAATGCCACAATATTACATGCATTTGTGGGCGATTGGTCTATAGGAGGGTGGGGAGGCATCGCTGCAAGCCCGGGTGTAGTTAACGAAATGAAAGGGGAAGGCATGATAGCTAGCAATGGTTTGTATGATAACCGACTCTATGGTTCATTGTACTTTAGAGACCCCTTCTACAATAATACTTCCACTAAAGAAATGCAAGGTAGTACTTGGGATGTCTTAATGAATGAAACTTATGGAAATACCAATGAGAACGCTGCATATTTTAGAAAATGGTTACCTAACTATGTTAGCAATAATAGCTATGTTGGAGTAAATGTTGTGCTAATGCGCTATGCTGATGTCCTTCTAATGTATGCTGAAGCGCTAAATGAAACGGGTGCTACAGCTCAGGCCATTCCATACATCAATCAGGTGAGAAAAATTCATGGATTTATGCCTGCAATTAAGGTTACTTCTCAAGCCGATGTTAAAAAGCAGATCATTCATGAACGAACAATGGAGTTGACACTTGAATCTGTACGGTTTTTTGATTTAAGAAGATGGGGAATGTTGGATCAAGCAATGAAAGCAGCGGGTAGAACAAATTTTAATTCTGCAACGCATGCCTACTTGCCAATTCCTTTATCTGAAATACAATCGAATTCCCAAATTGATTAGTTAATTTTTTCATCAAATTTTCAATAGAGCTGTCACTTATTGTGTGACAGCTCTTTTTTATGCTCAACAAGTATAATTTTTTGGAAAAATTCTCGCTCTGTGAATTTTGAAAAAATTCGAAACATTGACGTGAACCTTGTAGCTAGACATCTCAATTGTCCGGTGGTTTTCCTTGCAATTCATGTTGCGTATGACAATACTTTACACTTCCATAAACACAGAACACGAATGCTTATAAAAAACGAATAAAAATCACGATAGTTAAAGGGTTCTTGTAAGATTTTAAATAATACCTCCTGTCCAAAAGCGCCAAGCGGCAACGGCCCCCACGGCTCATGTTTCGCGCTCCACTTCGTTCACCTCATCATATTTCATCGAGTAGGATGCTTCTTTTTGGCAGAGGAAAAGCATTCAATTGCAAAAACTTCTTTACGAAGATTGCTACTGGAAAAGCGATGGTGGCGCTCATTATAATACAGCTGGATATTTTTAGACAGGCAAAATTTCTTTCCCGTAAATTCTTTGTACTGATATTCCACTCCTATTATTCTGACATCAATATTATACAGTTTTAGAATATCTTCTAAATCGGTTTCAGTCGTGTAGGGAATTATCTCGTCTACATATTTGCAACCCTGCAGTTGGATATAGCGTTCAACAATAGTTTGGGTGGGTTTGTTTTTTTCTGGTCGGTCTATATTTGGATCAGTCTGCAATCCTACAATAAGATAATCACATTGCTCTTTTGCTTCTGCTAACATGCGAATATTTCCTGCGTGCAGAAGATCAAAGGCACTAAACGCAATGCCTACTTTTTTAGATAATGTTGTTTCTATATAGATGATTGTATTAGGCTAATTTAATTGATGCATCTTTAAAATTAAGTTGTTGAATTTTTAGTTCTAAGATATATTCGAAGTGAGGTATTCGATTGCCTTCCTCATCGAGATCGAAAATACCGCAATTGCTGTATTCAGAAAGGTCATCCCAATTCGGTCGGTCTGTTACGGGATAAATGCAAACTCCCCAAAACGGAATCCCTGCTTTCATCACAGCTTGACATTCTGCTGCAATTTCCTGCAGCCATTCTACACGCCCTTCTCCGAAATGACCGGTTTCTGAAATAAAGATGGGTTTCTCATATCGTAGAAAAGCACCAAATAATAGTTTTCTTAGTGGCACTCTTGCTTGGGCGGAATCGGGCCAGTAAATAGTTTCTCCACCTTCGATCCATTGACAGTTCCAGTAATAATTGACTCCTAGGATATCAAATAAATCATTACTCCCGCCCAATTCCGGACAAATTCTGCCCGTAATCATATCGGCAGCCTCAAACTGGTATTCGTTAATTTTAAAAAGTTTTTCGTCAGATATTTTCTCATTTTGGTGAACTTTTACCAAAGGTTCCACTAAAATGATCACTGCAGTAGGATCTTCTTCTTTGATGACTTTAATACCGAGGATCGCTGCTTTACAGAGATGATATTTAATATCCCAACCGCTTTTTTCAAGGAAGGGAACTGTTCCTCTTGCGTCACCGGAAAACCATGACAGAAAACTGATTTCATTTACAGGGACAATCAAAAGTCTTTGTGTTGTATTTTTTTTGTAAAATTTTACAAATGCTGAGCACAATTTGGTAAAACGTTCGCCGAATTTCGGATGTGTTGGAAACAAGTCAGCAGGATATCCGAAATGAATTAGATCCCAAACCTGCTGAATCCCTAATTTTTCTGCGATCTCTATTCTATCTAATACCTCGCTGAAATCAAATTGACCAGGACTTACTTCTACGGAACTCCAACAGATACCTTCTCTCACTGAAAATATTCCTATATCTATTAAAAGTTGATAATCTTCTTCTGCCCTTAAATGATGTTGCGTAGTTTCCAAAAGATTAATCCGCTCACCAGAACGATTGATGTGGTCAGCACATTCAAAACCGCCTAAGAAAAAAGAACTAAATGGATTTTGCACGATAATATTCTTTAGGAATTTTTAATTCTAAAGTTTCAAAAAGATCTAAAGCATTTCTAAAAGCCTGATCCATGTTGAAGTATTTATAGTTCGCCAATCTTCCTACAAAATGAACATCAAGCAATTGATCGGCTTCATTTTTATATTTGGCATATATTTCCTCATTTTTTTGGTTCGGCACAGGGTAATAAGGTTCACCATGATCTACCGTAAATTCTTTGACGATACTGGTTGTTGGTGATTTCTGATTTCCGAAATGCTTATATTCTACGATTCGTGTGTACTTGACTTCTTTTCCAGGATAATTAACCACAGAATTTTCTTGAAAATATTCCTGATCGATGTCTTCTCTAACAAAATTAATGGAGCGATATTCTAATTTCTCCGTGAGATTTTTATTAAATGTAAAGAAGCGGTCGATTGGTCCGGTGTAGAATAGTTTCTCATATCCTGATATTTGGTCTTTAACTTCAAAATAGTCAGTATTAAGCAAGACCGTAATATTGGGATGATCTAAGATATTTTGGAACATTTTAGTATATCCACCTTTAGGTAATGCTTGATGAATGTCAGAGAAGTAACGATCATCATAATTGTCTCTTACGGGAATACGCTCCAAAACTGATGCGTGAAGTTCAGCCGGATATTTGTCCCACTGTTTTTTTGTATAATGTTTAAACATTTTATCATATAAAACCTCACCAACTCTGTTTAAAACTGCTTCTTCACCATTTTTAGGTTGATCATATTTAATTCTGTTCTTACATAACCATTCCTGCATTTCTTTCTCTGAGGAGATTTGTTCCTTAAATAATATATTGACCGTAGTAATGTTGACCGGAATGGGGACCAAATGCTCATCAACTTTAGCAATAACTTTATGTTCCCACGTGTACCAATCCGCAAACTGATTCACATAATCCCAAACTCCCTCGTCGTTGGTGTGAAACAGGTGAGCTCCATATCTTGAGGTTAATATTCCATTTTGATCATAATAATCGAAACAGTTTCCCGCAATATGATCTCTCTTTTCAATGATGAGAACTTGTTTTCCAGCAGATGCGTATCGTTCTGCAAGTACAGCACCAGAAATTCCGGCACCTATTATTAAAATATCAAATTCCGTCATGCTATTTCTTTTATTATGTTAGTCATTTTTGAGGCAGTAATATCCCAAGAAGTCTGTTCTAAAATTTGATTATATAAATGTTTAAAATCCTTTTTAGGATTCAGTACTGCATTATGGAAATCTTCCTCATTTTCAATCAAATTGATACAATCACTGTAATCCCTAACAACATCTTTAATTTTCGTGGAAATGATAGGTTTCCCCGCACACATATATTCTAAAGTCTTAGTTGGACTGATAAATTTCGTAGAATCATTTAAGGCAAAAGGCATCATAGCAAAATCGAAGACATTAAGGTATGTTGGAAGTTCTTCGTACTTCTTCATTCCCAGATAAAAAATATTCTTCGCTTTCGGAAGATCCTCTTCACCAATTTTACAGATAGGACCGATCATTACGAAAGAAACATCAGGCATTTTTAAAGCGCTCATTTCTAACAAATCAAGATCGATACGTTCATCTATTACGCCGTAATATCCAACAATGGGTTTTGGTATTAACTCTAAATCCGCTGGAAGTTTGGCAATTTCGCCTTTTTGGTCAAAGTGATCCTGATCGACCGAACTGGGAAAGCAATACACGTTATGATGTCTTTCTTTTTTTGCTTCATAAAGAGATTTGCCTCCCGTATAAACCACGTCGGCGGCGGATAATAAATATTTTTCCTGCTCGATTAATTCAGATGATGCGCCTTTAAAAAGGGAAAGTTCATCCATACAATCGTATACAATAACACCAAAGTCTAAATAATTTAAAACATCTATAAATGCGGCCGAATAAAACCATCCTACTTGCAAAGCCTGGTATTTTATTATTTTCTTTAGGAAGATTCCCAACTCTTGCATGTGATCAACAGTGGGTTTTAAAATATGAATCGATTCGCTAACTGCTAGGCCTACTAAATCATTATTATCTACATTCCCTATAGGCTCTTCGACTACTAAAATTTTAAAATTCTTAGACATTCTAGTGATTAGATGCTGTGGACGCTGATACACAAAATCCCATCTCAAATGACAAAAAACTATCATGTCATATTGAGAGTGGAAATCAGTATTTTTTAGTAATTTCATATCTTAAATTCTTTATAATAGGACAAAATTAGAATTTAATCAAAAGAAAAATGCCCCTAAAACAATTATTAAAGATGCAAATAAATTTATATCAATTTATAGGCCGATTATGCAAGTAAAAAGTATTTACTTTAAATAATAAATGCGAATTTGATATTTTTGAGAGTAAAATATCTTCATATTGGAATTCTATTTGCATTTGGGAAGACCTAAATATGATAATGCATAATTATGGAAACTACAGATAAAAAGGCGGGTTCACAAGGAAAATCTAAAGGATTATACAACCATAAACACTTTAATATCGATGGATTTAAAGTTATATGTTATGCAGAAAATTTTTTGTTAAAACATTATCAAAAATGTTCAATCACTCGACCTGCACTTTTCAATGACAATGTCTAGTTAAATTAAGATTTTTAAAATTTAACTCCAATAGAATTACTGCGAGATCAATTTTACGTCGCTCTTTCAAATCAATACCAACATATCCATGCATACAGATTATCAGACAAAATTATTTTCGAATGCTCCCATGTTGCCTTCAACAAAAGTAACGATCGTAATTCCTGTAAAGGATGAAGAAACCTATATTGAAGATTTACTGAAATCACTTAAAGATCAGGTAGATTTAGCTGGAAATAAAATAAATTATGATCTCTACGAAGTTTTGGTTCTAGCTAATAATTGTTCAGATGGCACCGTTGATTTGATCAAGAAGTTTAAGCTAAAAAATAAAAAAATAAATCTTCATTTAGAGGAAGTTGCTCTTGAAGCTGAGCAAGCGAATATTGGTTTTGTACGCAAAACTTTGATGGATGTAGCGTATACCAGATTAAGTATTAATTGCAGTGGTCTAATTTTAACAACGGATGGTGACACGATAGTTTCGCAGGATTGGATCGCACAAAATAGTGCAGAAATAAGAAACGGAGCTGAGGCAGTTGGCGGCAGAATTTTACTGAAGGAAGAGGAGTTTCAATGCTTGGATAACGGTATTGTCTTTTTTCATCAAAAAGATGAAGAATATCAACTTCTGGTTGCAGAAGTAGAAGCGGAAGTTTTAGAAAATTTTGATCACCGAAAAGGTTGCCATCATCAGCATTTCAATGGAAGTTTTGCTGTAACTAGTGAGTGTTACCATAAGTCTGGCGGCATTCCCGTGGTTAAACATTTGGAAGATTGCGCTTTTTATGATCGCTTACTGGCTGTTGATGCAAAGGTGCGACATAGCAATAACGTCATCGTCAAAACTTCTGCGAGATGTATTGGTAGAACGGATATTGGATTATCACACCAGTTGAACATCTGGAAGAATATCGATAATCAAAAAGACCAATTTTTAGTGGAGTCCAGCGAATCGATCTTATATAGATTGAAAATCAAAAAACACCTGAAAGACTTGTGGCACCTACGAAATTCAGAAAATATTGTAGTCGAGCATGAGTTGAAAACCTTCGATAATCAAATCAAATTTGATGAGAATCTCCTAGCAAATTTCACTACCAGCAATTATTTCGGTGAATGGTTTCAAGAAATTAAGCATTTAAACGAACATACGTGGAGAGAGCAATTTCAACCTGTTGACATTGATGAAGCGATCACAAATTTAAAAGCAACTCTACAAAATAAATTCTTTAAAATTTTCGCCAGACATCAATCCGGTACTGATCTGTTCTGGTTTTAAATACGTTTTCCATTTTCGATTCCATTTCTTTTTCAAAAGTATCATGTACCTCATCGCCAGTCTGTGGATAATCAAGAACAATTGGAAGCCAATGAACCAGAACGATTTCGCCTTTAGCTGGCAACAGGTCGAATATTTTATGAATGGCTTTTTTCCAGTCTTCTGCTGATAAATAGTACGCAACTTCTGAAATCAGAATTAAATTAAATTGATCATTGGGAAGTTCATCAGGAAAATGGAGTAATTGAAAGTTCACATTCTCTAAATCTTTACATCTTATTTTTGCAGAATCTAAAGCCTTTTCTGAAATATCAGTCGCTAAAAGATTGAGGCATTTCTCAGCCAGCATTTTGGTTAGGACACCGATGGAACAACCGATTTCCAAAGCATTCCTATACTGATTTTTAGGTAAAGCCTGTAGGGTAGCGCTATATTTCTGATCTTCGTACGGACTGGTTTCGAAATTCCAGGGATCATCGTTTGCGGCATAAACATCAGCGAAATATTCAGCTTTTAGGGTTTCTTTTTTTTCCATTATATTGAAATATAAAATAGTTCGTAGGGTTTCTTAAAATGTTCCAACATTTCTGGAGACAGCCTAAATCCGTCTGGGTCATCTTGAATCAAATCTGAAATCTGAGATTGGTGAGACGAAATGGCAGTTTGCTTTTTAGCTAAGACACTGGAAATATCTAATTTAAAGGGAATGATTTCATCCGAAGACGGGAAATCTTCGGCAGATCCTATTTGATCGAGCCAAACCGAATATTCATAAATTATCGCACCACCTGTATTTGAATTTTTCATTAGTTCAGAAGCGGCAATATGATCAGGATGCGGGTCTTTTCGCCACGGCACAAAAATACTTTGAGGGCTGATAATACTAATAATCTTATTCATATTCGAGACGGCCTTGTTAAAATCAGGGTTTTGAAGTCCTGGTACGTGGCGATCTTTATACCTGCAAAAAATAACATTTTCAACAGAAACACCTAACGCTCGCGCAGCGGTCAGCAATTCATTCTCCCGAAGATTTCTCAATTTTTCGGGCGGATATTCTAAGCTGTTGGGATGAGAAAGCGTTCCATCACTGAGCAGCAGAATATAAACGGCTTGATTGTATTGTCGCAATAAAGAAATAACGCCACCGCAAGCCAGACTTTCATCATCTGCATGTGGCGCTACTATTAAGGTTGTGCCTAATCCCATGACACAATGTTCTGGCGCTAAGGGAATATTTTCTATCTTAAATTGATCCATTTTTTTAAAGTTTTTATTAAGGAACGTTTTTCCTGAGGTTGATCTCCCAGTGCAAATCTTCCGACTTCCAATAAACAATGATCAGGTGCAGGCTGGCGTAAATAGGTTGTTAAATCTCGTATAATTCTCTCGAAATGATGAGGTTTATTAAGTCCTCTTGCGCCAATACATTGTTGACAAAGTTTCATTATTTCGGTACAAATTTCATCAATAGCAGTTCTAACCATATTGCTCTGATCTAATAGTAAGGCAGAATTTTGAGCCGAAGGGTCGCCCATAAAAAGATCCATATTATCTGCAGCCGATTTCAGCCATTGATTTCCTGAATTGATTAAAATTCTCATTTGTCCGATTCTTACTTTTTGGAAATGGTCTTCGGTTCTTTTCAATTTTTGCAGATAAAGTATAGTTTCTGCCAATAGAATTTCCGCGGCGCCTAACTGAACCGCCGAAAAACGAACTGAACCGCCGCTAAACATGGGCTGTTTATAATAATCGCCATTTTTTCCTAACAAATTATTTTCGGCAACAGGAGTGTTTTTGAAAGTCACTTTAAAACTTCGGGTCGCTTTCATACCCATGGGATTCCACCATTCAGATTCAGTTAGCGCAGCAACTTCATCAAGGTTGACGACGCACATTTGCCACGTTCCTTTTTTTTGAGTTGCCGTAACAATCGGCCGGAACACATAATCGCTGCCGGTCGCAAAAGTTTTCGACCCGTTTAAATAGTATCGACCTTTTTCAAATTTCAAGGTAACACCATCTTCAGCCTGTGTGTTCCAGACGCCAAATAACTGTCCTTCTAAACTGTCCTTTGCGAATCTTTTCTTCTGTTCCAAAGTGCCGAATCGGTCAATGAGAAACTGGGCATTATAATGACCTTCTATAATTCTCCCAACAACTAAATTGCCAGACCCAATCAATTTTAAGATAATCAGTAATGCGTGATTAGATCCCACCTTTAAGCCTAAATTTTTACCCCCGAAATCAGAAGAAATACAGGCAGTAAGTAGATTTGAATTTTTCAAATTTTGCAAAGTCTTTTCAGGAAACGAGTTTGCTGAATCGGTTTCAGATGCTTCTTTCAAGGCATGGGGTATCTCTTCTTTTACAGCGTTTGCTAATTCAGAATATTCAGAAGGTATTTTGTAAATCAAGATCCGTATTTTGATGATGATTAAAATTACAAATAAAATTGATTTGACCACCAATAGCAATCTATTGGGCTAAAAAATAATTGGATAGCGATTATTTAATAAAAAATTGACCCTTATGAATTCACTTTTTTATATTGTTTAGGCGTAATGCCATACTTTTTCTTAAAAATTTTAGAAAAATAACTACTGCTCTCCAAACCAATTGCCGCGACTACAGCATTTACATTATATTCGTTATTTTGCAGAAGTATTCTTGCCTCTTCGAGTCGAATATTAGTCACATACTCATTTAAGGTCGTAGAAAACAAATACTTAAATCCAATTTGTAATTTATTAGGATTTAATGCTGTAGTGCGTGAAATATTTTTTACGGAGAGATCACCATTGATGTTTTCCCTGATATAATTTCCTGCTTCTTCAACTCGTTTCAGTTCATGAATTCTAAGAATACTGCGATCTTCTGATGTTAAACGATCGTCATCAAACTGAACAACTTGCTGCACAAACATTTCTAAAGTAATCGCCTGGAGATTTAGCTTACGAGCAATCACCAAATCTTTGTAATCATCGATATTCTGTAAGATATTTTTATAAAAAATGCCACAATTGTCTACGTGATAAAACTGGTTGATTCCTTTCACGTCAGTGATAACATTTTTAAGTTCTGAGGTCCAGGTGGCAAGTTCGCAGTTTTCTTTTGCACTAAAAACACTGCGGTCAATCTCTACACTTACAACTTCATGCAAAATATTCTTTTCAAACTGAATAATGTGACCATTGTTGCGTTCGCTCGCGACGATGGCACACCTAAACTCGTCTATTGTATTCTTATTAGGATTGTTTGCGAATTCATGAGAAACCGAACCGTGAAGAGAATACACAAACTTTACCGGGTGAACTTCATCCAAAGTAAACTCCAGACGAATGTCCTCGTTAAATTTTGCTTTATATATAATTAAACCCAAACCGTTCTCAAAATTAATGCCTCTAATTTCCCCCTCCCCAATATGCTTGGGAATAGATACAAAATACTCGCCGCACCGATGTTGATGTTTTACCTCAAAGGAATCCGCCAAACTAATGATGACGTCTTTTAGGGGAATTGAATTTACTGGGAAAACTAACATGGTTTTTTATGTAAACTTAGTGAATCCTTTTATAATTTACACATTAAAAATTTCAGATGGACCTTACGCTATAACCAAGATTTTTGTTAATTTATAACATATAACTTGTATTGTAATAATTTCATAATTTTATCGCTTTCTTGGCTATCATTTCTTCCCCATCTATCAGTTTTTGAGAGTCTAGATTCAAATTTTTTATTCTTTTATTATTTAAAAGCTATAAAATTTTTTGTGCAAATTATAAATTGCAACGTAATTCTTAATTGATCTGGGCATATTTTCGATTTTGAATACTTTCTAATTTTTACATTTTTTTATTAAATTTTCAAAAAGGTTGTCATGAATTTTATGAAAGCTCTTTTTTTAATCAGGAAAAGTAAACTCACCCATCTTTTCTATAATGTGCTTTAAAGGTCAGCGGTGTTGTTTATTTACAGCCTTCTTAGCTGTTAATTGTTGGGCAAAGTTTATCTTAAAAAAAAATATAAGTTTTTTAAAAACTAGTGGAATTTGATAAATTTGATATATTTGCAATGAGTACACTATTTCAGTAGGCATCTTATATTGGAGACTTACATACCCAACTTAGCAGGATGCATTGCAAAGAACACCACTTTAAAAGTTAAGAATGGTAGGAAAGGTAAAGGGCAGCGCCAAATGGATATATTCAGAACTTGAAATCTAATTAAAGCCTCAAACTTTTGTTTGAGGCTTTTTAATTTCTTAAAAAAGTTTGCAGTTTTAGACGCAGTTTTATTCATTCCCATTCCCCCAAATTTACCTAAATTCGTATTTTACTCTTAAACATGAATGAAAATATTTTAGGCCTAGTTGCAGGTGGGATTACGTCTGTAGCCATGCTGCCTCAATTGATTAAAGTATTAAAAGAAAAAAATGTGGAAGATCTTTCGTTGATGATGATCGCCGTGCTGATTGTAGGTCTCTCGCTTTGGGTTTGGTATGGGATTTTGAAAGACGAACTGCCGATCATTCTTTCCAACGCATTTGCAGTTTTGGTGAATATAGGATTGCTCTTGGCTTATTTTAAATATCGACAGAAATAAAGAATAATTATCATCTGATCTATTACACTAAATTCTTGTAAAACATAAGGATTTTCCAATCCACGTCCATTTCCAGAATCCCCGGACGCAGAGGTGATTGCCATCTTTAACTTCTACATTGGCATCCCAAGTTCTTCCGCTTGATGCATCATAAATTTTGCCGTGTTCCCAACGTTGCTTTTCGGGATTGAAAGTTAAATTACTGAGGATTTCCATTCCAATAACTTTTCGATGCCGCAATTCCGGATTTGGATTATGCGAATCTATACTTGCAT
Organism: Kaistella polysaccharea; assembly: GCF_020410745.1. Lineage (NCBI taxonomy): Bacteria > Pseudomonadati > Bacteroidota > Flavobacteriia > Flavobacteriales > Weeksellaceae > Kaistella > Kaistella polysaccharea. Next base: position 290,216 of record NZ_CP084528.1, read on the forward strand.
GAATGGGCTTTCCGCTTCCACGGCTTTTGTCGAACCATAAAATTTTGGCTTGGTAAGAATTCCCTTCTCTGTATACATTTACACTTACACTTTTGTCTACAGCCATCCATTTACCCAAAATATCATCTTTTTTAACTTGGCTCATTAATAATAGCGAAGAGGAAATAAATAAAATAAAAGAAAGTCTGGTAATCATATTTGTGTTTCTGAAAATTTATAATAAATAGAATATTCGTTAAGTTTAGTTAATGAACATTTTTAGTCTAAAGTAAAATTGCAATTCGTCATATTTTACAATAAAAAAGTGTTTTAATTTAATGAAAATTATTTTACAAAGTCATTTTCCTGATTTTGTAGTGGTTTCGGAAGATAAAGCTGATATTTATCTTTGGAGTTTTCAACTTCTTCAATATAAAAAGTTTGTGAATTATATAACATTATGGCATTCATAGAGTCGCGTCTTAAAGATAATGAAATCGTACGCTGCCCGTCTGCAGATGAGCCACGAAATGTGTAGAATCCAGGCACTCGCTTTTCTCCCACATTTGATTCCAATAATGTAAATTCCTCTTCACCAATTGGGGTCGGTAGAATTATTTTGAAGTTTCTGATTTGAGAAGTTTTCGCAGCTTCTTTTTGAATTTCTTTGTAGAAACGCCCCGTCGAAAATGTAAATTCTTTAATAATCTGCATGTTTTTTTGATTTTGTGCAGGCGCACAAGAAGTTAACAGAAATAGAAAAAAATTGATAAAGAGTATTTTCATCTTATTTTGTAAACAAAAAAAGAGCCACTTACTGTGGCTCTTCTTCATTTTATTGTTTTATTATTTTTTGAACTTTGACCACTTCGTTTTTATTAAATATTTTAAAGATAAATATTCCATTTTGTAAACCGGTTAAAGAAATTGATTTAGATGTAATCGGCTGTCTTTTAATGAGTCTGCCAGAGATATCATAAATTTCAATTCGGTCCGCCGATTTGGTAGTTTTAATATTTAAAATATCTTTAACAGGATTCGGATAAAGGATGAACTCCTCCGCTTCGTCAGGATCAATTGTTCCCAGCACTGTAGCGGTAAGTTTTACGGTGACCGATGTTATGCTGCACGATCCATTAGAAATCACAACATAATAAGATCCTTCGTCAGCTTTTTGAACACTGTTGATCGTCAATGTATTTTGTGTTTGGTTTGCAATTGCAACTCCATCTTTAAACCATTGATAAGTCGCCGGTCCATTAGCAATATTTACAGTGAAAATTTGTTTTGTTCCAATCTTCACGGAGGCAGCAACGGGTTGAAGGGTAATAACTGGTGTTACACAACTCAATATTAAAGTTCTGGTATTATCGCTGGTTAAAGCGCAGTTTAAAACCACTTCATCTTTCGTTTTTCCAACAAATGTATTAGGGTCATTTGTTTTAAGATAAGACAATCCATAAATAGTATACGTTCCGCCGACTAAACTTCTAAAGTCTGCAGTAGGACTTTGCGCCACAATCATGTTGTTTGAATCTACAGCGATAAAAATATAGTTACTGTTTGTTGTTGCTAAGTTAGTAACCTCATAGAATGAGCCGTCTCCTGTAAAAGTTAAATTATAGGATTTTGCGGGATCACCATTGGAGAAATTATTAAAGTTGATGTAATAGTCTACCCCTTCAGTGAGGGTAACATTCAAGCTTCCATACGCACTATATGTTCCAGGTGTTGAAGATTCAAAAGCATTAGAGGTTACAAAACTTGCCACCGCCTCAGCTTCAGTTCTGATTGCTGTAGTGGGATCTGCGGTATAGATTGATATGATGAGGAATGCGCCGGTATTTGCGATGGTATAAGACCCTGTTTTTGTAACGCGGACTCTTTTCAAAACTGAGTTCGCACTTCCTAAATATTTGGGTGTTGTCAAAGATTCATCGGCGTAAGTAACCAATCTGGTACGGTTAACATTTGTGGTATTAATATCAACGGTTGCAGTAGTGAAATATCCTAAATTACCTACCGTAGGAGCAGTCATATTTAGGTTAGCCAAAGCATTTCCAGCAACAGTACTCACAGAAGAGGTAGGACTGATGATTGTTGATTGCGCGTTGCAACTTGCATTGGTAATACTGAAATTAGTTTCTGAGATGTCAAAAAATTCCGCACCGCCACTTAGAAGAGCGGTTACTTTAATTCTTGCTTTAGTAGTTCCAGGAACATTGGGTACTGTTACTGTTGCGACTCCATTATTTGGTGCATCCTGTTTTAGGACGTACGGGAAAGTATAACCACCATCAACAGATAATAAAATAGTTACCTTGTCTTTTATAGTTTGTGTGTTATTAACAGCCCAGGTAATATTCAGGTTTGTATTTGCGGCTGCGGTTATTCCTGTTGTATTTTGAGAGGTTACTTTTAGAGGTCCGGAATCATCAACTCTGATGACCATTTCATCAGAATCAACACCACCGCCACCAATTTTATTATCCCGTACTGTAAACCGGAATTTCATATTTCTTGCGACTTGAGGTAATGCCTCAGCATCGATATCCGGTGCAATATTGTTATTATTTAAAATATATTGTAGTTTAGGAAATATGCGTTCTGTATTTTCTCGGGTTTGCTCGCTTCTAAAAAGTGGCGCGGTCGTACTGTTTACTGCGGTATAACCACCAACTCCTACGACATTATATCCGAAGGCCCCTTTGTCAGATGCTGTAGCCACATCTGCTTGCTCCCACGTGTAACTTAAGGAGTTTCCGTCTTTATCGGTTGCGATACCTTTCAATTTAAAAGGAGTATTTTTTGGAATAACAATATCTGCACCTGCATTAGAAGATGGAGGAGTATTCCCTGTAGCAGCATTGGTAAAACAAGTTGCTCTGACAGCTAAGGAGTAGAGGATTTGATCTAAACTCTTCGCATTAAAATAATTTAATTGATTTTTTCCTGAATTGGTTTGGTCTACGGGAACCTTGCAATTATTGGCATAACTCATAATGGTGGTGCCTGAACCGGGTTCTACCGCAGAGGTGTCATCCCAGCCATTTGTACAGAATGTTTCTGATCCTACACTTCCGCCAACTGCGTTATACGTATGCCAAGCTGAAAATTGGTGTCCCATTTCATGGATGATGAGATTAGCAGTTGCACCACGCGGCATAGAAGCGGTCCATTGACTCCATGCTCTTGCGCTGGATCCTGCGGTACAAGGGTTCGGGCCGGCCTGACCTTGTGCAGTTGAACCCGTACCTGGCATAATGTGGAAGGTGTGGGCAATATCATATTTTGAATAAGGCAAAGTCCCATTCGTATTTAAAGTGTTAAAACCTGCTTGTGAATTTGTAGCACTCGCGAAAGTAGAACTTACCGTAAAAGGATCAGTAGTTGGATTGGAGAAAATTAAAGTTTTATTTAATGTTTCATTAATGGCTACAAAACTTACCGATAATTCCGTTTCAAATACCAAATTTATGAGGTTAAGCATATTTAAGGCTTCTGCTAATGCATTATCTTGATTGCCAAAATTTTGGGTAAATTCTCCCGTAGTAGCAATAGCCATCCGGAATTTTCTTAAATTATTACCATACGGAAAGTAGGTTGCTGAAGCTAATTTTAAAGCACTGGCTTGTTTTTTAATATCTGCAAATTCGCTTTTTAGTGCCAAATTTTTATCAATGCCGCAACTTACATTGGCACCCATATCATCAAACATATTATATAATCTGTAATCTTTACCTTGGGTTTGATAAGGCTCAAACATGTAATAACCACTTTCTGATTTTATAATAGCATTTATTTTATTGCTAAAGATTGATAATTTTAATGAAGTTTTTCCATCTTTAGATAGTCCGTCATAAGTTTTGATGGAGAGATTTCTGTTTTTCGTCAAATCATTTTCGGTGAGGGAAAAAGATTCCAAACGTCCATCGCCCAGAGGCAACTTCAGCAGATGATCACCTTTAGCAGTAATGCTTACACTATTTAATTTTTGAGAAAACTCTTTTGCGTCAAAAGGAAATATTTTACCTGGAATTCCTTTTTCAGCCACATTCTGACCAAAAAGAAATAATACATAACATACTAGTAATGTTGAAAGTAATTTTTTCTTCATGATTATTTGGTTTGCAATCAAAATTACTAAATAATTTAATTAGTATGTAATTTATTACATAATTTTTAACCAAATGAGATGAGTTTTACTAAATAAATGGGGTATGAGTCCTATTTTAATGAATATAAAATTCCACAAAAAATAATTTTTCAAACTTAATTATTCTTCTGAAAACTTCTAATTTAATTACTTTTTTATCCGCTTCAAGTCCGTAATTTCCTTTTTCATCAGTAAAAGAATTTCTTTTATACCAATCATATCTAAAGGACTTTGATCAGGCTCTTCCGTATTGATACTGCACGCATATTCCCAGATTTCTAAAATTTGAGAAAGCTTAATTTCGTACGGCTCATAAAAATCATTATCCGAACTCACTGTAATATTTTTTAAAGTTTTCTTTTCCAATCTTTTATAAACCACGCCTTCATTTCGGGTGATAAAAATATAGGTTTTGTTACTTTTTAATTCACTCACATTTTCCACATATTTCCCCACGATGAATGTTCCATTTTTAAAAGGCGGCATCGAATCTCCACTCGCCGGAAAAGCTCGAAATTTCCCGTTTCGCAAAAAAGGTAGAGAAATGGTTTGCAGTTTTTCAATATATTCTGGATCGCTATAGCCTTGTAGATAACCCATTTGGGCTTTTTCGGGAATAATTTCTATTTTATTTTCCCCTTTTTCATCCACCGTAATGGGAAGAATGGTGCGGTTATCGGGGAGTTTCATCATCTTTTCTAATGGATATTTACTTAAGTCCAGTGCAACCAGTAAATCGATAGTTATTCTGTAGTATTTCGAGATTCGAAGCAAGATTTCGATAGGGGGCTCACTAGAACCATCTTCGTATTTGGCATACCGTCCGCGGGTAATTAAAAGGTCATCGGCGATTTTCTGTTGCGAGTACTTTTGCTGACCTCTCAGATACCGCATGTTTTCTGATAAAATTGACATTGCTATAAATTATAGCAACAAATATACAAATATTTGTTATAAATCATACTAAGTTTGTACCCATGAATCGAGCAATTGCACATATGGATTTAGACACTTTTTTTGTGTCTTGTGAAAGGTTACAGGAATCAAAACTCGAAGGTATTCCTATAATCATTGGCGGTGGTGATCGTGGAGTAGTGGCATCGTGTTCCTATGAAGCACGTCGTTTTGGAGTACGATCAGCGATGCCGATTAAAATGGCTTTAAGGTTATGTCCAGAAGCTAAAGTAATCCGTGGTGATTACGAACGGTATTCAAAATTATCAAAAGAAGTTACCGAAATTATTCAGGAAAAAGTTCCCGTTTTAGAAAAAGCCAGCATCGATGAATTTTATATGGATTTATCCGGCATGGATCAGTTTTTTGGGTGTTATCAATGGACCAAGGAAATTGCAGAATCGGTCACTCAAAATACGGGTTTACCCATCAGTTTTGCTTTATCCACGAATAAGACGGTTTCTAAAATTGGAACGGGAGAATCTAAACCCGTCGGAAGATTAGATATTCCGGCTCAAAATATAAAGCCATTCCTCAATCCTTTATCCGTTCGAAAAATCCCAATGGTTGGCGATGTTACTTTTCAATTGCTTTCCCGCGTTGGAATCCGGACCATTCAAACTTTAGCAGATATGCCCGTTTTGGTTTTGCAGCAAATGATTGGTAAAAATGGTAGCGAACTGTGGAAAAAAGCCAATGGAATTGATTTGACTCCAGTCATTCCGTATGCTGAAAGAAAATCCCTCTCCAGCGAACATACTTTCACGAATGACACCATGGATATTTTCGAATTAAAAAGATTGATTTCAGGAATGGCAGAATCTCTCGCTTATCAGTTAAGACAAGAAAAGTGGCTGACTTCCACCGTGGTTTTAAAAATCCGATATGCTAATTTTGATACGGAAACGAAACAGTGTAAAATCTCTTATACTTCTATTGATCATACTTTAGCCAGAGTCGCTTTGGATTTATTTGAAAAATTATACACCCGAAGAATGAGGTTACGTTTAGTGGGTTTGCGGTTTACCAATCTCGTTCACGGAACGTATCAGATGAATTTATTTGAAGACAGTGAACAGCTCATCAATCTCTATCAAGCCATGGATCGCATGAAAAACCGTTTCGGCAAAAATGCTTTAGGAAGAGCGTCTGGATTTGACTTGGTTGCTGTTTAACCACAAAAGTCACAAAAGTTTTTTCTGTATAAGTTTTTCAAAAGATCAAAAAAGTGTTGCGTATTTTAATTTCCAAAAATCTATTAGTTAAAAATCTCTTTTTTTGACTTAGGAAACGGAAGCGTTAAGAAAATTGAAGTTAAATACGTTAAAAAATCCCCACTGTTTGAGCGCGCAAAAATATTGATTCGAAGACAAATCTCATATCGCGCGAGTTTTGGGAATTTTAGTATTTAACTTCAATTTTTAAGGTGAGTTTCCAGTCTTGAACTTTTGGTTCTTTTGTTTCAAGACAAAAGAATGAAGAAGAATATTTTCAAATTTTAGTTTAATCAATTTTCTCGAGCTCTTAAGCCAAAAAAATGTTTCTCAATTCCCACACTTTCCACAGCCTTCGTTACGGCACTTTATCAGTTGAAGAACTGGTGAAGCAAGCTGTCGATTCCGGTGCGAAAGAATTGGTTTTGACTGATATAAATACCGTAACAGCGATTTATGATTTTAAAAAAGAATGTGAAAAGTTCGATATTAAACCTATTGTTGGCGTAGAGGTCCGAAAGGAAAATCAACTCCTCTATATTACCATCGCAAAAGACGAAACCGGAATTGCAGAGATCAACAGGTTGCTCACGAATCATAATTGTGACGGCGCAGAACTTCCGCAAGTTTCTCCAAATTTTCAAAAAGTGTTTGTCATTTATCCGCTTCAAAATATTCCCGAAGTTTTAAAGGAAAATGAATTTATCGGAGTTCGCGCAGAAGAATTAAATCTTTTAATTCGTCCAGAGTGGAAACCATTTTTAGACAAAATGGTCGTGTTGCACCCCATTACTTTTAAGACAAAAAAGGAATCTAATCTTCATAAAATTTTACGTGCGATTGATCAAAATACATTGATTTCGAAATTGTTAAAAAATGATTGTTGTTCGCCTCAGGAAGTTTTTCAATCAGTGGAAATTATTGCAGAACAATTTAAAAATCACCCGAAAATCATTGAAAATACCCAATTTATTTTGGATGAATGTTCCTTTAATTTTGATTTTAAGACGCCAAAAAATAAAATCCATTTTACCCGAAATAAAAAAAACGACGATGCGCTTTTAAGAAAATTCGCGTATGATGGATTGGAAAAAAGATATCCGGAAAAATCTAAAATCGTTCTTGACCGTATTGAAAAAGAATTGAAAGTTATTACGGAAATGAATTTTTCGGGCTATTTTCTCATCACTTTGGATATTGTGAAATACAGTGTCAGTCGAGGTTTTCTACATGTCGGACGGGGAAGTGGCGCAAACAGTATCGTGAGTTATTTGCTCGGAATTACGGAAATTTGTCCCATCGAACTCAATCTTTATTTTGAGCGTTTCCTCAATAAAAACCGAAATAATCCACCTGATTTTGATATTGACTGGAGTTGGCGCGAACGTGACGAAATTCTGAAATATATTTTTGAACGTTACGGAAAAGAACACGTTGCTTTTTGCGGAACAAATGTCGAGTTTAAATACCGTTCGATTTTTCGGGAAGTGGGAAAAGCGTTTGGTTTGCCGAAAGAAGAACTCGATGTTTTGGCGAAAAACCCTATGGAAACTCATGATGAAAATAAAGTCGTCAAACTCGTGCAGAAATACGGAATGTTGCTAGAAAAATTCCCGAATCAACGCAGCATGCATTCTTGTGGAATTATTATTTCTCAGGAACCGATCACCAATTATACTGCTTTGGAAATGCCACCAAAAGGTTTTCCTATCGTGCAATTTGACATGAATGTTGCGGAAGATATCGGTTTTGAAAAATTCGATATTCTTTCTCAGCGCGGTTTAGGAACCATTAAAGATACTTTGGATCTCGTGAAGAGAAATCAGGGAATTTCCATCGATATCCAGAATACGACGCTTTTTAAAAATGATAAAAACTGCAATGATTATTTAAGCATCGGAAAAACCATTGGGTGTTTTTATATTGAAAGTCCCGCGATGAGAGGTTTGCTTCGGCGTTTGAAATGTGAAGATTACAAAACTCTGGTTGCGGCTTCTTCGATTATTCGTCCGGGAGTGGCGAAAAGTGGCATGATGAAGGAATATATTTTTCGACATAATAATCCCACGAAGTTTGAATATTTCCACGATGTTTTTAAAGAGCAACTCGGTGAAACGTATGGAATTATGGTCTATCAGGAAGATGTGATTAAAATTGCGCTACATTTTGGCGGTGTTTCTGCAGATGATGGCGATGTTTTGCGACGCGCAATGAGCGGAAAAAGTCGGTCGATTCAAAAATTGCAGGAAGTTCGCGACAATTTCTTCAATTCCTGTGCGAAAAAAGGTCATCCAGAACAATTATCCAAAGAAGTGTATCGCCAAATTGAATCGTTTGCGGGTTATTCTTTTTGTAAGGCTCACTCGGCATCTTATGCCGTAGAAAGTTACCAGAGTTTATATTTAAAGGTGTATTATCCCATTGAGTTTATGGTTTCGGCCATCAATAATGGAGGCGGTTTTTACCGAACCGAAGTGTACGTTCACGAGTGCAGAATGGCGGGTGGAAAAATTCATAATCCGTGTGTGAATCGAAGTTTATTTGAAACCACGGTTTATGGTGAAGATGTTTTTTTAGGCTTCATGCATATCGAAAAGTTAGAAAGCAGAATCGCGAATTTTATCCCAGAAGAGAGAAAAAAAAATGGAGATTATTTTTCCTTAGAAAACTTTATCAAACGCGTTCCAGTAGGAATTGAAACTTTGCAAACCTTAATTTTTGTGGGTGCTTTTCGTTTTACGGGAAAACCTAAAAATGAACTCTTGATTGAAGCCAGATTATTGATGATTCATTTCAAACCGGAATATCGGTTACCGACTTTTTTTGAAACGCCCGTTCAGGAATATGAACTTCCGGTATTAAACAGAAACCGGTTTGAAGATGCTTTTGATGAAATAGAAATTCTCGGATTTTCCGTTTCCTGCAGTCCGTTTGATTTATTACAAACTAAATATCGCGGTATCATCATGGCGAGACATTTACCGCAACATCATAAACGACAGGTACGAATGTTGGCCTATTTAATTTCCCGAAAACACGTTCCGACCAAGAAAGGAACTATGTTTTTCGGAACCTGGATCGATCAAGAAGGAAACTTTTTCGACACGGCGCATTTTCCAGATAATTTGCAAAAATATCCTTTTCAGGGTGGCGGTTGTTATTTGCTATTGGGAATGGTTGAAGTTGATTTTCATTTCCCCACAATCACGATTTTCAAGATGGCAAAAATGCCTTTTATTCCCGATCCAAGATATGCCGAAGATCAGCAGAAAAGTTATGAAGTCCACAAAAAAATCAATGAAGATGTAAGCATGACGACGAGAAATCCTTATCCGCAGGAACATGAAATTGGTTTGCCCCGGAATAAAATGGTGCTGAAATAAATTTTGAAGCTGAGGGTTTTTAAACGCAAAAACGCAAAGAAATTGGGCAAAAATGCTTTTGAGATTATGGACGCAATGGCATTTCACTTAGAAAAGATCGTTTCTAATTTTTTTTAAAAGTTAATTTTCACCAATCTCAATGAGTTTATAAAATATTGAAATTTGCATCTCGCTGTATCCATTTTCAATTTTGGTAATTGGGCTCTTTGTTTTTTTCAATGGGATTATTATTTCTCAAAATTTCTTCCTGAATTATTTTTCGAAGCTCATCCAGATCTTGCACGGTTTTTATTTCTCTGTCATACGCACTGAAAGAGTAATCTTCACCTTTCGCCAACTTATTTCTAATTTCAGAATACGGATTGTGAAAAGCATTTAAGAGCAGTTTTTGATATTTATTAAAGGTTATTGGTAGGGCTTTCTTACCAAAATTTGTTTCTAAAAATCTTTCTGTATTTGTACTTTCAAATACTTTTTTTATCTCGATTAAATTAAAACTAAAGTAGTGTTGTTCATCTTCGATCTGAAAAATTAATCCCGGTAAACCGTGAAATTTATAAGGACCTTCATTGATCGGAATATCTTTTGAAAACCAGGCGATCCATTTTCTTCCACCAAAGTTTGTAGTGGCTTTTTGCAAAATGAAATTTTTATAACTCTTAAGGTCTGGTAAAATTTTCCATTGTAGAATATCTGTAGATTCATAATTGAAATAATCGGTGTCAACAGAAACAAAATTTGAATTTTTGAAACTGTTCACTTTTCTTTTCAACATGATACTTTTTGAAAATGAAATGCTTCCTGCAGAATTTTTGGTTGCTTTCTGAACCGAATCTAATTCGTATAATTCCTGATAATAAAATTTCGCAGTTTCCCCATCAGTATCCAAATGTAAAATATTGGTAAAGCTGTTCTTCGAAATCGTATCTCGCACGAATTTAAACTCATACACAAACCTATTAAATTGAGCATTTATGATTGTAAAAGCAGTAAAAAAACCTAATAAAATTATCTTTTTCATTTCTCTTAAAATACTTGATGGATTTTGTAAGGCTTATTAACATCCACAATAATTATTTCCTTATTTGTAAATATAATTAAAAACACAGAATGAAAATTGATTTCTTGCTAGGAAAAAATTGATTTAAAAATTAAACATATATTTAGACTTCAAAAAATAAACGAATGAAAAACTCTAAGTATTTTTTACTTCCGCTGGCTTTTGCACTTTTGCAAAGTTGTGCCGCCAATCTTTCTTATTCGGGCTCACCGTTTAAAAAGTCAATGGAATCAATAACTTCGGATGAATTAAAAACGCATCTCTATATAGTTGCAGGCGACGAAATGGAAGGAAGAGACACCGGAAGTGAAGGTCAGAAAAAAGCGGGTCGTTACCTCATCGAACAGTACGAAAAAATGGGAGTTTCTCACCCAAAAGCGATGACTTCTTATTACCAGACGATTCCATCGGAATCATTAAAAGGGAGACGAGGCAATTTACCCCAATCTGAAAACATTTTAGCATTTATAGAAGGTACAGAAAAACCCAATGAAGTGATCGTGGTTTCCGCGCATTATGACCATGTCGGAATGAAAGATGGTGAAATTTATAATGGTGCCGATGACGACGGAAGCGGAACGGTCGCCCTTTTAGAAATGGCAGAGGCTTTCCAAATGGCGAAAAAAGATGGAAATGGTCCAAGACGGTCTATTTTATTTTTGCATGTTACTGGTGAAGAGCACGGACTTTTAGGTTCAAAATATTATGCGGATAATCCTATTTTTCCAATGGCAAATACCGTAGCGGATTTGAATATCGATATGATTGGCAGATGCGATGCGGCAAACTGCGGAAAAGATTATGTATATGTTATTGGTTCAGAAATGTTGAGTTCAGAACTCAAAAAAATTAATGAGCATGCCAATAACGAAACCGTTAAGCTGGAATTGAATTACAAATACGATGATCCAAACGATAAGGACAGACTTTATTACAGATCAGATCATTACAACTTCGCAAAAAACGGAATTCCGGTTGCGTTTTTCTTTGATGGAATTCACGAAGATTATCACAAACCAACCGATACGCCAGATAAAATCGATTACGTTGCTTTAAAAAAACGTACACAATTGGTATTCGCAACGGCGTGGGAACTGGCAAATAGAAAAGATCGAATTGTAGTTGATAAAACAGTGAAATAATACAATTTTTTATTTTGCAATTATTAAAAAGAATCAAGTTAAACCTTGGTTCTTTTTACTTTTACCTGATTCTTTACTATCGTAGCTTCACCGGGAATCGAACCCGGATCTAAAGTTTAGGAAACTTTTGTTCTATCCGTTGAACTATGAAGCTGAAATTAAAATTTTGTAAATTTTATTATTGATCTAAATTATTTAAAAAATCATTGGCATTTTTCAAGTGTTTGTCTTTCTTTTCAGCATCCATTTTTTGTAAAGAATAATACATCATCGATACTCGTGGATTTGTTTTAAAGAATTCTTTTTGCGTATCAACGAATCGCCAAAACAAACCATCCCAAATTTTTTCCCAGTCACCACCTTCATAATCACTCATTTTTTTGATATAGTTGGAGCCACTGAGATAAGGTTTCGTAGCAAATGTTCCCCCATCTGCAAACTGACTCATACCATAAATATTCGGTACCATCACCCAATCGTAGGCATCGATGAACAGTTCCATAAACCAGCGATAAACGTCGTTGGGATCAAACTCGCAAAGCAACATGAAATTTCCCACGATCATCAACCGTTCGATATGGTGACAGTAGGCGTTTTTTAAAACCTTTTTGATGGTCTCGTCGATTGGTGTAATTCCAGTAGTTCCATCGTAAAAACTTTTCGGAATTTTTCGCTTGAAATTGAAGAAGTTTTGCGTGCGCGAAAATTGACCTTTATGCAAATACATTCCGTGCATAAATTCCCGCCAACCGATAATCTGGCGAACAAAACCTTCCACAGAATTAAGCGGGATTTTATTTTTTGTCGCGAATTTTAAAGTCTGATTAATAACGTCGATCGGTTGTAAAAGTCCAGAATTAAGCAACGGCGAAAGAATGCTGTGATTAAGATGGGCTTCTTTTTTAACAATCGCATCTTCATAAATTCCAAAATCGTGAAACCGATAATCGAAAAATTGATCGAGCCAGTCTTGTGCCTCTTTATGCGTAATCGGGTACAGTGGATTGGTGGGAAGTTCGCCTGGATTATTTTTAAAGTAGGTTTCTGTATAATCGATAGCTTCTTTCCAAAAGTCTGAATTTTCGGGAAAGTGAATTGGCGGCGGCGTTTTGGCTTTCGGATATTTCTTACGGTTTTCAGAATCGAACGTCCATTTTTCTCCTTCTGGTTTTCCGTCCTTCGTCATTAAAATGTTTAGACGAATTCGTTCCTGTTTGTAAAAAGCAGTTTGAAAATAGAATTTTTTATTCGGATCAAAGAAGTCAGCGAGATCATTTTTACTATTGATGAATTGAGGTGAATCGAGAATATTGAGTTTAATATTTTCGCAAACTTTTTTCAATCTTCTTTCCAACCAATCGTCGGTCGGATTAACGACATTAATTTCAGCAATGTTCTTTTTTTTAATCTCACTTGTAAAATTTCTGATATCTGCCAAATCGCTAGCACTTTCAATATAGGTTACTTTTCGTCTATTTTCTTTAAGATAAGATTCAAAAGATTTCATCGAAGCGCGATGGAATGCTAATTTCTGCTTGTGAAATTTGAATTCTTTAAAAAATAAATGCTCCTCGATCAAATAAAAATCGCCCTCATTTTTTAACAAAGTATTATTTTCAAAGAGTTGATTGGGAAATATTAAATTAACTGTTATCGACATAAATAACTTTGATTTTTATCGCATTTCAAATTCTTGTTGCAAATCTTTTTTAATCTTCTTCCAATAGCTAAAAAAAGACTTAAAATCTCCGTCCAGGTTTGAAAGTACGGAACGCTTTTCTATAATTCCCTCAAAATGAGAATTGGTTGGATGTTCTTTAAACGTTATATTTTTTGTTGAAATTATTTGATTTAACACTGAAAATTCTCCAACGTAAATTTTTAAACCGCGAATATTTTTAGACAATTCTACAGCGAAATTGAGCACTTTTTTGGTGACAGGATATTTTTCAAATAAAGAAGGTTCCAGTAAAAATACTCTTTGGAAATCTTCACTTTGGTGCCAAGTCGGATCTAAATTATAGTAGGTATAAATTAATGTTTTTTCGTCAACCAACTTTGGAATTTCAAAACCTGTGAGATCTGTTTGGAGCGAAAAGTTCTCTGTTTCTCTTAAAATATCTGGAGTTTTCAAACTTTCAAAGTCAGAATAATCGACATCTAAAAAAGTGTTCTTTTGAGTTCCGCCAAAATATTTATTCAGGTTGTCCTGATTGGCAAAATATTTTTTAGTGGAGAAACTTCCGGCGATCCATTGCCAGCTGAGATGGTTGCTCGCCAAATCACCGTCCAACAAATTACTGTAAAGCCATTTCGCGGGTTCGGACCAATGACAATGCGCAATATTACAACAAACTGTAGCCAGATACATTCGCAGATGATTATGAAGATAACTTGTTTCGTACAGTGTTTTCACCGCATCATCTAAGATCTGAATTCCAGTTTTGCCCTTTAAAATTGCGGTGGGAATTTCATGATTTTCAACATTTTCTTGGCGTTGTTTGAGATTAGAAAATATTTGATCGCCTTTTTCTTTCCAGACATTTTGAAAAAAGTCGCGCCAGGCTAACTCCTGAACCAAGCGTTCTACTTGAAGCCAGTTCAAATCTAAAGTTTTCAAATGATTGAAAACTTCTCGCGTAGAAATCACGCCTCTAGAAATATAAGGACTTAATTTAGTTACGGCTCCATCTCCAAAATTTCTGGTTGAACCATATTTTATCGGATCGATGACAGTGATTCTGTTTTTGATCAATTTAAAGTCAGTGGGAAATTCCATAGGAACTATTTTTAGCGGAAATGGAACAACGATTTCGGAAGTAGAAATTTAAGAAAAATTATTAAGTTGATAGGATATTAATCAAAAAAGCCAACTTCCAAAAGTTGACTTTAATTTTATTACAAATATTTTATATTTCCAACTTCCAACTTCCAACTTCCGACTTCCGACTTCCGACTTCCGACCTCCAACTTCCGACCTCCAACTTCTGCCTTCCAACTTCTTACAACTTCTCAATCAAATATTTTCCGGTATAAGATTTCTCGTTTTTCACAAGTTCTTCCGGAGTTCCTGCGAAAACGATTTCGCCGCCATGTTTTCCGGCACCTGGCCCGATATCGATGATATAATCGGCAGTTTTAATAATGTCCGGTTGATGTTCAATTACAATTACAGAATGTCCGAGTTCTATCAATGCCTGCAGGGATTTCAGCAATTTATTTATATCGTGAAAGTGAAGTCCAGTCGACGGTTCATCGAAAATAAACAATGACTTATCGGTAGTAACTCCTTTCACTAAAAACGAGGCCAACTTAACCCTTTGCGCTTCTCCGCCGGAAAGGGTAGAGGAACTTTGACCCAACTGAAGATATCCCAACCCAACTTCCTGTAAAGGTTTTAATTTGGTGACGATTTTATTTTGGTCATTATCTTTAAAAAACGCCAAAGCTTCGTCCACCGTCATGTGCAGAATATCTGAAATATTTTTTTCGTCAAATTTAATTTCCAGGATTTCATTTTTAAATCTCGTGCCGTGACAAGTTTCACATTCCAAATCAATATCTGCCATAAACTGCATTGAAACTGTAATTACACCTTCACCTTTGCAATCTTCACATCGTCCACCATCTACATTAAAAGAAAAATGTTTGGGCATTAAACCCTGCATTTTTGCCAGTTTCTGTTTCGAATATAAATCCCGAATATCATCGTAGGCTTTCAAATAAGTAACCGGATTTGAGCGTGATGATTTTCCAATGGGATTCTGATCGATGAGTTCTATATTTTTAATGAGTTTTGTGGGGAAATCTACCGAATCGTAATCTCCTTTTTTACCGCCCATTCCCAACTGAATTTGAATATCAGTAGTCAGAATTTCTTTCATTAAAGTTGATTTACCGCTACCCGAAACACCAGTAATTACGACCAAACATTCCAGTGGAATATCAACATCTATATTTTTCAGGTTATTCTGGCGGGCTCCTTTAATGTGAATCCACTCTTTTGGTTTGCGACGTTTTTCCGGAACTTTAATTTCCAATTTTCCGGTAAGATATTTTGATGTTAAGGTATCGGCATTTTCCAGCTCAGAAAAATCACCTGCAAATACGAGTTCTCCTCCTAAATAGCCGGCTTCGGGGCCGATGTCAATAATATAATCTGCAGCTTTCATGACGTCTTCATCGTGTTCTACGACAATTACCGTATTTCCTAAATCTCGTAAACTTTTTAAAACTTGAATTAAATTTTCGGTATCTCGGGAATGCAAACCTATCGAAGGTTCATCTAAAATATAAATCGATCCAACCAGCGAACTTCCAAGGGAAGTCGCTAAATTAATTCGTTGACTTTCCCCACCTGAAAGCGTGTTGGAGGTTCTGTTAATGGTCAGATATCCCAAACCAACTTTATCCAGAAACTCTAAACGAGTCGTGATTTCGTAGAGCAGCCGTTTTGCAATTTCAGCATCGTGTTTATTAAGTTTTAATGATTTTATTAAAGGTAAGAATTCATCCAAAGGCAGATCGATCACAGATTGAATATTATGACCATCGATTTTTACCCATTTTGTTTCTTCCCGAAGACGTAAACCTTCACATGTCGGGCAAAGTGTTTTCCCGCGGTATCGAGAAATCATCACTCGATATTGAATTTTATAAAGGTTTTCCTCCAGCATTTTGAAGAAATTATTAATGCAGGGGAAACTTCGTGTATTATCGCCTTTCCATAAAAAATTCTTTTGCTCTTTTGTCAGCTGATGATACGGTTTATGAACAGGGAAATCCTTGGCAGATTTGATGAAATTACGTTTCCATTCGCTCATGCTTTCCCCTTTCCAGCAGGCAACAGCTTCTTCGAAAACGGATAGGTTTTTATTGGGAATCACCAAGTCTTCATCAATTCCGATCACTTTTCCGTAGCCTTCACATTCGGGACAAGCGCCGTAAGGATTATTAAAACTAAAAAAATGAACATTAGGTTCCATAAATTCAATTCCGTCGAGTTCAAATTTATTAGAAAATTCGGTGATTTTTCCGGTTTCAATATTTTTCAAAGAACAGTAGCCGTGACCTTCATAAAACGCCATTTGTATAGAATCTGCCAATCTTTGAAGAAAACTTTCATCATCTTGATAACTGAATCGATCGATGACCAGTTGAATTTCCATGTCTTTTTCCGGCACAAAACCGAAACTTTCTAAATCTTCAATTCCGGCAACATTTCCGTTAACTTCTAATCTGGTAAAACCAGAAAGTTTTAAAGTATTGACTTGCTCGGTGAATTTTTCGACTTCAAATTTTAAAGGCGTTCGCAAAAGAAAAGTTTGGTTTTCATTTTTCTGAATGAAATTGATAACGTCGGTTACTGAATCCTTTTTGACTTCATTTCCCGAAACGGGCGAAAAAGTTCGTCCAACACGAGCAAATAGTAATTTTAAGTAATCATAAACTTCTGTAGAAGTCCCTACAGTAGATCGTGGATTGCTGGAAATTACTTTTTGTTGAATAGCAATTGAGGGCGCTAAACCTTTAATATCATCTACTTTCGGTTTCTCTAATTTACCCAGAAACTGGCGCGCGTAGGAGCTTAAACTTTCTACGTAGCGGCGCTGTCCTTCGGCATAAATGGTATCGAAAGCCAGAGACGATTTCCCACTCCCGGAAACTCCCGTGATGACCACGAGTTTGTTTTTAGGAATCAGAACGTCAATGTGTTTCAGATTATTAAGGTGCGCGTTCTTTACGAACAGTTGTTTTTTTATATCGATATCTGCAGGTGCAATCATGTCTTGAATTAAGGCTTACAAAATTACGGATTTTTTGAGAGAAAATTTCTGCAGGAGATTTGGTCATTTAATTTTTTTTTGCAACCTTTGCTTAACAAATAAAGTAATACTATCATGAGAAGAATTTTGAATGATCTGATTACACATTTGATGAAAAAAAGATAAGGTTAACAAACTAAAAGATGCAATGCCAGCGCGTTGCATTTTTTTGTGCAAAAAAGTTAAAATATAATTGATAAAATACTTGTTTAATTATGTTTTTGTGAAATATATTTGCCCTCGAAAAATTTGATGAAGTACTGCTGATAAACATAAATCGTACTTTTCTCTAATTTTTGATTTTGAAAAAATAACGGCAATAAAATTTCTAAATGAAAAAACTCACTACAAGTCTTTTGGTTTTTGCGACAATGATTCATTTCTCAGCGCAGGAAAAAGAAAGTAACATCGCAGAAGTTACTGTTCAAGGCAAATTTCTAGAACTTCCGATTACGAAAGTCAATGAAAATATCACTGTAATTTCTAAAGCTGAAATAAGTGCTTCGCCCGCAAAAAGCGTTGAAGAACTTTTAGCAACCGTCACTGGATTTGATATTCGCCGCCGAGGCGGAAATGGCGTACAGGCTGATATTTCTTTGCGTGGAAGTACTTTTGAGCAAGTTTTGATTTTGGTAAATGGTGTGCGAATCAATGACTCCCAAACAGGCCATAATTCAATGAGTCTTCCTTTTGATCTTTCAGCGGTTGAGAAAATCGAAATTATAAAAGGTCCTGCTGCAAGGCGCTTCGGCCAAAATGCGTACGCAGGCGTTGTAAATATTATCACGAAACCGAGTGCTGAAGATGTAATTAATATTTCTGGAAGTGGCGGTGATTTCGAAACTTACAATTTAGGTTTAAGTGCGCAGTTCGGAACTGAAAAATTTTCTAACTTTTTTCAGGCAAATACTTCTTCCTCCGAAGGTTATCGCTACAATACCGATTATAAGATTAATAATATTTTTTACCAAAATCAGTTTCAGATTGCCGAAGGAAAACTGAAATTTCAGGCGGGATTTCAGGAAAAAAAGTTTGGTGCAAACGGATTCTACTCGTCGCCTGCAGCAACTGAACAATATGAAGAAACGCAAGCTTCACTTGTAAGTCTTGGATTTGAAAAAAAGTACAATCGAATTAATTTAAATTCAAATTTATACTGGCGTAGAGGGCAAGATCTTTATCTTTTCAATCGGGAGAAACCAGAAATTTACCGGAATATGCATATCGGAAATAATGTTGGGGCTGAACTTAATGGTTCATTTTCTTCAAATCTTGGAACGACAGGTTTGGGCGTTGAATTTCGAAAGGAATTTTTGGCGAGTAATAATTTGGGACACCGCGAACGATTTTTAACGCAGGTTTTTTTCGAACATCATTTTTCTTTACTTCAAAATAAATTACAGATTTCACCTGGGATCTCTTGGGCAAATTATGACAACGTGGGCGATTTTTTCTATCCCGGTTTAGATATCGGATTTGATTTTAATGAAAATCACAAGATTTATGGAAATATCGCAAAAGTTAACCGAATTCCTTCCTTCACCGACTTGTATTATGTAAGTAAGACTGAAAGAGGAAATCCAGATTTAAAACCCGAAAATGCGCTTTCTTCAGAAATTGGCTATCGTTTTCAGAAAAATAATTTCCTTGGAAAAGTAAGTGTTTTTAACCGAAATTCTGAAAATTCAATAGATTGGGTAAAAGAAAATGCGAATGATATTTGGCGAGCAGAAAATATTGGTGAAATTACCACAAATGGGTTGGAAGTAGAAGTGAGTCAGAGATTTAATGCCTTCATTTCTTCTTATTCATTAGGTTACACTTTTATTGATAGTAAAGCCAAAGAGCCGCAGAACTTAATTTCAAGATACGTCATGGAAAATCTGAAACACCAATTCGTGGCAAAGGTAGAAAACCGGTTTCTAGGAAAATTTACGAACCAATTAATTTATAGATATAACGAAAGGGTTACAACGGGAAGTTATCAGGTGCTGGATGAGAAATTGAGTTATGACTATAAAAATTTAAATCTTTACGTTTTGGTAAATAATATCACCAATACAAAGTACACGGAAACGTTTGGTGTGCCGATGCCCAGTCGATGGTTTCATATTGGATTCACCTATAAAATCGGCCTTTAGCTAAAATTAAATTTATTAATTTTGCACGCACAAAATTTAATTTCCCAATGTTAAAAAGGATTTTCATTCTTATAGGTTTTTTATTTCTACTGAAAGTTTCTGCCCAGAAGGAAAATCTCTCCAGTTACAATGTCATCACCATTGAATATAAAATTAATCCAAAATGGTTCGTATATGGTGAAGGGCAACTTCGTGGAATATCTGATTTCGCCTATCCTGATTATTATGAATTAAAAGGTGGTTTAGGATATAAAATCACTCCGAATCACAAACCATTAATTGGAATAGGACGCTATGTAAATTATCAAAATCACTCTTTAGAAAAAGAAGAATTTCGCGTTTGGCTGCAAGATGTTTATGCTTTAAGATCCGGGCGCTTCAAATTTGAAAATAGAGTAAGAGCGGAGAAAAGTTGGTTTTATTCCCCAAAAACGGATGAGCATTCGGATCGCATTCGTTTGCGTTATCGTTTAAATATTTCTGCACCGTTAAATTCAGAAAAAGTAGAACCTGGAACAATATCTGCCAATATTTATGATGAAGTTTTCTTTATTACAACTTATGATCCCTTGTTTGCAAGGAACCGGGTTTTCGGGGGTTTTAGTTACCAAATCGATCCCATTTTTTCAATAAGTACAGGATACCTTTGGCAAAGAGAATTTGCGCAAAAAGGTAATAAAAATTTACATTTCCTTTACCTCGGATTATCAGTAAATATCGATCCAGCAGCAAATGATAAAAATGAGATTTCCCTTCCGAAATAATGTTAGTAACTTTTTGTGACTTCTACTTTTTAGACGCCGGAATATTGCATTTTTCGGGCTTTAATTTATATATTTGTGAAATTAATAATAATTGAGTTTTATGAAATTTATTGTTTCCAGTAGTGAATTGCAAAAAGCCTTGCAAACCGTAAGCGGAGTTATTTCTAACTCGCAGTCACGGCCCATTCTCGAGAACTTTTTATTTGAAATCGAAAAAGATATTCTTAAAGTTACGGCCTCAGATGGTGAGACAACTTTGATCACTTCACTAGAAGTAAAATCGGATGCTGAAGGTAAAATAGCTGTTCCCGCGAAAATATTTCAGGAATTTGTAAAAACCTACGGAGAGCAACCGCTTACTCTTTCAGTAAAAGATGCAGAAGACGGAAACGGTAAATTACTTGAGATTTTAGATGAGAAAGATAACTTCGCAGTAGCTTTAGACCACGCGGAAGATTATCCGGAAATTCCAGAATTTGATGCAGCACAGAAAGTGGTAATTTCTGCCGGAATTCTTTCTGAAGCTTTGAACAATACGCTATTCGCGACGAGCAATGATTCGCTAAGACCAGTAATGACAGGAGTTCTTTTCCAATTTAAGGAAGATGAAACTAACTTCGTTTCTACAGATTCACATCGTTTGGTCGTTTATAAAAGAACGGATCTGATCAATGCTGAGCCAGTAGAATTCATTATGCCGAAAAAGCCTTTATCCATTTTCAAAAGTATTTTGGCGTCTTCAAATGAAGATGTTTCAATTGAATTCAATGAGAATATGGCAAAATTTACCTTCGGAAATAATATTTGGATCTGTCGATTGATAGACGGAAAATATCCGAATTATTCTGCTGTAATTCCAAAAGAAAATCCAAATACATTAACAATAAACCGAAACCTTTTGTTGAGCTCCATCAGAAGAGCTTCCATTATGTCTAATAAATCGACAAACCAAGTTCGTTTTAAACTGTCGGGAAATATTTTACATCTTCATGCTGAAGATACCGAATTTGCAAACAAAGCAGACATGCAGATTCCTTGTGATTACAACGGTGAAGATATTAACATCGGTTTCAGCTCTAAATTTTTGACGGAAATGTTATCTGTTTTATCAGCAGATGATATTACGATGAAAATGTCGCAGCCGAACAGACCTGGAATTATTGAACCTGTTGATGGTCTTGAAAAAGAAGAAAAAATCTTGATGCTTTCAATGCCTGTCATTGGAATGTAAAACATCAAACTTTAAAGTTTTTAAAATAACCTAATTGAGATTCAATATTTTTTGAATCTCAATTTTTTTTTAACCTTCAGAATCACGATATTTGCACCTTTCATATTTCAACCATATTATTTGAAATCTGAATATTAATCTCTACAATCTACAACAGAAATGAAAATCTCTAATAACTGGCTGAAAGAATATATAAAGACGGATATTAAAACCGAAAAAATTGGCGAATTTCTCACCGATATCGGTTTAGAAGTCGAAGGAATTGAGCTGGTTGAATCTGTAAAAGGCAGTCTGGAAGGTATTGTAGTTGGTAAAGTGTTAAGCTGTGAAAAGCATCCGAATGCGGACAAACTAAAAGTTACAACAGTTGATGTTGGGTCTGCAAAACCGTTACATATTGTATGCGGTGCGCCCAATGTGGAAGCCGGCCAAATTGTGCCCGTCGCGACGGTTGGAACTACGATTTATAAAGAGGGAAATGCACTCGTGATGAAAGAAGCCAAAATCCGTGGCGAAATTTCTCAGGGAATGATCTGTGCTGAAGATGAGTTGGGACTTAGTGAGGACCATGGTGGGATAATGATTTTAGACGAAAATAAGCATGAAGTTGGAAAAAATTTCGCTGATTATTTTGAATTGAATAACGATCAGGTTTACGAAATCGGACTTACTCCGAACCGAACCGACGCCATGTCACATTATGGAGTTGCAAGAGATTTAAATGCCTACCTGACGACGCACCAAATGCCGGTTGAATTTCAAAAAGTTTCTGAAAAACCATTGACTATAGAAGGCAGTCATCACTTTCAAATTGAGATTGAAGATACAGAATTGTGTCCAAAATATTTAGGTGCAATCATCGAAAATGTAAAAGTGGAGACTTCACCAGAGTGGCTGAAGACACGCATGAAAGCCATTGGATTAAGCCCGATTAATAATATCGTAGACATCACGAATTATATTTTACATTCTTACGGCCAGCCTTTGCACGCTTTCGACGCTGAAAAAATTTCTGGAAATAAAGTAAAAGTAGGTGTAAATGCTGCCGGAACAAAATTTACCACTTTAGATGGAATAGAACGTACACTGAATGGTACTGAAATCATGATTAAAGATGGCGACGATAAGCCGATGTGTATCGCTGGTGTTTTTGGCGGAGCAACTTCGGGCGTTGCGGAAGCTACAAAAACGATTTTCCTGGAAAGTGCTTATTTTAATCCGGTCGGCGTGAGGAAAGGAGCAAAACTTCATGCTTTAAATACCGATGCTTCTTTTCGTTTTGAACGTGGTGTTGATCCTAAAATGACCAGAATTGCGCTGACGCATGCCGTAAAAATGATTGAAGAAATAGCGGGCGGAAAAATGGTAGGTGAACTTTTAGAACATTATCCGACGAAGATTGAAGATCACTATATTATTTTAAGGTTTTCTAAAGTGGAGCAAATTCTGGGAACAAAAATTCATAAAGAAAAAATTAAGGAAATTTTAAAATCGCTAGAAATCGTTGTTTTAAACGAAATTCAAAATGGTTTAGAAATCTCTGTGCCAGCATATCGCGCTGATGTTACGCGAGAAATTGATGTGATCGAGGAAATTCTTCGTATTTATGGCTACAATAAAATAGAATCTCCTCAAAAACTTTCATTTACACCTGTGAAATTAAGTTTTGACGATCAAGATGCATTAGAAAATTCCTGGGCGAGAACCTTGCAGAGTAATGGTTTTTATGAAGCCATGAATAATTCGTTGACTTCCGTAAAAGAGGAAACCAACGCGGTTAAAATCCTGAATCCTTTAAGTGGAGATTTACAATTTATGCGTAAATCTTTATTGGAAGGTCTTTTGGAAAATGCCGATTACAACATCAAACGTAAAAACCCGAACATCAAGTTTTTTGAACTGGGTAAAATTTACTTTAAAAAAGAAAAATACGAAGAACGCAAGCAGCTAGCAATTTTAGTTTCCGGACGCGATGAAGAAGAAAACTGGCTCCAACCCAAATCATCTACGGATTTCTATCATTTAAAATCTTATGTAAAAGTACTCTTGGATTCTCTTCCAGTTTCTTTGGAGGAAAAAGAATTGGAAGATGTTCGATTCTCAGATGCCGTAGAATTTGTAGCAGACGGTAAAACAGTTGCGAGATTGGGTAAAGTTTCTCCAGAACTTTTGAAAGATGCCGACATAGAACAGGATTGTTTCTACGCTGAAATCGAGTTGGAATTAAGTCAGCAGCTTCGAGCCAAAACTGATTTGAAATTTAAAGAGATTCCTAAATTCAACAAAACGCGAAAAGACTTGGCGTTATTGGTTGATAAACATGTTTCGTACGCTGATCTCTACAAAGCAGCCCGTAAAAACCCTTCGAAATATCTGAAGAATATCAATCTTTTTGATGTTTATGAAGGCAAGAATTTACCAGAAGGAAAAAAATCGTATGCCATGAGTTTTGATTTGCTCAACGAAGAAAAAACACTGGAAGAAAAAGATATTTCTGAAGTGATGAATTCTTTAATTAAAACATTTAAGAAAGAGTTTTCCGCGGAATTAAGATCCTAAGAATATTTCGATATAAATTTTAAAGCATCTCTAACAAGATGCTTTTTTTGTTGAGATTAAAAGTCAGGAGTTTCGGTCAGCTCGATATTATTACTTAAATTTGAATCACAAAATTTAAAGAATGAAAGCATTTCAAAATTTCTCCGCAATCCAGGTTGTTCGAAATATTTCTTTGGCTATAGTTGTTTCTGCAACGATCGCGTCGTGTTCTACCGTTGCAACCTCAAAATCTA
The DNA here is from genome assembly GCF_020410745.1 of Kaistella polysaccharea. Lineage (NCBI taxonomy): Bacteria > Pseudomonadati > Bacteroidota > Flavobacteriia > Flavobacteriales > Weeksellaceae > Kaistella > Kaistella polysaccharea. Next base: position 314,857 of record NZ_CP084528.1, read on the forward strand.
AAGTGGGAACTACGCAGGCAAATATTACCAATACCAAATGGACTTTGGCTGATAATGTGAAAGGTAAGAAACCAACTTTGGTGGTTGAGTCCGGAAAAATAACAGGAAACGGCGGCTGTAATAATTATTTTGCTGATTTGATGTTGGATCCTACAGTTGGCAACTTTTCTACAAATAATATTGGTGCTACAAAAATGGCTTGCGAAAATATGAGTGAAGAAACCAATTTCTTCAGCATGTTATCTGCGACAACTAAATATGTAGTTACGGGAAATACGCTGGAATTGTATAAAGATAATCTGTTGCTTTTGAAATTTACCAAATTGTAATTTTTAAAGAAATATCATAAAAAAAAAGGAACTCAATTTTGAGTTCCTTTTTTGTCTTATTTATTCTTCGTCTTCGTCTTCCTCATCATATTTAGCGAGTTCTTCGTCGCACCATTTGAAAGCGGCTTCTACAACCTTAGTAGCTTCGTCAGCTACAGTTTCTTCGTCGTCACCTTCCAGGTCGTCGAACCATTCAACTTCTTCTTCTTCAACATTCAAAACAAATCTTGGGTACTCTGTGTGCACCACAAATAAATCTTCAGGAAAATCTGAATTGTCTGCTAATAAAAACTTTGGTAATTTCATTTTTCTTATGTTTAAAACTGGTTCAAAGGTAAACAATTTTATTGAAATTGATTCTTCTGAATTTCTTATTATTACTAAAATTACAGCGAGCGAGGTCAGAATTTAATTTCTATTATTAAATTTAAATAATGCTGAAAATCGACGTCATTACTTCTAAAATCCAACTTTTTTTATTTCACAAACCTTTTAGAAACCTTCTCCGCTTTTCTACTTTCTGAATAATCATAAAAACCTTCCCCAGATTTCACGCCTAATTTTCCAGCTGTAACCATATTCACTAACAACGGATTTGGGGCGTATTTAGGATTTTTGAAACCATCGTGCATAACATTTAAAATGGCTAAACAAACATCTAAACCAATGAAATCTGCCAATTGCAAAGGTCCCATGGGATGAGCCATGCCCAATTTCATTACCGTGTCTATTTCTTCAACTCCAGCCACGCCATTGTATAAAGTTTCAATTGCTTCGTTGATCATCGGCATTAAAATTCTGTTTGCCACAAAACCTGGATAATCATTCACTTCTGTCGGAACTTTACCTAAAGTTTTACTCATTTCATAAATCTCATCGAAAGTTTCTTTGGAAGTAGAGTAGCCTTTGATGATTTCCACCAATTTCATAATAGGAACCGGATTCATAAAATGCATACCAATAACCTTTTCCGGACGATTCGTAACCGAAGCAATTTTAGTAATAGAAATAGATGAAGTATTGGTTGCCAGAATGCAATTTTCTGGCGCCAACTCATCCATCTGTTTAAATATTTTTAACTTAAAATCTAGATTTTCGGTGGCAGCTTCTACGATTAAATCAGCTTTTGGTGCACAATCTCCTAATTTGGTGAAAGTTGAAATATTATTTAATGTTCCTTCTTTCTGATCCGCAGTCATATTTCCTTTCGCGATAATTCGGTCAAGATTTTTTGTAATCGTTGCAATCCCTTTATCCAATGCGTCCTGCGAAACATCAACTAAACTAACCTTAAACCCTTTTTGGGCGAAAGTATGTGCGATCCCATTTCCCATGGTTCCTGCGCCAATTACTACAATGTTTTTATTCATTTTTAAATTCTTTAATAATTTTTAGTATAACTTTTTTTTTCTTCCAAAAATGTTGCGTCACTTTCAGAAGTTTTAAATTTTGTTTTTATAAATGTTCTCTTACCGTCAATCCTATTGATGAACACTGCAAAATGCAAATGAGGACCGCTTGCAAATCCGGTGCTTCCACTGTAGCCGATAAGTTGATTTTTTGTTACTATATCACCCTTTTTCACGACTGCACCTTGGTATTTCAAATGAGAATAGTCGGCAAAAGTTCCGTCGCTGTGCATAATGAGAATTCTGTTGTTGTATTTTGCGCAAGAAATATCTGGACAATTCCGAGTGTTATGATCAATCATTTCTACTACAATTCCTTCGCGGGCAGCCGTAATCTCACTTCCCATTTTTAAATCAAAATCTAATGCAAATTCATTCTTGTGCGAGAACTTTCCATCGTATCCCTGAAAAATCATTTGTGTTTTACCCTTCTCAAAAGGTAACGAGTAGATGTAATCATTATCGAAATCTTCTTGCAAGTCATTTCCGAAATTAACAGTCACTGCGTACGAAAAACTGTTAGCTGAATTTGAGTTAATTTCACACAGTTTTGCAATGAGTAGTTTCGTTTGTTTTGCCGGAATTACAATAATCTGATTATCTATAAGACTTGAAGTAAAATTTTTGAGTGTAAAGTTGAATTTCGCCGACATTGGCATTTCTTCATTATTGTCTGCATAAATAAAAAGTTGTCGATTAACAATTTCATTATAAAATTGAAGATCCCATTTTTTTTGCGAAAATAGTAAGGTCTGAATCAAGAGAAATATCAGTAAAACTATTCTTTTCATTCCATCTGTTTTTTGCTAAAATAATCAAAAACAGTTTTAGAAATATCAGCGATAATCTTCGTGTTCGTTTCTTCACTTTCCATGGAATCGGAAATTAAAACGCTGATCGCATAATGCGTTCCATCTGGTAAAATAACAATTCCGATATCATTTTCGGCGGCGGTTAAACCGTTATCATTTTTTCCTGACGATCCGGTCCTGTGCGCTACAGGAATGTATTTTGGCAGTTGTGAAACTAATTTATTAGCGCCAGTCGTAGTTTCCAACATGGTCTGCATTAGGAAATCGGTAGAGGCTTTTGACAGCAATTTTCCGTGATATAATTTTTGAAGAGCATCATTTAGAGAATTGGTGGAACTCTTATTCAAATATAAATTCTCCCAACCTTCATGCATTTTCGCTTCATCGGCTTCAATATGAAAGTTTTTAATTCCTTTTAAATTGATATAATTTTGAACGGTTTCTGTTCCGCCTATTAAATTTATTAAAACATCTGTAATGTTATTATCACTTTTCGAAACCATATATTGTAGAAGTTCTCTTAAGGTTTTCGCTACATTTCCGTCCGGAAATTCATTCCTAAAAGGACTGTACGTATTTTCTAAAAGTTCGGCTTTTTTTATGAAAATATTTTGATCTAAACTCAACTTTCCCTGATCAAATAGATCCAAGACTGCCAAGGCAATATGGAATTTAAAAACACTCAACATTGGAAGTTTCTTATTTCCGTTGATGTTAATGGATTGGTTGTTTTCTAAATTTAAAACTGAAACCGCAACCGTGGCATTTTTATGTTTAATAATTTGTTTGATTTCTTTTTTTAGTTCAGAATTTTGTGCAAAACTAAAAATTGAAATAGCGATAAAAAGTAGCGTGGTAATTTTAGACATTTTGCAGAGGTTCTTTAATTTTTGGATATCAATCTTACAATTTCCAAAGCCACTTTCAAGGCTTCCGTTCCGTCTTCCAAAGAAACTTCTACATTTTTATTTTCTGTAATGGCATCTGCAAAACTTTCAAGCTCATCCAAAATCGCATTGTTGGGCTGAATGTTTGGATATTCAAATATAATTTGATTCTTTTCGCCTTCTGCATTTTCAATAATCATATCATACGCTGATGGTGACTCCGGCGCAGGTTTCATGCGAATAACTTCAGATTTTTTTTCCAGAAAATCAACTGAAATATAGGCGTCTTGCTGGAAAAATCGTGATTTTCGCATGGCTTTCATAGAAATTCTAGAAGTGGTAAGATTTGCCACGCAACCGTTTTCGAATTCTATTCTGGCATTACAGATATCGGGAGATTTCGAAACCACAGAAACGCCACTTGCGTGAATCGCTTTCACTTTTGATTTTACGATGGATAGTAAAATATCCAGATCGTGAATCATTAAATCTAAAACTACAGAAACATCAGTTCCGCGCGGATTAAATTCTGCGAGTCGGTGAATCTCGATAAACATTGGGTTTTTTATAAAATCTTTAGAACCTATAAATGCCGGATTGTATCTTTCTACATGTCCAACTTGCGCGCTAATACCATATTCCCGACACTTGTAAAGGATTTCTTCTGCTTGTTTTAATGTCTGGGTTACCGGTTTTTCAATGAAAAATGGAATTCTTTTTTCAATAGCTTTCATCGCGTAAGCGTAATGATATAAAGTAGGCGTAACAATATCAAGCATCTCGATCTGTCCCAGTAAGTCGTCAAAATTTTCAAAAAAAGAATATCCCAATTCCTTTTCCAGCTTCTTCCCATTTTCTGAATCAGCATCGTGAAAACCGATCAATTCGTATTTTTCGGACTGTTGCAATAACTTTAAATGAATTTTTCCCAAATGACCTGCGCCAACTAACCCTGCTTTTAGCATAAAAAATTAATTTTTGTAAAGATATTAAAATAGACGAAAAGTCAGGAAATTAAGAGACACGAGATTAAGAGACAGTAGAAAATTATGGAAACATAGAAAATTTTAAAATCTCTAATCTCAAGTCTTTGAATCTCGAGTCTATTCCCTATTTTTGTGACATGCAGGATTCTTACGTTCATAAAGGAAAACGAAAAATTTTAGTCGATTATCTTCGTCATAAAATTGGGATTCAGGACGAAAAAGTTTTAGCGGCCCTCAATCAGGTTCCAAGACACCTCTTTCTGGAAAGTGTTTTCGAGGATTACGCCTACGAAGATCGCGCTTTTCCCATTTTAGCGCATCAAACCATTTCGCATCCTTCAACTGTAGCGGAGCAAACTGCACTTCTGGAATTAAAAGACAAGGACAAAGTTTTGGAAATCGGTACAGGATGTGGCTATCAAACTGCTGTTTTAGTTGCTCTAAATGTATTGGTGTTTACGATTGAGCGCCAGAAAGATCTGCATGAATTTTCTCAGAAAAAGCTTCGAGAACTTCATCTTCGGCCGAAATTTCAGAGTTTTGGAGATGGATTTTTAGGATTACCCACTTTTGCACCTTTCGATAAAATCTTGGTAACTTGTGGCGCAGAAGTTTTGCCCACAGAACTTCTTCACCAATTAAAAGTGGGCGGAAAAATGGTTATTCCTTTGGGTAAGACGGACGAACAGATTTTAATGCGATTTACGAAAAAATCTGAGCGGGAATTTGAAAGAGAAGAATTTGGCTCCTATAAATTTGTGCCCATGTTAAATAATACCAATCATTGATTACCTAAAGAAAGTAGGAGTTCAGCTAAGAAATAATAAAATTTTTATTCATCTTTCTAGAGGTAAATTCAATTTAAATTGAAACATAAAAAATCATAAATCAATAATCTTGTTTCAAAATTCTTTGTGATTACAGCTATCTATATGTTTATCAAACTCTTTTAGCATTATTTTCCCAATATTTATCATCTTATTTTAACTTAAAAAAGACGGGGCAAATTCGTGTTTTCAAATTATACGTTGTATTTTTGCAAGCGTTCGAATTTATTCTAAATTAAAATAAGCTGACGTAAGGAATTATCTTTTTCAGCTAAAAACAAAATTTTTAGGTTCTCATGAAAAAACTTCAAGATATTCTTATTTCCACCAGAACCATGGCGGTTCTCCTTTTAGTTTATGCTTTCTCTATGGCTCGCGCCACTTTCCTCGAAAATGATTACGGAACTCCAACTGCTAAGGCTTTAATTTATGAAGCGAAATGGTTTGAAGTCTTAATGATATTGTTGATCCTGAATTTTATTGCGAATATATCGCGATATCGTCTTTGGCGTAAAGAAAAATGGCCAGTATTGGTTTTTCACCTTTCATTTGTTTTAATATTTCTGGGTGGAGCTGTAACGCGGTATATTAGTTTTGAAGGAATTATGCATATCCGCGAAGGGGAAACTACAAATGAAATTGTTACGGATAAAAACTTTTTTAAGATTCAAATAGAAGAAAAAGGTGATGTCTTAAATTATCAGGATATTCCGTACCTGATGTCGCCTTTGCATAAAAACTTCAGTGCGAATTATGAATATCACGGAAAACAAATTTCTGTAAAAGCGCTCGATTATATTCAAAGAAAAAAAGACAGTTTAATTGTTGATCCTGCCGGAACAGAATACCTACATCTGGTTTCTACAGGACAATCGGGTCGCGAAAATATTTACATTAAACCTGGTGATTCTAAACTTGTGAACGGAACTTTGGTTTCCTTTAACAGAGCAATTGACGGCGCCGTAGAATTTAATAATACGAACGGAACAATGCTCATTAAAACTCCCGTAGAATCTGAGTATATGACCATGGCGACCCAGGCAAAAGGGTTGACCAAAAAAGATGAGTATGAACCTTTGGTTTTAAGAAGCCTTTACACCATAAATGATTTAAAATTAGTGGTGCCAGAAGGTTTAATGAAAGGAAAACTTATTGCTTACGAAGGAGATCGTAAAAAAGATAAAGATGTTTCTGATAATTTAAGTGTTGAATTGCAGGGACCAAAATCAAAATTAATCGTTGATCTTCCTGTAGAAAAAGGTAATCCTAACGCTTTTAAACAGGTGACTTTAGATGGCATGAATGTTATTTTGGGCTTCGGACCCAAAGTGTATACCACGCCGTTCTCCTTAAAATTAGAAAAATTTGTGATGGAAACTTATCCTGGAAGTTCTTCGCCAAGTGCGTACGAAAGTCACGTTCAGATTATAGATAAAGGCAAGCAAACTCCTTATAAAATATATATGAATCACGTACTGAACCACGGTGGTTACCGGTTTTTCCAGGCGAGTTTTGATCCCGATCGTAAAGGAACAGTTCTTTCTGTAAATCATGATTTCTGGGGAACATTGATTACCTATATTGGATACTTTTTCTTATTTACCGGCATGTTTGTGATCTTCTTCTGGAAAGGAACACACTTCTGGAAACTTAATGCCATGCTGAAAAATGTGAGCAAAAGAAAAGCGGCAACATTGCTTCTAATTCTTATGACCTTAAATTACAATGCTCAGTATATTGAAACCCACGGTAATACGGATGGTTCGAAAGAGCAGGTTCATTCCGCGGATGACGGTCATGATCATGGCGCAGCAGATTTATTGACCGCTGAACCAACGCCTAAGAAAGAACAAAATTCTTTAGCATTAAGATCTCCTACGCCGATAACGGCCGATGAAATCATCTCGAAAAATAAAATCGATAAAGACCACGCAGATAAATTTGCTTATCTACTTGTACAAAATTACGACGGACGAATTGTCCCGATGAATACGCAGGCATTAGATGTTTTAAGAAAATTATACAAAAAAGATGCATTCCGTGGCACTGATGGGAAAAAGCTTTCAGCGAATCAGTGGTTTTTGTCCATTAATACTGATACTGCAAGTTGGACTATGGTTCCATTGATTAGCGTAGGAGCTAAAGGTGGTGAAGAATTGAAGAAAAAAACAAAGGCCAATGACGATGGTTACACAGCCTTAATGTCTCTTTTCCCCGCTGATGAAACCGGTGCTTTGCACTACGTTTTAGAAGAAGATTATCAGGAAGCTTTCAGAAAAAAACCTGCTGAACAGACAAATTATGATAAAGAGGTAATTAAAGTTAATGATCGTGTTCAGGCATTCAACGAGTTTTTCAGTGGCCAGTTCATGAGAATTGTACCGGTGAAAAATGATCCAAACAATACTTGGCATTCCTGGTTAGATCAGAATTTTGAACCAGACATGGAATCTCAGAAGGTTATGGGACCCTATTTCTCCGAAGTTTTAGCCGCCCAAAAATCTGGCGACTGGTCAAAAGCTGATGCTGAACTTGCAAAATTAGAACAGTATCAAAAGACCTGGGGTAAGAACGTAGTTCCTACAGAGGCGAAGATAAAATTGGAAGTTTTCATGAACAAAGCAAATGTGAACTTTTATTTATTGATGTTTTACAGCGTAATCGGTGGTTTACTTCTGTTATTAGGATTCGTGGAATTGTTTAAACCAAACAAGACCTTGAACAAAATCATCAAAGCTTTAATTCTTATTGGAGTAGTCGGTTATATTATTCAATTCTTAGGATTGGTGGCGAGATGGTTTATTTCTGGCCACGCTCCCTGGAGTAACGGTTACGAAGCGATTATCTTTATTTCATGGATTGGTATTTCTGCAGGATTAATGTTGTACAGGAATTCAAATGCGCTTATTCCTGCTGCAGGATTTATGGTGGCGGTAATCATGATGGGATTTGCACATGGTGGATCTGCACTTGATCCACAAATTACACCTTTGGTTCCCGTGCTGAAGTCTTATTGGTTAATTGTACACGTTGCAATTATTACCGCGAGTTATGGCTTCTTCGGACTGTCCATGGTGATTGCGATGATTGTATTATTCTTCTACATATTTTCGGATAAAAGAATTTTCAAGATTCATCACGATACAACCATTAAAGAATTAACGATTGTATCTGAAATGTCCCTCACATTGGGCTTATATTTCCTGACCATCGGTACTTTCCTCGGGGGAATTTGGGCAAATGAATCATGGGGTCGTTATTGGAGCTGGGATCCAAAAGAAACGTGGGCATTTATCTCGGTGATGGTGTATGCTTTCGTCTTGCATATGCGTTTAGTTCCAGGACTTCGTGGCAGATGGGCGTTTCACGTCGCGGCTTTATTCGCCATAAGCACAATTGTAATGACCTATTTTGGAGTGAATTATTATCTTACCGGTTTACATTCCTATGCAGCTGGTGATCCTATTCCAGTTCCTGCTTGGGTCTACATCGGCACAGCTTTTATGTTTGCTTTAGCAATAGCGTCTTATATTAGATTTAGAAAATTGAAAAACTAAAAATAGAAATCCCGAAGTAAACTTTCGGGATTTTTCTTTTCTCCTAAAAACGAGATTTAAACTCATTAATATTCCCTAATTTTGCAAAAATAAAAATTCACTCACTATATTTTGAGCACTTTTCTTACCATACTGGGTTTTAATTCAGCCATTCCAACCATTAATTCTGCGCCTACTGCGCAGTTTCTGGAAATGGACGAGCGCAGTTTTCTTATTGATTGCGGTGAGGGAACTCAAGTCCAGTTGAGAAAAGCGAAAGCACGGTTTTCGAAAATTAACCATATTTTTATTTCGCACCTTCACGGTGACCACTGTTTTGGATTACCTGGTTTAATCGCCTCATTTCGACTTTTAGGAAGAGAAACACCGCTTCATGTGTACGGCCCACAAGGCATAAAAGATATGCTAGAAACCATCTTTCGGTTGAGCGAAACGCATAGAAGTTTTGAAGTCGTGTATCATGAACTTCAAAGTAAAGAATCCGAGAAAATTTACGAGGATCATAAACTGGAAGTTTTCACAATTCCTTTAAATCACCGCATTTATTGCAATGGTTATCTTTTCCGGGAAAAGCCGAAAGAGCGCCATTTAAATATGGAAGAAGTTTCTAAATATGCGGAGATAGAAACGTGTGATTATCAAAATTTGAAAAACGGAAAAGATTTTATTTTAAGCGATGGCTACGTTTTGAAGAATGAAGTATTGACGACAGATCCATCAAAATCTGTTTCCTATGCATTTTGTAGTGATACGCGATATTCTGAAACCATTCTGCCTTTAATTAAGGAAGTTGATGTTTTGTATCATGAATCTACCTTCCTACACGAATTGAAGGAAATGGCAGATTATACAGGTCATACTACAGCGCTGGAAGCAGCACGAATCGCGAGAAAAGCCAATGTTGGAAAGTTAATTCTGGGTCATTTCTCCAACCGTTACGGCGACTTATCGGTTTTCACAGATGAAGCCAGAGAAGTTTTTCCCAACAGTTTTCTACCAACTGCGTTAATTCCTGTGAAGATTGGTTAGAATATAGAAATTTTTAATTAGGATAGAATAATTCCCAGTCATAACTATTGATATTGTCACGGAAAAGCACTTCAATTTTACAAAAGCTAAAATTCAACTTTTTTGTCAATTTAGAAAAATCAAAAAGATTAATGAAAAATTTACTACTTGTCTTACTTTTAATTATTGCGATTGCCATGATAGTTCTTGGGATTAAGGGAAAAATTCTTCCTCCAACGCTTACAGGAATTGGATTTATAATTATAGGGGTTTTATTTTATCAAAAAAAGATCTAAAAAAATTATTATATTTAAAAATGACGCTTTCCGAACTTAAAGATTTCCTTGATGAGAAGGCAGATTTCTACAATAATATAGAATTTATAGAGAACGATCCCATTTCAATTCCTCATCGGTTTTCTTTAAAGCAGGATATTGAAATTGCAGGATTTCTTACTGCTACAATTTCGTGGGGAAACCGAAAGTCTATTATCAACGATGCTGAAAAAATGATGAATTTCATGGGAAATTCACCGTTTGATTTTATTCAAAATATACAGGAAAGTGACTTGAAAAATTTAGAAAAAATAAGTATACATCGTACTTTTAATGGAGAAGATTTTCGAGAATTTATTTTAAATTTGAAAAGAGTTTATTTGGAAAACGAAAGTTTAGAGAATCACTTTTTAATAAAACATAAAGAGGAAAATTTCTACCATTCATTTCATCGATTTCGGGAAAATTTTATTGGAGAAAATATTCATAGAAGTAAAAAACACGTGAGTTCAACGTATAGAAATTCATCTGCAAAAAGACTGATGATGTTTCTTCGCTGGATGGTTCGGCAGGATCGAAAAGGCGTGGATTTTGGGATTTGGAAGAATATTGATCAGAAATATTTATCTGTTCCGCTGGATGTGCATACGGGAAATATTTCGCGGAAACTAAATCTTATTCAGCGCAAACAGAACGACTGGAAGACAGTTGAGGAAATGGATCTCATCTTACGGAAATTTAATTCTAAAGACCCTGCGAAATATGACTTTGCACTTTTTGGTTTGGGAGTTACAAAGGAATTTTAAAAAAAATGTAAAAAAATGACGAAGAGAGAAGAAGAAACTAAAGAGAAAATAGATTTTCTGGTGCGCGTGACCGATGGCGTAATGTGGTGGATTGGCTCTATACCGTCGCTTATTGTGCATTCGCTCCTTTTTATTACCGCCTTTTCTCTGCCATTTTTTGGCCTGGTTGATTTTGATAAGATGCTTCTTGTTCTTACGACCGTTTTGTCTTTAGAAGCGATTTATCTGGCTATTTTCATTCAGATGTCGGTGAATAGAAGTCAGGAACATATTGAGGATTTGAAAGAAGATGTGAACGAAATTCAAGAAGACATCGAAGATATTCAGGAAGATATTGAAGAAATTAGTGAAGATATCGATGATATTCAGGAAGACATTGAAGATATTGCGGAAGATGAAGAAGACGAAGATCACAACGAGCGCGCGAGAAATGTAATGTTGAAAAGCAATGTTGCCACCAATAAAACACAGATTACTTCTTTAAAAGGAAAAATTTCTGAGCTCGAACATTTGTTGGAAGAATTGAAAAAAGAAGATAAATAGAAATTCAGAAAATAGCAAACAAAAACCATTTCAAAGCTGAAATGGTTTTTTATTTTATAAATAGGATTTCCAAAGTTTTGTAAAACCAATAAAATCAGCGACCGATAATTCCTCGGCGCGCTTGCTCATAAATTCGTGTGTTTGTAATTTTTCTGGAATATTTAAAACTTTCAAAGAATTAGAAAGTTTTTTACGTCTTTGTCCAAAACCTGCCTTTACGATTTGTTTAAATAAAACTTCATTTCCGGTTAAACCTTCTTTTGGATTTCTGGTCAGCCGAATAACACCTGATTTAACTTTCGGTGGTGGATTAAAAACGTTTTCGTGTACGGTGAAAAGATATTTTACATCGTAAAGTGCCTGCACCAATACAGACAAAATTCCATAATCCTTTGTGCGGGGAACTGCGGCTGTTCTTTCGGCAACTTCTTTTTGAAACATACCGACCATCTCCGGAATATTCTGGTAATAATCTATAATTTTAAATAATATCTGAGACGAAATATTATAAGGGAAATTTCCGATAATTGAGATCTCATCTGCGAATGTTTCTGCAATATTAAGTTTCAGAAAATCTCCTACAAAATGCTCCTCATCAAGTGTTGCATAATTTGTTTTCAAATACTGAATAGACTCTGTATCGATTTCCGCGAGAAATAGTTCAGTGTCTTTTTCTAAAATATATTTGGTGAGTACGCCCATTCCGGGACCGATTTCTAATACTTTTCCTCCTGGATTATAAGTCAGGCCATCGACAATATTTTTGGCAATATTTTCATCAGTCAGAAAATGCTGACCTAAATGTTTCTTCGCTCTTACGCTCATGCAAGATTATTTTTGTAAATTAAAAACACGCGGAAATCCCTATTTTAAAGGTTTCACCGATTTGCTTTTAAGTTTTTTTTAACACCGATTTTCCGCGTTTCTCCGCAAATTACGGAAGTTTTTTTCTATTTTAGCAGAAATTTTTTATTTAATGGCTAAGACAGTTGAGGATTTTAACAAAAGAAGACTTCGGTCCAGTAATATAACGGTAGTAATCAGTATTGCGCTGGTATTATTTTTATTGGGATTGATGGGACTTATTCTAATTAACGCTCAGAAATATTCTGATTATATCAAAGAGCAGTTGGTGGTGAATGCTTACTTCGACGAAAACTATGAAGTAAAAGATTCCGTAAAAATTGCCAAACTTGAACAGGAAACTTTTAATAAAATACAGACCTTAGCGCCCGTAAAAAGAGCCACCTATATTTCCCGCGAAATGGCAGCTGAAGAGGCTCGAAAAAGCATGGGAATTGAAAGCAGCGCACTTTTTGAAGAAAATATTTTCCCGTCCTCCGTAGAAATTGCATTGAAACCTGAATATGTAGATCCCGCAAAGATCGATGAAGCCATCAAACAAATTAAATCTACCAAAGGCATTACCGATGTTAAAAATAACAGTACGCTGATGGTGGAAGTTTACAACAATCTGAATAACATTTTGAAATGGATTTTAGGATTTTCTGTTTTGTTTTTAATTCTTGCCGTGGTTTTAATTAATAATTCCATCCGTCTAAAAATATTCTCTAAACGATTTATTATAAAAACAATGCAGCTTGTTGGTGCAAAACGTCGTTTCATTTTAAAACCATTTATTAAAGAAGCAATCATACTTGGAGTAGTCGGAGCTTTACTTGGCCTCGCTGTTTTGTTCGGCGCTTGGTACTATTTTATCACCCAAATCGGAACACCATTTGCGCAAGACAATAATCAACTTATCATTCTGGTCGTAGGTATATTTTTCGGTGGTATTTTAATCACTGTTTTGAGTACTATTTTTGCCACATGGCGTTTCTTACGTACAAATGTAGACGATCTTTATTATTCTTAAAATGAGCAAAAAAGTTAAAAATACTGCGACAAAATCCTACAATTTACCTGTTGAAGAAAAAGGTGGATTTTATTTTGGCAGAGAAAATTACAAATGGATGTTGATTGGTTTGGCTTTAATTTTCCTCGGATTTGTGTTGATGATGGGCGCTGATGCCAATACAGTCGACGGGAAATACGATCCAAATGTTTGGAATGAAGGAATCTTCTCCATCCGTCGCATCAGAATTGCACCGCTTCTTGTGGTGATCGGCTTTGCAGTTGAAGTATATGCTATTCTGAAAAGAAATAAGGCCTAAGTGATCATATAAAAAATTAGACTTGTCAGAACATGAACCTTTGGCAAATTTTTTTTAATCTTAAAAATAAAAATGGATTTAATCAAAGCAATTATTATTGCAATTATTGAAGGTCTTACCGAATTTCTTCCAGTATCTTCCACGGCGCACATGATTTTCACGAGTTCCCTTTTTGGAATTCAAGAAGATGAATTTGTGAAAATGTTTCAGGTTTCCATTCAATTTGGAGCGATTCTCGCCGTTGTATTTCTTTATTGGAAAAAATTCTTCGATTTCAAAAACTTTGATTTTTATCTAAAACTCGCACTTGCCGTGATTCCGGCGCTTGTGTTGGGTAAATTGTTCGATGATAAAATAGAAGCGGTTTTAGGTGATCCTGTTCCCATCGCAATCGTCTTGATTTTGGGCGGAGTGGTTTTACTTTTCGTGGATAAATTTTTTAAAAATCCAGTCATTGATGACGAGAAAGATGTTTCCTACAAAAGCGCATTAATCATTGGTTTTTGGCAATGTTTGGCCATGATGCCTGGAACGAGTAGGAGTGCGGCTTCCATTATTGGAGGAATGCAACAAAAGTTGACTCGAAAAGCGGCCGCAGAATTTTCCTTTTTCTTGGCAGTTCCGACCATGTTGGCGGTTACGGTTTACTCTTTGGTTTTAAAGGATTGGAATCACGCCGGAAACACCCAGAAAGGATACGAATTATTAATGCAAGGCAACAATATGATGCTGTTTTTAGTGGGAAATGTCGTCGCCTTTGTGGTGGCGGTTTTGGCAATTAAATTTTTTATCGGTGTTCTTACGAAATATGGATTTAGACCTTGGGGTTGGTACCGGATAATCGTGGGGATTGTATTATTAATTTATTTCACACAGTTTCAGTAATTTTATTTGGGCAGACATTTCCGCCCTCCGTTCCCTCCCGATTTTACATCGGGATCCACTCAGGTCGGGCTGCAGCGCAGAAATTTTAACCAATTTAGTTTTTAAAAATGACTGATACCGATCTTTTAGAAGGCCAAATAATTCTCCTCGATAAACCTTTGGACTGGACAAGTTTTCAGGCAGTTAACAAGCTTAAATTTAAACTGAAAAGTGAATTTAACCTTCCTAAAAAATTTAAAATCGGACATGCTGGGACTTTAGATCCGCGCGCGACAGGATTATTAATTGTCTGTACCGGAAAATTCACTAAAATAATCCCGGAAATTCAAGATGCGCCGAAAGAATATTTCACTGAAGTAAAAATTGGCGCACAAACAGAATCTTACGACACGGAGAAACCGGAGATTCTCCACCAGGATATTTCGGAAATCAGCGAAGAACAGATTAAGGAAACTTTAGAAAAATTTATCGGAGAAATAGATCAAAAACCGCCTATTTTTTCGGCCATCAAAATTGAGGGAAACCGCGCTTATGATTTAGCCAGAAAAGGAAAAGACGTCGAAATGAAATCCCGCAAAACAACCATTAATTATATCAAGGATGTTGAGATTGAATTGCCGTTTATTAGATTTACAGTGGGTTGCTCCAAAGGTACTTATATAAGAAGCTTAGCGCACGATATCGGTCAGGATTTAGGAGTTGGAGCTTACCTTACGAATCTCAGACGTACGAAAATCGGAGATTATCTTATTGAGAATGCAAGTTCAGATTATCTGGAAAACGACTATCGTTTTCAGAATTTTGCTCATTAACATAATTTTTCCAGCTCTTAATTATTCAACAGGATTTCATTAAAAATATAAAAATGGATTCAGAAAAAACAAGAATTAATAAATACCTTTCGGAAGTTGGTTTTTGCTCCCGCAGAGAAGCCGACCGTTTATTGGAACAAGGCAGAATTACCATCAACGGCGTTGTGCCGGAAATGGGAACCAAAGTTTCTGATGAAGACGAAATCTTTGTCGATGGAAATTCGATTCGGAAAACGGAAGAAAAGCACGTTTATATCGTTTTAAATAAACCGGTTGGAATTGTCTGTACAACCGATACCAAAAGAGAGCGCGATAATATTGTAGAGTTTGTTAATCATCCGAAAAGAATTTTCCCGATCGGCCGATTAGATAAACCGAGCGAAGGTTTGATTATGCTCACATCTGATGGCGATATCGTAAATAAAATCCTGCGCGCAAGAAATAACCACGAAAAAGAGTATATCGTGCGTGTTGACAAGCCGATTACGCCCAAATTCTTAATGCAAATGCGTGGTGGAATTCCGATTTTAGATACCATGACGAACAAATGTGTTGTGGAGCAAATCGATAATTTGTCGTTCCGGATTGTTTTAACGCAAGGTCTTAATCGCCAGATTCGCCGAATGTGTGAATTCTGCGGTTATGAGGTAAAAAAACTGAAACGCATTAGAATCATGAACATCAAACTTGATCTTCCGGTAGGAAAATGGCGAGATATTACGGTCGAGGAAATGCGTGAACTGGAAAAATTACTGAGTGATTCCGATAAAACCGTTGATTAATATTTCTGCTTCAAGTAGAGATATGCGGTTAAATATTTATTGAGCCGTTTCATATCTCTTTCCGTCAGCGTTTGCGTAAATCGCTTCAAATCCATATTATCTTCCAAATCGTTCAATTTCACTCGAACTGCAAGTGGTGATTTTTCCGTCTGTTGTACAAATTCGGTATAATCCTGATCGGGTGGAGATTTTGTTAAGCATTCGATGGCAACAACAATATCATTTGGAAACCCTTCTGCTAAAAGATAATCCAGTGTTATCTCCGGACAATCTTCAATGACGTCATGTAGAACTCCCACAATTTTTTCGTCATAAGTTTTTCCCGAGTTCATCACGCGAATAACGTGTCCGATGTAAGGCGTTCCAAATTTATCAGTTTGCCCTTTATGGGCTTTTTGTGCAATTTTGATTGCTTTATTCAGCAGTTCATCTTTTGTCATTCGAGCATTTTAAGTTTTTAAAAATAGTATCTTTTTGACCTCTACAAAAATAAAAAAATGTTTTTAAAGTATTTTTTTTAATTTCACTCCAATTGTTCTTCCATAATTATCGCGTTGGCAGAATTCATTTTTACCGATTCAATTCCATTTTCCATACCGCTCAGGGATTCGTACAATTCACTCGTCCCAATTACCTGTCCGTTAGTAGCTTTGAGGTTGAAATAGCATTTTCCGTTAGAAGATGTGTGTTTCTCGTAACGGGAATCATCAGCGGCATTTTTCCTTACCGATTCAATTCCGTTGTTGCAGGCAGTTTTTGATTTGTATCCCTCGCTGGAGAGAATAACATGTCCGTTCCCGGCTTTCAAATTAAATTGAAGATCGCCGTTTTTTCTCGTCGAAATAATAAATTTTCCCATGATTGTGTGTTTTGTTCTATAAAATTACGGATAATAGATACAGCAATCAATAATAATTTTTTATGTTAAATGCATAAATATTTATGTAAAGACAAATATGTTTTATCAATCGGGGAATTTTTACAATGTTAATGCTTCTTTTTTAAAGATTTAATAAATTATAGTTTTGTCATTAAGCGCAGTTTTTTATTCACCTCTTCTAAAAGTTCAAGTTGTTTCTGTTGAATATCGCAAAGGTGTTTGTATTGATCAATGATTGATAAATCTACTTTTTCATGCAGATTTCTAATTTCGATTTCAGATTTTAAATTGATCATATAATCGTTGATGGATCTTTTTCGGTCTTTCACTTCTTTTCTGTTTTGGCTCATCATAATGATCGGTGCCTGAATGGCCGCGATACAGGACAAGATCAAATTGAGTAAAATATACGGATAAGGATCAAAACTTTTATTGCGCATGATTTCAGTATTGTAAAAAATCCAGATCATGAGCAATACGCCGAAGATGATAATGAACTTCCAACTGCCACCAAGTTCTGCCACTTTGTCGGACAGTTTTTCCCCATAACTCCGCGCTTCGTCAGTTTCTTGAATTGTAGTGGTGATAAGTGTTTCTTCTGTTATGGCTTTTTCAATAATTCCGTGTATTTTCTGAAGCTGGTCATTTTCACTTTTCAAAAGATCGAGGACATATTTTTTATTTCTCATGATTTCTATTTTGAATGTTTATAAAATATTTATGTTTTTATTGAAGCCAGAATCTTTTTAAGATCACCAAAACAATCAAGCCGATTCCGAGAATGGATAGACCAAAAAGAAGTTCTGCAATAATTTCCCACCGCTTTATCCAAATTTTTGTTCTAGTTTTTATTGATGCAAAGGAGGAGATTACGGAGACGCACAGCAACAGCGCTACAATACTTGCAAACTCATCTAAAAGGGAATTATTCGTGGCTGAACTGATGTGCAGCGATGTAATTACGATCAGACAAAATCTCAGTAAATTTGCTGCCGTCGGAAGAATATGTTGTGAAGTTTTGTTAGACATCTTAATTAATTTCAAAAATATTTGACAACGGCGTCTGCAAGCATCTTTGTATTTCCAGAAAAATGATGGTTTCCCGCCAGATGTAAAAACTTATAGTTTTTCAAAGTAATGTCCTGGCGCGGAAAATATTTATTTTCAAAATCACTGACTACCAATGTGAACGTCACATTTTTAAGACGATTTATTTCACTGGTAACACTGTAGCCGTACTGCAGCGGACCGGTAATATATTCCTGCAGATGAATTTCAAAATCGTTTACTTTTGAGGGTCCAATGATGATTAAATCTTTAATATTTCCCTGAAATTCTAGATCAAATCGATTGTAAATAAAAGGTGCCACATCTGCTCCGTAAGAATAGCCGATGAGGATAATTTTTTTGTTTTTACGGTTTTTGATAATTTTTTTAAGATAATTCTCAGTGTCATTTGCGGCTTGTACAGGTGTTTTTTTATTCCAGAAATATTTTTTGGTATTTAAGGCAAAAACGTCATAATTATATCGATGAAGTTCCATCGCAAAAGTTTTGGAAAAAGTATTAAAACCTGCATCACCACTGATATAAAATATGATAGGTTTATCACTATTTCTGTTCCACTCTGCGACGGGGAAATATTCGCTTTTTTGACAAGAAAGAAGGGTCAGAACAGCGATGATCGTTAGGAATCTGAGGAGCTTTTTCATGTCGGTTTCGTTATTTTATTTAAAGCTGCGGGAATTTGCAGCAAATCGAAATCACTTCCATAAATCAAATATTTATTTTCCCATTGATCGGCATATTTTTCTTTGAATTCTCGTAAAGTTTGATAATGTTTAAAGCTTCCCACGCGGTTATAAACAAATTTCAAAATGTCCTCTGCTGTATTATCTGGTTCTTTTGTTCCGCCCAGTGGAGTTAACCCTAGATTGATGGCATTTAAATTTTTAAGTTTTGCATATTCTACCAGTTTTACAATCATGGCATCCATACTTCCATTTGGCGCATTTACCGTTTTCCGAATTAAATCGTACGTGCATTCACCGGGCGCGTAATCTGGGATTATATTTAAAAAGGCTTCAATTTTTCCCTCGTTATTTTTTACAGTGATTAAATTTTGATTTTTAATTTCAGAACGGTCGAACATTCCTTGGGAAAAAACCATTTCCTGTTTTTCGAATTCCATTAGCCATTCCTCGGAAATACATTGAATTTCGCTTAGAATTTCTTCATTTTGTGGCGCATATAAAATTTCCGTAGAGAATCCTTTTTTTGATAATGAACTTAAACCATTCCGGAGAGATTTTCGTGCTTTTCCTTCTAACTTGAAATTTTCAATATTCAGGATCGCTTCCTGACCAATAAAAAGTTTTTGTTTTTTAAATGGTTTAAAAAGAAATAAACTTTGTTCATCAATTCGATAATAAACAGATTTAAGTCCGTTTTTTTTACAGAAATTTTCAAATTCTGTAATCATCTGTTCTTTGGTGTTTAAGTCGCAAACCGGGTCTTCCAGCACAAATGCAAAATGGTTTGCGATACTGTAAGAAATAAAACCTTCGGTTTTTTCAGAAAAATAGAATTGCTTTTCAGCCGATATTTTGAAGAAATCGAGAGATGAACTGCCATAAAGTTCTACTAAATTTTTAGCTTCCTCAAAATCGTTGAAGGTTTCTTCGGCATTGACCAATCTCTTAACATTAAAAACGGAAAAAATAAACAAGAGCCAAGAAGCGATTCCAATGAAGTAGTTGATAAATTGGAAATCTTTAGCAAATCCCGTTTTTGGCGTTAGACCGCTATCTTGAAAGAGTAGAAAACTGTGAAGCGTATAAAAGAGAGATTCTCGCCAGGTGAAGTCCATCCCAAAATGCCGCTTATCGATAAAATAAAAACTGAGGAAATTGAAAATAATGATCAGGAGTAAAAGGCCTATTAACCAAGAAAATCCAACCCGTAAATATTTTCTGTTCGTTTTTAAAATATATTCCTTGCGACTGATCAGCAGGAGGGAAATAATTAATAAGGCAAAAAGGGCTTCCTCGTAGTCAAGCGCTTTGAAAAGATTTCCAAAAAAAGAAATGACCGCCAGAATTAAAGCAAAATACCACCCACGTTTTAAACCTCGCAAAAGATAGGCAGCACTCACTACTAAAAGAATTCCGGCAATTAAAGTCAGGATTTTAGAGAAATGCATCGCTTCATCAGAAAGGTACATTTTACCTATTTTTAACCGGTTTAAAAGCGGAGGCGTTATAACTGAAATAATATTAATTAACCCTAAAATAAATATGGAAAGTGCGGGTAAAATTCGGGCAATAATTTTTCTCCCATTCCATATGAAAGCCAGAAGTCCCAGTAAAAGGGGAAGCCAAAATTCAAAAACTCTGTAAAGCAACGTAATTCCTAATCCCTGACTGTGAGAAAATCCAAAGTTTGCTAAAATATAAATTAAAGTAAATTCCACGGCGCCTAAACCCCGTAAAAAAGGCGATACCAACATGAGCAAAACAGAAATTGTATATCCAATTGCAGCGGCGGAAAAAGATCCGGGCGTTCCAAAAGCGAACATCGCAATCAACAAATGAAAAATACCGCAAAATTCAATTAGAACTGAAATTAATACGGTTTCGTAAAATGAAATCTTGTTTATTTCCCCGCCAAAAAACTCATCAACACTGTTTATTTGTTTTGGAAATTTCTTTTCGATGAGTTGATAAACCATTCCTTTACTTCGAAGGGAATTCACCATCCAAAAAACTAAACCGATGAAAATACCAATTCCCAGAAGCCATATTCCAGAGTTCCCGAAATTTTTATTGACAAAAGCTGCGTACGCAACAACTGGAATTCCGACAAGGAAAACAGTAAGAATACCAACAAAGCCGTAAATCGCACTGGCTTTATGAATGCTTTTCTGGATGTAATTTTTACGCTGTAATTGTCGCGGCGTAAAAGCCAAAGAACTGATTCCACCCGCCGGCAGAAAAACACTGAGAAAGTTTCTTTTTAGAAATAATTCTAAGGCTTCCGTAATTTTTATTTTCACTCCTACAGCCCGGAAACTGGTGACGTACATAAGCGCTTGTAAAAAAACGTAAAAGATAGTGAGCAAAAGGCCAGCAACAATCCAAAATGTTTTAGCCAGTTTGATCTGGGGAATAATAGAAGACATTTCTTCTCTTTCGCTTCTGAAAAAAACGAAAGCAAGAAAAAGAATTAAAACCGCAAGAAGTTCCTGCCATTTAATTTTTAGAAATATTTTTTTTAAAAAATTAAACTTTTCATCCATTATCCTTATAATTATTTAACAATAAAAAAAGAAATCGTCGGTTCTTATAATCAAAGGTAAACACTTTATAAAACGATTTGTTTTTTATTGGGTTTTTTGATTAAAAATTTTTAAAAAATGATGTAGTTTATGCTGGACTTTTTTTAGAAATCTACCATTTCAGAATTTTTAATTTAAATCAAATTAATTAAATTAAAGAATTCAAAAGAATTTCCCTTTTGTTTTAGGATCTATTTATATTTGTTTTTATTAATTTTACAAGGTCAAAATTTTAGCAATGAATTTATCTCCGGAGGGACAAAAACTCTTTAACCGATTGATTTCTGAGATGTTGGAAGACGGTTTTGTAAGAATAAGTGATTATACTTTCTATAAAAAAGTGGGAAGTATGACCGTGTCTTTGGGAGATCATGCGCTAAATATTATGCATCAAGGGAAGTGTTACGGCATCATACCAGAGCGGGAATTTCTGAAACTTTCGAACGGATTTGAACCCATTCTGTCTCAAGTAAAGTATCTGCTGGCTTTTTCAATGCGTCAGGATATGAATCGTTTGGTCAACTTCTTTTCGACCTACTTTCTGAACTAAAAGATTAATTCGAATATTTGCGCTCTGTAATTAACCTTATTACCGTAGAATTATTTCAAAATCCGCCACCCAAGTAAAAATTACTTTTCAACTGCAACCAAATATTCTGGGTCTTTCATAATGTTCACATCAATTACTGCTTCAGCATTATTAAGAAGTCGAATACAATCTGTGCTTAAATTTTTAAGATGAACATGTTTTCCCGCTGCGCTGTATTTTTTAGTTAAGTTGTTGAGCGCGTCGATCGCTGACATATCTGCCACACGCGAATCCTTGAAATTAATAATGACCTGATCAGGATCTTCTGTAATTTTGAATTTTTCAGAAAAAGTCATCACCGAGCCGAAAAATAGCGGTCCGTAAATGTCATAATGTTTGGCACCATTTTCATCAATGTAAGTTCGGGCCCGAATTCTTTTCGCACTTTCCCAGGCAAAAACCAACGCCGAAATAATTACGCCGATCAGTACCGCTAACGCCAAATTATGAAGCATTACCGTAATTACTGCAACGAGAATTCCCACGAAAATATCATGCTTCGGCATTTTATTCAGTATTTTAAAACTTGCCCATTCAAACGTTCCGAGGGCTACCATAATCATCACTCCAACTAGTGCGGCCATCGGTAATCGACCGATTACAGGTGCACCAAAAAGAATAATGAGTAAAATGGTAATGGCCGCGACAATTCCCGAAAGTCTTGCTCTGGAACCGGCGGATAAATTAACAAGGGTTTGTGCAATCATAGGACAACCACCCATTCCAAAAAAGAATCCATTGGCAATATTAGAACTTCCTTGTGCAATACATTCGCGGTTTCCATTGCCTCTTGTTCCGGTCATTTCATCAACCAAATTTAAGGTTAGCAGGCCTTCTGTTAAACCAACTGCAGCAAAGATTAAAGAGTAGGGAAGTATTGTCTGAAATGCTTCCCAGGTAAATGGAATATTGGGAATATGAAAAGGCGGGAAACCACCTTCAATAGAAGCAATATCCTGTACAGTTTTGGTATTGATTCCAAAAATTACCACCAGCGCAAACACTACGATAATTGCGACGAGTGAAGAAGGAATTTTTTTTGTAATCTTTGGGAATAAAATGACAATAGCCACGGTTAATGCGACCAGACCAATCATCACAAAAAGTGCCTCGCCCTGAAGCCAGGAAAATGTTCCGTTGGCCATTACCTTAAATTGATCAAGCTGCGACATAAAGATAATTACCGCAAGTCCGTTGACGAACCCATACATAACAGGTTGCGGAACGAGGCGAATAAACTTGCTGAATTTAAAGACACCAATTAAAATTTGGATAACGCCTGCAAGCGCAACTGCGGCAAAAACATATTCCAGACCGTTGGAACGCATCAGCGCGATTAGAACAATTACTGTCGCACCGGCACCTCCGGAAACCATTCCTGGTCTTCCACCGAAAATTGCAGTAATTAATCCGGCAATAAATGCAGCGTAAAGACCGACGAGTGGAGGGAATCCGGCTAAAATTGCGAAGGACAAGGATTCGGGAATCATCGTCATCGCGACCGTTAGACCTGCCAATATTTCAGTTCTATAATCTACTTTTTGGGTGAAGTCGAAAAGGTTAAGTGCTATTTTCATGTATTTTTAAGCAAAAGATAGGTACTGATCTTGCTTTGTCAAAGTTTTTAAACTTCTTGCAAGACAGAATTGTGATGTAAAATTTAGATGATGATTATTCCAATATAGAAAAATCATCCCTCAATTTTTGAAGATTGCAAAAATACTAAAATAAAAAAAAGCGTTGCGAATGGAACTCAAATTGGCAAAAATTATCCTTTTAAATTTCCTTTAGAGCAAGAAGAAACTGTACCATGATACAAAGACTAATTTTCGGTGTAGTGTCGTAATGTTGCTAACCTAATAAGTCTTTTCCAAGTTATTAAGTATAAAAAATAAGATGTCGCTGGTAAATTTTAGGATGAAATTTTATTTAAATACGTTTTTAATACTACGGCTTGATTAAAGGCTTCACCTTTTGCGGAGTATAAAAGGGTCAGCGGTTTATCTTTGGCAATATTTTTAATCCTTTTCATTTCTTCACTCTGCAAATCTAATTCAGCCTCGTATCGTTCAGAGAACTTAGGAAAATTTTCTTCCTGATGGTTAAACCATTTTCGAAGGTCGGTTGATGGTGCGATATTCTTATTCCATTCATCAAGTTTTGCTTCTTCTTTTGAAACGCCACGCGGCCAAATACGATCTACAAGCATTCTATAACCGTCGTTTTCTGAAGCTTCTTCATAAATTCTTTTGATAAGTATTTCCCTCATGGTTTACTTTTTTTATGAAATTAGAAAACCTTAGTAAATATCGACGACTTTGATCCTGTGATAGAGAAATCTTTTTAATGAAAATTAAATATATTACAACTTGATTTTCATTCCCAACCCCATTTTTTAAAGATGTCATGTCCTTCTTTAGATTTCATAAAAGTTATAAACTTTTCAGACATCTTTTTATGCTTAGATATCGCAGTCAACGCAATTGGAGTTCCGCGATATACATTTATAGCAGCGGGCAATATTACAACTTGTGTAATGTCTTTTAGGCGGTAATGCCAAGACTGGTAGTTAATCCAGGCGTCGAAACTTTTGTCTGTTTTCCAGGCTTCTATTCCGAGCGCAGTATTCCCAAAAGATTCTTTTATATTTTTCTGGATACCGCCAATTGCATCCTGTTTTCCGGCGATATCTTCCCATAATCCCAATTGACCGGCGCCATTAACATCTAAAATTGCAATATCTTTTTTAATAAGATCTCGCAAGGAATTGATTTGCTTCGGATTTCCAGGCCTTACTAATATTGATGCGCCTCTTTTGTAAAGTTCAGTTCGGGTTGTATTATCGAGGAAATCTTTGTGTTTCATGGAAAAAGCGGTCAGCATATATTCGGCACCACCATAAATAAGATCTGCATTTTGTTTCGCTTTTTCGATCCATCGGTCTTCGGGACCAGCCATAACTTTAACAACGATGTCATTTTTCTCTCCGAATAATTGTGCGCATTCGTCAATTGGTGCGAAAGGCCCACCGGGACCGTAAACATATAGTGTGTCCTTCTGCGCATGAAGCAGATTTGGCAAGATTAAAAATAGGGTCAGCGCAAATAGTAATTTTTTCATCTTTAATTTTTGAAGGTGTAAAATCGGTCCTATAATTACACTAAATCGCTATTTTCGAGTGGAATTTCAGGTTGAAGCTGCTGCACAAAATCCTGAAGAAAAGGGAAGGTTTGTATATCTTCGTCGATGATAAATCCATTAAAAGTGGTGACATCTAAATCAATTTGTCGTGGGGCATTTTTGTTTTCAGTACGAACTCTTCCTAAAATTGCTTCGATTTGCTTGAGATGCATTTTCAGCTCCGACAAACTTTTTTTAGTATGTAGCAGCACTGCGCCGTTAAGAAACTCTGGCTGGGATTCAAATTTCAGCGGTTTTGTTTTTTTAAATTCGGTACGTTGCATCAGGAATCCAACTTCCTGCAAATATTTCAAAGCCTGAGCAAAATTTTCCTCGCGATTAATATTTGAGCCGAGGGCGATTATTGCGGTATTATATCTGTCTCTTCCATCAATTTGAACCATCACAGAATCTGTAAAACGTAAAGCATTTGGTTTTTCAACCTTTACATTGATCTCCTCCAGTCCAGCATTTGAGTTTTGTATGTGTACATATATCTTCTCCGCTAAGGCTTCGATGAGAAAAAAACTTTTATTATCCACGAAATCGATAATCTCTTTCGTGATCTTTTTATAATCTACAGCATTTTGAATATCATCTGTTTCTGACGCAAGTGCGGTATCATATTTAAAGGAAAAAGAAATGATTAGATCCTGCAGTTTTTCAGTTTCCCAGTCCATAAAACCTATAAATGCACGGAGACGAAGATTCTCTATCTTCACGATTGATAATTTCGGATTAAAGGTTGTACCCATATTTTTCTTAATTTTATTTAGCTTACTTTCTTAAGTGTAATTCGTGTTTTATTTTTATTTTCTGATAAGTTTTCTTTAAACAAGATGTTCCCCACCATCGATAAACAGGGTTTGTCCCGTAAAAAAATGACTATCTAAGATATACTGAACTGCTTTTGTAATTTCTTCCAAATTACCAATTGTTTTTAATGGAATTTTTTGTGCGAGATTCAATAAATAACTTTCGTCTTCACCTTCTGGCGGTAAAATGAGTCCAGGCGCAATACCATTTACCCTAAAATTTGGTGCTAATTCTACGGCAGAGATTTTTGTGAATTCTTGTAGCAACTTCTTACTCAGAATATAATCAAGATGAACGGTTTTATTTTTCGTGACTTTCGTGTCAATAAAGTTAATAATATTTCCTTTTCCATACACTCTTGCAAAAGCTTTTGTCAGTAAATATGCATTCTTGAAATTGATGTCTAACTCTTTATCTAAAAGTTTACTCCCTATCATCTCAAAATTTGAAGGAACAAAATCTGAGGCGCAGTTCACTAAAATATCCAGCGTAACGTTTTCCCGTTTTAAGTCTTCAAACATTTCATCAAAATCATTTTCCTCCAGAAAATTAAACTGAAGAAGTTTTGCGTTAACTCCATTTCCCAGGCTGTCAATTTCATCTTTAACCTTCTGCGCTTTTTCCGCTGAAGAATTATAGTGAAGAAGCAAACTATAACCTTGTTCTGCAAGATGCAGGGCGACGGCTTTGCCAATTCGGTCGGCGCTGCCAGTGACTAATGCGTAGTTTTTCATATTATTTTTACTAATAAATACCCAAGTTCAAAGAAGATAACTTGAGCTTACCTATTTCATTTAAAGTTGATATAAATAAATTAAAATCCCTCTCGAACGACAAATTCCTTTTCAACACCTAAAGATTCTAATTGACTTTCCACGGCATTCATCATTGCATCTGGACCGCAGAGATAGTAATATTTTAAATCATCTGCACTGTGCTTTTTAATTAAATCAGCAGTGATATAACCGTGTTCATATCCTTCAATTTGTTCATCCGATAAAATATTAATAAAATTTTCGCCAAGAAGAGCATCAAATTTATCTTCCAAAATAATGTCTTCCTTTTTTTTATTTGCGAAGATTAATTTATTACCGCTAATCTTTCCTTGTTTTTCTAAATCTTTAAAGATCGCAATAAAGGGAGTTATACCGGCACCACCAGCGATGAAAATCCCTTGACCTTTAAAATAGATATCTCCGAATGGCTCATAATATAATACTTCATCGCCGGGTTTTGCAGAGCGTAGTTCATTGGTCATGCCGTGATGGCTGGGATAGGTTTTAATTACAAATTCAATATTCTCTTCATCAGGCAGAGAGGTAAATGTAAAGCAGTTTTTCTTTTCATTCCACCCCGGTTTATCGAGTGCGATATCGACTGCCTGACCAGGAATGTAGCTCAGGCCTGCAGGTTTATCAAGAGTAATTCCCAAAACATCGTGGGTCACTTTTTCAATTGATTTAATTTTGGTTATTTCGGGCATGACAAGTAATTTTGAATTATAAATATACGACATAAATTTCCGCGAAGATTCTTTAAGAATGTTTCCTAAGCTATAGATTAGGAACACTGTTTAGATATAGAGTAGATAAGTGCGCAAAAGGTTACAATTTGTAAGACTGATTTCGCCCCTAAAAATCATTCCTTAAAAATTCCGTATTTTAAGAGCTTTAGGATTTTCAAATTATTAATATATAACATCGCTATATGACCGATATTCTCGCGCTTCGCAAAAACCTTCACCAAAACCCCGAACTTTCAGGACTTGAATTTGAAACAGCAAAGACAATTGTTCAATTTCTAAAAGATTATTCACCTGACGAACTATTAGAAAATCTAGGGAACGGCACCGGAATAATTGCGGTATATGATCCCGAAAAAGAAGTGAAGCAGACGATTATGTTCCGCTGTGAACTTGATGCTCTGCCGATTCAGGAAATCAATGATTTCGAACACCAATCCATTACCAAGGATGTTTCCCACAAATGCGGCCATGATGGTCATATGAGCATCATGTGTTCGCTTGCAAAAAGATTAGCAGGAAAAAAAATGCAGCACACCAAAGTATTGTTGCTATTTCAGCCGGCAGAAGAAAATGGGGATGGAGCAATTGCCATTTATAATGATGAAAGATTTAGAAAACTAAACCCAGACAAAGTTTTTGCACTGCACAACCTACCAGGTTATGAATACCATGATATTGTCGTAAAAGATCATACTTTTACGTGTGCTGTGAATTCTATTATTGTGAAACTTCATGGCAGAACTGCCCATGCTGGTGAACCCGCAAATGGTGAAAACCCGGCTTTGGCAATTTCAGAAATCATTAATGAATTTACTAAGCAAATTCAGCCAGATCCTAAAAAAGAAAAGTTTTCAATATTAACTCCAATTTATATTACTATGGGAACGCAAGATTATGGAATATCTGCGGGTTATGGCGAAGTTCATTATACCTTTAGGCGTGCAGCAAACACAGCGATGAAAGAGCTGGAGCTTGAATTAGAAAATATTGCAGTTAAAGCTGCCGAGAAATATGATTTAAAGCCGGAAATTTCGTGGACTCAGCGATTTAGTGCCAACGAAAACGATCCAGAAGTTGCTGATTTTGTGCGCCAGGCGGCAACAGCATGTAATTTCAATTTAATCGAAAGAGAGGTTCCCTTTCAGTGGGGCGAAGATTTTGGTATTTTTACTGAACATTTTAAAGGCGCGATGTTTGGTTTAGGAAGTGGGAAAAACACCCCAAATCTGCATAATCCGGATTACGACTGGCCTGATGAAATTACAGAAACGGGCGCCGAAATATTTTACAAAATTAGCGAATTAATAGATGCACAATAATTCTTATCTGGAACTTGATCCCAAATCCTACAAAACCAATATCGATTTTTTACGAAAACATTTTCACAAAGGAGTTCTAATTTCCTCTGTGGTCAAAGGAAATGCTTACGGACATTCCATTAAGCAATTTGTGAAAATAGCTTTAGAGGAACGAGTAAGTCATTTTTCAGTTTTCGATAGTAATGAAGCGAGACGTGTAAAAGCAGTGGTTGAGGATAAAGCAACCGTCATGATCATGGGTTGGTTGAGTAATGACGAAGACCTCGACTGGATTATACAAAATGATATTGAGTTTTTTGTTTTTGAAAAAAGCCGTCTTACCGCTGCTTTAGCTTTGGCAAAAAAAATAAGAAAGAAAGCAATTGTTCATATAGAAGTTGAAACGGGTATGAATCGGACAGGTTTTAACTCCACCGAACTGAAATGGGTTCAGGATTTTCTAAAAAAGAATTCCGAATTTATTTACTTTAAAGGACTTTGTACTCATTTCGCGGGAGCTGAAAGTATTGCCAATTATTTCCGTATTAAAAAACAAATCGACCGTTATGATGAAATTTATAAACAGTTTTGTGATAAAGGTCTAACACCAAAACTGAGACATGCAGCCTGTTCTGCCGCGGCTATGATGTATCCGGAAACGCAGATGGATATGGTGAGAATTGGTATTATGCAATATGGTTTTTGGCCGAGTCCCGAAGTTTTAGTTAATTTCTACAATGCGAAAAGGAAAAATGAAAATCCGCTAAAACGCGTAATCAGCTGGAAAAGTGAGGTGATGAGCGTAAAAAAGGTAAAACGCGGCGAATTCGTAGGTTATGGAACCAGTTTTATGGCTGATGAGAATATGAAAATTGCCTGCGTTCCCGTTGGCTATGCACACGGCTATGGCCGAAGTCTGAGTAATGTTGGAAGGGTTTTAATTAATGGAGAGCGTTGCGTCGTCATCGGCAGTATTAACATGAATATGATGGTCATCGATGTTACCCTGTTGGAAAATGTAAAACGAAAAGATGAGGTCGTGTTGATCGGTGATCAGGCAGATAAGCAACTTTCAGTTTCCTCGTTCAGTGATTACAGCAATCTTTTAAATTATGAATTACTGACCAGACTGTCTCCGGATATTCCGCGGATTATTAAAGTTTAATTTTAAAAAACTCCATTTTTAAGTAAGCTGTAATTGATCTGGCTTTGAGACTTTACTCATCTATTTACCAATGTTTTTACCAGTAAAGTGACCGAAAAATGGCGCAGAAATATTTTCAAATCTTTCGATGAGGTTTTCTATGCCAATTCAAATTCCCGTCTTTAATTAAATTCAGATTACGAAACAATTTTATCAACTGCTTTCGCGAGTTTATGGTCTTTTTCCGTAATCTTATCACCCGCATCGTGTGTACACAAACTGATGGTTACTTTATTGTAAGAATTTGACCAATCAGGATGATGTTGTTGACTTTCAGCTGCAAAAGCCACTCGGGTCATAAAAGCAAATGCTTCGGAAAAATCTTTAAACTTAAAAGTCTGTTGCAATTTTCCATCGGTTTCTTTCCACATGATATTGTATTTTTTAATTAATAAGGATACAAGGTAATATCACAATGATTTAAATATCAATTGCAATTTTCCATTTCAATGATATAGTAGCCATTTTGGTTAATTTCATCTTCAAACTTTTGCTGAAGAGTTTCGATGTGGCAGAAACTGCATTCTTTAGAAGTTAAAAGTTGCTTTGGCTGGTCTTTTGACTTTAAATATTCTTTTCCATATTCCTGAATAATGGTTTCATCCTTTACTGCAGACGGCGCAATAATATCAAAGTGCATCACGCTTCCGTTTTTTTTTGTTACATACGTGTCCCAGACTGCTACCTGCATTTTATTTATTTTTTAATCAGATTAAATAGATCTTTTTTAAATCTATTCAAATTTAATGAATATTTCTTATAATAATTATGGCGATCTCACATTTGAATGGCATTGCTTGAATTTATGTTCTCCTTTTCTCTCCTTGTTCTTATACTGAGATATAAAACTGAGCCGATAATTATCAAGAAAAAAACCAGGTTAATGACACCGACGGAAATTCCGAACCCACCATCTTTTGGCGCTTGAATTAATAAATCACCTAAGGAGGCACCAATTGGTCTTGTCACGATAAATGCAATCCAAAAGGCCAAAACACCAGAGACTACTTTGAAATAATACAAAATGCCGGCAAGCAGAAAAATAGCGCCAAATAGAAGTAAGGAATAAACATATCCTACATTTAAAAATTCTGATACTGTATCACCAACGCCTGTTCCTAAAGCAAATGTGGTTAAAACGATAATCCAGTAGAATTTCTCCCGGCGGTCGTTATTAATATCGTGAATCGACAAAGTGCCTTCTTTTTTAAACCAAAAATAAAATACCAAAGCCATCGCGACCGCAAAAACGACATCTAAAATTAGTAAGGAGACACCGAACTGATCCACCAGAAGATCGGTAATTAAAGTTCCTTCAATACTCATCATGACAATCAATGCCCAATAGGACGGTGGGAAATATTTTTTCTGTTTGAAATTCCAAATCGTCACACCAATGGTGATGATGAGCATTAAAATGGTGGTGTTTACCAGGCCTAAATTTAAGTTAGAAGAAACATAATCCGCGGCAGTTTCGCCGACGGTTGTTGAAACAATTTTAATAATCCAAAATAATAATCCCAAGCTTGCGACTCTGTTAATCGTGTCAGTTTTCATAATTGTATAAATTTAATTAGGAACTAAATACATACAAATATGAATGGCAATTCTGAGTAAAAATTGAATTTTAAAGAAAATAGAAAGTTTTTATTTTTTCAAAGCCTCAATTAAAGCAAGCGCTGAACTTTCCCCCGAAAGCATTGCCGCATTCAAAGAACCATTAAGCAAGGTGTCACCAGCAAGGAAAATTTTTGAGGAATACTGCGTTTCAGCTGGGCTTAGACCGTATTTTAAATTTCGTAAATCGGGTAAAGCTTTTGGGATTTCATAGATTTTTATCAACCTAAGCACTTCAATATGGAAGTGGTCTTTTAATTCGCTTATTACCTGCTCCGTAAGTTGCTCGCCTCTTAAATTTTGATGATCAACTACAGTTACAGAAAGTAACTCTTTGCCAGCATTTACGGAAGTTTCTAAACTGGTATGATAAAAAATGTTGTTAATGATTGCTTTCTTCTTGGGTAAAAGTCCAATCAGTGGTTTTTCGATTACTCTTTTTTTAGCTTCAAAGTAAAAGGTAAAACAGGATTTCCAGGTCAGCGCTTCTCTTTTAAAGGCTGGAATTAAATGACTGGCATCGGTGGCAATAATGGTATAATCGCTTTCTAAAACCTTTCCATTTTCTAAAATTATTGTTCCATCTTGAACAGAACTGACTTTGGTATTAAACAGAATTTCTGTCGTTTCTAATTTTGTGGCCAACTGATTTGGTATGGCTTGAATTCCAGCTTTAGGTAAAGCTGCATTTCCAGTTCCGAACATCTTATAGACGAACTCAAACATTCTGCTCGAAGTTTCCAGTTTCGTTTCTAAAAATATTCCGCTGAAAAAAGGTTTAAAAAATTGGGTTATCACTTGAGCAGAAAATCCAAAATCCTTCAAATATTGAAATGTAGTTTTTTCGGTTTCTGCAAAAATGTCAGAGATACTTTTAGCCTTTAACTTCAAATTCAATTGAAGAATTTTTATCTTATCACGCAATGGAATCAGACTTGAAAATACAGTCGGAATTAAAAGAGAAAAATCCCGCAGCGGATCGCCGATTTGGTTTTCTTTCCCATCTTCAAAAATGGCAGCGCCGGGCAAGAAATTTTGTAATTCTAAAGCATTATAATCCAGAAATTTTTGCGCCGCAGGATAGGACGTGAGCAAGACTTGAAAACCATGATCAAGTTGATAACCTTCAACAATATCAGTTTTCACACGACCACCTACAGAAGCTAAAGCTTCGATTAGAGTAGGAGAGTAACCGTGATTTTCCAACGTTTGTGCGGCAATTAAGCCCGCAACTCCAGCTCCGATGATGTGTATTTTGTAATCCTGTTTTTCCATAGTAAGTTCTCGTGCTCACAAAATTAATGATTATAGTTTGAAATTCTAGAAGTAGATTATATAACCAGATTAATAATGATTTAACATTTAAAAATGTTAAAAAACGCCCCGATTTCTCAGAGCGTTTTACTATTTCTAACAAAATTTTTTCAAATATTAAAAAGGTTTATCCGGCGATGTTGTTCTGATCAATTTAATATTCACAAATTCCAGCAAACCTTCTTTTGCCTGTTCTCTTCCGTATCCAGAACTTTTTGTTCCACCAAACGGAAGTTGAGGCGCAACTCCCGTCGCATGATTGATGTAAACCATTCCGGAATCTATTTTCCGTGCCACTTCTACGGCTTTTTTGGTATCGGTTCCGAAAACTGTTCCACCCAAACCGAACTCAGTTCCATTCGCGATTTCCAATGCATCTTCAATAGTTTCATATCGGTACAACATCATTACTGGTCCGAAAACTTCTTCGAAATAAAGATCCATTTCTGGAGTAATATCTGTTATTAAAGTCGGCTCTAGAAAAGCTCCAGGTCGATTCATTCTTTTGCCACCGAGCGCAATATTGGCGCCTTGTTCAGCCGCATTTTTGATTTGTGCAAGCACATCTTCCGCAGCTTTTTCGGAACTTAGAGGTCCTAAAGTCGTTGCTTTTTCCATCGGATCACCCACGACGATTTTTCCAAAAGCTTCTTTTGTTTTTTCTAAAAATTCATCATAAATTTTTCCAGCCACGATGATTCTTTTCGGCGAAGTACAAACTTGCCCACCATTTGCCATTCTACCCTGAACCGCAGTTTCCACGGCTAATTGGACATCGGCATCTTCCAAAACAATAAAAGGATCACTTCCACCCAATTCCAGCGTAGATTTTTTCACCACTTTTGCAGCTGCTTCCGCGATACTTGCACCTGCAGGTTTGCTTCCAGTTAACGTCACTCCTTTAATTTTTGGATTCGCAACAATAGGCTCAATATCTTTTCCAGAAACATACAAATTCGTATAAACTCCATCTGGTAAACCGGCTTCTTTAAAAATATCTTCCATCATTTGCGCGCATTGTGGCACATTCGACGCGTGTTTTAAAACCATCGTATTTCCCGCGGTTAGGTGCGCTGCAGCAGATCTGGTCATTTGGTAAAAAGGAAAATTCCAAGGTTGAACGCTCAAAATAACGCCAATGGGTTCATAGGTTAAAAACGCATCACCATCTGGAACTTTTAAAGGTTTATCTGCAAGAAGTTCTGTTGCATTAGTTGCATAATATTCAAAAATTGCTGCACAAATTTTCACTTCTCCAATAGCTTGACCTAAAACTTTTCCCATTTCCAAGGTCGCCAGTTTTCCCAGTTCTACTTTCTTGTCCAGCATAATGGCGGAAACTTTGTGCATAATTTCCGAACGTTCTTTTATGGAAGAATTTTTCCAGGTTTTAAAAGCTTCATCCGCTTTATCAATGATGGACGCGACTTGCTCTGAAGACATTGCTTCAAATTCTTTTACGACTTCATTATTAAAAGGATTTACACTTTTTATCGTTGAGGTTTCTTTCGTAGTGCTCATAAAATTTATTTTGAGGAAAAGTGACCCAAAATTATTCCAAAACGCAGTGGAAACTTGACTTAAATCAAATCGCAGTCATTAATAAAAATGATGAGACAAAATTTAAATAGGATTGGACGATCAATCGCAAATGTCAAAAATTCTTTGAAGCCACAAAAACCTAAACTTATTATTGAAGAAATTTCTTCTACAATAATTTTAAAAATGTTATCTGAACTGCTGCTCATAAATTGAAAACTAATACGTCATTATTTTCTTTTTACAAAAATCATCTTATAAATCTCCAGCGTTACCAAAGGAATAAGACCCAGCAATAATGCCATAATCCACCCTTTGGAATCTGGCATATGAAGTTTGAAAGCGCTTCTTAAAACAGGAACAAAAAGCAACATTAACTGCAGGAAAAGTCCCAGCAAAACAGCCCCGTTTAAATAGTAGTTTCCAAAAATTTTGATTTGATAAAAAGGTTTTTTGATGTTTCTTAATCCGAAAGAATAGAAAAGCTGTGCACATACCAAGACCAAAAAAGCCAGCGTTCTCGCATTTTTAACGACTTCCTCTGGAATGTTTTTTTCAAATGGAGTATAATCGAGTTCGTAAAAGCCGTACCAAAAAGCAAAAATAGTGATCAAACCGATAAGGATTCCGCCGATTACCACCTGAGTTCCGGCGCCGTGGGAAAAGAAATTTTCATTGGCAGACCGGGGTTTTTCCTGCATCACGTCCGGATCATCACCATCCATTCCGAGGGCGATTGCGGGCAGAGAATCCGTAAGCAGGTTGATCCACAAAAGTTGGGTCGCAATAAGTGGAGCCGGCCAACCAAAAACGAGTGGCAGAAACATAGCCAAAACTTCGCCCAGATTACAGGTCAATAAAAAGACCACCGATTTTTTAATATTCTGAAAAATATTTCTGCCCTGTTCTATGGCAACAACAATCGTCGAGAAATTGTCATCGGTGAGGATCATATCGGCGGCGTTTTTGGCCACATCGGTACCGGTAATTCCCATTGCCACTCCAATATCTGCAATATGCAGAGAAGGTCCGTCATTCACTCCATCACCGGTCATCGAAACAATGTTTCCATTGGCCTGCAGAGCTTGTACGATCTGCACTTTGTGTTGGGGAGAAACGCGGGCAAAAACCCGGTAGTTATTTACTTTTTTGATGAATTCATCCTCGCTGATTTCCTCCAGTTCCGGTCCTGTGAGAACCTGGTCGATATTTTCCGCAACTTCCAGGTCTTTTGCGATGGCGAAAGCGGTATTTTTGTGATCTCCAGTAATGATAATGGTTTTGATACCCGCATTTGCGGCAAGTCTTATGGAAGGTTTCACTTCTTCCCGCGCAGGATCGATCATTCCCACCAAACCGACGAGTACCAGATCTTTTTCCATTTCCTCCGGGGCTAAATTTTCATCTGCAGGTTTGTAGGCTAAAACGAGGGTTCGTAAAGCATTGTCAGACATTATTCTCGCTGCCTCACTGAAATTCTGAAGGTCTTCTTCAGTAATGGCTCTGATCTCTCCTTTATCAAAAATCTGGGTTGCCACTGTTCGCAGACTTCCTAATGCACCTTTCGTAAAAACGCTGCAGCCGCTATCAGATTTTACCAGAACCGACATCATTTTACGGTTGCTGTCGAATGGATTTTCTCCGATACGCGTATTTTTCTGACCTAAATTTTTGCGGTCGAGTCCGAGTTGATCACCCAGAACAAGCAGGGCAATTTCTGTAGGATCTCCTGTTGCTTCTTCGTTTTCAAGCGTTGCGTCGGAGCAGAGAATCATTCCTTCAGACAGTAATTTTGCCGATTCCGAGATGGTTGTGTTTTCTGCATCTTCCAATACCATCAAACCGTCTGAGGTAAAGATCTGAGTCACGGTCATTTTATTCATTGTTAAAGTTCCGGTTTTATCGGAGCAGATGATGTTGACCGAACCTAAAGTTTCTACAGCAGGAAGTTTTCGGATAATTGCATTTTTGCGGGACATGGCGGTAACTCCTATGGAAAGGACAACGGCGACAATCGCAGCCAGACCTTCCGGAATAGATGCAACGGCGAGTGAGACTGAAATCAGGAACATTTCTGCCAGATCGCGTCCCTGAAGCCAGGAAACTCCGAAGATCACAATACAGATTCCGACCGCGATTTTTCCGAGAGATTTTCCGAGTTCGCTAAGTTTCTTTTCTAAAGGTGTTTTAATGTTGGAGTCTGTATCCAGTAAATCTGCAATCTTTCCGACTTCGGTGGTCATTCCGGTATTGACTACAATTCCTAAACCTCTTCCCGCAGTGACGATGGTAGACATAAAGGCCATGTTTTCAATTTCAGCCACCGTCATTTTAGTATTGTCAAAAACGCTTTCCGCTTTTTTATGAACGGGCAGAGATTCTCCGGTTAAAGAAGATTCTTCGATCTGCATGTTTACGGTTTCAAGAAGACGTAAATCTGCCGGAATGATTCGGCCTGCGTCTAAAATAACCAGGTCGCCCGGTACCAATTCGGCACTGTCGATTTCTTTTGTCTTCCCCGAACGTTTTACGACGGCTTTCGGGGAAGACATTTTCAGAAGCGCATCGATCGCCTTTCCGGCTTTCACTTCCTGATAAGTTCCAATGGCGGCATTAAGAAAAATCACGAGCGTAATAATCACGGAATCGATATATTCTCCCATGAAAGCGGTGATGATTACGGCAGCAAAAAGTACGTAGATGAGCCAGTCATTTAATTGCGAAAAGACAATTTTTAAAAGAGACTTTTTCTTTTTCCCTTCCAAAACATTTGCGCCAAAATGTTCTTTTCTTTTCCGCGCTTCATCTTCAGAAAGTCCTGTGTCAGCCTCCACGGAAAGCAGCGTTAAAGTTTCGGGAACAGACTTGGTAAACCAGTGTTTTATTTCTTTATCCATGAGTAGAATGATCTTTAGAAATGGGTAAGTGCAAATTACCGATTTAAAGGGAAATTTCATAGAAATATCGTGGTGAAATTTATAAGAAAGCGGTAATGGAAAGAGAGGGGAAAAGGAATTAGATTTTGGACTATTTTATAATCATTTGAACAGTTGGCAAGTTAGTGGAATTGATAACCTTGTCAAGGTTTGGAACCTTGACAAGGTTTTTTAATCCAGTGACAAAAATAGGTGAGAAAAGCAGTGAATTAGAAGTTCAGAAATGCCAGAAATTATAGTTTGTTTTTTTTGTTATTTAGTTTTAGGAATGTCGTGACGTATTGCAGTTCCGCGAAATCGTTTTTTTTTATATACCTCAAGTTTTGGTTTAACAGAAATAAAAAATTCTTTAAAATTATCACGAATATCAGTTTTCGTTAAATTCTCAAGTAAACTATTTTTAACATTTTATTTTAGTAATTTATCTTTATTTAAAGTCTTCTCAATATTAACAATTGCATTTATATTCTCATCATATCCTAACTCATAACCTGCTTTCTTTATTTGAAATTATAAATATTTTTGTGTGAAAAAATCTTCCGTTGTCGAATTCGATAATAGTAAGAGAGAAACCCTGATTTATCAAAGTTTGCGCAGCAATTTAAATTGAGTAACATAAATTACCGAAGAAATACGGCAAATAATTGACAGAAATTGTAATTTTGAATAGAATTAACGATATAAATTAAAAAATTGAAAGAAATAAATTTAAAGTAGTCGGATAAAAAAAGTCTTCTCGATCTGCCTATTTTAAAACAAAAGTTTGAGAAGACAAAAATTGTGATGAGCACTCAATCCTATTATTACATTTTTCTATTTCTGTTTATTCCAGTGTTAATTTTTAGCATTTTGGAAATTTTAAAAAGCCCTTATTCGAGCCCGCGAAAACTCATGTGGTTTTTTATGTGTTTGCTAATGCCTTTTTTGGGCTCCATTTTATTTCACTGGTATAGAAAAGGGTAGTGCAAGTTATTTTGGATATTTTATAAAAATTGCTAAATCTGGAATTACTATTTTAGAACGGTTAGAAATTATGCTGATTTAGAAAGTCATTTGAATTTTTTTGTACTTTT
Source organism: Kaistella polysaccharea (assembly GCF_020410745.1). Lineage (NCBI taxonomy): Bacteria > Pseudomonadati > Bacteroidota > Flavobacteriia > Flavobacteriales > Weeksellaceae > Kaistella > Kaistella polysaccharea. The sequence goes on from NZ_CP084528.1 coordinate 353,256, forward strand.
ATGGGTAATTGAAGTTTCTGTATTGTCGTCACGAATTGCAGATCTGCGACATCAGTTAAATTATGCCGATTTAGAAAATCCTTTTAAAGTTTTTTTTGTGGTTTTTATGGGGTAATTGTGGTTGTAATATTGTCGTTACGGTTATTTTAAAAGTCCTGTATTGCGTTGCAAATCACGCTATCTGTGTAACGTGTAAAATTTATTCTTTCTCATAATAGTAAAATTAAGATTATTTTTATTAAAAATAAAATCGATGAAAAAATTTATAATAATATCTGTACTTATCTGTTTTACTTCAACTGTAATTGTGAAATCACAAAATTTAAGTGCTTTAAAATTAAAAAAGGAAACAATCCAGAATCAAATTAAAACACTGAATGATTCTTTAAATATAGTTGATAAAAATATTTCGATATTAAATAGTAAGAATGTACTATCGCAAATTCAGAATGTAAAAATTAATGCAATAATAAAAAATGGCGGGAAAATAAAAGATGCGCCAAATCCACTTGCAAAAGATATTTTTATTGTAAATGGTGAAAAGAACGTTTTCATTCTTGATTACGTTGACGAATACTTTAAAATTTGTTATGATGAAAACTGTGGTTATGCCAGTACATTATGGATTGAAAGTACTCCTGAAATCGCAAATTATATTGAGAACAAAAAATTTATTGAAAATGAAATTCGTTTAGAGAATGCTAGTAGAATAGCAAAACAAAATGAACTTCAGGATAATAAGAAGGAGGAATTATTAATTAAAAAATATGGCCTTAACACATATAATTCACTGCGTGAAGGTCACTATTGGATAGGTATGACAACTGAAATGGCATTAATAGCATTTGGTCAGCCGACCGAAATTAATGAGACTGTTGGATCTTGGGGAAATCATCAACAATGGGTTTATAACAGTACTTATCTTTATTTTGAAAATGGGAAACTAGCGTCTTATCAAAGATAAAGAAAGCCTAGAAATATAATCTTTAATCCAACTATTGTGGTTTCAATTTCCTATAGATTTGCCTTAATAAATTATTTCAAAAATTCTATTATATCATTTTGTCGAACTCTAACCGTCCTAGGTCCCATATCGACTGAATTAAAATTTGATTCGTAATTGTGTTTTTCTAAAAATATTTTAGAATTGAATCTATTGTCAATTTTAATTTGTGGAAATTGAGCATTACCGAAATGACTATAATTCTGTATCATCAATAAGGATTTTGATAATTCTGCAGAGTAAGGCATTTTGAAATTAATTTGCTTTACAGATTCAAACCCTTCTTGAAGTTGAGGTGTAATTATATTGCCTATACTTACTTTTGTTTCATTCATAGCCGCAATTAGTTTTGTTAAATCGGGCGCAACTAGATTTACTGTTTGCTGTACACTAGTAGATATCTGTTTCATTTCCATACTATTTATTTTATGTTTAATCTCTAATATAACGAAAGGAATTTAAAACAACAAAACTTTATAAAACTTTTAATAAGTGGATGTTGATTAATACTATACGTACAAGTTTTCATTTTAAATAACAGAACCCTAAAAACTAAAAGAATGATAAGATCACTTGGATAGCGCTGATTTACAATCCGTGCTTATAATCAACAAAAAAGAACGCCCCGATTTCTCAGAGCGTTCAAACCACATATCAAACTATTTCTAGTAAGATCCTTTTTCCACGAAATGGGCTGCAACTTTTTCAGTTAAGGCAACTACATTTGGCATATTGGTGTACTTTGTAAATCTTCTTAGGCCTGAAAGCATCATGCGCTGTTCGTCGCCTTCTGCAAAGGATACGATTCCTTCTTTCGCTGCGGTGGTAATTGCTTCCACGGCTTTGTAAAGATTTAATCTCGCCATTGAGGCTTGTACTGAATCGGTATCGAAATGTTTTTCTGCTCTTAAAACTGCAGATTCTGCCATATAGATCTGGTTCAGAATTTCAGAGGCATTTAGTAAAAGATGTTGCTGTTTTTCGATGTCCATCATGTATTTCTGAAGCGCTGCTCCGGCAACCATTAAGAATACTTTCTTCAAGTTGTGAAGAATTGCTTTTTCTTCAGACATATATTCTGAATAATCAGGAACTTCGAAAGAGGGAATTCCCATCAATTCTTTTCCGATGGCCATGGCTGGTTTCAACAAATCAAGTTCGCCTTTCATGGTTTTCTTGATCAACATTCCTACGGCAAGTAGTCTATTAATTTCGTTTGTTCCTTCGTAAATTCTACCAATTCTGGAATCTCGCCAAGCTGCTTCCATAGGTGCATCCTCAGAGAAACCCATTCCACCGTAAATCTGAATTCCTTCGTCTGCAATATGTTGCGTCAGATCCGAAACATACACTTTAAGAATAGAGCATTCTACCGCATATTCTGCCAAAGCGCTTAATTCTGCTTCTGCGTGAGACATTCCACCTGCAATGAATTCCGTAATTTTATCTTCTACATTTTTCGCTGCTCTGTAAGATCCAGCTTCAGAAACGAAAATTCCTGTGGACATTTCTGCAATTTTCTTACGGATCGCTCCAAAAGTAGAAATCGCCACGCCAAATTGTTTTCTTTCATTGGCATATTTAATGGCTAAACCTGTAATTCTTCTTTGTCCATCAATGTTTGCGGCGGCTAATTTAATTCGGCCCGCATTTAGAGCGTTGATCGCTATTTTAAAACCATTGTTTCTTTCTCCCAATAAATTTCCTACGGGAATTTTCATATCATTAAAGAAAACCTGACGGGTAGAAGAGGAGCGAATTCCTAATTTGTGTTCTTCCTCGCCCATGGTCATGCTGTTTGGATCTTCCAGTTCAGAACGGTTGATCACGAAACCGGTAATGTTTTTATCATCTTCAATTCTGGCGAATAAGGTGAATGTATCAGCAAAACCTGCATTCGAGATCCACATTTTCTGTCCGTTGATGATGTAATGTTTCCCATCTTCTGAAAGAACAGCTTTTGTTTTTCCGGAGTTCGCATCGGAACCTGCATCAGGCTCTGTCAAGCAATAGGCTCCAAATTTTTCACCTGTTGCTAAAGCAGGAAGGTATTTTTGTTTCAATTCTTCCGTTCCATAAAGAAGGATAGGAAGTGTTCCGATTCCGGTGTGCGCTCCGTAAGCAGTTGCCAGGGAGCCATTGGCTCCAGAAACCATGTCGCAGGCAAGCATGGTACTCACAAATCCCATTCCGAGACCGCCGTATTGTTCTGGAACTGCAATTCCCAAAGTTCCCATTTCGCCCAATTTGCGCATGGTTTCTTCGGTTAATGCATAATCTTTTTTCTCGAAACGCTCTCTGTGTGGGATGACGTCTCTTTCCATAAATTCAGATACCGAATCACGAAGCATTTTTTGCTCATCGGATAATTCTTCTAAACTGAATAATTCTGCTGCAGGAATATCTTTGATGATGAATTCACCGCCTTTTAAAGTATTGCTCATTATTTTGATTTTAAATTTTAGATTATAGATTTTAAATTAGATTCGCTGTTATAAATTTTCAGATGATGTTTTGATGATTTTAGTTAAGATATTAAGGATGCTTTCTATTTCCTTTAAATGAGATTCAATTTCAATTTGAACCAAATTCGAAGATTGATAAAGTCGCAACCAATATTTCGTTTCTCTTGCTTCTTTATTTGCAATTGAAAGTTTTGAAATAAAATCTTTTTTTGACTGAGCAGCAATTGCTTCTTCAACATTTGCTCCTATTGAAGTTCCGGAACGAAGAATTTGCTTTGATAAAACATATTCATTTTGGGATTTGCATTCAAGATAAAATTTAATAATCTCTAAAGCAAAATCAAATGTTTTAATCTGAATCAAATTGTCTTGTTTGAAACTCATTTCATCTAAAATTTATAATTTAAAATCTAAAATTTCTAGAGAAGCTCGAAAATACTCGCTGCTCCCTGTCCCGTTCCTACGCACATCGTTACCATTCCGTATTTCATGTTGCCACGCTTGCGCATTTCATCGAGAAGTTGAACGGTTAGTTTTGTTCCGGTACACCCGAGTGGATGTCCGAGTGCGATGGCGCCGCCGTTTACGTTTAAGATGTCTGGATTAAGATTCAATTCTTTTTTCAAAGCCACGGATTGGGAAGCGAAGGCCTCGTTCAATTCAATTAAATCGATGTCTTTTAATTCTAAACCTGCTTGTTTTAAAGCTTTTGGAATAGCGTATAATGGACCCATTCCCATAATTCTTGGTTCCAAACCTGCGGCTGCATAAGCAACCAATCTTGCTTCCGGTTCCAACCCTAATTCTTTCACCATTTCCTCCGACATTACAATGACGAACGCTGCACCGTCGCTCATTTGAGAGGAGTTTCCTGCAGTTACACTTCCCCCATTTGCAAAGACCGGACGTAATTTTGCCAAACCTTCCAAACTTGTTCCCTTTCTTGGACCTTCATCCACAGAAAAATCATATTTTTTGGTTTGCATTTTTTGATTCTCATCCAAGTAGTTGTATTCAACCGGAATTGGAACAATCTGATCTTTAAATCTTCCAGTCTCATTCGCTTTTAAAGCCTTGTTGTGAGAATCGAAAGAAAATTCATCTTGTTCTTCACGGGAAATATTGAACTGTTTCGCCACTTCTTCCGCCGTGTAACCCATTCCCCAATAATAATCGGGATTGGTTTTTGCCATATCGCTTTCTGGCACTGGTTTGTAACCGCCCATCGGGATATACGACATTGATTCTGTTCCACCTGCGATGATGCAATCCGCCATTCCTGCCTGAATTTTTGCAGAGGCAATTGCAATTGCTTCAGATCCGGAAGCGCAGTATCTATTAACCGTAACACCGGGAACTTGATCCGTCTTTAATCCCATCAAAGAGATTAAACGCGCGACGTTCAAACCTTGTTCTGCTTCTGGCATTGCGTTACCAACGATCAAATCGTCGATTCTGTTTTTATCTAACTGCGGCACTGCAGCCATTAGCTTTTCGATAACGGTTACTGCCATGACATCGGGACGCGTGAATCGAAGTGATCCTTTCGGAGCCTTTCCGACTGCGGTTCTAAAACCCTTTATTATATATGCTTGTTTTGACATAATTCTTTTATTTGAAATTAGAAATGAGATGTTAGAAATTAGATCTAACTGCTCATTAAATTAGTTTTGAATTTATAAATCATCTTCTGAATTTCTGTTAAAATGTTGAGTAGAGGCTGAATTTCGTCTTCGCTTTTAAAATTTAAATCAACTAATAAAATTAATTGTGTTTCTAATTCATAGCTTGAACCATTTGCGATTCCTAAAAATTGATTGAATTCTTTCGGATTATTTCTTCCAGCGCCTTCTGCAATATTAGAAGGAATAGAAACTGCACATCTTCTGATTTGTGAAATCAATCCAAATTTTTCGGTGACAGGGATGTTCTCAGTCAAAAGATAAATATCTTTAACCAAAACCATTGACTTCTGCCAAATAATTAAATCTCTTAATCGGTGCGTTTTCATCTACCCTCTAATGTCTAAATTCTAACTTCTAATTCCTAAGTGGTTTCCCTTTCGTTAACATAAACTGGATTCTTTCCAAAGTTTTTCTTTCACCACATAATTGTAAGAAAGTTTCTCTTTCCAGATTCAATAAATATTGTTCTGTGACAACTGTTGGTTCAGAAAGATTTCCACCTACCAAAACGTTGGCTAATTTGTCCGCAATCAACTTATCGTGCTCAGAAATATATTTTCCGGTTAACATTTGATCAGTTCCAACGAGGAACATTCCCAATGCATCACGCCCTAAAACTTTCACTTTTTGCTCGATCGGTTGTGTGTAACCATGTTCCGCTAAACTTAAAGCGAGCATTTTTGCAGTCTTGATCTGACGGTTTTTATTCACGACCACAATGTCTTTATGGTTTTCTAAAATTCCCATATCGTAGGCTTCGTAAGCAGAAGTTGCCACTTTTCCCATTGCGATATTCATGAACATATCCCGAAGTCTGTTATTTTTAACATCATCAGAATGGAATTCACGGGAAACTCTCAAGGCCATTTCCTTTGTTCCACCACCGCCAGGAATTACACCGACACCAGTTTCTACCAAGCCGATATACGTTTCTGCTGCTGCAACAACGCGGTCAGCGTGCATCGTCATTTCGCAACCACCTCCTAAAGTCATTCCGTGTGGAGCAACTACAACAGGAATTGATGAATAACGAACGCGCATCATTGATTTTTGGAAATAAGCAATCGCCATATTTAAATCATCCCAATCCTGATCAATTGCCATCATTAAAATCATTGCTAAATTGGCTCCAACAGAGAAATTCGCGCCTTGATTTCCTACAACCAAACCGTCATACTCTTTTTCGGCTAAATCGATGGCTCGGTTCAAACCATCTAACACTTCGCCTCCTAAAGAGTTCATTTTAGAATGGATTTCAAAGTTGATAATTCCATCGCCCAAATCCTGAATTGAGGAACCTGAATTGCTCCAAAGTGTTTTGTTTTTTCTAATATTGTCCAGAATGATAAAGTCTTCTTGACCTGGAATACTGTTGTAGTCTCCAGAGTTTTTATCGAAATAAATGCTTTGTCCTTCGTCATTTACTTTGTAGAATGAGTCGACATTTTTCACCCAATCAGAAACTTGATAGCCCGCATCTTTGGCTAATTCAATTCCTTTCTGAACGCCAATCGCATCCCAAATTTCAAAAGGTCCATTTTCCCAACCGAAACCTGCACGCATTGCGTCATCGATCTTATACAGTTCATCAGAAATTTCCGGAACTTTATGCGAAACATAAGCGAATAAAGCGCCAAAAGATTTGCGATATAACTCTGCGGCTTTATCTTTTCCGCCAATTAAAACCTTGAAACGGTCGATTGGTTTATCGATCGCTTTGGTTAAAGCTAGAGTAGGGAATTCAGTTTTGCCTTGAAGTTCATATTCCATGGTATCTAAATTCAGCCCGTGAATTTCAGATTTACCTTCTGCATTTTTAATTTTCTTGTAAAAACCTTGTTCAGATTTAGATCCCAACCATTTGTTGTCGACCATTTTCTGAACGTAATCTGGCAATTTGAAAACGTCGTTAAAATCGTTCGCTTCCATTTTACTGTTTCGAACGCCATCCGCAACCATGACCAAAGTATCGAGACCAACAACATCCGCAGTTCGGAATGTTGCAGATTTTGGTCGGCCGATAATTGGACCGGTTAATTTATCAATATCAGAAACATTCAAACCTAAACCTTTGATCTCATGGAGCAAGTTCATCATCGAGAAAACGCCAATTCTATTCGCGATAAAAGCGGGAGTATCTTTCGCTAAAACCGTGGTTTTGCCTAAAAACTTCGCGCCGAAATCCATATAGAATTGAATAACTTCAGGATCGGTTTCAGGTGTTGGAATAATTTCTAAAAGTGGTAAATATCTTACCGGATTAAAGAAATGCGTTCCAGCGAAATACTTTTTGAAATCATCACTTCTTCCTTCAATCAAGAAATGAATAGGAATTCCAGAAGTGTTTGATGAAACTAAAGTTCCCGGTTTTCTAAACTGTTCTATCTTTTCGTAAACCGATTTTTTAATGTCGAGTCTTTCAACCACAACCTCAATAATCCAGTCTGTTTTTTTGATTTTTTCTAAATCATCATCAAAGTTTCCAACCGTAATTCTCTCCGCAAATTTGGGAGAGTATAAAAGCGCTGGACTTGACTTCTGTAACTTCACAAAGTTTTCTGCAGCGATTCTGTTTCGAACCACTCTATCTTCTTTGGTCAGACCTTTTTTCTGTTCAGCTTCTGTCAGTTCAAAAGGCACGATATCTAATAAAAGCACTTGTACGCCGATGTTGGCGAAGTGTGCTGCGATACCGGAACCCATAATTCCTGAACCAAGAACCGTTACGTGTTTAATTCGTCGTTTCATTGATATTTATTTTTTGTTATTTAATTCGTTTGCAATTTTCAAAATGTCTGTCATCACTTCTTTGAAGATTTCCATTTTTTCGTGAGGAATTTTCTCTACGACTTTTTTATTGAAATTGACGACAACCTCTTTCGATAGGTTTCTTGAATTCAAACCTTTTTCAGTTAGTTTAATGATTACTTCCCGCTTATCGTTTGTGGTTTTTTCTTTATAGATGTAACCATTGTCTTCTAAAAGTTTAATAATTCTCGTTAAAGATGTTGGTTCTATGGCCATTTTCGGACCGAGATTCGTACTTCTGGTGCCATCTTTTGGATCTATTTTTAATAGCGTAAGTGCCTGTACGGCAGTGGCATCATGATCTTGGGCGAGTTCGGAATACATTTTCGAAACTGCGAGCCAGGTAGATTTCAAAATGAGATCTACATTTTCAACTTTTTCTGCGTGTGATTTATTCATAATATTTAGTATACCTGGTTGAATTCAAATATAGAAAATATTATGCATGCATAGTATATCTCGTAGGTTAAAATTTTGTTAAATGTTGAGCATCAACCTATTAAAAGATATGAAAAGCATAGTACTATGCATGCATAGTACTTTAGGAAACAGTCTGAAAATCACGTATCAATAAGGTTTTGCGAGGAAATTAGCGATTTCTGTAAAAGATGAGCATTTTATTTGTTTATCTGCCTCGAAAATCACCCAAAAACCATCCTGGAATGTAAATTTCAGAAAAGAGAGATCTTTTGTGAAATTTTTTTGAAGAAATGAGTACAGCATTTCCTTATGAAAATCGGGCGCTGAAATTTTTGGTGGAACAAAACTTTCCGTGAAATCGAAGAGCTCAGGATTAAGTAATTCATTATGCTTCAAGAGAATTTCTTCCGCAATTCCTGCATCGATTTTTTGATCATGTATCAGCCAAATTTTATCCGCGAATTCTTTTGCTAATCGCCAATCATGAGATGAAAAGAGGATGAGTTTTTTGTGAACTTTGGCTAAGTTGCGGAGGAGTTTTAAAATAATAATTTTATTCTCTTCATCTAAATGCGTAGTGGGTTCGTCCAGAATTATCATCGGCGAATTTTGTGCTAAAGCTCGTCCGATAAATGCTTTTTGAAGATTACCATCTGACAATTCAGTCAACTGAAAATCGCGATACTGCGTCAAATTTAGACTTTTAATAATTTCTTCAACTTCCTGTTGATCCGATTCTTTCAGTTCAAAATAATAAGGATAATGAATATATTTTCCGAAAGAAATGAGATCCCGTAAGGTATAATTCGCCGGAATTTGAGACTTTGAAAAAACGACAGCAATTTGTTCTGCCATTTCTTTGGATGAAAGCGTTTTGGTTTTTATTCCATTGAGTAAAACTTCACCGTTTAATAAGTCAGTTTGATTAAGAATACTTTTAATTAAGGTTGTTTTTCCAACGCCATTGTTTCCGATTAAAAGGCAAATATCACCCAAAGCCAAACCAGTATTAACTTCTTTTATTAAAGGAGTTTTGTAACCAATTGATGTGTTATTTAGTTCTAGAAACATTTTTTCACTAAGTTTTGTTTAACGCAAAGGCGAAAAGGTTTTAAAATGCAAATTTTACGAAGGCGCAAGTTCGGCTTCGCCGATGGGAACAGAATTATAACTAAATATCTTTTACTGCGGTAAACCGTTGACGACTCGTTTAACTCCATTTTTAAAGACGTCGGTTCTGAAATTTATTAATAGACCTAATCTGCATCCTGTCATTTTTAAATACGTTAAAAGTTGAGCCTTGTGTGTATCGTTCAGAAATTCTACGGCTTTAATTTCCAGAATTAATTTATTTTCCACAACGATATCAATTCTGAATGCGTTTTCAATTTTCAATTCATCATAAATCATTGGGTAAACTTTTTGCTTTTCTGCTTTAAGACCAGATTTCTGTAACTCGTAAAAAAGACATTCTTCATAAACGTTTTCAAAAAGACCTGCGCCTAATCTTCTATGAATTTTTAAACCCAATTCAAATACAATTTTTGAAAGTTCGTTTTCAGTCATCTTATTTGTTTTTTAATTCTAAAGTTTAATAATTTTAGAAGTTGGTAACATCATCTTTAGATGATTCGCGCCTTAAAAACAGCAGTAAGAATAAAATTTTTTTTGCGACTTTGCGTTAAAAAAAACATTAAACTTTTTTCTCTCTTAGCATCATCGTCAATATTACAGGTATTCCAAATAGCGAAGTGATTACATTCAAAGGAAACTGTGTGGATTCCGATATAATTGAGAAAAATTCCATAATGAATATTCCTAATAACATGTTCAAAATCCATTGTTGCCAGAGTTTTGCAGGATTAAAAAGCATTCTGCAGAAATGGGGAACCACAATGCCGATAAACAAAATTGGACCTAAAAAAGCAGTAACCGAGGCAGAAAGTAAAGAAGATGAAATTATGATTAAAAACTTTAATTTATTTAAATCAACTCCAAGACTTTGCGCGTAAGCGGTTCCTAAAGAATTACCAATGAGCGGTTTTATAGTTTTAAAACTTAAAACTAGTCCGAAGATTACTATTCCTAATAAGATAAATATTTGATTGGTGGAGACCTGATTATTTGCGCCAAAACTCCAGAGAATATAATTTTTTAAACTTTGATTTTCTGCATAAAACTGCAATATAGAAACTACGGCTCCCGCTAAAGCTGAGATGAGAAATCCGAATATTATTAAAAATGATCTGTCTTGAAACTTGCCTGAAAATGCAAGCAGTATGAACATCAAAACCATACTTCCTGCGATCGCCGAAAAGCTGAGGAAACTATTTTGGAGAAATTCTGGCAGCACCAAATCCTGGGAGAACAAAATATAAAATGCGACACTCAAACTGGCAACTGAAGTAATTCCTAAAACAGAAGGTCCAGCCAAGGGATTTTGAAAATATTCCTGCAATAAAAATCCAGACGTTGGAATGGCAATGCCAGCCAACATCATAACGATAATTCGGTTGACCCGAAGTTTTGCAATCTGTGCGTTTTCAGCAGTTGAAGAAAGAAAATCAGAAAAATTTAAATTAAGAAAACCAATATTTAAATTCACTACAATCGAAACAATAATTCCGATAATAATCAATAAAGTGATGATTTTAAAATTTTTCGTCATTTCGGTTAGGTCACAAATTTTAAAAAATAAAAATCGCAAAGTAGCCTTTTGGTAAGGTATTACTTTGCGACTATTTTAAACTTTTTTAATTGAATGAATTAAGCTTTTGGCTGAGCATTTCTTCACTCATTGAACCTAAAGTTTCATCAGTTTTATCCCCTTTTCTTATCAAAGTAAAAGGAATTGCGCCACCGTCCCATTTTTTAAAATTCTTCGGAAAAAATTCTGGAGTTAGCTTGGAACCGTCTAAAAGAACAACATTTGGAGATAAGTCGAATTTCTCTACAAACTTCGGTACAACTTCGTCCCAATCGGAGCGCTCGTCTAAACTGACAAATGTAAATTTAACTTTTTGCCCTTTCATTTCCGCCATCTTTGCTTTGAAATGCGGTATTTCCTTAACGCACGGGCCACACCAGGTTGCAAAGAAATTGGTTACATATAACGTATCATTATTTTGATTTCCTAGCATTTTCGATGTTTCTTCAGGAGTCCATTCTACTTTTTTAAAGGGAACAACGGCCTCATTCGTCTCAATAACCGGCGTGACAATAGAATCTGCTGTTGCCATATCACTTGTTTCCGTAACCTTTGATTCTTTGTTACAGGCAACGACAGCGGTTAGAAGTATCGTACTTAGAATTAATTTTTTCATTTTATTTTTATTATTTTTGAGTCATTAAAATTTATGGAAAATCTCTCATCTAAAGCCCGACAAATAGAATTTCACCCGCTAAAATTAACGAAAAAGCAACAACTGACCAAAACCATCTATGCTCTTGAATTCGAAATTCCTTCTAATTTAAAACCGAAATACACTTTTAAGGCTGGTCAATATGTAACGTTGCAATTTTACTGGGATGGTGAGTGGGTTCAAAAAGATTTTTCAATGACATCGGCACCGTTTGAAAAGAAGATTTCATTAGGAATAAAAGTTAACAGCGACCGAAGTCCAGTTAATTCTTTAATTCAAAATGTGGAAGTTGGTGCAGAAGTATCAGTTTCAACACCTCGCGGAAGATTTACTTTGGTTTCTAAACCACACGAATTTCGAACAATAGTTGGATTTGCAGGCGGAATAGGGATCACACCGATTTTAAGCCATTTTAAAAACATCTTATTTACGGAACCTCGTACGCGGCTATTTCTTTTTTATGGCAACAAAACTTTTACCGATGTCGCTTTTAGGAAAGAATTAGATGAACTCAAATCCCAATATGAAGATCGTTTAGAGATTTATCATTTTTATTCCCGGGAGAAAGTCGGTAACGGAATTTATGAAGGCCGATTAGATGAAAAGAAGGTGGCTCTGATAATCAATCAATTCTTATTACTTGATGATACTGATGAAGAAAGTACGATTTGGGATGCGGTTGACGAAGTTTTAATTTGCGGAAAAGGCGAGATGATCAAATCATTGGCGAACGCATGTTACAAACATGGAATCCCAAAAAAGAATATTCATTTTGAACTTTTTGAAGAATTTAATGAAGATATTTATCCTGTTGAAAAAGAGTTTCCTTTGCAGAAAGATATAGCGGTTGATTTTAAACTCTTAGGACAAAATCATCACACTACTTTAGCAAACAATAAGATGCGCCTCTTGCAACAACTTTTAATCCAGAAATTCCCCGTTCCTTATTCATGTAAATCTGGAATTTGTGGCAGTTGTGAATGCATTTTGGAAGAAGGCGAAGTAGAGTTGCTGGAAAATGAATATTTAACGGATAAAGAAGCCGCAGCAGGGAAGATATTAGCATGCATGTCGGTCGTTTTAAGTAAAAAAATTAAAGTTAATTTTGATTTGGTATAACACAATTTGAAGAAAATTTTAGACATAGTAAAGTCATTTTTCAGTTTAGTAGAAATTGGAATTTTGTTGATGATTCTTGCCAATATTTGGGTATATGCAGTCACCAATGGAAAAACTTATACCAAAATTTCTAAAATTCCGCCCCGTGAAACGGCTTTGGTTTTGGGAACTTCGCCTAAAATGCGATCGGGACTTTCTAATCCTTATTTTACGTCGAGGATGAATGCGACAGCACTATTATACCATCACGGAAAAATCGCCAAAATAATTGTGAGTGGGGAAAAAAGCGAAGGTTATGACGAACCCGCAGCAATGAAAAATTATTTGGTTTATCAAGAAGGTGTGCCCGAAAATATCATCACCGAAGATCCAAAAGGCTTTCAGACACAGGCAAGTATTAAAAATTGTTTAGAGGTTTACGACCAGAAAAATGTAATCATTGTTTCTCAGGGATTTCACAATTTACGGGCATTGTTTTATGCGCGAAACAGCGGCATGAACGCTCTAGGTTTTGATGCGCAGGATGTTTTGGCAAACAATAGTTATTATCGGAATCAGTCCAGAGAATTTCTGGCGCGTGTAGTTGCGGTTATTTATTATATCTTTAATATCGAAAAAAGAGCCTAAAATCAACTTTAAATTGACTTGAATTTACCTACAAAATTTAACGCAAAAACCTATATTTGTAAAAATAAAATTATGCTCGTTATTGGAATTGCTGGCGGAACCGGCTCCGGAAAAACCACTGTAGTTAACAAAATTCTACAGCAACTTAACACAGAAGGAGTGAATGTGCTGTCGCAGGATAACTACTATCATGATAATCAGAATCTTACTTTATCGGAGCGTGAAATGTTAAATTACGATCATCCGAAATCGATTGATTTTGAATTGTTGATAAAGCACGTGAAAGCCCTTAAAATGGGTGAAAGTATTGAGCAACCTTTGTATTCCTTTGTCACGCATTCCAGAACTGGAGATCATGTTTCCGTAGAACCAAAAAATGTGTTAATTGTCGAAGGGATTTTGGTCCTGACGAATTCTGATTTATTGAAAGAATATGATTTAAAAGTCTTTGTTCATGCAGATTCCGATGAACGGTTAATTCGCCGTATTCGCCGTGATACACAGGAACGAGGACGAGATTTGCAGGAAGTTTTGCACCGTTATCAAACCACTTTGAAACCGATGCATCAGGAATTTATTGAACCTTCTAAAAACGAGGCCGATTTAATTGTTCCCAATATGAAGCAAAATACGGTGGCGATTGATTTTCTCTCTACTGTCATAAATAATACGTTGAAAAAAACCCTTTAACATGGAAGATCTGATCAAAGAAATAAAGCCAAAATCTCCCGCGGTAAAGTTTTTGCAAAAATATGTGATCACAAAATATTTTGTGACCATTTTCCTTTTTTTGGTTTGGATGATTTTCTTTGATAGTACGTCTTTTTTGGTTGTTAATGAATTGAATGGCGAGATCAATAAATACGAAGATCAATTGGCATATTACCAGTCAGAATACCAGAAAAACGACGATTTTTATAAAAAGTTGATGAACAATAAGGAAGAAAAAGAAAAGTACGCTCGGGAAAATTATTTCATGAAAAAACCAAATGAGGAAATTTTTATCCTTGTGGTTGACAGTACCAAAGCTGTTAAAAAGGAATAAATTGCCTTTAGAAATATAGTTTTTACAGACTTTCATAAATTATTTGAGTAAGCCTTTTAGTAAAATAACATTCATAATATGTTTAAAAAAACATCACTGCAAGATTGGGAAACTCTCGTGCAGAAACAGTTAAAAACAGAAGATATCTACACCATTTTATCTGAAGATAATCTTGAAAACCTTTCTGTAAAACCTTATTATGATTCCGTTAAAAGTTCTTTGGCAAATTTGCCAAAAGTAGAAGAATCCACACATTTGGTTTCATCTTATCATGAAAGCGCAGAGGAAAACGTCTTTGCTTTTTTGCTCAATAATAATGTGGAAGATTTAACCGAAAAAGTGATTTTCGTAAATGATGCAAATTTGTCAGAACACATTTCCTTAGACGAAAACAATCGATATTTTTCTTTGGTAGATATTTTTTCAGACAACGAAAAAGGCAAAATTAATGTGCAACTGGGTAAAGAATTATTGTCTAAAAATTTTGAGAGAAATTTGTGCGTAGATATTTCTTTACATCAAAATGCAGGTGCATCCATGATTCAGCAATTGTCGATCGGTTTGGCAAAAGCTAAAGAACTTACTGAAATTTTCGGCGCTGAAATCATCAATAAAATAATTTTCAAAGTATCGTTAGGTAGCAATTACTTCTTTGAAATTTCCAAAATTAGAGCGCTGAAACTACTTTTCAATCAATTTTCGAAAGAATTTGGTTTAGATGAAACTCCTTTTATTTTTGCAGAAACTACTTTCCGAAATAAATCCAAAAACGATCCTGAAAATAATTTAATACGTTCCACTTTGGAACTTTCTGCAGCAATGATTGGCGGTGCGGACGCTGTTTTTAGCAATGATTATAAAATGGAAAATTCTGATTCGGTTTCAGAGGAGATTTCTTTTAAGCAACAGATTGTTTTGGCGTATGAAAGTATTATCAATGTTTTTAACGATGCCGGAAACGGCAGTTATTACGTAGAAGATTTAACGCAACAACTGGCTGAAAAATCCTGGAAACTATTCCGGGAAATGGAAGAAAAAGGAGGTTATTGCGAACTTTTAAAAATTGGTACCATTCAAACGGAAATTAATGAGCAGGCCATGAAAGAGCAAAATTGGGTGGAAGAAGGCAAAACTAAAATTATTGGTGTAAACCTTTATCCGAAACTTGAAAAGGTAAAATCCTCGGAAGAAATGTACGCGGGAAATGAAATTAAAGCTGTTCGGTTAGCCGAAATGTTTGAATAAATTCTGTAACGAAAGTAGTTCGTGCTTTCGTGGCTTTTTTTAAATTAATAGTGAAAAATATTCTTAATAAAGAAGTTCAAAAATACATCAATGCAAATCTCACCACAGATTTGCATTCTTTATTGTTGAAAAAATCTCCCTTTCCAGAAGTCACTATGCAACAAATTGTACAACAGATCAAAGGAAAAAAAGTAGCACAAAAAAAATTTCCCTTTTTAATGAAAGAAGGGATTATTTTTCCGCCAAATCTGAATTTGGAACAGGCTTCTTCAGAAACCACAGCAAAATTTAAAGGTCAAAATTTGCAGGGAAAAACCTTTCTAGATTTAACGTCAGGTTTTGGAATTGATGCTTATTTTCTGTCTCAAAATTTTGCAGAAATTACTTTGGTTGAACAGAATTTCGAACTGTTAGAAATTGTGAAACATAACTGGAAAATTTTAGGAAGGCACGCAAATTTTATAAATGATAATCTGGAGCATTTTTTAGCTGAAAATCGAGAAAAATTTGATTTGGTTTATTTAGATCCCGCACGAAGAGATGTTCAAAAAAACAAGAAATTCCTTCTCGAAGATTTATCACCGGATATTTTGGAAATTAAGGACAGATTAGCGAAGATATCCGGAAAGATTCTTATTAAACTGTCACCGCTTATTGATATTACTTATTTGATATCTTCGGTGGAGAATATTTCGGAAATTCAGATTATTGCCGTGCGAAATGAAGTAAAGGAACTTCTTATCTTAATTGAACCAGGCAAAAATTTAAATTCACCAAAGATCATCTGTACCAACCTGGAAAGTGATGATCCTACTTTTACTTTCTATTATGATGAAGAGAAATCGACAACTTCCAATTTTTCAGAACCCTCGTCATTTCTATTTATTCCCAATAATTCAATTTTAAAATCAGGAGCTTTCAATACTTTGTCTGAAAAATTTGAACTTCAAAAATTAGCACCGAATACCCATTTATATACGTCGACCAGTAGAAAGGAAAATTTCCCGGGAAGAATTCTAGAAGTTGTAATTACTGATTCTAAACAAATTAAGAAAGGGGAGAAATATAATATCATTTCTAAAAACCATCCATTAACGCCTGATGAAATCAAGAATAAATATAAAATTTTGGATGGTGGAAACCGCTATTTAATATTCACCCAAACGCTGAAAAATAAAATTATTTTAAGATCTCTTTAGAAATCGTCTAAAATCCTTGGGAAAAATGGTAATATTTCATACTTTTGGAGCTGTGAAATTTTAAAGATTCATCTTAATCATAAAGTAGATATGAAAAAAGTTATTTTAGGCGTTGCGATCGCAGGATTGGTAATCAGTTGCCAGAAAATTCAGGCAGGCTCTAACAAAGGAGTTTTGCAATTGACTCCAGGAGTAGAGCGTTATAGCGAAGATATGGTTACAAATACGCCTTCAACAGCGGTTACTGGCTCAAAAACTTCAGCAGAAATGCCAATGAATGACTCTTTGAAAACAACTACGCTTACCGAAGTTCAAATTAAAAAAGACAGCGTGCAGGAAATGAATACCGCACCACAGCCTGCTGCTTCGGAAAATAAATAAGACCTTTTGGAATATATTAGGTAAATGTCTTGCTTCTGCAGGACATTTTTTTTATTTTTACAAGATTCGTCAATCTATTAATTTAATTAAAATATAATGCAAGAAACATTAAATTACATTCAAGAAAACAAACAGCGCTATGTTGATGAGCTTTTTGAATTGTTGAAAATCGCTTCTATAAGCGCAGATCCAGCCTATAAAGATGAAGTTTTGAAATGTGCTGATGAAGTTGCCAATTTCTTAAAGGAAGCTGGTGCCGATGCTGTCGAAGTTTGTTCAACAAAAGGCTATCCCATAGTCTACGGAGAAAAAATGGTTGATAAAGCGCTTCCAACTGTACTTGTTTACGGTCATTACGATGTGCAGCCACCTGATCCATTAGATCTTTGGAAAAAACCTCCGTTCGAACCTTATATAGAAAAGACTGAAATTCATCCTGAGGGAGCGATTTTTGCGCGTGGGTCGGCAGATGATAAAGGACAGTTTTTCATGCACATAAAAGCATTTGAAGCGATGATGAAAACGAACACTTTGCCTTGTAATGTGAAATTTATTTTTGAGGGCGAAGAAGAAGTAGGTTCTAAAAGTCTAGAGGATTTTGTGAAAGAAAATAAAGAGAAATTATCTTGCGATGTTATTTTAATTTCCGATACGCATATTTATTCCAACGAGCAACCTACGGTAACAACGGGTTTAAGAGGTTTAAGCTATGTAGAAGTTGAAGTAGAAGGACCGAACCGCGATTTACATTCTGGTCTGTACGGTGGTGCAGTTCCTAATCCAATTCACGTTTTGTCTCGAATGATTGCAGATTTAATCGATGAAAATGGACACATTAAAATTGACGGATTTTATGATAATGTAGAAGCAGTTTCTGATGAAGAAAGAGCTGACATGAACAAGTTGAAAGATGATCCGGAACACTTTAAAAAATCAATTGGATTAAGTGGAGTAGAAGGTGAGAAAGGATACACGACTTTAGAACGAACTTCAATTCGTCCGACCTTAGACTGCAATGGGATTTGGGGCGGTTATATCGGCGAAGGTGCAAAAACCGTAATTCCCTCAAAAGCTTTTGCTAAAATTTCAATGCGCCTGGTTCCTTATCAAACACCCGATGAAATCACAGAGAAATTTACCAAATACTTCGAGAAGATCGCGCCGGCAAATGTTAAAGTGAAGGTAACTCCGCATCATGGTGGAATGCCGTACGTTTTGCCGAGCGATACCAAAGAATTTGCAGCCGCTAAAAAAGCGATGGAAACTGCTTTCGGTAAAGAAGTTCTTCCCTACCGAAGTGGTGGAAGTATTCCTATTACCGCCATGTTCGAAGAAGTTTTAGGTTCGAAATCAGTTTTAATGGGCTTTGGATTAGATTCCGACGCAATTCATTCCCCGAACGAACATTACGGACTATATAATTTTTATAAAGGAATTGAAAGTATTCCGTTGTTCTTTGAAAATTATGCGAAAGGATAATTGCACAATATTAAAAGGCGCCTAAAAATAGGCGCTTTTTTTAGGTCTATGAATCATCTGTATGATTTTAATAGAAGGTAAACATGACAATAACAGGTATTTGAAAAATCTTTTTTTTATCTTTAAACAAATTAAAAATAATGGAAAATAAAGTCGCTTACATCACCGGCGGAACAAAAGGAATAGGCCTTGGCATCGCACAGGTTTTATATGATCAGGGAATAACAGTTGCCATTTCAGGACGAAACAAAGAAGATGCTTTATCAGTAGCCAAAAAATTATCAACGGATACCGCACCAGTTTTCGGTTTGTCATCTGATGTTCAAAGTTACGAGGATGAAAAAAACGCAGTTGAAGAAATTACCAAAAAATTCGGTAAAATAGATTACGTGATAGCAAATGCCGGCGTTGGAATCTTTAAACCTGTAGATGAACTCTCCCTAGAAGATTGGTCCGCAATGATTGATACCAATTTGAATGGTATTTTTCACACCCTGAAAGCTTCTGTTGAAGAATTAAAGAAATCAGAAGGTTATTTTATCACCATTTCGAGTCTTGCCGGTACAAACTTTTTCGAAAAAGGAGCCGGTTATAACGCATCGAAATTTGGTGCAGTTGGTTTTACACAAGCAGCCATGATTGATCTTCGAAAATATAATATTAAAGTTTCTACGATAATGCCAGGCTCTGTTGCAACACATTTTAACGGACATACGCCCTCTGAAGCAGACAGCTGGAAAATTCAGCCGGAAGATATTGGCCAACTTGTTTTGGATATTCTAAAAATGAATCCACGAACATTACCGAGTAAAATAGAAATTAGACCTTCTAAACCAAATAGTTAATTATGTAATCAATATTAATTATTAAATGTACTATGCATGCATAATATATTTTTTATTTATCTTAGCAAAAATTAAAACAATAAATATTCGCAGATGAAAATATTAGTTTGTATCAGTAGTGTACCAGATACTACGTCTAAAATTAATTTTACAGCAGATAAGACTGCTTTTGACAAAAATGGAATTCAATGGGTAATCAATCCATTAGATGAATTTGCGCTTACTAAAGCAATTAAATTACAGGCACAAGGTGCTACTGTTACAGTGATAAACGTAGGAGAAGCTACTACTGATCCAGTAATTAGAAAAGCTTTAGCGATCGGTGCAAATGATGCCATCAGAATTAATACAGAGCCCAAAGACAGTTTTTCTGTAGCTAAAGAAATTGCAAATGTTGCCAAAGATGGTAACTATGATTTAATCCTTTGCGGAAAAGAATCTATTGATTATAACGGTGGTGCAGTTCCAGGAATGGTTGCTCAGTTATTAAATCAACCTTTTGTAAATGCTTGTGTCGGTTTAGAAATTAATGGTACGGAAGCCACTGCAGTTCGAGAAATTGAAGGCGGTAAAGAAACCATCTCAGTTAAACTTCCAGCGATCATTGCTGGACAAAAAGGAATGGTGGACGAAAAAGACCTGATTATTCCTAACATGCGCGGCATTATGTCGGCAAGAACAAAACCTTTACAAGTTTCAGAACCTGTAAGCAGTGAAGTGAGAGTAGAAGCAGTTTCTTATGATTCTGTTCCGGCGAGAGCTGCGGTAAAAATGATTTCGCCAGATAATCTTGACGAATTGGTAAGATTACTTCACGAAGAGGCGAAAGTAATTTAATTTTAATTTTAAAACACATTTAAAAAATGGCAATATTCGTATACGCAGAAAATATAAATGGTATTTACAAAAAGGCAGCATTTGAGGCAGTTTCCTATGCAAAATCAATTGCTGAGAAAAATGGTGATACAGTCACTGCCGTTTCTGTAAATCCTACTGACTCTTCTGATCTTCTATATAAATATGGAGCAGATAAGGTAATCAATATAAAAGATGAAGGATTGAAAAACTTCAGTGCGAAAGCTTTTTCTCAGGCAATGAATGAAGTTGCAGACGGCAATATCATCGTTTTCCCACATACAACCGATGCTTCTTCTGTAGCGCCAATGTTGGCAGTTATGAAAGATTATTCTTTGATCACCAACGCTTTAGAAACACCAGAAAGCATTACGCCATTTCAGGTTAAAAGACGAGCATTCTCTGGGAAAGGAATAATGCACGCAAAAGCTGACGCGGCAGGAGTAATTGTTACTGTTTCTCAAAACGCATTCGGCGTGAAAGAAAACCCAGTTTCCGGTTCTGAAGAAGTGAAAGATTTAGCGGTAGCTAATGAAGATACCAAAGTTTTGTCCCATGAACAGAGTTCAGGTCAGCTGGACTTGAAAGAAGCGGAAATAGTTGTTTCTGCAGGTCGTGGTATGAAAGGTCCAGAAAATTGGGGAATGATTGAAGATCTGGCAAATACTTTAGGAGCAGCAACAGCTTGTTCTAAACCTGTTTCAGATATTGGTTGGAGACCTCACTCCGAACACGTAGGACAAACTGGAAAAGCAATTTCTCCGAATCTTTATGTGGCGGTTGGTATTTCTGGCGCTATTCAACATTTAGCGGGAGTGAATTCTTCTAAAACCATCGTAGTAATCAATAGTGATCCAGAAGCGCCGTTCTTTAAGTCTGCTGATTATGGAGTAGTAGGCGATGCATTCCAGATCGTTCCGGAACTTAATCAGAAAATCAAAGCTTTGAAAGGGTAAATTTCTCTTTTAAACTGAATATAAAACGCCGAATTTATTCGGTGTTTTTTTTTGGGCAGAATTTGCTAACTTAAAAAAAGGAATTTTATTCTCTAATTCCTAAATAAAAATACTAATTTTACTTTAGAAGCAATTTTTAACTAATAAATTTTATTAATGGGAATGTTTGTATGGAACATGGCAATTTCATTCCAATTCCTATTTATTATTGTAAGTAGTGTTATTTTTCTATATCTACGGGATAAAAGCTTTAAATATTATATGCTGTATAATATCTTTCTGCTTATTTATTTACTAAGTAGAGATGATATTTTTTATAACAAATTTGAAAATTCGGTTGCTTACATTATTGGAACTTCTAACTCGGAAGTTTTATTACATATTATCAATTTCTTCATTCAAATAGTTTTCTATCATTTTTACTCTCTTTTTGCACTCTACTTTTTAGATCTTGAAAAATTAAAAAAGAAGTATTTTCGAAGTGTTACAAAAATTCTAAATATTTTAGTTGCCGCATTTTTTATTTTTGGAATTATTACTTATTTGCTTAAAAATTCCGATTTATATGTGACGCTGTATACTTTTGTTTATTTACCGGTGATGCTTACCATATTTTTTGTGACGGTAGTGAAAGCCAGTAAATACTCCGATAAACACAAGCACTTTTTTCTATTTGGAGTATCCTTCTATGTCATTTGCGCTTTAACAGCGTTTGCGGGAACATTTCTACCTTCTTTACATTTACATAATCCGATTGGCTTTTTTTATGTCGGAATAGTAATTGAAACCATATTTTTCAGTTTGGGACTTGCTTATAAAGTGAAATTAATAAACGATGAAAAAAACAGAGTTTATAAGGTTGTTACGAGACATAAACATCAGCAACAAATCACAAAGCTTCAAGGTTTACTGGAAGGTGAAGAAAATGAAAGAAAGAGAATTGCCGAGGAACTTCATGATGGCATCGCCGGAGATTTAGCCGCCATTAAATTAAATTTAAATCATTTAAACAGTACAAATCAAATAAATAGAAATGATGATGTTTTGGATGATGTCTTAGAGACGATTGATAAATCTTGTCAACAAATTCGGGAAATTTCCCATAATCTTTCTCCTTCTTCAATAACCAATTACGGATTAGTAGGTGCGATCCAGCTTTTTTGTAGAAATGTGGAAGAATTATACAATCTGAAAATAAACCTGACTTTTCCCGAAGATTATTTAGATTTGTCGAAAACTACTGAAACCCATATTTATAGGATTATTCAGGAACTTATTAATAATGTTGTAAAACATTCTGAAGCTAAGGTCGCCGATGTTCACATTACGTACAACAATCCGTACGTTTTAATTTCAGTTAAAGATGATGGGAAGGGCTTCGATACAAAATCGCCGTCAAATGGTATCGGTTTAAGTAATATTTATTCCAGGATTAGATTCATGAATGGCCGAATAAAACGAGAAAGTGATTCCACCGGAAGCCGATTTGCCATCACCATCAATTTAAATCAAATTCCAGAAATGGCCTAAGCGGTGAAAAAATACGTAAAATTCAATAAAAGCTTTGAAAAGAAATCCCTAATCTAAAAAATCAATTATATTTGTACTTATGGATTATAAAAAATTAACCATTCGCGGAATTTCCTACAGCCAGACTCAATCTGGTGCTTATGCTTTGCTTTTGGAACATGAAGAAAGCAATGTAAAACTTCCAGTGGTCATTGGTAATTTTGAAGCGCAGGCAATTTCGCTCGGATTAGAAAAAGATATTCATCCGCCGCGACCTCTTACGCATGATTTATTCTCAAAGTTTATAACATCTGCTCATTTTGAAATTACTTCTGTAATCATTTATCAAATTATTGATGGTGTTTTTTTCTCCAACATCAATTTTAAAAATAAGGATTCTCAGGAAGAATTAATTATGGACGCTCGAACTTCTGATGCAGTTGCGATGGCTGTTCGCTTTGAAGCACCGATTTATACAACCCAGCAGGTATTAAGTGAAGCGGGAATTCTCTTGGAATTGGATGATGTTTCGAAACAAGATACACCCTACGAAGAAGTTATTGAAGGAAATTTATCAAGTCTCACGATTGAAGATTTGCATAAATTACTGGAAGATGCAGTAAAAGATGAGGATTTTGATGCAGCATTAGAAATTCAGGAAGAGATCAAGCGCAGAAAAAAGAAAATAGATTAATATCACTACGATTATATGAGTTTAAAATTACGACTTACCATACTTTCTTTCCTGCAGTTTTTTGTTTGGGGAGCCTGGTTAATTACAATAGGAGTTTACTGGTTTGGTACAAAACAATGGGGTGGAGAGGAGTTTGGAAAAGTTTTTGCGACTTTAGGAATTGCGTCTTTAATTATGCCTGCTTTAACAGGAATTATCGCCGACCGTTGGATGAATGCGGAGAAATTATTTGGTATTCTCCATATTTTCTACGGAATTACCCTCTTATTTTTACCTTCAGTCACAACGCCGGAAAATTTCTTTTGGGTCATGCTTCTAGCCATGATGTTTTACATGCCGACCATTTCCCTATCAAATTCAATTGCCTATTATATTCTGAAAAATAATAATTACGATGTTGTTAAAGTTTTTCCACCGATTCGGGTATGGGGAACGATTGGTTTCATCGCTGCAATGTGGATCACGAATCTGACAGGTAATAAAGATTCGGGAAATCAATTTTACATCGCTGCGGCAATTGCTATTGTTTTAGGGATTTATGCATTCACTTTACCGAAATGTCCGCCACAAAATTTAATTCCTGCAAATGCAACTTTGTCTGAAAAATTGGGCTTGAATGCATTTTCATTATTAAAGGATTATAAAATGGCACTGTTCTTTTTATTTTCCATGTTTTTAGGGGCAGCACTTCAGTTAACAAATATGTACGGCGACACTTATCTATCTGATTTTGGTAAAATTCCCGAATATGCAGAAAGCTTCGTGGTAAAACGTTCAACTTTAATAATGTCTATTTCGCAGATTTCCGAAACCCTCTTTATTTTGGCGATTCCTTTCTTTTTAAAGAGATATGGAATTAAAAACGTAATGCTTATTTCCATGTTTGCCTGGGTTTTACGTTTCGGATTTTTCGCTTTTGGAGGACCAGAAGGCCTAGGTTTGGGATTAATTATATTGTCTTGTGTAGTCTACGGAATGGCCTTCGATTTCTTCAATATTTCGGGATCTCTTTTTGTAGAAACTACAACTGATTATAAAATCCGTTCCTCTGCACAAGGTCTTTTCATGATGATGACCAATGGATTTGGTGCTATCATGGGAAGCTTATTAAGTGGTTGGCTTATTCAGAAATACTTCACGCTAGAAAATGGCGATAAAATGTGGCAGGAAATCTGGCTTGGTTTTGCGGCCTATGCTTTAGTAATTGCACTTTTATTCAGTGTCATGTTCAAACACAAACACGATCCGGAAGTTGTTGCAGACTTAACACACTAAATTTCAAAATACCAAAACACACTTTTTTCAGAGTGTGTTTTTTTTTGTAATTTGGCGTACTCTTAAAATTAAAAAAATAGTCATAATGAAAGAAGTATATATCGTATCCGCAGTGCGAACTCCAATGGGAAGTTTCCTAGGAAGTTTAGCCAGTGTTCCGGCTACAAAATTGGGTTCAACTGCAATCAAAGGTGCTTTAGATAAAATAAATCTGGATCCGAAAATGGTGCAGGAAGTTTATATGGGAAATGTTTTGCAAGCTGGTGAAGGCCAGGCTCCGGCACGTCAGGCGGCAATGGGCGCAGGACTATCTAATCAAACTCCCGCAACAACCATTAATAAAGTTTGTGCTTCCGGTATGAAAGCTGTAATGATGGCTGCACAATCCATTAAAGCAGGTGATCAAGACGTAATCGTGGCTGGTGGAATGGAAAATATGTCTTCAGTTCCCCATTATTACAACGCCAGAAAATCTACAAAATTAGGTGATGTTAAGATGCAAGATGGAATGGTACTCGATGGTTTAACCGATGTTTATGGTAAAGTTCACATGGGCGTTTGTGCAGAAAAGTGCGCTTCAGAAAACGGTTTCTCGAGAGAAGATCAAGACAACTTTGCAATTGAATCTTATAAAAGGTCTGCGAAAGCGTGGAGTGATGGAAAATTTAACGAAGAAATAGTTCCGGTAGAAATTCCACAAAGAAAGGGAGAGCCAGTGATCTTCAATGAAGATGAAGAATATAAAGCGGTTAATTTCGACCGTATTGGGACATTACCCACTGTATTTCAGAAAGACAATGGAACAGTAACAGCTGCAAACGCTTCTACGCTTAATGATGGCGCTTCTGCTTTGGTTTTAATGTCGAAAGAAAAAATGGAGGAATTAGGATTAAAACCACTTGCTAAAATCTTAGGTTACGGCGACGCAGCCCACGAACCTGAATGGTTTACGACGGCACCTTCCAAAGCATTGCCAATTGCGCTGAAAAAAGCAAATCTGGAACTTGCAGATATTGATTTTTTTGAATTTAATGAAGCATTTTCCGTTGTTGGGTTGGCGAATAACAAAATTTTAGGCCTTGATGCTTCAAAGGTAAATGTAAATGGTGGAGCTGTATCTTTAGGACATCCGCTCGGGAGTTCAGGTTCACGAATTATCGTAACACTCATAAATGTATTGAAACAAAATAACGGAAAATACGGAGCAGCAGCAATCTGCAACGGTGGAGGCGGAGCTTCTGCAATCGTTATTGAGAATTTATAAACAATAAGACTTTAAAAATCAAACCATTAAGAATTACTGCGTATTTTTTCAGCAGAATCTTAATGGTTTTGTTATTTTTGTTCCATTAATAATAAAAAAATGTCGGAAAACGAAGCTTTACCTCCTCAAAATATAAAGAACAATCCCAAAATCATGAAAGCTTGGGCTTTATATGACTGGGCGAACTCGGTATATTCCTTGGTTATTACATCTACAATTTTTCCGATTTATTATTCTATCCTTACCACTGCTTCAGAGAAAAGTGAGTACGTAAAAGAAACAGGACAATGGATTAAAGTTCCCGTTCGGCACATGATTACCATTTTTGGTAAAGAATATCAACCCGATGCGATTTATGGATACTCACTAACCATTTCATTTTTGATCGTAGTATTACTTTCACCTTTCCTTTCTTCTTTGGCTGATACCATTGGTAATAAAAAATCTTTTCTGCAGTTCTTTTGTTATCTTGGTGCAACTTCCTGTATGGGATTGGCTATGTTTACGGGAATGGAAAACGTATTTTTAGGGCTGTTGTTCAGTATTACAGCGAGCGTTGGATTTTGGGGAAGTTTAGTCTTTTACAATTCATTTCTACCCGATATTGCGACCCCTGATAAACAAGATGCGCTTTCTGCGAAAGGTTATGTGTATGGTTATTTAGGATCTGTAGTTTTAGTAATTATCTGCTTACTTCTCATTCAGGTTTTTGCAAAAGATGCAGAGCAAGCTAAAATGTATACACGAATCTCTTTCCTCTTAACTGGAGCCTGGTGGTTTGCGTTTGCGCAGTATACTTTTAAACATTTGCCTCAATTTGGAAATATAAAAGAACAATTACCCAAGGATTTGGTACTACTGAATTACAAAAATATTTTTAAAAAGCATGAAGAGCAAGGTGGTGTTTGGGAAGTATTAAAAGACAATGTTTACTTTTATGTCGAAATCGGGCGTCAAAGTTTCCGCGAGTTATTTAAAGTGGGTAAAACTTTATTTGCAGACCGAAATTTAAAGTTTTTCCTATCCAGCTTTTTCTTTTACAGCGTAGGAATGCAGACTATTTTCCTCATGGCGACTCTTTTTGGTAAAAGCGAAATTAATTTAGAACAAGACAGACTAATTTTAACTTTGTTGCTTATACAAATCGAAGCGATTATCGGGGCATTGGTATTTTCGAGATTATCCCGTAGAATTGGGAATAAGAATGTTATTTCGATCGCAATTGTTTTGTGGATTGTTGCATGTCTTTCTGCCTATTTTCTAAACAAAGAAAATCCGAATGTTGAATATCAGTTTTACGGAATTGCCGCAATTATCGGTTTGGTGATGGGTGGTTTACAAGCCATGTCACGCTCAACTTATTCTAAACTGTTACCAGAAAACAGCATGGATAATACCACGTTTTTCAGTTTCTATGATGTTTTAGAGAAAATTGCGATCATCATTGGAACATTTATTTTTGCCACGATGATTGAAAAATATCACAACATGCGTTATGCTGCACTTTCCATGACTTTATTTTTTACGATTGGATTAATTTTAATTCGATTTTTAAAATTAAAAGTTACCACAGAAAATAAAGCAGTTTAATTCCTGAGAAACAGACTATTGGCGTAAATATTGATAATATAATGGAATGTTGTAACTAATTTTTCATAAATTTGCAACGGTAAACAATAGTTTAACAATATTTAATGGCAAATCCCCTTTTTTACGCGAAAATCCTCCTTTTTGGAGAATACGGTATCATCGAAGATTCTCACGGATTGACTTTACCGTATAGTTTCTATAAGGGAACCCTTAAATTTTCTGAATTAAACAGTGATTTTGAAAAGAAATCTAACCTGTCTCTTCAGAAATATGCCGAGTATCTTAAGAACTTAGTACTTCCAAAAACGTTTTCTCTTAAAATCACAGCTTTTCAAAAAGATATCAACAAAGGACTTTTTTTTGACTCCAATATTCCGCAAGGTTATGGAATCGGAAGTTCGGGTGCTTTAGTAGCTGCTATTTTCGAACGTTACTCTCAAAAAAACTTTTCTCCAGAAAATATTGCTAAAAATGAATTGATGGAGTTAAAGCAGGTTTTTGCAGAAATGGAAAGTTATTTTCATGGTAAAAGCTCTGGAATTGATCCTTTGATTTGTTACATGAATTTGCCAATTCTAATTGAAAGCAAAGAAAATGTAGATAAAGTTTCTATTCCTGCAAGTCAGGAAGGGAAAGGAGCAATTTTCCTTATCGATTCTGGAATGAGTGGTGAAACAGGTCCAATGGTGCAGATCTTCTTTGAGAAAATGAAAACAGAAGGTTTCCGTAAAACAATGAAAGAGGAATTTATTCGGTATAACAATGCTTGTATTGATGCTTTTCTGAAAAAAGAAATGACACCGCTTTTTAAAAATTTAAAAAGTCTATCGGTTTGGGCTTATGAGCACTTTAAACCGATGATTCCTGAAAGTATTTACAAAGCCTGGAAAAACGGTCTTGATACCAACGCTTATTATCTTAAACTTTGTGGTAGCGGCGGCGGTGGCTATATTCTTGGTTTTACAAAAGATTACAAGAAAGCCGAAAAAATGCTGGACGGTTTTCATAAGGAAGTAATTTACCGATTCTAACAGGATTAAAGTCTGATATAAGCCACGAATAAGTTTTTACATCGTACCAAGTGACTTTACGGCTCATGAGAAACCCTTTTCTTTATCGCTTATCTCAGTTTGTTGCCTTTCTTATGGGCGCAAAAGTTTTCTTAACAATATTGCTAACCTTTGCCTTATACGTTTCTACCTTTTTCCTTTTTAATCAGGACGAAAGTTTGCGGGAATTTGTATTTGATGTGCGGGTTCACGGCATTATTTTCTGCACGATCTTAAGTGTTTTGGCGGGCGGAATTATCAACCAGTTTTATGACCGCGAGAAGGATCAGATCACGAAACCATTCCGAACTAAACTGCAGAGTTTCCTGAAACAGAAATATTTTCTCTACGCTTATCTCGTTTTAAATTTATTTTCCCTTACCATCGCCGCTATTATTTCGGAGCGTGTTTTTCTGTTTTTTCTGGTTTATCAGTTTCTGATGTGGTTTTACAGTCATAAGCTGAGCAAAAAACTCATTTTAAACAATATCACTTTTGTAGGACTTTCACTTTATCCATTTTTTGGAATGTTGGTCTATTATCGAACACTTTCGTGGTATATCATTTTAATGTCCGTATTTATTTTCTTAATGCTCCTAATCATCGACATTATTAAAGATACGCTCACCAAAAATGCAGATAAAATTTTCGGTTATGCTACAATACCGAATTCATTTTCATCAAAAACTACCAATTTGCTTTTGATTATCTTTTTGATATTTGCTCAGGTCACGTCTGGATTAATCATCTTTGTAAAAGGACTAAGTTCAATTATGAGCTACTATTTTGCAGGGAGTATTCTCATTCAAATTTTAGGAGTAATTTTCATGATAAATAAAGTAAAGAATTGGAAATTTATTAACTTAAACATGTTAAGAATATGGATTTTCATCGGTATTTTTGCCATGTTGGCCAATGGTATAAAAAGCTACTTCTACTAAATTCCCCATCTTTAAGAATTAGAATTTGAAAATATTTTAATTAGATGTATGATGTAAACCACCACTGCTGAGCAAAAAATAAATTCAAGCAAAAAATAACTTATCTTTGCAGATAAATTTTTCAGAACATGAGCAGAGATAATAATGGTAACAAGAAGCCACGTATAAGCAAAATTTCTAATAAAGGAACTTCCGCTAAACCACGTGCAACGAAATCTGCACGTCCACGTGATGAAAATCCAGAGGAAAGAAAAGCACCAAAAGAACCGAAAGCGCCAAGAGAACCAAGATTATTGTCACAATCGGAGGCGAAATCTTACGAGAAAACATTCGACAAACCAGCTTCTCGTAAAATGGGTAAAAGAATTGGAAAATCTTTTAGTAGCAGCAGTAAATTCGACAAAGGCGCGGCGAATTCTGGAGTAAAAAAACCGTATAAGAAACCTTTCGTTCCAATGGATGAGGCTGAAAAAACCCGATCTTTTGTTCAAAAAAGAAGATTTGATAAATTAGCGAAAGAAACTCCAAAAGAATCAATTCGACTAAATAAATATATTGCAAATTCAGGTATTTGTTCCCGTCGTGAAGCTGATGAACTAATAACACAAGGTCTTGTTCAGGTAAACGGACAAGTTGTAACAGAAATGGGTTATCAGGTTCAAAAGATTGATAAAGTTATTTTTGATGGGCAGGGAATTACACCTGAAAAACCGGTTTATGTACTTTTAAATAAACCAAAAGGTTATATTTCTACTACGAAAGATGAAAAAGCCAGAAAGACCGTAATGGATTTGGTGGCAAATGCTTCACCGTACAGAGTTTTTCCGGTGGGCAGATTAGACCGTTCCACAACTGGTGTTATTTTATTGACCAACGATGGTCACATGACGAAAAAATTAACACATCCTTCATTTAGCATGAAGAAAATTTACCATGTAAGTTTAGACCGAAAGTTAGATCGAGCAGATTTAAATGCAATCGCGGAAGGAATTCGTTTAGAAGAAGGAATTGCCGAAGTTGACAGTATTTCCTATATCGAAGGAAAACCAAAGAATGAAGTTGGAATTGAGCTTCACATTGGGTGGAACAGAGTAGTGCGCCGAATCTTTCAAAAATTAGGATACGAGGTAGAATTGCTGGACCGCGTAATGTTTGCTGGTTTGACCAAGAAAAATATCAAACGTGGACACTGGAGAATCTTAACAGATCTTGAAGTTAATACTTTGAAAATGCTTTAATGTTTTCAGCTTAAAAATTGTAAATATCTTTAAAACCCTTTCTGCTCATTTGCAGAGAGGGTTTTTTTAATAAAAAGAGTTACATTTTCTGTAACAAATATTCCAGGATGCTACTAACCTTTTAGATTACCGAAATATGTCTTCACTAGAAAAAGAGTTTTTAGAAAAAATTGAAAAGCACAAAGGTGTGATTTTTAAGATTTCTAAAATGTACATGGATAATTCCGATGACCAGAAAGATCTCTTCCAGGAAATTACGTTTCAGGTCTGGAAAGCATATCCAACTTTCGAAGGAAAAAGTAAATTTTCAACTTGGCTGTATCGGGTCGCTTTAAATACTGCGATTATATTTTTAAAATCTGAAAAGCGGCGTAGTTTCATTAATAATGAAGAAGTTGAAAATTTTACAATGCACGTAGAGGATTATGATGATCAGGATGAAAAAAATATTTCGCTTATGTATAAAGCCATTCAGCAACTTAATGAGATTGACAAAGCATTGATATTTTATTATCTACAAAATTATTCGGGAAAGGAAATTGCAGAAAATCTGGGGATTTCAGAAGTAAATGCAAGGGTGAAACTCAATCGTGCGAAAGATAAGCTCAAAAATCTTATTCAATATAAATAAATACAAAAATCATGGAAATAGATCAATTAAAAAATATTTGGGATAAAGATGAAGTTTCCGAAACTCCTGAGATCGCAATGGAAAAACAAAAGGAAATTCACCTTCCACTGGAAAGAATTCGTAAAAATATGCGCTTCGAGTTTTGGTCAACCGCAGTGCTGTTTCTATTAATAATCATTTTCTTTTTGTTTAAGGATATGTATATTTTTAAGTTTAAAGTTTACGTAATTACATTGGTTTCTGCGCAGATGTTGGTTACGAGTTTTTACTTTTTCAAGTTTTTTAATTTATACAAAAATTTAACCGCAGTAGATTTTAACACGGCTGATAGTTTACGGGATCTTAGACATCAATTCGAGTTGAATGAGCAGTATTATCTCTCATTTTACATTTCTTTTGTACCATTTGTTATTTGTGAAATGTTGTTGATTTTTGAGTTTACACCAAACCTAAAAAGTATTGAAGGAATAGAATTTATTCTCACATTTCTTGGATTATCCATTTTTACATTGGGCTTGCTTTACTTTGTGGGAAAATGGTGGTTCAAGAGATATTACGGAAAATATATTTCGCAAATTAAAGCGATATCAGATAACTTAATATAAATCACTTATTTCAAATTATGTATTTAGCCTTGCTTTGAAGAAGTCTTCTATACATTAACATTTATACAATAAAAAACTTCCCGATTATTTCGGGAAGTTTTTGTTCACTTAAAACTCGTTTCAAGTATATTTAATATTAATTAAATTCTGTTGATGATATCGTTCAAAGTTGATGACGGTCTCATTGCATTATCCGTTTTAGCAAAATCTGGTTGATAATATCCACCAATATCTTGCGGTTTTCCCTGAGCACCTATTAATTCATTATTAATTTTTTCCTCGTTGTCTTCCATCGCTTTTGCCAAAGGAGCAAATAACGCCGCCATTTCAGTATTCTTGGTCTGATTTGCTAAAGCTTCAGCCCAATACATTGCCAAATAAAAGTGCGAACCTCTGTTGTCAATTGAACCGATTTTTCGGGAAGGTGATTTATCATTTGCCAAGAATTTCTCATTAGCAACATCCAAAGCATCTGCTAAAATTTGAGCTTTCTCATTATTTTGAGTTTGTGCCAAATGTTCTAAACTCGCCTGCAACGCCATGAATTCTCCTAATGAGTCCCAACGCAAATATCCCTCTTTGATAAATTGTTCGATATGTTTGGGTGCAGATCCCCCAGCTCCTGTTTCGAAAAGCCCACCGCCATTCATAAGCGGAACAATAGACAGCATTTTTGCAGAAGTTCCTAATTCTAAAATAGGAAATAAATCTGTTAAATAATCTCTTAGTACATTACCGGAAACTGAAATCGTGTCTAGACCTTCTCTGATTCTTCCTAAAGTAAAAGTCATTGCATCTTCGATATTCATAATTCTGATATCGAGACCTTCTGTATCGTAATCTTTCAGATATTTTTCTACCTTCTTGATCATTTCACGGTCATGTGCCCGCTGGTCATCCAGCCAGAAAATTGCTGGAGTATCTGATAATCTCGCTCTGTTTACCGCTAATTTTACCCAATCCTGAATTGGAGCATCTTTCGCTTGACACATTCTGAAAACATCACCTTTTTCAACAGATTGTTCCATATATACATTTCCGCTACCATCGGAAACTTTTACAGTACCATCTGCTGTAAGTTGGAATGTTTTATCATGTGATCCGTATTCTTCAGCTTTTTGAGCCATCAAACCAACGTTCGGAACTGAACCCATTGTTCGGGGATCAAGCGCGCCGTTTTTCTTCATGTCATCAATTGCGGCTTGGTAAAAACCTGCATAACAACGGTCTGGAATCATCGCTACCGTATCTTCTTCGTTTCCTTCTGCATTCCACATCTTTCCGCCATTTCTTATCAAGGCTGCCATAGAAGCATCAACAATAATATCCGATGAAACATGGAAATTTGTAATTCCTTTATCAGAATTTACCATTGCGATTCTCGGTCCGTTTTCAATTGTTTTAGCAATTGCTGCTTTAATTTCAGCTTCTTGCGGATGACCAGAAATTTTTTCAAAAAGCGTAGCCAGTCCGAAATTAGGATCGATATCTAGTGCGTTAAAGGTTTCTTTATATTTTTCAAAAACATCTTTAAAATATGTTTCAACGATTGCTCCAAAAATGATAGGATCAGAAACCTTCATCATGGTCGCTTTTAAATGTCCGGAAAGTAGAACATCGGCTAATTTTGCTTCTGCCATTGCATCTGCTACAAATCGTTTCAATGCAGAAAGACTCATTACAGAAGTGTCGATAATTTCACCAGCTTTTAATGGTGCCAAGCCTTTCAATTCTTTAACAGATCCATCGTTTCCAACGAACTCTATTTTATATTGAGCATCATTTTCTACTGTAACTGATTTTTCAGTTCCGTAGAAATCGCCTTTCTTCATATTTGCAACCGTGGTTTTAGAATCTTCAGCCCAAGTTCCCATTTTATGTGGATTTGCTTTTGCATAATTTTTCACAGCGCGCGGCGCTCTTCGGTCAGAGTTTCCTTCTCTTAATACTGGATTTACAGCACTACCCAATACTTTTGCATAAGTATTTTTTATTTTTTCTTCTTCGGCATTTTTAGGCTCAGCAGGGTAATTGGGGACGGCATAACCATTTTTCTGTAATTCTGCAATGGCTTCATTTAATTGCGGAACAGAAGCAGATATATTGGGTAATTTAATAATATTAGCTTCAGGTGTAGTTGCAAGCTGCCCCAATTCTGCCAAAGCATCTTCAACTTTCTGATCATCATTTAAGTAATCGGAAAAATTTGCCAGTATGCGACCTGCTAAGGAAATATCTTTTGGAACGATTTCTATATCTGCGGATTTAGCAAAAGCTTCAACCACGGGTAAAAAAGAGTGCGTCGCCAACATGGGTGCTTCGTCTGTCCACGTATAAAAGATTTTAGATTTTTCTGCCATTATAATTATTTTTTTAAGTAAAATTAAAGATGCACAAAAGTAATGAATTTTGCCCAATTTTCTGAGGATTAGTTCGAATTTTACCACGAACAGTGGGATGTTGATTGCAATAGAAAATTATAATATTCTGCATCGATATTAATGAAGCTTTAGGTCCACCATACAATGCTCCATTTATGTATTTTCGTGCTCAGTTCTTGAAATTATTTAATTTTTCCAGAATTTTAAGAAATAAAATGAGGTGTAGATAACACTTCTAAAAACTTTAAATATTAATTATGATTTTTATTAAACGAAATTTTTTACTTGCTTTCTTTCTATGTTTTGCTGGATATTTATCTGCCCAGTTCACTGACAAAGTAATTTCTTTAAACCAAGCAGGTGCAGTAAAACTAGCTCAGGAAGCCAACCTCGAAGCTGCTAAACTTGGCAAAAATGTATCCGTCGCAGTACTGAACAATTCAGGAGTAACTTTATTATTACTAAAAGGAGATCAAGTGGGACCTCATAATACGGAAGCATCACGCAGAAAAGCTTTTACAGCAATGTCTACAAAGAATGCGACCTGGGATTTAATGTTTAAAGCTGCAGAAAGCAAAGACGCTCAAAACTTAAACACTTTACCCGAATTGCTGTTACTTGGGGGCGGAATGCCGATCTGGAAAGATGGTGAATTAGTAGGGAGTATTGGTGTTTCAGGAGGTGGAAGCGGAGAGAACGATCATAATATTGCGAAGAAAACCGTTGAAAATCTAGGATTTAAAATTTCGAAATAAAGCATAAATTTGTTCTTGATTTCGGGGATTGGGAAATAAAAGAAAAAAATGAATTTTGACAGAAAGAAACATTGGGAAACTGTTTACAACACAAAAAGTCCGAACGAAGTAAGCTGGACGCAGGAAATTCCGCAAACTTCCTTAGATTTTATACAGTCGTTCGCATTAGATAAAAATGCGAGTATTATCGATATCGGTGGTGGCGACAGCAAACTTGTTGATTACTTATTAGACAAAGGTTTTAAAAATATTACGGTTCTTGATATTTCTGAAAAAGCCCTGGAAAAAGCAAAAATTCGTTTGGGTGAAAATGCAAAAAATGTCACTTGGATTGTGAGCGATATTCTGGATTTTGAACCAACCAAAATTTATAATTTATGGCACGATCGAGCTGCTTTCCACTTTTTAAAAACTGAAGACGAAATCGCGAAGTACAAAGCGATCGTTGAAAAATCTGTTGATGGGTTTTTGATTATGGTTACCTTTTCGGAGAACGGACCTTTAAAATGCAGCGGCTTAGAAATCAGTCAATACAGTGAAGAGAAACTGACTTCAACTTTCAAAAATTATTTTGAAAAAATTGATTCTGTTCTAGAAGATCATGAAACACCATTTGGCACAACGCAAAACTTTCTATTTTGTAGTTTCAAAATTCGAAAAAATTTCTAATCGATTATAAAGAAATTTATTAAGAGGTGAATTTTTATTATTAATCAACAATTATTGTTAGATTCTCATGTGTTGTTTTAACAAAAACTCAAATAGAGACTTAATTCATGTTCATTTATAAGAAAGTGTACAGGAACTTTAATTAATTTAGTAAGTGTAAAAATTCCTTATTAATTAAAAAAAGACTCAAAATGAATTCTCAAAATGAAGTTATTGTAATTACCGGCGGTGCAGGTGGAATTGGTTCAGCATGTGCAAAGACCTTTAAAAATAAAAAAGTAATTATTACCGACTATTCTCAGGAATTGGTCGATCGAGAAGTGGCAAGATTAAAAGGAGAAGGATATAATGCCGTTGGTATAGCCTGCGATATTACCGATAAAAACGATGTTGAAAAATTGGTAAAGTTTACCTCTGAAAGTGGTGATTTTAAAGCACTCGTTCATACTGCAGGAGTGAGTGGAACTGTACAGGATGTCAAGAAAATATATACCATCGATTTGGTTGCTTCAGAAATATTGGTTGATGCTTTTTATGATCTAGCTGCTGAAAATTCTGTTGCTGTATTGTTGTCGTCGATGATGGGACACGATGTTCCGGAAAATATCGCATATGATTTGGCATTACAAAATCCACAGGATTCTGGATCTTTCGAAACAGTGAATCAGTTCGTTGATGGAAGTTCTGATCTGATGTACAATTTTGCAAAACGTGGCGTTCTGTTACTCACGCAAAAAAATGTGAATAAATGGGGGGAGAAAGGAGCGAGGATTGTAAGTGTTTCTCCTGGAGTTATCGAAACAGCAATGGCCTTAAAAGCCGCCGAAGAGCATCCTGAAAAAATGGAAATGATTAAAAAAGCAACGCCCTTGCAAAGAAATGGAAAACCCGAAGATATCGCCGATGTCGTTCATTTTTTAGTAAGTGATCAGGCACGATTTATTACTGGAACAGATATTCTTGTGGATGGAGGTGTAATGGTAAATATAAAGTCTAAAAAATCCTAATAAAATCAGAACAAAATAAAAAAAGAGATTCCTTTCGAAATCTCTTTTTTTATTTTAATCGAACAAGTCTCTTACTTTTTCGAAAAATGTCTTTTCTTTCCCCGAGGGTTCTGCCAACATATCCCCGTTTGAAATTTGTTTCTCAAAAAATTCTTTTTGTTCTTTTGATAAATTTTGCGGTGTCCAAACATTAATATGAACAAACATATCGCCGGTTCCGTAACTATCGATACTCGGTAAACCTTTTTTAGAAAGTCTCAAAATTTTTCCAGATTGCGTTCCGGCATCTACTTTTATTTTGACTTTTCCACCAACGGTTGGGATTTCTTTATGAGTTCCCAATGCAGCTTCCGCAAAGGAAATATATAATTCCTGGTGAAGATTATCGCCTTCTCTTTTTATTGAAGAATCTATTTCTTCTTCCACGACAACTAGTAAATCTCCAGGGGTGCCACCGAACGGTGCATCATTTCCTTTTCCGCGAACATTTAACTGAATTCCTTCTCTTGCACCTGCCGGAATATTGATGGTCACTTCTTCATCTTCTTTAATCAAACCTTGCGAATTTGCACCGGCGGGTATTTTATCAGCAACTTTACCGATTCCCTGACACGTTGCACAATGCGCCTGAGTTTGCATTTGACCAAACATGGTATTCATGACTTTGACCTGCACTCCAGACCCATTACAAGTGGTACAAGTTTTTGAAGTTGCGCCGGGTGCAAGCTTCATTTTTTTTACTTTAATGGTTTTTTGCGTTCCATTAACCATTTCTTCCAAATTCAACTTTATCCGGACACGCAAATTACTTCCGCGCAACTGTTGTCTTTGTTGGCCGCCACCGCCGCTGAAATGTCCACCGAAAATATCTCCAAACTGAGAGAAAATATCGTCCATATTCATTCCGCCGCCACCAAAGCCGCCACCGCCAAATCCGCCGTTACCGTTCATTCCGGCGTGACCATATTGATCGTACCGCGCTTTTTTATTTCCGTCGCTCAGAACTTCATAAGCTTCTGCCGCTTCTTTAAATTTCTCTTCAGCGGTCTTATCTCCAGGGTTTTTATCTGGATGGAATTTAATAGCCATCTTTCGGTAGGCTTTTTTAATTTCTTCAGCCGAAGCACTTTTAGATATTTCTAAAACTTCGTAGTAATCTCTTTTTGACATAATTTATTAGGTGAATTTCTTCCAGTTATTTCAATAACCGATTCAAATTTTTCGTTTCATTTAGGTGAAGGATTTCACCAGGGAATTTAGTTTCCGGTTACCACTTTTGCAAATCTGATGACACGATCAGCAAGTTGATAACCTGTTTCGATTACATCTACGATTTTTCCTTTTAATTCTTCAGTGGGAGCAGGGATTTGTGTAATAGCTTCATGAAAATCAACATTAAAACTATCTCCTGGCTGAACCTCAATTGGCTTTAACCCTTTATCTGAAAGCTTATTTTTCAACTTGTTGTAGATTAATTCAACACCTTTCAAATCCTCCTCGTTGCCATTTTTTTGAATTTCTTTTAATGCTCTCTCAAAATCATCCAACACATCGAGCATCGATATCATCATATCTTGATTTGCATATTGAAAAAACTCCATTTTTTCTTTGGTAGTTCTTTTTTTATAATTTTCAAATTCAGCAAACAGTCTGATATAACGGTCTTTTTCTTCTGCCAAAAGGTCTTGATTCGAAACTGAAGTTTCTGCATTTTCTGGCATCTCCGTCTGGTTATTATCAAGTTGTTCGTCTGTAAAATCTAAATTTTCGTCCTGAATATCTTTGTTGTCTGACATAATATTAATTTTTAATACGGAACGTTTCACAAAGATTTTGCCAAATAGGACTTTGAGACAATTCGGCAGAAATAAAGAATAATATTTCGTTAATGATTAAAAAATGTCTGAATTAATAAGATGATAATAAGAAGAATGATAAGTAGTCTAACTGTCCGAATTAAATCTTGAGCCATTATTCATTCAAGAATTTACTATTTTAAGTGTGAACTGGTAAATAAACAATTTGAACCACGCCAAAAGAAAACTTCAGATAACAGGTCGGAATATTTGCTCTGGGATAGGCCTATTTTACCTTAGTAAAAATGGTGCGTTGACCTATCGAAAATCAGTAAAAATTAATGATCTGAATTTTGATACAAAAAAAATCCCGAATATTTCGGGATTCTTATTATAATATATGGGCGGTGATTATTTGGTAAATCGAACTGCCATTTTTCTATCAACTGCTCTTTCAGCATCTGAAGCGTCTGCAGCCACAGTTGCAAACTCGCTACCATACCCTTCAGCACCAGCAACTTGAGCACCAACGCCCATTCTTGCTAATTCTGATTTAATGAAATCAGCTCTTTTTTGCGACAAGGCTTTGTTTACTGTTGCGTCACCAGTTTTATCGGTGTATCCACCAATTTTAATTTTAGCATCTGGATACGCTTTCAAAATCTCAGATAAATTTTGAATCTGACCTTCAGAACCAGGTTCTAATTCTGTTGAAGAGCCCATTTTAAAGTTTACATTATCGAAACTGTACCAGTTGTCTTTAAGTGCCGCGTCGTCAGCAGCATTTTTATATCCATCAGATTTCAAGAATCCGATCATCGAAGCTTCTAAACCATTTTCATAACCTTTAAGTTTAGTACCATTTAGATCAATATCAGTCATTGTCCGGTCTGTTCCAACCATAGCAGTGTCATTCATTGTAGTTGCGGTGTCAGATTCAACGTAGGTCGAGTCTGTAGTTGCTACTGTTTGTTCTGCTGGTTTATTACACTGTTTCCACAAGAACCATCCTGCTAAAAGCAAAAGTAAAAGTGGCAATAACCATTTCCAGATTGACCCGCCGTCTTCCGGTGTTGTTGGGTCCGTAGTTACGTGAGTTTCCCCACCTCTGTTTACTTCTACTTTAGGCTGATCGTAAGTTGTTGTGGTTACTTTTTCAGCACCAGTTGTATCATACGCATCACCTATTCCCAAAGACGCTAGTGATAGACCAGCTGGTAAAAGAGAGGATACAATTCCTTTTTGGTCATGAAGTAAACTTGTGATTCCGGAAGCTCCTAAATTGTTGTCGCTTGCATATTTTCCGATCGAACCTAGTGCCGCACCGGTAACCATATTTAAAAGTGAGCTTGATGTCGAGTTGCTGACACCAGAATAGGTAGAAATTGCATTTACAATACCACCGATTTTATCACCAAAAATTGTTGTCAATACATTGGTAATTGTAGAATTTCCGGTTGAAGTCCCAAGAAGATTTCCAAGTAAACCACTTGAAGATGATCCTGTGATTGCTTCAAGTACGCCTGGTTTTTCAGCATTGTTTGCCATTCCTCCAACTACTGCCGGAAGTAATCCGCTAATTGCTTTTGAAATTCCAGATTCACTTTCTCCAAATTGAGATGAAGCTTGAGAAACAAGCGACGGACCCAATTGTCCTTTGATAAGGTCAATAATGTTTAGTGCCATAATAGTTTATTTTTATGTTAATTGCTTTTTACATGCAAATTCTAATCCACTAGTTCCTTTTTTATTGTTAATTATATAAAAATTAACATATTATTCTCCTTTACCCATTAATTCTAATAAGCTTTAGCAAAAATAACACGTTGTTTTGAAGTTTTTCCAGAAATCATTGAAATGCCTTTTTCCAAAACGTTATCTAAAGGAATACAACGGATGGTGGCTTTTGTTTCATTTTTGATCTGTTCCTCTTCTTCGGCAGTTCCGTCCCAATGCGCAGTTATAAAACCACCTTTATCCTCCAAAACTTTTTTGAATTCATCATAGGAATTAACTTCAGTGATGTGGGCTTCTCTAAAATCGAAGGCTTTTTTGTAGATTTCAGCCTGAATGATTTTTAATAATTCTTCAATATGATTTTCGATGTTTTCGATCGGCTGAACTTCTTTGGTTAAATTATCACGACGTGCAATTTCAACTGTTTTGTTTTCCAAATCTCTGGCACCCATCGCAATTCGAATTGGTACCCCTTTCAATTCATATTCCGCAAATTTCCAACCTGGTTTATTATCGGTTCGGTTGTCGTATTTTACTGAAATTCCTTTAGCTTTTAATTTATCCTGAATTTCAAAAGCGACTTCATTAATTTGATTTAATTGATCTTCTCCTTTAAAAATAGGAACGATAACGACCTGAATAGGCGCTAAACTTGGCGGAAGTACCAACCCCAAATCATCAGAATGTGTCATGATCAAAGCACCCATGAGTCGGGTAGAGGTTCCCCAAGAAGTTCCCCAGGCATGTTCGATTTTTCCTTCTTTGGTTGTGAACTTTACATCAAAAGCCTTCCCGAAATTCTGTCCTAAAAAGTGAGAAGTTCCGGCTTGCAAAGCTTTCCCATCTTGCATTAAAGCCTCAATACAATAGGTTTCATCAGCACCTGCAAATCTTTCGGAAGCTGTTTTTATGCCTTTAATTACAGGGATGCACATAAATTCTTCAACGAATTCCGCATAAACTTCTAGCATTTTTTCAGTTTCTACGATGGCTTCATTTTTTGTTGCGTGAGCAGTATGACCTTCTTGCCATAAGAATTCGGCGGTCCTTAAAAAGAAACGTGTTCTCATTTCCCAACGTACAACATTAGCCCACTGATTAATAAGAATGGGTAAATCGCGGTAGGACTGAATCCATTTTTTGTAAGTACTCCAAATAATCGCTTCTGAAGTTGGACGAACAATGAGTTCTTCTTCTAACTTCGCTTCTGGATCTACGATTAATTTTTTAGGATTGTTGGGATCTGTTTTTAAACGATAATGGGTAACAACTGCACATTCTTTCGCAAATCCTTCTGCATTTTGTTCTTCTGCTTCGAAATAACTTTTTGGAATAAATAGCGGAAAGTATGCATTTTGATGACCTGTTTCCTTGAACTTT
The DNA here is from genome assembly GCF_020410745.1 of Kaistella polysaccharea. Taxonomy (NCBI): domain Bacteria; kingdom Pseudomonadati; phylum Bacteroidota; class Flavobacteriia; order Flavobacteriales; family Weeksellaceae; genus Kaistella; species Kaistella polysaccharea. The sequence goes on from NZ_CP084528.1 coordinate 395,271, forward strand.
TTGTCCAATTCATCCCGCATTTTCTCCCAAATTGCATAGCCATAAGGTTTTATAACCATACAACCTCGAACCCCAGAATTTTCTGCCAGATCTGCTTTTACGACCAATTCATTATACCACTTGCTATAGTCTTCAGCTCTAGAAGTAAGTTTTGCCATTATATTTTTATCTTTTTATTTAACTTATGCGTGCTTTTTATATCTAATATTTGAAGCGTATATTTACTCCAAATCGTGTCCTATAAATTGGTACACTTTTGGTGCAAAATGCAAATATAAATTAATTAAAACTTTTTCACATTATCATGAAAAACATTACCTATAAAAATTTAAGATTTCTACTTCCGAAAAGTGCCCTGTTGGCAGTAGTTGGAAGTTTATTTCTCGCCTCTTGCGTTTCACCTCTGGGAGGCTATACAGAAACAGATGGCGTATATTACGATCCATCTACTGATACATTACCGGAAGGTGTTATGAACAATAACGGAAATCGCATCGGAGATTATTATGATTATCAAGCAAATGATGATCAAAATAAGTATCTTAATAATGAAAATCGAAATCAAAACTGGCAGGATTCGCAAGAATCAGATTGGGGCATTTTCACAGGTACTGACACCTATTATTCTAATAACAGTTGGGGTTACCCTTATGGAATGTACTCTGGATTCGGTTTTGGTATGAGCTACGGCTTTGGTTATGGAGGATACTATAATCCTTGGGGATTTGGTTATAATCCATTCGGAAACTACTACAATCCTTATTATGGATATTACTCTCCTTATTATGGTTATTATAATCCATATTCTTACTATGGCGGCTATAATCCGTATTATTCAAATTACGGATACGGATATGGTTACAACAGCTACAACGCGCCAAGATTTGAATATAAAAGAAGTGGTTCTAATAATGGGTTTCAGCAAAATAATTCTGATGTAAGAAGAAACAGCAATCAGAATAATGGTTTCAGAAATGATAATCAGCGTTATCAGCAAAATAATCAACAACAAAATAATCAACAGCGTAATTCGCAACAACCTAGATACCGAACTTCTCCAAGAATTGATAATACACCTAATACTCCAAGAAGGCAATCCGTTCCACAAACTTATGAACCATCTTCCCGAAGTAATTCTAATGATTCGTACAGATCTTCAGGACGTCAAGGAGGTTTCGATTCTGGTGTAAGTAGATCAAATTCATCCAGCAATTCAAGTTCTTCTAGCAGCTCAAGCTCTACTAGATCATCTGGTGGCTTTAGAAGATAATAAGTAAAACAAGTATATAATTTAAATATGATTAAAAAGTCTTTAATAGTATTTGGTATTTCGGCAGCTTACTTTGTAAATGCCCAAGATATATCAACCTTACGCAATACAGTAGATGTATATTCTAATTCAGCGTTAAACGGCTCAGCGAAATATAATTCAATGGCTGGCTCGATGGGAGCTTTAGGCGGCGACGTGTCTGTTTTAAATTCCAATCCTGCTGGTATTGGAGTAAGTATAGCAAGTGAATTTTCAGGAACTTTAGCAATAGAAAGTAATAAGAACAACACAGCTTTAGCCGGAAAGTCTATCGATTATAAAATGAATAATACCGATCTAGGAAATGTAGGTGGAATTGCGTCATTTCGTATAGAATCTGCATCTCCTTGGAAATTTGTTAATGTGGGTGTGAATTATTCCAACCAGTCTTTAGAAGATTATTCAGAAACCCCCGGAGGAAATAACGTGAATTTTGATATCTACGATGGAGATGATCAATTTATAGATAATGTAAAATATGGTGGTCATGCGTACAACCGCTATGGAAACTTATCTAAAATGAGCATTGCGGTCGGCGGTAATTACGATAATAGAATTTACGTAGGTGCAGGTTTGAATTTTCATTCAGCAGCATTAGATCAATATGATTCCGCAGCATTTACTTCTAATCAAAACACATCAGCTGAAGTTTATAATAAACAGTATACGCCATTTTCAGAAACATCAAGCGGTTTTTCTGCTTCGGTGGGTGTTATCGGAAAAATTAATCCGCAGTTCAGATTAGGGGCGGCATTAGAATCACCAACATGGTGGAATATTGCAAGAGTTTATAATGAATATGAAAATCCGACAGACGGAACGTACACCGAAGATCGTAATCTGTCCACACCATTCAAAGCAACATTGAGTGCGGCATTTGTTCCGAGCAAAAATTTAGCTTTAAATGTTGATTATTCATTAGGTTTAACGAAAGCAAAATATAAAGTGTACGGCGATGCCGAAACAGAATTGAATAATTTCTTCAATGATAATGCTAAAAATCTTTCTGAAATTAAAGCGGGTGCAGAATATCGCTATGCCGGATTAAGAGTGCGCGCAGGATATGGTTTTGCGTCCAGTCCCTTTGAATCTATGAGCTTTTCTGCCTTTAATGACAATGGTGCAGCTTCAAATTCTTCTTTTGATAATCTTGTTGTAGGAAAGAGAACCACGATCGGTGCAGGACTTGGTTATGATTTTAAATCATTTTACATTGATGCAGCATATCAAAATGTAAATTCTGATTATAAAAGTCCGTTTTTAGCCGGATCATCAGCTGCAAATACAGGTTATTTTTCAAATAATTATATTATAGAATCTGACGCAGCAATTGTTTCAAATGTAAAAAATACCAGAGATAATTTCTTTATTACGTTGGGTTGGAAATTTTAAACCCCAGTAATTAAATTTTAGAAGACTCCATAATTGGAGTCTTTTTTTATTTAGTGATTGTGAAAAAGATGACCGGTCATCGCCAATAAAACTCCCAAGGTCACCAAACCAATTTTCCGCCAATCTACATTGTGATTTTTACTGCTTTCGAAAATAATTACCGACGATATATGAAGAAATATCCCACCAACTAAAGCTAAAAAGTAGACTTCAAATTTTGGATTAAAATATCTTCCCAGCAGTAAACCTAAAGGTGAAGCCAAAGCGAATATTGAAATTATTAAAAATGCCGAGGCCGAAAACTTTTTATTCTTAACTAAAAAAGCACCCAATATAAATGAGATTGGAATGTTGTGAACCAAGATACCCGTGAGATAAGGACTGAGGATTACTTTTTCATTTGCCAAAGGAATTCCTTCTAAAAAAGCATGAATAAACATTCCAATCATCAGAGCCAGTGGTAATATGTTTTTACCTTCGGAATGATGGTGGAAGTGACCATGTTCAAATCCTTTGGTTAAGTTTTCCAGAAGCATTTGCAGTAAAACTCCAGCAATAACCCAAAGGCCAATATTGCTGTGTTCGTCGGCATAAACTTGAGGGAAAACCTCATTTAAACAAATGGTAATTAGAAATCCGGCACTTACAATCAACAGGTTTTTAGCAAACTTTTCCTGATCTCCAAAGATTTTTCCGAGAAATACACCAATTAAAACGCTCAGAATTAATAATACGATAATCATCTGCTTTATATTTTAAATTGATTTTTTCTTTTGAAAAACGTTAATACATCTTGGAGATAATTCCACCTCAAAATTATTTAATTTATAATCGCCGAAAATTTCAGTGCGTTCAAAACCAAACTGGTTTGCATAATTATTAATTTCTTCTAAAGTATGAAGCTTCACTTTTTCAAAAAAATGAAATTCTTTTCCTTCGTGAGTAAAAGTAATATCTTTAATGACATGCTGATCTTCAATTTTCTTCTTTACATGAAAATAGATTCCACCTTTACAGATTCTTTCTTCGGGAACTAAAGTATTCTCAACCCATTTCGAATTAAGAAAATCCAAAACAAAATATCCTTCTTCAATCAAGACATTGCTGATCGATTTAAAAACTTTTTGATCATCCAGAGGATCTTCAAAATATCCAAAACTCGTAAAAAGATTGAAAACTGCATCTGCTTTTACGGCGGATATTTGTGGAATTATTTCGTTTCGCATATCATGAACATTGAACTTTAATGTTAAATTTTCAAATTCTTGATTGTGTTCAATGCTTTTTTTAGACAAATCTAAACCCAAAACTTGAAATCCCATTTTATTCAGTAATACCGAATGCCTGCCTTTTCCGCAAGCAAGATCAATAATTTTAGAAGGTGGGTTTATTTTTAAGTAATTGACTAACAGTGTTATAAAGTTTTCAGCTTCTGTAAAATCTCTGTCGTTATATAGAATATGATAATAAGGAGTATCAAACCAAGTTTCGAACCATGCCATTCTGCAAAAATAACTAAATTTGCGGAAATAAATCAGCGACAGAATAAGCACTTTCCCAAATTAGCAGCTAAAATTAAACTATGGACACAGAAAACTTAAAAATACAAATCAAAACTTTTTTCGGACTCGAAGAAATTTTAGCAGAAGAAATCAAAAAGCTCGGCGGAACAAACGTTGAAGTGAAAAACCGCGCGGTTAATTGCGAAGGCGACCTAGGTTTTCTCTACAAAGTAAATTATTCAGCCAGAACCGCACTAAAAGTTTTGGTACCAGTTCTAACTTTTAAGGCCTGGGATGAAAATAGATTTTACGATAAACTTTTTGATTTTCCCTGGGAAGAATATATGACTGTTGATCAAACTTTTGCGATTGACACGACTATTTATTCTGAGCGATTTTCACATTCTCAGTTCATGGCGCAGAAAATGAAAGATGCGATCGTTGATTATTTTAAATTCAAGTACAATAAACGGCCGAGTGTTGATACGCAAGATCCAAATATTAAAATCCATCTTCATATCGATCGAGAACTGGTTACGGTTTCTTTAGATTCTTCTGGCGATGCCTTATTCAAAAGAGGATACCGAAAAGAACAAGGTGAAGCGCCTTTAAATGAGGTGCTTGCGTCAGGAATGTTGCAGTTGGCAGGTTGGGATGGAAAAGGAAATTTTCTTGATCCGATGTGTGGTTCTGGAACATTGTTGATAGAAGCAGCGATGATTGCAATGGATTTACCTGCACAGACGTTCCGACGAAGATTCGGCTTTCAAAACTGGTTAAATTATGATGCAGAATTATTTACAACCATTAAAGAAGTTCGCCTTAATCGGGTGAGAGAATTTACCGGAAAAATTGTGGGGTACGATATCGATTCAGACATGCTGCATGCCGCACGAGTAAATATCGAATCCGCAGAAATGGACGATGTGATTGAAGTAAAACACCAAGACTTCTTTGAATCTAAAAAAGATTTATTTCCTTTGATGATGGTTTTCAATCCGCCGTATGACGAAAGAATTGTAATTAATGATGACGAATTTTACAGTAAAATTGGTGATACTTTCAAGAAAAATTATCCTAATACCTTGGCTTGGTTAATTTCTTCAGATCTAGATTCTTTGAAGAGAGTAGGATTGCGTCCTTCAAGAAAAATTAAACTATACAACGGAAAATTAGAATGTCGTTTTATGCAGTACGAGATGTATGAAGGAACGAAGAAAATTCACAAATTAGAAGGTAGGGAAGGAGACAGCGAGCCAGATCAAACACCACAAAATTAGATTTTAAAATTTTTGACCTGAATGGTTAAATATGACAGCATCAATCTCTATTATCATCGCCATTTACAACCGAAAAGACGAACTTTTTGAGTTGCTCAATTCCTTATCGCATCAAACCGATAAACAGTTTGAGGTGATTATTGTTGATGACGGTTCAATTCTTAATTTGCGTCCCACTGCCGAATTACTCCACGAAAGTTTAACCATAGAATATTTCCGAAAAGAAAATTCCGGTCCTGGTCTTTCCCGAAATTACGGCGCCCGGAGAGCCAAAAATGATTGGCTTGTTTTCGTCGATTCCGACGTGATTGTCGAAACGGATTACATCGAAAATATAAAGAAGAATCTTGCCGAAATTACATGCGACGCTTTTGGTGGTGCTGATAAGGCTCACAAAGGCTTTAATCTCATGCAAAAAGCGATTTCCTATTCCATGACTTCCGTTTTTACAACGGGAGGAATTCGGGGGAATAAAAACGCAGTCACTAAGTTTCAACCGCGAAGTTTTAATATGGGCGTTCGAAAAGCCGCCTTTGAAGAAGTGGGTGGTTTTTCCGAAATGCGCATTGGCGAAGATCCCGATCTTTCTATGAAACTTTGGGAAAACGGCTTTACAACAGCTTTTTTCGATAATATCGGAGTATTTCATAAACGCAGAGTAGATTTTGGCAAATTCTCCAAACAAGTGTATCAGTTCGGTTGTGCGCGCCCGATCCTGAATCAGCGTCACCCAAAATATGTAAAGATATCTTTTGCCTTTCCGTCTTTATTTTTGATCGGCTACGTTTTAGGATTTATCCAGTATTTTTTCTTCCGAAATGGCCTCATCTTGGGATTTTATGGGCTCTACACCTTTTTAATTTTTTTCCACGCAATGTATAAAACCAGGAATATCAGCATTGCTGCGATGGCCATTATGGCGACTTATATTCAAATGTTTTCTTACGGTTACGGATTTTTGAAATCATGGATTTTACTGAATGTTTTCCGTCAAAAACCCGAAGACGCATTTCCGTCGCATTTCCATAAACAGTAAAACGAAAATTTAAAATACGTCGAAAGTCTTTAATTACAAGTTTTTTTGGGCGCCTTTTCCGGCTTTCACTACTCGCTTTTTTTCGCTGCCGCATTTCCCCCGTCAGAAAAAAGAGCTCAAACATGCCGTTCAATCCGGGGCGCAATATCAGCGTAAAATCACTATTTTTGCAAAAAGATAAGCATGCAAAATTACCTGGAATTTAATTTTAAAATAAAACCCCTTCAGCCCTGGAACGAAATTCTAATGGCAGAACTCATCGAAATCGGTTTTGATAGTTTTACTGAAGAATACGACGGAATTTTAGGTTACATCCAAAAAGATTTATTTAAAGAAGAAGACCTGAAAGAAGTGCAACTGCTTCACAATCCTGAAATCAACATTTCGTATACTTTTCAAGAAATGCCCAATATCAACTGGAATGAAGAATGGGAAAAGAATTTTTCACCTATAAATATTGAAAAGCAGGTTTCGATCCGTGCAGAATTTCATCCGAATCAAAACTTGCCACACGAGATTATTATTCAACCTAAAATGTCTTTCGGAACGGGTCATCATGCTACAACGTATTTAATGATACAGCAAATGCTGGACATGAATTTCGAAAATAAAACAGTTTTGGATATGGGTTGCGGAACTTCTGTTTTAGCTATTTTCGCCAAACAGCAAGGTGCCGGCAGAACGGTTGCAATTGATATTGATGAATGGTCTGTTGAAAATTCAATTGAAAACGCAGCAAGAAATAACGTAAAACTTGAAATCTCGCAAGGAACTGCTGAGAATTTGGGCTCCGAAACTTTTGATATCATTTTAGCGAACATCAATAGAAACATTTTGATTTCCGATATTCCGAGTTACGTTTCAGTTTTAAATAGTGGTGGCCAACTCTTACTTTCAGGATTGTGCTTCTTCGACGTAGATGATATTTTAGAAGTATGTACACAACAAAATTTAACCTTACAAAAGAAAATTCAGCGTGAAGAATGGGTTTCTTTACTTCTAGAAAAATAAAAAACCTAGCGAACTGCTAGGTTTTTAGTGACCTCGACTGGATTCAAACCAGTAACCTCCTGAGCCGTAATCAGGTGCGCTATTCAGTTGCGCCACGAGGCCTTTTTTTAGGTCTGCAAATATAACACTTTTTTATTCCTTTCAAAAAATGAAACAGCTTTTTTTATCATTTTTAATACTTTTCTTCTTATTTTCCTGTAAAAAAGAGAAACCGACTTCCCGACAAGATTGGCAAATCATCTCAAAAAATGTTCAAATTAAAAAAGAAGATCAAAATTTTCATTTAAAATCAGGAAAATTTGATTACAAAATTTCCAACGTAAATCTGCCTTATAAAAAAGTCATTTTATTAAATGCGAGTTTGGTTGGATATTTTACAGCACTTGATTTAGAAAACACGATCATCGGAATTTCAAGTCCGGAATATGTGTTTTCAGAAAAAATTCATCAACTTATTACAGCAGGTAAAATTCAAAATGTTGGCAACGAGCAGAAATACAACCTTGAAAAAATAATAGCGCTAAAACCTGATGCTATTTTCACAAATTATATCGCGAGTTTTCAAAATACGTACGATCTAATTCAGAAAAATGATATCGAAATTATTTTTATGGATGAATATTTGGAACAAAATCCGGTAGAAAAATCCCGCTATTTAGTAGTTTTTGGGGAATTTTTTAATAAACAAAAGGAAGCAGTTGCTTATGTTGACATGATTCAGAAGAATTACGATTCTCTTAAAAATTTAGCAAAATCTTCTCCCAATAAGCCTTTTGTACTTGCGAATGAAATGTATGGAAATCAATGGTTTTTACCAGGTGGTCAATCAAATCTCGCTCAATTTATATCAGATGCAAATGCTACTTACATTAATGCAGACAATACTGAAACAAAAGCGATCCCAATGAGTTTCGAAGAGGTTTTTGTGAAAGGTCAAAATGCTCAATATTGGGTAAATATCGGAAATCACCAAACGAAGAAAGAACTGCTTCAGATTAATCCAAATTACACCCAACTTCCCGTTTATAATTCGGGTAAACTGTATACCCTTACCGGGAAGGCGGTCGGTAAAGCCAACGATTATTTTGAAAGTGGAGTAGTACGCGCTGATTTGGTGTTGAAAGATTATATCAAAATATTTCATGCAGATTTATTGCCTGATTATAAATTGACTTATTTAAAAGAGCTTAAGTAAATAATATTTCTATTTTTGCACCTCGAAATAATGATGCACCAACTATGTGGAAGAAAATTAAAAGACTTATTTACATTCTAATTTTAGCGAATATTCTCTTCATCGTGTGGGGAAAATTTTTTAATCCGCCGATTACGCTGACCCAAATTGGTGGACTGATGGAATACGGGAAACTGAACAGAGATTACGTATCCTACGATGAGATGGGAAATAATGTAAAAAAAGCAGTCATAGCGGCAGAAGATCAAAGTTTTTTTGACCACAGTGGTTTTGATTACAAGGCGATTCAGAAAGCAATGGCACATAATGAGCAAGGAAAAAAATTACGTGGCGGAAGTACAATTTCTCAGCAAACCGCAAAAAATATTTTCCTTTGGCAAGGAAGAAGCTGGGTTAGAAAAGGGTTTGAGGCTGTTTATACTTTTATCATTGAGTTGGTTTGGGGAAAAGAGGTGATTTTAGAAAGATACCTAAATTCCATCGAGATGGGACGTGGCGTATTTGGTGTAGAATCGGCCTCGCGCTATTATTTCCATAAAAGTGCGAAAGATCTGACAAAAAGTGAAGCCGCATGGATTGCCACTATTTTGCCTAACCCAAGAAAATATGACCCAAAAAATCCCTCAGCGTATCTTAATAAAAAGCATAATTGGATCATGCGTCAGATGAATAATATCACGCTGAAATAAATTATCTTTGCGGGACTATTATGGCATTCGCATTTCCACATAAAGAGGGTTTCAGTACAATTCTGATCAAATATTTTAGTTTCAAAAATGAAACGAAATCTTTGGAGCCTCTGACTGAAATTTTACGAAGTGTTCGGAAAGTGAATTTCCAGGAAGTTCTTCAGTTTTTGCGGGAGCACCAAGATGTTACTGAGAATTTTTCTTATTATATTCAAAGCTTATTTAAAGGAAAACCCTTTAACCTTTCCCTTACCGAAGCCAATATTTTATCTGAAAATGCCTTTTATCCGGAACTTAAAAAGAGATTGCTGGATAAGTTTTTACCTAGCGTAGAAAATGAAGATACCGTCTGGTATTTGGTAGATACAATTTCAGTGCGCCCAAAAGCCGATCTGGAATTTTTTAAAAGTTTAGATCAGGAAAGCTTCAGCGAGCTTTTTAAGATTTTAAAAATTGATCAGCTGATTCTTAAAAAAAGTGTAAAAACAGAGTTGCTATTTTCTTTGAATATTCTTTCCTGGCGAATTATTGGTAATGCGCTCGACGTGCAAGTCGTGAATATGGCTCCCGAATATCGAAATTTTGATAACCCATTTTTAGCGCTTCAGAATGAAATTGATTTGCTTAATGTAAGTTATAAAGAAGATCCGGCCTTTTATCTTACCTCGAAAAGTGTTAATTATAAGCAGATCAAAATCTATATGAAACAATGCCTGGATTTTGTTTCCCTGGCATTTAAAAATTCCTCGAAGTATGGGATTTCAGGTAAAATTAATCAGGCTTTATTAAAGATTCGTCAGCAACTTCAGCGGATGTCAGATATTTTATCGGTGATGGTTTTTGATAAGGATGAAGATGTCATACACAATTCTAAAAAACTCATTTTTAAAATTTTAGAATACAAATCGCACAAGAATAATTTGCGCGAACTTTTCCTCGACAGCACGACTTTAAAATCTCATTTAATTACCAATCACACCGCAGAAACGGGCACGCATTATATTGCTTCCACAGGCAAAGATTACATGAAAATGTTTTGGAAGGCAAGTGGTGGTGGCGTAATTGTAGGGGCACTTTGCGTTTTAAAGTTGTTGTACAGCTATATTCCCGGCAGCGATTTTTCACATGCTTTTTTATATTCATTCAATTACGCCATGGGTTTCATTATGATTTATCTGATGAAATATACTTTAGCAACCAAACAACCTGCAATGACTGCTGCCACAATGGCAAAGGTGCTTTCTGAAGGTCAGAACACCCGTAAGAATTATGTGGATTTCGCACATTTGGTTTCAAAGCTTTTCCGCACGCAGTTTATCGCTTTTATGGGTAATGTTTTGTTGGCTTTTCCTATAGCGCTCGCCATTATTTACGGAATGGATGTTTTTTTTAAGCAGAATTTTGCCATTGATAAATCTGCGACATTGCTTCGTGATTTAGATCCAATTCAATCGAAAGCTATTTTACACGCTTGTATTGCCGGTTTTTTTCTTTTCCTGTCAGGAATTATTTCTGGTAATATTGGCAACAGTTCCGTTTTTTATCACATTCCAAAACGGATCGAGAAAAATCCTTTTCTGAACTACTTTCTGGGGAAATCTTCAGCAAAAGGACTATCAGAATATTACGCGAAAAACTGGGCAGGAATTATATCTAATTTTTGGTTCGGAATATTTCTGGGTGCAACCGGTCCGATCGGTCTATTTCTGGGACTCGATCTGGATATTCGGCACATTACTTTTGCTTCCGGAAATTTTGCCTTGGGTCTTTACGGCGCCGATTTTTCTGTAAGCAGCGCAACTTTCTGGATTTCATTTGTTACCGTTTTTCTAATCGGTTTTTTCAACTTTGCAGTAAGTTTCGGGCTATCAACAATTTTAGCATTTAGATCGCGTCAGGTAAACTTTGGAGAACTGAAAGAAATTTATCGGGAAATTTTCCGGTATTTTATGAAGAATCCACTGCGTTTTTTCCTGCCGATTCGTTCTCGTTTAGATGGCAGTGCCAAAGAGATGGTTGAAAATACCGTGGTTACAAAACCAGAAGATCGCTAAAATGTTCAGCACCAAATTTCTCCTGAAATTTGGTGAGATAAAAAGTTTTGCGCAGACGAAAATCATTTTTAAGCAAAGGAGATTTTACACGAATTTCGAGGATTTTACGGTTTAGATTAACGGATTCAATTTCATTAAAAAGATCGTCGTTCAAGTATTCATGCAGTAAATCCTTCACTTCGAAAGCTAATAATTTATCTTCAAAGCCGTAGAGTCTGGCAAAAGATTTTACAAGTTCGGAAGATTGATATTCACGTTTCTTCTTTTTCATAAAATTTCAAAAATTTTATTTTCTTCATTAATCCTTTTCACCACATTTTCAGTCCTTTCTTTACTGGTATCCGTAATAAAGATTTGCCCAAAATGTTCCTGATTAACCAATTCTATTAATTGCGTAACGCGAGAATCATCAAGTTTATCGAAAATATCATCCAATAAAAGAATGGGTGTCTTTCCCGTTAGTTCTTTTATTCTGTTCATTTGTGAAAGTTTCAAGGCGATCAAAAATGATTTCTGTTGTCCTTGGCTTGCTGTTTTACGCATAGCAGAACCGTTCATCTCAAAGGCCAGATCGTCTTTGTGAATTCCTTTTGAAGTATAAGTTAAAACGCGGTCTTTTTCCAAATTCTGGGCAAGCAGGTTCGAGAAGTTCGTATCCAAAAGGTCCGATTTATATTGAACTGAAACCTCTTCATTATCGTGAGAAATTATACGGTAATAATTTTGAATAAAAGGAATCATCAAATTTGTAAAATGTCTTCTTTTCTCAAAAATACGTGTTCCAAATTTGGTTAAGGGTTCGTCGTAAATTTCCAGACTTTCACTATCGAAATATCTGTTTTTAGCAAAATTTTTCAAGAGTGCATTTCGCTGCTGTACCGTTTTTTGATATTGAATTAAATTGAAAAGATAATCAGAATCAGTTTGCGAAATCATGGAGTCCAGAAACTTGCGGCGACTTTCGCCCGCATCTGAAATTAAATTTGAGTCGTAGGGAGAAATGATAACGCTGGGCAGAAATCCGATATGGTCAGCAATACGGTTATAAGATTTGTCATTTTTCTTTACTAATTTTTTTGCGTCTTTTGGTTGCTGAATTTTAATGATTATATCTTTTTCATCATCGAAAATTTCTCCTTCAATTGCAAAGAAATCTTCATTTGTTTTAATGTTATTCAAATCGGTATTTCCTAAAAAACTTTTTGCGACCGAGAGATAGTGAAGTGCATCTAGAATATTTGTTTTTCCCACGCCATTATTGCCCACGAAGCAATTGATCTGGGCGGAAAACTCGAAATGTTGCTCTGGGTGATTTTTGAAATTGATTAACGAAAGTTTACGGATGATCATTTGTCAAAAATACTTCATTAAAATGATAATTAAAAACGGCAGTCCCGAACAACTTTCTATCCAGAAAGAATAGTAGGAATCTTTGTTTGTTTTTTCGGAATAATAAATGAGCAAAAATGTACAGATAGAAGTGATTAAAAAAGCAAAACTGTACATTGCTTCCAAGTAAAAAATGGCGATAATTAAGCTTAAAAACACCAATAGGTAAGCAAAATATTTTGTATTCTGTACGCCAATTAATCTGGGAAAAGTCACTATAGTATCCGAGTCCATATCGCGAATATCAAAGGGTAAAACCAAAGCAGTGATGAAGAGCCAGCTGATCCAAAAAATTTCCGAGTTAAATTCTGGTAAAATCAGCCATGAATTGATGAGTGCCCAGGTTAAACCCACATAAAATATTTTAAAAAGTGGAATTTTTCTGACAAAAAACTTTAGAAAAGTACTGTCGTATAAAAGACCCAACACCACGATAATAAACCATTTTACCAATCGGTTTTCATTGTGATTATATAAAATTAATATGGCTGAAACAATCCCACAAACCACGTTAAATGCTAGGATTTTATAAAAAAGTTTTCCGGTATTTTGATATTTTGTGTAGAGATAACCACTAAAAAAAGTAATAAAAATAAGTGCGATCGTCGGTGCTTTGATGATGTTCTGTTCTAACATAAAAAAGGCAGCAAAAAAAGTTCCCATGAGCGAGACAAAAATTTGACTGTCAATAAGGTATTTTTTTAGTAAATTTAAGCTGTTCATATTCGGAAACCTGCGACGTTTTCTGCGGAAAACAAATCTATGAAAAATAAGTAATTAATGTATTTTTTAGTTTGTTTAGCACCGACGAAAATACCAACAACTCCGAATCAGAACCAACTTTTCAGTTATAATTCCATCAAAGGAAATAAATCATCTCTTCCTAGTTAAAAATAAATTTATGAAATATCAACTATATGCAATCCTGTTTTTTTTGTTTTCCTTTTCGGTTCTTACTGCTCAGAAAAAGTATGACGATCAATGGAAAATAATTGCTGGAAATTACAAAACAGGAAAGTATAAATCTAATCTTCCCTTAATTTTAGACATTCAAAATCAAGCAATGAAAGAAGACAACGCCGTGCAACTCATCCGTTCTTTGAAAGCCGAATTCAGTATTGTCAATCAAACCAAAGACGATACTCAAAATGATACTTCGAGCCAGTTCTTCACAAAATTGAAGGGTTTAGATCAGAAATTGAAAGGTGACGATAAGTTATTGTACGAAGTTTTATTAGGGGAGTTTTTTAGTGACTATTACAATCAAAACCAATGGCAAATTAATCAAAGAACGAATTTTAACAATCAGGATTTTGCCCAAATCGAAACGTGGTCGAAACTCGATTTTAAAAATTATCTCACGCAGCATTTCATTAAATTGGAAGCGAATAAAATCGAGTTGCAAAAAATTGCGATGTCCAAATATAAAGGGATTTTTGAGCGGACCGAAGATTTAGAATACTTTCCAACTTTGTTTGACTGGAATGCGATGAACGAAATCAAGTTCTATAATAATTCACAACTCTTCACGCCGAATGAACTGAAAGTTAATCAACTAAAAATTTCAAATCTATTTTCGGAATTAATTCAGAAAAACGCTGGAAATTCAAAACTCTATTTTCAACATCAAAAATTAAATGATGACTGCGCATTTATCAATTGTAAAAATAAAACTCAACAACTTCAAAATTTGGTAAAATCTTCCACAGAAGGAGATTATAAAGTATTAATTATTGCTGAAATAGTTGATCTGTTAACGGCTGACCAGAAATATACTGAAGCGCTTGCTTTGATTAAAAATACGAAAGAGCAATATGCAAAATCTAAATTTATAAGCAATATTCTTAATCGGGAAAATAGTATTCTTCAACCGAACTTAACCATTCATTACGAAACGCATACGCAAGCAAATTTGCCGATTCATTTGGTTGCGGACGCAAAGAATGTTTCTAAGTTTTCTTTGAATATTTACGAAGTTAATGACGATCAGCAGAATTTTCTGAAATATGTTGCCAATCAATATGAGAAAGATCGATTTGCTGCTGTTAAAAAAACTTTGGTGAAAAAAGAAAGTTTCGATTTACAGGATTTAAAAGATTATAAAAATCATAAAACTTCTTTAGAGATAAAACCACTTCCATCCGGAATTTATCTTGTGGAATATGTGGTTGAAAATTCAATTCAGGAAAATTTTTATTTCATCGCTACAAATTCCAGAATCATCTATAACAAAAAAGATGAACGTAAACTGATCGCTGACCAATTACAACTCGTCAATCGCGAAAATGGGAAATCAGTCTCTCAGGAAAATCTGAAAATATTTGAATTTACGAACGGTCAAAAAGCAAATGTTCTTACGGCGAAAACCGACCAATCTGCGATTTTCAAATTTCCTGTATCTAAAGACAATCAGTATTATCGATATTATCTGGTTCAACAACCTTCGACAAATGATTATAATTTGATGCAGGTTTATGGCAATCAATATTATAAAGAACCGAAAAAAGTAGAAGAGCAAAATCTTGCGCAGATATTTATCGATCGTGGAATTTATCGACCTGGACAGATTGTTTATTTCAAAGTCATTAATACAAAATTGATAATGGACAAAGAATCCGTTGCAATCGGTGTTAAACAAGAAATAACGCTAAACGATGCCAATGGGGAAGAAATTTCTACTCAAAATTTTACAACCAATGAATTCGGTTCTTACCATGGAAGTTTTACTTTGCCTAATGAAAAACTCAATGGTGAATTTTCGTTGGAAGTAGATTCTGATGATTTAAACGATACAGCATACAAATCTTTTAAAGTTGAGGAATACAAACGTCCGAAGTTTGAAGTCACTTTTGAACCCATTAAAGAAGAATATAAATATGGGCAAACCATCGAACTGAAAGGAAAAGCGATGATGTTTTCCGGCGTTGCTTTAAGCAATGCAACCGTAAATTATGAGATTAAAAAACAGAACATTCGCTGGAGATATTTCTGGTGGTATCCACGTGGAAATGATAATCAAAATTCTATTCTTGGCGAAGTAAAAACCAATGAGAAAGGAGAATTTGTAATTAAAATCGATCTAAAAAAAGATGAAACTTTAGACGGAATTCAGGTTGATAATTATGAAATTACTGCTTCTGTGACGGATATTAATGGAGAAACACAATCTTCTACAGAAAATTTAAAAGTTGCGTCTGTTTCACATTACATTAACGCTTCGACTCCGCTCAGCGACCTTAATTTTTTCACAGATGAAAGTGTGAAATTTAAAGTTGAAACTAAAAATTACAATGATCAAAATTTAAAGAAATCGTATCAGGTAAAACTCTCTAAACTTCATCCGAAAGAGAGAGTTTTCCGGACTAATTTTGAAAATCAAATTCAGGATTTGCCGAAGTTTTCAAAACCAGAATTCATCCAAAAATTCCCGCACGATTATTTCTCCAAAGAAGAGAAAGAATGGAAAGTGGAGAAAGTTGTAATTGAAAAAACTCAAGAACCTAGAACCGAGAATCAAGATAAAGGCAAAGAAAATCTTGATTCTAATATCTTGAATCTTGGTTCTTTAAAAGCTGGAAATTACAAACTCGAACTCTATAACATCGAAGGAAAAGATACGATTAAAACAGAAAAAACTTTCCAAGTTTTCGATAAACGATTTCTGACAGATTCCCAAAAACCTTATTTAAAAGTCATCCAACCAAAAGCAGAGTTCAAGCGAACTGAAAAAGCGAAAATCTTTGTTTATTCCGCAATTCCAGATGCTTTGGTAAATGTGTATGTTCAAAACGGAAATGGCGAGACTTCAACCGAACAGAAGAAATTTAAAAATGGACTGTTAGAATATGTAGTTGCTTTTCCAAAAGATGAAAGTATTGATCAAATCAATGTTCAGTTTCAGTTGGTTGCTTTTAATGATGTGAAAACCGAATCTGTAAATCTAAATATTGCTTCCGACAAAAAACCTTTGCGAATTGAAACCGTAACCTTCCGCGATAAATTGCAGCCTGGACAAAAAGAAAAGTGGACGGTTAAAGTTCTCGGTGACACTTCGACGGGGCTCAGTGCAAGTTCAGAGAAAGTCAACGCTGAAGTTTTGGCAAATATGTATGATAAATCTTTGGATCAGTTTGCGAGCAATACTTATTCTTGGCAAGAAATGTATCAGAAATATTTCAGGATGACTTCTTATGGAATCAATGAGAATTTGACGCAAAAAAGTTTCAGCAAAAGAGTTCCTTATTTCAATCAAAAAAATGTAAATATTCCAGATTTCAATTGGTTTAATAGCGGAATTTACGGTAATGAAATGTACGATGCTGTTTCTTCGCCAATGGCATCTGCAAAGGAAATGAAAAGTACTTCACAAGATATTGAAGGTGTTGTAATAACTGCTTTAGGTGTCAAAAGAGAAAAAATGAGTCTTGGTTATGCAACTGATTCTGCTAAAACTCAAGAAATTAAAGATGTTAAAGGAAATCTAGATAAAATTCCAGTTCGTCAAAACCTGAACGAAACCGCCTTTTTCTATCCGAATTTAATGACAGACAAAGACGGAAATGTCACTTTTGAATTTACTTCTCCAGAAGCATTAACACAATGGAAATTGATGTTTTTGGCACATACAAAAGATGCACGTTCTGCAACTTTAGAAGAATCAGTGATTACGCAAAAAGAGTTTTCTGTAACTCCAAATTATCCACGCTTTTTACGTGAAGGTGACGAATTGAATTTGCAGTCAAAACTTTCAAGTTTGGTCGATAAAAAATTGAGTGGAACTGCGCAACTGCAAATATTAGATGCTTTTTCAAATGAAGACATTTCCAGTAAATTCAATTTAAATGAAACTCAAAAATCCTTCGAATTAAAGGAAAACGGTAATGAAGTCGTGACCTGGAAAGTGAAAGTTCCAAATGATGTTTCTTCCATGGTTATTAAAGTTGTCGCCAAAGCGGGGAATTTTTCTGATGGTGAACAAAAAGCAATCGCCGTTTTACCAAATAGAATGTTGGTTACGGATGCCGTTCCAATTTTTGTGAAAGAAGGACAAACCAAAACTTTTACTTTAGAAAATTTAGCCAAAAATACTTCGACTACCGCAACTAATTTTTCCAATACTTTGGAGTTAACGACGAATCCGATTTGGGAAATTATGTTCGCTTTGCCAAGTTTAAAAAATGACACGAACAATTCTGCGGATGTCGTCTTCAATAAATGGTTTGCTGATGTTTTGGCTTCCGAAATTTTTAAAGCGAATCCGAAATTAAAAACGGTGTTTGAAGAATATCAAAGCAAAGGTTTATTGGTTTCTAACTTGGAGAAAAATCAGGAACTGAAGCAATTGTTGTTGGAAGAAACTCCATGGGTTTTAGAATCGAAAAATGAAACCGAACAAATGGAAAAACTCGCCAGGTTATTTGATGCAAATAATATGCGAAATTCCATCAATGAAGATTGGAGCGAATTACAGAAATTGCAAAATCCAGATGGTGGATTTTCCTGGTATCAAGGTTATCCGAGTTCTTATTACAACTCGCTCTACATCTTGAAAAACTTAGGTAAAATCAATCAATGGCTGAAAGGAAATACGGGGGATTATCAAAGTTCTGATCAAAAAGAAATGGTTGCAAAACTCATTAATTATGTAGATTCCGAAATTTCGCGATACTTTAAAATTCCGGTCGCTGAGCCTGGTCGAAGTGATGTTTGGAATAATTATGTTCTGGACTATCTCGACACTCGAAATTACTGGGAAAAAGACTTTCCGTTAAAAGGAAAAGGAGCGCAATTGAAAACTTTGGTTATTAAAAAAGCGCCAACTGCGAAAATCACTGATTTTACGTTCTTCGGTTTGCATCGTGCGGCTTTACTTTTCAATGATTATAAACTTCCAGCAGTTTCTAAAAAATTGTTGACTTATTTAAAAGAAACTTCAACCGAATCTGAAACTCAGGGAATTTATTGGAAACAAAACCTGAATGATTGGGGATGGTATAATTCCAAAACCGTAAATCACGCCGGAGCGTTGGAAGCGTTTAATAAGTTGACGCCGACGGATGAAACTTTCATTGAGGAAATGAAAATTTGGTTAATTACGCAGAAAGAAGTCAACTCTTGGGGAAGTTCGCGCGGAACGGCAGAAGTTATTTTCACGATTTTGAATTCTGGTAAATCCTGGACAAGTTCTGAAAGCGATAAAGCCACGATAATTTGGGGAGGAAAAGAATTGATAAATTCTGATACAAAAGCGACTGGTTATGTCAAATCTACTTTAGAAGGAGAAAATATCGACAAAAAGTTAGGAACAGTTACCGTGACAAAACCTGGTCCTGGAATTGTGCAAGGTGGTTTATTCTGGCAATATTATGAGGATCTGGATAAAATAAAATCTTCCGAATCTTACCTTTCCATCACCAAAGAATTGTACAAGAAAGTGAAAACGGTCAATGGCGAAGAATTGGTAAAAATTGCAGAAAATTCTCCATTAAAAGTTGGTGATAAAGTCACCGTAAGAATGATTTTGAACACTGACCGAAATATGGAATTCATTCACTTGAAAGACATGAGAGCGGCAGGATTTGAACCTTTAAATGTCATTTCCGGTTACGAATGGAAAAACGGTTTTGGTTATTATCAAAGTACAAAAGATGCTTCCACGAATTTCTATATCGAATATATGCCGAAAGGAAAATACGTTTTCGAGTACGACTATATTTGTAATGCGTCGGGAATCTTCAGTAATGGAATTACGACTTTGCAGAATTATTATGCACCGCAAATGAATGCGCATACAAAAGGCACGAAAGTTACGATTACCGAATAATCTACTTTGACAAATCGCAGATTCCTCGTAGTGAAAGTTTAAAATCTTTGTCAAACTTTGAA
This sequence comes from Kaistella polysaccharea, assembly GCF_020410745.1. Lineage (NCBI taxonomy): Bacteria > Pseudomonadati > Bacteroidota > Flavobacteriia > Flavobacteriales > Weeksellaceae > Kaistella > Kaistella polysaccharea. Next base: position 415,013 of record NZ_CP084528.1, read on the forward strand.
AACAAAGATTATCTGTGAAAATCTGTGGTATCTGTGTGCATTTTTGGCGCACAGATTTTCACAGATAAAATCTTGAAACGCATACCTTTTGTCATTCTGACGAAGGAAGAATCTTAATAAACTTTGTCATAGACTTTAAGAAATCCGTTTCAATTTTGAAGCGGATTTTTTCGTTTCCATCAGTATGATCACACTGCTTTTTTCAATACTGAATAACTATTCAATGAATCCAAAGGATTCAACAAAAATAACCGTGGATGAAATCCATGGAAATGATACGACAATTATTTTCAGATAAATTTCAGCGTATAATGCGCTTTTTGACAAATGTCAAAGGAATTGATCCCCACTCTTCGCAACTTTGTACCCACAAACAAACAGAAAACGAATATGAAAACACTTAAAAATAATTTGGCCAGATTGCTGGTCTTTTTTCCGCTGGTTTTTTCTGCCCAACAAGCGCCAACTTTACAGGAACTGATCGATAGCGCGCTAGTCAACGATGGAACATTGACTCAACAAACGCTCGAAAATAAATATACCCAACTCGATGATCAAAAACTGAAAGATATTTTTCTTCCTAAAGTTGAAGTGACTGGTAAAGCTGGTTATCTCTACACTTCTGCGCGTCTTAATTCGCCGGAAATTAATCTTCCCGCACTTCCACCCATTTTTCCGGGCGCTGTAATTCCAGAAGGTCAACTTTCAAATAATCTGAATATTTCCGGGATTTCAACCATGGCAAAAGCCGAAGCGAGTGTTTTGCTCTATTCTGGTGGAAAAGTGAAATATCTGAAAAAAGCCAACAGAGAAAAAAATATTTCTGAAAATTTATTGATGCAGAAAAGCCGGGATGAAATCATTACCGAAATTTCTAAAGCATACGATCAAATGGCCTTGGTTCAGGAATCGAAGAAAGTTTTAGATGAAGCAAAAAAACGTTTAGATATTAACAAAAAAACGGCTGATAAAGCATTAGGTTACGGATTAATAACTCCTTATGACCACAAAAAAATTGAATTGGCGCAAGCAACTTTGGATTCGAAATTAGTAGAGTACGAAGGAAAAAAAGAATTGCTGATTACCCAGATCGAAATTTTAACCGGAATCGAAAGAGACAGAATTGCTTTAATTCAGCCACAATTGCAAACTATTTCTTATGAAGTTCTTGATCAGAATATTGAGAATAGAGTAGAGATTCAAGCCTTGGATCACGGCATCAAAGCCACCGATTATAAAATTAAAGCCGAGGAAAGATGGTGGATTCCGAAAGTTCAGGCGCAAACGTCCGTAAGTTATATTGGGTTGTTTAATGGGAACATTTCAACGTCAAAAGAATTGTTACCCAACTCTGGGAAGAAACTGGATTTTAATCCCTCGAATTTAAATGTGTTGCCTTTGGTTCAAGCTGGAGTTGGTTTTAAATGGGATGTTTTTGATGGTAATGAAGGAAAGCATTTGGTTGAAAAAGCCAAAATTGAAAAAGAGATTTTAGAAAATAAAAAGCGCGATGCTTCTAAAAAACTGAATCTGAATTTAGCCAACAATCAAACGAATTACACTATTGCGACTTCTCAAATCAAATTAAAAGAGAAATCCCGCGAAATTGCAAAACAAGGTTTAGAGCAAGTGGAAAAAGAATTCCGATATGGAACCAAAACTTCCGCCGCTTTAATTGAAGCCGAAAATGATTTACAAAATGCAGAACTGGAATATCAGAACGCTATTTTTAATCAAAGAAGAAGCGCCATCGAACTTATGAAATCCACGCAGAATCTACAGATCGAAAAACTTTAAATTAAAGAGGATAGACTTAAAGATAAAAGATAATAGACTTTTAGATAAAAGACGGAAGGATATTTCTTCAAAATTACAACAACAAACAAACAATAGACATGAAAAATACTGTATTAACTTCTTTGGCTTTGGCAAGTGTTCTCGCACTTTCGGGCTGTAAAGAATCAAAACCTGAAAGAGAAATTGTAGGCAAAACGAAAAAGGAAATTGTTTCATTCGCACCAAAATTAACCGGAAGAATTCTCACCATTAAAGTGGAAGAAGGACAAACTGTGAAAGTTGGTGATACGCTTGCAGTTTTAGATGTTCCGGAAGTTTCCGCGAAAATTGCACAGGCAAAAGGAGCAACTTCTGCAGCCAGAGCGCAAGTTCAAATGGCGAAAAATGGTGCAACCATCGATCAACTTCGTCAGTTAAAAGCCAAACAAAAAGGTTTACAAGAGCAGTTTCAATATGCTCAAAAATCTTTCAACAGAGCAAAAAACATGTATGATGACAGTTTGCTTTCGCCCCAAAATTACGACGAATATTTTGCAAAATACCAAGGTGCAAAAGCGCAATTGGACGCGGTAAATGCTGAACTTCATGATGTACAGTCCGGAACGCGCTACGAAAAAATTGAAATGGCGCAAGGACAAGCAAATCAGGCAGCCGGTGCATTGCAGGAAGCAAATATTGCGAATTCTGAAAAATACATCATCGCTACAAATGACATGGAAATTGAAACCATCGCGTTGAACAAAGGAGAATTGGCGACTGCCGGTTATCCGCTTTTTACAGGTTATATTCCGGAAACTTCTTATTTCCGATTTACGATTCCCGAAAGTAAAATTTCGAAATATCAAAAAGGGATGACCGTCAAAATGTTGGTGAACTACAACAAAAAAGAATTTACCGGAAAAATTGTCGCCATCAAACAACTGGCAAAATATGCAGATATTACGACCGCTTTCCCTGATTACGAACCGGAAGAAGCGATTTACGAAATCAAAGTAGTACCGGAAAATCAGAAGGCAGCGAAAGATATTTTGGTAAATTCTAATGTGACTTTAAAGTAATCGTTTAATTAAAAGTCACAAAATGAAACAAATTAAATATTTATTAAAAAGGGAATTCCGCCTGTTCTTAACGAACAAGACCTTGATCTCGGTTTTCTTTTTAGCGCCGGTTTTCTATGCATTATTAATCGGATTTACGTATCAATCCGGGAAAGTAGAAAACATTCCAGTGATCGTGGTGAATCACGACAACACGCCTTTGTCAGACCAACTTTTGGAAATGCTTCAGGACAGCAAAGCGATAAAAGTGCTGAGTTACATCAACGAACCGGCAAACCTGAAAGATGAAACCATAAAAACGGAAGCCGCCGCGGTAATCATCATTCCCGAACGTTTCGAAGCCATGATGCTGCAGAAGAAATATCCGGAAGTGAATGTTTATGTGAACACTTCCAACGTGTTAACCGCGAATTTCGCCACCAAAGCCATTCAACAAACCCTGGGAACTTTTTCGGCCGGAGCAGAAATAAAAGCATTGCAAAAAAAAGGAATGAACGCAGATTTGGCGAAAACCCAGTTCGAACCTTTCAAAGCTAATTATATTACGCTCTTCAACACGACCAGCAATTACCTAGTTTTTATGTGGCCCGCAATGATGGCGGTCGTTTTACAGCAGGTGATTTTACTCGCGATGGCTGTTTCATTTTCCGAAGAATTTAAAAGAGAATCCTTCATTAAAGATTTTGCAGGCAAGGAAAAATATGCAGTTGCCGTGATGGCGATAAAATGTCTTCCAATCTGGGTTTTTGCGAATTTCAATATTCTTTTCTTCTATCTGTGCAGTCTCTATTTCAAAATTCCCGTCCCAGATAATGTCTGGAATTTCTTCCTAATCACCGCAGTTTTTGTCGTCGCAGCAACCAATCTCGGCGTTTTGGTCAGTATCGTAATTCCTGATGCGCTGAAAGCAACTCAGTATTTAATGGTTATTGCGTCGCCTGCATTTATCATCAGTGGATTTACATGGCCGACTTACGCTATGCCGGAATTTATCAAAAATTTCACTGCGATTATTCCTTTAACGCCTTATTTAGAAGCGCTGAAGATTATGGTTGTTCAAAACGGATCTGCAATTTTGACTAAAAAATATCTGGTTCACTTGCTGATTTTAGGTTGGGTTTATTTCATTATCGGCTGGATCGCTTTGAAAATTAAAATCCATTTCCTATTCAAAAAATATAATATTTCAGAAGATTACGAGGAGGAAATTCCTAGCCAAGAAAATCCGAATTTAATCATCGACGATGAAAATTTTCTGAATTAAAAAATAACAGTTTTCATACTGTTTGTTTGTTGAGAACGTCTGGACTTCGGTTCGGACGTTTTTTTTTGGCAGACAATTGGCAAAGCTGAATCTTTTTTATTTTTATATTGTTTTATGGCAGCGATTTCCGCCCTCCGTTCCCGCTTTTTTGTTTCACTTCGTTCCACAAAAAGAGCTCTACTCAAGTCGGGCTGCAGATTTCACTTCTTTCACCTGTAATTTTAAATAGGAAATCTCTCCGTATTTACCAGATTCTTTTCATTATTTTTGTGGAAACTCCATTACGTGAAACTTCTCGATCAAATTTCAAAATATATAAAAGTAGACGCTGTTACCGAAGATTTCTTTCGGAACGAAACCCAAACCAAAACTTTCGCAAAAGGCGAATTATTAAGCCATCAAAATACCTACAACCGAAACGTCTATTACATGGAAGAAGGTTTGGCAAGAACGTATTATTTTGAAAAAGGAAGAGACATTACCACCAACTTTTATTCTGAAGGAAAATCTTTTGGTAGCATTGATACCATTTTCGCAAACGTTCCCACCATTTATAATATCGAAACTTTAGAAGAAAGCACCATCACTTTTTGTGATTATAAGAAACTCGAAGAATTATGTTCCGTTTCTTTGACCTCTGCAAATTTCAGTCGGTTTCTTTTGGGGAATTTAATGACCCAAATGTCTAAACGGGTCAACTCTTTGCAACACATGACTGCGAAAGAAAAGTACGTTCAACTTTTGGAGGAAAATCCGAATATAATTTTGAGAGCACCTTTGGGAATGATTGCCACTTACCTTGGGATTTCCCAGGAAACATTAAGTAGAATCAGAAGTGAAATTTAAAATATAATAATCTGCGTAAATAATTATATTTTTGTTAATCTAAATTTAAATTATGCAAGACGTTTTCAACGCCAAAGAATCACAAATTTACATCGACAGAATCAACAATCTTACTCCTTTTGCGGTACCGCTTTGGGGAAAAATGTCTGTAGATCAGATGTTGGCGCACTGCAATGTTACTTATGAGATGGTTTATGAACCTCAAAAACATAAATCTCCGGGCGGTCTTGCAAAATTTATATTGAAAAAATTTGTAAAACCGAAGGTTGTGGGGGAAAAAGCTTATTCTAAAAATTCGCCGACTTCACCGCAATTTTTAATTAAAGAACGTCAGGATTTTATTCTGGAAAAAAAGCGTCTCATTGGCTTTATTCAGAAAACACAACAGTTAGGTAGAGAGGCTTTCGACGGTAAAGAATCTTTTTCTTTCGGAAAACTGAAAGCCCAGGAATGGAATAACATGTTCGCGAAACATTTGAATCATCATCTGGATCAATTTGGCGTTTAGGCAGAACTAATATCACAAATGTAAAACCACAAAGTCACAAAGTTAAGTTGAAGATAAGTTTAAAATCATGCTTCCTAAAAGAACACAAAACCTTTGAAAATCTATAGATTTTCATTTTGTGAACTTCTATTAATAATTTTTTAAAGTATGCTTTGTGATTTTATGTTTGAAAAAATAAGTGCTTACTTTTATTGTTATTTACCGACTTAAATTTTTTTAGAAAAACACAAATCATGAAACAATTAACTCTTTTATTTTTGGTGATCAGCACTTTTACTTTCGCGCAAATGCCGAATATTTCCAGCGTTTGGATGAACAATTCACAACCTTATACAGGAACGATCGGCGCAGAAAAAACACCGCTTAAACTGAAAATAAATATTTCTGAGCAGGATAAGTTGAAAGATCAGGAGTATTATCTCGCGGGCTTTTCAATCGTGGAAAACAACAGCAGCAAGTTTGAAGGCAAACTTAAAATCATAAATTATAAAGCGGGCAAAAAGAGAAACAGTGTTTTTGGCGAATACGAATTTGCAGAGGAAAATAAGGGAAAACATTCCGGAATTTTCGCAGGGAAATTTGTCTATACTTTTATGTGGAATAAAAAGACCGAAAAAATCGAGAGACAATTTATAGAATTTTTCGGTACGTGGAAAAGTTACGATGGAACATTAAATTTTCCAACGCGCTGGAGCAATCAAGTTTCAAATTAATCTCGAAAAATAAAATAATTATGGCTTCTATTCATCCTTATCTTACGTTTGACGGTACTTGCGAAGAAGCATTCAATTTCTATAAATCTGTATTTGGCGGTGAATTTCCTATGGTTGGTCGGTTTGGCGAAATGCCCGCGCCGGAAGGAATGCCCCCTTTGCCTGAGGAATTAAAAAATCGAATCATGCACATTTCGCTTCCTATTTCCGATGAAACTATTTTAATGGGCAGCGACACCATGCCCGGTATTCACGATCACCAAATTGGGAACAATGTATCATTGTCGGTTAATACCACTTCGAAAGAAGAAGCAGACCATATTTTTAACGGACTTTCTGCAGAAGGAACGGTCACAATGCCTCTAGAGGAAACCTTCTGGGGCGCTTATTTTGGGATGTGGACCGATAAGTTTGGTATTCTCTGGATGGTGAATTATGATGATCCTACTAAAGTTCAACCACATTAATTTTTAGGAGCTTGAAGATTTTCGCACAGTTCGAAGATCAAACCCGCTTTCCACTTTATCCCCGACCAGTCGAGGGATGCCGTTTCAATCGGGGCTAAAATAAAGATTCATTTTTTCTTTATAAATCGCGAAATATTTTAGAAGAAAACCTATGTATAAGAGCCGAAAATTATTTCGGCTCTTGCTAATTTAGTTATAAAGTAAATTTACAAATTCACATTCTCCAAAATTACGGCGTAACCTTGTCCGACACCAATACACATTGTTGCCAAGGCATATCTTTTTCCAGTTTTGCTGAGTTCCAAAGCAGCAGAATACGTAATTCTGGTTCCGCTCATCCCAAGTGGATGACCTAATGCGATCGCGCCACCATTCACATTTACGCGAGGATCGTCGTTTTTCAGTCCAAGTTCTTTTAGTACTGCAATACTTTGTGCGGCGAAAGCTTCATTTAATTCGATAATATCAATCTGATCCAATGTTAAACCCGCTCTTTTTAAGGCTAATTTTGTGGCGTCAACGGGACCAATTCCCATGATTTTGGGTTCCACACCCACAACAGCAGAACAAACAATTTTCGCCAAAGGTTTCAATCCATACTTTTTTACCGCCTCATCCGACGCCATGATTACAGCCGCTGCACCGTCATTTAATCCGGAGGCGTTTCCGGCGGTGACGCTGCCATTTTCTTTTACAAAAGCAGGTCTAAGTTTGCCTAAAACTTCTAAAGTTGAATTGGGTTTTATAAATTCATCTTTATTGATTATAATTGCATCTCCTTTTCGTTGCGGAATGACAATTTCAGAAATTTCTTCTCCCAACCGACCGTTTTCCTGGGCTTTTGCAGCTTTCATTTGAGAGTTCAAAGCAAAATCATCCTGTTCTTCACGTGTAATATGATACATTTCCGCGAGATTCTCCGCTGTTTTTCCCATGGCATCAATTCCATAGGTTTTTTCCATTTCTGGATTGATGAAACGCCACCCAAAACTGGAATCGAACATTTTAGAATCTGTCCCAAATGCGGATGCTGATTTTGATAAAACATAAGGCGCTCTCGACATTCCTTCAACGCCGCCCGCAATAAATAAATCTCCCTCATCTGATTTTATAGCTCGCATCGCCTGAACAATAGAACTCATTCCTGAGGCACACAATCTGTTTACGGTTTCTCCGGGAACATTAATGGGAATTCCAGCTAACAGCAAAGCCATTCTTGCAATATTTCGATTGTCTTCTCCCGCTTGATTGGCGCAACCGATAATGACATCGTCAATTTTATCTAGTGGTAATCCAGGATTTTTTTTAATTAAACTTTTCAATACCGAAGCCATTAAATCATCAGTTCTGACCGGTGCCAAACTTCCTTTAAAATTCCCGATGGCAGAGCGGGTTCCATCGATGATATATGCGTTTTTCATTCTTTATTTTTAGTGATCGTAAATTTAAGAAAAATTGTGGAGTGGGAAATTGGGCTTCAATTCAACAATATTAAAGCAATTTTCGAATAATTATGCATTCGATTTTTTAAAAAATATTTTAATAAAACTGCTGACGAATAAAATTCCGGCAGCAACGAGTGCCATTAAATAAATTTGTTGGCTTACTGCTTTATTAGCAATCGCGATCGCAACCAATGCCCAAACTGCAACCAAGGAAAAAACAGGTGCATTTTTTTTCCAAGTCATGTACAAATGTATGATTAAGGCAATAATTATTAAAATAATAGTCCAGGATATTTCAGATAATCCCCAACCGTTCCACGCTATTTTAGTCAGCCATGCCGACGCTGCTGCAATCAATGCAACACTTACCCAACCAGCGTAAATTTGAAAAGGAAAATTAATAAACCATTTTTCCGCGGCTCCTGAATTATATTTTAAAGCTTGCATTAAAATCATCAAAAGAGAAAAGAAAGTGATTAATAGAACAAGTACAGAAATACCCGTAAAACCGTATAACCACGTCAAAATCCAGACACAGTTCACGACACACGAAATCACAAACCACCAGCCAATTTTTTCTACAAAATCATCAGCTTCATTTTTAGATGGATTAAATAAACTTCTACCCGTATAAAATACGAATCCGATTAAAAGCAAATAGATAAGCCCCCAAATTGAAAAGGCATAACCCGCCGGTGTAAACAAATTGTGATATTGATTTGAAACATTCGCGATCGTTTTTCCATTAAAAATTCCGGTGTTGCTTAAATAATTAAAGACAATGGTGAAGACTAAAAAGAAGCCATTCGCAATTTGTAGTATTTTTCTCATCGGTACATTATTTTGTTTAATTTTTTTCGGTTCTAAAATATAGAATTAATCTGCGATTTTCATCTACTTAATCGATATAGATACTTACTCGTACGATTCCCACCACTTTTCGTAGACCTTTTGTTCATTTTCCCAATTCACTTTTTCGCCGATTTTTGGGGTAATAAAACGCAGATTCTCTCTTTCATTAAGCGCTGTAACTTTTTGCAAAGGTTCTTTCCAGTCATGCAAAGACAGGGCGAATTTGGAATTGTGCACGGGAATAATTCTTTTTGCTTTTAGATTTTTTGATGCAACTAGGAATTCTTCGGGTAGCATGTGAATGTAGCGCCAATCTTCGTTGTATTGTCCAAGTTCTAAAATCGCTAAATCAAAGCCACCAAAACGATTTCCTATTTTTTCGAAATGATCATCAAATCCAGAATCTCCACCGATATAGATTTTCCGCTCTGAAGTTTCAAAAATAAAACTCGCCCAAATTGCCTGATTTCGTTTTAAACCGCGCCCAGAAAAGTGGCGCGCAGTTTCAACATAGACTTTAAAACCGTTACCTAAATCGAAATTTTCGCCCCAATCTAATTCAATAATTTTTTTAGGGTCATATTTCCAATATTCTAAATGTTCGCCCGTTCCTAGGCCTGTAATGACTTGCTTTGCTTTTGGATTGAGTTTCTTTACCGTTTTATAATCCAGATGATCCCAGTGATCGTGCGTGATTATTAAATAATCCAATTCTGGGATATCGTCCGTAGAATATAGGTCTGTTCCTTCAAATGCCTTGGTTGTGAAATTTACTGGTGAGGCATTTCCACTAAAAACCGGATCTACAAGAATTCTCTTACCCTCAATTTGAATGTAATAAGAAGAATGACCCATCCACACGTAAACATTTTCTGTCGGGTCTAAATTTATTAAATCTGTTTTGGTAAATTTAAATTTCTGCTGTGGTTTTAGGTTTTTATTTTTTTCGAATATAAACCGAAAAATTACACCGGTAATGGAAGTTCCTTCCGCAAGTTGAGGCGTAACCTTAATATTATCAAATTTATCTTTTTTATAGTGCGGCGATTTGATAATTCTTTCCAAGCGCTTTCCCGACGGTGCTTTCCCAAATTGTGGCTGTTGAAGAAAGAGAAATACGGCGGCCACAGCGAGTGCCGCAAAACTAAAGAATGGAATCATAAATTTTCTGATTTTCAAAAAAATGTTTTCTAAAAAGTGTATGTGTAAATGATTATCTCATTGAAATTTTTCAATGAAAATATTTTCAAATTTAGTTTAAAGTAGTGGATGCTAAATATCATGACTATATTTTTTATTTCTCGCTGAAATACTATTAACTTTAGTATAATCAAAAATTAAAATATTATGCACGAAAATGTAGTTATTAAACAAAGAGTTAATGCGCCGGTTGAAAAGGTTTGGAACGCTTTGACCGATAAAGCGCAGATGAAAGAATGGTATTTTGATATTCCGGATTTTGAACTGGGTGTTCATAATGAGTTCAACTTTTATGAACCAGGGGAAGAGAAAAAATTCCATCATCATGGTCAAATTCTGGAAGTAATTCCTCAGGAAAAATTTAAACACACGTGGTCGTATCCAGAATTTTCTAAAGATAAATCTATTGTAAAATGGCGACTTGAAGAAGATCAAGATGGTACAGTAATAACTCTTACCCACAAAGGTCTGGAGTATTTCGACCATTTGGGCAGCGATTTTCAAAAAGAAAGTTTTGAGAGCGGATGGAATACATTAATCGGTGAAAATCTGAAAAAATACGTGGAAAAATAAAAATTAAAGAAGGGCTCGAAAAAGCCCTTCTTGATTAATTTAAAATCGAGTTTTATAGATCTTCTAGTTTTCTCTTCTGTACTTTTTTGAAAGTGTAACTGCTCATCATAATACTGAATTCATAGAGCAGAAGAAGCGGTAATGCTGCCATCATCATACTTAAAACGTCTGCCGGCGTGATAATCGCAGCGACAACCATAATCAATACAATCGCGTGTTTACGATACTTGCGCATAAATTGCGGCGTAAGAATTCCAATTGATGTCATGAAATATACAATCACAGGAAAAAGGAAAACCAATCCCATTCCCAGGACAATTTGCAAAAATAATGTGGTGTAATCTGTAAGATCAAAAAGTTGGGTGATGGTATCAGATACTTTAAATAATAGTCCAAAATTAATGGCAAATGGCAGAATAAGGAAATATCCACATAAGATTCCTAAAGCGAATAAAATCCAAATAAAATTGATCACAAATACTGAGTTTTTCCGTTCTTTTGGATGTAAAGCAGGAGAAATAAAACGCCATAATTCCCAGATCAGGTAGGGGAAAGCAGCAACCAGACCACCAAATATAGAAACAGCCATCATGACATTAAACTGTTCAAAAAGTTTTTTCTGCTGCACTGCAAAATTTCCGGGTAATGTGATGCTGTCTTCACCGATAATTTCGCGGGAAAAATGATTCACCACTCGGAAAGTGAAAAAATCATTTCTCGTGGGACCGAAAAAAATATGATCCATTATCCAATTTACATTAAACCCAATGACGATGGCGCATACCACTACGGCAATCAAAGAACGGATTAAATGTCCTCTTAATTCACCTATATGTCCTAAAAAGGACATTTCTTTTCCTTCGATCACGAAAATTATTTTTAATATTGTACTAGACGACCGATCAATAGAAACCGATTTCTTTGTGAAGATGCGAAATTAAAAAATAAATGGCTAAATATCTTTATAATGTTTAGAATAATTAAAATCTTGATATAATCCTACAAATCTAAGTGCCTTTAGAAAATATCATTAATAATTATCTAAATATTAATTTATTCCTTCATCTAAAAGTCTGTGAATATCAATGATACCAAAGTATTTATTTTCTTCCGTGACGATCAGTTGACCAATGTTCTTATCTTTTAAAATCTGCATCGCTTCTTTTGCTAACATACGCTTGTCAATGCTTTTTGGATTTTTACTCATGATATCTTTGGCGGTAAGTTTTGAAAAATCCTGATCGCTCATGAGCATTCTCCTTAAATCTCCATCAGTAATGACGCCGATGATTTCGTCGTGATCCGTCACCACCGTAATTCCATGCTTTGAACCGCTCACGGAAATGATAATGTCTCGAACACTGGAATTTTCTGAAACCTGCGGTTTTTGAGGAGATAGAAACTGTTCCACTTTCGCAGTTAGATTTTTTCCTAAACTGCCACCAGGATGAAATTTGGCGAAATCATTCTCTTTGAAGCCATTTAATTCCATCAGACATACTGCGAGAGCATCGCCCAAAGCCATTTGTAATGTTGTAGAACTTGTAGGTGCAAGTTTTATTGGGCAGGCTTCTTTTTCAACATAAGTATCCAGAATAACATCAGCAGATTCCGCAAGTCTACTTTTAGAATTTCCGGTCATCCCAATAAGCGCAGATGAATATTCTTTTAAAAAGGGCAGGAGCGTCACAATCTCTGGGGAATTGCCCGAATTTGAAATACAAAGTACAACGTCGGATTTTTGAATGACTCCTAAATCACCGTGAATAGCTTCTGACGCATGTAAAAATTGAGAGGGTGTTCCAGTCGAGTTCAAGGTAGCAACCATTTTATTGCCCACGTGCGCAGATTTACCAATTCCGACAACAATCAGTTTTCCTGAGCTTTTATTAATAATTTCTACCGCTCGCACAAATTCTGAATCGAGTCGGTTTTTTAGGTTTTCAAGCTCTGCGATTTCAATGGCAAGTGCTTGTTTAGCTAGGTTTAGAATTTCCTGAGTATTCATTAAATTTCGATAGAATTAAAAATTTTAGGTCGCTTTTTTGTCTTAAATAAAATCGTACACGAAGTAATTCTCAGCAAATTACCTAGAATGGTGATTATTATAAAATCGCAATGCAAAGACTAATTTGTAATTTTAATTTTTTAACTTTGGTTAATATGCAAATTTAGGAAACAAAATCAATCCATTTGAATTCTTTCTAAATTTTCAGACGGCGATGTTATAGAAATAAGAAAGTGACGCCGCTATTAAAAAATGAAATTGAAAATGAAAACCTCCCATACCGATTTATCTAAAGAACTCAAAAAATATTTCGGATTTTCTACATTTAAAGGTCATCAGGAGACCATTATAAATACTTTGTTAAGCGGTCAAGACGTTTTTGTTTTGATGCCAACTGGCGGCGGAAAGTCGCTCTGCTATCAATTACCCGCATTAATGTGCGAGGGAACTGCAATTGTCGTTTCACCGCTGATCGCATTAATGAAAAATCAAGTTGACGCAATTAATGGTCTTTCTTCGGTCGAAGGTATTGCACATGTACTAAATTCTTCCCTGAATAAAACCCAGACGAAGCAAGTTTTTGATGATATCCGATCTGGTGTAACCAAATTACTGTATGTCGCCCCAGAATCTTTAATAAAGGAAGAATATCTGGAGTTTTTGCGAGAAGTTCAAATCTCATTTGTAGCAATTGATGAAGCGCATTGCATTTCTGAATGGGGGCATGATTTCCGTCCCGAATACCGTAATCTCAAAACCATTATTGATAAAATTGCTGATGTTCCTGTGATCGCTTTAACCGCAACTGCCACACCGAAAGTTCAGGATGATATTCAGAAAACTTTGGGAATGACCAATGCGGTGGTTTTTAAAGAAAGTTTTAACCGTCCGAATTTATTTTACGAAGTACGACCCAAGGTAAATATTGACCGTGAAATTGTCAAATTCATCAATGCTAGGAAAGGGAAATCTGGTATCGTGTATTGCCTGAGTCGTCGGAAAGTTGAGGAGTTTGCGCAAGTTCTTCAGGTAAACGGAATTAATGCGCTCCCTTATCATGCTGGTTTAGACCAAAAAACAAGAGTCATGAATCAGGATAAGTTCCTGATGGAAGATGCCGACGTCATTGTTGCTACCATCGCTTTCGGAATGGGAATCGATAAACCGGATGTGCGCTTTGTGATTCATTATGATATTCCAAAATCGTTAGAAAGCTATTACCAGGAAACCGGACGTGCCGGAAGAGATGGTGGAGAAGGATATTGTCTGGCTTTTTATGATCCAAAAGATATTGAAAAACTAGAGAAATTTTTGGCGCAAAAGCCGGTTTCGGAAAGAGAAATTGGATTACAGCTTTTAAATGAAGTTGTTGGTTATGTAGAAACATCCATGAGTCGCCGACAATATATCTTGTACTATTTTGGCGAGCAATTCGATCCCAAAACGGGACTAGGCTGGGAAATGTGCGACAATGCTACCAATCCTCCGACTCTAAAAGATGCTTCTAAAGAGCTGGCAATCGTTTTAAAGCTGGTTAAAGATTTGGAGGAAAAATTTAAGACCAAAGATTTAATTGCAGTCATTGTCGGTAAAGAAAATCCTGTTACAAAATCATACAAATTAGAAAACACAAAGCATTTTGGTATTGGTAAAGGAGAATCAGAAAATTTCTGGAAATCCATTATTCGTCAAGCTACGGTGCAGAATTTCCTTCAGAAAGATATTGAAACCTATGGTGTTCTTAAATTAACTGAAAAAGGACAAAAAGCATTAGCTGAGAAAAAAGATCATGTTTTCTTTATTGCTGAAGATCGTGAATATAATTTGGAACAGACCAAAGCAGATTCTGACAAAGTGCAGACGCAAGCTGGCGGCGGACTCGATCAAGCATTATTTGTTCAGTTGAAAGAGTTGCGTAAAACTATTGCCAAGAAGCAGGGAAAGCCACCTTACACCATTTTCATGGACCCAAGCTTGGAAGATATGACGGTACAATACCCGATTACGGTAGAAGAGATTGGAAATATTTACGGAGTTGGAGATGGTAAGGCGAAAAAATATGGAAAAGATTTCGCAGATTTTATAAAGAAATATGTAGAAGAAAATAATATCGAGCGAACTCAGGATATGGTGATGAAAACCGTCGCCAATAAATCCAGTCATAAAGTCTTTATCATCCAAAGCACTGACAAAAAAATCGATCTGGAAGATATAGCGAAGGCTAAAAATCTTTCGATGGACGATTTGCTGAAAGAGATGGAGCGAATTGTATATCAGGGAACGAAGCTCAATATTAATTATTATATCGACGAAAATTTCGATGAAGATGTTGTTGAAGAATTTATGGAATTTATGGGAGATAGCGAAAGTGACAGCATGAAAATTCTTCTTGCGGAATTCGGTGACGATCTAAGTGATGAAGAAGTAAGGATGTTGCGAATTAAATTTATTTCGGATGTAGCAAATTAATTATACCATGGATAATTCAATGATAGAAATCAAAAACAATTTAATTGAGTGGATTGAAAACACCTACGATTTAGAAGTCCTCCAAAAAATGCTCGATTTAAAAAATGTTCATGAATCCTCTTCCTTAATTTCAGATATAAATTCTGAGACGATTGTAAAAGATGGTTTTGATGAACAGTTCGCAGCAGGAATGACTTCTGAAGAGCTCATGGAGAACGTTGCAGCTCATCTTGAAACGATGGCTTCCGAAGAACCTTCTTCCGTGGTTTCTGATAATCAATCAGAATATACGGTTAAAGATGATTTTGATGAAAGATTTGCAAAGGGAATCTCGAGTCAAGAAATGAGAAGAAGAACAAGCGAACACATTAGAAGTTTGCCTTGGAAAAAATAATTGTTTACAGGGAAATATTTGAGATTCAGATAAATGATTTAATAGATATTCTAATCTTTAAAGAGTATTTTAGTTTTGAGGAAAGTGCAGTGCATTATGCTGAGAAAATTTATCATTTTATAGACGCTAATATAGATTCTCCACTCGTTAAAACCTCACCTGAAAAATTTCAAAAATACGGTAAGAAATATCTTCGCTACAAAGCCAACAATCAAACTTCTTGGTACATTTTCTTCGATCATAAAAATCACCGGTTTCTCGTCAATCATATTTTAAATAACCATTCCCAAGACTTTCCCGAATTGTTGTAATTTAGCAATCAACCTTGTCAAGGCTTCAAACCTTGACAAGGTTTTTATAAACGCATGAAAAAAATCTCTATTCTATTTATTCTTCCCGATTTAGAAACTGGCGGTGCTGAAAGAATTGTAACCACAATTGCGAATCATTTGCCACGCTCCACGTTTGAACCCAAAATTATGCTGTTGCGTAAGGAAGGTGGTTATCTTGAATTTTTAAAAGATGATGTTGAAGTTATTGATTTAAAAACACCCAGAATTCGCCATTCTTTAAAACCTATTTTAAAGGAGATCCGCAAGAGAAAACCCGACATTGTTCTCAGTGGTTTTGGAGAAGTCAATGCTTATTTGGCTTTGTTTATTAAATTTTTCCCGAAGATAAAATTTATAGCGCGTGAAACCAATGTTGTTTCGCAACATGTTACCAGAAAAGAAATCCGATTTTTTTATAATTTCTACAATAACTACGATAAGATTATTTGTCAGAGCGATGACATGCAAAATGATCTGATTGAGAATTTTAAAATCAGAAAAGAGAATTTAATTAAGATTAATAATCCCGTGGATTTTGATTTTATTAATGAAAAACTTGCTAATTCAGAAAAGCCGGAAACGTTCAAAGATGATTTCAAAAATACCGTTGCGATCGGGAATCTGTCTTCCAGAAAGGGTTTTGATAATTTATTAAAAGTTTTCAGTCATTTAAAAAATGAAAATATTCTGCTTCACATTTTAGGAGATGGACGAGATAAAGATTTTCTTCATCAAATGAAAAAAGATTTGGGATTAGAAAACGTCATCTTCCACGGGCAGCATAAAAATCCTTATCAGTTTTTGAAGTTCGCAGATTTGTTCATTCTTTCTTCCCGTTACGAAGGTTTTCCAAATGTTTTGTTGGAGGCAGGAGCATGCGGTACTTATTCTCTTGCAAATAATTGTCCGGGTGGAATTACGGAAATTATCCAGCCTGGAATTAACGGTGAAATTTATATTATTGAAAACCATCAGGAATTTTCCAGTAAGATTTTGAGTATTCTTAAAGAAACTCATGATTCTGAAGCCATCAAAAATTCCATTTCTTCCCGGTTTTCAAAAGATTTTATTTTAAAAAAATACGAAGATCTTTTTGAGAATATTTGCAATTAAATTTACTTCAATGGAAAATATTACCCAATCTGTAAATAAAAATTTACTTGTACTTTCAGCGAGTGCAATTTTCTTTTTCCTATCTGTGACAATGATTTCGGAGTTTACAAGCAGGTTAGTTCGAGATCTATTGTTACATTTCAATGTAGATTTTTGGCTCATTTTTGTTATATCAACGATCATAAACTTTGCGCTAATCATATTTGGAATTTTATCTTTGAAAAATTTACTTTTAAATAGTAAAATTCTAGATAAGAACCTTTTTAAATTTTCAATTTTTATATTAATTTTCGGTCAACTTCTATATGTGGCAAATCCATTTTTATATCATTTAATTGATATTGAATATATGAATACACAATGGGTTAGATATTCGAGATTCACTTCAGAACATTTAATTTTATCTATGCTCAACTTTTCAGTAACTATTTTCTCCTATCTTTTCCTAGGTATTATATTTTTCAAAAACCGAAATAATTTAACTTTTTAATTTTTTAGTACATCTATGACTTTAATCATACATTAAATTTTATTTTTTGTAAACTTTCCATCTTTTATAAATATTTATTACACTGTTAATTAATGGTTTAAGTTAAATTATTTGTAAACAATTTTTTATTAAAAGATAGTTCTGTATATTTATTTCGTCAAAAAAATAATTATGGAAGCAACTGCCTTAGCAAAAAAAAGAAAAACTTATACGTACGATGAAGCAATTCAATCTTCATTACAATATTTCGAAGGTGACGATTTAGCAGCCAAAGTTTGGGTGAGTAAATATGCCTTAAAAGATTCAGAAGGTAATATTTACGAGCAAAATCCAGACGATATGCATCACCGGATTGCGTCAGAAATTGCCAGAGTTGAAGCGAAATATCCAAATGCCCTTTCGGAAGAAAAGGTTTTTGATCTCATTAAAAAATTTAAATATATTATTCCACAAGGAAGTCCAATGACGGGAATTGGAAATGATTTCCAAATCGCTTCTCTTTCAAACTGTTTTGTAATCGGCAGCGGAACTCAAAGTGATTCTTACGGAAGCATCATGAAAATTGATGAAGAGCAAGTCCAGTTAATGAAACGCCGTGGTGGAGTTGGTCACGACTTGTCACACATTCGTCCGGAAGGTTCTGCGGTAAAGAATTCTGCTTTGACTTCAACTGGTTTGGTTCCGTTTATGGAAAGATATTCTAATTCGACGCGGGAAGTTGCCCAAGATGGTAGGAGAGGAGCGTTGATGCTTTCTGTTTCTGTAAATCATCCGGATTCCGAAGATTTCGTAGATGCGAAATTGGAGCAGGGAAAAATTACGGGTGCCAATATTTCCGTTAGAATCGATGATGAGTTTATGAAAGCCGTTGTCAATAAGGAAAATTACATTCAGAAATATCCGATTCACAGTGCAAATCCGAAGTTTCAGAAAGAAATAAAAGCAACTGATCTTTGGGATAAAATTATTCATAACGCCTGGAAATCTGCAGAACCGGGAATTCTTTTCTGGGATACGATTATTAATGAATCTCTGCCAGATTGTTATGCTGATCTCGGCTACGAAACAGTTTCCACAAATCCGTGTGGTGAGATTCCTTTGTGTCCGTATGATTCTTGCCGATTGTTGGCGGTGAATCTTTTCTCTTATGTTGAAAATCCGTTTACAAAAAAAGCGAAATTTAATTTTGAATTATTCAAAGAGCACGTTGGTTATGCGCAAAGAATGATGGATGATATCATCGATTTAGAAATTGAAAAAATTGATGCAATTCTTCTTAAAATTGAATCCGATCCGGAAGGTGATGAAATAAAAGCAACAGAGAAAAATCTTTGGACAAAAATCCGTCACAAAACTATTGAAGGAAGAAGAACCGGCGTTGGAATTACAGCAGAAGGCGATATGTTGGCTGCTTTAGGAATTCAATATGGAAGTAAAGAAGGAAATGAGTTTTCAACTTTGGTTCATAAAACATTGGCTTTGGCTGCGTATCGTTCATCGGTAGAAATGGCGAAAGAAAGAGGAGCATTTGCAATTTATGATGCTAAGAGAGAAGCGAAGAATCCATTCATTTTAAGAATGAAAGAAGCCGATCCGGATTTGTATGAAGATTTAAAAAAATACGGACGAAGAAATATTGCTTTATTGACGATCGCACCAACTGGAAGTACGTCGTTAATGTCGCAAACTTCATCTGGAATTGAACCTGTGTTTATGCCGGTTTATAAAAGACGCAGAAAAGTTAATCCAAATGATCAGGATATTCGCGTGGATTTTGTGGATGAAGTGGGCGATTCCTGGGAAGAGTATTTGGTTTTCCACCACCGTTTTAAAGAATGGATGGAAGTCAATGGAATCGACACCGACAGAAATTATTCTCAAGAAGAATTAAATAAAATTATTGAGCAATCGCCTTATTACAAAGCAACTTCAAATGATGTTGACTGGTTGAGTAAAGTAGAAATGCAGGGTTCGATTCAGAAATGGGTGGATCATTCGATTTCGGTGACGATTAATGTTCCGAATGATGCGACGGAAGAATTGGTGAACCAACTCTACATCAAAGCGTGGGAAGTTGGTTGCAAAGGTGTGACGGTTTATCGCGACGGTTCACGTTCCGGAGTGTTGATTTCCGCAGATGAGAAAAAAGATGATAATGCAGAAATGATTACGTCAGTTTTCCCGACTAAAAGACCACATATTTTAGAAGCCGATGTCGTTCGTTTTCAGAATAATAAAGAAAAATGGATTGCTTTTGTTGGTTTAATTGAAGGTAAACCTTACGAAATTTTCACTGGTTTAGCCGACGATGAAGAAGGGATTTCAGTTCCTCGTTGGGTGAATGATGGCGTGATTATTAAAAATCAGGATGAGAATGGAAAATCGCGTTATGATTTCCAGTTTAAAAATCAGCGCGGTTACAAAACGACGATTGAAGGACTTTCTCACAAGTTCAAACCGGAATTCTGGAATTATGCAAAACTGATTTCAGGAACTTTAAGACACGGAATGCCGATTGAAAATGCCGTCGAATTAATCAACCGATTAGAACTCGATTCTGAATCCATCAACAACTGGAAAGCCGGAGTTGCGCGTGCTTTAAAACGCTACATCGCCGATGGAACCGAAGCCACTGGAAAATGTTCAAGTTGTGGTTCTGATCAAGTGGTTTATCAGGAAGGTTGCCTGACCTGCAAGAATTGCGGGAATAGTAAGTGTGGGTAAAACTTTGTTTTGATGTAAATAATAAGGAGCTGTTTCATTTTTGAGACAGCCTTTTTTTGTTATCCTTAACTTATTAATTGTTCCTTATTTTATTAAAAGGAATTCTGCGGTAAAAGCATCTAACGCAGTATTTTGTCATTCCGAAGGAATCTAAAACGCTGAGATTTCTTCGGAATGACAATCTGCGGTTTTTTGAACATAGATTAGTAGATTCTGTAGTGTGAATTGAATTTCGCTCCGGAGGAGTGATATATGTGTAGAAATATAAATAATAAAAATGTTGCGCTCCAGCGGAGCGCTATCTTTTCTCAGATTATAACATTCGATTTAAGATAAAATCATAAGCAATCATTTCTCATCCTCGCTTTTCCATTCATGTTCAATATTGCTCATCAATAAAGCATTGTCAAAAGTTACAGAACCTTTTGGAAAGATTTCTTCATTTTCAAAAAAACTTGATTTAACATTTGAAACTTCAAGCGGTTGAACTTCCCATTTGTAAGCTTTCAATCTTAAACCATCGAACTTATCTTTGTTAGGAGAATATCCAAGGTCGCAATTTTCAAAAAAGTCAGAAGCATTTTCTAATGTTTTGAAGATTGAGTTCTCATTAAAAAAATTGGTTTCAGTTGCATCAATGGATGTTACGGTATCGTCTGAACTTTTAAAGTCGATGTGATAATTTCCGTTTGCTTCTTGTATGTTGAATTTTGCTAGATAATGTTTGCCAGGAAATAGTCGACCGCCTACAAAGGCATTCAATTTTAGAGAGGTGTCTCGGCGTGGAATGTAAACGCCCGATTTTGTTTCCCCATTTTCGTCCCATTCAACGGCAATTCTGTGCGCTCCGTTTTCTGAATTTACGCCCACGAAATCTGGAAATCCTTTTGGTTTAATATCTTTTAGTCTGATCAAACAAATTCCGACGATGGCTTTGTCTTTATAAATTTTTGGTCGAAAAGGAAATGGGATTATTTTCTCTACCGATTTTGGATCCGCGGTGAAGTTGATTAAAATTCTTCTGTCGATGTAGCCGTGGATTGTGGGAATTTTCATCTAAATCAAAAGTTTTTATTATTTATTGCAAGAAACGATTAGCGCGGCAGCGGAGGATATATTTTTTTTTATTAAAATTTTTTAAATTTATAAAATTGAAATAAATCAAATAAATTGATAACGATCAATAATGTACTATTCAGGAGCAGTGGGTAAAGTAGCCGTCCAGCTCCTCTTATTTTGGTGAAATTAAAAATATCATTTCCAGTAATTGCGACCAAAATTCCAATGAAAAATAAAACAGATGATAAAGAAATTATAACCATCAACCAATTATGATTCAAAACACGATGATCAATTAATTTTATTTTTTTATTTAGATTGAGTATTCTATGAAAAACCGAGAATTTGGAAGATTTTGATTTGTAAACAACTGAAAAATTTATAAAATCTTCAGATTTTAATATGTCTGTTATAAATTCGATAGAATTATTATTTGTTTTAGACTTGCAATTTAAAAGAAAAGTGTGTCCATCAATTCGATGTTGCAATACTTCAGTGTTAGTTCCTTCAAATTTTAGCGTTATAGGATGATAAATATCTGTGGGCGGGATATCCTCATCTCCATATAACACAAGCGTGGCATTTAGGTGAAAAATTTGCTCTTGCTCACCTTCTATTTGGGAAAAGATATTTCTACGATCTAATGTTAAATTATCGAGCGTACCTCCTGAACAATGATCTCTAATTATCATAATAATTCTTTTCCTTCGTACTTTTTGATAAAAAATAAAAGTATAAGCGAGAGTCATAATAAAAATTAAAATATTTATCCAGTCGGATGGTGCTATATTTTGCGGCATAAATAGAATTGTTTTCTCATTAAAATAATTAGACGATTGGTTATGCAGTTAATTTTGTATGAAAATTATACTTTACATACTGCATAACTAGAATAAAGATAATATTAAAATACGTAAACCTGCTGCAATTGTTATAATGTGAATAGTAAAAGAAAAAAGTCTTAGTAAGCTTTTCAAGCTCTCCCAACAATATTTGATTCTCCATTTTTTTGCAGAACGAAGTGGCGCAAAAGATATAGTCCTTCGACAAGTTCAGGATAAACTGCAAGCATCTCGTTTTTTGGACGAGACGGCTCCTAAAAAAGTCTCGAAAATCTCTCCAAATCCACACCATCCAAAGTGAAAATATTTCGTAAATTTGCCCTACTTTTAATTAAATCATAAAAAGATAAATATGAGTCAATTCGATGTTACTGTAATCGGTTCCGGTCCTGGTGGTTATGTTGCGGCAATTAGATGTGCGCAATTGGGTTTCAAAACAGCATTAATCGAGAAATATTCGGTTCTTGGCGGTACTTGCCTGAATGTAGGTTGTATTCCGAGTAAAGCGCTTTTGGACACTTCCGAGCATTTTTACAACGCTAAACACGATTTCGCCAATCACGGAATTATCATCAATGATCCGGTGGCAGATTTGTCAAGAATGATTGCGCGCAAAAGTGAAGTCGTCGATCAAACCACGAAAGGAATCCAGTTTTTGATGGATAAAAACAAGGTTACTGTTTTCGAAGGAGTTGGAAGTTTCGAATCTGCAACTCAGATTAAAGTGACGAAAAACGATGGTTCTACGGAAACAGTCGATTCTAAATATACGATTATCGCGACGGGTTCTAAACCAACGGCGCTTCCTTTTATTACTTTGGATAAGGAAAGAATTATTACTTCTACGGAAGCTTTGGAACTGAAAGAAATTCCGAAACACCTGATCGTTATCGGTGGTGGTGTGATTGGTTTGGAATTGGGTTCTGTTTACAAAAGATTAGGTTCTGAAGTAACGGTGGTAGAATTTATGGATAAAATTATTCCAACCATGGACGGTGCTTTGTCGAAAGAATTGAACAAAGTTTTGCGTAAACAAGGAATGAAGTTCAACCTTTCTACGGGAGTTCAGTCTGTTGAAAGAAATGGCGATACCGTAAAAGTTACGGCGAAAGATAAAAAAGGTGAAGAAGTAGTTTTCGAAGGGGATTACGTTTTGGTTGCTGTGGGTAGAAGTCCATACACGAAAGGACTTGGACTGGAAAAAGCAGGTGTTGACTTAGACGAAAGAGGAAGAGTAAAAACAAATGAGCATTTACAAACCAATGTTTCGAATATCTACGCCATCGGTGATGTTGTAGCAGGAGCAATGTTGGCTCACAAAGCGTCTGAAGAAGGAACTTTGGTCGCTGAATTAATCGCTGGACAAAAACCTCATATCAATTATAATTTGATTCCAGGTGTTGTTTACACTTGGCCGGAAGTTGCTGCTGTTGGTAAAACAGAAGAGCAATTGAAAGCAGAAGGTGTTGCCATTAAAGTGGGTAATTTCCCGATGCGTGCTTTGGGAAGAAGCCGTGCTTCCGGTGATGTTGATGGTTTCATCAAAGTAATCGCTGACGAAAAAACGGACGAAATTCTTGGAGTTCACATGATCGGAGCGAGAGCGGCAGATTTAATCGCAGAAGCGGTTGTGGCAATGGAATACAGAGCAAGTGCTGAAGATATTTCGAGAATGTCTCACGCGCACCCGACGTATGCTGAAGCCATGAAAGAAGCTGCTTTGGATGCGACTGGAAAGAGAGCGTTGCATTTTTAAGAGCAAAGGTAAAAGTAAAAAGAGCCAAGGTTCGATTTTGAAGAGCCAAGGTAAAAGTAAAAAGAGCCAAGGAGAGATTCAAGAATTGATCGGCGGTTCGGTTTATTATCATATTAAAAGAGAAGTTTAGGCTTCTCTTTTTTTGTGTCTATAATTGGATTCATTGTTCATTTAATCGATTTCGTGTGGAGATCGACGCTTCGTAAACTTTCTTTCGGATCTGCTGAATCTTTCCTACAGGCTGCAAATTTTCTGCATTTGCAAAGGGATCAAAATTAAGATTTTCAATTTCAGGATCATCTGAATTAACTAATGAGGCTTTGGGAATGGTAATTTTTCCCAGGCAATATTTAGGGGCATTTTTCCAGTCTTTCATCAAATCATTCACGGGCTGATCTTCGATATTTTCACACAGCTCTATCATTAAATGATATGTGGATTCTTGCGTTGATAAAAACCAGTTGATAGAATCTTTCTGAGGTTCACCCCTGCCGATTTTTGGATTGATATTTTCTGGTGTTAAACTCAATTTCATAATATTATTCCCAAGTCGATAACATCCAATTCCGGCATAGTTAAAGGAGAAAAAGAAATCTTTTTGATGGGACAAAAATTTGATGATCTTCTTTGTAACATCAACGGAAAACATCGAACTTATAAGAGAAAAACCATTTTTTAGTAAGTGTGGTACATCGAAAAAAGATACTACGAAATTATCTTGTTTGGTAATTAAAAAAGTATTGACTGACGTAAAAAACTTTAGAAAAACTGAAGGTGAATTGGTCGGAAATAGCGGAAAATTAACCAACGGAAAATTAGCCTCCTGACCGTTAACATTTTTAATTTTTAAAGAAAATCCGTAGAGTGGATTATCCCGACCTTTTTTATTAATTACCAAATTACCATTAGAGAATCTAGCTAAAATATCATAGTGTTTTTGATCAAAAATTTCAGTTATAAAGTTGGGTAAATCTTCCGATATTTTTAAAAAAGCTTTCACGGTTGCATAGGTTTTGGAGTGTGCATCGCGTGTAGCGTAATCAACTTCGCTAATTTTAGAGGAACTCTCAATATATTTTTCTACTGATTGTACAGCTTTGTCTAAATCCAGGTTTTCCTGCGGAGAAAGTTGGTCAAATTCTGGATTATATTTTACAAGTGAATTCATGTTTTTTTTCTTTAAGCGAAGCAACAACCATTCCCGAAAATTCCTCAGAAAATACCTTATCTTTGCACCTTATTAACATTCACTTTTAGGTACGCTCAATATGAACATCGGAAAAACCCAGACTTTAAAGATTGCAGAAAAAAATTATTCAGGATTATTTCTGGAAGATGATGAGGGTGAAAGAGCTTTTCTTCCCAAAATTTTCGCCTCGGAAGATGCAGAAGTTGGAGATGAAATGGAAGTTTTTGTTTACCAGGATGATGACAAATTAAAAGCGACGACAGAAAGGCCGTACGCAGAAATTGGTGAATATGCGATCATGACTTGTGTGCAAAGTATGCCCAGCGGTGCATTTATGGACTGGGGAATTATTAAGGATTTATTTGTTCCGTACAAACAGCAGCGCGCAAAAATCGTGGAAGGAAAGCGATATTTGGTTTATGTTTACATCGATGAGTTTTTAGAATTGATTACCGGAACTACGAGATTTAAAAAAAATCCAAGTTATGATAATCTGCCTTTTCAACGAGGCGAGAAGGTGAATTTGATTGTGGCGGGCGAAAGTGAATTAGGCTGGAATGTTGTTATTAATAAAGAATATATCGGACTCATTTATACTTCAGACGTTTACAAAAGACTTTTCCCTCTTTCCGAAGAAGTTGGCTTTATCAAAACCATTCGCGAAGACGGAAAAATAGATGTGACTTTACAACCCGAAGGTTACGATAATATTGATGAATTTCAAAAAGTAATCTTAGATAAATTAGAGTTGAATTACGGTCTTATTTATTTATCGGACAAGTCGACGCCAGAAGAAATTAAGGAAGAACTTCAAATGAGTAAAAAAAACTTTAAGAAAGCAATCGGAGGTTTGTACCGGGATAAAAAGATTGAAATCTTGGAGGATAAAATCCGTTTAATCAAAGAAGAATAATTTATTCTTTTCGCACCAGTAAAATCCAGTCTTCTTCCAGGAGTTTATAGCCGATATCATATACAAATCGGTATTCAGCACCGTTTTTATAAATTTTTAAGTTGGTAAAATATTCAAAATCAAATCCTTCGGAAACCAATTTGTTTCTTGTAGTTTTGGCTTTCCCTTCTATAAATCGCTGCTCGGACAGAACACGGTGATTTTTGCGCAGTTTATTATTAATGTTACGCATCAAATTCGACGAATCTTTATTATGCTTATTATTATAGGCATTCCTACAACCGTCATTACAGAATTTTTTATCGCTTCTGCCGATTATTTTTTCGCCACATTCCAGACAGTTTTGCATAAGAATCAATTGATAATCAAATATATAAAAAATATCCGTTTGAAAACGGATATAAATTTGAAAGTGATCATTTTGATTTGAATTGGTAAATTACACTTAATCTATTCCCATTTTTTCTAAAAATTTGCCGTATTTTTTTGATTTTCCGTAGTCGGTTACAAACTCTTCGTTTTCAAAAATTGTTTTTCCGCCAACTAAAACTTGAGAAATAACACCCTGATTTCTATTGACTAATCGTTCATAATTCCCGAATTCTTCGATGACATCTAATTCAACATTTTCTGTGACATTGTCAAACTTTGTTGGATCAATAATCACCAAATCAGCCATTTTCCCTTTGGTTAAAAATCCTCGATCCAAATCAAACCAATTTCCCTGTTCTTTCGTTAATCTCCAAATACATTTTTCCATACTCATTATTGGAGTGCCTTTATCAATGGATTCCTGAACGATTTTTATCATTTTTAAAGGGAAATTATAGAACGCCATATTGTTTAAATGCGCCCCAGCATCTGAAAAACTAATTAAATTGTATTTAAAATTGTACAGATCTTTGTACTTTTCTTTTCGATCATTTGCGATTGTGGTCGTCCATCTGATTTTTTTATCATATTGAATGATGGTATCTAAAAATACATCAACGGGATGCTGTTTTTTCTCCGCTGCAATTTCGAAGAAGTTTTTACCTATTAAACTTTTATCAGGACAATCGATAATTACTGCTTTACTTAAGTCTTTATGCCAGACTTTAGGCGCAAACTTTTTCTTGATTTCTTTTTTAAAATTATCTCGAAAATGCGGGTCAGAAATGAGCTCGTCTCTTTGATCCAATTCTTTTGCCAGATGCCGCAGCGCTTCTCCACTTGGAAACTCTTCAAACATCACCGAATCTACGCCATCATAATAAACCGTAAACGGACAAGGCGGAGATTGCATTCTGAAATTCGCATTTCCTAAAACATTTATACCTGTGGAAGCTGTTGCAATTATGGGATAAATATACCGGTCACCAATTAAATCCATCATGGCGATCATCGTCGTTTTTAATGGCTTTCTGAAAATTCCGGTGCTTGATAACATATAATTAAAAGCGTTCACTCTTGTCACCAAATTTGGTGCACCTTGAAGAACTGCATTTCTTTTTCGAAGCAGTTCAATTAAGCTTTTCCTTTCTTTCCAGGAAGAGTAGAAGGACGGGGTTTTATGAGACCAGTATCGATCTCCATCCATTTTATCCCACGGATTATCCATTGTTGACAAACCAATAAAACCTTCATCTAAAGCATCGTTCAGCATTTTGAGCATTTGATCTTTTTCTTCTTCGGTCGCCGAAACATTATCGGTTAAAGAACGCTTAATTCCCAACGCTTTCATTCGAATATCAGAATGACCAACGAATGAGGCAATGTTGATTCCTAATGGCAAGGTATTGATGTAAGCTTTCCATTCTTTCGGCGCGTTCCATGTTTTCTCTTTTTCCAGCAAAGGCAACATCACTTCCCTCGGAATCGCCTCAACTCTGGTGAAAGAATCGGCTGTATCTTCCGGATTATTAAAAACGGCAGAAACAGAGCAACTTCCCAAAATGATAGTGGTAACACCATGTCGAGCAGATTCTTTTAGTCCAGGTGAAGCGAGAACTTCCGCGTCATAATGGGTGTGAGAATCTATAAATCCTGGAACAATCCATTTTCCTGCTGCCTCAACAATTTTCACTTCTTCATCTGATGTTGAAAGATTAAGGCCAATTTCCAGTATTTTTCCAGATTCATCAATAAGTACATCTTGCTTTATTGCTTTTTCATCCGCGTCTCCCGAGAAAAATAGTCCGTCTTTGATCAGTGTTTTCATGTGTTTTCTATTACGTTTTTACAAAACCAGATGGCGATCATTTTATTTTGTTTTTGTACTCGTAGATTTGAGTCGAAAAGGAATTCTCACGATATCAATTACATTTTTGCCCTCTCTATTTTTAGCAGGTTCCCATTTAATATTTTCTGTGGTCTTCTTTACGGCTGCTTTTACATGATCATTAAATCTGTCATCCGATCCGTAGACCGAAATATGAAGTACATTCCCGGTGACATCAATTTTTAAAATAATTTGAGTCTCTAAATTATGATCAACATTTTTGAAATAATCCTCACTTATATTTGCCGTTACCATATTTAAAAAATCCTTATTTCCTGTCGGAAAGTAGGCAGGAAATGTGGTGATTGGAGGCGGTGGAACCGAGAAATCATGAGGTTGAGTTGCTTCATATTTGGATACTATTTTTCCTCCGTTTTTATCTTTCGTTTTTTGCGCCCCTAAAAAATTGAGAACAAGAATTGCGGCGAATAACAGTGTTTTTTTCATCAGCTGGTATTTTTCATAAGAAGAAATTTATAATAAAGATAAATGTTTCGCTTACAATTAATTGCATTTTATTGCTACTAAAATTTACGTATTACTTCCCTTTATTATTAAATGTTCATTTCAAAATAAATTATCAGTGCGTTTTTGTGTTTTCCATTTCATCCATCGCAATTGTTGCATGAGCGTAAGCGGCCCCGGCACGCATTTCTGCAGCGACCCAAATTGCTTCCATAATTTCTTCTTTTGATGCTCCTTTTCTCATCGCCTGTTTAGAATGTGATCTGATGCAATATGGACATTGGGTGACATGTGCCACTGCAACTGCTATAAGTTGTTTTGTTTTTTCATCCAAAGCGCCTGCTTCAAATACTGTTTTGCTGAAGTTGCGCCAGGCTTCTACATTCTTTGGAGCTAAAGCGGCTTTTTTATCATTCAACTCTTTCGTCGTTACTGGATATAAATCTTGATTTTCCATGAAATACTATTTTAGTTAATGATTAAGGTATATTTCTAATTTTTTTAAAACCACAAAAGACACAAAAGTTATTTTTTATAATTTATAAGCTAAGCAAAATCTGAGTTTTACTTTTTGGATAACTGTTTTTTAGTATGGTTTATTTGTCTCTTTTGTGGTTGAAAAATTAAAGATTTTATTTTTTTGTCACCCATTTTGGTAACTTTTAAAAAGGATAGTTTTTACTTTAATAACACTAAAAGCTTTTTTAACTTTAGTGGTCACCTGTATTTATTTTTCCAAAAACTGACGCAAAACATATTGTAAAATACCGCCATTTCGGTAATATTCAATTTCAATCAACGAATCCAGACGGGCGATGACCGTAAATTTAATTTCATTGCCATTTTCTGTTTTGGCGGTTATTTGAATTTCTTTTAAAGGTTTGATATCGTTTGCAATTCCCGTAATAGAAAAAACTTCTCTACCTGTAAGTCCGAGTTTTTCTGCAGTATCGCCTTCTTTGTATTGAAGAGGTAAAACTCCTAATCCAACGAGATTACTTCTATGAATACGCTCGTAACTTTCTGCCAAGACTGCTTTTATTCCTAAGAGAAAAGTTCCTTTTGCTGCCCAATCTCTAGATGAACCGCTTCCGTATTCTTTGCCTGTTAAAACGATGAGTGGTGTTTGCGCTTCTTTGTATTTTACCGAAGCTTCATAAACGGACATTTCTTCACCAGTTGGTAAAAAAGACGTAAAACCTCCTTCTTTCTGGGCTAATTTATTTTTGATTCTCACATTGGCAAATGTTCCGCGAACCATCACTTCATCATTTCCACGGCGAGATCCATAAGAATTAAAATCCTCTTTATTTACGCCTTTACTCAAAAGATATTTACCGGCCGCAGAAGTCTCGCTAAAGGCACCTGCCGGAGAAATATGGTCAGTTGTTACGCTGTCCCCTAAAACCAACAAAGCTCTGCCATTTTCAATGTCTTGTAAAGGTTCAGTTTGAGTTGGAAGATCGTGAAAGAACGGGATCTCTTTAATATAGGTGGAATCTTCATCCCAATCATACAGTTTACCGGTAGGAACTTCCAGATTTCTCCAGATTTCATTTCCGTCAAAAATTTCATCGTAGTTTTTCGCGAAATCTTTTGGAGATAATACACGGCTTAAAATTTCATTTATTTCGTCATCAGTAGGCCATATATCTTTCAGATAAACGAGTTCCTGATTAGAGTCATAACTGATCGGTTCGGTCGTTAAATCAATGTCAACACGTCCCGCAATTGCGTATGCAACAACCAACATTGGTGACATCAGAAAGTTCATTTTTACTTGCGGATGAATTCTGGCTTCAAAATTTCGGTTTCCTGATAAAACAGAGGTAACAATTAAATTATTATCATCTACCGCTTTTGCGATTTTAGGTAATAACGGTCCTGAATTTCCAATACAAGAGGTGCAACCATAACCAACCAAATGGAAATGAAGCGCTTCCAAATCTTTCATCAAATCTGCTTTCTCAAGATAATCGGTCACCACCTTTGACCCTGGTGCGAGTGAAGTTTTCACCCAAGGTTTTACATCAATCCCGTGTTCTCGCGCTTTTCGTGCGACTAAGCCCGCCCCAATCATTACAAATGGATTGGAAGTATTTGTACAGGAAGTAATTGCTGCAATTGCTACGGACCCATCAGAGAGCATAAATTTCTGGTCGCCGCGCGTAATCCAAACCGTTTGTAAGCCGTCTTTCGTTTTCGTTTCTATTTCTTCATTCATCACTTTTGCTTCGGCTTCAGGAACAGGTAAATCACCGCCTTCGTTATCAAATCGGGTAATAGATTTTTCAATTTCACGATCTTGATAATTGATGTATTTTCGATTAAAAGAATTGTGCAAAAGATCAATAAATGTATTTTTAAAATCCTTTAGAAGAATTTTATCCTGTGGACGTTTTGGTCCTGCAACAGTTGGTTCAATGGTAGAAAGATCAAGTTCCAAAACACTGGTGTAATTGATTTTATCTTCATTTTCCCGCCAAAGCATATTGGTTTTACAATAGTTTTCTACCAAATTGATTTGCGTTTCGGAGCGGTTGCTTTTACGCATATACTCCAAAGTTTTATCATCAATAGGGAAGTAGGTAATGGTGCAACCAAATTCCGGCGACATATTTCCAATCGTGGCGCGATCTGGCACAGAAAGGTTGGATAAACCGGGACCAAATACTTCGACAAATTTTCCTACGACTCCAAATTTTCGGAGAAGATTCGCAATGGTCAATACCAAATCTGTTGCAGTAGAACCTAACGGAAGTTTACCACTTAATTTTAAACCAATTACTTCTGGCATAATAAAATAGAGTGGTTGACCCAATATCGCTGCTTCAGCTTCGATACCGCCAACTCCCCAGGCGACGACACCAATGCCGTTTACCATCGGCGTGTGACTATCTGTTCCGACCAAAGTATCCGGAAAAACTTCTCCATTTCGCGCGATGACTCCTTTGGAGAGATACTCTAAATTAATTTGATGACAAATACCCATTCCTGGCGGAACAACACTAAAATTGTCAAAAGAATTTTGCGCCCATTTCAGAAATTGATAGCGTTCCTGGTTTCTTTTATATTCCTCATCCATGTTCCGTGCGTAGGACTCTTCTGTTCCAAAATAATCAACTTGTACAGAATGATCGATAATCAGATCAACGGGAACGAGCGGGTTGATGGTATCTGGATCTTTTCCTTTTCTGGCTACTTCGGCACGAAGCGCCGCAATATCTACCACGGCAGGTACTCCCGTGAAATCCTGCATTAAAACACGTGCTGGTTTAAAGGGAATATCTTTATCTGAACCTTGCGGAGTCCAGTGTAATATAGTGTCAATATTTTCTCTGGTAATTGAAAAGCCATCATAATTACGTAACGCATTTTCTAAGAGAATCCTAATCGAAAAAGGCAGCTTATCAATTTCGTATCCCTGATTTTGTAGCTCAGAAAGGCTGTAGTAATTGAAATCTCCTTCCGTTGTATTTAGAGTTTTTTTAATCTGAAAAATATCTTTTTCCATAATTCTGATTTTTTAATGGTGAATGATTTAAAACTTTGAACCGCGGATTATTAATGTTGTCTCAAAACGTAACATGAAAATTATTTTTACGAATCGTCTGAGAGATTTTAAAAGTAGAAGCTTTGTAAGAGCGATGGGTCATTTCCTTTATTAATGATTTTAAACAGGTTATAAAATTCTTAATATCTCAACCTTTTCTATTTTGAATATAAATTCACGATTATTTTGCTTCTACCAAAGTTAACAAATAAAGGAAAGCAAAAGGGTTCAATTTAATTTTTATATGATTTGGTGAGCTATTTTCTGCGTCTATTCAAGCAGATATTCAAGAAATCTAAAATAAAAATATCCGCCTTTTAGCGGATATTTTTTTTAGAGTATTTCGAAATAACCCTAATTTAGATAAAGACTGTACTTTATTCGGTATGTCCGTAAAGCTCATTATACAACTTGATATATCTCTCTTTTACGGCTTTTCTTTTCAGCTTCAAAGTAGGCGTGAGGAGACCTAATTCGATAGACCAAACATCTGGCGTTAACTCAAATTTCTTGATTTGTTCCCAATTTCCTAATTTGGTGTTGAGATAATCGATTTCTTTTTTAATTCGCTCTTTTAATTCTGGACTTTTTGCCATTTCTGCGGGAGTTGTACCAATTTGCAACTGCTTTCTTTTTGCCCAGTTTTTAATGAAATTGAAATCTGGTTGAACCAAGGCGCACGGCATTTTTTCGCCATCCCCAACAACCATGATCTGCTCGATGAATTTCGATGCTTTTGCTAAATTTTCAATCACCTGCGGTGCGATATATTTTCCACCAGAAGTTTTGAACATTTCTTTTTTACGATCGGTAATATGCAAATATCCTTCTTCGTCAATGTGCCCGATATCTCCGGTTTTGAAATAACCTTCATTATCAAAAGCTTCTTTGCTCATTTCTTCATTCTTGAAATATCCTTTGAATACAGAAGGACCTTTTACCGTAATTTCTCCATCTTCCTGGATCTTAACATCCAAATTATCTAAAACATGACCAACTGTTCCAATTTTAATTTTACCAAAACTGTTCACTGAAATTACCGGCGAAGTTTCTGTTAAACCATAACCTTCCAAAATAGGAATTCCGGCATTTTGAAACATTTTATTTAACCTTGCAGAAAGAGCCGCAGAGCCAGAAACAAGCGTAATGATATTGCCGCCAAGACCTTCTCTCCATTTTGAAAATACGAGTTTGTCTGCAATAATCTCTTTCAAACCTGAAGGTTTTCCGAGCTTTTCCTTCGCTTTATTTACGCCAAGAGCCCACAAGAAGATTTTAGATTTTAAACCGCCTGCACTTGTTCCTTTATCGTAAATTTTATCATAAACTTTCTCGATAAGTCGCGGAACGACGGACATAATATGTGGCTGAACTTCCTTAATATTGTCGCCCATTTTTTCGATGCTTTCTGCAAAATAGACCGCATATCCATTATATTGATAAAGATAAAAAAGCATGCGCTCGAAAATATGACAGATTGGTAAAAAGCTTAGGATTTTAATATCACTAAACTCCAGACCTTTTACACGGGGAATTCTTGGGTTCGAAGAAAGTACGTTTGAAACGATGTTCTGGTGAGTTAGCATAACGCCTTTCGGTTTTCCTGTCGTCCCAGAAGTATAGATTAAAGTAGCCAAATCCTCAGAATTAATTGATTTTGCAAGATCATCTACTTCACTTTGTGTCGCTTCGTCTTTTCCCAAGTCAATAATTTCGCGCCAATTCGCAGCGCCATCAACTTGTTCAAATGTAAACACGCCCTGTAAAGTAGCAACATTTGATTTTATTTTAAGAACCTTGTCATACAATTCTTTGTCGGACACAAAACAGTATTTTACTTCTGCATTATTGAAGATGAAATCATAATCTTCTGGAGAAATACTTGGGTAGACTGGCACTGAAATAGCCCCAATCTGGGAAATACCCAAATCCATAATTGCCCACTCAGTGCGTGTTGCAGAGGTGATAAGTGCAATTTTATCTCCAGGCTGAATTCCTAGTTTTAAAAGGCCACGTGACACTTTATTACCTTGGTTAATAAATTCAGTTGTCGACGTTTTTTCCCATTTTCCATTGTATTTGGTTACAAACATATCTTCTCTGGAATACTTTTCCAGAGCATTATGCGCGAAATCAAAAGTTCTTTTTATTGACATATCAAATAGTTAATTAATGATAAATTACGAAATTACCAAAATCGTCTTGGTAAATGTAAAAATATCAAATTTATTTCAACTCACAAGAAGTATTTTAGAGTAAATTTTAAATTAATTTTTTACTTTTTAGAAATATTGTAAATTTACCACCAAACAATTTTTATTTTATGGATTTTAATTTATCTGAAGAACAGTTAATGATTCAGCAAGCTGCAAGAGATTTTGCGCAAACTGAACTTTTACCCGGAGTTATAGAAAGAGACAACGCACAGAAGTTTCCACACGAACAGGTAAAGAAAATGGGCGAACTAGGACTGCTCGGAATGATGGTTGATCCTAAATATGGTGGTGCTGGAATGGACAGTATTTCTTACGTTCTTGCTGTTGAAGAAATTGCGAAAATAGATGCTTCTGCAGCCGTAGTGATGTCGGTAAACAACTCTTTGGTTTGTGCAGGATTGGAGAAATTTGCGAGTGAAGAGCAAAAAATGAAATACTTGAAACCACTTGCAAGTGGAGAAGTAATTGGAGCATTTGCTTTATCAGAGCCAGAAGCTGGATCAGATGCGACTTCGCAGCAAACGACAGCAGTTGATAAAGGAGATCATTATATTTTGAACGGCACCAAAAACTGGATTACCAATGGTGGTACAGCAACTTACTATATTGTAATTGCACAAACTGATCCTGAAAAAAAACATAAAGGAATCAATGCCTTCATCGTTGAGAAAGGATGGAAAGGTTTCGAAATCGGTCCGAAAGAAGACAAATTGGGAATTCGCGGAAGCGATACGCATTCATTGCTTTTCACGGACGTAGTCGTTCCAAAGGAAAACAGAATCGGTGAAGATGGTTTTGGTTTTAATTTCGCCATGGCAGTTTTAAACGGTGGTAGAATTGGGATCGCTTCTCAAGCTTTAGGAATTGCTTCAGGCGCTTATGAACTTTCTTTAAAATATGCGCAAACCAGAAAAGCTTTTAAAACTGAGATTATCAATCATCAGGCAATTGCTTTTAAATTAGCAGATATGGCAACGTCCATTATGGCTGCCAGAATGTTATGCTACAAAGCGGCTGTTGAAAAAGATGAAGGAAAAGATATTTCTGAGATCGGTGCAATGGCAAAATTATATTCTTCACAAGTGGCAATGGACACTTCAATTGAAGCAGTTCAGATTCACGGCGGTTACGGGTATGTGAAAGAATATCACGTAGAAAGAATGATGCGTGATGCGAAAATAACCCAAATTTATGAAGGTACTTCTGAGATTCAGAAAATCGTGATCTCACGAAGCATCGTTAAAAATAGTAAATAGTAAAAAAACACGCGATGAAAAAAGTTTGGATTATTGTAATTGCCGTTATTCTCGTTTTGGGAAGTTTTATGTGGTATAAATATTATTTTGTTTTTGCCGAAGGAGTAAAATCTGGTTACCTGAATTATGCAAATAAGAAAGGGTATATTTTTAAAACTTATGAAGGAAAATTAATTCAGGAAGGTTTCGGTCGCGGAAAAACCGGCGCATTGACCAGTTATGAATTTGAATTCTCTGTAGAGAACGAAGCGATCTTTAAACAACTTGAAGAAAACAGCGGAAAGCAGTTTGATTTACATTACAAAGAATACAACGGTGCACTTCCATGGCGTGGAAATACAAAATATGTGGTTGATAAAGTTGTCAACATGAAATAAAAAGAAAATCCTTTCAGCAATCTGAAAGGATTTCTTATTTTTAAAAAATGAAAGAATACATACTACAGAAAGAAAGAATTTTCCATTTTCTGGCTTTGGCATTAATTGCGGGTTCCCTTTTTCTAGAAGATCCTATTCAGAAAATGGTGGTTTTGGTGACCGGAATTTTGGGATTATTGGTTTTATCAGCTTTAAAGAAGCAAAAAATACTGGTCATCATTTACTTGGTTTTGTTTTTTGCAGCTGGAATTTTCTACTATTTGGTGAGCGAAGGAAAGCTCAATTTTTAATAAATTTAAGATTAGACTCTTACAAATGAAGCACATTTTACTCTTGGCTCTTTTCCTTGCCATTCCACTTCAAAGCCAGGTTTTACCAAAATTGACCGATGAAATCGCGATGAAGTTGGCTGAAAAACCTTTGAAATGTATCAATCAGGAATTTCCCAACAAAACAGCGCATATTATCAATAATGCGAATGAAGTATTACTATCGCCGAGTGCATTGCACCCGAGTTTTTATGGATGTTTTGACTGGCATTCTTCTGTTCATGGTCACTGGATGCTGGTACGGCTGCTGAAAACAAAACCGCATTTGGCGAACGCCGACCAGATCTTTAAAATTCTGGAAAATTCATTTTTGGAAAATAATATAGAGGCAGAATCAAAATATTTTACCAAATATGACATTGCCGCTAATTTTGAAAGAACCTACGGGTGGGCTTGGTTGCTTAAACTAGATGAGGAACTTTCTACTTGGGATCATCCGAAAGCGAAGCTTTGGCACAAAAATTTAAAACCTTTAACGGAGGAAATCCTTCGCCTCTGGAAAATCTATTTGCCCAAACAAACATATCCCAACAGAACAGGAGTTCATCCCAATTCAGCCTTCGCAATGGCGTTTGCAATCGATTGGGCGAGAGCTTCTAAAGATGAAATTTTCGAAAACCAACTTATAGAAAAGTCAAAATATTTCTATTTAAATGATCAGAAAATACCGGCTTATCTGGAGCCAGATGGAAGTGATTTCTTTTCTCCAAGTTTAGAAATCGCAGATTTAATGCGGCGAATTCTTCCTCAGAAAGATTTTGTTAAATGGCTCAATAAATTTTACGATAAAAGAAGCATTGCAAATATTTCCGAAATTCCTGTGATTAGTGATATTAATGATTTTCAAACCGTACATCTTGTTGGACTTTCATTTAGCAGAGCTTGGTGCATGAAAGGAATAGCAAAATCATTACCCAAAAATCATCCGCTTAAAAAACAGTTCGAAACAACATCTAATAAGTTTTTAGCCAATGCATTACCTCTTTTATTTCAGGGGAATTACGGCGGCGATCATTGGTTAGCGAGTTTTGCCGTCTACGCGCTGGAAGAAGAAAAATAAGTCAGATTGATTATTCTTTTGGAAGATATCTTGAATAATCTGGTTCATTATCTTCCACGGGCTTATCGGGTTTAATTTGTGGATTTTGGCTTATTTCTTCAGAATCTTCAACGTGATTCGTGCGTTCTAAATTTATTATTTGTTTCTTTTTTCTATTTCTCGATATAAAGAATAAAATGATCGCAACGATCAGAAATACTGGCCAAAAGGGTAGTAATGCGAGAAAAACTTTACCAAGAATATCAAAACCACTTTTAAAAGCGCTGGACGATTTGGTTCCGAATGTTTCGCCATCTGTATTTGCAGTTGATTCTTTTGATACTTCTGCAGGCATCGCAGTCACAATATTTTGATGTTTTTGCACCAAAATAATCTCAACAGAACCGTTGCTGCCGCTCATTAAATCCGTTCCTCTAGCTGTCGTATTTTTTGTTTTGATATCGCCCAATTGCGCAGAAATGCTCTGTACAAAATAGTCGAAATCGCGCATCGGAATTTTCGTCATGATTTCCTCCTTACGAATTCCTTCAGATGTGGTATAATTTTCAGAAATTACGCTTCCGTTACTGTCACGCAACTGCTGTCGCAAAAGGGCTTTCGCATCAGAAAGATCTTCAACTTCTATTTCGAGAAAAGATGTTTTTATTAATGGATCTTTTGGTCGCGGATTTTCAGTGACCG
The DNA here is from genome assembly GCF_020410745.1 of Kaistella polysaccharea. NCBI lineage: Bacteria > Pseudomonadati > Bacteroidota > Flavobacteriia > Flavobacteriales > Weeksellaceae > Kaistella > Kaistella polysaccharea. Next base: position 453,222 of record NZ_CP084528.1, read on the forward strand.
TATTTTCCTCTCTCTGAGCTGATGGAGCAGCTGGAATATCATTTTTCGGTTTTGCGGACTTGTCGTCCGTTTGCTGCGTTTGTTTTAAAATTCGATTGGCAGTTTGTGATAAAACGGCGATTGCATTTTCCCCGTTTTTAAGAAGTTGACTTGCAGAATCCAGCGTTTTTGCAACGTCAGTTCCTGTTTTTACATGCTTTGTAATCTTCGCAATTTCTTTGTTGATAGAATCAATTTGCCAACTTCCTGATTTTAAAGTACTGTCGATTCTTTTCGTTTGTTTTTCAATTTGAGGAATAATTACTTTTTTAGCGATTCCGTTAGAATCATTAACTCTTTTAGAAATAGAATCCAAAGTCTTTAGACCGTCGTTCGCTTTTGTAAAAAGACTGTCTGCTCTTTTAAAAGTATCGGTGGTTTGCGTAAATTCCTGTTTTGTGCAGGAAATTATAGAAAATAGAAGCAATATTGCTCCGAATATATTTTTCATATTATATTAATAATTTTATCGGTGCAAGGTAATCAAATAACATTCCTTTAAAAATAAAAACAGACCCCTAAAATATTTAAGAGTCTGTATATGAGTGTTTTGCAAATTAATTTACAACAAGTTTACAATTTATTCCTTTTGAAATTCACTGATGAAATGCAGTTTGATATTCGGAAATTTCTCCTGCGTCATGTGAATTGTGAAAGCGGAATCTGCTAGAAAGACCATTTGTCCATATTTATCTCTTGCCATGAATCTTTGTTTTAGCCGTGCAAACTCTTTAAACTCTTCAGATTTTTCGTCCGCCTCGATCCAACATGCTTTGTGAATGGAAAGGGGTTCGTACGTACATTTTGCACCATATTCGTGCTCCAAACGATACTGGATCACTTCGTACTGCAACGCGCCCACCGTACCAATTACTTTTCGGTTGTTCATTTCTAAGATAAAAAGCTGTGCTACACCTTCATCCATCAACTGATCGATGCCTTTAGCAAGCTGTTTCGCTTTTAATGGATCATCATTATTGATGTATCTAAAATGTTCCGGAGAGAAATTTGGAATTCCTTTGAAACTCAGTTTTTCGCCGGCGGTTAAAGTGTCACCAATCCGAAAATTTCCGGTGTCATGAAGTCCCACGATATCTCCGGGGAAACTTTCATCTACAACTTCTTTTTTATCCGCGAAAAATGCGTTCGGTGACGAGAATTTCATTTTCTTATTTTCCCTAACCAACAGGTAATTTTCATTTCTCTTAAAAGTACCGGAAACGATTTTCACAAACGCTAATCGATCGCGGTGTTTTGGGTCCATATTGGCGTGAATTTTAAAGATGAATCCTGTAAAATCTTTTTCTTCTGGTTTTACAATTCGGGTATCGCTCTCTTTCGGCTGCGGATTTGGTGCAATTTCAATAAAGGCATCCAGCAGTTCTCGAACTCCAAAATTATTCAACGCTGAACCGAAGAAAACAGGTTGTAAATCTCCATTCATATAATCCTCACGGTTAAACTTTGGGTAAACCTCCTGTATTAATTCCAGCTCTTCACGCAAAGTTGCAGCTGCTTTGGCACCAATTGCTTCATCAATTTTTGGATCATTAATGTCATCAAATTTGACCGCATTTCCTACCTTTTGTTTCTTTTCCTCTAAAAACAACTGAATGTTATTTTCCCAAAGATTATAGATTCCCTGGAAATCGCTTCCCATTCCAATTGGCAATGAAAGCGGAACGACAGATAATCCTAATTTTTGCTCGACTTCGTCCAATAAATCAAAAGCGTCTTTTCCTTCACGATCCAATTTATTAATGAAAACAATCATTGGTATATTTCGCATTCTACAAACCTGCACCAGTTTTTCAGTTTGCTCTTCAACTCCTTTTGCAACGTCTACTACTACGATTACAGAATCAACGGCGGTTAAAGTTCGGTACGTATCTTCAGCAAAATCTTTGTGACCAGGTGTATCTAAAATATTAATTTTATGACCTTTATACTCAAATGCTAATACAGAAGTTGCTACAGAAATTCCCCGTTGTCTCTCAATTTCCATGAAATCGGAAGTCGCGCCTTTTTTAATTTTATTTGATTTTACAGCACCAGCTTCCTGAATTGCACCACCAAAAAGCAACAGCTTTTCGGTAAGCGTTGTTTTTCCGGCATCGGGATGGGCAATAATTCCGAAGGTTTTTCTTTTTCCTATTTCCTTGAGTAGATCTGACATAATTATTTTTGAGACTGCAAAAATCGGTTTTTTTTATGGAAAATGAAAATGAGACGACTTCACGTTTACCTTCAAATTTAGAGGACTTTCTGTTTCTCTTTTGTTTAATACAATTATCTTTGCTCAAAATACATTTGATGGAGGATAAAAGGAATATTAAGAAATACATATTCGATTTTAAAGGTGCCGTGGCTCTCGTGGCTGGTATGATTGCTGGAGTTACGTTGGTTTCCATCCTGAATGTAGCAAGCATGTTCTTTTTTAATGTTAATTTTCAGTACGCTGATTTTTATTTATTACTTTCAAATGCAGCCCTTTTTCTTGGTGCGATTTTCTTCTTTGATTTTTTTATTTGTCGACCTTCAACAGGCAGAAAATTAAATTTTAATTTTTCTACGACCAACCTGATGACTTATGTCTTGATTTTTCCCATGATGCTGGGAATGATGTTTATCGCTGAATTTATTACTGCACAGATTCCGACTACAGGTCCGTTCTTCGGGAAATATTATGAATACTTCAGCAAATTGATGGAACAGATGACTTCCAATCCTGCCACTTTAATTGTGCTTGCGGTTTTTATGGCTCCTATTTTTGAGGAAATTGTGTTCCGCGGAATCATAATGAAAGGTTTATTGAACAAAGGAGTTCGGCCCGCATTTGCAATCGTTATCTCCTCTGTGGTTTTTGGAATCGTTCACGGAAATCCTTGGCAGTTTGTAGGTGCCGTATTTCTTGGCTGTGTTTTAGGATTGGTATATTATAAAACGAAGTCCTTGCTTTTACCCATTTTACTGCACGCTTTTAATAATTTATGTTCGAGTATTTTAATATTTTACACTAAAAGCGAAAGTTTTGCAGACGCAGCAAAAATTTCAGAATGGATTATTCTTGGTCTTGGAATCGTACTTTTTACCACTTTTTACATTTTGTTTACTCGGAAATATCGGGTTCATTATAAAGACATTTAACCATTATTTAAATTGTATTCATGAAAAAGGAAATCCTTATTGCCACTCATAACCAACATAAGAAAGAAGAAATTCAACAGATTTTAGGAGACCAATTTCTGGTCACTTCGCTCACAGATTATTACATTCACGATGAAATTGTTGAAGATGGTAAAACATTTCACGAAAATGCACTCATCAAGGCGCGATACTGTTTTAATACAACTGGAAAGGCGAGTTTGGGAGACGATTCAGGTCTGGTTGTAGAAGCGCTTGACGGACGTCCGGGAATTTATTCCGCGCGCTATGCGGGCAATCACGATTTTGGTAAAAATATGACTAAAGTTCTGGAAGAATTGGAGCAAAATGAAAACAGGAAAGCGTATTTCGTCACCGTGATGTGTTTGGTTGATGAAAATGGGATTAATTATTTTGAAGGACGAATTTACGGTCACCTTACCACAGAAATATGTGGGTCAAAAGGGTTTGGCTATGATCCTATATTTGTTCCTGAAAATCACGAAATCACCTTTGCGGAAATGGATGCTGGAGAGAAAAACAAAATTAGTCACCGCCGGAAAGCAATCGATCTGTTTCTGGAATTTATTGGAAAATAGTTTTCAGGTGTCTTTAAATTTCACAATTAATCGGTAAGTTTTTTTCATCTAAAAACCGTATTTTTGCACTCACTTATATTATAGAAGATGTTAGAAAAAATTGATGAGCTGTTAGTAGAAGTTGGTAATTTCAGTTCAGCCAACAAAGATGAAATTGAGCAATTCCGTATCAAATACAGTGGTAAGAAAGGGATTTTAAATGATATTTTTTCTAAATTTAAAGACGTTCCAAACGAGCAGAAAAAAGAATTTGGTCAGAAGATAAATACTCTTAAACAGGCCGTTGAAACGAAACTTGTCGACCTAAAGAATGCAACAGCTTCCAACATAATTTTGGAAAAAGATGACCTCACTAAACCAGGTTATCCGGCGGAGCTAGGAACGCGTCACCCCATTAATTTAGTGAAAAACAGAATTATCGAAATTTTTCGGTCAATTGGTTTTGCCGTTGCAGATGGTCCCGAAATAGAAGACGACTGGCACAATTTTACGGCGCTTAACCTGCCAGAATATCATCCAGCGCGTGACATGCAGGATACTTTCTTTGTCGAAACCAATCCAGATATTTTGCTGAGAACCCATACTTCATCAGTTCAGATCCGATACATGGAAAATAACGAACCACCGATGAGAATTCTGTCCCCAGGTCGGGTTTTTCGGAATGAAGCCATTTCCTCGCGCTCTCACTGTATATTTCATCAGATAGAAGGTCTTTATATCGATCAGAGCGTAAGCTTTGCAGATTTAAAACAAACCATTCAATATTTTACAACTGAACTTTTTGGAAAATCAAAAATTAGATTGCGACCGTCCTATTTTCCGTTCACCGAACCAAGCGCCGAAGTTGACGTTTATTGGGGTTTAAATTCTGAAACAGATTATAGAATTACCAAAGGAACAGGTTGGCTAGAAATTATGGGCTGTGGAATGGTTGATCCTGCCGTTTTAACGAATGTAAATATCGATCCTGATAAGTTCTCTGGTTACGCCTTTGGGATGGGAATCGAAAGAATTACAATGCTCCTTTACCAAATAAATGACATTCGTATGTTTTACGAAAATGATAAAAGAATGTTGGAGCAATTTAAAAGTCTTTAAATAAATATTAAATTAATCCTTCAAATTAGACTTTAAATAAAATTAAAAAACTTCCAGATTTTTCTGGAAGTTTTTCGTTTGAGACTATTTCGGAAAAATTTAATTCTTCTTTTTAAACCAATTCTTTGCCTGATTGTAATCGATATAATAAGTGACTTTTAAGCTCAGCGTATTATTCATTGGCTCATTAAATAAATTATTAAAGTTTTTATTAAAATTAATTTTAGAATAATCCAGATAATTTTGAGCAGCATTTTGATAGAGTAGCGTCAACTGACTTCCGGGCGCAAACCACCAAGAATAGCGTAAATCTACATTCCAGGAATTATAGGTTTGGTTGTTGATGGAGTAAGTATTCGTTGGTGAAACACTACCATCATCTTGTAAAGTTCCGAAACTTTTATAATTAACTTCGGTGTAATAATGTCGTAAACTGAAACTGAGCGCCATTTTATTATTGATCGTATATTTTGAGGTAAGTCCATTAATCACCGTATTTCTATTTCTGGTTCCGATGTAGATATTATTGATGTTTTTTCCGGCAAATCCCTGTTCCTGGTTACTTACGTTGTATTTTCCATCGTAGCTTAAAGAGAAATGATCGGAAATTCTATAACTTAGATCGAGTTGATTATTAAATCGGTTTCGTCCTTTTTGGTCGTACGCATAATAATCGGTGCTGAAGTTGTACGTAAATTTTTTGCGGTTGTCTGAGTTAAACCATATCCACGGATTGATGTAAGCCGGAACTGATAAGTATTTGCCAAATACGCGTGGCTCATACAAATCATTTTCTTTTCTATACTGTAAACCACCGCCAAAATTTCTGAATTTTTTATCCTGAAAATTTACATTCGTACTTATTTCGAACGCTTTAAACAAATCAGTATCTAATCTTCTTTCGTAATTAACATTAAAATTCCAGTTGATATTATTGAAATTTTTGGTCGGCTGTAAAATCCGATAGCCGTAATTTCCGTTGAAATGAATTTTGTTGGTTTCACCAGTGTAACCCAAATCATCAATATTATAATCTTTTGAAATCGCTTCTACACCAACTTGATAATTACTTTTACCAAATATTTTTTTAATTCCTGCATTGATGTTGGTGCCGAAATCGCTTGTGCCATCTTTTACATAACTTCCTCGGTAACCACCATAAACATTGTATTTATTTTTCTTATCGGTTAAATCGAGCAAAATTGCAGTCGCATTAGCATCACGGAAATCGCCGGCTCGGGTTACATTGGTATTGATTAACGACACGGACGAATTTCCATTAAAACGTTGATCAAAAACCAAAACATTATAATTGGCTAAAGGTTCTATGGTTTCAAAACGAGTTTCTCCCGTAAAATCATTTTTAATTTCGACTTCTGTTTTTTTGGTAACAGCATTAAAGAAACCGATTCCCAAACCTTTATTGGTTCGTCCGGAAATTTTGGTGGCGTTGAACAATTTTACTTTCTGAATATTTCCTACCAAAGATTCATCTTCCCCAATATTGGGATCTCTTGAAGGATAATCGCCGACACGACGAGAATAAAATAAATCCCCTTTACTGAAGAGTTCTGTGCCTTCCGTAAAAAAAGACCGTTTCTCGGAAAATTGCTGTTCAAAAGGGCCAAGATTTAAAATATTATCATCAAAAGCAGTTTGGCCAAAATCTGGAATCAAGGTAGTGTCTAAGGTAAAAGCATCATTAATACCATATTTCACATCCATTCCACCATTTACGCTTGTTGAAGTTTTACCATCATAATTATTAACATAAGTTGAAAAGTAAGGCAAAAAAGACAATCTTACAGGCGGTTTAATGTTTTCTATTCCGCTTAAAACACCGTCGTATAATAGGAATGATCCTTTTTTATTATCGATAAAATTCCAGGTAGATTTTACCTTTGTCCGTTGAACTAAGCGTACAAAGTTTAAACCCCATTCCTGAATATCTTTTTTCGGAAAACGTAATTCTGAATACGGAATCTTCATTTCAACGGTCCAACCATCATTATCAATTTTTGCAGCACTAAACCAAACGGCGCTCCAGTTGGAATCTTCACCGTAATCGTTCGTCATTTTTGCATCGAACTGAACGCCATTTGGCAATACCATAAATTCTGAGCTTTGCTGCTTGTCATTATAACCATTGATGACGACGTCAAAAAAATCATCATTTCCTACGTTATCACGTTCAACCAGTTCTTTAGAAATTTTATCTGGTTCCGGATCATACATTTTTGCGCCAAAATAAATTCCAGTATCATCGTATAAAATTTTCACTTCAGTTCTAAATTCAGGAGCTTCTGCTTTCCCATTTTGTGGTTGAAATTCTACGAAATTTTTTGCGACAGACGCATTTTTCCAAACTTCTTCATCTAAAATTCCATCAATTTTTGGAGCGATATTAATTTTAGTAATGGTAATTTTCTTTCGGGAAATGCTATCTTTTTCAACAGTTTGTGCGTACGACTTTACCGATAAAAACGAAAGTAGGAGTGTAGTGAAAATGAATTTCATGTAATAGTTTAAGAATAAGACAACGAAAACCTAAAAAGTGTTACATCGTTGTGAAATAAAAACAAAAAAAACGGACGATCGTCCGTTTTTAAAAGTAGTGCTAAACTTTCTATTTACTGAAATTTAAGGGGTATTTCACTTTATAAAAAGAATCGATATCGGCCACCAATGAACCAACCGCTAACTCCGCTTTAATCGAAAGTGGAATGTGATTGCGGTCATTACTTACATATAAAATAACGCCTTCTTTATCTTTAAATACACGCCCGCTAATAACTTGCGGAACAATTTTCAAACTGTTGATATAGCCAAATTTTGTTTTAATGTTTTCCGTTCCTACTACTTTCAGCTGGAAAGGAAACATTTCATCATCAATCCAAATGTTCATCTTTTTGATGGTTCCTACTTTTAATTCATCTTCATCTAAACTTCTTAAATAGTAAAATGCAGACAACATATCCTGAATTCCTTTAACGGATTTTACAACGGTTGTTGAATTTTTTTCCTTGTCGGTGAGCAAAAGAGTTTGATTGTTGTGATTAAATACGGTTTCAAAATGTTGCGTATAATTCCCTTCTTTTACATTTCGTACATAAAAACTGGGTAATCCAGTGGAGTAATTGATAAAACTTTCGTAGTTATCTTCTACTTTAAAAAATGCGCGCACCGCTCCTGTTGTTCTACCATAGCCTTTCACATAAAAGTGAGGTTGCCCTTTATATGTCGTTTTCAATGTCGTTAAACTTGCGGTACCGGCGTTAAGTAATCCATAATGGATTCTATATCGAAGAACTTCACCAGACTGAATATCATTTAGCTTCTGGCCGTACGTATGAGAGAGTAAAATAAGGCCGAAGAACAAAAAAATCTTTTTCATGGTCATGCATTTGCAAATTATTTGCCATACTGCAGAAATTTAGAAATGTGGACGAAACTCTATGAGAATAATCATTTATGCAGCGCTTAAGATTCTTTTAATTTTCGTAAATTTGTGCCATTATTCTCTAAAAAATTTTTAATGATTACAACTGATATATTGATTATAGGAGCTGGTCCGACGGGACTTTTTACAGTTTTTGAAGCCGGTTTACTAAAATTAAAATGTCACCTCATCGACGCTCTTCCGCAGCCAGGTGGTCAATTAACTGAACTTTACCCTAAAAAACCCATTTTTGATATTCCAGGATTCCCCGCAATAAATGCAGGTGCATTGGTTGATAATTTAATGGAACAAATTAAGCAGTTTCAGCCTGGTTTTACATTAGGCGAAACCGCACAAACATTGACCAAACTTGAGGACGGAACTTTCGAAGTCATCACCAATAAAGGAACTGTACATCATGCTAAAGCGGTCGCGATTGCAGGCGGATTAGGAACTTTTGAGCCGAGAAAACCTGTACTGGACAACTTGTCAGCTTATGAGGAAAATGGGGTGGAGTATTTTATAAAAGAACCTGAGCATTTGCGTAATAAAAAAGTAGTGATCGCTGGAGGTGGTGACTCCGCTTTAGACTGGAGTATTTTCTTGGCAGATATCGCCAGTGAAGTAACTTTGATTCATCGACGTAATGAATTCCGTGGAGCATTGGATTCTGTAGAAAAAGTTCAGGCGTTGAAAGATCAGGGAAAAATACACATGATGACTCCGGCAGAAGTAAGAGGTTTGAAAGGCGACGGAAAACTGAGCGCCATCACCATTGAAAAAGAAGGGGAAATTTTCGATCTCGAAACCGATTATTTTATTCCACTTTTTGGTTTAACTCCAAAATTGGGAGATATTGCCAATTGGGGTTTAGAAATTGAAAAAAATGCAATTGTTGTAAATAACGCTCTGGATTATCAAACGAATATTCCTGGAGTTTACGCCATTGGAGATGTTAACACCTATCCTGGGAAATTAAAACTGATTTTATGTGGTTTTCACGAAGCTACATTGATGTGTCAAAGTGTTTACAACATGCTGAATCCTGGTAAAAAGTTCGTCTTAAAATATACCACCGTGAGCGGAATCGATGGTTTTGACGGAAGTCGCAAGGAAGCAGAGAAAGCAGTGGTAATGAAAATTGACTAATAAAGAGGAAGTAAAAAGTAAAAAGAATCAAGTACAAGACAATGCAGGACATTACGCTCAAAATTACTGACCGAAACGGAGATTTACATGAAGTGGTTGCGCCCACCGATATGTCGATGAATTTGATGGAAGTTATCCGGTCTTACGAATTGGCAGAAGAAGGTACAATTGGTGTTTGTGGCGGAATGGCGATGTGTGCATCATGCCAGGTTTATGTGGTGGAAGGTTCAGATAAACTGACCGAAATGGGCGCTGAAGAAGACGCGATGCTGAGTGAAGCATTTTATGTTCAGGAGAACAGCAGACTTGGCTGTCAGATACATATTACAGAAGATATTGACGGTTTAGAAGTTGCCATTGCACCGTATCCATAAAGGAAATCGTTTTTACTAAAAGTTTAAAGGGAAGGAAATTGAGGTTTTCTTCCTTTTTTATTTTCAGTCCCTAAATCGGAATTGAGCAATACTTTTATTATCTTTAGTTGACAAATATTCAACGTATGTTTTTTCATATTCCCGAACATTTAAAAGGTTTAACGGACGAAGAAGTTCAACGCTCTCATCAGAAATTTGGTTATAATCAAATGAAGCAAATTGAGAAAAGCAGTTGGCTGAAATTGCTATTCGACATCTTGCGCGAACCGATGTTGATTTTATTAATCATCATTGCAATTATTTATCTGGCTGTTGGAAATTACGGTGAGGCACTCTTCATGTTGGCGGCGATAATTCTAGTTTCCGGGATTTCTTTTTATCAGGACAATAGAAGTCAGAAAGCGCTGGAAGAATTAGAAAAACTCAACGAACCTTTAAGCCGAGTCATCAGAAATTCAAAGATTGTAGAAATTCCTACGCACGAAATTGCAGTTGGAGATCTGTGTATTACTGAGGAAGGAAAAATGATCAATGCCGATGGAAAAATCGTTCATAGCAATGATTTCTCTGTGAATGAATCCTCACTTACGGGTGAAAGTTTTTCTGTCTTTAAAGATAATACTTCGGAAGATCGGCAGGTTTACAATGGAACTTCCACCGTTTCTGGTCTGGCTGTTTTTGAAGTCGAACATATTGGTAAAGAAACCAAACTTGGTAAAATTGGTGAATCTATTTCCGCCATAAAAGATGAAAAATCTCCTCTACAAAAGCAGATTGAGCAGTTTTTGAAATACATGGCGATTATAGGAGTCACCGTTTTCCTTTTAGTTTGTGCCGTTAATTATTACCATACCCGAAATATTGTTGATTCCTTATTAAATGGATTGACTTTGGCAATGTCGATTTTGCCTGAAGAAATTCCCGTTGCTTTTACAACCTTCATGGCTCTCGGCGCCTGGAAATTAATGCGGGACGGCATCATTATTAAAAAAAGTAATATCGTTGAAACCTTAGGAAGTGCCACGGTTATTTGCACTGATAAAACGGGAACTATAACGGAAAATTCCATGCATCTAAAAGCCGTTTATGATTTTAGAGGTGACAAAGTTTTTAATGACCAGCAATTTAATGACGAATCGGTGACAGAACTGATCCAATATGCGATGTGGAGTAGTGAGCCCGTTCCTTTTGACCCGATGGAAAAATCCCTTCATCAGGTTTACGGCGAAACTCAAAAAGTAGATCTTCGTCCGGAATTTGAGATGTTTCATGAATATCCATTAGATGGAAAACCACCGATGATGACGCATCTTTTTAAAAATGAAAAAGGCGAACGAATCATTGCGGCAAAAGGTGCTCCTGAAGCCATCATTAATGTTTGTCAACTTTCTGAAGAAGATCAGATTAAAATCAGAAAAGAAATTGATGAGTTTGGAAAGCAAGGGTATCGACTTTTAGGAATTGCTAAATCAAACTTTCAAGGAGATGATTTTCCAAAAAAACAACAGGATATTCAGTTTGAATTTTTGGGAATGGTGGTTTTCTACGATCCGCCAAAGAAAGGAATCGACGAAGTTTTTAGAAAATTTAAAGAAGCCGGAATTAAGATAAAAGTAATCACCGGAGATAATGCTCAAACAACAAAAAGTATCGCTTTACAAGCCGGAATTAGAGGAGTTTCAAATCCAGTTAATGGTGTTGAAATCAGTCATCTGAGCGAAGAAGAATTAATGAAAGTAGTCGATCAAAAAGTATTGTTTACCAGAATGTTTCCGGAAGCAAAACTTTGCGTCATTAATGCTTTAAAAAAGAATAATGAAGTAGTAGTCATGCTTGGCGATGGCGTTAATGATGGACCAGCCTTAAAAGCCGCACACATCGGAGTTGCGATGGGCGAGAAAGGAACTGAAATCGCAAAAGCCGCTGCAGTAGTTATTTTGACAAATGATGATTTGGGAAAATTAGTGACTGCGATTGCGGCCGGACGTAGGATTTATACCAACATTAAAAAAGCAGTTCAGTATATTATTTCGATTCATATTCCAATTATTCTGACGGTTTCCTTGCCCTTATTTTTAGGTTGGGCTTTTCCCCAAATTTTTACGCCGGTTCACGTTATATTTTTAGAATTGGTGATGGGTCCAACCTGTTCCATCGTTTATGAAAATGAACCGATGGAAAAGAATACGATGACGCAAAAACCGCGGCCAATGTCGGAAACCTTCCTAACGATGAGGGAATTGATCATCAGTATTATTCAGGGATTAGTGATTACCGCCGGAGTTCTGTTCATTTACCAGTTAACGTATAGAAATGGAGGTAATGAAGTTATGACGAGATCGATGGTTTTTACCACTTTAATTTTCGCGAATATCTTACTGAGTTTTGCGAACAGATCGTTTTACTATACGATGTTTGAAAGTTTCAGGAATAAGAACAATCTTTTAATTTATATTACTTTAGGAACCTTAGGTATGTTAATGATTATGCTGTATGTTGGTCCGGTTACTCAATTCTTTAAGTTGAACTCATTGAATCTGAACCAACTTTTAACGGCAGGTTCTGCAGCAATTATTTCGGTCATGTGGTTTGAAATCTATAAACTGTTAAAGAGGATATTTAATAGTAAGAAAGATGAAATTTAATTCGCGTTCGACTACCTTTTTTAAGTGGAATTTAAATCAAGATTTTTTTAATAATTTTATATAAAATACGAATCATGAAAATCGCAACTTATAATGTAAATGGAGTAAACGGTCGACTGCCGGTTCTTATAAAATGGCTCAGTGAAGAAAAACCTGATGTCGTTTGTTTGCAGGAATTGAAAGCTCCGCAAGAAAAATTCCCTGAAGCAGAAATTTTAGAAGCAGGTTATCATGCTGTTTGGGTCGGACAAAAAAGTTGGAATGGAGTTGCGATCTTAACGAAAACGCAAAAAGCAACAGTTGTCAGAACTGCCTTACCAGGCGATGAAACCGACGAACAAAGCCGTTACTTAGAAGTGAAGATGAATGATTTAACAATCGTTTGTGTTTACGTACCTAACGGAAATCCAACTCCCGGTGAGAAATATGATTATAAATTGAGATGGTTGGAAAGACTGGATGCTCAGGCAGAACTTTTAATAAGTTCGGGAAAACCGGTCATCATCACGGGAGATTTTAATATTATTCCAACGGAGAATGATGTTTATAAACCGGAAAAATATAAAAAAGACGCTCTTTTTCTACCTGAAGTTCGGACTTCTTTTCAGAATTTAATTGCGCAAGGTTGGACCGATGGTTTGCGCCATCTTTATCCCGAAGAAACAATTTATACTTTTTACGATTATTTCAGAAAAGCCTACGAAAGGAATGCCGGAATGCGGATCGATCATTTTCTGCTTTCTCCTGATATTTTACCTCATTTAAAAAATGGTGGAGTAGATAAGGAAGTTCGCGGCTGGGAAAAATCAAGTGATCATGTTCCGACGTGGATTGAGTTGGAGAACATTTAGTTCCTGATCTTTCACATAAAACCAAAAAAAATCTCTTTTTTAAAAGAGATTTTATATTTTCAAAAATTGAAGTTTGGTGTTTTTTCTGAAATCTTCTAAATGGTTGGTTTTTCTGTTTTCAAAATTTTCATGACGATAAGTTCTTCTTTGGTCAGTCCAGATTTTCCGTCATCAACTTCAAGGTCATCCAATTCTTCAAGGTATTTAGTGATGGAATTGTTTTCATATAAATTAATCATGAGCGGATGAATATAGTATTTTCTACACACCGTACTCGTATTTCCCAGTTCACAAGCCACGAGTTCTATCGCTTGTTTTATTTTAGATTTCTGAGTTAATTTTTCTTCAGGATCGGTGGCAGCGTCAATTTCTCTAAAGGCAATTAATGCATTTACGGTTCCAGACCATGTTCGGAAATCTTTTGCTGTAAAATCTTCACCACTAATTTCTTTTATGTATTCGTTTACCATTCCGCTTTCTATAGCATGGCGCTTCCCATCTTCATCGTAATATTGAAATAATTCCTTACCAGGAATGTCGCGACAGTTTTTAACCGCCTTTGCAAGTTTTCGATTTTTGAGGTCGATATCATGGTAAATTCCTTTTTTACCTTTGAAAGAAAATTTAATTTTCTGTCCCGTAATATCAACATGTTTGTCCTTCAAAGTCGTCAGGCCAAATGATCCATAAAGTTTTTCATATATATTATTTCCAATCCGAATATTGGTGCGTTCCATCAAACTGACAACCAGCGCCAAAACTTTCTTCTTATCTAGATTTCTACGAGATAAATCCTTTTCCAGTTGCAGGCGAATAACAGGTAATGTTTCCCCGAATTGCAGCATTCGGTAAAATTTTGTATGATTTCTCAAAGCATTCCAAACGGGATGATAGCGGTATTGTTTCCGTCTTTTCGCATCAATTCCCGTAGCTTGTAAATGGCCGTTTTGTAAGGCACAAATCCACACGTCTTCCCAGGCAGGAGGAATTGCAAGCTTTTTAATTCGCTGCAATTCTTCCTTGTCTTTAATGCGTTCATCTCCCAGAAAATAAAAAAAATTCTTTCCTCTTTTCTTGCGCAAAATACCGTCAATTTCACTATCATTTGTATAAACCAGTTTTACTGCTTTTGCAGATTTTACTGGGTCCTTCATGATTTTAATAATTTTTGCCGGACTTATTTTCGCGATGAGATCTACGCTGGGAATATCTGTGTTCATTTGCTAATTTTTACCCCGGGTAAATAACCAGATAATTACGGCGATAACTGCACCTATTAAAAAGAATGCCCACCACATACCGGCTTTAAAAATGGTACCAATGGCATCACATCCAGTTAATGTAAATAGTGCAAAAATAGCTAATGTTAGAAAGGTGAACTTTTTCATAATGTTAAAATTTTAATGTTTATAATGTTTTAAATTAAACTCTCTGGTGATCGGGACGCCAGTTGGTTATTGATTTTTTGATCTCATCTCCGCTTATATTTTCGGTAAGTGCCTTTTCTAAAAGAATAGAAAATTCATCATCATATGCGAATCGAAGTGCTGCGATCTGACCGAAAGAAAGTTTGTTTTCGACATCATCAGATCTTTTTCCAAAGATTTCAAAATACCTCTGTTTAAATTCAAGGCGTATAATTCGATCCTGATTTCCCAACGCGTAGTGCTGCCTAAGCATTAATGTTAAATAAATAAAAAGAAAAATAATAACTGAAAATAAGGTCCAGATTAACTCGTTGGATTCATCAGTTAAGATCTTACGAATACCTAAAATAAATAAAAATCCGAGAATGGGCAGAAAGATAAAATGGTGCGGTGGATAGAATTTTCGATGGTTTTTGTAGTTTTGATTTTGCATTTTTTAAGCACATCAAATTAT
Organism: Kaistella polysaccharea; assembly: GCF_020410745.1. Lineage (NCBI taxonomy): Bacteria > Pseudomonadati > Bacteroidota > Flavobacteriia > Flavobacteriales > Weeksellaceae > Kaistella > Kaistella polysaccharea. Next base: position 468,441 of record NZ_CP084528.1, read on the forward strand.
TAACCATACTGCATTACTTCGCTGAAAAAAAGTAATATTTGAATGTCTTTTAGAACTATTATTTTAAATTAAGCCGAATTATTAGTTTAAATTTGAGCTGGTATTCATCAAAACTAAATAAAAAAACCGTTACTGATTGTTAGATAAATACCTAATTATCAGTAACGGTTTATATTTTTTCTTCCTAAAAATACGTCCTAATCAAAGCCACCATTACGAGTGGGTTCTTTAACTTCCGGCCATTTCATGGGTTCACCATTTCGGTCAAGTGGAAGTTTTATTTTTTCAGCCGATGCTTTTTCTGGATCTTCACTTGCCATATAAGTTAAGATGGCGATTGTTGCCACATTGCTTTTTACATCATCAAATACTATTTTGTCATAAGTATCTCGATTCGTGTGCCACGTATAATTGCCATAACTCCAGCTGAGAGAACTCATACTAAAAGCTGGAACACCTGCTGAAACAAAAGAAGAATGGTCAGATCCTCCGCCGCTAGGAAAGCCTGGATAAGAAGTCTCTATATCTTTAGTAAGTTCTTTTGGAACAGCGCGTAGCCATCTTCCCATATAATCATAGGAATTTAAAAAACCTTGGCCGCTGATATTTGCAATTCTTCCCGTTCCATTGTCCTGATTAAAAACAGCTTGCACATTTGGCATTTGATCTTTGTGCGCCGAAACGTAGGCACGCGATCCATTCAACCCCTGTTCTTCACTTCCCCAAAGTCCTACGATAATTGTTCGCTTCGGATTTGGATAATATTTTTTCAAAATTCGGGCTACTTCCATCATTGTAATGGTTCCTGTACCGTTGTCTGTAGCGCCAGTTCCACCGTCCCAAGAATCCAAATGGGCTGAAAGAATCACATATTCATTCGGTTTTTCGGAACCTTTGATTTCAGCTACGGTATTGAAAGTAGGAGCAGAACCTTTATCTTTTGATTGTGCATTCACTTTTAATTTTGGCGTTGTAGCGTGCTGAATCATTCTGTATAACTGACCGTACGCTTCCAGAGAAACATCAAAAACGGGGATCTTTTTTGTGCCGGCAGCAAAAATTTTATTCACTCCAAATCCACGGGACCAATAAGACGACAGAATTCCCGCAGCACCAGCATTTTCTAATTTCGCATTTAAAGTTCGGGAAGTTTCTCCAGTGGTAGCGATTGATTTTCTCCACTCTTCAGCAGCCTCTGCAGATTCCTTTTTCATTTTTTCAAATGATTCCGGCGTGGCATATTCTTTCCAGTTATAATCGGGTCTACCGCTGGGTTGATATTGGGAAACCATGACCAATTTACCTTTCACTTTCGGTAACCATTGGTTGAATTCTTCTTTATTTTTAAAAATAGGCAGCATCACTACATCTGCAGTAAGGCCTTTGGTTGATGTGGCAGGACTAAATGCCAACTGCATTCCTTCAATTGATTGTACATAAGGATAAACCATTTCAATCGTCGATGTTCCTCTTTCCCAGGATTTCCAATCGCCCCATTTTTCGTTTTTCGCCGCAATTCCCCAGTTTTCAAAACGTTTCACCGCCCATTCATGCGCCTGCTGCATTTTTGGACTGCCGACTAATCGGGGACCAATCCCATCCATCAGTTCATACGCCAGCGTTTCCAGCTGTGAATTTTTGTACGTTTCATCCATGATGGATTGTACCATTTGGTCTTTGGTCTGCGCGTTTAAGCTGATTGCAAAAACGGTTGAAACCATCAATAACTTAGCATAATTCTTCATTGAAAATAAATTTCGGATGAAGATAATAAAATTTCAATGATAATAGTGCCTGACAGCGCGGAAAAGAAAAAGAGCCTTCCATCGTGATAAATCATAAATATTTTATATTTTTATAAAAAATACAGAATTATGAACTTAATTATCAGATTACTCGTAACCGCAATCGTCGCGTTTCTTCTTACCAAAGTTTTAACCGGAGTCCATATCGACGGATTTTCTACAGCGTTAATTTTTGCCCTTATTTTAGGACTTTTGAATTTAATTGTAACTCCAATTCTGAAGATTTTAGGGTTGCCGTTAACGATTCTTACGCTCGGTCTTTTTTCATTGGTCATTAATGCATTGGTTGTTTTATTGGCGGCAAAATTTGTTTCAGGAATGTCGATTGACGGTTTTGGCTGGGCATTTATTTTCAGTATTGCACTTTCATTGATAACTTCTTTGCTTAGCAGTATTATTTCTCCGGGGAAATAATTATGTAATTCAGTAAATTTCAAATCATTAATTAGTATACTTATGGCGTTTTTAGGCTGTCCAAGATTTTGTAGAAGTGCAGTTTTTAGCGCTGTCTTTTTAATGTTGAGCAGTTTACTATTTGCGCAGGAATTATACATTCCTAGGAATATTGTTGAAGCCTATAATAATAAAACACGCTCCCTGGATGGAAAGCCTGGTGCAAATTACTGGCAGAATGGTGGAGATTATTCCATTAACTTTCATATTGATACTAATAAAAAAATCGTTTCTGGAAATGAGACGATCCAGTATCGAAATAACGCTCCGGATGTCTTAAAAACAATGGTTCTGAGATTTGTAAATAATGTTCATAAACCAACTTCCCCACGTGCTGCAAAAGTTTCTCCGGAGTTTTTAAGTGAAGGTTTACTGATAAAATCACTTTCTATAAATGGCGATAAATACGACATCAATTCTAAATTTTGGGAGACCTTTTATGAATTGAAATTAAAGAATCCGCTTCTGGCCAAATCAACCAATATTATAAAAATAGAGTGGGAGTTTCCTTTATCAAAAGAAAGTGGAAGAGAAGGCCAAATTGATGATAAGACCTTTTTCTGTGCTTACGCATATCCGCGAATTTCGGTCTATGACGATTATAACGGCTGGGACAAATTACCACATAACGGACGGCAGGAATTTTATAATGATTTTAATAATTACGAGGTATCCATCACGGCTCCGAAAAATTTCATTGTTTACGCAACGGGTATTTTTCAAAATCCTGAAGAAGTTTTGCAACCTAAAATTCTGGAAAAGTTTAAATTTTCGCTGACTTCAGACCAAGTCGTTCATGTCGCCACGAAAGACGAAGTCAATAACAATAAAGTCACGCAACAAAAACCTTTCAATACCTGGAAGTTTACAGCACAAAATATAAGCGATTTTACATTTGGTCTTAGTTCATCCTATAGTTGGGATGCGTCAAGCATACTTTTACCAACAAAAAGAGTCAGCACTCAGGCAGCTTATAATGCTGGAACTGCGGATTTTGAAAAATATGTAGAATGGGAAAATTACAGCATTCACTGGTTTTCCACACACTGGCCTGGAATTGAATATCCCTTCCCAACCATGACGGCGTTTCAAGGGTACGCAGATATGGAATACGCCATGATGGTGAACGATACGGCAATACCCGATAATTTTGCAGATTCCCGACAAACCGTAGATCACGAAATCGCACACACTTATTTCCCTTTTATGATGGGAACCAACGAAACGCGGTACGCCTTTATGGATGAAGGTTGGGTCACTGCCTTCGAATATTTGATTGGCGAAGCTGAAAATGGGAAAGCTTTTAATGATAAAATGTTTACCGATTTTCGTGTAAAAAGATATACCAGTGACACTTCGGCAGAAGAGGATCAACCTATAATTTCCATGAGCAGTCAATTGTCTGGAATGGGTTATGGCAGCAATGCGTACATTAAACCAGCGCTCGCTTATTTGGCTCTGAAAGATTTGCTTGGTGATGAAGTTTTTAAAAAATCGCTTCATTATTATATGAATTCTTGGAAAGGAAAACATCCAACGCCTTGGGATTTTTTCTACAGCATGAATTTTGGTAGTGGTCAAAATTTAAATTGGTTCTGGAACAACTGGTTTTTCAGTAATCATTATCTGGATTTAAAAATATCTTCCGCTGAAATATCAGATGATGATATCAATTTATCTCTTCAAAATGTTGGTGGATTTGCAATACCTTCGGATCTTAAGATTACGTATGAAGATGGTAGTTTTGATACCAAGCATTTGTCGCCTGAAATCTGGAAAAATGGGCCATTCTATCAGACAAAATTTGAAATCAGCACGAAAGTAAAATCGATAAAAATCGATGGTGGAATTTTCATGGATTACACGCCGGCCGATAATGTAATAAATTATTAAAACCTTACAAATGCAGGAATTTAAAACAGCAAAAATGGACGGCAAAACAAAAACCATCACCATTATTTTGATTATTTTTTTGATTTTCTTTCCAATAAGTTCTTTTTTCTTTCAACCACCTAAACCTACCATTTCCATCCTCAGTATCATCATCATGTACGGCGGAATCATTGTTGCTTATGGCTTTATTCCGAAAAGAATTGCACTTTCTGAAGACCAGATTTTAATAAAAAATTTATACGGCTCTATTCTTATCGACATTAATAATGTTACAGAAGTCCAGGCTTTTCGCAACCGCAGTTTAAATTTTCGGACTTTCGGCGTTGGAGGATTATTTGGCTATTTTGGTTTATTTAATGGTACCGATACCTGGTATGTGACGAATACGCAAAAACAAGTGAAGATCACGCTTAATAAAGGCAAAAATTACATGATCAGTCCCGAAAATCCCGATGAATTTATAAGTTCTCTCCTTAAATTAAGGGATAAAGAAGCGAATTAATTTCCTGGACAATTCTCTATATTTGTACGACTCAAAATAAATTTCTAATGAAAATAAAAAATACATTGATTGCTCTTGCAGCACCATTTCTTATGAATGCACAGCATGTTATGACTCCTGAAATTCTTTGGACTTTGAATAAAATTGGAGTTTCTGCAGTATCACCTGACCAAAACGCTTTAATTTATAGTATTGGTAAAACCGATCTGAAAACTGAAAAAACCAACAAGAAGAATTACTTTTTCAATATCAAAAATTCTGAAGCCACAGTTCTTGATTTGGGTAAAAAGTCTTTAATTCAGTGGGACGATAACGGTATTTATGCGCAGGAAGGTGAAAAGCTTTATATTTCTAAAGATGCTGGAAAAACATGGGCTGAATTTTATACGATTGGTAAAGTTGATAATATTGTGATTTCTCCCGATGGTAAAAAAATCGCCTTCAGCAAAGAAGTTTTAATCGAAAAAGTGATGGGCAAAGAGAAGTACGACGACGTGCCGAAAACAACTGCTCAAATTTATACCGATCTTAATCACCGACACTGGGACTATTTCAGCGAAGGAAAATACAATCACGTTTTTGTAGTCAATGTTTCTGAACCGGTTGATTCAGCCAAAGATTTATTGGAAGGGAAACCGTATGATTCGCCCCAAAGACCATTTGGTGGCAGTGAAGATTTTGTCTGGAGTCCTGATTCTACACAATTGCTTTATGTAACAAAACCACTGAGTGGAAAAGAGTATGCAACTTCAACCAATACTGATATTTTTGCTTATAATTTATCTTCCGGAGCAGTAAAAAATGTTACCGAAAGTAATAAAGGTTATGATGTTTCACCAAAGTTTTCGCCAGACGGAAAATATCTTTCCTGGTTATCGATGGAGCGGGAAGGTTATGAAGCCGATAAAAACGATATTAAAATTTTGGAATGGAAAACGGGCAAAGTTTCTAATCTTACTTCAAAGTGGGACGAAAGTGTTGCTGGATCTTTTTTCTGGGCAAAGGACTCCAAAAATATTTTCTTTACAACGGCGTGGAGAGGCACCAATCAACTTTTCTCTTTAAATCCAAAAACAGCTAGAGTTAATCAGATCACCAGTGGTAATTTCGATGTGAATGATATTTACGCCCAGGATAAAAACACTTTATTGGTTTCCCGAACCGACATGAATCACAATGCTGATTTATTTAAAGTTGATCTCAGAAAAGGAACAATGACGCAAGTGACTGAGGTGAATAAAAAGAACTACGAAAATTTGACGCCGTCGAAAACCGAGCTGAAAATGGTGAAAACTACAGATGGTAAAGAAATGGGCGTGTGGTTTATTTACCCACCGAATTTTGATCCGGCGAAAAAATATCCAACCTTACTGTATTGTCAAGGTGGTCCGCAATCTGCGCTCACCCAGTTTTTTAGCACGAGATGGAATTTTGCTTTGATGGCAGCAAACGATTATATTATCGTTGCACCAAACCGCCGAGGAATGCCGGGTTGGGGCACGAAATGGAACGAGGATATTTCCAAAGATTGGGGCGGCCAACCGATGAGAGATTACCTTTCTGCTGCTGATTTTGCCAAAACATTGCCTTACGTAGATGGTGACCGAATGGGCGCTGTAGGTGCGAGTTATGGTGGTTATAGTGTATTTATGTTGGCAGGAATTCATGAAAACCGTTTCAAAACATTTATCGCTCATGACGGACTTTTCGATATGAAATCCTGGTATTTAACGACCGAAGAATTGTGGTTCGCGAAATGGGATTTGGGTGGCTCTCCTTACGATATCCCAACGCCGAAAGCCTACACCGTGTTCGATCCATCACAATACGTTAATAAATGGAACACTCCAATAATGATCATTCAAGGTGGAATAGATTATCGCGTTCCTTATGAGCAAGGTCAGGAAGCTTTTCAGGCGGCACAGTTGAAAGGTTTAAAATCTAAATTTCTTTATTTCCCGAATGAAAATCACTGGGTTTTACATCCACAGAATGGCCTGGTCTGGCAACGTGAATTTTTCTCCTGGTTGAAGGAAACATTTTAACAAAAAGAAGTTCAGATTATTCTGAACTTCTTTTTTTTTGTAATTTTTAAATTTGAATTTGTCTAATGAATCAGCCGCCAGATATTTTATTTTTAGCGTTTAAGCTTCTATAAATTAAAGTTCCGCTTTAACTTTAAAACCTGCATTTATTTTCATTTTGATTTGATCGGCGCTTACTTTATTTCCCTGAATTTCTATTATTAGCGAGTTTCTATCGCTTCGGAAATATTCTGCGATTTCCGCATCTGTAGTCGTGAAAATAATTTCATTAGGATCCGTATTATTTTCTGCAGTCGCGATGAGTTTGTCTTGAAGATTACTGCCTTTAATATAAATCCGCGCATTTTTAATGACATCTAGTTTGTTTCCCAAAGTGGAACTTACGTAACTCACGCTCAGTTTGCTCAATTTTACAGACTTTAAATTTACAATTGAAAAATTGGGATTGTTAGCCTTAATTTCATTGTTAAGATTAATATCCATATGGATTTCCGGCGCTTTCGTGTAAGAAGTTGTACTTACCGTCGCGAAGGGAACTTCAATCTGGGAACTGAAAGGAACCTCAAAGGGAGGCAAAACTTCCAATACTGAGTTTACGATTTCACGGCAGCTCATTACAAAGAACATTGTCAGTACACTGCTAAGAAGAATTAATTTTTTCATATTTCAATTTTTTTAGTCCTCTGCATTTATCATTCCATTCAGATTTTTATTCGTAAAATTATATATTTGTTTAAGATCTCTCTTTTATTTTAAAGGAAATGGTATACTATAAATTCATAAAATATTCTCAATGACAAAAATTTATGTGCTCTTTTTATTGTTGCTTTTTAGTAGAAGTTTTAGCCAAACTTATGAATTCGATTTTTTAACAAAGTATTCCATGGAAAATTTTAAAAATAAATCCACCTACGATTTTGTGAGTTATCATAATTCAGATGATTTTTCTTATGTGTTAAGGTTAAGAAAAACGGACTCAGATTTCACAGCAACAATTTATGATAGTCAAAGAAATTTAGCCCATGATTTTGATGTTATAGAATCAAAAGTTTCGGGAGAAATTCAGTTTCAATTTAATTATATCACCAGTTCTAAAATGGAAAAAATTAAAGCTCCCAAAAATTACCGATATGAATTTTCTGAAATTTCACCCAATATACCCAAGATTATCGCTTTAAAAGTTTATCCTTCTAAGAGATCCAATAATCCAATAGCTGAATGTACCATCACTTTAGCGAATGCCAATAAAAATTTGATGCCAATATACGGATCAGAAGTGTGTCATATTTCTAGAAATGACAACAATCCTATTTCAAATGCAGGTAATTATATCGTTTCAAAAACTGTAGCAAAAAATAAGAACTATCAGTACGAAACTAAGCTGACAGAGTATAAGAATGTTAGTTTCAAAATCGTGGTTGGTGAAAAAACAGAATTGTAAGTCAGCTAACTTTCTAAATTATTTTAGATGGGTAAACGTTTTATTTTCATTTTAAATATCCTTAAAAATTCTTAAATAACCCTCAATAGTATTAAAGAGCGCATTTACTTGACTTTGCCTTTTCAATGTCGTATATTTGCAGACCGAAATTTCACAGGTTCGGACTTAATTTTTAAACCGTAATTTAAAAAGAATGAAAACATCCCATTTTGACTTTGATCTTCCAGAAGAACTTTTAGCAGAACATCCATCCGTACATAGAGACGATGCTAAATTGATGGTTCTTAACCGCAAGACGCAAACTATAGAACATAAACTATTCAAAGATGTCGTAGATTATTTCGATGAGAAAGATCTCTTTATCTTCAACAATACCAAAGTATTCCCTGCAAGATTGTACGGAAACAAAGAAAAAACCGGTGCAAAAATCGAAGTTTTCTTATTAAGAGAATTGGATAAAGAAACCCGCGTTTGGGACGTATTGGTAGATCCAGCAAGAAAAATCAGAATCGGAAATAAATTATTTTTCACCGAAGATGAAGGTTTGGTTGCAGAAGTAATCGATAATACGACTTCAAGAGGTAGAACTTTAAGATTTTTATACGATGGTTCTTATGAAGAATTCCGTACGAAATTGAAAGAATTGGGTGAAACTCCACTACCGAAATATTTCAAAAGAGAAGTTGAGCCCGAAGATGCTGAACGTTACCAAACGATTTATGCAAAACATGAAGGTGCCGTTGCGGCTCCAACAGCAGGTTTGCATTTCTCCAGACATCTCATGAAAAAATTAGAAATCAAAGGAATCGATTTTGCAGAAATTACACTTCACGTTGGTTTAGGTACTTTCAATCCAATCGAAGTTGAAGATTTGTCAAAACATAAAATGGAATCTGAGGAAGCCATTATCGATCAGAAAAACGCAGATATCATCAACAAAGCTGTAGCAGAAGGCAGAAGAGTGTGTGCTGTAGGAACTACAACCATGAGAACGATTGAAACATCAGTTTCTTCTAACCGAAAAATTGGACCGTATCACGGCTGGACGAATAAATTTATTTTTCCTCCGCACGACTTCGGTGTTGCAAACTGTATGATCACCAATTTCCACATGCCAAAATCTACTTTAATGATGATGGTTGCAGCATTTGCAGGAAAAGATTTCCTAATGGAAGCTTACGCAGAAGCCATTAAGCATAAATATAAATTCTATTCTTACGGTGACGCCATGTTGATCATCTAATTAAATAAAAGAGCCAGGTAAAAGCAAAAAGGATACTTGGAAACAAGATTATTTTTTAATTTCGAAAGGTTTATTTTAATCGGTCAAAATTTTTTATAATGAAAAAGAATGATTTATTAGAGCGAACCTTTTGGTCTGGAATTAATTGTCTTAAGTTTTTAAGAAAACTTCCAAATGATTCTGAATATAGATTAATCAGATATCAATTGGGGAAATCTGCAACTTCAATTGGTGCTAATTATGAAGAATCTCAAGCTGGATCTTCCAAAGCAGATTTTAAAAATAAGGTTAAAATTTCTTTACGAGAATCAAGAGAATCCAACTATTGGTTGAGAGTAATTAAAGCACTCGATGAAAAACAAAATCAAGAATTGGATGACTTACTTGCTGAAAGTACAGAATTAAAAAACATTTTTGGTGCGATCGTAAATAACACGAAGCTCTAAAACTTTTACCATTTACCTTTTTACTTGGCTCTTATTATATTATGAAGGATATTCGAACTTTAACACTTGATCAACTCCAGGAATATTTTGTCTCTTTAGGAGAGAAACCTTTTCGGGCGAAACAAGTGTACGAATGGTTATGGAGTAAGAATCTACATTCCATCGAGGAGATGACGAATCTTTCAAAAGATTTGCGAGACCGTATTTCGCAGGAATACATGATTAACCCAATTTCGGTTGATCAGCTCCAAAAATCTACAGACGGCACGATTAAAAACGGGGTAAAATTACACGACGGACTATTAGTAGAATCGGTATTAATTCCCACAGAAACACGAACCACAGCTTGCGTTTCCTCCCAGGTTGGATGTTCCTTAAATTGTGAATTCTGCGCAACGGCCCGACTGAAAAGAATGCGAAATCTTGAAGTCGCAGAAATTGTAGATCAAGTTGCATTGATCGACCGGCAGAGTAAACTGTATTTCGACCGACCACTCTCAAACATTGTTTTTATGGGAATGGGTGAGCCGATGATGAATTACAAAAACGTGGTTGAATCCATCAGAAAAATTACTGAACCTAAAGGAATGGGAATGTCAGCACGACGAATTACTGTTTCTACTTCTGGAATTCCGAAGATGATTAAGATGTTGGCTGATGAGAATTTGCGCGTTAAATTAGCGCTATCTTTGCATTCAGCGATCGAGAAAAAAAGGAATGATATCATGCCTTTTTCTGATAAATTTCCTTTAACTGATATTATGGATTCCTTGAAATATTGGTATGAAAAAACTGGGAATATCGTCACTTTTGAATACTGTGTCTGGAAAGGTATTAATGACGAAGATGAAGACATTAAAGCTTTAATTCGTTATTGTAAACAAATTCCCAGTAAGGTAAATCTCATTCAATATAACCCGATCGGTGATGGAAAGTACGATCAGTGCAATAAAGATGCAGAAGAAAATTACGTCCGTCAACTGGAAAAAGCTGGAATTACCGTTTTAATTCGCAGAAGTCGAGGTGGCGATATTGACGCAGCCTGCGGACAACTCGCTAATAAAAGCAGTGAGTAATGTTTTCGCACATCGGGAAATCCAGAACGCCCAACCATAATCTGGCAATTGCGTCCTTACTTTCTTTTGTAGCTGGTCTGGTAAATGTAGTCGGATTTTTTGCCGTGGGAAAGCTAACAACCAATGTTACCGGTCATTTTGCCTTTTTTGTGGATGAGGCTTTCAAGGTGAATTTTCGTGATGCATTTCATGTAGCACTTTTCATTTTCTTCTTTTTTTTAGGCGCATTCAGTGCCAATTTCATGGTTGAAACCTTTTCCCGAATACGGGAAAGTCAAACCTACGTGTTACCTATAGTTACAGAAGCTTTTATATTAGCGGTAATTGCCTTTACCGGCAGTTATCTGATCCAAACAAATCCAGATCTTATTGCATACAGTTTACTTTTCGCGATGGGAATGCAAAACTCCCTGGTAACCAGTATTTCAAAATCAGTGGTGAGAACTACGCACTTAACAGGAATGTTTACCGATATGGGAATTGAGTTTTCCCAACTCTTTTTTTATAAAGATAGAAATCACAAAAATAAACTTCTCCGGTCAATTGGTTTACGTTTGACTATTATTTGGCTCTTTTTTGGTGGTGGAGTGTGCGGCGGAATTTTATTTGAACGATTTGGAATAAAAACCCTTTTTTTAGGAACTCTTATACTGCTTAGTGGTGTACTTTATGACTTTATAAAAATTAGAATTCTCGTCCGCAAACGCAAACGATAATGAAGAAAATACTTGTCTTTCTTTCTTTTTTTTATGTTCTGAATATTTCAGCGCAGCAAAACTATGAATGGCTGAAAATAAACCAGTTTCGTACGGCTACACTGGGAGATTCTCTGAAAGAAAATTCATCGCTGGATTTTTTTAAGGGAAAACTTTTAACGTTAAATGACGGTGGAAATCCGGCAGAGTTATTTGAAATTGATAAATCCTCCGGCAAAATAAAAAAGAGTTATAAAACAAATCTTCAAAACGTAGACTGGGAAGCACTCGCCTCAGATTCTGTAAATATTTATATCGGTGATATTGGCAATAATGTGGGCGCCAGAAAAGATTTAGTTATTTATAAAGTTCCTCACAGCGATTCTTTAGAACTTGATTCAATCTATAAAATTCCTTTTTTCTATCCTGAGCAAAAGAATTTTACTCCTCAAAATCTCAACACTGATTTCGATGCAGAAGCTATGATTTTTTTGAATGGTAAAATTCACCTCTTTACGAAAGAATGGATTTCAAAATCCACCACGCACTACGTAATCGATCCGCAAATATTTGAAAACCAACCCGCTCAAAAAATTGAAACGTATAATATCGGATTTTCAGTTACAGACGCGGCTTATTTTGATGGAAAGCTTTATCTGGTCGGGTACACAAAAAAAGCAGAAGTTTTTCTCACCATCTTCACAGAAACAGATCCCGATCTATTTTTCGAACAAAAACCTAAAAACTATTATCTCGGTAGCGCTTTAAATATTGGTCAAATTGAAGGTATTACTGCCGATGAGGAGGGAATTTATATTTCCGGCGAAGAATTTATTATTCCTTTATTTAACGTAAAACCTTATCTTTATTTTATACCCTACGAAAAAATCAAATAATAGTCCTTCATGCCTCTGCTTTATGGGGGAAAGTGTTTTATTATAATTATATTTGTTCGTATTTACAAAATATTTAACTTTTATTAATAATTCGTGGCCAATATTGTAGCAGAAATAAAAAAACCTATCGATGCAGAGATGAAACTTTTTGAGCAAAAGTTTTATGAATCAATGCAAAGCAATGTTGCGCTTTTAGACAGGGTCACGCGGTTTATTGTAACGACAAAAGGTAAGCAGATGCGCCCGATGTTTGTATTTCTCTGCGCAAAGTTAACAGGAGATGTTAACGAGAAATCCTTTCGGGGTGCGTCTATGATTGAGTTGATACATACCGCAACCTTGGTTCATGATGACGTTGTAGATGAAAGCTTTAAACGTCGAAATTTCTTCTCGATTAATGCATTATGGAAAAATAAAATTGCCGTTTTAGTAGGTGATTATCTATTATCCAAAGCCGTTTTACTGTCGACAGATCACAAAGATTACGATTTACTCGCCGTCATTTCACGTACCATTCGGGAAATGGCTGAAGGAGAACTTTTGCAGCTTGAAAAAGCCCGTAAACTGGATATTACCGAAGATGTTTACTATGAAATTATTCGTCAGAAAACAGCCACTTTAATTGCGGCGTGTTGCGAGATTGGCGTGTTGTCAACCACTAATGATGAAACGCTGTCAAAAAAAATGATGGAATTTGGTACGTATACGGGAATGGCATTTCAAATTAAAGATGATCTTTTCGATTATTTAACATCAAACATTATCGGTAAACCTGTAGGAATTGATATCAAAGAAAAAAAGATGACTTTGCCGCTAATTCATGCGCTTCGGATTGCCAGTGATAAAGACCGCTCTTATTATTTCAATACCATTAAAAGGTATAATAACGACAGCAAACGCGTTAAAGAACTTATCGAATTTGTGAAGAAATCCGGAGGTTTGGATTATGCAGTTTCAAAAATGAAGGATTTCCAGCAAAAGGCCAAAACCATTCTGGATGAATTTCCGGAATCGGAAGCAAAAAAATCTTTACAATTGATGTTGGATTATGTGATTGAAAGAAAGTTCTAATTTCGTTCAACCTTCACTTTATTACTTAATTTTCAGGTTCGTATTATTCAATCGTAGCGAATTTAGTATTACTGAGACAGAGCTAAAACTCATTGCGGCCGCGGCAATCATCGGACTCATCAGTATTCCAAAAATAGGGTAGAGCAAACCCGCTGCTACCGGTATTCCCAAAGTATTGTAGAGAAAAGCAAAGAACAGATTTTCTTTAATATTCTTTAATAATTTTTCACTTAGAATTTTTGCTTTTGCCACTCCCAAAATATCGCCTTTCAACAACGTAATTTCGGCACTTTCGATGGCAACGTCAGTTCCAGTTCCCATCGCAATTCCTACGTTTGATTGCGCTAGAGCAGGCGCATCATTAATTCCGTCTCCAGTCATTGCCACGATTTTTCCTTCGGCTTGAAGTCTTTTGATTTCCGCCATTTTTTCCTGTGGAAGGCAGTTCGCAAAATATTTTTTTATCCCCAATTCATCTGCGACTGCTTTTGCGGTATTTTCGTTGTCACCCGTCATCATAATGACTTCCACATCATTTTCCTGCAGAAACTGAATTGCTCGTTTCGAACTTTCTTTAATATTATCTGAAAAAGCCAACAGTCCGAGAACCTCATTTCCTTTCGCTAAATAGGAAATTGTTTTTGCCTCGTCTTGACTGGATTTTACCTTCTCTGCAAAATCGTTTGGAATTTGGATCTTAAATTGCCTTAAAAGTGAAGCGTTGCCTAAAAGTATTTGCTCATTTCCAATCGTTCCTTTAACTCCTTTTCCAGATATATTTTCAAAATCTGTTACTTTTTCAAACGCTGATTTTTCATTTTTAAATTCTGCCAATACCGCATTAGATAGTGGATGGTCGGAGTTTTGATTTAAAGATGCTGCCAGTTTTAGTACCGAAGATCTATCAAAATTTTCGGTGGTAATCACTTCATCTAGTTTTGGTTTTCCTTGAGTTAAAGTTCCTGTTTTATCGGTAATTAGAACATTTACTTTATGCATTTGTTCAAGTGCTTCCGCGTTCTTAATCAGGATTCCGTTTTTTGCTCCTTTTGCAATTCCGACTGTTAAAGACATTGGCGTTGCCAAACCAAGCGCACATGGACAGGCAACGATTAAAACTGCGACAGCATTTACAAGCGCGTAAATTAATGCATTTTCTCCGCCAAAAATTCGCCAGAGGATAAAGGTTAGTATTGAAATTCCAATCACGGTTGGAACAAATATTTTTGATATTTTATCTGCTAATTTCTGAATAGGCGCTTTACTTCGGCTGGCTTCATTCACCATTTTAATAATTTGAGAAAGCAACGTTTCATCGCCAACTTTCTCCGCTTTCATTAAGAATGTTCCATTTCCGTTAATGGTTCCGGAAGTAACGATTCCGCCGCTTATTTTCTCTACAGGAATGGGTTCGCCTGTAATCATACTTTCATCCACCGAGGAATTACCTTCGATTATCTTTCCATCAACTGGAATTTTTTCGCCTGGTTTTACCCGCAAAATGCTGCCAATTTTAACTTCAGAAAGAGGAACCTTCTTTTCTGTTTTATCAACTATTAAATTAGCTTCAGCTGGAGAAAGATTCATAAGTTCTTCAATCGCCTTTCCGGTTTTTTGATGCGCTCGAGCTTCTAACATTTGGCCCATGATAACCAATGTGAGTATGACACAAACCGATTCAAAGTATAAAGGTATATTCCCGTCATGTCTTATTTCGTGCGGTAAAATATCGGGAAAGAACATGGCCAATAAACTAAACAGAAATGCGGCAGCTGAACCAAGTGCGATGAGTGAAAACATGTTCAGATTCCAGGTTTTAAAGGAAACCCAGCCTCGTTTTAATAAAAACCAACCCGCATAAAAAATAACGGGTAGCGAAAGTGCCAATTCAAAAATCGCTTGTGTCTGATGGGAGAATGGAAAGTCAAACCACATTCCACCCATCGATAAAATGAAAACTGGAATCGTAAAAATTAAAGCAATTAGAAACTTATTTCTTAACAGTTTATACGTATCATCGCCAGCATTTTCTTCTCCTTTACTGGGAATTTTGACCAGATCCATTCCACAAACGGGGCAACCAACGTTGGAATCATACACTTTATCACCTTCGCAAAACATAGGACAATAATATTTCCCCGCATTACTTTCCTGATTAATAACGACAGGTTTTACCTTTTCTCTGTCATGATGATGCGTTGACGAATTCACCAGTTCTTGGGTAATTTCCTCTAAATGCATATGGCAAACAGGACAACCTACATCGGAAGCATAGGTTTTATCGTTCTCGCAAAACATTGGGCAAAAATATTCGCCGATTTTATCTTCGAAACTTTCCGGCAGATTGGTCTTTGAAAAAGTTTGTGGTCTGTTTTGATAATCTGCCCTTTCCTCAATAGGAACTAAAAACATATTGCAGACTGGACAGCGCTTTCCCGGTTCGAAATATACTTTTTCGCCTTCACATTCCATGGGACAATAATAAACGGAACTCGGGGAAATCCTCTCGGCTGGAGGAATATTATTTTGAGACATTTTTCTTTGATTTAACAGGATTTTTCCTGTTGTTAATTAAACAGACACTTTGGGAGTTTATTTATCCTGACCGTCTAAACGATCGGAAATAAATTCGATTTTCGTTTTACCGTGGCGGGTTGGTTTACCATCGAGATTTACACCTACGAATATAATTTTGTCAATGGTAATAATGGTTTGGCGTGTCATCATATTCCGAACTTCACAAGTTAATGTAATGGAAGTATTTCCAAAATCTGTTGCTTCAATTCCAATTTCGATAATATCACCTTGTTTTGCAGAACTTATAAAATTAATCTCCGAAATATATTTGGTCACGCAACGTGGCGTTTCAAGCTGTACAATGGCATAAAGCGCTGCTTCTTCGTCAATCCACTGAAGCAGTCGACCACCAAATAAGGTATGATTGGGATTTAAATCTTCAGGTTTAATCCATTTTCTAGTATGATAGTTCATGTTTATTTTTTTAATTATCTTGTAAATACAAGTTTTTTTTCTGTGGAAAGATCGT
Organism: Kaistella polysaccharea; assembly: GCF_020410745.1. Classification (NCBI taxonomy): domain Bacteria; kingdom Pseudomonadati; phylum Bacteroidota; class Flavobacteriia; order Flavobacteriales; family Weeksellaceae; genus Kaistella; species Kaistella polysaccharea. The sequence continues at coordinate 485,053 of NZ_CP084528.1, forward strand.
CTGCGATATAGTATTTTTCCAGGTTGAACGCTTTTACTTCATCCAGCGTTTTTACTTTGTTTTCTGCGCAAAAACGGGCAACCAATCCACGAGCGTGCTTGGTGTACACTACGATTTGTTTCAGTTTTCCTTCTCGGTATTCGTAGAATTCGAAATCGATGACCGGTGCTTTAATCTTGTCTTTATCCAACACTTTAAAATATTCCTTGCTTGCTAAATTCAACACAAGATCTTTTGATTTTAATTCGCTGTTCAGTTGCTCCGTTACTTTTTCTCTCCAGAATTCATAGAGGTTTTTATGACCGTCAAATTTAAATTTCCGGCCCATTTCTAAGCGGTAAAGCATAATTCGATCGGATGGTTTCAGCAAGCCATACAGTCCAGAAAGTATTCTAAAATTTTTCTGAAGATAATCAATCGCTTTTTCATCCAGAGATTTTGCATCTAATCCGCGATAAACTTCCCCCGTAAAAGCCATCAATGCCGGCGCTGATTCTTTGTTGGAAGGTTTGGCTTTCCAGTTTTGATTTCTTTCCCAATTTTCATCGGCGAGCTTGGAAGAGATTTCCATGAGTTCCGACAAATTTTTGGGTGATTTATGTTTGAGCGTTTTTTGAATTAATTCAGCTTGGTCAATGAAATGGGGTTTGGTCGATTTCAAGAAAGGACTTGAATTTTCGATATTCATCAATTTGGCCGGAGAGGTAAGGATTTTCATATTTTGAAATATTTGAAAATTAAAATTTAAAAATTAAGATTTGAAAGCAGCGAATTTTCCATCCCGATCTGAGTGGATCCCGATGTAAAATCGGAAGGAACGGAGCGAATTATGGCCAAAAAATTTATAACTCACCTTTTCCTTGCCTGATAATTTCTGGCTCGCCACTGGTTAAATCCACGATCGTAGAAGCTATATTATCGCCATAACCGGAATCAATTACGATATCGACCAAGTGGTCATATTTCTCGGCTATCAATTCCGGATCGGTAGAATATTCAATAACTTCATCATCATCTTTAATCGAAGTAGACGCAATCGGGTGGCCTAATTTTGCCACAATCAACTGCGGAATAATGTGATCTGGAACGCGTATGCCGACGGTTTTATTTCCTTTGTAGGCGAGGGGCAAACTTTTGTTGGCCTCGAGAATAAATGTAAATGGTCCTGGCACATTATTTTTCAAATACCGAAAAGTACTGGTGTCTATCGGGCGTGTAAATTCTGAAAGATGGCTCAAATCGTTGCAAATGATGGAAAAATGAGCCTTTTCTAATTTTATTTTTTTTATTTGGGCCAATTTTTCCATGGCGCGAATATCGAAAATATTACATCCCAGCGCGTAAACCGTGTCGGAGGGATAGATAATTAAACCACCGTTATTCAGTGTTTTAACGACTTCTGCAATGAGGTTTTCCTGCGGATTTTCGGGATATATTTTAAGGATTTTAGCCATACCCAAATTTAAGAAAAAATAGGTGAATAAAGAATTTCTACAGAAAATTTGGAACTTTATGAAAAAGTTGTATATTTGCACCACAATAACGCGGGGTAGAGCAGTAGGTAGCTCGTCGGGCTCATAACCCGGAGGTCGCACGTTCGAGTCGTGTCTCCGCTACTAAGTAAAGAGAATCATTTTAATGGTTCTCTTTTTTTGTGCATCATGGTGAAGGTTTTGGGGGATTATAATGTTACATGCCCTTACAAAAAATTTACAAAACCAACATTGAATGAAAAAAGACATCCTTCTTGGCATGTCTTTTTATCAATTGATATAACGCCGTCACAATATTTTTTAATCATTGAAAATGAACGCTGAAAATTTTATTTCACTTACTTCTTCCAGACGCTAAATTATCTGACTTCTGATTCTTTCAATAAGCATCGTGATAATCCTTTTATTATATGCTTTAGTATCCAGGAAATAGGTTTCCAATTCTTCTAAAGTTAACATTCCAATCGTCATTCCAATGAAGGTGTTTTTCAAAACACTGTCTTTCTGTAAACTGGCCTCAATAAAGAGCGTCTTTTTTTGTTTTGATAAAGTTTCCAAATCTACTTTCTGACGTGAAGCATAGTTTAGAAAAACAGATTGATAGAAATCATTTTGCAATTTTAAGATGGGTCGTAAAGTTTCATTTTGAAAATTTTCTGCCTCGCTACTATTTTCTAATTTGGGAATCTCCAGCGATTCTCGTAAGTCTAATTTATCGGACATATTCCTTTTTTGTCTTTTTTATTCGTGAATTTGATATCATATTAACTTGTCGAAAATTTAAATTTTGATCTTTTAGCAGATAAGAAGTTCTTTTGATGCTGTAAAAGGTTACCATTTATTTAGTTGGATTTTTTCACTTCGATCTGGCCATTTCTCAGGCGGATTTCAAACTGCGGTTGTTTCTCCGACGCAGGTCCATTAATAACACAGCCATCTTCCAGAGAAAATACCGAATCATGCCAAGGGCATTTAACTTTACCACCTTCCAATAATTCGCCTTCATTGAGCGGACCGCCAAGATGAGAACATGTATTAGCGATTGCGTAAATTTTGTTATTTTGCTTTGCCAACAATACGGAAATTTCTCCGGCCTTTACCGACTTCATACTGTTGTTTTGTAATTCGTTTTCTGCCAGGACTGCTACGAAATCCGTCGGATATTCCTCTGAAGTAGCAGTATGATCCACACCGACTTGTTCTCCGAAAACCAAATGTCCACCTAGATAAGCTGCGAGGGAAACCACGCCATAACCTGCCATGGACAGTGCGATCGCGGTGCCTCTCGTTTTTTTATTTTTCCGGAGCACATAAGACGTGGCGTATAGAGCGGTGGCTCCAATATTGAGCATCCCGTGCATAAGTCCAATTTTGCGCTTCTTCGTAGTGGTGCCTGTCCAGTCGGTTAAACCGGTGACTGCAGCACCAAGAGCGCCAACAATTCCAATTGCAACGGCTGCATCGGCACCGTTCTTATATTTTCTACTTCCGGTTAACTCTGCTACATCTAAAATCGCCGTCATGGTCCACGCGCCAATGGGAACGTCCTTTATCACAGGATGTAAGGGATGTCCTAACCAGGTTCCATGTAAAAAGTTTTTAATTTTTTGTCCTGCGTCTCCGCCTGCTTCAAAAGTGTTGATGATTGCGGGTTGTAGCGCGTCGCCCGCAGTTTCTAACCATTCCTGTTCTTCGATAAGCCTAATTGCGTTTTTCTGGATCATCATTTTATATTTTTATGTTAAAAATTTTTTTTTACTGATTGAGTTGATCATCAGTTTCAGGAAAATTTGTAGCAACAATAATTTGTCCAAAATTTTTTACGAGGTCTGAATTGATCTATAATCGTTGTAAGGTTTTTTGAATTGTCATCTTACTTTTTATAAATTTCTGTAAAGAGCGTGTTCAAAGATTCGGAATAGGTGGGATGAGAGAAAATAGCGGTAGCCATATCGTTCGCAGGTATTTTGCCAAGCATCGCCATTTGAATGACCGACGCAATTTCGCCCCCTTCAGAGCAGATGATTGCGGCTCCTAAAATCTGTCCCGAATCTTCGTCAACAAGAGCTTTCCATAATCCCTGAGGCTCGCCCGTTTCTATTCCTCTCGTAATTCTTTTACCTTCGATTTTAAGGACTTTAAATTTTAATCCTTTTTCCCTGGCTTGACTTTCCGAAAGACCCACACGCCCTAATTGAGGATCCGTAAACATGGTGTAAGGAACAATTCTACCTTTCGTAGATGCATGGCCTTTTTGCAGAATATTTTCCCGCAGGATAACAAAGTCATTGTAAGCAATATGCGTGAACTGCGGTCCGCCATTAATATCACCTAATGCATATACGTTTTCGATATTGGTTTGTAGTTGATCGTTGACTTTGATATATCCTTTATCGTCTAATTCAATTCCGGCTGCTTCTATATTTAAACCATCTGCATTGGATTCCCGACCCGTTGCCACTAAGAGATGGGTTCCGGTCACTTCTTTATTTTCACTCTGTGATTTGTAAGTTACTGTGATTTCCTTTCCAGCACTTTCCACTTTCTTTACTGACGAATCCAGGATAAATTTCAATCCGTCCTTTTCTAAAAGTTTCTTTAATGATTCGGCAATATCATGATCTTCAGTACCCATGATCTGATCAGCAGTTTCGATAATCGTTACTTCGCTACCGAAACGACTGTACATCTGACCTAGTTCCAAACCAATATAACCGCCACCGATTACAATGAGTTTTTCCGGAATTTCATCCAAGGCGAGAATTCCTGTAGAATCATACCATTTAACATCATCCATCCCTTCTATCTTCGGAACTGCAGGACGTGAACCTGCATCAATAAAGATATAAGGTGCCGTATATTCATCCTCTGTACCATCCTGTTTCTTGATCACGACGATTTTTTCTCCACTGAAAGAAGCGGTTCCATAAATCAATTCCAGATTTTCAGCCTCCTTCGTTCTTTTTAGGAGTCCGTCTTTGGAATCATCTACAATTTTATCTTTTCTTGTTTGTGTCGTATTGAAATCAATTGCCAGATTTCCAACAGAAATTCCGTGTTTTTCTGCGGTTTTAATAGCGTGCATCACCTTCGCAGACGCAATTAGCGTTTTGGTCGGTGTACAACCAACATTCAGGCAAGCTCCGCCGAGTTCAGCCTCAGACTTTTCGATCATGATGGTTTTCCATCCGGCATCCGAGAGTTTTTGTGAAAGTGGTTTTGCGGCTTGACCTGAACCGATAATGATGGCATCTACTTTTTTCATTGTAAAAATTTAAACCTGAGTAATTTGGATAGGATAATGATCTCGACCAGAAAAAAGATTCAAATTTGCGAGCTGAAATCTTTTTAACGACGCGATCATCTCTGTTTAGGATAATGAAAGTTAAGTCTTTTTTAAACAGCTGTAAATTGGTCCTATTTCAGAAAGTAAAAAAACAGACTTTAAAAGAATTTTTGAGCTGAAAGGAAAAAATAATTTTTAAAAAAAATGGTGAGTTGGTGGAGAGGAAAAGGTAAAATAATTTGACTGAGTCGATAAATTGGTCAAAATCAAATCACTACAATAGGAAGTTTAAAATACGATCTGTCGATTAACCTTTTCGCAATGCGTATTTTTGCACCTTTATTACGAAAAAACAATGCAGCATTATAAAGAAAAATCTACCAGCAAAAAGCACCAAGAACCCAAAGTCACCATGTTATCGGCTTTCAAAACCATAATTTGGCCCCGCCGGAATTTGGTTTTCATTGGTTTATTGCTCATCATTATAAAAAGCGCCTCAGGCCTTGTGTTGCCCTGGCAAAGCAAAGTGCTGCTGGATCAGGTAGTGCCGAATAAAGACATGTCTCTTCTGTATTCACTTATTGCGATCGTAATCGCAGCGATTACGGTGCAGGCTGTTACTTCCTATTTATTGACCAGAATTTTGAGCGTCCAATCCCAGTTCTTAATCAGCGAATTGAGATCGCAGGTCCAGAAAAAAGTACTGTCCTTACCGATCAGTTTTTTTGACAATACAAAATCGGGTGCCTTGGTTTCCCGTATTATGAACGACGTTGAAGGGGTGCGGAACCTCATCGGGACTGGTTTAGTACAATTGGTGGGTGGAACATTTACCGCCGTAGTTTCCTTGATTATCTTAATAAAACTAAATCCCTGGATGACGCTTTTTGTCTTCGTGCCGTTGACTTTATTTGGTTTAATTGCCCTGAAAGCCTTTAAATTCATCCGTCCGATTTTCAGAAATCGTGGAAAAATCAGTGCAGAAGTTACCGGCAGATTAACCGAAACACTCGCAGGCGTTCGCGTCATCAAAGCTTTTAATGCAGAAAATCAGGAAAATATAGTTTTTGAGGAAGGCGTGGATAAACTCTATCAAAATGTGAAGAAAAGTTTGACCGCCACCGCTTTAATGACGAGCTCCTCAACGTTTTTAATTGGAGTCGCTACCACCGGAATTATGGGAATGGGCGGTTACTATATGATGATCGGCGAAATGACGACGGGAGATTTTCTCTTCTTTACTTTGATTCTGGGCTTTATGATCGCGCCCATTGTGCAGATGAGTAATATAGGAAGTCAACTTACAGAAGCTTTGGCAGGTCTGGACCGAACGGAAGAACTCATGAATATGACCGCAGAAGAGGACAATCCAAACAGAACCATTGAACTGAAAACCTTAAAAGGCGACATCGAATTTAAAGAAGTATCATTCTCTTATGAAGAAGGAAAAGAGGTCTTGCACCATATCAATTTCAAAGCTGCAGCGGGAAGTGTCACCGCACTTGTGGGAAGTTCCGGCTCTGGAAAATCTACAATTGCAGGGTTATCCGCAACTTTTTTAACACCAGTTTCCGGCGTGGTCACCATTGACAATCAGGATTTATCGAAGGTCAAATTAAGCACGTATCGTCAATATTTGGGCGTCGTTTTACAGGATGAGTTTTTATTTGAAGGCACCATTCGCGAAAATATTTTATTTCCACGGCCGAATGCGACCGAAGAAGAATTACAAAATGCCGTCAAAGCCGCCTACGTCAATGAATTTACAGACCGATTTGAAGAGGGTTTAGAAACATTAATCGGCGAACGAGGCGTGAAATTATCTGGCGGTCAGCGGCAGCGTTTGGCGATTGCACGTGCGATTCTGGCCAATCCAAAAATCATCATTCTGGACGAGGCCACGTCGAGTTTAGATACCGAGAGTGAAGCCCTGATTCAAAAGAGTTTAGCCGAGCTGATCAAGGACCGAACCACCATTGTCATTGCCCACCGTTTGAGCACCATTCGCCAGGCGGATCAGATTTTGGTCATCGAAGCCGGCCATATCGTCGAGCGCGGAAATCACGAGGAACTCATCGCAAAAGAGGGCAGGTATTACGAATTGTATACCTATCAATCGAAAATTTAATTGTAGAAATATTCATTTGAAGCTTAATCCTGCTTTTCGTTGCAATCTTTTTTCTGCCGATTTACATCGGCAGAAAAAAGGATTTTCACTGCAATCAGGGCTAGGGGAGTTTCGCTAATTTTTAAGCGATGATGATTTTACCACAAAATAGTTGATTCTTTTTCAGCATTCCAAAAGGTGCCGCTTTCAAAATCATTCGTAATAAACCGATAAATATTTTCCGCAGATTTTTCTGGAGTTAAAGTTCCATTCACCAAATTACTTTCCCGAATCGTTGTTTTCACCCAACCTGGATGAACTGCGGCAACTTTTACTTTACCTTTTAATCTGTTCGTTAAAATCTTGGTGTACATATTGAGCGCACTTTTAGACATTCGGTACGCCACGGAATCCGCTGTTTCGCACTCATCGAGCGAACCCATTCTGGAGGATATATTGATGACTTTTCCCTGATCAGAAATTAAGTTGATCAAAGGTTCCGTAAAGAAAACAGTTCCAGAAACATTTACTTCAAAAGTTTGGGCAAACGATTTTCGGTCCGGTTGTTGCGTGCCTAAATCTGGTCCAACTCCCGCATTATTTATCAGAATATCAAGATGGTCAAATTTTTCTAAAATGGTTTTTTGGGCCTCATCAATACTTTGCGGACTGGTTAAATCCAGCGCCAGTGCATAAAAGTTGTCACCTTTAAATTCCTTGATTTCTCCCGTTCTACTTGTTCCGATAACGAAATAATTCTCCGCTAGCATTTTCTCGGCAAGCGCTTTTCCTATTCCTTTGCTGACGCCGGTGATGAGTACGATTTTCTTTTTCATCTTGATAATTTATTATGATTATACAGTTTCTACTTTCGAAGGTAAGATAATCGATTAATTAAATGTGAGATAAATTTCTTCAAATTTTCATCCTTATTCAACTTGCATTAATTTATACAGAAAGCTAATCTATATCCCTATTAGAATTCACAATTCCGAACCATCCAATTTCCTTTAGCTTTAGTAATCTGTCACATTAGAAAATACTAATCAATTTTGTAATTACTATTAACTTAGGTATTTTTATAGAATTTCTGCTATTTAATCCATGATTCTTAAAATATTACTTATTGCAGCTAACGGTGATGAAATCTTAACTGGAGGTTCTGATTACAGGATATGTTTGGTTCTATTCCTTTTACCAATAATCGAAGGGTAAAGCTACAATGTTGAGTGTTTTAATTATTGAAACTGTGACTTTTTTGCTTTACATTTTAGATGTAAAGAAGGTTATTCAACTGGAGTTTTTGTGCCTGAATTCGATCGGGTGTTCGTCTATGATTGGTGTTGCAAGTTTGTTAGAGCCGTTTACGAAAAGGTAATAATATAAAACTTACGATTTTGTTTCTTCAATTTTACTAATAATCACTACAATATTTTGAAACCAACATTTGAAAGATAATTAAAAGTGTCATCATAAAATTCTGGAAGTCGAGTTTTATCTTCAATATTACCTTCAGGAACTACAATCACCATTCCTTGCCTTGCTCTTGTTAGCAAAACTCGATATGCATTAAGCAAATATTTTTTCCGAGATTCTTTATGAACATTTTGCCATTTAGTCCCAACAAAAGAATAACTTTTCCAACCATCTTTCGAAAATCTTAAATCTCCATCCCAAGTTACACATGCCCAATCTAATTCTAGACCTTGAACCTGAAACTCTGTTGCAACATCCTCTAAATAAAAAGAAGATCTCACGTCATCCTTTCCATCTAAAAACCAATTCACATGATTTATCGGTGTCTTAACATCAATAGCCATCGGTTTTAATCGATATGCTTGAGAAGAAACTACAATTCCATATCGTTCACTTCCACGCGCTTTTTCCTTCAACCAACTTTTTGCTTTATCCAAATTTCGAGTAATAACAATTGGATATTTATCTTGAAGTTCTTTCAAAGTTTCCTTCGCATTTGCATCAATATCTAAAATTTCCTTTATTAATTTTGATAAATATTCTGCTCTAAAAGACCTCATAGAAACAGAAAGATGTAAATCTGGATTGAAAACAACAACACTGTCTTCTTCCAAAGATTTAATTGCTGAAATAGCTGCATATTCACTTTCATATAAATTTGGAGAAATATGAGTTTCCCAGTTTTGAAAATTATTCATTATTGCATGCAACCATTCAGAAATTCCTGCTTCTCCTGTATTTATTTCTTGCCCACCACCAACTAAGCAAATTACAACTGCCCAATCTTGGTGTCTATCTAAACATGAAATTAAAAACTCGGGTTCTGAATATGGAAAATTTGGAAAATTTTTCTTTCTCGCCATAAAGTTTACTGTCTGCTCCTTGGTCCAAGCTCTTTGTGCTTCGTCAAAAATAGCAACATGATCATATGGCGCTTTTTTATCTCTTAAGTATTCATCTCGATAATGATGAATAATTTGTATAAAAGATTTCACACTTTCTCTAGCAACTTTTTTAGTTAATTTCACACCTCTTGTTTTCTCTTGCAAAACTCTATCTCTTACTAAAGCTTCTTGCAAAATATCTACTAAAGGTTTATTTCCAGAAAGAAAGACACTTGAATCTCCCTTACTTTGATCCAAATGTTCCGTTGCAACTTTTAAACCTACTAGTGTTTTTCCAGCTCCTGGAACTCCTGTTACAAAACAAATAATTTTTTTATTTTCATTTTTTGCCAACTTAATGACCTCAGAAATATAACTGGTAGTTTGTTTTAAATTTTTAGCATCAGCATCACTTCTCGTAATTTCATCAACATTATGATTATTGTATAAACTGATAGCTGCCTCAATAATAGTGGGTGTTGGAGAATAACTACCTGCTAAATATGCTTCGTCATCAATCAAATTTTCACTAGAAAAAAAGTTTAAAACTTCAGAAATTACTTGACCTAAATTAGTTGCGTTTGTACTGATCGGATTTACCAAATTATCATCATGACTTGTGGTAATAATTTCCATTGTAGAATTTTTCGCATGAGTTGCTATTAAAATAGGAACAAGCATTAAGTCATGACTTGGTTTATGAAAATTTTTCAAGTCTAATGCATAGTCCCAAACTTGCTCAACATTGTGATTGAGAAAATTTTTCTCACCAACTTTAAATTCTAATACAAAAACAATATTTTGAATGATTAAAAGGCAATCGACCCTTTTACCCATTCGAGGAATAGAAAATTCGAAAAATATCTTTCCAGAATAAGGCTCTAAAATTTCCTTCAATATTTGAATTTGAAATTCCCAAGCGTAAAGTTCAGTATTTATGTGCCCTGTTCTGCTGTTGATAGCAATTTCACCTATTATGGTTTCTGCTGATTTTTTTTTGAAATCGGTAATTTTATCAGAGTAGTAGAAATTCAGCATACAATTATCATAATTTCAAATTAACGATAAAAATATAGAAAATTCAACATAATTAAAAACTAATTAGTATAATCGAAAAAGATTGATTGAGAATTGTAAAATTTAAAACCAAACTCATAAATTGAAATCCGAAATTTGAAACTTTCATATTTACCACAGAAATGTTCGCATATTTGAAAATGGCTGGATTTATATTGGTGCTAGTTATTAAATTAATTACCATAAACGTTAAATAAACAATCTTTTCCTGTAATTAATTTAATACTCTTCGGTATTGTCTATTATTTCAAGATTTGAAACTGAGTAATCTTGGAAAATTTCTTCTGATAATTTTTTACTAAAATCTGAATTTCCAATAAGAATTGTTCTAAAGATTTCAATTCTATCATCAGCTGTTAGTTCATTTAATTTTTCATCATCACGAAAGAATTTTACAAAATCTTCTCTACTTATTTGTTGATAATTTTCCATATTATACTAGGTTTTGCGTGAGGGATTGCAGAGGAAATCCTTTTAGAAAAAAATAAACACCTCAAATATAAAAATCCAACACTATAAGATTTTTTTGACTGCTGTCCAAATCAATACCTTTGTTTGAATTCGCAATCCCGCGCAAAGGATCGCAGCGGCATCCTCCGCGAGCGCCAGCGAGCGGAGATACAGCGGAGAGCCTGACTTGAGCCTGACGATCTTCTTCTAAGGAGAAAACTTTCCAGGCGGGCGAAGGATGCGCCCAAAAAATTCTTACGCGTATAATTTAAATGTACATCCGCTAAGTTTAAAGGCAATTCCCTAAATTTGAATAAACCCTAATCAAAAATATGTGCTACTACGTTTCCAACCAACTCACCCGCAAAGAAATGAAAGATACCTTCGGCGTTACCTACGAAGGACCGGATTTTCAGGGCTCTGAATTTACGAATGGTTTTTCTTACCCGAAAACTCCAATTGTCTTGGACGACAATCCGGATGAAGCTATTTTGGGCGATTGGGGATTAATTCCGGTTTGGGCAAAAGACCGAAATATGCAGAAAAGTACGCTGAATGCCAGAATAGAAACTTTGGTGGAAAAACCCAGTTTCAGAGATTCAGTGTCCAACCGATGTCTGGTTTTGGTCAAAGGTTTTTATGAATGGAAATGGCTGGATTCTAAAGGAAAGAAGAAAGAGAAATATTTTATTCATCTTGATAATGGCGAGGAACCTTTTGCCTTGGGTGGAATTTACAATATCTGGACCGATGAAGAAACGGAGGAAACCCTCACCAGTTTTTCAATTGTAACTTCCAACGCGAACGAACTCATGGCCGAAATTCACAATACAAAAGACCGAATGCCTTTGGTCCTATCAAAAGAAGCGGAAGAAGCCTGGCTTTCTGATCGATCTATCGACAATTTTGCTTTCCCAAATTACAGTCCGGACCTGATCGCCATCAACCTGGATGTGGCTGGGTCGCAACCGACTTTGTTTTAGGAGGGAATTAGAGGTCAGAAGTAAGAAGTATGAAGTAAGAGGTCAGATGTAAGAAGTAAGAGGTCAGAAGTAAGAGGTCAGAAGTAAGAAGGAAGAAGTCAGAAGGAAGAAGTATGAAGTATGAAGTCAGAGGTCAGAGGTCAGAGGTGAGAAGTCAGAAGGAAGAAGTATGAAGGAAGAAGGAAGAAGGAAGAAGTAAGAAGTAAGAAGTAAGAAGTCAGAAGTAAGAAGTCAGAAGTAAGAGGTCAGAAGTTAGAGGTAGGAGGTCAGAGGTCGAGATTCACAATTCATAATTTAAAATTTAAAATTTAAAATTTCCGAGTTGAAGAGTTGTACCAGCAAAAACCCCTAAGCTGAGCTCAAGGGTTTTTTGAATTTGTAAAATTGAAATTTAAAGTCGTTCGGGAATCATTTCTTCTTCCTCGGCTTCGAAAAGATAGCGTTCCTTGCTGTCATCCAACTCATCCATCCAGTCGGTGTGATGTTCCGCGGCCATGGTTCCGGTCACCACACTTTGATAGGTTTTATCGCGGTAGGTGAGGATATTGTCGTCTTTATCCTGCAGCCACTCCTTAAACATTTCAGCTACTTTATCCAGATTAAAATGCGGATAATCAGAGTGCGCCAACAAATCTTTAATATAATCGGTCTGGAAATCTACATTTTCCCAACTCGTTTTCAGTTGATCATTTCGCTCCAACCATTTATTAATATCAACTCGTCTTTCGCCTTCAGAAGGAAGTTCTAAACGGTTTATCATAAAGTCCCGCGCCACCCAAGCCTGCGTATCAAACATGTTGAAGGTGTAATACTGATCATGCATTCCCAGATAGATCAGTTGCGGCAGATCATTGAAGAATATGCCTTTGTATAAATTATCCGGGTATAAATTATTCTTGGTTTTTAAACGAAGTTCGTCTGGCAAGAATGGGAATTTGTGCTGGTAACCTGTACACATAATCACCGCGTCGTAATCTTCGCTCGTGCCATCTTTAAAGTACGCCGTGTCGCCATCGAAATGCGTAACTAAAGGAACTTCTTTTACGCCTTCCGGCCAGTCGTGCCCAATAGGATTGCTTCTGTAACTGAGTGTAACCGCTTTCGCGCCATGTTTGTAACATTGAATTCCGATATCTTCCGCGGAATAACTGCTCCCGATCAATAGGAGTTTGCGGTCTCTAAACTGATCCGCTCCCCGGAAATCGTGTGCATGCATTACGTTTCCACTAAAGGTTTCAATTCCTTTAAAGTAAGGCATATTGGGCGTTGAGAAATGTCCAGAAGCCACGACTAAATAATCGAACTCTTCTGAATAAGTTTTATTAATTTTTAAATCATCCAGAACAACAGTGAATTTCTGGGTGTCTTCATCATAACTCACCCAACGAACCGTGGTATCGAAGCGAATATAATCCCGAGCGCCACTTTTTTTAATCCGACCTTCGATATAATCAAAAAGTACAGGTCGCGGTGGATAAGAAGAAATGGGTTTTTTAAAGTGGTCATCAAAAGAATAATCGGAAAATTCCAGACATTCTTTCGGACCATTGGACCAAAGATATTTGTACATACTGCCATGAATAGGCTCGCCATATTTCCCTACACCCGTTCTCCAGGAATAATTCCACATACCGCCCCAATTACTCTGCTTTTCAAAACAAATGATTTCGGGCATATTTTCACCTTGATCTTTCAAGGCTTCAAAAGCTCGAATTTGCGCCAAACCACTTGGGCCTGCACCAATAATACCGATACGTTTGTTTTGTAAATTGTCTTTGTTTTTCATGAAAAATATTTAAAAGTTAAATAAGAATCCCACTTAAAAAAGTGTATTCTTTTAAATTAATGTGCCTGTGAAATTTTCTGCGAATTGCAGAAGATTGAGTATTGAACTCAATGTTGGATTTTAATTGAAAATATCAATGAATTGACTATCCAACGAATATTATAATAAGCAATAACGCTAAAATAGGGGTTTTTTTCCGTAATTCCAAATTTTGAGAACTTTTAAAGTATTGAAAAAAGTGGAGATTAACAATTTCAGCGGATTTAATGGCTTAGAATTACAAACGTTGACATTTAAAAATAATTGAAAAACCAGAAAAAGACTACTTTCAAAATAATTCGGATTATTAGTCAAAAATATTAATCTATAGAAAAGTACATTTACTTCATCTTGAAATTTATTTATAAAAAAATCCTGAAAATATTTCAGGATTCGTTGATTGATAAGTCGGTATTTCTAATTGATTTTTTTCGCTTCATATTCACTTTCATTTCCCAAACGGTCTACCGATTTCACGGCAATGGTGTTGAGTTTTTTTCCATTTTGAATTAAAGGAATATTTCGGGTAATAAGATCTTTTTCTAAAATTTCAGTTTCCCAGGTTTCGCCATATTTCAGGTATAAAATCCATTGGAATACACTTGGCGAGTCGCTTGCGTTCCATTTTATCTTTGCTAAATTACCGCCAGTTTCTACAAAAAGAATGGGTTTGTTTAAAGGTTTTGTTTTGATCCACGGTGTTTCAGGGATCAAAGCCGGTGTTTGATAGGCACTTTTCACCGCATTGTACATGGCAGTACTTTTAGATAAACCATCAACACTGTAATGAATGGTGCCGGCAGAGTTTTTTAAAATGTTTCTCGTAGAATTGATTTGACTTACAATTTCACTCGGCCGATCTGCAACATCACGAAGTCCGATGGTATTTAAACCCGGCCAAAGATGGCGTTTTTGTGTATTTTCACTTTCCCACCATTTGAGAAGAGCGGGGAAACTTTGCGGACCGTCATTTTTCCAGTAGAGTTGGGGCGAAAAATAATCTAGCCAACCTTGGTTCAACCATAATTTCGCATCGGCATACAATTCATCATACTGCGAAGATCCTTTGATTCCTTCCGGAAAACCCGGTTTCCAAATTCCAAAAGGACTAATTCCAAACTGTACGTAACTTTTTTCAGCTTTAATTTCATCGTGAATTCTTTTGATAAATTTATTCACATTTGCACGTCGCCAATCAGCACGGGAAAGGTTTCCACCTGATTTTTGATAAATATTCCACGTTCTGTTGTCCGGGAAATCTTTGCCGCCATTATATTCTCGATAAGGATAAAAATAATCATCAATGTGAATAGCATCAATATCATATCTTTTTACCAAATCCTTGATGACTTTGGAGGTGTGATCTTGCGTCGCTTCATCGGATGGATCCATCCAATACATTCCATTTTTGAGTTTGATGATTTGGTCCGGCATTTTCTTCACGATAGATTCGCTATTGATCGGTCCGCCAGTTGTATGGTGTGCGCGGTACGGATTTAACCAAACATGCAATTCCATTCCGCGTTGGTGCGCTTCTTTAATCCAAAATTCCAAAGGATCATAAAATGGAGTAGGAGCTTTGCCAATTTCTCCTGTTAAAAAATAAGACCAGGGCTCCAGATCACTGTTATACATGGCATCTGCAGACGGACGTGCCTGAAAAATCACCGCATTGAAATTGGCATCTTTCAACAAATCCAGAATTTTTATGGCTTCGTCTTTCTGTTGTTGGGTCGATAAATTGTTCTTTGATGGCCAGTTGATATTGGCGACTGTAGCAATCCAGGCAGCGCGAAATTCGCGGTTAACCTTAGGAAGATTTAAGTTGGAAACAGGTTTCTCCGTTTCCGTTTTTGGAAGGGAAGGTTTAGTGACTGGTTTTGTGGTCGTTGGTTTTTTAGTGCTTTTGGAGACCGGCTTTTTTGCGGTACACGAAACAACTAATAAAAGAAATAGAAAAAGGGCAGAAATTACTTTGACAAAAGTGGAACTCATAGATAGAATTTGAATAGAAAAAATTTTTAGAAAAACATCAAGGGCAAATATATTAAAAGCTTCCTGAAAAATAGAGTGGTATTAGGGCAAAAAAAAATCTTTAAAGTATTTCTACTTTAAAGATTTTTTATATTAAATCAAATCTACTTATGCTTTCGCGCCTCTTTCGATTCTTTTTCTTTCATCTTCTGACAAAACTTTCTTACGCATTCTGATAAAGTTAGGTGTTACCTCGATCGCTTCATCTTCCTGGATGTATTCCATACATTCTTCTAATGAGAAAAGTTGTTTTGGAGCGATGTTACCATCTTTATCTTTTCCAGAAGCACGCATGTTGTTCAACTGTTTCGCTTCCACGATATTTACAACCAAATCTCCCGGCTTGTTTTGCTCACCGATGATCATTCCTGCGTAAATTTCTTCACCTGGATCAACAAAGAACTTGCCTCGATCCTGTAATTTTGCGATAGAATATTCAGTTGCCGGTCCTTGACCTTTACTGATCAATACTCCAACCGATCTACCTGGAATCGCACCTTTGAAAGGTTTGTAATCTGTAAAACGGTGAGCCATAATCGCTTCACCTGCAGTTGCTGTCAACATTTGAGAACGCAATCCGATCAAACCTCTGGAAGGGATTTCGAATTCTAAATGTTGCATTTCACCTTTAGTTTCCATGATGTGTAAATCACCTTTTCTTTGTGTCGCCAAGTCGATTACTCGGGAAGCATATTCTTCCGGTACATCAACTACCATCGATTCATAAGGCTCACATTTAACACCATCGATTTCTCTGATGATTACTTGTGGCTGACCAATGGTCATTTCATAACCTTCTCTTCTCATCGTTTCGATCAAAACAGAAAGGTGAAGAATCCCACGTCCGAATACTAAAAACGTATTGGCATCTTCGGTTGGTTCAACTCTAAGTGCTAAGTTTTTCTCTAACTCTTTCATCAACCTTTCTTTCAGGTGATTTGAAGTTACATATTTACCATCTTTTCCGAAGAAAGGTGAGTTGTTAATGGAGAATGTCATGTTCAAAGTTGGCTCATCAATCGCTGTTCTTGGCAATGGATCTGGATTTTCAAGATCTACAAATGAATCTCCAATTTGAAATTTGTCGAATCCTACGATCGCACAAATATCTCCAGCTTTTACTTCCTGAACTTTCTTTTTTCCAAGACCTTCAAAAACGTATAATTCTTTAACTTTTCCTCTAATAATTTTGCCATCTTCCTGAGCAAGACCAATCCATTCTGATTCTTTTACAGTACCTTGATTGATTTTCCCGATTGCAATTCTCCCCAAGAAAGAAGAGAAATCCAAGGAAACGATTTGCATTCTCAATGGTCCTTCTTTAGCTTCTGGAGCCGGAACGTGTTCCAAAATTCCATCTAATAAAGGAAAAATATTTTCTGTTTGTTCTAATGAGGTGTTAAACCAACCTTGTTTAGAAGATCCGTAGAATGTTGGGAAATCCAATTGTTCTTCGGTCGCATTTAAGTTAAAGAATAAATCGAAAACTTGATCATGAACTTCATCCGGACGACAGTTTGGTTTATCAACTTTATTGATCACAACAACTGGTCTCAAACCAAGTTCTAAAGCTTTCTGAAGCACGAAACGCGTTTGCGGCATTGGTCCTTCAAAAGCATCTACTAAAAGTAAAACACCATCTGCCATTTTCAAAACTCTTTCTACTTCACCACCGAAATCGGCGTGACCAGGAGTATCGATTACATTAATTTTGGTGTCTTTGTAGGTTACCGAAATATTTTTTGATAAAATGGTAATTCCTCTCTCACGTTCCAAATCATTGTTGTCCATGATAAGGTCACCTGACTCTTGATTTTCACGGAAAACACTGGTAGCGTGAATGATTTTGTCAACCAAAGTCGTTTTCCCGTGGTCAACGTGCGCAATAATTGCGATATTTCTAATGTTTTGCATATTCGTTTTTTGACCGTGCAAAAGTAATCTTTTTTCGGGAAATATGTTTATAAGTTTTTGAATTTAATAAATTTTTATGTTAATTTTTGGTGAAAGTTTAATATCTTTTGAATACAATGCCGTTTTTCTGACTTATTCTAATCAATCATATTATATTCCAGACGTTGTCATTTTCTTTAATTTGATGAATTTTTCTAAAATGGTTCCAAATAAAAAAGAGACTATGAAGTCTCTTATGATATGGTCTGATAAATATTTATTTTAAACCTCTTTTAAATAGGTGTACAGGTTGTCTTTTAAATGGACTCTTTTTTTACGAAGTTCAGTTAAGTGCTCATCAGTCGTATGATTTTGTTCGCCGTCTTCGTAATGCTGAATGAGCGCGTTTACTTCTTCATAGTTTACATACATTTTTCTGAAAACATCGTCCTTCAATTTATATTCGGTAATCTTAGACTGCAATTCGGGAAACTCTAGGGTAAGACTGTGATTTTCCATGACTTTAAATATTTAAATTTTAATACATTAAAGTTACTCAAAAACTTCTTAGTTTTTTTTTAAAAAATCAGTTTTTTAACCACCGAAAGCCTGACATTAATCATACAAAAGTATATTTGGATCAACTTTATTAATTTGAACAGTAATACTTCCAGGTCCTTTTTTTACAAATAAAATTGCGGGTCGATTCAGCTGATTCAATTTGAGTAACCTGCAATCGTTGTTGTATAAATTTTTCAGTAAAAATATTGGTGAGCGATTGCTCCAAAATAAATATGAGTTTCGGTTTAAAGGAAGACAAGTAAAATTACTTAATTATTAATTATTCGCAGTAATTTCAGTAATGTTTATGTGACAAGTACTAAAAATTAAGATATTGTACAAATCAGGAATTTCTTCAGTATACTCATATTTATAATTAGGAATCATTCTTGCTGTAAATTATTCACATTTAAATCTTTAAATTATGGACACAAAAAGACTTTCTTCTTCCCTCGAAGAAGCACTAAGCACCCAAATGAATGTTGAACTTTCCCAATCACACACCTATTTATCTTATGGAATCTGGGCGACCGATAAAGGTTATGGTGGAATAGGAAATTTTCTTTTCCGGCACTCTCTTGAAGAAAGAAATCACGCAATAAAATTCATGCAGTATATTTTAAACAGAGGTGGTAAACCCACGGTCACAGCTTTGGGGGCGCCAGCTCCCGATCCTCAAAGTTTACAGAATTGTTTTAATCAGGTTTTTAAACATGAAGTTGATAATACCGAGAAAATCTACAATTTGGTGAACATGGCGATGGAAGAAAAAGATTGGGCGACCTGGAATTTCCTGCAATGGTTCGTAAAAGAACAGATCGAAGAAGAAACTTTAGCCATGGATCTTATCGACAAATTAAAAATTGCGGGTGGAGACAGAGCTACCGACGAATCATTATTTAATTTAGATAAAGATTTAGGTGCCGCAGAAGATGACGCGGAACTTGCGAGAAACGCAACATCAGAAAATCCGTAAAATTTATTTTATATTCTCCCAAAATCTGCTTTTATAAAGGCAGATTTTTTTCTGGAATTACTCAGCCAAAAACTTTATCTTTGCACACTTGTAAATTAATAACTTAAAAGTCATTTAAACATCAATTTTAACCTTTGAACTAAAGATATGAAATGTGGAATCGTAGGTTTGCCCAATGTAGGTAAATCAACCCTTTTTAATTGTTTAAGCAATGCCAAAGCGCAGTCTGCCAATTATCCTTTCTGTACCATCGAACCGAATATTGGAACCGTTTCTGTACCTGATGAACGTTTGTTTATATTAGAAAAGTTAGTGAAACCAGAACGCGTTTTACCAGCAGTAGTAGAAATCGTGGATATCGCTGGTTTGGTAAAAGGAGCCAGCAAAGGAGAAGGTTTAGGAAATAAATTTTTGGCAAACATCAGAGAATGCGAAGCGATTATTCATGTGTTGAGATGTTTTGAAGACGGGAATATAATTCACGTTGAAGGAACGGTTGATCCCATCAGAGATAAAGAAATCATCGACATTGAACTTCAGTTGAAAGATATTGAGACTTTAGCAAAGGCGGTTGAAAAAGCGAAGAAATTCATTAAATCTGGCAAAAAAGATGATGTGATGACTTACGAAACACTTTTGAAACTTCAGAAATTTGTGGAAGAAGGACAAAATGCCCGTGAATTTCCGATGGATGATTTTTCAACTCCCATTATTTCCGAAGTTCAACTTTTGACCAATAAACCTGTTTTGTATGTTTGTAATGTGGATGAAAATTCCATTAAGAACGGAAACGAATGGATCGCTAAAATCGAAGAGATGGCGACAAAGGAAAATGCAGAAGTTGTAGTTTTAGCAGCTCAAATTGAAGCCGATATTAATGAGTTAGAAACTTTCGAAGAACGCGAAATGTTTTTAGACGAATTAGGACTCACAGAACCGGGCGTAAATCGCCTGATACGAAAAGCCTACGATTTATTGCATTTACAAACTTATTTTACGGCTGGAGTTAAAGAAGTTCGCGCCTGGACAATTGGTAAAGGCTGGACTGCGCCACAAGCAGCTGGTGTCATTCATACCGATTTCGAAAAAGGATTTATTCGTGCAGAAGTCATTAAATATGAAGATTTCGTAAATCTCGGTTCCGAAGCGAAAGTGAAAGAAGCCGGAAAACTTTCCGTAGAAGGTAAAGAATATATCGTTCAAGATGGCGACATGATGAATTTTAGATTTAATGTTTAGAAATTATAAATATTAGAAATAGTATACAAAGCGGACTTCGGTTCGCTTTTTTTGTGATAAAAATTTCGAAGTTGGACTTTTGTATTTATAATTTTTATGTAAATTGGGGTCAAATTATTTTATGGAAATTAAAAAAGTAGCAGTTATAGTAGGAAGTTTACGTAAAGAATCCTTTAATCGAAAAGTGGCCAACGAAATGATTCGTTTGGCTCCGGAAGGTTTGGAACTTAATATTGTTGAAATTAAAGATCTTACCTTTTTCAGTGAAGATATTGAAAACGATCCGCCACAAGAATGGCTAAATTTTAAGCAAAAAATATCAGATTCCGATGCAGTAATATTTGTTTCGCCAGAATACAACCGAACAATTCCAGGCGTGCTGAAAAATGCCATGGAAATCGGTGCGCGCCCACCGAAACTAAATTCCTGGAAAGGTAAACCTGGTGCCGTAGTAACTGTTTCTCCTGGTGCTATTGGCGGTTTGGGAAGTAATCAAACCATAAGAATCGCTGCATCTAACGTACATATTTCGGTAATGGCTCAACCTGAAGCATACATCGGGGGAATTAAAGATAAATTGCTAGAAGATGGCGTAACTGTTGACGAAAAAACCGAAAAATTCCTGGTTACTTTCTTAGAAGCCTTTAAAGCCTGGACAGAAAAATTTTAGCTTTAAGGCAGGTTATTTTTTGAAAGCGGAGCAGTTTTAAAACTTTTCCACAAAATTTTTAAAATTGCTTTGCTTTCCCTATTTTTGTGAGTTGCCGAAAATGAGGCACTTTCCCGATAAAACATGAGCGACAATACGGTAGTAAATTATTCCGAAGACAATATTAGAACCCTCGACTGGCAGGAGCATATCCGAATTCGTCCGGGAATGTATATTGGTAAATTGGGCGACGGTTCTTCAGCTGACGACGGAATCTATATTTTACTTAAAGAAATCATCGATAATTCTATCGATGAATTTGTCATGAAATCCGGTAAGCGAATCGAGATAAAAATAGACGAAGGTAAAGCGACAGTTCGTGATTACGGCCGCGGAATTCCTCTGGGTAAAGTAGTTGACGCCGTTTCGAAAATGAATACGGGTGGTAAATATGATTCTAAAGCTTTTAAGAAATCCGTCGGTTTAAATGGAGTAGGTTCTAAAGCGGTGAATGCGCTTTCAGAATTTTTCCGAGTAAAATCTATTCGCGACGGCAGAGTAAAAATTGCAGAATTTTCTAAAGGTTTAATTACCGAAGATTTTCAAGAAGCAGAATCTACCGACCGAAACGGAACGGAGATTACTTTCGTTCCCGATACGACTATTTTTACCCATTTTAAATTTCGGAAAGAGTACATCGAAAAGATGTTGAAAAATTATTGCTACCTGAACCCAGGTTTGAAAATAGTTTTCAACGGTGAAACGTATTTCTCGGAAAACGGATTGCGTGATTTACTGCAGGAGGAAATTGAAGGTGAAATTATATATCCGATAATTCATTTAAAAGACGAGGATATTGAAGTCGCCATTACCCATTCCGACAAGTCACAGTCTGAAACGTATTTTTCATTTGTGAACGGACAAAATACCACTCAAGGTGGAACGCACTTGAATTCCTTCCGTGAAGCGTATGTGAAAACGATTCGGGAATATTTTGGTAAAAACTTTGAGGCTGCAGACATTCGGAAATCAATTATTGCAGCGGTTTCAATTAAAGTGATTGAACCCGTTTTTGAATCTCAGACCAAAACCAAATTAGGTTCTAATGAAATGGAGCCCGGAAAAGAAACGGTACGTACATTTATTACTAATTTCTTAAAGAATAAACTGGATAATTATCTGCATCAGAATTCTGAAATTGCAGATGCGATTTATCGGAAAATTATAATTTCTGAACGTGAACGTAAAGAACTATCGGGAATTCAGAAACTGGCGCGGGAAAGGGCAAAAAAAGTTTCTCTTCATAACAAAAAGTTGCGGGACTGCCGTCAGCATTATAACGATCAGAAAGCTTTAAGAAAAGGAGATTCCATGATTTTTATAACAGAGGGTGATTCTGCCTCGGGTTCTATTACGAAATCCAGAGATGTAGAAACGCAAGCTGTCTTTTCATTGAAGGGAAAACCATTAAACTGTTACGGACTTACGAAAAGAGTCGTGTACGAAAATGAAGAATTTAATCTTCTGCAGGCTGCCCTAAATATCGAAGATTCTTTGGAAGATTTGCGCTACAACCACGTGATTATTGCGACAGATGCCGATGTTGATGGAATGCACATTAGATTGTTAATGATTACTTTCTTTCTTCAGTTTTTCCCTGATTTAATAAAAAACGGACATCTTTATATTTTGCAGACGCCATTATTCCGTGTTCGAAATAAAAAGGAAACGCGCTATTGTTATTCTGAGGTAGAACGTTTGAAAGCGTTAGAAGATTTAGGAAAGAATCCCGAAATTACGCGTTTTAAAGGTTTAGGAGAAATATCACCAGATGAATTTAAACATTTCATTGGCAAAGATATTCGTCTGGAGCCCGTGGTTTTAGGAAAAGATCAGACGATCGAGCAGATACTTGAATTTTATATGGGTAAAAATACACCAGATCGGCAGACATTTATTCTGCAAAACCTGGTCGTAGAAAGTCCAGATATCGATAAAAAAGAAATGATTACGGAAGTCGAAGTTGAAGTCGACATTGAATGATAAAAGCAACAGCTTACAATGAGGTTAAATAACAGAAACAAGGCAGGTTATTTTCAGTTTTTAAGTATTTTAGTCGCAATGATTTTGGCTGGCGGGATCATAGCGTTTTTTCTGGAGAGAAATTTTTACGATCTTATGGATTCTAGCGCCATACTCTTACTCATAGTACCACTCATCATCGCTCTTATTTTTTATTTAAGAGGCAACCAGATTTTCGAATATGACAGTGATGGCGAAGCGTTGCATTTCAGAAGTAAAAATGTAGTTTTTTTTCTGGATAAAACGACCAATGATGAATTCCCCAAGTATAAATTGCTGAATTATGAAATTGTAAATATGTTATTTTTAAAGAGACTTTATATTACCATCAGCAGTAAAAAAAACAAGTCGATGATTTTAAAATATGACATCTCTTACTTGTCGGGGAAAGAATTAGCAGATTTAAATTCATCTCTTAAAAATGTCCTTCACAACAACAAAGAATAAAGAGCGCGAACGCTAAAAAATGGATGAAAATAACACGCACCACGAAGAATCTCTGCGAAAAGTAAGTGGCTTATATAAAGACTGGTTTTTAGATTATGCCTCTTATGTGATTTTGGACCGCGCGATTCCTTCTATTTTTGATGGTTTTAAACCGGTGCAACGTCGTATTATGCATTCCATGCGAGAGCTGGAAGATGGCCGATATAACAAGGTTGCCAACGTGGTGGGAAATACGATGAAGTACCATCCACATGGTGATGCCTCGATTACGGACGCAATGGTTCAGTTGGGTCAGAAAGAATTATTAATCGATACTCAGGGAAACTGGGGAAATATTTATACTGGAGATTCTGCAGCCGCCGCCCGATATATTGAAGCGCGATTAACTCCCTTTGCATTAGAAGTTGTTTTTAATGCGAAAACCACACACTGGGCAAAATCTTACGACGGGCGAAATAATGAACCCGTTGATTTACCCGTAAAATTTCCGTTGCTTTTAGCGCAAGGTGTTGAAGGAATTGGAGTTGGTTTGTCGACGAAGATTATGCCCCACAATTTCAATGAACTCATCGATGCATCTATCGCGCATTTGAAGGGCAAGAAATTTCAAATATTTCCAGATTTTCTGACTGGCGGAATGCTCGATATTTCCAACTATAATGATGGTGAACGTGGTGGTAGAATTCGTGCCCGCGCAAGAATTATTCAAAAGGATAAAAATACGCTTTGCATTACCGAATTGCCTTTTGGTAAAAATACGGGAGATCTCATAGATTCGATTATTAAAGCAAACGAAAAAGGAAAGATTAAAATCAAGAAAATTGAGGATAATACATCGGATACGGTAGAGATCAATATTCACGTAAATAACGATGTTTCTCCCGATAAAACAATTGATGCGCTTTACGCCTTTACAGATTGCGAAATTCCCATTTCTCCAAATGCCTGTGTGATTGTTGGTAATAAACCCATGTTCCTCACGGTTTCCGAAATTTTACGTCAGAATACAGATCATACCGTTTCTTTGCTCAAAAAAGAATTGCAGATTGAACTTCATGAGCTGCAGGAAAACTGGCATTTCAGCTCGTTGGAACGAATTTTTATTGAAAACCGGATTTACCACGATATTGAAGAAGTTAAATCTTGGGATAAAGTTATCGCAACCATTGATAATGGTTTGAAACCACATACAACTGATCTTTTAAGAGCCGTAACAGAGGAAGATATTTTAAGATTAACAGAAATTCGTATTAAGAGAATTTCTCGTTTTGATCTTGATAAATTCAAAGAAAATATCGTCGCATTGGAAGGGAAAATTGAGCAGGTTAAATATAATTTGGAACATCTCATTCCGTATGCGATTGCTTACTATACCAATATTCAGAAAAAATACGGGAAAGGAAAAGAGCGAAAAACAGAACTGCGTATTTTCGATACCATCGATGCCAGTAAGGTTGCAGTGGCCAATGAAAAATTCTATGTAAATAGGGAAGAAGGATTTGTTGGAACTTCGCTGCGGAAAGATGAATATTTATTTGATTGTTCAGATATTGATGATATCATTACTTTTCAGAAAGATGGAACCATGAAAGTGGTTAAAGTAGAAGCGAAAACTTTTATCGGGAAAAACATCGAACATGTCGCGGTGTGGAAGAAAAATGATAAACGTACCGTGTACAATATGATTTATCGTGAAAGCAAAGACGGCCCGTACTACATGAAAAGATTTTCAGTTACTGGCGTTACGCGAAATACTGATTATAAATTAGCTTCTGATAAAAAAGGCGCCGAAATGCTCTATTTTTCCGCAAATCCGAATGGTGAAGCGGAAAAAGTTTCAGTTCTACTCAAATCAAATGCAAGAGTTCGCAAAAGTAAGATTGATATTGATTTTTCTGAATTAGCCATAAAAGGTCGCGATTCAAAAGGTAATCTGGTCACCAAATATCCGGTAAAGAAAGTTGATTTAAAAGAGGAAGGTCATTCCACATTGGCACCGCGGAAAATTTGGTTTGATGATACTGTTCGTCGATTAAACGCTGATGCAAGAGGTACCTTACTTGGTACTTTTAAAGGTGATGATAAAATTTTAACGATCAATTCACAGGGAGAAGCAAAGCTGGTCAGTTTCGATCTAAGCAACCGATTTGATGGTGATTATTTGGTTTTTGAAAAATGGAAACCGGAACAGGCAATTACGTGTATTTATTTTGACGGAGAAAAACAGATTTATTTTATAAAAAGATTTCTGCTCGAGAACACCACAAATGTGCAGTATTTTATGCCGTCTGATCATCCTAAATCTTTTATTGAAAACATTATAGTCGCAAATCAGGCGACAGCGGAAATAATTTTTGCGAAAGAAAAAGGAAAAGAGCGGGAATCGGAAACGATTAATATCGACGAATTTATAACCATTAAAGGCATTAAAGCCCTTGGTAATCAATTTATTAAAGATAAGGTAAAAGCCATAAATATTACCATTCCTGAAATAGCGGAAGAAATAAATGAAGGTTTTGATGTTGTAGAAACGACGGAAGGTCACATCAGTTTCATCGATGAAGATGTAAAAGATCAGGATTTTCCGGAGGAAGGAACGATTGGGGATTTGTTTGAGTTTCCGGAAGAGTAATTTTCAGAGCAATTAGCTTTAAGCTAATATTTTTTAAAACCCAATAAATTACGAATGCTTTCTCGGCATAAAATAGTTAAAATCTCAGTAATATTTCTACAATTATAGCGCTATAGATCAACCGTGTCAGGAATATAATTCTTGACACGGTTTTTTAATAATGATTTAAACCGCAGTTATTTATTTCTATAGAATCACCTTTTTGATAGGATTATTAACCTGAATTAAATTTATTTTTTTGATAGCATTACATTGGTAAAAATATTGATGAAGAATAATGGCTTGCAAAAGTGTTTCCATTAACAAATTAAAAAATCCTATTATGATCGTTGCATCTCATCAAAAAGGCTGGAAAATTATTAATCAGCGCTCGCACGGTCTCCTTGCCGCCATGTTAGCGTATGAATATGATATTGATCTTCCGATTGATATTATGGTTCCCACACTTATTGCAATTGCAGAACACGACGACGGTGCCGCAGAAACTTTACAAAATAAAAATCTTACCGAGGCTGGTGCGCCAAGACATTTTATGGTCGGTGACGAAGCAAATAAAACTGAACTGAAGCAGAAGATAAATGTGATGGAAATCGCGACCGCTAAAAGTCAGTTAAACGCTTTGCTTACTTCGATGCACTTGAATTTTATTTTTGGAAATGATAGCGATGGGAAGGATAAGAAGTTAGAGACTTTTTTAAAAGACCAAGAAAAAAATCGGAAAGAAATTCTAAAACGTTTAAATATCGATAAAAAATATGCGGATAATATTTATCGATTTGTAGAATGGTGTGACGCCTTTTCGTTGCTGATTTGTATGGATAAAATTCAACCTGAAGGGCGAAAGATGGAAATTTCTAAAAGTCCGGACGGTGATATGAACCAAACTTATTACAAGTCTGAAAATGTAATTACGGTTGAACCTTGGGTATTTAAAAGTGACAATTTTAAAGTATTTTACGAATATAAAATTATTGAACAGTTAAAATTTAAATCCATCCAAGAGTTTAATGCGATCTGTGAAAAAACAGTGGTGCAAAGACAAGAATTTACTTTTTCAAAATAACTTTAAAATCTTTTTAGAATAAACTGTGTTTATTTTTTAGTCAAATCGAAAATCCCCATCAAGCTTTAAAAGGTCGACAAGTTTCCTTTAAAATAGCTCTTAAACTTTTTTTATCAAAATTTTACTTTTAAGATTATTTCCTTACCATCACGCAAAACTGTTACTGGAAGTTCTTCCCCCGAATTTATTTTGGCAAGACATTCCATATAAGAATACACTTCTTTAATTTCACAAGTTCCAATTTTGGTTAAAACGTCACCAGCAATCATTCCAGCATTTGAACCCGGACGATTTTCCGTGACACCATCGATATGAAGTCCGTCTTTGGTATCAGCATAACTCGGCATAATTCCTAAAGTCACTTTATATTTTGGAACCGATTTACTTTCAGACATTTTAGTTTTGGTGAACGGAATTTTCTCATTTCGTGATAAAGCATCGACTAAACCAAAAACGTAAGTTGTGATCATTCTCACGCCGTTAAAATTAATTTTATCGGTATCATCAGTCGGTTTATGGTAATCGCTGTGGTTTCCGGTAAACATAAATAACACCGGAATATTCTTTAAATAAAAACTGGTATGATCAGATGGTCCCACACCTGAACTGTCTATTGCCAAGTTTATTGCAGCAGGTTTAAAGCGATGAATATAATCTGGAAAAAGAGGAGAAGTTCCCACGCCACCCACGGACAAATCTTTATCTTTATTTAACCGACCAATCATATCTAAATTAATCATTAAATCGATTTTCGTTCCTTTGGGCAAATGATCAGCCATGAATTTTGAACCCATCAAGCCATCCTCTTCACCCGAGAAAAGAGCAAAAATATAATTGGCATTTTCCTGAGATTTATTTTGAGAAAACATTCTGGCTAATTCTAAAACTGCGGAAACTCCAGACGCATTATCATCTGCACCGTTATGAATTTGTCCGTCAGAGTTCATCAAAGTAGAGTTGTGGTGTTCATTTAAACCAAGATGGTCGTAATGTGC
The DNA here is from genome assembly GCF_020410745.1 of Kaistella polysaccharea. Taxonomy (NCBI): domain Bacteria; kingdom Pseudomonadati; phylum Bacteroidota; class Flavobacteriia; order Flavobacteriales; family Weeksellaceae; genus Kaistella; species Kaistella polysaccharea. The sequence continues at coordinate 513,205 of NZ_CP084528.1, forward strand.
GCCGATGACGATTGTTTTTGTAGCATGATTATCCAAATATCCGATGACGTTACGGGCATTTATTTGTATAGACGACCCATCTTCGTGCGGATTTAGTTTTACAGAATATTCAAAAGGCTGGATAAAATTTTTGCCGACAAATGGTTTCAACTTCAGTTTTGTAAATTCCTGTGCGATATATTCTGAAGCTTTCTTTTCGCCCAGACTTCCGGCTAATCTGCCTTGCAAATCATCGGAGGCCAGAAAAGAAATGTGATTTTTCAAATTTTGTTCAGAAACATTTTCAGCAATATCCGTTTCAACCCAATCTGCAATAAAAACATTGGTTTCGTTCGGTTTATCACCATTTCGATTGCTGGCAAACACAAGCTTTTTCCCGTCTGGTGAAAACATTGGGAAGGCATTGAACATACTTTCATACGTTACTTGTCTTAAATTATTTCCATCAAGATCTACCGAATAAATTTGAAAATCGTAACCACGGGTTGAGTGATGATTAGAGGAAAATAAAATCTTTTTATCAGAGGGATGGAAATAAGGCGACCAATTTGCTTTTCCTAAATGAGTAACTTGTTTTAAATTACTTCCATCAATGTTCATGGTATAAATTTCCATTTCCGTTGGCGCCACCAAATTTTGCGCGAGTAAATCTTTATAATCTTTAATCGCTTCAGGACTTGTAGGTCTAGACGAACGGAAAACCAATTTTTTAGAATCGTGAGAAAAGAAAGCTCCACCATCATATCCTAATCCGGAAGTTAATTGCTTTAAATTTTTTCCATCAATATCCATTCGCCAAAGTTCCAAGTCGCCAGTTCTGTTCGAGGTAAATGCAATATATTTTCCATTGGGAGAAACTACGGCTTCTGCATCATAACCGGGAGAATCAGTTAGTTTTTTGACAATTTTACCGTTTAAGTCAGCAATGTAAATATCGAACTCAGAATATACTGGCCACAGGTATTTTCCGTCTGCACGAGGTGCCGGTTTTGCGGGACATTCTTTATTTGCTTCAAAAGTAGAGGCGTAGAGAATGTGTTTGCCATCAGGCATAAAAAACGAACAGGTTGTTCTGCCTTCACCATTAGAAACCATTTTCAAATCTTTGGTACCAATATTTTTTTTGGTTAGATCTAAAAGATAAATCTGATCGCAATGTGCGCCAATTAAAGGATTGGTGACCTGCATGGTTAATTTATTTCCATCAGGTGAAAAATACGCTTCAGCATTATCACCACCAAAAGTCAGTTTTCGGATGTTTTGAAGATTACTTTCCTGGGAAAAAAGAAAAGCTGACGCACTCAAGAATGCAATTTTGAAAATAGATTTTGACCAATTCATAGGAAGAAGTTTTTGTACACTAACAAATATAAGTAAATAAAAAATCGCAGAATTACTGCGATTTAAATATTAGAATGGGTATCCGAAAGCAAAATTGAGGACCGGTTTCAGCGGTTGCCATTTGCTGATGACCCAGCGGTCGCCCATTGGTTTATTTGGATCATATACCTTGTAAGCCGCGTCTAACCGAAGCGTAATGTAAGCCACATTTATACGAATTCCTACACCAGTACCCACGCCCATTTGAGAAATAAATTTATTGAATTTAAAATCATCTCCAAATCCATTATCTTTCAAACTCCAAATATTTCCCGCATCTACGAAAGCAGCGCCTTCAAACATATCGGTGAACGGAACACGATATTCCACATTTGTAGTTAGCTTTACATTATCCATAATATAAGCGCGTACTTTCTCATCCAACTGAGAATCCGCAGGTCCTAAACCACCGAAAACGCGCCAGGCCCGAATGTCATTAGAACCCCCGTTAAAATACGAACGTACAAAAGGCATTGTGTTCGAATTGCCGTAAGGGATTCCTACCCCAACAAATTGACGAAGCGCCAAAGTATGCTTGTCATTGAAAAAACTAAAATATTTTCTGACATCAAAATCAAACTTCACGAACTGTGAAAAAGGAATATTAAATATTTTTTTTGTGGGTTCAGATATGACGCCATCTGCTTTTTGATTTTTTGTAAACAAGTCGAAGGCATTCCCTGCTACTTCAAATTTTGCATTGACATAAAAAGGATTTCGACGGTCTTTTTTACCGATTTCATTGTATACAAAATTATAAATCATCGATGAAATTAGAATATTCTGCGTTTGCCGATCCTTATTTATTAAGGACTGACGGAAGGTATTAAAACCCCCTAATTCATCGCCAGACAAAGAATCTTGAAAGTTTTGATCAGCTAAAATAATTGATGAAAGTTCATCAGATGTTATTCTGCCAGCAGTAAAATCTTCATAACGTGACGGAGAATACAATTTAAAAATATCATTTCTTATTTCACCGTCGCGCGGAAAATAGTCATAATAACGTTCTTTATTTCTGGTAAAACTTAACTGCGTGTTGAAGATGGAAAGTCGATGAGAAACAATATCATTCACATTGGCAAAATAATTCAAGCTTCCATTAAAACCTACACGACCTAAACCTATATTATTTTGAATGCTGGTTCCTAAAATTACGGACGACGTAGGTGAGTAGCGTTTTGGAATTAATTTCCAGGTTTTGAACGGCATTAGCAAACGCGGAACATTCAGTGAAGCCTGCGCTGAAACTTCATACGCTAAAGCCCGTTTATCTGTATTTTTTGAACTTACTACTGAACCGAAAATCCCAGAAAGACTGGTCGTAAGGTTTTCTGCACCTCCAAAAACATTACGTGTCGTAAGATCCACAGAAGGTGAAATACCGAAATTCAAAATTTGAGAATAATTAATATCGGTGGCAATTTTAAGATCAAATTTTGGGAGTGGTGCAAGATAATAACTCACATCTAAAACACTGTCATTTTCCTTTTGAAGTATTTCATCATATTTAATAATGCTGAAGTTATTCATTGAAGAAATATTTCTTTTGGTAAGATCTAAATTTTTCTGATCGTATATTTCTCCTTTCTTCAGAATTATTGGTCTCCACAGTGACATGGTCTTGTACTGATCGTCTAGTTTATAAAAATTAATTCCAAACAAGGAGTCTCTTTCAGTTTCTGCAGTATCTGCCACTTTTTCTAAAATATGAACTTTAATATCACCAATGGTTGTCAGTTTATAAGGCGAATCTGTACTGTCTTTATGAATATCCATCGTCAATGGAACATCTTTCCGGCTTTGTAAAGTGTCTGCGGTAAAATATATATCTTCGTTGGAGTTGTTAAATTTATAGTACCCGGTGCTTTTCATCAAATCATTGATTCTTTTCACTTCTTTCTCCAACACGTCCTGATCTAAGATGTCTTTACCCCGAATAAGACTTTTGGTGAGATTTCGCTCATAGATATTTTTAATTGCAGGATCTGGAATATTGTAATAATAGTCGCTGATATAAGTTGGATCTCTGTGCGTGATTAAATAATTAACCTCTGCTTTCTTCGCGGCAGAATCAAGGTCATGGCTAAATTTTACACTTGTATCCCAATATCCCCGGTAAACTAAATATTTTCTAATTGAATTGGCACTTTGTTCGGTTCGTCCCTGATCCAGAATTACAGGAGGTTGCCCAATATTTTGCAGAAACCTTTCAAAGAAAAGACTTTTACCGATATACTCAGGATGATTAAATTTCACAAAAAGGGAGTCTCGAAGTTTTTGATCTCTAACTTCATTAGGATACGTCATATATTCTGCCAATATAGAATCGTATTTAGGATCGGTAGCATTATAGAGCCACAAGCCGAGCGGCAGAATAAACAGCTGTTTTTTATTCGGTTTTTGACCTACATGACTTGGAACTTCATCCTCATGAACTTTACCATCTTCATAGCGGTAATTATTTTTAGTCAAAAGATATTCGCCGTCGGGTACCTTTTTCGTCGTACTGCAGGCGTACAAAAAAAGTACAGTGATTGCAGATGCGAAAAATAAGTAATACTTTTGAAAATATTTTGATAAATGCTTACTGCTCATAAAATAAAAATTTTTCAATCTCTTGATAAGAGGAAGTTCAGACAAAAATACAATTTGTTTTTGGTTGAAGGGAATAAAACCATTAAAGAAATACCTACATCTAAGTTTAAAATTCAGGAGGTATTTTCGGTCGATCCATCAGCTCTTACATTAGATGCGAAAGCTTCAGAAATAAGTGCGGCTGAGCTAAAAAAAATTAGTTTTCTACAAAATCCGAAAGATTCCGTCGCGGTATGTGAGATTCTTGAAAATATTGAACTGCCGCAGACCGGCGTTCAGTTGGTTTTAGATGGAATACAAGATCCAGGAAATCTGGGTACAATTATCCGACTTGCCGATTGGTTTGGTATTTCCCAGATTATTTGTAGTGAAGATACTGCAGATTTTTATAATCCCAAAGTCATACAGGCAAGTATGGGTTCATTTTTACGCGTAAATATTGTTTATACAGATCTAGAATTGTATCTAAAAAAAAGTACTTTCGATATCATCGGCACTGATATGCAAGGGGAGGATTTATATTCTTATCAATTTCCGGAAAAATTCAACTTGGTTTTAGGTAACGAAGGAAATGGAATGAGAGATACGACAGAAAAATTTCTTACCAATAGAATTACGATCCCGAGATTTGGGAAATCGCAGTCTACTGAAAGTCTAAATGTAGCAATGTCTGCAGGAATAATTTTAGGTCAAATTTTTGGCAAAAAATAAAGCCGATAAGACGACTTTTATTTTTATTAGATCAATTGTTCGAAACTTGAAGTAGTTCTTGATTTTTGATATTCCTCAATTTTTGTTCGAATAAATCTTAGAGCGATAGGAGCCAAATAAATTAGCGCTAATCCAATTAATTTCTTTTTCCAGCTCGATGCTTGCATATTCTTTCTGGCAAAATTTCCGACAAATGTAACCGCCCCGATTTTCAAAGCATTTTCGGCAATGTTAAATCCCGCGTCGCTTTTCGCAAATCCATAAAGCATATTTTTATTGAAAATAGTATCTTTTACACTATTACTAATTTCCTTTACTATCTCATTTGTCTTAATACTTACCTTGGTTTCGCCATCATCGGTCGGAACTTCTTGTAAATATTTATCTGTAAATCCGTGAGTAATCGCACTTAAACTCTCCTTGGTATTCTCAAAAGTCAAAAGTTCCTGCAAATCGGAAACTTCTTTCTTCAGCAGTTCTTTCTTTCTTCTAAGTTCTTCTAAGCTGTTATATTTTGTACTCATTTTTTACGAATTTATTAATTTAACAATTTTATCTGCCACGGAATAGGTGATGGATTTTCGTGCCAAAAAGACCACTATTAATATCAATAGATATAAACCTGCCATTATGAGTATTCCATAAGCGTAGTTTCCTAGCCAGTAGCCAATCAATAAACCGAGCCCAATGTTAAATAGAATGATAAAAAATAAAAAGGCAATGGCAACAATCGAAAAGAATGTTATAGTTCCTACCGTCAACGAAGACTTTTCAGTGGCCTCCATTTTAAGCAAATCTAATTTTTTAGAGGCGAATTCTTTGATAATTTCTACCATAATATTTTTTTTAAAGTTACAAAAAAAGGAACTTAAAATAAAGTTCCTTTTTTATTTTAGGAAGTGATGAGGATCAATTATGATCTCATTCCGCCTAATTCATTTTCTACATCTCCTACAACTTCTTTGGTTGTGTTCACTGCCTGATCTTTATATTTATCATAACCATCTTTCACAGAAGAGATTACTTTGTCTGCAGTTTCTTTCACTTGAGAAGATATATTGCTGTACTGATCTTTTACTTTTCCTGAAACTTCATCATATTGTTCCATTGCTTTTTCTGAAACTTTACCATATTGATCAACCGCTTGGTCTTTCAAATCATTGGCTTTAGATTTAATTTTCTTTCTTGTTTCAGCACCTTCTTCTGGAGCATAAAGCATTCCTAGTACAACACCTGCTGCTGCACCTGCTAATAAACCTGCTAATACACTTGCTGAGCTACTACCTTTTTTCGACATTTTAGTTATTTTTTAATGTTAATAAATTTTACGTAATGGTCTGTTAAAACCATCTTTCATAAAGTTACAATTAATATACCAATTAAAAGAAAGCGGTCTTAAAATTGTGTTAAATAATTATGATATGTGGGAAAGGATCAATTCAATGGTTTGTTTCTTCGTCAAATTCGAATTGTCAATCTTAATGGCATCATGAGCTTTCTTCAGTGGAGCAACTTCTCTTTCACTGTCAATTCTATCTCTTTCGATTAAATTCTTTCGTACGGTTTCCGATTCAGTTTCCATTCCTAATTTTTGCAGTTCCAGAAATCGTCTGTTTGTTCGCTCTTCAATACTCGCCGTTAAAAAAAATTTGTAATCGGCATTGGGTAAGATAATGGTCCCGATATCCCGCCCATCCATTATAACACCTCCTTTATCAGCAATTGAACGTTGCATCTCTAATAAAAAGTCCCGCACTTCTTTCTGACGGGCGATTAAACTCACCTGCTGAGAAATTTCATTGCTGCGAATATCGTGTGAAATGTCCCTACCATTTAAAAATACCACGAGTTCATCACCAACTTGTTTAAATTCAAGATTGATTTCCTTAAAGCGTTGAAAAAGATTCTTCAGATCGATATTTCCATCCGTGGAAGTACAATTTTTTAAAGCAAAAAAAGTAATTCCACGATAAAGCGCACCTGTATCAAGATGAACCAGCCCCAATTTATGGGCGATGATCTTAGAAATTGAACTTTTACCGGTAGAAGAATAGCCGTCGATGGCAATTACAGGTTTTCTCATGAAGCAAATTTCCTTAAATAAATTGAATTTAAAAAATATTTAAAGAATCTTTAATAGTTGAATTTTGAAAGAAAAGTACTTTATCGGCGGTTACCAGACAATTCAATCATGTCCAATGCAATACCAAACATATTTACATTTGATGCATTATGATAGCGCACATGCGCATAATCAAATCTGAAACTGGATATTTTAATTCCAAATCCTGCCGACAAGCCGGCAAAACTCCGTTGATCCAAAACCGCAAGTTCATTCCCACGCTTCACATTATAACCTATTCTGATGTTGAAAGCTTGCTGTGGGAAAAGTTCGGCGCCCACAGAAAAATGGTCAGCAATCTTTCGGCTCCAATTAATTTCCTGGCCATTATTGTTAAAATCCTGGGAGATATTGATCTTTTGAAGATCATGCGCCGTAATGGTGAAAGCCAAAGGAAACTCGTCCAAAATCTTGGTGTAGCCAAGATCCACTCGAAAAGCTACATTTTCTCTTGTACCGTTAAATGTTTTAAACTGATAGCCGAAATTTCTAAAAACCAACGCAAGAGTTTCATTACTCTGTTTGTTATGATAGGTGATTCCTGCATTTGCCACAACCGCCATCGACGTATATGTGTCAATTTTAGAAGTCACAAAATTAGCGCTTCCAGCAATTGTAAAATCTTCTTCAAACTGATAGGCATACGAAAGTCCGACCGATGCGTCCATTGCTCCAAAATTGCCATTTATTTCTGCACTTTCATCTGTTCTGGGAATATCACCATAGTTCATGTAACGGGCATTAAAACCTATTAAGTGACCGTATTCCAAATCACGAACATAACTGAGAGTGCCATATTGAGAACCTGCAAGATAAGAGGAATAATTAACGGCGAGCATTTGATCCTGCTCCAAATTCATGAGTCCTGGATTTACTGCCGCAAAACCTACATCGAAATCACGTACCGAAACTGCGTCACCACCCAAAGCTGCCTGTCTCGCGGAAACAGGTATATTTAGAAATGGATAAACATTCGTTCCTTCCTGTGCAGATAATAACCCCGCTAGAAGAAGAGAAGAAGCAACAGTAATTTTTTTCAAACTCTATATTAGGTGACAAAAATAATTTATTTAACTATTTTGCAAAAATAATCAGCTGTAAATATAAATCTATTAACGAGATTATTTGGGTTTCCTTATATTTGCAACGTAAAAAAGTAATAAATCAGTAAAAATGAAATACAACCGAATTCTACTTAAACTTAGTGGGGAAGCCCTGATGGGAAACCGACAATATGGCATTGATAATGACCGATTAAAAGAATATGCTGCCGAAATAAAAAAAGTAACCACATTAGGCTGTCAGGTTGCGATTGTGATTGGCGGCGGAAACATTTTTCGCGGTTTAGCAGGTGCAGCCACAGGTATGGATAGAGTTCAGGGCGATTATATGGGAATGCTCGCAACCGTTATTAATGGTATGGCGTTGCAAGGTGCTTTGGAAGATGCTGGGATTTTCACCCGTTTGCAAAGTGCCATTGAAATGGATAAAGTTGCAGAACCATTCATCAAAAGAAAAGCAGTTCGTCATTTGGAAAAAGGCAGAGTTGTAATCTTCGGTGCTGGTACTGGAAATCCGTATTTTACTACAGATACTGCAGCCACATTAAGAGCAATAGAAATTGATGCAGATGTTATTTTAAAAGGAACCCGCGTAGATGGTATTTACGACTCTGATCCAGAAAAAAATGCTGACGCTGTGAAATATAGCAATTTAACGTACAGTGAAGTTTTTGAAAAAGATTTGAAAGTAATGGATATGACCGCATTTACTTTGAGTCGTGAAAATAATTTACCTATTATTGTATTTGATATGAATAAAGAAGGTAATTTACTTAAAATTGTAGAAGGCGAGAATATCGGAACATTGGTAAATTTATAAGAGTAAAATAATGTGAACCGTTCAGTGTACTATTAATATAGAAATTAAAATATAATGGAAGATTTAGAACTCATTGCCAGCATGACCAAACAAGAAATGGATGCAGCAATAAAACATTTGGAACATGCATTTCAGAAAATTAGAGCAGGTCGCGCATCGACAACAATGGTGCAAGACGTTATTGTAGAATATTACGGTGCTCCAACTCCGTTAAGTCAGGTTGCTAATGTTATGGTTCCCGACGCCATGACTATTTCCATACAACCTTGGGATAAAACCGCGATTGGTGCAATTGAAAAAGCAATTATTAATTCCAACTTAGGTTTTGCACCGATGAATAATGGGGAGAATATTATTCTTAATGTTCCGCCTTTAACCGAGGAAAGAAGACGCGAACTGTCGAAACTGGCAAAATCTGAAGCTGAAGCAACCAAAGTAACGGTACGAAATGCCCGTCAGGACGGCATGAAAGAATTGCGTAAGCTAGATGGCGTTTCTGAGGATCTTATTAAAGATGAAGAAGCAAAAATCCAGGAACTTACCGATAAATATGTTAAAATGTGTGATGAAAACTTTAAAGTGAAAGAAGCAGAAATCATGAAAGTTTGATATAATTCTATAAATATAAAAAGCCGTTTCAATAATCTGAGACGGCTTTTTTTAGCATTACGATCAAAAATTAATATTGTTTATGGCTGCTTTTCGGCAAAACTAAAAATTGATCCTAGTTTAATTTTAGAATAGCCATTTGATTTAATTTTAGATGCATTGATCATGGCTTGTGCCAGCGTTTTAGTAGGCAAAGGTTTTTGATTTTCAAATAATCCTATCGAATTAAAAAACTTAAGTACTTTGCCGCCGATGACTTCAGCAACTCTTTCTGAGTTTTTTCTATCCAGCATTCCAGGCTGAAAAATGGTAAGTTTCTCAAAATGTAAATCTTTAATTTTATTTTCTAATTCACCTTTCATTCTGGAATAAAAAACTTTTGAGTTTGGATCTGCGCCATAAGAAGAAATCAGGATAAAATCTTCAACACCATTTGCTTTGGCATTTTTCGCAAAATTATACTGATAATTAACATCGATTTTATACTGGTTTTCTTTACTACCTGCAGCTTTTAAAGTTGTTCCCAAACAGGAAAAAGCTACGTCACCTTTGATTAAATTTTTCCATTGCTCAGGATTATCAAAATCAACGACATGTGTTTGCACCTTTTCAGCTTTCAATTCCAGTGGTTTTCGCACAAATAAATGGACTTCAGAAAAGAAACTGTCTTTTATTAAAAGTTGCACCAATTCTTTACCTGTTGCGCCAGTCGCGCCAATTACTAAAGCTCTCATACTCACGTATTAGTTTGATTATTAAAGGAGAAATTTTTCTGAATAAATATACTAAATTTGTTTTGACTTAGTGCATAAATATTTACCATGGATGTCACTGAAATTTTAAGTTACTGCAATAATAAAAACGGAGTTGAAGAAACTTTTCCCTTCAACCCGGACGCACTTGTTTTAAAAGTTGGTGGAAAAATGTTTATGCTGATCGCTTTAGAAAGTCAACCTCTCACGATTTCACTTAAAACAGATCCGGAATGGAGCTTGGAACTGCGGGAGAAATATCCACAAATAACAGGCGCATATCATATGAATAAAACGCATTGGAATTCGGTTGTTTGTGATGGTTTGAAAAGAGAATTGATTTTTAAGTTAATCGATCACTCCTACGATATGGTTTTTTCATCACTTACAAAAAAGAAAAAAGAAGAACTGGAACTTCTTAAAAGATAAATTTTGTAGTGCGCTCTCTATCTTCATCTAGTCTTTTGATGAGCTCTTCTAAGTTTTCAAATTTTATTTCCTCATGTAGAAAATCCCGAAAATTTACAGAAATTTCTTCCTCATAAATATCTTCATCGAAATCTAATAGATAAACTTCCACCGTTTTTTCCGTTCCGCCGACAGTAGGATTAGTACCGATGCTCAACATTCCTTTATGGTGTTGATTCTTTACAAAGACATCGACAATATATGCACCGTTTTTAGGTAAAAGTTTAAGATTGTCAACTTCAATATTTGCCGTGGGATAACCAATAGTCCGACCGATTTTTTTACCATGAATAACTTTTCCAGAAATGGAGTAGTGATAACCAAGCATTTCATTTGCAGAAATGATATCTCCCATAGATAAAGCATTCCTAATTTGGGTGGAACTTATATGAAAGTCCTTATAATTAACTGCTTCCACTTGTTCCACTTCAAATCCTAATTCAGGACCCATTCTCTGCAACAGTGAAAAGTCCCCACTTTTATTTTTTCCGAAGGTATGGTCATGACCGATGATTAAATGTTTGACTTTCAGCTGATCAACTATAACTTGTTTCACAAATTCCTCACCGCTTAAATTGCGGAATTTCTCATCGAATTCCTTTAAAATAAGATTTTGTAAACCATCTTTAGAAAGAAGATATTTTTTCTCCTCGATGGTATTGAGCAGTTTCAGATCATCAGTCGGATTAAATATTTTCCGCGGATGCGGCCAGAATGTAAGAATTGCAGACTCCAGATTTCTAACTCCTGCAATATGGTTCAGTTTCTGAATAATACGCTGATGTCCGCGGTGCACACCATCGAACATTCCGATAGAAAGTGCCAAAGATGGTTGTGAGGATGTGCGCTCGAAGTTTTCCTGTATTTTCAACTGAAGGTCAATAAGAATGAAACAAGTTGCCTGTTTTAGGTTGCAATTTTTACTTTGTGCAAATATGACAAAAATCTTCTTTTAAACCAATTGCAAATTTGCGAATATTCATTATATTTGCACACACGAAAAAAATCAGCAATGGCAAACCAAATTAAAGGAAAAATTTCTCAAATTATTGGACCGGTAATCGACGTATTATTTACTGATGCGGCAGAACTTCCAAGCATTTATGATGCTTTGGAAATTACAAAAACGGACGGTAGTAAAGTAATACTTGAAGTAGAACAACATATTGGCGAAGATTCTGTAAGATGTATCGCGATGGATGCAACGGACGGACTGCAGAGAGGTCAAGAAGTAATATCCCAAGGACAGCAAATTACAATGCCTGTAGGAGAAAAAGTTTACGGAAGACTGTTTAATGTAGTAGGTGATGCAATTGACGGTATTGCGCAAGTTTCAAAAGCAGACGGATTACCAATTCACAGAGATGCTCCTAAATTTGATCAATTAACCACTTCTGCGGAAGTTCTTTTTACAGGAATTAAAGTAATCGATTTAGTAGAGCCCTATTCTAAAGGTGGAAAAATTGGTTTGTTCGGTGGAGCAGGTGTTGGTAAAACGGTACTAATTCAAGAATTAATTAATAATATCGCGAAAGGTCACGGTGGACTTTCTGTTTTTGCCGGCGTTGGTGAAAGAACCAGAGAAGGAAATGATCTTTTAAGAGAAATGCTGGAATCTGGCATTATTAAATATGGTGATGAATTTATGGAATCCATGGAAAATGGAGGATGGGATTTATCTAAAATCGATTTGGAAGCGATGAAAGAGTCTAAAGCGACTTTCGTTTTCGGACAAATGAATGAGCCACCTGGAGCAAGAGCACGTGTTGCTTTGTCAGGTTTAACCATTGCGGAAAGCTTTAGAGACGGTGATGGAGAAGGACAAGGAAAAGATATTTTATTCTTTGTTGATAACATCTTCCGTTTTACACAAGCAGGTTCAGAAGTATCTGCACTTCTAGGAAGAATGCCATCGGCAGTAGGTTACCAACCAACTTTGGCTTCGGAAATGGGTGCGATGCAAGAGCGTATTACATCAACTAAAAATGGTTCAATTACATCAGTACAGGCGATTTACGTTCCTGCCGATGATTTAACAGATCCAGCTCCAGCTACAACTTTTGCTCACTTAGATGCAACAACCGTATTGGACAGAAAAATTGCTTCGTTAGGAATTTATCCAGCAGTAGATCCATTGGCTTCTACTTCTAGAATTTTGACTCCAGAAATCTTAGGTGATGATCATTATGATTGCGCTCAAAGAGTTAAAGAAATTCTTCAAAAATATAAAGCTTTACAAGATATCATTGCGATTCTTGGTATGGAAGAACTTTCTGAAGAAGATAAATTATCAGTTTACAGAGCAAGAAAAGTACAACGTTTCTTATCTCAACCTTTCCACGTTGCAGAACAGTTTACAGGATTGAAAGGGGTATTGGTTGATATTAAAGATACCATCAAAGGATTTAACATGATCATCGACGGTGAGTTAGATCATTTACCTGAAGCTGCTTTTAACTTGAAAGGTACAATTGAAGAAGCGATTGAAGCAGGTGAAAAAATGTTAGCGGAAAACGCGTAAGTAATTTTAAATCATAAATTTTGGATTTTAAATTGTGAAAATCATTTAAAATTTAAAATCTATAATCTATAATTTTAAAGAATGAATATTAAAATTTTAACTCCGGAATTCGTAGTTTTTGAAGGTGAAGTAAAATCTGTTTTGCTTCCTGGTAAAAGTGGAGAATTTCATATAATGAAAGATCACGCGGCGATCGTTGCTTCCTTAAACGGTGGTAAAATTAAAGTGTTTACGAATGATATTCCAGAGCAATACAATGAGCATTTCACGCGGGAAAATGAGAAAGAAAGTGTTTTTTCTTTTCCTATAAAAAGTGGTGTTATTGAATACAGTAATAATAAAGGAATTATTCTCGCAGAATAAAATTCTTTAGCATAAATGAAAATCCCGTCTTTTAAAAAAGACGGGATTTTTTATGTAATTATTGACTTTATTTAAATTCAAAAAGTGCTAAGATTATACCTTATTCCAATCTTATAATATCTTGTCGTAAAGTTTAAGCCTTAAGTAATTTTAAAATGATTGGTTTTTAATTTTCTCTTTTTTGTGCGCAATAATGATAAAAATAATCATAATAATGATCGAAATGAGCGAGGCATTTAAAGTTCCTAAATCCAAGCCACCTTTCGCAAGCGGTTTGGTTAAGAAATCTCCAAAGGTTGCACCAAACGGTCGTGTAAAAACAAAGGCAATCCAGAACAAAAGAATATGGTTGATTTTGGTATAAGAATGCAATAACACGACGACAATGATAACCGACAAGGTGATCAACGCTCCAACGAGATAGCTTAAACCTAAACCATCATTCAAATAATCTCCAAAAGCGGTTCCTAAACTGTTTGAAAACAGCACAGCAACCCAAAAAAAGATTTCTTTTTCCTTTTCGAAGATAGGAGACACTTCCAGATTTCCGTATTTTTTGTACCACAAATAAAGTGTCAATAATAGAAAAGCAACCAGAATCAAACTCCCGAAAGCATAGCCTAAGTGTAAACTTCGATCAATGAAGTCAGATATTTCTGTTCCTAAAGTCGTCGTGCCGATAATCACGAGCCAGAAAAAAGCTGGAATGTATTTTTTGGCTGAAAGTTGGAAATAAAGCGTAATTAAAAAGAAAACTAAAGTGATTCCAATTCCAGCGAGATAACCTATTCCTAATGTTTGCGCAAAAAAATCGCCTAAAGTTTCACCCAATGTTGTGGCTACAATTTTCATGAGCCAAAAGAGTAGCGTAATGCTGGCAATTTTATTGAGTGTTAGTTCCTCTGTAGTTTTCATAAATAGTAATTTAAAATTCACGAATCAATTATGCATCCACGAGGTTAACTTCAAGAATAAGTTTTGTTCATATTAAAGGGACAATTTTATAAACTTAAGATAACGCCGTTTTCCTTCAACTGTTGGAGCGGTTTTGAGAACCAGAATAATTCAAAATCCTCAAAGGTTTCTTCGAACTGAGTCTTGAGTTGCTGAAGCGTTATTTTCTTGGAATTATCTGTACCGTTATCTGCAAAAATTTTCATCAGCCAATCTGCCCAATCTTTTTCAAGTTCTATTTTTACAATATTCGTTTTAAGATGAAAGGTTAATCTGGTATATTCGAAAGAACCTGCCCTTGTGTTTTTCAAGTAGTTCTCTACGTTCGCATTTTTATCCAGGAAAATTAATTTTGAATTTCCTTTAAAGATAAAATTTTCTTCCTCTAAAAGACAATCGTGAATATAATCTGGATGAATCGTTGTTTTCGGAATTTTAAAATCAAACCAATCTTTTAGTGGAATATCGAAATTAATTCCGTGCATAAAATTGAGTAAAGATTTCTTTAAACCAAAACTAAACTGGCTGTGATCAATTCCACTTTTATCAATAAATTCAATATCGTTATTGGCAAATAATATTTCTTTTTTCAAAGGTTCAACGCCAAATTCTTCCGGATTATTACCAATCGGTGAATGTGCCGTCATCGAAAATTGATGCCAGAAACCACTTTGTACAATTCCCATTTCAAAAAGTTGCCGAACCATTTCTAAAGAATCTACCGTTTCCTGAACGGTTTGCGTCGGGAAGCCGTACATTAAATAGGAGTGAACCATCACGCCGGCTTCGGTAAAATTGCGCGTAACTTTTGCGACCTGATCTACGGAAACGCCTTTGTCAATTAATTTCAGTAAGCGATCGCTGGCAACTTCCAGTCCACCGGAAACTGCGACTAATCCTGAAGTTTTTAATAAAAAACACAAGTCTTTACTAAAACTTTTTTCGAATCTAATATTGGTCCACCACGTAACGACCAAGTTTCGACGTAAAATTTCCAAAGCCACTTCTCGCATCAAAGCGGGTGGCGCGGCTTCATCTACAAAATGAAAACCTGATTCGCCAGTTTGAGCAATCAGTTCTTCCATTCGATCTACCAAAATTTTAGCGGAAATGGGTTCGTAGAGCTTTACGTAATCTAAAGAAATATCACAGAACGTACATTTTCCCCAATAGCAACCGTGCGCCATGGTCAGCTTATTCCAGCGGCCGTCGCTCCATAAACTGTGCATCGGATTAGCAATTTCAATAACTGAAATATATTGGGTAAGTAATAAATCGGTATAATCTGGTGTTCCTATAAAAGCTTGTTTATAGTCTGGTTTCGTCGTATTATTTTTATAAGTGACTTCCTGATTTTCTAAAATAAAAGTTCTTTTAAATTCGCCTGCTGCAATTTCTTTTCCGGAAATCACATTTTCATAAACCAACTCAATAGGTAACTCACCATCATCTAATGTAATGTAGTCGAAAAATTCAAAAACACGAGGATCTTTTAATTCTCTTAGTTCCGTATTCGGAAATCCACCGCCCATTACAATTTTCAGTCCTGGATAATTTTCTTTTATAAATTGCGCAGACTTAAAAGCAGAATATAAATTCCCTGGAAAAGGAACAGAAAAACATACTAATTTTGGCTGAACAAGATCTAATTCTTCCTTTAACAACTTTAAGGTAAATTCATCCGTAAAAGTCTGAGGAGCCTTTAATTTTGAATACAATTCATCGAAGGAGTTGGCACTTTGACCGATCCGTTCTGCATATCTGCTGAAGCCAAAATCTGCATCAATGTTTTCAACAATATAATCTGAAATATCTTCCAAATATAAAGTAGCGAGATGTTTTGCTTTATCCTGCAATCCCATATTTCCGAATGCAAATTCCATATCATCAAGCTGATTGAAACGGGAAGCTTCCGGCAAGAAATTCATGCTGCAGATCTGTCTGGCTAAGGTTGGATTATGATTTTGCAGAAAAAGAATAACCTGATCGATGGTTTTAATGTATTCTTCCCGCAAGGCAAAAATTCGTTTTGAGTTCTCGGAAATATTTTCTACATTTATTTTCTCTGCAAATACCTTTTCAATACCTTTTTTTGAAAATAATTCTAAAATCACTTCAATTCCTAAATCAATCTGATAACTGGAAATGTTTTTAGTATTCAAAAATCCTTTAATATAAGCCGTCGCGGGATAAGGAGTGTTGAGTTGCGTAAAAGGTGGAGTGATAAGGAGCAGATCTTTCAAAAGTATTTCTTTTTGCAAATTTATTTTAAATCTTTGGGATTTCTATCATCGATTAAGATTTCAAAAAAAACCGTCAGATTATTCTAACGGCTTATTTAATTTTTTCAAAGATTTCTATAAATCAAAATCTCCTGCAGCTTCTGGCTGATAAACTACTTCATCGATAACGATTTTCGTCATTCCAGAAGGAATTAACCAATCGATTTCGTCCCCCACGCGATAACCAATCAGTGCAGCAGCAACAGGAGAAAAAATGGAAATTTTCTTTTGCTTTAAATCAGCTTCTGAGGGATAAACCAGCTGAAATTCCATCGTTGTTTTATTATTCTGAAAGTGAATTTTCACAATAGAATTCATGGTAACAACGTCTTTATCAATTTTTTCCTGATCAACAATTTTTGCTGATTTTAATTCTGCCAAAAGCTTTTCCGCTTCTTCTTTTTTAATACTGTTACGGGCTTTCGCATCTGTTATAGAGCGGTTTATTTTATTATAATCCTGTTTGGTAATGATTACTTGTTTCATAATTAAATGAGGTATTTTGTAAAAAAAACCGCCTGAATTTTTCAAGCGGTTTATATCGAAATATATTCTGAAAAATTCTTAGCTGCTTTTAAATTGAAGATTTTGTTCTTCTAATAATTTCTGCTCTTGTTTTTTGTAAAATCCAGAAACTAACTTTTCGTGAATCGCCTCAAATGCAGCGAGGGTTTCATTAATTTCGGAATCGGTATGTGAAGCTGTAGGAATTAAACGCAATAAAATCATTCCTTTTGGAATGACGGGATAAATTACCACAGAAGTAAATATTCCAAAATTTTCTCTTAGATCTCTGGAAAGTAGGGTAGCTTCTACAGTTGAACCTTCCATCATAACTGGTGTTACGCAAGTATTAGATCCGCCTAAATTAAAACCTCTTTCTTTCAATCCATTCTGCAATTTGTGTACATTTTCCCAAAGCTTAGCTTTAATTTCTGGTTTTGAACGTAACAATTCTAATCTTTTTAAACCTCCGATTACCATTGGCATTGTTAAAGATTTTGCGAAAACTTGCGAACGTAAATTGTATTTTAAGATTCTGATAATATCAGCATCTCCCGCGATAAATGCTCCAAAACCTGCCATTGATTTGGCGAAAGTGGAAAAGTAAACGTCGATCTGATCCTGACATCCTTGCTCTTCACCAGCGCCTGCACCGGTTTTACCTAAAGTTCCGAATCCATGTGCATCATCAACTAGAATTCGGAAATCAAACTTGGATTTTAAATCGCAGATTTCTTTAATTTTTCCCTGCATTCCACGCATTCCGAAAACACCTTCTGTAATGACCAAAATACCTCCACCTTGCTCTTCAGCGACTTTCGTTGCGCGAACAAGATTTTTCTCTAAGCTAGCGATATCATTGTGTTTATACGTAAAGCTTTTGCCCATGTGAAGACGAACTCCATCAACAATACAAGCGTGGGAATCTGAATCATAAACGATCACATCGTGTCTGCCAACCAAAGCATCAATGGTTGAAACCATTCCCTGATAGCCAAAATTTAAAAGATAGGCCGCTTCTTTCTCCACGAATTCTGCAAGTTCTCTTTCTAATTGTTGGTGCTGTTCAGTTTCGCCAGACATTGCCCGGGCTCCCATTGGGTAAAACATTCCGTATTCTGCGGCTGCTTTTGCATCAGCTTCTAAAACTTCTGGGTGGTTGCAAAGTCCTAAATAATCATTTGCACTCCAAAAAATAACTTCTCGTCCCTGAAACCTCATTCTTGGCCCAATTGGACCTTCTAATTTCGGGAAAACGAAATATCCTTCTGCATAGTCTGCAAACTGGCCCAAAGGACCTGGATTTTCTCTAAGACGTTGGAAAATATCTGTCATTATTTTTTTATTATTTGAATAATCAAAGTTAATTAATTTAAAATAAAAAAACCTTTTGCTTGGCACAAAAAGGTTTCTAAAAGTCGCTTTTCAGGGGAATATTTTATTTAACAATTTCTGTCTTGTACACTTCTTCATAATTGTGCACACAGTTGTTTACAAAACCCTGCTCAGCCATCCATTCATCACTGTAAACTTTAGTAATATATCTTGAACCATGATCGGGAAAAATAGCTACCACGACATCATCTTTTTTAAATTCATGTGAATTTGCATATTGTATAAGGCCTTGTGTAACGGCACCAGAAGTATAACCTCCCATAATTGCTTCTTTTAAGGCAATTTCTCTTGTACGATACGCAGACATTTCATCATTTACGCGTACAAATTCATCAATTTTATCAAACAATAAAGCAGCGGGAATTAAATTTTTTCCCATTCCTTCTATTTGATAAGGATGAATTTCTTCTTTATGAATTTCACCTGTTTCGTGAAAACCTTTTAAAATTGAACCAGAGGCATCAACACCAATGATTTTAATATTTGGATTTTTCTCCTTTAAAAATTTAGCAGATCCAGAAAGCGTTCCACCAGTTCCCGTACAGGCGATCAAATGTGTAACTTTACCTTCAGTTTGTTTCCAAATTTCGGGACCAGTCGTCTGATAATGAGCGTCAATATTCAACTCGTTAAAATACTGGTTGATATAAATAGAGTTCGGTGTTTCCTCTGAAATTCTTCGGGCTACCTCGTAATAGGATCGGGGATCATCTGCCGCAACATTTGCCGGACAAATATAAACCGTTGCACCTAATGCCTTCAAATAGGTGATTTTTTCCTTTTTTGTTTTGTCACTTACTGCAAGAATGCATTTATATCCTTTAATAATACAAACCATCGCTATGGAAAATCCTGTGTTGCCAGAAGTCGTTTCAACAACAGTAGAACCAGGTATTAAAAGCCCTTTTTTCTCGGCCGCTTCAATAATGTGAATCGCAATTCTGTCTTTGGTAGAATGGCCTGGGTTGTAAGATTCTAATTTGGCATAAACAGTGGCCGGAATATCCTTAGTAACTTCATTTAGCCGTACTAAAGGAGTGTTACCGATTAAACCCAGAATATTATCGTAAACATTAGTCATTGTACTTCATTTTTCTCTATAAAACCGTCTGCAAAAATACTAAAAAATTAATAACTTAACAATTTATACAGAATTTTGTCAGTCGTTGCATGGTAATAATTCCATATCCTTAAAAGAGAGTAAGGGTTCACGCACTTTCGTATACTATATTCGCTTTAAATTTTGTTAAAATCAATAGATAATAAGTTAAAAACCTTATTTTCGCAAGATTGAAAATTTACTATGAAAAATTGGTCTTTTAAACAATGGAATACAATTCTCGGCTGGGTTGTTTTTACCATTGCATTCCTCACTTATTTATCGACTATTGAACCGAATTTCAGTTTTTGGGATACAGGTGAATATATTTCCTCGGCGGTTAAACTGGAAGTAACTCATGCGCCAGGTGCTGCACTTTTTCAAATAGTTGGCGCAGTGGCCGCCATGTTTGCTTTTGGAAATGTTGAGAATTATTCTGTCGTTATCAACGCAATGTCGGCTTTATTCAGTGCTTTTACCATTCTATTTCTATTCTGGATCATCACTCATTTAGTACGTCGTTTGCTGCATAAGGATTTTAATGAGGTGACAAAACATCAGGAAATATCAATCCTTTTTGCAGGTGTTATTGGAGCGCTTGCTTTTACATTTTCAGATACATTTTGGTTTTCAGCCGTTGAAGGAGAAGTTTATTCGATGGCGTCAATGTTTATCGCACTTTTATTATGGTTAATTACCAAATGGGAAAATGAATATTTAGAGACCGATAATGAACGTTGGATTATATTGATATTCTTCGTGATCGGTTTATCAGTCGGAGTTCACATGATGGGAATGTTGGCGATTCCCGCCATTTGCTTTATCTATTACAGTAGAAATTATGAATTTTCCTGGAAATCATTCATTTGGGCAAACTTGATCACGCTTCTTATTTTAGCCATTGTATTTAAAGGTATTTTCCCGCTCATCATGACCTTGTTTGGGCGTTTAGAAATTTTCGCGGTGAATGGGATTGGACTTCCTTTTCATTCCGGAACAATCGTAGCTTTTATACTATTGATCTCTGTCTTCTATTTTGGTTTAAAGTATGCCCGCAGAAGTAAGAAAAACATTTACCAAACCATAGCACTTTCTGTAATCTATATGATGATTGGTTTTTCTTGCTGGATGGTGATTCCAATTCGTGCAACGGCAAATCCTCCCATGAACTTAAATAATCCGGATAATGCCATCGGAATGCTTGATTATTATAATCGGGAACAATATGGCGACTGGCCCACTTCTTACGGCCAAAATTACACGGCTTATTTGGACGCCAATGGAATTCAGAAAAACGAAGATGGATCTTGGAAAACGAGTAAAACTGGCGATGTATATGAAAAAGATGAAACTGCAGGAACTTACCGAAAAGTAGGCGAGCGCTTCAATTTAGTTTTCAGCAAAGACCATGTGAGTTTTTTACCGCGGATGTTTAATGAAGATAAAGGCGTTATGCAGAACTACATTTCGATGTACGGCGCGCCTGATTTCTCTTTCAATTATAATAATGAAGATGTTGCCGACAGTCCGGAAGCCAGACAGATTTTCGATGACTTGCGGAAGAAATATGAAGATGGTAGCATTAAAGCCGATGATTATTTGCAGGTAAAACCCTATAATTTAATCAATGTTCAACGTCCTTCTTTAGGGCAAAATCTCGATTACTTTTTTACGTTTCAAAATGGCTATTACTTTGTTCGTTACCTCATGTGGAATTTTGTGGGTCGACAAAATGACCTGGAAGGAAACATGGAAAACAATCGTGGCAATTGGATCTCTGGAATTTCATTTATTGATAACGCACTTTACGGAGATCAGTCGAAGATGCCTTCAAAATTTAAAAATGAAAGTACAGTTGCATTCTTTTTCTTGCCTTTACTGTTAGGGATCATCGGTTTCTTTTTTCAACTCAATCGGGATTTTGGTCGGTTTTATGCGATTTTATCCTTGTTTGTAATCACGAGTATAGGAATTATATTTTATACGGGCGTAAAACCTTTTGAAGTCCGTGAAAGAGATTATGCGATGGTCGGGTCCTTCTTTGCCTTTTCCATATGGATTGGTTTGGGTGCCGGAGGAATCCTGTGGTATCTCCAGGAAAAGGTAAAATCTAATGCACTAAATATTGGCGCTGGGGTAATTTTACTCGGAGTTCCATTAATGATGGGCTTTCAGAATTACAATGTTCATGACCGCAGCGGTAGATATGCAGCGTATGATTATGCATATTCTACCTTAAAATCTTTACCAAAAAATGACATTCTCTTTGTTTACGGCGATAATGATACGTATCCAATTTGGGGAATGCAGGAAACTTCTGGGTTGCGAGATGATGTGAAGGTGGTCAACTTTACTTTACTTTCCACGCCTTGGAATATCGATCAGGTCAAAAGACGTACGTATAATTCTATGCCTGTTCCCTCTGTTCTGAAGCATGAAGATTATCGAGATGGCACAAACGATCAAATCTTCTTGATGTCGCCAAAAGATTGGGAAAATATTTTCGCAAATCTAAAAGAGAAAGGTGCGCCTGAGGCTGCGTTTGCTGAGTTTAAGAAATATCTTACGCAAGATTCAATGACGGTGAAAGAGGCGATCAACTTTATTAAAATTAAATCGGATAATAAAGATGAAATTTTAAAAATGATTTTTGGTGATGCGAAATATGAAAAATTCAATTTCCTACCGGTTTCTAAGTTTATTTTACCCGTTAATAAAGCGAATGCGTTAAAATCAGGAACCATTAAACAAGAAGATTTAGACGAAACGGTAGATCAAATCGCAATTAATTATAAGAGCAGCAGCATGTTCAAGAATAACTTACTTCTGCTGGATATTCTGGCGAATTTCGACTGGAAAAGACCTATTAATTTTTCTTCCGGTGGAATTTACGATCCAGAAAATATATTCTACCTGAGTGATTATTTGCAATATGACGGTTTTAGTTATCGTTTGGTTCCAATTAAAACGGTTGAACGGGAAGACGGCGAAATTGGACGAGTTGATGCGAACTCCCTTTATAATATTGTTAAAAATTACCGATGGGGAAATTTCAAAGATTTAAATGTTCATTTTGATGAAACCTGCACGCAGAATATTGTAAGTTACCGCAGTTCTGCGAGTCGTGCTGCTGAAGCTTTAGCCTTATCAGGAGAAAAACAAAAAGCGTTAGAAGTATTGGATTTAGCATCTCGCGAAATTCCTGTGCAGAAGTATAATGATCCTCGCTCATTGAGTTCTATGGTTTACGGATATATTGTAGCCGGACAGGAACAAAAAGGTCTTAAACTCGCCGAAGAACTTAAGAAGGGCATCTTCAGTGAATACGATTATTACACAAGTTTAACGCCGAAAGAGCAGCGCTTTGCAGCAAGACAAATGCGTACAAAACCTATGGAATATTCCTTGGTTGTTGGTGCCGTTTCAGATGCTTATGAAAAAATCGGACAGAAAAACAAAGGGTACGACTATCTGGTAAAATCACTGGAACCGATTGATAAAAAGTTCAACGCTTTTATTCAAGATTTGCAAACCATGGGCAAAGAAAAAGCGTATAAAGAAGCTGAAAATGTACAGCAGATTACACCTTTCTACACCTATCTTTTCGATGTTATGAATCCTTATGATTCCACTTACGCAAAGGAAAAGGAAAGTCAAATTACCGCTGCGATTATGAAAGCCACGCAATAAAAGATTTTATTTATATATTTAAAAGAGCAACTGAGTTGCTCTTTTTTTATCTTTAGAAAAATAAAAACGATGAACTATTGTGCTTTTCTACGTGGCGTAAATGTAAACGGAACCCGAATGAAAATGGCCGAAGTTTGTCAAGTTTTTGAAAGATCCGGTTTGCAAAATGTTTCTTATGTCTTAGCGACCGGAAATATTTTATTTTCGTCAGAAAGCAATCCTCCTGATTTAAAAAAAATTTTAGAAGAAAAACTCAGCAAGCATTTTAACTACGAGGCTTTTCTGTTTTTAAAAAGCGAGAATCAACTTACCGAAATAGTTAATAAAAACCCTTTTAAATCAGATGAAAATCTTCACCATTATGTTTTTATTTCCGATGAAAGTATGGGAATTATTTTGACAGAAAACTTCAGTAAATGTCTTAAAAGTTTCAATGAAAAGGGTTTTCTGATCGATGGTGTATTCTACTGGCAAGTTGAAAAGGGAAATACTTTGGATTCTGAGTTTGGTAAAATACTTGGCAAGAAGGCTTTTAAAGAAATGCTTACTTCCAGAAATATAAATACTTTAGAAAAAATAATACTGAAATTTAAACCGATTTAGAAAATAAGAGATTTGAATTTCTTTTCATTTTGTAATAAGTTATTGTAGAAGCAGAAAATCCGTATTTTTGTACTACTTCATGTGCTTACAAAAAAATAAATTATGATTCAGTATTTAGAAAATATCCACCACAAAGATTCGAAAAACTTTTTCCTCATTGCCGGTCCCTGCATTATTGAAGGCGAAGAAATGGCGCTAAATATCGCGGAGAAAATTGTGGAGATGACGAATAAATATCAAATTCCCTATATCTTTAAAGGAAGTTTTAAAAAAGCGAACAGAAGTAGAGTAGATTCCTTTACCACCATTGGCGAAGAAAAATCGCTGGAAATTCTTAGAAAAGTAGGAGAAACCTTTAATATTCCAACAACTACTGATATTCATGAAAATGATCATGCTGCCTTAGCTGCAAATTACGTTGATGTTTTACAAATTCCCGCATTTTTAGTGCGACAAACCGACTTATTAATTGCCGCTGCAAAAACGGGAAAATGCGTTAGTTTAAAAAAAGGACAATTTCTTTCTCCCGAATCGATGCAGTTTGCAGTGGAAAAAGTTCATGATTCTGGCAACCAGAAAACCGCCATTATTGAACGGGGAAATTCTTTTGGTTACACGGATTTGGTCGTTGATTTTCGTGGAATCCCGACGATGAGAAATTACGCACCCGTAATTTTAGATGTCACCCATTCTTTGCAACAACCCAATCAAAGTTCCGGCGTCACTAGTGGAAGGCCGGAATTGATTGAAACCATTGCAAAAGCAGGAATCGCCGTAGGAGCAGACGGACTTTTCATCGAAACACATCCTGACCCAAGCTGCGCACTATCTGATGGAGCCAACATGCTTCGATTGGATAAACTAGAAGAATTACTGCAGAAATTAACACGAGTAAGAGAAGCGATTTTGTAATCGCTCTTCTTACTTTTTAGAGGAATAAACCGTGTACTTTAATCCTACTGAAATAGCTTTGTCTGCAGCAGCAGAGTGAAATCGGGAGAAGGCCTCAAGATTCTTAAATCGCAGGCCAAGTTCGAAGAAATTATTTTCGTACGCTGTGAAATAATTATCACTCACAATAATATTGTTATAAATTCTAACGTCTTGCTGCCTTTGCGAAAAATTTAAAATACTGTAAGAAACGTATAATTTATAATCCTTCGATTTTAGAGGATAATAACGAAATAAAACTGGCAACGAGATAATACTTTTTGTAGTTGATTGACCGTATTTTAACTCTTTATTCTCTGAGTAAGATATAAAATTGGGAGCAGCCGCGATAGCAAAACTGTAATTAAGAAAAGGCAAATGATATTCGAATTCGTAACCTCCACCATAACCGGTTTCACCTCCTTCTTTCATTTTAGAGTATAATCCAAAAACTTTATGTTCAGTATATCCTTTTGGTTTTTGGTACTGGATACTAGATTGGCCATTGCATTCATTAATCTTATCGAAATAATCAATCAGACTGCTTTCGATATATCGCACCGTTTTAAAGGTGATGTTTCCACAGTTTATTTTTTGCAGTTCTTTCAAATACTTTCTGTCAGTTCCTTTATCACCATTTGCCACAAAATATTCTTTGAAAAGAAGGGGTTTAAATGTATTGGAATCGTCAGTTGAATAGAAATAGGCAGTATTCTCTTTGTCAGCATATTTGTAGAGGTTATATTTTCCAAAAGTAATTTGCTCCACAAAATGTTCTTCTTTTACCATATTAAATTCGGGATTATATTCTAAGTTTTGAAGGTTTTCAGGATGCCGGGAAAGCTCAAATTCAGCTTTGATGAATTTTGCCTTATCAGAAATGATCACTTCCTTTACTTTATTTTGATTTAATCTTATAATTTTGTTAGAATCATCTTTAAAATCGAAAGTCTGCGGAGTTAAAAAAGGAGTATTGTAGAAAATAGTTCCAGTCATTTTCTCGCCATTTTTCAACGTGATAACCGCCGGTTTGAATTGTTGAGCGTGACCATAGATACTTAAAAACAGGACAAGAAAGCTGAAGCGTTTCATAAAGTTATTTTTTTTCGAAAGTATAGAAAAAATGTTATTTATGGAGCATTAAATATAAATTATAAATCCTCTGATTTTTATTATCTTTAAAATCTAGATTTCCTGCATTGAAAAAAATTATACTGCTCCTCATTTTACTGCCTTTTTTTGCTTCTTCTCAAATAAATCTTAAAGTTTTAGATGAAGAAGGTCGCCCCGTGTCATTGGCAAATGTTTCCTATAACAGTCAGCAATTTACAACTGATGATGCTGGTTTTGTGAAATTTCCGGTTGCAGATTCTGAACAATTATTATCAGTTCAAAAAGAAAATTATCGAGGTTTCTCAAAAAATATTAAGCCAACTCCGAAAGTACAGAACATCAATATTTTGTTCGTTAATGCTGAAAAAGAGGTAACCATTCAGGAAGTGGTTTTTCAGAAAAAAGGGAAGCCAAAAATCACCGACTTAACATCGATTGAAATTTCCTCAAAAGAAGCACAGCAAGTTGCTTCACTTTCAGGCGGTGTTGAAGGGCTTTTGAAAACTTTACCCTCTGTAAATTCCAATGCAGAGCTTTCTTCCCAATATATGGTTCGCGGTGGTAATTATGATGAAAATCTGATTTACATTAATGATATTGAAATTTACCGTCCGTTTCTCATTCGTAATTCATTGCAGGAAGGTTTGAGTACTATCAATCCCGACATGGTTCAGTCTATCAATTTCTCCGCCGGTGGATTCGAAGCAAAATACGGCGATAAAATGTCTTCTTCTCTAAATATTTATTACCGTCAACCTACGAAATTTGAAGTTTCTGGAGAGGCCAGCTTAATCGGCGCCCGACTTTCTACAGGTTTTGCCTCAAAAAACAAAAAACTTTCTGCCTTATTTTCCGGACGGTAC
Source organism: Kaistella polysaccharea (assembly GCF_020410745.1). Lineage (NCBI taxonomy): Bacteria > Pseudomonadati > Bacteroidota > Flavobacteriia > Flavobacteriales > Weeksellaceae > Kaistella > Kaistella polysaccharea. The sequence goes on from NZ_CP084528.1 coordinate 540,043, forward strand.
CGAAATACGAATTTGGTCTTAAACACGCTGAATGAAGACACAGACTTCAATCCGCAGTATATGGATTTGCAGTCTTATATCAATTATAAAATTAATGATAAATGGGCCGTTTCATTTATTGGATACTGGAGTAAAAACGATTATGAAATGATTCCAAAGGCAAAAGATGTGGAGTTTGGGACCTTACAAATGCCTTTAAAGCTAACCGTTTTCTATAACGGAAAAGAAGACGACAAGTATAAAAATATGATGGGAACAGCGTCCATCAACTTTAAACCGAATAAAAAATGGTCTATCAACTTAGATAATTTCGCCTATCAAAACCGGGAACGAGAATATTATTCCATAGCGTCCGGATATTTATTGCAGACATTTGACCCGATAACTGGCGCGCCGGTAACCTCTTATGATGTTGGCGGACAAATTGATCACGCGCGAAATGATCTGTTGGTGAAAACTTACGGAGCTCAATTGAAGGGAAAATTTTCACCTGATCTAAATACCGATTTCGAAGTCGGTTTAAAATTCGAAAAAGAAGATTTAAAAGATCTCACAAATGAGTGGCAATTGGTAGATTCAATCGGTTACAGCTCGCCGAGAGATTATACAATTCCCGGAACATTAGACCCTTCCGATCTTCGTTTGCGGTATCATATTTCAGGACAAAATCATATACAACCGACGAGAATGTCTGGTTATGCGCAATATTCAAAAAAGTTTTACTGGAATGAGAACCGTGTATTTGTGAACGCCGGAGTTCGTGCTTCACATTGGGATTTTAATGATGAAACAATTATTTCGCCACGTGCACAGATAGCCCTGAAACCTGATTGGGACATTGATATGTTGTTTAAACTTTCTGGTGGAATTTATTACCAGGCGCCTTTTTATAAAGAGATTAAAGATGTTAACGGCACCTTTAACCCGAATATAAAATCACAGCGTTCCATTCAACTTATTTTAGGTAATGATTTTGAATTTAAGATGGCTGATCGCCCCTTCAAGTTGACGACTGAAGCGTATTATAAAAAAATGGATCATTTAATTCCGTACTATTTAGACAATGTTAGAATACGATATTCAGGGGAAAATAATGCAGAAGGTTATGCTTACGGTTTAGATACCCGATTATTTGGAGAGTTTGTTCCCGGCGTGGATTCGTGGATTTCTGCAAGTTATGCGCGCGTTTATGAAAATATCAATGGAAAAGGAGATATTCCGAGACCCACAGATCCACGTTTTCGATTTTCTATGTTTTTTCAGGATTATATGCCGAGATTTCCCTCAATGCGCGTTAATTTAACATTACTTTACGCAAACGGATTGCCGTCTGGGACGCCAATAACGCTCGACTCAAATGGCAAACCAGATTACGAAGCACCTTATCGATACCAAAATACGTTGCCCTCGTACAAGAGAGTTGATATCGGTTTATCCAAAGTCTTCATCGACCAGAAAGACAATAAAGTAAATGGTGGTTTTTGGGGTAATTTTAAAGAATTAATTTTAGGTGTTCAGATTTTTAATGCCTTTAATATCAATAATACGGTAGCAAACCAGTGGGTAAATGATGTAAATTCTGGCTACAATTTTCCGGTTCCTGTGCGGTTGACAGGGAGGTTTTTTAATGTGAAGTTGGAGTTTAAACTTTAAATTAGATCAAAATAAAAAGTTGCATGCGCCAAGTTACAAATGGTTTTTTTTTTGAGAGGAAGCTAAAAAGGCCGTCTTTTCAGACAGCCTTTTTTCTTATTTAAAAATAAAATTATTTTCTTGTTCCAGTGACGATATCTTTATCATCTTTTCCAAAATAGAAATCTCCTTGGTGCCCCGTGAAGTAATAACCATCTTCATCTACAAATTTTTCGCCACTTGCAGATTCGGTTTGCTTCATTTTATAAGATTTTCCGTCGGTTTCATTTTTTACAACCGCCGTTCCATTCGTACTATCGAATTCAACTGAAAAAGTTGTTTTTCCATCTTTACTAATATAAGTCATTGGTGCAGATATTGTCGCACTGTCTGCTTCTGGCAAAGTTGCCATCGCAGAATCTTGCGCAGTAATATTAATGCTATCACTTGTGGAGTCGACCGTTGTGTTATTTTCCTTCGTGCATGAAGCTACCGTAAGTGAAAGTGCTAACACGGGAAATAAAAATTTGCTGTTCATTTTTTAATTTTTTTTGATTAAGTGCGATATGTCGCAAACTTAATGCCACAGAATTGCCAAAAACACATCATTTTAAAGATGCTTTTAGGCGTCAAGATTTTTAATGCTTTTAAAATTAATAATACCGTAGCTAACCAGTGGAAAAACGATCTAAATTCTGGTTACAATTATCCGGTTTCTGCGAGGTTGACAGGAAGATTTTTTAATGTGAAGTTCTACTTTAAACTTTAAATCTGAAGCAACGGAAAAGTAAAAAAAGCAAGGTGGAAGAAGATTTAAACACTAAATCTCATTTTACTAAAATAAATAAATCCCGGAACTGCAATAGTTTCGGGATTAAATTTTAGTCAGAATCTCCTTCGTTATCTTGAAGAGAAATCGTGTCATACAAATCTTTTCGTCGATCACTCATCGTTCGTACTGCGCCGTAGTGATGCAGTTCCTTCAATAAATTTAAATCAACATCTACAATTAAAGTTGATTCTGTATTCGGCGTCGCTTCACCTTTAATTGCATTTGAGGGAAATGCAAAATCCGACGGCGTAAAAACAGCAGCTTGGCCGTATTGAATATCCATATTATTTACACCTGGTAAATTGCCCACGCAACCTGCAATAGCTACATAACATTCATTTTCGATCGCACGTGCAGACGCGCAATTTCGCACGCGCATATACGCATTTTGAGTATCAGTCAAATACGGAACAAATAAAATCTTCATTCCTTGATCTGCCAACAAACGCGGTAATTCCGGGAATTCTACATCGTAGCAAATCACTAAACCTACTTTTCCACAATCGGTGTCGATGACTTTAATCTCATTTCCACCCTTCATGCCATAGTATTTTCTTTCGTTTGGCGTAATATGAACTTTACGATGTTCATCTACTTTCCCATCTCGGTGAAGCAAATAACTGATATTGTACAATTCCTCATTTTCTACCAAAGGCATACTTCCACCAATAATATTGATGTTGTAAGCAATTGCTAGCTGCGACAATTTAATCTTAATATCTTCGGTAAGTTCCGCCAGTTTAAACATACTGTCGCGTTCACTTAAATGATTAAATGGCGCCAATAGAGGCGTATTGAAAAATTCCGGAAACATGATAAAATCTGATTTATAATCCGCCATTACATTAACGAAAAATTCAACCTGTTCATAAAATGCTTCGATGTCTTTAAAATGCCGCATTTGCCACTGAATCAAACCAAGCCGAATTACAGAATCCTGCATGGTGTTAGGTTTCTTGCTATAGTAAATGTTATTCCATTGCATTAAAACCGCGTTCTCTTCTGAATGTGAATCTTCTGGCAGATAATTTTTCAAAACACGAACGGGTAGAAAGTTATTGGCCAGTTGGAAACTTAAAACCGGATCGTAAATTTCTTTTTTACGTACCTGCTGAATATATTGTCGTGGAGAAAGATCTGCGCTGTGCAAGTGATAATTTGGAATTCGGCCACCAATAATAATTGACTTTAAATTTAACTTTTCGCAAAGCTCTTTCCGGGCATCGTATAATCTACGGGCTAAACGCAATTCGCGAAATTCCGGATCCACAAAAATTTCAATTCCATATAATACATTTCCATTCTCAGAATGGGTATTAAAGGTGTAATTTCCAGTAATTTCATTGTAATTGTGGTCATCGCCAAAAAGTTCATATTGTACTTTTAATGCCAGACAAACCGCCGCAATTTTTCCATCAACGGTGATGCATATTTGACCATCTGGGAATATTTTAATTAGTTTGTGAATACTTTTTTTTGACCAAATGCTTTCTGACATTGCCGGGTATGCTTTTAGCATCGTTTCCCGCAATTCGTCATAATCCGCAATCGCCAAATTTCTAATATCTATTTGCATTTATATTTTTTATTTAAGTTAAAATTTTTAAACGATAAGCCCAGACGAATGATCCGCCGAACTTCCCGTCGCTGAAGACAAGGTGTTAATTTCATTTTTGCTACGTAAAACCCCCATAAAAGCAAAAATTAGCGCTTCTTTAAAATCGATAATTTCTTTATTTGGAATAATAATTTCTGAATTGGAATGTTCCTTAATTCTCTCTACTAAAAATTTGTTGTAAGTTCCACCGCCCGTAAATAAAACTTTTTTAATGTTATATTTTTGGAAGACAGCCGCCATTTGTAGTGCAGCATGTTCTGTGAAAGTGGCTAAAATATCAATTGGATTTTCAGTTTTAAAGAGCGGAAATACATATTCAGAAACCCATTCTATTCCTAGTGATTTAGGTGAATCTTGCTGATAATAGGGTAGAGCATTTAATTTACTTAAGATTTCACTATTTATTTTTCCTTTCCTTGCAAGATCTCCATTCTCATCGAAATTTTTGCCTAATTTTTGGGCGAATTTATTCAGTACAATATTTACCGGACAAATATCAAAAGCAATTCTGCGTTGATTTTCTTTGAAAGAAATATTAGAAAACCCCCCGATATTTAAGCACGCATCAAATTCAGAAAATAGCAGTTCATCACCGATCGGAACTAATGGCGCGCCGTTGCCTCCCATTAAAACATCTTGACTTCTAAAATCATATACAACCGGAATTTGAGTTAAAATCTTTATCGCTCTGCCGTCACCAATCTGAACCGTGAATTTTTTTTTTGGCTGATGAAAAACGGTGTGTCCGTGAGACGCAATTAAATCAATATTTTTTAGAGAATGCTTTTCGATAAAGTCCTTTACCTTTTCACCCAAATAAAAACCATAATTTGCATGGAGATCAAAAAGACCTTCTGGGGATAATTCTGTTGCAGTTCGAAGTTGGTTTTCTAATTCCTGCGAATAAGGAATTGTTGACGCATTTAAAATTTCAAAATTCCATTTTCCCGCCTCATCTTTTTTGAAAGAAGCATGACAGATATCCAGGCCATCGAGACTCGTTCCAGACATTAAACCTAAGGCGTAAAAAGTCATAAGGTGAATTTTATTCTATCATTAAATGGAAAAAAAATAATACGAATACTATCGTTTTTTCTCTGGAATTTTCTGCGCATTGATGTCGCCGGAATTGTTGAAGAAAGTGTATTCCGAAAAATCGTCTTTTGCTTTCATACCGTTAGCACCAACTAAAGTTGATCCATCTTTATCAGTTACGTAAACCGTATCAGAAGTATAAATTAATCGTTTTGCCTGATCCCAATAAACCGATTGCATGGCAAACATTTGATTTTCATTGCTGATGATTTTTACATTGCCTTTTGCTTCGTAGAACTTTTTAATTTCATTAAATTTCGCATATTTCGCGGTAATTTTTCCGGGAACATCAGGTTTTTTTTTATCATAAAAAAGAATATTAATTCCTTTTCTGGCTACAATATAGGGCGAATCGATATATTCAAACTTTTCGATTAGTGGAGCGGTAGCGCGTAATTTAATCATTCCAGAATCTCGCTGTACAATATTGGCATTGTAAATAATCTGCGAAGGGAAGTTGTTATTGCTGTTTTTATTGATCTTCGTAAGATCTTCGTCACAGGAAATTAAAACAAAAAATATAGCACAACCCAGAAAGGCGGCTATATTTTTATTTTTTATTTCATGACCGAAAATCATTTCTTAATCATAAAGTTTTTTACTAAACCACTTTTGACCGAAATTAAGTCCTATTCTCAAATTCACGAAGTTTTGACGAATCAAATCATTTTGCAGCGTTCCTCTTGTACCTAGTTCTACACCAACATCAATTCCACTCATTCGGCTCGCACCTCTGTTATCAAACGGAAAATTCATTCCACCAGTTACAGCGAATTTATTAACATCTGTACCATTTATTGCAAGATTTCCTTTTTCGTAATACGCTCCATAACGATATGTTACGCGGGAAAAATAACTTCTGAAGTTGTTATAATTGGGTAAATACCAACCACCTGCAGAAATTTTGTAAGAATCTTGATACGCAAAAGGCTGACCTAAATACTGCACCGTTTCACCTTTTTTATAATCAACCTGTGTTCCCAAAAACCATTTCGCATCTTTACCTAAACCAGCACCGAGCGAGAATTCCATAGGTATAAGGTTTTTATCTTCACTGAATCTTTCCTCGATAATACTTTCGTTGTTTTTGATCTGTCCTGGCGAATAGAAATAGGTACTGTTTACGTAGCTGCTTTCCATTTGTCCCGTATTTCCAAAAGTATACGTAGCACCTAAAGTCAGTTTTTTATCCTTTTCTAATTTTTTCTGATAAGCCGTTCCTACAGTAAAATTAAAGGTTTTAATTTTATTTTTAGTTTCATAACCATTGATTAACTCAGCGTTTGTTACCGTAACTTCGTTAATATCGTATAAATTACCAAAGTAAAAATTACTTCTTAAACCCAAGCTAAATTCTGGCGAAATTTGGTAAGATAAAGCCGCTTGAATGGTGCTTAATCCACCTTCGCCACGAAAAAGACTGGCTTTTGTATCGCCATTTTCAGCGGTTTCCGTAGAAACAACAGAATATTTTTTCGAGCTGTAAGGTTGGTAACCCATTCCAAATTTCACCTTTTGCGAAATTGGGAAAGCTATAGAAATATTTGATAAATACGTAGAATGCTTGGTAGCACTTTGGTTATTAAAATCTGATTTGAAAAAATTATTTTCGTTTGTTCCTTCAACTTTCAAACTTGTAATTTCTAAATTCTTATTTGCTGCTGGATTACTGAAATTAAAACTGTTGGTAAAATCCCAGATATAAGCTGTGGAAACTCCACCCATGGCATTGATATCAGTCGTATTGTCATACTTTACATCTCCAATTCCGAAGGCTGCATAAGGAGAATTACCAATCGTTTGGGCATTCAGAAAAAAACCTGCCGCGATGATCGGTAATACAAAAAATCTTTTCATTCTCTATTTTTAAAAATAATGCGCAAATATCTTAAATAATACTGAACTGTGAAAGTAAGTTTGGTTAAAGTTTGTTAAGCTTAATAATTGTTTTCTGCGTATAATAAAGGAAATTTCAGTCTTAAATTTATTCGACCATACCAAATAAACTGAAAGTGATTTTATTTAAAAGTAAATATTTTACCAAAAGTGGGTTTGAATTTTTTCATGATGTATAATTATAATTAATGATTATCAGCGCAGTATAAATTACACTTTAAAAATAAAATTTTGAATTATCTTTGATGCATGAATTGGGAAGATATTGTCGGTCAAAACAGTTTGAAAAATCTTTTAAAAGAAAGTATTGAAAATCGCAGAGTAAGTCACGCACAATTATTTGTGGGAAGAGATGGCTACGGCACGCTCGCGTTGGCACTGGCATTTGCAAAAGAAATTTTAAAAAGAGAAAATGAAAGTGCTTCTTCGAAAGTTGATCATTTGAATCACCTTGATTTGCATTTTAGTTTTCCAGTTTTTAAGGCCAACAAAACCGGCTTGGCTTCGCAATTTTTCGAAGAATTTCGTGAGATGATTTTAGATAATCCTTACGCAAACAACGAAGATTGGAGCGCCATTTTAGAGTCTGAAAACAAACAACTCACCATCTATGCCGATGAAGTTGATGAAATTAATAAGAAATTTGCGTTAAAAAGTTTTGAAGGTGGTAGCAAAATATTAATTGTGTGGCAGGCAGATAAAATGAATACTGAGGCTGCCAACAAGTTTCTGAAATTTTTAGAAGAACCGCCCAAAAACACCTTTATCATTCTTACTGCAACCGACACCGATTCAATGTTGCAAACCATACTTTCCCGCTCTCAATTGGTGGAAATTCCCCAGATTGCTGATGAAAATTTGGAGGAAGCTTTGAAAAAGCACTTTCAGACAAGTCCAGAACATCTTCAGGAAATTTTGTTTCAGGCACAAGGAAACTGGAACACCGCGCAGAAATTAGCAACATCTGAAAATTTAGATTCAGAGCTCGAAGAACTATTCATTATGTGGGTTCGTGAAGCCTTTCAAGTAAAAAAGAAACCCGAATTTTTAAAAAATATAGTCGTTTGGGGTCGAAAAATAGCAGTGTGGAATAAAGAAAAACAAATGAACTTTCTGGAATATTGTGCTGAAATGTTTCGTCTTGCTTTATTGCAAAATTACGGAGGTGAAGAACTGGTTTACAAAAAAATTCAGTCGGGCGGATTTAAATGGGACCGTTTTTCTAAATTTATTCACGGTGCAAATATCGAAGCGATTCTCGAAGAAATTTCCCATGCCAATTATCACTTAGAAAGAAATGGGAACTCCAAAATCATCTGGACAGATCTGGGAATTAAACTTTCCCGATATATTCATAAAGCAGCATAAACTACCCATCAGGTAGTTTTTTTTATTCGCAAACTGTAATTTACTCATTTCTTAATAATTACAGATTATATCAAAATTCCCTAAATAATAATAGACAAAATATTCAATCAATCGTTTGATTGTTTTATTTTTTATTTTACTTTTGCCTCCGTAAAAAAAGAAAAATATGATTTCTAAAGAAGAAAACCTACTGCGAAGTGCAGAAATTCTTTTTGCAGAGAAGGGTTTTTCCGGGACTTCAACACGAGAAATTGCGAAAGCGGCCAACGTGAATATTTCCATGATTTCCTACTATTTTGGATCGAAAGAAAAACTGTACGAAAAACTTTTTGAGTTTAGAATAAACGAAAGTTTAAGTTTCAGCAAGGATATTATTTCTAATGATAAGTTAGATGAATGGGAAAAAATGGTCGTCGTTATGGATCGGTATGCTGACCGTGTGAAAAACCTAAAACCTTTTTACCTCATTTTACAGCGCGAGCAGCTTGCGAATAGAAATCCTGTGATTAACGAATTTTTAAAAAAGTCAAAGAAAGGATTTCTTGCAATTTATAGTGAGCTAATTCAAAAAGGTTTAGATCGTGAAATTTTTACGAAAAATCCCCGACTTGAATTTGTTCATTCTACAGTTTCAGGAACCATTTTCACCGCATTAAATACGCTTCCCACTTATAAAGAGTTCTTTGAGGGCGACGAAGATTATGAAATGCAATACTTCGAAGAAATTAAAATTCATGTTCAAACGATATTAAAACACCTTTTAGGTTATGAAATACAGCAATAAATCACTTTTTATTTTTGCTTTTTTGGGGAGTATTCCTTTGGTGAAAAGTCAGGCAATTAAACAATTGACTTTAGATGAAGCCATATTATTGGGAACAAAAAATTCCAAAAATCTGATGATTGACCAGGCTAAAATTCAGGAAGCCACTGCAAATTATTTGGAGGCAAAGAACAACCGATTACCTAGTTTAAAGGTTTCGGCGAGTGCATTGGCTCTTTCAAATGCAAAAGTGGATTTAAAAATTACGCCACCTTCGGAAAGTGGAGCGGGTTCTCCAAAAGCCAGTTCAGCATTCTACGGAAATGTCGCGGCTTCCTTACCTCTTTTTACGGGCGGCAGAATAAAATATGGAATTCAGTCCGCAGATTATTTAATTAAAGCAGCTGAACTAAGTGCTGAAAACGATAAGCTCGCTATTGAATATAATATTGCGCAGGCCTATAATAATTTATTCAAAGCAAATCAGCAGATTAAGGTACTTGAAGATAATTTAGCTTCATCTCAAAAACGGGATTTGTCTTTTCAGAAATTGGAGGACAACGGAATCATCGCAAGAAATGACAGATTAAAAGCCAATTTACAAACTTCAAATATAGAATTGCAGTTGTTAGATGCCTATAATAATTACAGCATCGCCATGATCAATATGGATTTACTGCTCGGTTTACCAGAAAATACTGCTTTGGAAATTGATCCACAATACATTACAGAACTTACCGAAAATCAAGACGTTTCCTATTATGTGAACAAAGCATATCAACTTCGAACTGATTTACAAGCAATTGATTATCAACAAAAAGCAGCTGAATTAGGCATTAAATCTGCTAAAGCAGAGAGTTTACCGACGATTGCTCTAACAGGCGGATATATTGCAGCGGAGATCCCGAAGATCTTAACCATTATCAACGCGGCAAATATTGGAGTTGGAATTCAATACAATATCGATAATCTTTGGAAGAAAAACTCCAGTTTAATGCGGGCAACTGCGACGGACAAAAAACTATCGGCAACGCGTGAGTTATTGAATGATCAAATTAAGTTGGAAGTAAACAGAGATTATCAAATCTCCGAATTTTCTAAAAAGAAGATTGTCGTTTACGAAAAAGCTGCTGATCAGGCGAATGAAAACTTTCGGGTGACCAATAACAAATATAAAAACGGATTGGCGACGATTACTGAATTGCTCGATGCTGATGCGGCACAGATTACTGCCAACGTAAACGTCGTAAATGCAAAAGCAGATTCAGCACTTGCTTACCGGAAATTATTACAAAGTTCGGGAATTTTAACAACGAAATAAAACTAAAATAATCTTAAAAGTAATCGCAATACAATGGATAATATAACAGATCAACCAGAACTATTTCCCGAAACAAAAAAGAAAAAATCACTCGTCTTTCCCATTATTTTGGCGGTGGTATTGATTGTCGGTGGTTTTTTCGGCTACCGAATATATTCTTATGGTCTTACTCACGAAGAAACCGATGATGCTCAAATTGCTTCAAATATGAGCCCGGTTATTTCCAAAATATCCGGTTATGTTACTGAAGTAAAAGTTACCGACAACCAATTTGTAAAGAAAGGTGATACCCTTATAGTTCTTGATAATAGAGATCAGAAAATGCTTTTACAACAGGCAACTGCTGCTTTAGGAACTGCAAAAAGCAATGTTCAAACTTCAGTTGCTTCTACAAGAGCAGCTTCTCAAAACATTAATTCGACCAATGCAGCGATAAGAACGGCTAATGCTCAAATCGAAGCGTCAAAAGTGAATGTTTGGAGAACGAGTCAGGATTTGAAACGATATGCAAATTTGGTGAAAGACCATACCATTACGCAACAGCAATTTGAAACTGCATTAGCTGCAAAGCAGACAGCAGATCGGCAATTACAAGTTTTGGTAGATCAAAGAAATCAGGCTGCGCAACAAACTGGAATTGTAAACTCCCAAACTGAAGCCAGTTCCCAACAGATCGGTGTCGCAAATTCAATGGTTAAACAGCGAGAAGTTGATGTAGAAAATGCAAAATTAAATCTTTCATATACCGTAATTCTCGCGCCTGAAGATGGAAATGTTTCTAAGATTTCTACACAAAAAGGTCAGTTTGTTCAGGCTGGTGCTCAGTTATTCAGTTTGGTGCGTGATAATAGCAAGTGGATTATCGCCAATTTTAAAGAGACTCAGCTTTCTAAAATGGTAGAAGGACAACCGGTAGAAATTGAGATTGATGCTTTCCCTAAAGAAAAATTCGAAGGAAAAGTGACCTCATTTTCTCCAGCAACTGGTTCTACATTTTCTATTTTGCCTCCCGATAATGCCAGTGGAAATTTCGTGAAAGTGGTACAGCGTCTTCCTGTTAGAATAGATTTTACCAAGATAAAACCTGAAATCGCTAAAAAACTTCGTACAGGAATGAATGTAAAAACTACTGTGATTTTAAATTAAAATTTCTATTTCAGAACAGAATTTTCCCCCGAATCATTAAAAAATAGAGTTTTAAAATGGAGCAAGATTCATTAGTTGAATACGGTGCCAGACGCGTCATTATTACGATTACTGCTATTCTGTGTGCATTGCTGGAAATCGTAGATTCTACAATTGTCAATGTAGCTTTGAATGAAATGAAAGGTAATCTTGGTGCAACACTGTCCGAAGTGGGCTGGGTTATAACTGCGTATGCCATCGGTAATGTAATCATTGTTCCGATGACCAGTTGGCTTTCTCAACAGTTTGGGCGACGAAATTATTTTGCAGCTTCCATTATTATTTTTACGATATTTTCTTTTCTGTGCGGGAATGCGACAAGTATCTGGGAACTTGTATTTTTTAGACTTTGTCAAGGGATTGGCGGTGGAGCGCTCCTGGTAACTTCTCAAACCATCATTACAGAATCTTATCCTTTAGCGAAAAGAAGTATGGCCCAAGCTATATATGGTCTAGGAGTCATTATTGGTCCAACTTTAGGTCCGCCGTTGGGCGGATATATCGTTGATAATTTCAGTTGGCCGTATATATTTTATATTAATATTCCCATCGGGATTGCAGCTACCTTGATGACTTTACAGTTTGTAAGAAGTCCAAAATTTGCAGAGAAAAGAAAAGCAAGAGACGTCGATTGGTACGGAATTATGCTGCTTGCCGCTTTTGTGGGATCACTGCAGTATATTTTAGAAAAAGGCCATGAAGACGATTGGTTTGATAATCCGATTATTGTTTTCCTCAGCATCGTTGCAGTTATCGGTTTTATACTTTTCCTTTGGCGAGAACTCAATTATAAATATCCGGTTGTAGAATTGCGTGTTTTAAAAAATGGGAATCTGCGTTTAGGAACTGCCATGTCCTTTATTTTGGGATTTGGTTTGTATGGTTCTACATTTATTGTTCCGCTGTATACGCAGAGTGTGCTGGGTTGGACTGCCTTGGAATCTGGAGCTTTGATGATTCCCGCAGCGCTGACAACCGCCGTTATGATGCCAATTATCGGTCGACTTTTAACGCGCGGCGTGAAGCAACAACTTTTAGTTGCACTGGGATTACTACTTTTCTTTGTATATAGTTTTTGGGGCTATAAAATCATTTCGCCCGACACCGGCAAAGGTGATTTCTTTTGGATGTTGATTGTGCGCGGTGCTGGTCTAGGCTTACTTTTTATTCCGATTACTTCATTGGCTTTAAGTACGCTGAAAGGTCAGGAAATTGGTCAGGGAGCAGCTTTTACAGGAATGATGAGACAGCTCGGCGGTTCTTTCGGAATAGCAGCAATCACAACGTTTATATCCAATCAAACTTCCATTCACCGCGCGGCATTAACAAGTCATTTAGATGCAAACAGTTTTGATGTTCAACAAAGATTGAATGGTTTAGTTGCGTCTTTTCAAGCCAAAGGTTTTGGTCCCGATAATTCGCTGGCCGCTGCTTACAAACTTTTAGATTTATCGGTTTTGAAACAGGCCACCGTATTATCTTATATGGATGTTTTCCTCTATTTAGGATTTCTCTTTTTAGTCTGTATTCCTTTCGTCCTCTTGGTTAAGGAAAAAAAGGGTAGGGATCCCATTGATATTGGAGATATGCATTAATGGATCTTGAATTGCACAAACAGATTATTCTTTTATTAAATCTAAAAATTCCTGTTCGTCTAAAATTTGGATGGATCCAATATCCTGAGCTTTTTTCAGTTTACTTCCGGCTTTTTCGCCCACGATTAAATAATTCAGATTTTTAGAAACCGCTGAAATATTTTTTCCACCGTGTTTTTCCACCATTTCTTCCGCAGCTTCTCTGGTAAATAAAGAAAGTTTTCCCGTGAAAAGAAATGTTTTATTTTCTAAAATACTGCTTAAAACTTCATTTGTATTTTCGCCCTTTTCCAATTGAACGCCGTACGATTTCAAACGTTCAATCATTAAAATATTTTCTGGATTTTGAAAGAAATTGACAATACTTTCTGCGATTTTTCCGCCAATATCTTCTACTTGAATGAGTTCTTCTGCTGTTGCATTTTTTAAATCATCAATAGAATTGAAGTTTTTTGCAAGTTTCTTTGCAACTGTTTCTCCGACGTGCTTTATCCCGATTCCAAACAAGACTTTTTCATATGGAATTTGTTTTGAATTTTCAACGCCATCTAAAATATTCTGCGCAGATTTCTCCGCCATTCTTTCTAAAGGAAGCAACTGTTCCTTTGTTAATATATAGAAGTCTGCGGGATTTTCAACAAGTTTTGCACGGTATAACTGTTCGATCGTTTCCGCGCCTAAACCTTCAATATCTAAAGCTTTCCGTGACACATAATGAATCATTCGTCCCACAACCTGCGGCGGACAATGCAAATCATTCGGACAAAAATGAATCGCCTGATCTTCAATTCTAACCAGTTCAGTACCGCATTCCGGACAATTTGTGATGTATTCTATTTCTTGAGAATTCGCATCTCTTTTCTCCAAATTAATGCCTACAATTTTCGGAATAATTTCGCCACCTTTTTCTACAAATACGAAATCATGGTCGTGCAAACCAAGTTTTTTGATAATATCTTCATTATGCAAACTGGCTCTTTTCACAATTGTTCCAGCGAGTAAAACGGGTTTTAGATTAGCAACAGGTGTAATTGCTCCAGTTCTACCCACCTGATAAGTCACGGTTACGAGTTCGGTTTCTACCTTTTCAGCTTTGAATTTATAAGCCATTGCCCAACGCGGTGATTTCGCCGTGTAACCCAACTGTGACTGTTGTTTAATTGAATTTACCTTTAAAACAATTCCGTCGATTTCAAAAGGAAGTTCATGGCGATGTTCGTCCCAAAAAGTGATAAAATCTTTTATTTCATCTAAATTTTTGCAGAGTTTCGCCTGATTAGAAACTTTAAAACCCCATTTCTTCGCATCTTGCAGTAATTCCCAATGCGTTTCAGCTGGCGTGTCAGAAGAAATGAATTGATAAAGTACGGCTGAAAGTCCACGTTTTCGAACTTCAGCAGAATCCTGCATTTTCAAACTTCCAGACGCTGTATTTCTGGGATTCATGAATAAATCCAAACCTTCTTCTTCGCGCAGACTGTTAATTTTGTCAAAGTTTTTGCGCGTCAGATAAATTTCCCCTCGCATAAAAAACTGCGGAGGAAAATCGCCTTTCAATTTTAAGGGAATATCGGAAATTGTCTTCACGTTAGCCGTTATTTCATCACCTTGAAATCCGTCGCCACGTGTTACAGCTTGTTTTAATTTTCCATTTTCATAAAAAATAGAAATTGATGCACCGTCATATTTTAATTCCGCAACAAATTCTACAGGCTCGTCAATCGTTTTAATGATGCGTTTTTCCCAGTCTTCTAAATCATCAAAATCATAAGAATTGTCTAAAGAATACATTCTAAACTGATGATGAATGGTCGGAAAATTTTTCGTGATTTCCCCGCCAACGCGCAAAGTAGGCGAGTTAGGATCATAGAACTGCGGATAATTTTTTTCGAGGTCCTGAAGTTGCTTTAATTTTAAATCAAATTCAAAATCGGAAACAGTCGCATTGTCCTCAACATAATAATCGAAATTATGCTGATGAAGTTCCGCACGCAGCGCTTCTATTTTTTCTAAAATGCTTTGAGACATAAAATCACGGTATTTCTACAAAAATAAGGAATCATTTAAAATTTCGGATTGGTTTTAATTTTTTTTAAAATTTAAATTTATGGTCTAAATATTGTCGCGGATTTTATTGGCTTTGTACGAAGCGTCGCATATTTTAGAATCAATTCGGTGAACTTTCTAAGATCATGCTGAAAATTACCAAGTCATTTTAAATATACGATTATGCAGAAAAAAGACATTATTCTCCTGGCAGCTGCAGCATTAGTTGCTGGATTCACTGGTTATGCAACTCACGCTGGTTTTAATTCAGTACTATTATTTTCTCTTGCCGCCGTTGCCCTCGTTTTGGTTGCCATGATCGTGGGGAAAGCGACAGAACAACTCGGAAGCAGAATGGGACCGGCAGCAACCGGCGTTTTACAATCGGCTTTGGGAAATCTTCCAGAACTTTTTGTATGTATTTTTGCCTTGAGAGCTGGTTTAGATACCGTCGTAAAGGCCGCATTGGTGGGATCAATTTTAGGAAATTCAGTTTTGGTTTTTGGTATGGCGATCTTGTTTGGTGGACTTAAAAACGGGCGGCAGTATTTTCATTCTGAACCTCCGAAAATGAATGCTGTATTGATGATTTTAGCCTTTGCTGCGATGGCGGTTCCAACCTTGACTTTTTATTTGCATACGCCCGCAGAAAGTCATTTGAATACTTTGGATATTATCGTTGCGGTAGTTTTACTTATAGTGTTTGGAGCTTATCTAAGTTTTTCCATTAAAGGTGATAAGTCGATTATGCCCGATAAAAACGGTGATGCTGAAGAAGCAAGTTGGTCGCTTCCTTTAACTTTAGGAATATTAGCCGCTTCGGGTGTTGGAGCTGCATTTGTCTCCGACTGGTTTGTAGAAGCTTTAAAACCTGCGATGGATTCTCTTGGAATTAATGATGTTTTTGCTGGTTTGATCGTGGTCGCAATCGCGGGAAATGCCATAGAAAATCTGGTAGGAATTCAATTGGCTTTGAAAAATAAAGCGGATTATGCGGTAAGTGTAATTATGAATTCTTCGTTACAAATTGCGCTCGTTCTTTTTCCATTGTTGGTAATTTTATCTTTCTTTTTAGGCGGCGCCGTTTTATCTTTTGTTTTGAGTCCACTTCTACTGGCAGCTTTGGCTCTTTCGGTTCTAGTAAGCGCTTTTATAGTGTTTGATGGGGAAAGTATTTGGCTGGAAGGTGTTGCGCTGATTGGACTATATATTATTATTGCGACCGCTTTTTGGTGGGGATAAAGTTTTTAGGCGCAAAAGCTTTAGAAAAATAATAAAATGTAAATTCCGCAAAAAAGGTGCTGCGTGTAAAGTTCTCAATGCAAATATTATCAATCGTAATTCTTAATAGATTTTAAAAGTTACATTAAAACAAAAGTCACAAAAGTTTTCAGAAAGGAAATCTTTTGTGACTTTGCAGTTTAAGACATTTTACGTACAATTATTGCGTCAACATTTTTCCAATTTTTACAGAAAGTTTCTCCGCATTTGGAAGCATCTCTTTTTCTAAAATTAAATTAATTGGAACAGCCGGCAAATTGAGAGATCCCATTGTTTCAACTGGCGCATCTAAAGATCTGAAACATTCTTTTGAAATCCGATGTGCGAATGCCTCAGCAAAAGAATTTTGAATTTGTTCCTCCGTTAAAACTAAACATTTTCCGTGGATTTTTGTTCGTTCAAAAACAAGTTTTTCGTCTAAAGGAATAAGGGTTCTTAAATCGATGATCTCAACTCTTCCTAAGAAATTTTTTGCCGCTTCTTTCGCCCAATAAACTCCCATTCCATAAGTAACGATGAGCATTGTTCTGCCCTTTTCAGTTTCAGACGGGTCCGCTTCTAAAAGGATGTTTCCTTTTCCAAAAGGTAAAATATAATCTTCTGCAGGTTCAACTGTTTTAGCATCTTCAGTTCCGGGAACTTTACTCCAATATAATCCTTTATGCTCCAGCATAACAACTGGATTTGGATCGTAGAAAGCTGCTTTTAATAAACCTTTAAAATCAGCTGCATTACTCGGATATGCGATTTTGATTCCTTTAATATTGGCTAAAATACTTTCTACACTTCCGCTGTGATAAGGTCCGCCGCCTCCATAAGCTCCAATTGGGACGCGAATAATATTGCTCACTGGAAATTTTCCATTACTCAGATAGTTGGATTTTGAAACCTCGGTAATAAGTTGGTTAATTCCAGGATAAATATAATCGGCGAACTGAACTTCCACAATTGGTTTTAAGCCAACTGCGCTCATCCCAACCGTAGAACCAATAATATAAGCTTCCTGAATGGGCGTATTAAAAACCCTTTTATTCCCGAATTTTTTTCCTAAAGTCACGGTTTCGCGGAAAACACCACCAATTCTTTCACCTACATCCTGTCCGTAAAGCAGAGCTTCCGGATGTTTGTACATGATTTCCTGAATGGCGTGAATGGCTGCATCGACCATTACAATTTTTTCGGGATTTTCTCCTTCTCTTTTGCCAACTTCTTCTGTAATTGGCGTAGGAGCGAAGACATGATTTTCTACAGTTTGCGGTTTTGGATCTTCAGCCTCAATGGCTTTTTGAAACGCCTGTTCAACTTCTAATCGTGCTTTCTTCTCTATTTGTTTTAAAAGATCTTCGTCGGTTCCTTCTTCCAACAATCTTTTTCTCAGGATATTGCCGGGATCTTTTGCGCGGTGTTTTTCCAAATCTTCTTCATCACGGTAAAATTCTCGTCGAACACCGGAAGTATGATGACCAATCAAAACCGTACTGGCACAAACCAACATCGGTTTTCTTTCGGCCCGAACAAAATCGACTGCTTTTTTCATGGCTTTAAAACTGGCTTCAAAATCAGTTCCGTCCACTTTCATTCGATTTAAACCAACAAATCCAGCTGCAAAATCATACGCATCTGAAGTTCTGGCTTCTTCCTTGGTTACGGAAATGCCCCATTCATTATCCTGAACCAAAAATATGATTGGCAGTTGATGAAGTGCTGCAAACTGAAAAGCTTCGGAAACTTCACCCTCTGTAATTGAGTTGTCGCCGAAACTGCAGACAACCACTGGATTATTTTCAAATTCCTGAAGGTTGAATTCCTGAATATATTTAATTCCCTGCGCAACACCGGTTGTCGGAATTGCCTGCATTCCTGTCGCGGAACTTTGATGAATTATTTTAGGAATATTTTCCTGACGACTAGAAGGATGCGAATAATAAGAACGTCCACCAGAAAACGGATCATCTGCTTTTGCCAGTAATTGAAGCATTAATTGATAAGGCTCGAATCCCATCCCGAGCAACATACTCTCGTCGCGATAATAGGGGGAAACCCAGTCTTCTTTGGTGAGTTGATATGCGGTCGCAAGTTGAATCGCTTCGTGACCGCGGGAAGTAGAGTGAACATATTTGCAGATATTTCGGTTTTCTTCGTATACATCTGCGGTTGCTTTAGCAAGCATCATGTGCTTAAATGCCTTTAACAAAATCTCTCGAGAAACAATTTCTTTCTTAATAATTTCCATAGGTAACAAAGATAAAAATTTTAAAAGAAGTTCAGTAAATTTTAAAATCTTAAACACCTGATATTTGTCCAAAACAAAAATTGTTTTCCGAATTTCAACTTTTTTTTGAATTAATTTTAAAGTAATTTTACCAAAATTATCCTCTTCAATGTATTTAATTTTCGATACCGAAACGACTGGTTTACCTAAAAATTTCAACGCTCCCATTACCGATTCCGACAACTGGCCAAGAATGGTTCAGCTTGCCTGGCAATTGCACGCGAAGGACGGTAGTTTGCTGGAAAATCAGGATTTCATTATTAAGCCAGAAGGTTATGACATTCCCTTTTCTTCCCAAAGAATACACGGCATTTCCACAAAAATTGCTACTGAAGAAGGTGAAGATTTAAGTGATGTTTTACTTAAATTTAAAGAAGCGCTAAATAAGGCAGAGGTTGTAGTTGGTCACAATGTTATTTTCGATTATAATATTGTAGGCGCCGAGTTTTTTCGAAAAGAAATTGAAAATAATTTGCAAAATCTTGCATCTGCGGATACCATGCAGTTGGGCACGGATTACTGTCAGTTAGGAGGTGGGAAGAGCGGAAGATATAAATCACCAAAACTCGAAGAATTATACGAGAAATTATACGGAGAAAAATTCGATGAAGCGCATAATGCAGCGGCCGACGTAAATGCTACCGCGCAGGTCTTTTTTGAAATGAAAAGGATCGGCATTATTCCGCCTGAAACCATAGAGATTACTCCACTTGAATTACAGCAGTTTATTGATGCTCATCCAAGTGCCATAAGACCTTTCCCCATTGTGATCAGAAGACAGGTCGCCGATTCTAAAAAGAAAAAGAAAACCGTACATTTTGGTGACACTGATGAAATTGAAATTGGCAATTACTTTAACTTTCATAATCACAGTATTTATTCGTCTTTACAGTCTTCCACTAGCATTAGCGAATTAATTTCGAAAGCCCTCGACAATAATTTTCCGGCGGTAGGAATTGTTGATTTGGGAAATATGATGGGCGCTTTTAAATTTATTTCTGAAGTTGAAAAAGCCAACGGAACGATTAAAAAAACGCATCAGGAATATTCCGAAAAAAAGAAAAAAGCAGAAGAGGAAGGGATTCTATTTAATGATGTTGAACCGCGCAAAGAACCTTTAATTCCCATCATTGGTTGTGAATTTTATCTTTCTGAGCGGCCGGACCAAAAGCAATTTACCAAAGATGATCCAGACCGCCGGACGAATATGGTTCTTTTGGCCAAGAACTTTAATGGCTACAAAAACTTGGCAAAACTGTCGAGTTTGGGTTATGTAAATGGTTTTTATTTCGGCGTTCCAAGGATTTCTAAAAAAATGATTTTGGAATTTAAACAAGATTTAATTGCCGTTACTTCCGGAACTACAGGAGATATCCCCAATACTATTTTAGAATTTGGTGAGCAGAAAGGGGAAGAAGTTTTTCAGTGGTGGAAGGAGACTTTTAAAGATGATTTTTATGTACAGCTTCAAAATCACGAGCTGGAAGAAGAGGAATATTTAAATGATGTTTTGTTGACTTTTGCAGAGAAATATGAGGTTAAAATTTTAGCCCAAAACGAAACTTTCTACACCGAAAAATCTGAGGCACATATTCAGGATATTCTGTATTGTATTAAAGATGGGGAAAAACTTTCTTCGCCAGTAGGAAAGGGTTTTGGAAAACGGCGAGGTTTACCGTCTCAGGAATTTTACCTAAAAAATACCGATCAAATTAAACAGAGTTTTCGCCAGTTTCCAGACGCGTTTGAGGCGTACGACGAACTTTTAGCAAAGTTTGAATCTTTTACTTTAAAAAGAGATGTTTTGTTACCTGAATTTAAAATCCCAGAAGAGTTTTTAAGTGCAGAAGATCAACTGGATGGCGGAAAAAGAGGGGAAAATGCATACCTCAGATATTTAACTTACGAAGGCGCAAGCGAGAGATACCCCGAAATCACTGAGGAAATTAGGGAACGTCTGGATTTTGAACTCGGCGTTATTGCTAATACTGGCTATCCCGGCTATTTTTTGATTGTGCAGGATTTTTGTAATGAAGCTCGAAATATGGGCGTTTGGGTCGGTCCGGGACGAGGTTCAGCCGCCGGTTCAGCAGTTGCATATTGTACGGGAATTACGAATGTAGATCCTATTAAATACGATTTGCTATTTGAGCGTTTTCTGAATCCAGAACGTATTTCGATGCCCGATATTGATATTGATTTTGATGATGAAGGTCGTGATAAAATTATCAAATGGGTCGTAGAAAAGTATGGTAAAAACAATGTGGCACAAATCATTACTTATTCAGTTTTAGGTGGGAAATCTGCTATAAAAGATGCTGGACGAGTTTTGGATCTTTCCATCGCAGACACCAATAATATTGCTAAATTAATTCCTACAACACCGGGAATGAATATCGCAAAAGCTTTTGCAAAATTTGAAAAACTTGCTCCTGAAGATAAAATGCTGGCGCAGGAAATGAAAGATATTTTAGCAAATCCAAAAGATGAGCGTTATGAAGTTCTTTCTGCCGCACAAAAAATGGAAGGTTGCATTCGTAATACTGGAATTCACGCGTGTGGAGTGATCATTACGCCAGAAGATATTTCGAATTTAGTACCGATTACCATCGCGTCGAAAGATGCAGATATTCTGGTTTCGCAATTTGATAACTCCGTCGCTGAAAGCGCGGGTCTATTAAAAATGGATTTTCTGGGTCTTAGAACCTTGACGATTATTAAGCACGCCATAAAACTCATTAAAGAAAAACACGGAATTGAAATTAATCCCGACACCATTCCTCTGGACGATTCGAAGACGTATCAATTATTTAAAGAGGGGAGAACAGTAGGGATTTTTCAATATGAAAGTCCGGGAATGCAGAAATATATGCGCGAACTGAAGCCCACAGAATTTGCGGATTTAATTGCCATGAATGCTTTGTACCGACCGGGACCTATAAAATACATTCCACTTTTTATTAATCGTAAAAATGGCGTGGAGGAAACCATCTATGATTTAGAAGAAACTGAAGAGTTTTTAAGTGAAACCTACGGAATTACTGTTTATCAGGAACAGGTAATGTTGCTTTCTCAAAAACTAGCGAACTTTACGAAAGGGGAAGCTGATACATTGCGGAAAGCAATGGGAAAAAAACAAAGAGATGTTCTGGATAAAATGTACCCAAAATTTATCGAAGGTGGAAAGATCAATAATCTGGATGAAACCAAACTTAATAAAATTTGGAAAGATTGGGAAGCTTTCGCAGAATACGCTTTCAACAAATCGCACTCTACTTGTTATGCTTTAATTGCGTATCAAACTGCCTATTTAAAAGCCAATTATCCGGCAGAATATATGGCCAGTGTAATGTCAAACAACATTAACAATACCAAGCAAATTACACTTTTCATGGAAGATTGCAAAGCCATTGGTGTTGATGTTTTGGGACCTGATGTGAATGAGTCACAATATGCTTTTGCAGTCAATGAGAAAGGGCAAATTCGTTTTGGATTAGGCGCGATTAAAGGAATTGGTGAAGGCCCAAGTGAAGCCATTGTTGAAGCCAGAAAGAAAGAACGTTTTAAAAATATTTATGACTTTTTTGAAAGAATTCCGTCTTCGCAAATGAATAAACGTGTTGCAGAAAGTTTGGTCGTTGCCGGTGCATTTGACGAAGTTGATCGTTATCACCGCGCCCAATATTTTGATATTGATAATGCGGGAAAAACAAATATTGAAAGGCTTCTGCGCTATGGACAGAGTTTTCAGGATAATAAAAATGAAATTGAAAATTCACTTTTTGCGGATTTTGCGGATGAAGTTCAGATTGAGCAACCAAAACTAAATCCGGCGCCGGAGTGGCAAAACATGCATAAGCTTAATAAAGAAAAGGAAATTATCGGATTTTATCTGTCTGCACATCCGCTGGACGAGTATAAATATCAGTTTCAGTTTTTGCAGGGAGCACTGAGCAAGAAAGAAATTTTGGAAGGTAAAAAAGAAGAACCTTTAGAACTGGAAAAAGTTATTTTACCCTTGGAAATTTCAGAGGTTGATGACAATGATGAAGATCTTATCGATATTCCTGCGGAAATTTTGCAAGGTGATGATGAAGCTATAATTGAAGAACCAACCAGAATTGTAGAACCAAAAGGGAATTTCAATTTTCTAAATCTTGATGAAATTGAAACCTATAAAAACAGCGTTTTCAGTAACAATCAACCCGATTTATTCAACAATGATAAACTGAGTTGGAAAGAAAAACAAGCTTTAAAAAATAATACGCATGAATATATGGTAGCCGGTTTGGTAACAGAATATACCATTAAAGACGGAAAAAATAGCGGAGAAAAAGTTGCTTTCCTCATGCTGGAGGATTACAGCGGCAGTTATTCCTTCCGATTAGGAGATCGCGATTACATGAAATTCCGGGATAAAATCGATGTGCAGCGTTTTGTTATTTTTAAAGTGAAGTTCAGTCAGTCTAATGATGGTCGGGTTTTCGTAAATATCACCGACGTCATTGACTTGAAAGAAGCGTTTGAAAAATTTGCGAAGAAAATGACAATTGTTGTTGATATCAATGATTTAAGAAAAGAAGATATTGAATTTTTTAAGAATCAGTTTGTGGAACATAAGGGAGATCAAAAATTAAATTTCTTTATTAAAAATCCAGAAGATGAAAGTCAGCTGGAACTGATGAGTTTGCAAACAATGATTCAGGTAAATGGCGATTTAATAGGAGTTTTTAACGAAATGCAGAAGTATCAAATTTTTCTAAATTAAATTCAGAGTATCTTTTTTACGATTTCTAAATTAATTTCTAAATTGATTTTTTTTCATAATAAATTTTTTACCGTGAAATAACCCTTTCGCTTAATATTTTTCGTATTTATAACCTCCTGATTCGCTTGTACTTAAATTAGTTTGTAATTTTGTGTAAAACTACAGATCATGAAACGCAAAATTATTCTTTATGATAGCCATCACCTTAATCTTGGCATGATGCAATCTTTTTTAGGCACAGAAATACTCACGACAAATTACGACATTGAAGCCATTTCCGAGCTAAATATAATTCCACAATTAATTCAAAATGAAGACACGGTTTTAATTTTAAATTCTTCAGATCTAACGAGTAATGTAATTAGAGATTTGATCGACAAATTTCGTGACATCAATCCTTCCGTAAAAATTATGATTCATTCTTTAGATGTTGAGGTGAATGATATTAAATCGTTTTTTGATAAAGGGATTAAGTGTTACTTGGGTAGCAAGGTAAGCAGTGAGGAATTTAGAGAAGCTTTAGCTCAGGTGATTGACGGAAAAGTATATATAACCGATGACGTTAAAAATATGCTCGTTAATTACATGTGTAGTCAAGAAGGTTCCCAGCATCTTAAAAGTGATTTACCTACGGAAATAACACGCCGGGAAAAAGAGGTGTTGAATTTAGTATGTGAAGGTTTACGCTCCAAAGAAATTGCTGAAAAATTATTTATAAGTCCGCATACTGTAGAATCTCACCGGAGAAACATCATGTTAAAATTTAACATCAGCAATTCATCGCGCTTGGTGAAATTTGCGTTAGACAATCATTTGGTTGAAACTTAAATTTCAATTTTAAATAAATATAAATGAAGCAGATTTTGTAATCTGCTTTTTTCGTTTTAATAGTATTCACCTATGTACTATTGAATTTAAGTGAAGAACTAAAATATAGAATTTCTACCTTATTTCATATTACAATGATTTAGTTTCATCTATTATATTTAAAAAAACTAGGAAACTATTTTTGTTTCTTAGTTTTCTTTTGTACATTTGCACCCGAATTATGGAAGAAAATAAAGAATTTTTAATGAAAGCGTCGGAGCTTTTTTTGGAAAATGGCGCAAAGACCCTCACAATGGATGATATTTCCCGGTCT
Source organism: Kaistella polysaccharea (assembly GCF_020410745.1). Taxonomy (NCBI): domain Bacteria; kingdom Pseudomonadati; phylum Bacteroidota; class Flavobacteriia; order Flavobacteriales; family Weeksellaceae; genus Kaistella; species Kaistella polysaccharea. The sequence continues at coordinate 564,856 of NZ_CP084528.1, forward strand.
TTTGGTATTTCCAAAAAAACACTTTACGTAAAGTATAAGAATAAAGAAGAGCTTATAGAAGCTGTTCTTCATTTTAAACTGGAAGAGATTATTACCCGACTTCGATATTTGGAAACTCAGATCGAAAATGCCGTGGAACGAATGTTTTGTCGCGATGAGCAAATTGATAATGTGGCTGATTCTAACAACAGCATCCTCATTAAGCAACTCATTAAATACTATCCCGCAATTTTCAATAAACATATGCGTGAATTTTCTGAAAAATTTTCAGAAGTGATGATTCATAATATAGAGAAAGGGAGATCGCAGGGGTATTACCGTACAAACTTCGATGCAGAAGTGTACGCAAAAATATTTTTTCAGCTCATTATGTCATTAGAGAGTTCCCCATTTATTGATGTAAGTTCTATTGATAAAAATAACTATAAGCATGAAACCATGAATCTTTATATGAACGCGATCACTACGGAAAAAGGAAAAGAAATTTTAAAAAAAATAAATTATTAATATGAAGAAAGTAGCACTAAGTCTTCTTTTCTGTGGAGGAGTAATCTTCGGGCAGGAAGCAAAAGTTCTTACTTTGTCGGACGCCATTTCTTATGCTTTAGAAAATAAAGCAGATGCAAAAAAAGCCCTGTTAGACATTAGAAAAGGAGATGCTCAAATAGCAGAAACGAAATCTCGAGCCTATCCTAACATCTCTTTTTCGAGTAATACCACTTATAATCCCTTGCAACAGGAAACTGTTTTACCGGGAGAAATATTTGGACAACCTGGACAACAGGTAAAAGTTGCCTTCGGACAAAAATGGACGTCGAGTAATAATGTACAACTTTCTCAGGTTCTTTTTAATCAGGCAGTTTTCACGGGTTTAAAAGCAGCAAAAAGCACCAAAGAGTTTTATCTCATTAACGCAGAACTTACGAACGAACAAATTATTGAAAAAGTTGCAAATGCATATTACAACGTTTACCAAAGTGAACAAATGCTTAAGACTGCTGAAGATAATTTGGAAATAACAAATCAGACCAGTAAAATTATTAAAGGTTTGTATGATGCCGGTCTCGCCCGAAAAATTGATTACGACCGAACTTCTGTCGCCAGAAATAATCTTACATCAACGCAACAGCAATTAATCAATGCGGTACAACTGAGTGAGAATGCATTGAAATTTATGATTGGAATGCCAATGAATGAGGAAATCACTTTACCTGAAGAAACATTTGATCCGGCAATTTTACCAGATAACGATCCCGGAAACTTTGATAATAGAACAGAACTTAAACTTGTTAACAAACAATTAGAGTTGTTGTCCTGGCAGAAAAAAGCAACCGAAGCAGAATATTACCCAACGGTGGGACTTACCGCTAATTACGGATTTCTGGGACAAGGTGAAAAATTTCCACTCTGGAATGGATCGAAAAACGGAGTTTACTGGTCTGATCTCGCCTCCATAGGTTTACAAATAAATGTTCCCATTTTTAATGGATTTGCAACAAAATCTCGAGTAGAACTTAATCAAATAGATATTGAAAAAGCGCAAATTGATTATGAAGAAACCAAATTAGGCTTAGACCTGGCGCATAAAAATGCAATCACTTTGCTGACGAATAATATGACCAGCATTGATATTCAGAAAGAGAACTTAAAACTGGCAGAAGAAGTTTTATCAAATACCAGAGCCAATTACAAATATGGTTTGGCAACTCTTAATGACATTTTAGATGCTGAAAAAGATCTTACTGATGCAAAAAATAACCTTACAAGAGCAAGATTAGATTATAAACTTGCGGAAATTGAACTTTTAAAATCACAGGGGAAACTCAATACACTTAAATAATAAACTACGGAAATGAAAAAGAGAACTTTAATTACAATCATAGCCATCATCGTTATAGCGGGCGGACTTTTTTTAATTCTTCAAAATAATAAAAAGAAAAACCAAGCTGAGGTTGCTATTGTTGCAGAGACGAACGCCGATGTCGCCGTAAGAACTGCAGTAGTAAAAACAGAAAAGATTAGTGGTGAGTTTACAGTGAATGGTACTTTCTTACCAAACAAACAAAGTATGATTGCGTCTGAAATTAATGGACAATTAATCGCGCTGAATGTTAAAGAAGGCAGTTATGTAAGAGCCGGACAAAGCATCGGTAGACTTGCCGGAGAAAAATTAAACGTCAACGTTGGCAATGCAAAAGCCAATTTAGCCCAGGCGCAATCTGCATTAAGCCGATATGAAGCCGCTTATAAAACGGGTGGTGTGACTGCGTTGCAATTGGATCAGGCAAGACTTCAGGTAAAAAATGCGAGATCACAAGTTCAATCAGCGCAACTTCAATCTGGAGACACCAATATTATTTCAAAAATTAGCGGAATTGTCAATCAGAAATTGGTAGAAGTAGGGGCGGTTTTAGCGCCTGGAACACCAATTATCGAGATTGTGGATATATCATCCGTAAAGTTGAAGGTAGATGTTGATCAATCTTTAGTTAGCCAACTTGCAGTAGGAAATATAGTACAAGTAAAACCAGATGTTATTGAGGGAACGGTCGAAGGTAGAATCACTTTTATCGCACCATCCGCCTCAGGAGCTTTAAAATTTCCCGTGGAAATAACGGTTCCGAACAGTTTCAATAAACTGAGAGCGGGAATGTACGGAAGTGCAATGTTCAACAATAAAGGAGAAAATACGGTATTAGTTGTTCCGCGCGATGCCTTTGTAGGAAGTGTAAGTGACAATTTAATATTTGTTGTGAAAGACAATATTGCTTATTTGACCAAAGTACAGGCTGGTACCAATTACGGTGACAAAGTAGAAGTTGTAAGCGGTTTAAATGAAGGAGATGTTATTGTAACCAGCGGCCAAATCAATCTTTCCGACAAAACGAAAATCAGAATTTTAAAATAATCGATTAAAATAGAATATGAAATTAGTAGAAGTATCGATTAAACGACCAAGTGTGGTCATCGTAATGCTTGCCTTATTAATTATTGGAGGACTGTTCAGTTACAAGCAATTGAACTATGAACTGATTCCGAAATTTGAAGTAAAGGTAGTAACGATATCAACAATTTATCCCGGAGCTTCGCCTTCAGAGGTTGAAAGTACAGTCTCCAGAAAAATTGAAGACGCAGTTTCTTCATTAGAAGGAATAAAAAAAATACAGTCTAAATCTTACGAAAGTCTTTCTGTTGTTATCATTCAATTTAATAATGAAGCAGATGTTGATTTCGCACTGAATGAAGCTCAAAGGAAAATTAATGCAATACGCTCAGATCTTCCAGAAGATATTGATGAGCCGTCGCTTTCGCAATTCTCCCTTTCCGATGCGCCAATTGTGAGTATGGGAATTACCGCAAACCTTACGCAAAGTGAACTTTATGACTTAATTGATCAAAAAATTCAACCCGAATTTTCCCGAATTCAAGGAGTTGCGCAAATTAATATTATTGGCGGACAGGAAAGAGAAATCCGTGTTAATCTGGACCAATATAAACTGGAAGGTTATGGTTTAACAATTCCGCAGGTTCAACAGGTTATTGCAACTTCGAATCTTGACTTTCCTACAGGAAGTTTGAAAACCCGAGAAAACAGTACTTTAATTCGACTTTCTGGTAAAATTAAAACAGTAGACGAATTGAGAAATCTTATTGTTTCGTCGGTTAATGGGCAGAATGTAAAACTTTCTGATATTGCTGAGGTCCAAGACACGCAAAAAGAAACCGATAAAATTGCGCGCGTAGATCAGCAAACCACGATTTTGTTACAGGTTCAAAAACAAACAGACGCAAATGCGGTGGAAGTAAGTGAACGCGTTCGTGCGAAAGTTGCGCTTTTAGAAACACAGTATAAAGCGCAGAATCTAAAGGTAAATATTGCAAAAGATACTTCTTTATTTACGTTGGAAGCGGCAAATGCGGTAATCAAAGATTTATTTATCGCGGTAGGATTGGTAGCATTTGTAATGTTATTTTTCCTTCACAGTTTCCGAAACGCTTTGATTGTAATGGTTGCCATCCCGACATCATTGATCGCTACTTTTATTGGATTAAATCTTTTAGGATATTCATTAAACTTAATGAGTTTACTGGGACTATCTCTTGTTGTAGGTATTTTGGTTGATGACGCGATTGTTGTTATTGAGAATATTCACCGTCACATGGAAATGGGAAAAAATAAAGTTCGAGCAGCTTATGACGGTGCCTCTGAAATTGGTTTTACCGTTACCGCAATTACCTTGGTTATCGTGGTTGTATTCTTACCAATTGCTGTTAGTAATGGTTTGGTATCAGATATTATTAGACAATTCTGTGTCACGGTTATTATTGCTACTTTATTGTCTTTATTAGTATCATTCACCATAGTTCCATGGCTTTATTCAAGATACGGAAAACTCGATTTGATCAGTAAAGATTCCTTATTTGGAAAAATTATCTACAAATTCGAAGCAGGTTTAACAAGATTCACGAATTTCATCACTGGAATTTTAACGTGGAGTTTAGGTCACAAAATCAAAACTTTTCTTATCGTTTTATTCCTCTTTGCCTCCAGTATATTATTGATGGTTTTTGGGTATATCGGTACAGATTTCTTTCCCGCCTCAGACAAAGGAGAATTTCTGGTTCAAATCGAAATGCCGAAAGATGTTTCTCTGGAAGAAACAAACTTTATGACACAGAAAGCAGAAGCTTTTCTTAAAAAAGATCCTGCAATCACAAGCATGATTACAACTGTTGGCCAATCGAGTGATGGAATGGGCGGCGCGCAAGCAACCAATTACAAGTCAGAAATCAGTTTGAAATTAATCGATCAGTCGGAAAGAAATGCGACTTCGAAAGTTTACGCGGCAAGAATCAAACGTGCTTTGGAAAAAGAATTGGTTGGTGCTAAAATTAAAACGGTGCCGATCGGCTTCATGGGACCAGAACAGGCTCCATTGCAGATGACCGTTATTGGACCAAATTTGCCAGAAGTAATGGCATATGCGAAACAGGTAGAAGCACAATTGAAATCTATCGATGGTTCTTCCGAAGTTGATCTTTCTGTAACAGATGGAAATCCGGAAATTATGGTGAGCGTAGACCGCGATAAAATGGCGCTATTAGGATTAAACGTGGCTACAGTTGGACAAACTTTAAGAACTGCATTTAGTGGTAACGATTCTAATAAATTTAGAACCGGTAATAATGAATACGATATCAACATTATTTTGGATGAAGCTTATCGAAAAAATATCGATGATGTGAAGAACATCAACTTCATTAATAGTGCTGGAATGAAAGTTCAACTTTCTCAGTTTGCATCGATTACCAATTCGTCTGGTCCTGCATTATTAGAGCGTTATGACAGAGCACCTTCTGTAACAATTAACTCGCAGGTTGTGGGGAAAACGACAGGAACAGTTGCCGCAGAATGGGAAGAAAAAATTGCTAATATTAAAAAACCTGCTGGTGTCAGTTGGATTTGGGGCGGAAACATGGAAAACCAAAGTGAAGGTTTTGGAACCCTTGGAGTAGGTCTATTGGCTGCGATCTTGTTGGTTTATATGATTATGGTCGTTCTTTACAATGACTTTGTAAAACCATTTATCGTTCTATTTTCCATTCCGTTATCGTTTATTGGGGCACTTTGGGCGTTGGCTTTAACCAACCAAAGTTTAAATATCTTTACGATTCTTGGAGTAATTATGTTGATCGGTCTGGTAGCGAAAAATGCGATTTTACTGGTAGATTTCACGAACCACAGAATGGAAAAAGGGGAGACCATTAATAATGCTTTAATTCAGGCCAATCATGCGAGACTTCGTCCGATTTTGATGACGACAATTGCGATGGTCTTTGGAATGCTGCCTATTGCATTAGCTTCTGGCGCGGCTGCCGGTATGAACAACGGTTTAGCCATCGTAATTATCGGTGGTTTATTATCATCCTTATTCCTAACATTAATTATCGTTCCTGTAGTGTACTATATCGTAGTAAAATTAGAAGATCGATTTGCCAACAAGGAAAAAGAAAATTATCAAAATTTGATGGTTGAGGATTATGAACATCTTCATCCAGAAAATGAAGTTGAATTCTAAATTTCACCAATTCATTGACTATTTAAAAACCGCTTCAGATTATTTCTGAAGCGGTTTTTTTATGGTATTTTAAATACTAATTTTCGATAAAAGATTGTTTAATCAAATCATTAACTAACCTTTAAATTAGCATCTATTTTTCTTTGTGAAAGTTTAAAGAACCTGATAACTAGGAAAACGGCGGAAATAGTTAGTCCTAATCCAAGTGCGATCCACATTCCCCAGGCGCCCATTTCTAAGGTAACACAAAGAAAATATCCTAAAGGAATTGTAATAATCCAATATGCTACAAAAGTAATCAGGGACGGGATTTTAACATCCTGAATCCCTCTTAAAATTCCCAAAGCAACAACTTGAACACCATCTGATAACTGGAATAAAGCTGCTATAATTAATAGTTTGGACGCCAATAAAATAACTTCCACATCTTCTGCTTTTGTAAAGAAAGTGGGTAAAACATTACGTCCGAAAATAAAGAACAATCCACAAAAAACCATAAATATAAAGACGATTTTCAGATTGTTAATTCCTACTTGCTGCAAACCTACGAAATCACGTTCGCCGGCTTTACGCCCAATCATCACGGTTGATGCAACACTGAAACCGATACTGAGATTAAACGTAAACGACGCCATCGACAATGCAATTTGATGCGAAGCAATATCATTGGCAGAAATCAATCCGCAAATAAATGCTGCTCCCGCAAAGGCAGTTACTTCAAAAAACATTTGTAAAGCGGTCGGCAATCCTAAAGTAATTAATTTTCGGAACATTTTCTTTTGAAATAATTTAGCTTTCAAACTGAAATTATCCATATACCTTTTCGTCGTAGGATGCTTTTTCATCACGACAAACAGAAAAACAACCATAAAAATTCTGGCAATAAAAGAGGCGTAGGCCGAACCATCAACTCCCAGCGAATCCATACCAACTCCTTTAATAAAAATGTAATTCAGCACAATATTGATCACATTCGCAATAATAGTCGCTTTCGTAACTCCTATGGTAAAACTTAAACCTTCCGAAACTTCGCGCATGGTTTGAAACGCCATGAAGGGAATAATACTGATAATGGTAATTCTAAGATAGCTTTCTGTATCCGGAAGAATTTTTTCAGGCTGGTTGAGATGATACAATAAAGGCATTGCTAAAAGCATCAAAATAACTAACGCAACACCAATAAGCATATTGACCACAAAGCCGTGGCGAAAAACCCGATTAATGGTGGTGTGATCATTTTGAGAATGTGCTTCTGAAACTAAGGGAGGTATGGCGAGAGAAAAACCTAAGGCCAAAACGAAAATAGAAAAAAAAACCCCATTTGCAAGTGACACCGAGGCCAAAGCATCTGCACCCAAAAGTTTTCCAACCATAATATTGTCAAAAAGCTGAACAGAAACTTGACCAACCTGAGTGATCATTACGGGAAGGGCAAGCGTAAATAATCTTTTGGAAAGTACGGGATTTAGAATTTGCATAATTATAAAAAAATCTGCGGCAAATTTACAGCAAACTTTCTACATTAATTCCAATCGCATTTTTAAGTTTTAATACCTTTTAATGAGAACAGCTATCTTGCTACCCATCACTTGAAATGTGTTGCAAATGAAGTGCATTTTTAATTCCCGCAGTTCCGTAGGTATTATTAAAAAAGATAAATAAAGTGCCTTTAAAATTTTCAAGATCGTTTGCTAATTTTTGCAGTTGCTCCTCAGAGTAAGACGATTTAAACATTTCAGGCACACCATGAAGTCGGTAATAAGCGAAACATTCATTATTACTTATAAAGTCATCGGGAATATTTTTCGGGATAGAAACTCCACAAAATATGATATTATTTTCCTTTAAAGTATTTTGAATTTCGGAATTCCACCAAGATTCATGTCGGAATTCTACCACATTTAAAAACCGGTGATCGACAGTCTTTACAACTTTTTCTAAATTTTCAGGTGTATTTTTAAAAGACGGCGACAATTGAAAGAGAAAACCAGCCAGTTTATCCTGAAGTCCATCTGCAATATGTTTGCAAAAATTTGCAGTCATTTCAAAAGTATCTTCCAAGCGACTAATATGAGTTATGGTTTTTGGAATTTTGATAAAAAACTTAAAATCGTCTGGCGTACTTTCTTTCCACTTTTCCAAAGTTTTTGCCGTCGGTTTTCTATAAAATGTCGAATTAATTTCTATTGCTTTTAAATGAGCAGCGTAGTAACTTAAATAGTCTTTGGAAGGCAAATTTTCCGGATAAAATATTCCTTTCCAATATCCGACAGAGAAAGAAGAACAACCGATATATAATTTATTTGTCTTCATTTTTTAGTAAACCATTGGTAAGGCCGTCCCATTGCATTTTACTTCCAAATAACATTCCTCCTAAAGCCACAATTTTATTACGCACTTTCTCCATTAATTTTTCGTCATCCGTATTTGGAATTTCATTTCTGGCATGAACTTCCGCTGAAATTTTAGATCCTTCTCTTTTAATTAAAAAATTGGATGTGGCCTGAGAATCTAAAAAGTGCGTCGTCGTTTTACCTCCTAAAAGAGGGTTGTACGTTGGACGAACTTGGATAAAAACAGACTCAAATCCCGGTTGATATTCTTCTTCAAACTTCTCAATTCTCACCCAATCGTATCCACCTTCGGAATTGTGTAGAAGCGGAACTTTTACGGTAATCAGATCATTTACTTTTGGCTGCAATAAACTCAACTTTCCATTTTCATCTCGGAGGGAGAATTCAGCTTTTTCTATGCCCGCAAAAAGTTCCCACGAATTAATATCGAGGAAACGTTTGCGTACCAATTTAAAATGTTCAATCGCTGCTGCTTCATTAGCAAATACCATTTCAGAAGAAGCATCACTTTGCGCACCGTCGAACTGGGGTGGAATTTTTGGGTCCATGAGGTTAAAATTTATACAATTTACTTTCCGAATTCTTCAATAATTCTAGCATTAAAAGCTGGCAAATCTTCAGGTGAACGGCTCGTCGTTAAATTTCCATCGGTAACAACTTCTTCGTCTACCCAGTTTGCACCTGCATTTTTTAAATCTTCAGAAATTGATTCATAAGAAGTCATTTTTTTGCCTTTTAGAACTTCAGCATTGATCAATGTCTGCGGTCCATGACAAATTGCAGCTACAGGTTTTTCAGCATTGAAGAAATCCTTTACAAATTGTACCGCGTCTTTGTTTGCACGAACAGCATCAGGATTAATAACGCCTCCTGGTAAAAGCAAAGCATCGTAAGAATCCGCTTTTGCTTCTTTTACGGTTTTATCGACAGAAACTGAATCACTCCATTGGTGATCTTTCATTGATTTAATCTCCCCAGACTTTAAGGAAATAATTTCAATGGTTGCTCCCGCATCTTTCAAAGCTTTAACGGGGCTGTCGAGTTCAGATTGTTCGTAACCATCTGCGGCTAGAACTGCTATTTTTATATTGGATAAATTTGACATAATAATGATTTTAATTAAACGGTTAATTAGTGAAGAAATCTTTAGTAAAATTTCAATATAAATTAACCTTATTTTAGAAAATAAAAGCGGCACATGGCCGCTTACAAATTATTTTGCTTTGATGTTGATTTCAGTTTTTGCCAACTTCGTCAAATCTTTGTCGCATGTTTTTTCTTCTTTCAATGTCTCTAATAAAAGTTTCAAAACATCTTTCTCCCCAAGAAGTTTCGCGTAAGTTGCTAGTGTACCGTAAGATGCAATTTCATAATGTTCAACTTTCTGTGCTGCTGCAATAATTGCCGCATCACGTACTGCACCTGGCTCAGTTTCTTCCATTATGCCTTTTGCTTCTTTAACTAAACCATCCATTGCATCGCATTTTACAGCTTGTGGTTTTAATTTTAAAGCTTTAAATGCACTCTCCAAACGTTTTACCTGACCTTCAGTTTCTTTTAAATGTCCTTGAATTGCTGTTTTCAGATGTTGAGAAGTAGCATTCTTGGCCATTTTTGGTAAATTTTTCACAAGAGCTTTTTCTGCCCAGTATAAATCTTTTAAACCGTCAACCATAAAATCTCTAAGCTTGTCGGCTGCGTCAGCTTTGGGAGCAATTTTTCCTTTTGGTGTTGTTGTTTTCTTTGCCATAATAATATATTTAATTTAGTGTTTTAATGAAAATTTTGGAGAAATATTGAATTGAGAATTCAATTTCAACACGTTTTCAAATGCATATTAGATGCCAAAACTTTTTTTGAACTTATCAATTTCTCAAAAATAATTCTAAAAAAACACTTGTAAACATAAAAAAAAGACCAGCGTAAAAATACGCTGGTCTTAATTTATAATGATAAGTTTAACTTTATTCTATCTTATTTACGAACAAAACTTTCTACATCCTCAGCGCTTACAGGATTAGACCCTAAAATAATTAAACGTTCAACAACATTTCGCAACTCGCGAATGTTTCCAGTCCAAGTGAAATTTTTCAAAGCGGTGATCGCTTTATCATCAAATGTTTTGAGCGCTGTACCATGTTCATCTGAAATAACCTTTGCGAAATGCTTAACCAATAACTGAATATCATCTTTTCTTTCATCCAGAGAGGGTACATAAATTTCGATTACCGATAGACGGTGGTAGAGATCTTCCCGAAATTTACCTTCAGCAATCTCTTTCTGCATATTTTTATTGGTAGCCGCTAAAACACGTACATCTACTTTTATTTCCTTGTCACTTCCGACAGGTGAAACTTTACTTTCTTGTAGCGCTCGCAAAACTTTCGCCTGCGCAATCAAGGACATATCGCCAATTTCATCCAGGAAAATTGTTCCATTATTAGCAAGCTCAAATTTCCCCTGTTTATCTTTTATAGCTCCAGTAAAGCTTCCTTTAACATGGCCAAATAATTCTGATTCAATAAGTTCCGACGGAATTGCCGCACAATTTACTTCAATCATGGGTCCTTTGCTTCGGTCACTCTGAGCATGAATCGCGTGAGCCACGAGTTCTTTTCCTGCGCCATTTGGACCGGTAATTAAAACGCGGGCGTCTGAAGCTGCTACTTTTTCAATCATGTCCTGAATCTTCTTTAAAGCTGGAGATTCACCGATCATCTGATATTTTTTGTTAACCTTTTTTTTCAGCGTCGAATTTTCGGTTTTTAGGTGCTGATTGGTTTTCTGCAAATTTCTTTTATCTAACGCATTTCGCACACTTGTGATCAAACGGTTAATGTCAATTGGTTTGGAAATAAAGTCGTAGGCTCCGTCCTTCAGACAATCTACAGCAGTATCAATATCAGCGTGGCCAGAAATCATTACAAAAGTGGTGTCTGGTTTCACCTGTAAAGATTGTTTCAACAATTCCGTACCTGAAATCTTTGGCATTTTAATATCGGAAACCACCAGGGCGAAATCCTCTTTTTCAATTTGTTTGAAGCCTTCTAAACCGTCGTCTGCAATCACGAATTCATATTCAGGGAGTTCCTCCGAAAGAATGCTTTGCAACACTCCTGAAATAGCCTTTTCATCTTCAACAATTAAGATTTTCTGCATTAGTAAAATTTTATGGATTTTTTATTTAAAGTAATTATAATGAGCAACGTAGTAAGCAAAAATCGTACCCAACAAGCCTGCTTTTCTGTCTACCGTTGCCCGAAAATTGCCGAACCAATACGAACTGAATTTGCGCCACACCCAATTGCAACCTCATAGTCATTGCTCATGCCCATAGAAAGTATTGATAATGGTTGCTGTCGAGATAGTTGTTCGAATAAATTATTCAACATGGTAAATTCCTTTTCAACTTGCCGATGATCATCTGTGAAAGTTGCCATTCCCATCAAACCAAGAACTTTGACATTTTTAAAATTTCCAGCTACATATTCCTGGAAAAGTTCTTTAACCTCATGAATTTCAAGGCCATATTTAGTTTCTTCTTCCGCAATTTTCACCTGAAGTAAAATGTTAATTGTACGGTTATATTTTTCGGCCTGTTTGTTAATTTCTTGTAAAATCTTTCTAGAATCTACACTTTGAATAGTGTTTATAAATTCAGCGATATATTTCACTTTATTGGTTTGAAGGTGACCGATCAAATGCCACTGAATATCTTTTGGCAAAACGTCGTATTTTTCAACCAATTCTTGAACCTTATTTTCGCCGAACACACGCTGACCTAAATCGTAAACTTGTTTTATAGTATTTGATTCGTGTGTTTTCGAAACTGCAACTAACTGGACATTTTCTGGTAAAGTTTTAATAACATCATTATATCTCCCTTGAAGACCTGTAATTTCCTGCATAATAGTGTTTAAAAATTCTTTGTTGAAAGAGTAAAAGTTTCCGAGCACAAAATTACTGCTTTTAAAACTGACCTCCAAAGTGACAAATGACACATTTCTTAAAACTTTTTTATTCTAAATTAGGGTGATTTCACCTATTTAGTAAGATGTTTTAATTTTAAATTTGCGAGATGAGTGATTTAGAAAAACATTTAATAACTGGCGAGGATTGCCAGATTCTTGCGAAAGAATACGAACGCACAAATTACGCGGTCATTAACAATAGCAGAAAACACGATAAACCTGATTCAAAATACTATACCTTTGACTTAGAAGTTCTACAGGATTATATTAATGTGATCCGAGAAGGATTGGAAAAAAAGGGAATTAAAAATAAAGGAATACGTGTAAATCTGGGAAAATATCCGGAAGAAAGATTTAATGAAAAATTAGATCCGGCATACCTGGGATATCAAACAGTATTCTTTTCTGCAACATCTATCGAACCTGATTCAATGATATCTCCACAGAGAACCGAGGACGAAAAAGATTTACCAGGTTTGAATTTTGGGCAACTTTGTCCACCATAAACTTTAATTATGATTGAATGGAATAGGGATGCCGCGGGTTATGTACAACTCGTTTTTATTCTCATGTATTTTGTCCTGCTCATTGTAAAGAGAAAGAAATTAGGAAATGGAATTTTCTACCTGATCATTGCAGCGGGTATTGTGTTTTTTACTGACACTTATATTTTAACAATGCGCCTCGATAATCCGAAATTTAATAGCGCTCCCATTTATTCGGTGGCGGTAAATTTTTTCGTATTTCTGCTCTATTTTTTATATTTCAGAATTATTTTACACAATGAAAAATCCAGGCAGACCAATCTCGTAACGCTTATCATATTTGTAAGCAGCTACCTTATTTTCGCAGTAACTACAAAAAACTTTTTTAAGGTTTTTCCTTTTAATTTTTATTTTACGGAGTTAATTTTACTCGTCGTAAATATTTTCCTGGTTTTACGGGAAACCTTTAATTCCGATAAAATTCTCAATATCAAGTCGTACTATCCTTTTTGGGTCTGTATTGGTATGATGGCTTTATATTTGGGAATTACCCCACTACTAATAATCAGCCATTCCCTTGTTAATGTGATGAATGTCAATATATTTTTCATAATTTTATTTCTTATAAATATTCTTGGTTATTCAATCTTAATTACGGGCATATTTTATGGAAATAAATTAAAGAAGAAACGTGAACCTTTCCGAAATTGATTTTTTATTGGTAATCACCACATTCATTGTACTACTCGTTATCGTAATGATGATAATGGTGTATGGTATTTTTATTAAAAAAAAGTCACAGCTTATATTATCACAGCAACGAAAAGACGCACATTTCGAACAGGAACTGGCCATATCGCAGGTAGAAATTAAAGAACAAACGCTCAATTATATCGGTCAGGAACTTCATGATGATTTGGGTCAGAAATTATCGGTAGCAAGATTAATGACTAATAAAATAATTTTGGCAGGCGACCGCGAAAAAGATCAAATTGCGAAAGAAGTAAATCTTCTAATTGGCGAGTGCATACAGGACATTAGAAATTTATCGAAAGTTTTTATCAGTACGCAGGTTAAACATTTTGGATTTGTTGAATCTCTGGAAAGGGAAATTTTTCGAATTGAACGTCTGGAATTGTTAAAGGTAAAATACGATATCAATAATCATGGATTGGAAATTAGTCCTGATCATGCTTTAATATTATTCAGAATTATACAAGAATGCATCAATAATGTCATAAAACATGCAAAATCCAATAATTTGGTCATCAAGGTTAAAGATGAATTAAATTTCATAGAAATTTTTATTAATGATTATGGAATAGGCTTTAATCCAGAAAACAAAGCGGACGGCAGCGGACTGAAAAACATTAAAAACAGAGCAAAAATTATCAATGCTAATTTCAGAATTAGATCTACTGCCGCACGCGGAACTGAAATTACAATCACCTATCAAAAACCCTCACCATGGAAAGGATAAAAGTAGCAATAGTCGACGATCACAAGTTAGTCTCAAAGGCATTGGAAAACATGATCTCTTTCAATCCGAGTTTTAAAGTGGTGATGAATTGTTTTAATGGCGAGGATTTTTTGGAGAAACTGGCGGTACAAACGATAATGCCCGAGGTTGTGCTGATGGACATTAATATGCCCAAAAAAAACGGTATTGAAACCACCGCAGAAATTACCGCGAATTATCCTGAAATTAAGGTTATTGCTTTGACGATGGAAGATAATGAGACCACTATTATTAATATGTTGAAAGCTGGTGCAAAAGGGTATTTATTAAAAGATATGTCACCCGATATTCTTTTTAGTGCCATTAATATTGTTCATGAAAAAGGGATTTTTTACACGGACATTGTTACCCAAAGTCTTCTTAAAATAAAAACAGAAGAAAAAGCAACGCAAGAAATCACTAATACACTGAAAGATAGAGAATTGGAATTTATTCGGCACTCATGCTCAGAACTTACTTATAAAGAAATTGCGGAGCAAATGTTTGTGAGCCCCAGAACTGTAGATGGATACAGAGATTCTGTATTTGCAAAACTCAATGTAAAAACGCGTGTCGGTATTGTTTTGTTTGCTATAAAACACGAATTAGACTGAAAAAAGGGTGATTTAACTCTTTTTATGTGTTGCTTTAAAGTCTATTTTTGTCCTATCATTAACGCACAAATAATGGAAAAAAATAAGAAGCCGGTTTTTAAATCGGCTTTTTATATGGAATGAAGTGAAGAATATGATTAAAGACAAAATATTTTAAATACGTCGCGCTAGTAATTGCTTTTTAAGAAGTTCCATTCCTTCTGTGGCCGTAGTCTGAAAGCAATTGGAATTGGCCTTAAATTGTGCGGGAAGCTTCGGATCGATTACAAAAATTTCACAATTCGATGATACGTTATGAATGAGGCCAGCGGCGGGATAAACATTCATAGATGTTCCGATAATTAATAATAGATCTGCTTCTTCTACAATCTTAACTGCGTTTTCCATTTCGGTCACCATTTCCCCAAACCAAACAATATGTGGTCGCAATTGGATACCATTATCAGTACAATCTCCCAAATTCAAATCAATCTCCCACGAGATAATTTCCGAGTCGTCATCAACCGGGCGTGCTTTTTTAAGCTCTCCGTGAAGATGCAATACTTTAGTTGAGCCGGCGCGTTCGTGTAGATCATCTACATTTTGTGTTATAATCGTAACATCAAAATCATTTTCCAGCTCGGCTAATATTTCGTGTGCTCTGTTGGGTTTTACTTCTAACAATTGTTTTCTCCGCTGATTGTAAAAGTTTAAAACAAGTTGGGGATTTCTCTCAAAACCTTCCGGACTTGCAACATCTTCCACACGGTGATCCTCCCAAAGTCCATCTGAATCCCGAAAAGTCTTCACGCCACTTTCGGCAGATATTCCCGCACCTGATAGAACAACTAATTTTTCTTTCATCTATTTTTTTTAAAAATAAAGAAATATCCACAAAAAGCCAAATGACCGTCAGGAAACTTTTTTTAACTTTGTGAAACATCATATATTAATGGTACCAGAAAATACTAAAATTCAAATACACAAAGCTGAAACTGCTGATGCACCGGAGATCTGGAAGATACTGCAGCATGCAATCACACGGAGAAAAATTGATGGAAGCACGCAGTGGCAAGATGGTTATCCCAATCCAGACACTATTCATAATGACATCGCAAAAGGATATGGATTCACTTTTTCAGCGCAAGGAAAAATTGCCGGATATGCCGCTGTTATTTTAGATTTAGAACCAGAATACGAGGAGCTCAACACTTGGGAATGTAAACCTCCGTATGCAGTCATTCACCGCGTTGCAGTAGGTTCTGACTTTCTAAATAAGGGAGTAGCAACCGAAATTTTTCGATCTGTAGAAAAATTAGTTCTAGACAAGAAAATCGGAAGTATAAGAGTAGATACCATTTCTGACAACGAAGGTATGTTACGAATTTTTGAAAAATTAAATTACATCTACCGTGGTGAGGTTTTTGTCCGAGGCGCTGCCAGAAGAGCTTTTGAAAAAAAACTTTCCTAACAAACATTAGCCTTTTTATGTGAAAACACTTCACGTAAAATTCGCCTAATGCCACTCAAATCATTAAATTTGTATTTCAATTAAAATTTTTAAGTCCATGTCAAAAAAAGCCATTTTAGCTATATTAGACGGATGGGGTTTAGGTACCGATCCAGAAGTTTCAGCAATTGCACAAGCCAACACGCCGTTTATAGATTCATGTTATAAGAATTTCCCTCACACCACTTTAGAAGCCAGCGGAATTGCCGTAGGATTACCATTTGGTCAAATGGGAAACTCAGAGGTAGGTCATATGAATTTAGGTGCAGGTCGCGTAGTCTACCAGAATTTGGTTAAACTAAACATGGCAGTAGAAAACGCCACATTAGGAAAAGAAAATGTTATTACCCGTGCTTTTGAATATGCTTTAGAAAATAAAAAACAAGTTCATTTTATTGGTCTTGTTTCAGATGGTGGTGTTCATTCACATATTAATCATTTGAAAGGTTTGTTGACGGCAGCCCATGAGTATGGTTTAAATGAAAAAGTATTCGTGCATGCTTTTACAGATGGTCGTGATTGTGATCCTCATTCCGGGAAAGGTTTTATCGAAGAACTTTTAAATCATATGGAAATAACAACCGGAAAACTTGCAACCGTAATCGGACGCTATTACGCGATGGATCGCGACAAACGATGGGAACGTGTGAAATTAGCCTACGATGCCATGGTTAATGGAATTGGGGAGCAAAGTCAAAATATCTTGCAGTCGATTGATAACTCATACAAAAATGGAATAACAGACGAATTTCTCAAACCCATTATTGCACTCAAAGAAAGCAGTTTGCCAACAGCTAAAATAGAAAATGATGACGTCGTATTCTGCTTCAATTTCCGTACAGATAGAGGCCGGGAAATTACACAGGCATTGTCACAGGAGAGTTTCCCCGATTTTGGAATGCATCCGCTAAATTTGTACTATGTCACCATGACGAACTACGATAAAGATTTCAATAATGTGAAGGTCGTTTTCAATGAAGATGTTCTCCACCAAACGCTGGGAGAGGTTCTGGAAAATAATGGCAAGACACAGATTCGGGTCGCTGAAACTGAAAAATACCCACACGTTACCTTTTTCTTTTCAGGCGGACGAGAAGACTTGTTTAAGGGTGAATCCCGCCTACTTTGTCCAAGCCCAAAAGAAGTTCCAACCTATGATTTTAAACCAGAAATGTCGGCATTTGATATCACTGAAAAAATACTTCCTGAAATTGAAAAAGAAAGTGCAGATTTCATCTGTTTAAATTTTGCAAATGCTGATATGGTTGGTCATACCGGCGTTTTTTCAGCAGCCGTTAAAGCCGCTGAAACTGTAGATCAATGTATTGAAAAAGTTGCAACAGCGGCTTACGAACATAGGTACGCAGTTTTTATTCTTGCTGACCATGGAAATTCCGATGTGATGATCAATGAAGACGGAAGCCCTAATACCCAACACTCTACGAATTTAGTACCGTTGATTGTGATGGACAAAGATAAAACTTGGAACTTAAAACCTGGAAAACTAGGAGATGTGGCACCTTCAATTTTGAAAGTCATGGGTGTAGCCATTCCAGAGGTAATGACGGGGGAAATTTTAGTTAATTAATATTATTTAGTAAACTGCTTTGGAGTATTAATTGCTTAAAGTTAAAGGATAATGTATTTTAATTCAATCAAAACGAGTAATTTTTAATTATTAAATCAACTATGTAGTAGATAATAATTTTAAATTATATTTGTAAATAAAATAAAAAGAGCGAAAATGGATAATAAATTAATGAGAAATGAGGTTATGCGAACATTAGGCAAAGATGTCGATACCTTCATTTCATCCTACCTAACACCTGTAGAAAAAATTTGGCAACCCACGGATTTTCTTCCAGATCCGTCTGCAGATAGTTTTAAATATGATGTCGAAGAATTACAAACCTATGCTCGCGAAATGGGCTACGATCTTTTTGTCACCTTGATCGGAGATTGTATTACGGAAGAGGCCTTACCAAGTTATGAGTCATGGCTGATGGGAGTTGACGGCGTTGACCAGGAAGAAAGAAGCGGTTGGGCACAATGGGTACGTAGTTGGACGGCCGAAGAAAACCGCCATGGTGACTTATTAAACAAATATCTATACCTCTGCGGTCGCGTTAATATGCGCGAAGTAGAGATTACAACGCAGTATTTAATTCAAGATGGTTTTGATATTGGGACAACCATGGATCCGTACCGGAACTTCGTTTATACTAGTTTTCAGGAAACAGCTACCAATATTTCTCACCGTAGAGTAGGATCGTTGGCAAAACAAAGTGGAAATACCAAACTATCCAGAATGTGCGGCGTAATTGCGGCAGATGAAGCACGACACGCTAAAGCATATAAACACTTCGTTACCAAAATTTTTGAACTTGACCCTTCAGAAATGATGTTGGCATTTGAAGATATGATGAGAAAGAAAATTGTGATGCCTGCACATTTAATGAGAGAATCTGGTCAGGCTGCTGGTGAACTTTGGGAACATTTTTCAGATGCGGCACAGCGCGCAATGGTTTATACTGGTCAAGATTATATCAATATACTAAGTGAACTTTTAGATGAATGGAAAATTGAGCATGTCACAAACCTTAATGAAAAAGCACAGAAAGCGCAGGAGTATTTGGTGAAATTACCGTCTCGCTTACAAAGAATTACCGATAGAATTTCAACGCCTGATTTAGAATATCAGTTCAAATGGGTAAAATCATAACCTTATAAATTTTTACAATTAAACAATGCAGATCATTACAGTCTGCATTGTTTTTTTACTTTTTTGTAAAGTATCTAAATTTCTTACCTTTGCAACTCTGAAATTTTATAATAATGACCAACAGCAAAAAATTAGCTATTGATTTTGACGGCACCATTGTAGATGATGGATATCCCGGTATTGGCAAACCCAAGATATTTGCCTTTGAGACCCTTCGCAAATTACAGTCGGAAGGTCATCGCCTGATATTATGGACATATCGGCACGGCAAAACCTTAGACGAAGCAGTTGAATTCTGTAAAAAAAATGGGGTTGAATTTTATGCCGTTAATTCTAGTTTTGAAGGCGAGATATTTGATCACAGCCAGGCATCTCGAAAAATTGATGCCGATTTATTCATTGATGACCGAAATTTAGGCGGCTTTCCAGGTTGGGGGGAAATCTATAATATTATAAATGAAAGAATAGAATTTAGAGTAGAAGGCAAAGAGGTTTTGGCCTATTCTAAAATTAAAAAAGAAAAAAAGAAAGGCCTTTTCTGGTAATTGTATAAAGATTTTTCTACCACATATTTTTACAAATTGATACATTTAAAAACATTAGAAGAACTCCGATTGATGCGCGAAAGTGCTCAGCTGGTTTCAAGGACTTTGGGCATGCTTGCAAAAGAAATAAAACCTGGAGTTACTACTTTACATCTTGATAATTTAGGCGGTCAATTTATACGCGATCATGGCGGCGAACCAGCTTTTTTAGGAATGTATGGCTTCCCGAAAAATCTTTGTATTTCTCCAAATGCTGAAGTTGTACACGGAATTCCAAATGAAAAACCTCTTAAAGAAGGGGATATTTTATCTGTTGATTGCGGAGTGTATATGAATGGTTTTTATGGCGATCACGCCTATTCATTTGCCGTGGGCGAAATAAATCCGGAAACTAAAAAATTATTGAAAATTACCAAAGAATCTCTCTACAAAGGAATCGAGCAATGCGTTCGCGGAAAAAGAGTAGGAGATATCTCTAATGCAATTCAAACGTATTGTGAAAATCACGGATATGGAGTTGTCCGGGAATTGGTCGGGCATGGCTTGGGTAGAAAAATGCATGAAGATCCTCAAGTTCCAAATTACGGTAGAAAAGGAAGTGGAAAAGTTTTAAAAGACGGGATTGTTCTTGCCATTGAACCCATGGTAAATTTGGGGACAGAAAAGGTTAAATTTCACAGCGATGGCTGGACGGTAACTTCTGAAGATAATTCGCCATCCGCACATTTTGAACATGATGTTTGCATCATTGGTGGGAAACCAGTTTTACTTTCAACATTTAGCTATATTTATGAAGCATTGGGTATTGTAAGTGACGAAGAAAAACCATTTACAATGGACTTTTAATGAAAAAAATTGCGCGATTTTTACTCAATGCGATTCCTAGACCTTTACTTATTAATCTGAGTATTCTTCTGCGGCCTTTTACCTATTTTATTTTTAAAGGTGATCAATTTACAGATCCCATCGACGGTAAATCTTATCGTAAATTTCTTCCTTACGGCTACGGGAAACAGCGTGAGAACGCTTTATCACCTGGAACATTAAGTTTAGAAAGACATCGACAAATGTGGTTGTATCTTCAAAATGAAACCGATTTTTTCACTAAATATTACAAAGTTTTACATATTGCTCCGGAGCAGGAATTTCTGCGAAGATTTAAAAAGCTTAAAAATTTACAATATATTTCTGCAGATTTATTTTCTCCCATTGTAGATGTTAAAGCTGATATCCTGGATTTGCCTTTTGAAGATGAAAGTTTTGATATTATTTTTTGCAACCACGTTTTAGAACATATCGCAGATGATCAGAAAGCGATGAGTGAACTTTTGCGAGTTATGAAAAGTGGGGGTTGGGGAATTTTTCAAGTGCCTATAAAAAGTTCATTAGAAAAAACTTACGAAGATTTTTCCATCACCGATAAAGTTGAAAGACAAAAGCACTTTGGGCAATACGACCATGTTCGCTGGTACGGAATGGATTATTTCGAGCGTTTAAAAAAAGCGGGTTTTGAAGTTGATATTAATTTTTATTCAAAAAAATTCAGTCAAGAAGAAATTACACGTTTTGGTTTAATGGAAAACGAAATTTTACCCATCGTTTCAAAGAAATAAAAGAATGATCTGAATGAAAAAGAAATATTTCATCCATTTATTGAGATCGATTCCTTTGTTGCCTGTTATTTATTTCCAGGGAAAGAAAATCAAAAAGAATATTCAGTTTTTGCCGGAAGCAAAAGACCCGGAAGGTTTAATCGACATTAATTCTGATAAAACTTTGAACGTTCTTTTTATAGGTGAAAGTTCCTTCGCCGGAGTCGGTTCAGATTTCCATAAAAACAGTTTTGCCGGTCATTTCTCAAACGAATTAAGTTCCGTATTTCACTGTAATATTGGGTGGAAAGTCTATGCTAGAACGGGATATAATGTGCAGAAAGTTCACGAAAGAATCCTTCCTAAAATTACAGAAACTGATTGTGATTTATTGGTAATTGGCATCGGAGCAAATGATTCTTTTGAATTTACTCAGCCAAAAAAATGGCAAATAAACATTCAATTATTAATTGATTCTTTACGATTAAAATTTCCAGAAACTCCAATTTCATTTGTGCAATTACCGACTATTGAAGCGTTTCCAGCGCTCACCAAAGAAATGCAATCTGTTTTAGGAAATCATAAAGATCTGCTTGCAGAATATCTTCATCGTCAAACTTCAAAAAACGATAACATCTATTTTCCGACCAACAAAGTCGATATTCAAAAATGGATGAAACAGTTGAAAAATGGTCAAACAATCGAGGACTTTTTTAGTGATGGTATTCATCCTTCCAAACTTACTTATAGGATTTGGGCGAGAGAAAGTGTACAATTTCTGCTCGATTCAAAGCTAGATTTTTCTTAATCTTTAGAGAGCATTTCCAAGGCTTTCAACATATCAATTCCTTTCCCCAAAACCGGTTTAAACAAATCACCGTTCTTTTTGATTCGTTCCAAAGCATTATAAATGTTAAAGTCGGTTGGTTGTAAACCCTGCTTTAATTCGTCCCAATCTAAAGGCATTGAAACCGGCGCTCCAGTTTTTGGACGAATACTATAAACGCTGGCTAATGTCTGTCCGCTACGGTTTTGCAGATAATCCAGATAAATTTTATCTTTTGATCTCTTTTTTAAACTTCGTTCCAGCGTTGTAATTTCCGGAAGTTTTTTCTGTACTTTTTGCATCAGAAGATGTGCGAAATTTTTCACTTGCTCAAAATCATACTTCCCTTGCATTGGCACATAAATATGAATACCAGAGCTGCCGGAGGTTTTGCAATATCCTTTAATTTTCGCTAGATCTAAAATTTCTTTCGTTACCAGAGCAGTTTCTATTACATGGTCGAAAGAATTCCCCTCCGAAGGATCCAAATCAAGTGCCAGCCAATCCGGATAATCCAGATGTTCCACCGTAGAATTCCAGGGGTTAAGATCGATGCAACCCAAATTATTTAAATACGCTAAATCTTCTGCAGTATTGCAAATTAGATACTGAATATCTTTTTCATTTGACTCAGAAAAAATAGTTACTTTCTCGATCCAGTCCGGGGCACTATCGCCGGCATCTTTATGATAAAAACTTAAACCATTAATTCCATTAGGGAAACGGTTCAAAGACTGAGGCCGATTTTTTAAATGTGGTAAAATATATTTAGATACTGATTGATAAAATTCTACCAAATCACCTTTCGTAATTTCACTATCGGGAAAGTAAATCTTATTTTGATTGGTTAATTTTACTTGATGTTTCCCGATCTTTTTCTCCTGTTCATTTTCGCGCGTTTTTTTCATTGCTTCTTTATTTGCGGATGAAATACTTTTCTCTTTCGCTTTTCCTTTGATCTCAACTGAAGAATTTTCTACTAAATCAGCTTGTTTTTTATCATTCCGGATACCCAAAAATACAGGATGTCTAAAAATTCCGTCGGAAGTTTTTTCGGTATATTTTATCTCACAAACCAGCTCAGGTTTTAACCAAGTTGCCGGAGAATTAGTTTTAGGAATGTCGACGAAGGGAGATTTTGAAGTTATTAAAGGCATAAATAAACCATGAAGTTCTGTCAATTTTTTATCACTAAAACCCGTTCCTACGTGACCACAATATTTCAAATCTCCATCTTTGAAAGTTCCAAGAATAATAGCACCAAACTTTTTTCGGGAGCCTTTTGGTTCTGTAAAACCACAGATGAGCACGTCTTCAGTCTGTTGGAATTTAATTTTAAGCCAGTCGGAACTTCTGGAGCCTTCAGAATAGGTACTGTCAGATTTCTTTGCAATCATGCCCTCTAAATTCATTTTTTCTATTTGCTTGAAAAAAGAAATTCCCTTTTCCGGAATATGTTCGCAATATTTTACCACTTCATTTTCTACCAAGGCTTCTTTTAGCAATTCCTTCCTTTCAAGCAAAGTTAAATTTTCCGTGGAGTGACCATTCAGCCACAATAGGTCAAAAACCTGATAGGTCATCGCCATATTTGGACGATCTCCAATTTGTTGCAAAGCCTGAAAATCCGGTTGTCCATTTTCGTTGAAAGCCACAATTTCTCCGTCTAAAATCATTGGGAAAGCCTGATCTAAAAGTGCATTCTGAATTTTATAGAATTTTTCCGAAAATGAAAGTCCATTTCGGGAATAGAGTAACTTATTGTCGTTACGTAAATCAGCAACGGCACGGTAGCCATCCCATTTTATTTCGAAAACCCAATCTTTATTGTCAAATGGCTTTTCGCCAACTTGCGCCAACATTGGCTTGATAAAATCTTTTAACTTCTTTTCCCCGGAGAGGGCAGGTGCATAATTTTGATATGATTTTGATTCTGACTTAGTCGCTCTTACCCTTTTTTTTTTGGAAGGTCTGTTTTCTTCCCGGTCGGTCACTTTTGAATTTTTAGGGATATGTTCTTCAGAATCGTATTCGTCTAAAGCATATTTATCTTTATGTTTGATGAGCAACCAGGCATTTCCTTCTTTTGAATTTTTAATCTTTACAAGGGCAAATTCTCCCTTTAATTTTTTTCCGTGAAGAACAAATTTTAAAGATTCTTTGTGCAGTTCATGGCGCATAATCAAATCATCTGATTTACCTTTTATTTTTTCTAAAGGTTCATAAGTTCCCGAATCCCAGATTTCAACTTCACCACCACCATAATTTCCATCTGGAATACTGCCTTCAAAATCATGATAACTATATGGATGGTCTTCAGTCATCATTGCCAATCTCTTATCTTTCGGATTTAAAGACGGTCCTTTTGGAACTGCCCAACTTTTAAGTACGCCATCCATTTCTAGACGAAAATCGTAATGAAGGCGCGAAGCAGAGTGACGTTGAATAACGAAAATAAGTTGACCATCGCTCTTCTTAGATTTTCCTTCCGGTTCCGAAGTTTCGTCGAAATTTCGTTTTTTATTGTATTCTTCTAACGGCATATCAGGAAACTTTTTTGCTTTTTTTGGAACTTTCTAAACTGGCTTTTAGCTGCGCCATAAGATCTACGACCTTACCACTTTCTTCTGGTTCTTCTTTGCTTTTTTTCACTTTTTTACCTTTCGCTTTGCTTTCAATAATTTTCATTAAATCATCGGCATAGGTATCTTTAAAAGCGGTTGGATCAAAAATTTCCGAGGTTTGTTCAATCAATGAAATTGCCATTTTCAGTTCGCCAGCTTTCGGATCTTTTGCATTTGGAAGTTTGAGCTCTTTATATTCCCTAATTTCCTGCGCAAATCGCAAACGATTTACAATTAAAATTTCATCATTATAGGGACGGATCATTCCGAAGATTTCTTTGTCACGCATCACGAAGGTTCCGATTCCAGCTTTTTTTGTTTTAGTCAGAGCTTTCAACAAAAGGTTGTAGGCATTTTCAGCATTTTTTTGTGGCTCCAGAAAATAAGGAACTTCAAAATAAACGGAGTCAATTTCCTCTTCCTGCACGAATTGTTCGATAGAAAATACTTTTGTTTTTTCGGGACTTGCAGCGGCATAATCTTCACTTTCGAGGACGACATAATTGCCATCAAGCATATAACCTTTAACAATATTAGCCCATTTTACCTCTTTACCGCTTTTCTCATTTACCCGTTTAAATTTAATGTTAGAGAAATCATTCTTATCCAACATATCTAAATCTAAATTGGAATCCTGCACTGCGGAGTACATTTTTACCGGAATATTCACCAGGCCAAAACCAATTGCACCGTTCCAAATCGCCTTCATAACTGCTATTTTTAATTATTTCCCGTAATGAAATAATTATGCCTTTCTCATTATATTTTACTGATTTACAGATTGCTTGAAGCTTTATGGAGTGAGCCAACTTTGTTTGTAGATTTTAAACCAACATTAAAATCAAGACCGACTAAAATTCATTAACTTTGTTGACTTTAAAAATTGAATATTTTGAGCGCACATAAAGCTGGATTTGTAAATATCGTTGGAAAACCGAATGTGGGAAAATCTACACTTCTCAACCATTTGATGGGTGAAAAACTCGCCATAGTCACCCAAAAAGCACAAACTACGAGACACCGGATTTTCGGAATTTATAACGAAGATGATTTACAGATCGTTTTTTCCGATACGCCTGGCGTGCTTGATCCTAAATATGGACTACAAGAGAAAATGATGGATTTTGTAAAGGATTCTTTACAAGATGCAGATGTATTTTTATTCATTGTTGATATTACAGACCGCTCGGAACCCAGTGAATTTTTGATTGATAAACTTAACAAAATTCCTGTACCGGTCTTGATATTGGTTAATAAAATTGATGCTTCCAACCAAACTGATTTAGAAAATAGTATGGAGTTGTGGCATGAGCGGATTCCTAAAGCCGAAATTTTACCGATTTCTGCGCTTACGGGTTTTAATACAGAAGTTATATTGCCAAAATTAAAATCTTTGTTGCCGGAAAATCCGCCGTATTACGACAAAACTTTGTATACCGACAAGCCAGAACGATTTTTTGTAAATGAAGCAATTCGGGAAAAAATACTTTTAAACTATGATAAAGAAATACCTTATTCTGTGGAAGTAGTAACCGAAATGTTTAAGGAAAATGAAGGAATTATCTTTATCGATGCGGTTATTTATGTAGAACGTGATACCCAAAAAGGAATTATCATTGGTCACAAAGGTGACGCAATTAAAAAAGTTGGAACAGAAGCCAGAATTGATCTGGAAAAATTCTTCGACAAAAAAATTCACCTTAATCTCTTTGTGAAAGTTAAAAAAGATTGGCGCAAAAACGATCGCGATTTAAAGAATTTCGGTTATAGATAGTCGATGTAGCTAAAATTCCTTAGTTTAGTGTTCTTTTATAATTTCATCACTTAACCTACTTTTATGAGTTATTTTTCATCTACCAAAGATATTCCTGAACTTAATAATATCGTGATGTTAATCGCCCGGATTTTCACTGGAGTATCGATGATATTTCTGCACGGACTTCCAAAATTAATGCTATTCTTAAACGGAGGAGAAATTCAGTTTTATAACTTTCTCGGAATAGGTGAGAAGACTACTTTAATTTTGGCCATACTCATTGAGCTGATTTGCGCATTCTTAATTATTATTGGACTTTTCACTCGTGCGGCGGCTTTAATTTTATCATTAGCTATGATTGTGGCAGCATTGGGCGTTCACTTTTCTGATCCTTTCAGCGTTCGTGAACTGAGTTTACTGTATTTCACAGTTTTCGCACTTATATTTACTTTTGGTCCGCGACATTTTTCTGTAGATCAGATGATTACAAGACGAAAAGAATCTGCCTGGTAAACACTTATTAAAAATATTGATACATAAAAACCAACATTCCTGTTGGTTTTTTTAGGTCCTTACTTTCTTTGTTGCTCAAGACGTTAATTTTTAATAGTTTTGAGAAAAAAGTATTCATGAGAAAAACATTGATTGCCGTAGCGCTCCTTTTTATAAGTTTTGCAAGTGCCCAAGAAAATATTACATATCAAAAACCTTCCGCCGAAATTATGAAGCTTGCTGATTTCGAACGCGCACCCTCCGTCATGATGGACAGTAAGCGTGATTGGATGATTTTCTCTTATCGGCCAACTTACAAATCATTAGACGATCTAAATCAAGATGAAATGAAACTTGCGGGTTTACGGGTAAATCCTGTGACCAATATCTCGAGTTCTATCACTTACGCTAATAACTTAAAAACGCGACGTTTAAAAGATAAAACGGAAGCTCAGGTGAAAGGTTTACCTACAAATCCAAAAATCGCTTACATGAGCTTTTCGCCAGACGAGAAAAAACTTGCTTTTACAAATACAACTGCAAATGCGGTAGAATTATGGATTTTAGATCTCTCATCTAATACTGCTAAAAAAATATCAAGTCAGCCATTGAATGCAAATTTAGGAGGTCCTTTTACGTGGATGTCTGATTCCGAGCATTTGATTGTGAAACAAATTCCTGCAAACAGACCAGAACTTATTGACGATAAAAAAAGTTTACCAACTGGACCAACTGTATCTAATTCCGACGGAAAAGTTTCACAAAATAGAACCTATCAGGATTTACTAAAAAATCCGCAAGATGAGGCCAATTTTGAAACACTTGCAAAATCTGAATTGGTGAAAATTAGCATCGATGGTAAAGAGGAAAAATTTAAATCTGCCGAAATTTATTCGTCAATGAATTTTTCGCCAGACGGAAATTACTTAATGTTAACTACCATTCAGAAACCGTATTCCTACATCGTTCCATTAAACAGATTTCCGATGACCACGGTCGTTTACGATCAAGCGGGAAATATGGTGAAAACAGTTAATGAAACGCCCTTAAATGAGATTATGCCGAAAGGTTTTTCTTCTGTACGAACAGGGAAACGGAATGTTTCTTGGCGTGACGATCAAGCTTCTACCTTAGTTTTTGCTGAAGCTTTAGATGGTGGAGATCAGGCGAAAGAAGTAGAATTTCGGGATGAAATTTTTCTTTGGGAGGCACCATTTTCGTCTGCACCGAAATCATTTTTTAAAACGAAACAACGCTACAATGATATTGAATGGTCAAACGGAAATATTGCCATCGTCTCAGACAGCTGGTATGATACGAGAAATACGAAATCTTATCTCATTAATCTGACCGACGGAACTTCTAAAACAATTGATGACCGCAACTATCAAGATGTTTACAGCGATCCAGGAAATTTTGCCGACACAAAAAATAAGTTTGGTAGAAATGTTATTGATGTTAAGAATAATACCGTGAAACTTGTGGGAGCTGGATTTACAAAAGACGGACAATTTCCATTCATTGATGAATTAAATATACAGTCACTGGGTAAAAAAAGAATCTACACCTCAAAACTTAAAAATTCAAAGGAAAGTATTATCGATATTTTAGATGATAAAACTGTTTTGGTGGTTGAACAATCGGCAAGTCAATATCCCAATTATTATGTGCGGAATTTAAAAAATGGTAAAGCAACAGCAGTTACCAATTTTGAAAACCCTTTCGAAAGTATAAAAAATGTGTATAAAGAGGTAATTACTTACAAAAGAAAGGATGGAGTAGTGTTAAGTGGGACGCTTTATTTACCCGCAAATTATGACCGAAAAAATCATAAGGAAAAACTTCCACTTCTCATTTGGGCATATCCGACCGAATATAAGGACAAAGCCACCGCAGGACAAAGTACGCAAAACCCTTATGATTTTACGTTCCCAAGTTATGGCTCATTTATTTATTGGGTAACAAAGGGTTATGCAGTTTTAGATGATGCTTCATTTCCTATTATTGGGGAAGGAACTACCGAACCGAATGATACTTTCGTCACACAATTGGTTGCAAACGGAAAGGCTGCCATCGATGCTGTTGATAAATTAGGATATATCGATCGAAATAAAGTTGCTGTTGGTGGACATTCGTATGGTGCATTTATGACTGCAAATTTACTGACCCATTCAAATGATTATGCGTGCGGAATTGCACGTAGTGGCGCTTATAACCGAACGCTTACGCCATTTGGATTCCAAAGTGAGCAGAGAAATTATTGGGATGTACCGGAAATTTATAATACCATGTCACCATTTATGCAAGCACATAAAATGAAAACACCTATGTTGCTGATTCATGGCGAAGCTGATAACAATCCGGGAACATTTACCCTGCAAACGGAAAGATATTTCCAAGCCCTAAAAAATCTGGGAGCACCAGTGCGCATGGTTCTTTTACCAAAAGAAGCTCACGGTTACGCTGCGAGAGAAAATGTTTTGCACACTTTGTGGGAACAGGATCAATTTCTAGAAAAATGTTTAAAAAAGTAAATAACAAAGCCTTCCAGTTTTGGAAGGCTTTTTTATAATATTTTTTAGAGAAACATAAAATAAGGCGAACTATCAATCCCAAAAAGCAAAAATATATCCTATTTAACATAATATAAATTATAGGACTTTTTAAATATAGCAAAACATCAAGCTTATTACTTCAAATTAGACTTATTAGTACTTCTATATTGTCCGCGATATTATTTTAGAAATATTACAAAGTCCGAAAAATATATTTTATTGAAGTGACACAGTTCTTTAAATAAATTTAAGATGTAAGACCCATCATTTCAAAATATATTATAAAAAATCCTTAAATTTCAGCTTCTAAATACTTTCAAAAATAATTCTATGAAAAATTTTATCGCGACAGCGATTATCGTCTTATTCGCTATTGCGTGCGAAAAGAAATCCAATGAAACGGTGATAACTGATCAATCCAATATAGATTCTGTTGTAATTCCTGAAACCAATGAACCCATACAGTCTTCTACAGTGCAAACTTGTTATATGGAAGCTTCTGGAAAAGACACCTTGTTTATGACTTTAGAAGATAACCTGGGAACTTTTATCGGTAAAATGCGGTATAAAAATTTCGAAAAAGACAGTTCTTTCGGAACTTTAATAGGAAATCAAAACGGCGATACAATTAAGTTGGTCTATAATTTTGAGTCAGAAGGAACTACGTCTGACCGCGAAATTTACTTTCTTAAAAAAGACGGTCAACTTATAGAAGGAATTGGTGATTACGAAACCGAAGGAAGCAATTCTACTTACAAATCACCGTTAAAAATAAAATTCGAAGGTCATGCTCTTAAACAGGTTGACTGTACGAATTTTGATGACAAATTAAGTTCAAAATAACCAAAGAATACTGCACTCTATAAGGTTTCGAAAATATAAATGATATAAATTTTTCCAGCCTTTTAAAAAATCTTAAATTAGACCAAACAATAACAATATGTCTTATTATCCCTTGACTTCTATTCCTGATTACTTTGGAATTGACAGCTTACTCACTGAGGAACATTTACTTATACGACAGTCTGTTCGTGATTGGGTTGAAAGTTTCATTATGCCGAAAATTGATGATGCCGCACAACACCACACTGATATTCCTAACTTGATGAAGGAATTGGGGAACATTGGCGCATTAGGTCCTTATATTCCCGAAGAATATGGAGGTTCTGGTCTTGATCAAATTTCCTACGGTATTATTATGCAGGAATTGGAGCGCGGCGATTCCGCCATTCGCTCTGCGGCATCTGTGCAAAGTTCTTTGGTCATGTTTCCGATCAATGAGTTTGGTTCAGAGGAGCAAAAGAAAAAATTTCTACCGCATCTGGCCGCTGGTGAAATGATTGGTGCTTTCGGACTTACGGAACCTAATCACGGATCAGATCCTGGATCTATGGAAACTTATTTCGTCGACAAAGGTGATCATTATCTGCTGAATGGCGCGAAAATGTGGATTACCAATGCACCCGTTTGTGACATTGCCGTAGTTTGGGGAAAAAACGAAGCTGGAAAAGTTCAGGGTTTAATTGTAGAAAGAGGATTTGAAGGTTTTTCAACCCCAGAAACTCACAACAAATGGTCGCTTCGGGCTTCCAAAACCGGAGAATTAGTTTTTGACAATGTTAAAGTTCCCAAAGAAAATCTATTACCTAATGTTACCGGATTGAAAGGTCCCCTATCCTGCTTAAATTCTGCACGTTATGGAATTTCGTGGGGCGTTATTGGTGCAGCAATAGACTGTTACTGTACCGCGTTACAATATGCGAAAGAAAGAAAACAATTTGGAAAATCAATTGCTTCCTACCAATTGCAACAGAAAAAACTGGCAGAATTTGTGACGGAAATAACTAAAGCACAGCTGCTTTGTCTTCAGCTTGGAAATTTAAAAAATGATCATAAAGCGACTCCAGCCCAGATCTCAATGGCGAAAAGAAACAATGTGAAAATGGCCATAGAAATTGCGAGAGAATCCCGACAAATACTTGGCGGAATGGGGATTATGGGTGAGTTCCCAATGATGCGCCACGCTGCAAATCTGGAATCCGTAATCACCTACGAAGGCACCCATGATATTCATCTTCTGATTACAGGAATGGATATTACCGGTATTAATGCCTTTTAGAGATACACAAAAACCTTCAACACAAGTTGAAGGTTTTTTTTTACCAAGAAGCTTTTACTACTTCTACAAAATACTTCTCCGGATTAAGGATTTCCAGAATTAAATTCTGCACCGATTTCATAGGTTGTTCAAGCAGCTTATCAGATAGTTCATTTTCTTCAAAAATACTAAGAATTTGAACGCCTTGATTCGCTTCTGCAAAACTCCATATTCCGCATTGCACATGCTTATCAACAATCTCTGCCGAATGTATTGCTGCGTATGCATAAATGCAGAGCTGAAGCGCTTGTTTAAAATCATCTCTAAAGAAAAGATTTTCGAGCTTTTCCTGATCTTCTTCTTTTTTTGGAAGCACAATTGCTAAGTTTTTCGTCTTAGCTGTTTTGTAATCGATAATTCTAAGTTGACCATTTAAACGGTCAATTCGATCAATAAAACCATAAAATAATACCTGATCTGTTTTTTCTTCATCCAGGAAAAATGGTATGTTTTCAAACCTTTCTTCTATTCCTATAATTTCTAAAGTATTGCCTTTTTTGATCAAATCGAGATCAAAATTAATTATGGTGCGCACTACCCTTTCAGCAATTGATTTATGAATATAGTTCATGCCTTTTTCATAAAAATCAGGCTGATGATTCATCTTGATGATTGCAGTATTAACAACTTCCGTGATTTGGGCAGATGATAATTCTAAATCGCTGGGAACCAAATTTTTACCAACTAATTTTTCGTAAATGATTTGTAAGGAATAATGAACCAGGTTTCCGTAGCTACGCTGAGACAACTCCTCTTCTATTTCACTGGTTTCCCGAGTTCCTAATATTTTGGTTAAATAGAAATCAATAGGATTATAAATAAATGAGGTTAAATGAGAAGCTGAAACCCGGTTTTTCCATTCGTCCAGTTTCTTTAAGACAGCAGGTGTTTTTTCAATTTGAATCGATTCTTTATTAATGGGTTCAGAAGAATTTTCAATGATAATATGCTCGATGGTATGATGCTTATCTTCGATCTCAAGTTGGGTAATGAAGCGGCTTTTCTCACCTGTATTTACGCCAGAACTTAAGGCATTAAAAAGTAAATGTACATTTTTAGAATCCTGAATCAAGCGGTAAAAATGATAGGCGTAAATACTGTCGTTTTCCAGAAAGGTATGCAAATCAAAATGCTGCCGAACATCAAAAGGTAAATAGGTGTTTTGAGAATTTCCTAGCGGAAGTTTCCCTTCATTTGCAGACAATAAAATAATATTTTCGAAATTAAGTAGACGGGTTTCCAGCAAACCCATCACCTGCAAACCTTGTAGCGGTTCGCCTTGGAAATCTATGGTTTCGGAATTTACAAGCTGGTTAATCAACACTTCCAAGGTGTCCATTTTTACCTCAAATGTGTAGGGTGATAGTTGATTTTTAATAATCTTAAAACTCTTCTCGAAATGCGAAATGTTTTCATATAAAATATCATCCAAATCGCGGAATTTTAATTCATAACAGAACAAAATCAGGTCATCTAAAAACTCATTTACGTTTACAGGTTTTTCAAATAACTTGAAATACGAAAGTTCTTTTAAAAGGTCTTTGAACTGATTTTTACTGATGTATACAATATTTCTCTCTTCAATTTTCTCCTTAAAAAACTGAATAATTTGTTGATCATTTTCCGCATTTGGAAGCTCTTCTAAAACGGAAAGAACATCATTGTAATAATAAGAAGAATTATTTTTCTCTAACTGCTTTTGTAAATAAAAGAGTTGCTTCATGGCATTGCTGAAATTCAGATTTTTCAACGGAAAACCCATGGTAATATTAAGAAAATTCACTCCGCTTAAAGCATCCAAACAGGTTGGTAATAAGTTTTCATCTAAAAGTACAACAGCAGTATTTGAAAGATTTTTATCGTCGATTTCTTTAAAGATATCTGGTAAAACTTTTGCCTGCGTAATATTTCCAGAAACTTCATACACTTTTATATTTTTGTCCTGTTTAAAATCACTTTCAATCCAGTTAAAAACCCGGCTTTCATTAAATTCTTTCCAAGTTTTTATCGTTCGGAGAAATTTCCCCGATTCTTGCCTCAAATCATTAATGTAATATTCGTCAGCTTGAAAAAAACACTGTGCTTTATCCCATTGCAAGAGATTTCTTACCAACTTCTCCTCAACTTTGGTAAATGCATTAAATCCACAAAAGACGAATTCTTTGCTTGTTTTCTGCGCAAATTTTTCGACTCCACTTTTCGAAATTTCGTGAATCATTCCCGAAGTTGCCCAATTCTTTTCAGTAAGTTTTTGTTTTAAAATGGGTAAAAAATGACTCATCTTTTGCCAAAAATTCAGATATTTTCGTCTTGGTAAATCTTCAGAATCACCTAAGTTTTCAGACCAG
Source organism: Kaistella polysaccharea (assembly GCF_020410745.1). Classification (NCBI taxonomy): domain Bacteria; kingdom Pseudomonadati; phylum Bacteroidota; class Flavobacteriia; order Flavobacteriales; family Weeksellaceae; genus Kaistella; species Kaistella polysaccharea. Next base: position 598,965 of record NZ_CP084528.1, read on the forward strand.
TTTTTTATGCGTTCTTCATCAAACATATATTCTAAAACGGCTTTGTCAGAGTCAGAGAATTTTAAAATATCATCCCAATCTTTCAACACGGTTGGAAACCATTTTAAGAAACTGGCAAAATCTTCAGATGGATGAATTTCACGATATACTTCAAACGCGAAAAGCCAAAGTGCAATTCCCTGCACGGGCTGTTTACCCGCTATTTTTACAATTAAATCTTCGATGGTATAAAAATCCGGAAGCATGCCAGAATACTGCTTTTCTTTCAGAATTTTCTTAATAAAAACAACCGGTCTCTTTCCCGGTAAAATGATTGTAAATTTTGATAAGTCTGAATTCTGCTCCAGCAGATTAGCTATTACTTTATTGAGAAATTTCATGTAAATAAATTAGTACGTCTTTATAGTAAACGATTTTCAATTTCTATTTTTTTTCAATAGAATTGACATTTCTTAAAATATTAAAAATAAGGAATTAAAAAATACAATCATCTTATTGTGATAAAGATATCGCGCTTAGAGTAGAAAAAGATTGAAAAAAAATATTTTTCACTGAACCGTAATCATTTTTTCGATCCATAATGGATTTCCAGAGGAATCTATGCCTTTATAGAATTTAAAAACATATGTTCCGCGCTGTTGCGGCCGAAAATTAATTTGAGAATAATGCGTTTTTTTATCACCACAAGAAGCTTTGGTGCTGAATTTATAAGAGGTGACCTTACGCGTAAAATCATCTACATAAATATAGTCATATCCATAAAACCCTTCACAACTCGAACTAAATTCAGAATAAGTTCGAATGGTTTGTATGGTAAAAACATCCATGGAATCCTGAGCGATTTTCACACTGTCAATTTTCACGGCTTCAGCACTGTTGATATAATCTTTCTCCTCACGATCATTACATCTCAAAAAGCTTAACAGCAATAGAAAAATCAAAGTAATATGTAGAGAATTTTTCATAAGCTGAAATTTTTACTAAAAAAACACTTATAAATGAAATGATCCAGGAAATTAGGAAGAAAAATTTTCGGAAGATAAATATACTACTTTTTTGGTTTCAAAAAATTCATTTTCAAAATAATTTTGAAGTGGAAAAAGTTCAGTTTTTAAGCTAGACAATTCTTCAGTTAAGTCGCCACCTTTCAGATAAAGAACGCCATTATGTTTTCTGTTAAACTGGTCTTTTTCAAATTTTCCTTTTAGCCAGCTTAAAAAAAGAGGCATTTGCGTAACTGCACGGCTGACCACAAAATGAAATTTCCTTTTGAGTTCTTCTGCTCGCCCATGAATAGCGGTCACATTTTGTAAACCAATTGTTTCACTAACTTCTTTCACCACCGTAATTTTCTTTCCGATAGAATCTATTAAAGTAAAATGCACTTCTGGAAATAATATCGCTAAGGGAATTCCCGGAAACCCGCCACCTGTACCGATGTCGAGGACTTTTGTTCGCGGCTCAAACTCCATGACCTTTGCAATCCCGAGCGAATGTAGAATATGCTTTTCATACAACGAATCCATATCCTTGCGGGAGATGACATTAATTTTCTCGTTCCATTCCTCATAAAGTTCTTCAAGTTGAGCAAACTGTTTTTTTTGATTTTCAGAAAGATTGGGGAAATATTTTTCTAGTAATTCTACCGACATTTAGACCTATTTGCTACAAAAGTAAGAAAGCTTTTCTGAAGAATTTCCTTTTGCAGCTTCAAACTAAAAAATTAACTTTGATCTACTATAAAAAATATATGAATAAATTTTCTGACCGCCTGCAAAGGCTCAGTTTCTCTCAGACTTTTGTGATGAGCAATAAAGTTCGGGAAATGAAAGCTGCCGGAATTGATGTCATCAGCTTAACTTTGGGTGAACCTGATTTTGATGTTCCTGATGATATTAAAGATGCCGCTTTTGCAGCAATTAATAATAATTTTAGCCATTATTCGCCAGTTCCTGGTTTTATGGATCTTCGTGAGGCAGTTTGCGAAAAATTATTGCGCGATAATCATTTAAAATATGAACCTTCGCAGATTTGCGTTTCTAACGGTGCAAAACAAGCAATTCTAAATGTGCTTGCTTCTATTATTAATGATGGTGATGAAGTCATTTTACCCGCGCCATTTTGGGTGAGCTACGAAGAAATGGTGAAGATGATGGGCGGAATCGGAATCGTGGTTCAAACCAGTATTGAAACTGAGTTTAAAATCACGGCTGCACAACTTGAACAAGCAATAACACCAAAAACAAAAGCACTACTCTACAGTTCGCCGTGCAACCCTTCGGGGAGTTATTATACTTATGAGGAATTAGAAGCAATTGCGAATGTAGTTGCTAAATACCCGCAGATTACCATTATTTCCGACGAGATTTACGAGTTTATAAATTACGAAGGTAAACACACTTCTATTGCTGAATTTCCTCAAGTTTACGAACAAACAGCAGTGATCAACGGAATGTCGAAAGCATTTGCAATGACAGGCTGGCGAATTGGGTATTCCGCCTGTCCGAAATGGCTGGCAGAAGCATGTGAAAAAATTCAAGGACAAATGACAAGTGGTGCTAATACCATGGCACAAAAGGCATCGATTACTGCCCTAAGAACTGATCCGTCTAATTATGGTTATATGATCGATGAATTTAAAAAAAGACGGGATATTGTATTTTCATTAATGAAGGAAATTCCAGGTTTTAAGGTAAATTATCCGAAAGCCGCCTTTTACTTTTTTCCAGATATTTCCTATTATATCGGTAAAACAATCAACGGAACATTTATTAAAGATTCTGATGATTTCGCTATGTTATTACTGGAAAACGCCCACGTGGGCTCAGTTGGTGGCGTATCATTTGGCAATTCTAATTGTGTGCGCTTTTCTTATGCCGCTGCGGAAAAGGATTTAAAGGAAGCAATGAATCGGATAAAATCTTTTCTGGAACGTGCAGAAATTTCCTGAAAATTTTATAAAAAAACCGGACTGAAAATTCAATCCGGTTTTTTATATTTTAGAAATTATTAAAATTTAATAATATCTTTCATTTTTTCATTTTCTTCGTTCACCATATCGTCGTCAACCAAGATTTTTCCTGAATGCTCATCAATGATGATTTTTTTACGTTGCGCAATCTCCATTTGTTTTTGGGGAGGAAGTGTAAAGAATGACCCTTTTGGAGCGCCTCTTTCTAATCCTACGACAGCCAGACCAGTTGGTGAACTCGTTCTAATTCTGTGATAAGAAGCCAACAAACGCTCATCGATTTTCTTTGCAAATTCTTCAGATTTTCCAAGTAAAAAGTCTTCTTCTTTTTGAGTTTCAGAAACCAAATTTTCAAGCTCCTCTTTTTTAAATTTCAAGTGGTTCTTTAATTCTTCGATTTTAGTTGTCAATTCTTCCAAAGTTTCGTTCTTGTGACCGATTTTCGCGCCGAATTCGCCGATTCTCTTTTCAGACAACTGAATTTCTAAATCCTGGAATTCTATTTCTTTTTCTAAAGATTCGAATTCTTTATTATTCCGTACGTTATCCTGCTGAGCTTTATATTTTTCAATCAAAGATTTAGCATAATTAATAACTTCATTTTTGTTGTTGATTTCATCATTCTGAAGTTTAATCTCACTTTGGAATTTCTCTGCTCGTTTTTCCAAACCTTCAATCTCGATTTCTAAATCTTCAACTTCGATCGGCAATTCACCGCGTGTGCTGCGAATTTCATCCAATCGAGAATCAATAATTTGAAGATCGTATAATGCTCTTAGTTTTTCTTCAACGGAAATTTCTACAATTTTCTTTGCCATATTTTATAAAAAATAGTTTACAGGGTTGGTTTTCTCAGTAGATTTTGAGATGGCAAAGGTAGTGAATTTTTGTGATAAAATTTCAACTAAATGCTCAGTTACAAATTGTTCAGATTCAAAATGGCCGATATCACACAAGAGTATTTGACCTTCGCTCCGGAAAAAATCGTGATATTTTAAATCGCCGGTAAGATAAGCGTCGCATCCCGAAGAAATTGCTGCTTCCAAACCACTCGCACCGCTTCCACCCAGAACTCCTACACGCTTTATCTTTTTTCCTACAAAGTCTGAATGTCTAATAACCTTTAAATTAAATTTATTTTTAACGAAATTCAGAAAAGTATGTTCTTCTAGTTCTTCCTTCAAATCACCATATCTCCCTAAACCTAAGTATTGATTATCATTTTCAATTTTAATGATCTGATGCGCAACTTCTTCATAAGGATGTGTAAGATTCATCGCTTTTACGATATTTCGCTGCTTATGGCTTTCAAATACAACTGAAAGTAAAACTTCATCAGAATTTTCGCGTAAACCTACTTCTCCGGAAAATGGATTAGCGCCTTCCTTTGGACGGAATGTACCCTGCCCCGGAATTGAAAAACTGCATTCATCATAAAATCCGATATTTCCTGCACCGGCTTCAAATAAAGAATTTTTAACCGCCTCCGCATTATCTTTCGGAACGAAAACTTCTAAAATCCGAAGTTGTTGGGAGGTCGGCATCAAAACTTTTTGGTTAATGAGCCCCAGTTCTTCACAGATTCTGAAATTTACACCAAAGTAATCATTGTCGAACGCTGTGTGAACGGCATAAATAGCAATTTTATTTTCTATTGCTTTCAGAATCGTTTTTTCGACATAATTTTTTCCCGTGATGCTTTTTAATCCAGAAAATATGATAGGATGAAAAGTGATGATTAAATTTAAACCTTTATTAATTGCTTCTTCCACCACATTTTCCAACGCATCATGACAAACTAATATTCCGGAAACTTCTCGCGCAGGACTTCCACAAAGCAGTCCAACATTATCAAAATCTTCAGCCTGTGCTAAAGGAATTGTTTTTTCCAGCTCACCAATTACTTCATCTACTGTCATTTTATTATGTTTGTAGCGAATTTAGCGATTAATTTTAATTGGAACGATAGGAAAAATGGAAAGAGAACATAATTTTATCCCCGAAAGAACGAAATGGAAACGCCAGCTTTTCCGGATCATCTTTAAGTCAGACACCAAATTAGGAAAACTGTTTGACATCATGTTGTTGTTTCTTATTTTGCTAAGTACCTTCATCGTGATGATGGAAAGTGTAGAGGTTTACGACGCAAAACTTCATGTTATATTTGTAATTGTAGAAGTTGCTATCACTGTAATTTTCACTATTGAATATGCACTTCGGATTATAACATTAAGGAACAAAAAAGAATATATTTTCAGCTTTTTCGGTATTATTGATTTTTTGGCTATTCTTCCTTTTTATCTTAGTCTTTTCATTCCCATTACGAAGTATTTCCTTATTATCAGGATGTTAAGAATGCTGCGAATTTTTAGAATCATGAATTTAATGGATTTCATGAATGACGGTTACTTCATTGTTAGAGCTTTACGAAACAGCTCCAGAAAAATTTATATATTCCTTTTATTTTTAATGATATTTTCAGTAATCGTAGGTTCGATGATGTTCATGGTTGAAGGTCACCGAGAAGGATTTGAAAGTATTCCCCAAAGCGTTTATTGGGCGGTTGTGACCGTAACTACGGTTGGATATGGTGATGTTTCACCGGGAACACCCTTGGGCAAGTTTCTTTCTGTACTTTTGATGTTGGCTGGTTATTCTATAATTGCTGTTCCGACCGGAATTGTAACGGCAGAAATGCGAAATAAAAGACAGGAAATAGGTAAATTTTGCGACCGTTGCGGAAATAATGATATCGATGATGACTCAAGATTTTGTAAAATTTGCGGAGAAAAAATTGTATAAAAGAAGGCGCATCGTAAAATGCACCTTCAATCGTTCTCAATGTTTCACGCTTTTTTAATCTTTACTATTAAAAAATTCTAATCAATCTCGGAGTGCAAAGTTTCTACTTTCGCTTGTACTGGTTATTAGTATTCACCCAATTGTTAGCTTTTTTTGAAATTTAAAAATTTAACGTGTGAGAAATTTTTTAATTACAAAAAATATTTTCCGCAAAAACCTAACTGGTATAAATGTGCCATAGCAATATTTTTGTTTATCAAATATAGAATTTATCTGGCATTAATCATTAAGTAAAATAACCCTATTAATTGGTATTACGTAGTTATTAGTAAGTAGAACAGAAAAATAAGAAATAACATAAAAAAAGTGCATCAAAGATGCACTTCCCTCATTTGTGTTTTGCAGTATAAAAATTTAATCCTTGAATAATGATATTCTTGTGATTGATTCAACGGTGAGAGTAACAGAAATATCTGATTGAACAAATAATTGATATCCAGCACCTGGCGCAAGACTATCAGGATCCGCAATAGTATAAAAATAAAAAGTTAGCGTATTTCCTGCATCCTTTGATCCACCAGGGATTACCTGAACAGATGTAACATTAAAACCGGAGTCAGGATTTTCGAAAATTGCCCGCACGGAGCCTGTGGCATTGTCACCTGGAGTTACAGTTGTTATCACCCTCCAGACGTGAACTTGACCTGGTACAGGATTCTCTCTCCACCTTTGTGTAGCAGGTGTAGTTCCTTGATAAATAGTGCTTGTATTTCCTGGAAATGGAATAGAGGTTTCGGGCCAACTGGTTGTCGGTGATGGGGCAAAAATTAATGGTGTATTATACAAAACCTGTACTTTAGGTCCGTATGAATTACCACTATGATTAAGTGAATACGACGGCTTAACTCCGCCTGCTCCAGAATTAATTTTTACTACGCCATCATTGCCTGCAAGAGAAGATGATGTAACAAATAATTGTTTCCACAAAGTACCATCCCAATATTGGAAAGCATTGGTTGTGGTGTTGAAAATAAGCGTTCCTTCACTTAAAGCTGGATTAACAACTCCTGCAGGTGGAACTGTCGCGGGATTGTTGTCGGCAAGGTTCGCATCCCGTTCTGCATCAGTAAGTTTAGGAATTAGAATTCCTTTTTCATTAGAATGAATGTCTAAAACAGTTGCTCCGTTGGGTGTCGTTGTGTTTATTCCGACCTGAGCATTCATAAAAATGCCCCATGCAAGTAAAATTGCAAAAGTAAATTTCTTTTTCATATCGATGTTTTTTGTTTTTACGAAGTTACGGCTAATCAACTTTGATAATATACAGTGAAAACACCCTTTTATTAAATATAATTCGTTTTAGTGCCGGAACTGTTAAATATTATACCTCTGTTTACGAAAATGTTAAAATATTTAACAATTAAGTAATTGTCAAAAATGGTGACCGGAAAATATTTTTGATGAGCATAACAATCAAACTATTTGATATTTCCCAACAATGAAGCTGAGTTTCTACAAAAAATAAACACTCCAAAAATTTGGAGTGTTTATTAAATTTGGGTAAATAAATACCAAAAAATATTCTATTTTGTGGCTGCAGAATTAATCTTTACAAGCTGAACATCAAAAATAAGCCAAGCATTTGGTGGAATTACACCGGCAGCGCCTCTTGCACCATAACCTAATTCAGATGGAATTAGCAATGTAGCAGATTCTCCTTCGTTCAACAGAAGTATTCCTTCGTCCCAACCTTTAATAACCTGTCCAACTCCAATAGGGATTTCAATAGGCTCATTTCTTTTAAAAGAAGAATCAAATTCCGTCCCGTCAACCAGTTTACCAGCATAATGTACAGAAACATCATCTCCTACTTTTGGTTTTCTTCCTTCAGTAGATTCTGTAATTTTATAATAAAGTCCAGAAGGTGTTGATTGCATTCCCGCTTTTAAATCATCAACCATTTTTTGTTGATTGGAAGCAAATTCCTCTGCTTTTTCCTTTTTATCAGCTTCTATTTTCTCTAGAATTGCTTTGTTATTCTCTTTGATTTTACCTTTTCCTTCATTGAAGATTTTGGCTGCGTCATAAGATTTATATTCATCGCCTTTCGTAAAAACAGATACTTTTTCCAAGACGACATCGGTTTTTGGTTTATCCTGTGGGCCTTTTTCCACGTTTGCGATTGTATCAATTACTTCAATTCCGTCAATTACTTTACCGAAGACCGTATGTTTACCGTCTAACCACGGCGTTGCAATTTCAGTAATGAAAAATTGAGAACCGTTTGTATTCGGACCTGAGTTTGCCATTGACAAAATTCCTTTTCCGGAATGTGTTAGGTCATTTTTTTCATCTTCGAATTTGTAACCCGGATCGCCCATTCCAGTACCTTTTGGATCGCCACCTTGGATCATAAAATCTTTGATCACACGGTGGAAAATAGTTCCGTCATAAAAAGGAACTCCTTTTCCTTTTGCTTTGTTATCGATTTTACCTTCGGCTAATCCGACAAAATTAGCGACCGTAACTGGTGCTTTTTTATCTTCTAATTGTACGATCATATTTCCTTTAGAAGTTTGGAAATTGGCGTAAAGGCCATCTTTTAAGCCTGCGTAAGTTTCTTTGTCTACATTCATTTTTTTATAAATTGGGGTGCAACTTGTGAGTGATATCGCTGCTAATGCGATTAATAAATTTTTTTTTATCATATTTTACAATACTTTAAGTTTAATAATAAGCGGCATATCAGTAGAAATTCGATCACCATCACCAACCGCGCCGTAACCCAGTGCAGATGGAATCAGAAGTATTACTTCTTCGCCTTTATTTATATAGCGAAGTGCATCTTCTATTGGTTTTAATTCTTCGAAACGCCCAAATGTCACATTTATATTTTTTATTGGATCATCATAAAGTTTGACCCAATCAAAATCGTAAATTTCATATTGATATGAAATTATTTCACCATTTGTCTTTCTGGACCGATCGTGTAAATTTCCTACGTTTATCCAGTAATTTGAACTGGTCGCTTCATAATTTTCTGCCTGAGATTTTATCCAATCTTCAATCTGACTTTTTTCTAAAAGATTCAGCATTTTAGTCCGCTCTCGGGAAGTTTGTAAATCTTCCTGACTTAGGGATTTCCCCGCAGGCGAATAGGAAGGTGTATGTTTAATACATCCTACCAAAGCAAATAAACAAAGTAAAATAACAGGCTTCATAAAACTTCTGCGAAAATAAGCATTTCGATTTAGATGCTAAAACAAAAAACTGGGAACCTCGATTCCCAGTTTCTAAATATCTAAAAAATATAGCCTAAATATTAAAGTTTCGGCTCAACTTTATATCTCCAACCAAATGGATCTTCAGCATTATTTGTCTGTATATCAACCAAATCTTTTTGTAGAGTCAATGCGAAACTTTCCTCCATCGTTAATTTTGGAAGTTCAAGTTTATTACCTTTATAACCAATTGCTTTAAAAACACTTGTTACTACAGCAGTTCCAACGCCCCAAATCTCTTTTAAAGTTCCATTTTCATGAGCTTCGACTACTGTTTTCACTGATATCGGTTCTACTTTTAATTCGATTCCTCTTTTTTCAGCAAGTTTAATAAAACTGTCGCGCGTAATTCCATCTAATATTTTTTCAGAAGTTGGCGGCGTATAAATCGTATCATTAATTCTCACAAAAACATTCATCGTTCCACTTTCCTCAAAATACTCGTGGGTAGAATCATCAGTCCAGATAATTTGCTCGTAACCTTCATCATTTGCCAATTTGGTCGGATAAAAAGCGGCAGCATAATTACCCGCAGCTTTTGCAAAACCTACTCCACCGTTCGCGGCTCTGGAATAATAATCAGATATTTTCACAGATACAGGCTCAGAATAATAACTTTTCGCTGGTGTTGCTACAATTGCAAACATATATTTATTGGCAATTCTTGCTTTCAATGCTTCTTCTGTAGCGAAAATCAAGGGGCGAATATAAAGAGAGTTTCCTTCACCATAAGGAATCCAGTCTCTGTCTAAATCTACCAAAGCTTTCAAACCTTCTAAAAACATTTCTTCCGTAACTGCTGGCATTGCCAAACGGCTTGCAGATTTATTTATACGTGCAAAATTCTTTTCTGGTCTGAAAAGAAAGATATCACCATCTTTATCTTTGTAAGCCTTCATACCTTCAAAACAAGCCTGACCATAATTTACTCCCATCATCGCTGGAGAAAAAGGAAGTGGTCCATAAGGAACAAGCTTCACATCACCCCATTTCCCGTCTTCATATTCACAGATAATCATGTGATCTATAAATGTATTTCCAAACGCAAAATTGTTAGGATCAAAAGTAGAAATTCTAGGATTAGTAGATTTTTGAATTATCATTTTTAAAATTTTTGTTGATGTTCTACAAATTTAATATAATTTTTTAAATTTCAAAATTTTAAATTAATTTTGGAAAAAATTAGCATGAAACGGGAAATAAAAACAACCTCTGATGGTAGTAAAACATTATATATCAATGATTTAAATGAAAGCTATCATTCACAGCATGGCGCCCTTCAAGAAGCTCAACATGTCTTTATTGATAATGGATTAATATTATTAGATAATTATGATATTCATATTTTAGAACTGGGTTTAGGAACAGGTCTTAATGTTTTGGTCACAATTAATGAATTTATGAAAACTGATAAAAATCATACGATTCACTATTACGCGATAGAAAAATATCCCGTAAACAAAGATGAACTTGAAATTTTAGATTACGGTTCATTTTTCGAACTTGATCTCGTAAAAGATTCCTATTACAAAATCCATGATGCAGAATGGAATTTACCTCTAGAAATTATTCCCAATTTTATCTTAACCAAATATAAAAACGATTTTTTCGATCTACCCAAACTTAATATGAAGTTGATCGATCTGGTATATTTTGATTGCTTTGGTGCGCGCGTACAACCTGATTTATGGGAAAAACCTCTTTTTGAAATGGTCGCAAATAAAATGGCTGATGGTGCATTATTAACGACTTACTCTTCGAAAGGAAGCGTTCGTAGAATTCTACAAGATTTAAATTTTAAAGTGGAAAAAAAAGCTGGCCCACCTGGAAAACGGGAAATGATTAATGCTTATAAAATGCCTCAAAAAGTGTAAGTCATAAATTACTAACTTTGTTTTTATAGAAAAAATACCAATGATTGATAAAATTAACGTTCGCGTTTATGTAGCCATTCTAAAAGACAATAAAATTCTTGCTTTGCACGAAGAATACGTGGGCCAACAACTGTTAAAATTTCCTGGTGGAGGGTTGGAATTCGGTGAGAGTGTTATCGAATGTCTTCAACGCGAATTAGATGAAGAGCTCAACATTAAAGTAAAAAATATCACTCATCTTTACACGCAAGAAGATTTTATTGTGTCCAAGTTTCGCGATAATGAACAACTTTTAAGTATCTATTATGAAGCAGAAATGATTGATGAAAAAGAGCTCCTCATTATGGATCCTTGTATTGAAAAAATAGAATGGATTTCCCTCAGCGAAGAAGAAAATCCATTTTTATTACCTGTTGATAAGGTTGTGTTTGAAGTGCTTAAAAAGAAATATTTATAGAATTTCGTTCAGCATCTTAGCCAATCGCAGTCCGCCGTAAAGTAGCTGTCTTTCTAACAAAGGTTCAAATTTATAATTGTAATCATAAGAGTAAGAACCTTCTGCTTTGGTATTTGCATAGATGTTATTCGCTGCTTTATGACTGTCATATAGCCAATCTTCTAAAGTTCCCATCTGAATTAATTTCACTTCATCTTTTGATTTCACATCTAAAACTCTTGAGAATTCGGTGTAGCTATATTTTTGAAAATCTACCAGCTTGGTATCCCATAACGAATGTAAGTTCGTATTTTCTCCAAAAAATTTGAGTTTAATTCTGTTACCTCCTAAATCTTCCAAACGTCCCACATGCATTGGCTGAGCAGCGTCTCCCATGAGGTGAATAAGAAAACGCAAGGAAATCTCGCGATCTTGCGGTGATGTTTTTTTATCTTTTATTTGATTAGAAAGCGTTTGTATTTGGGTGTAAATATTTGGGCCATCCTGAACTTTTAAAGTATCGGAAAACTGCTTTAAATTAGATTGTGAGCTTACATTTACGTAATGCCACTGCTCTGTTGGTTTCCAAACTCCCGTGGTATCAGATTTTATATAATCTGGCCAGTTTGCCCAATATGCCAATTTCTGATCACCGATCATTTTTTTTAATTGCCTTTTCGCTTTCGTTGAAAGATGATTTTCTGCAATGTCAGCAATTACACGGTGTCCCGTAGTTCCCCAGCAGTATGCCAGATTAAAACTCAACAATGCCAAAAGCACCAATGAATTTTTCAAAGATTTATTCATATTATTTCTTTACTTTAAAACTTAAATATCCTGGATAAGGCTGCAAGTAACCACTATTCCAGTTATGTTGCAATAAAGATTCTATAAATTCGTCGCTGCGGTCTTTATGAGGATCGTAGGGTTGTTTGATGCTGACATCAGCAATATTCCCTTTCACATTCCACCAGAAAGCACTCCAGCCACCACGAAGTTCTCTAATAATATCATACACGGTTTTACCAGTTGCGCGGTTCATTAATTTTGCAAAAACCCTCCCTTCAGTTGTAGTAAGATCGCGCAACTGAAGTTCATATTCATCAGCTAACTTTTGCTGGCGCTCATTTAAATATTTTTTCTGTGATTTTTCATCCATCTGGATCATTTCATCCTGAATATCTTCGTATTGCTCTAAAGCAGTCAAAAAAAGTGGGTAGACCCGATTGAGTTTTTTGTTGAGAAAATAATAATAGTTCTGATCTAACTGATTGTTAAACTTCGGCTTATTTAGTAAAATAAGTTCGTCCATTACGACAACATTTTCACCATCAATTTCGTAGATTCTGGCCTTTTGGCTTTGATCGTAGTAATATTTGTTGCCAAGTTGATCGGTTTTCAGCAGTTCTGGCGGATACTCACTGATGGGTTTTGTTTTAACTATTTCCTGCTGAGCATTTAAACAAAGTCCGAAAAACAGGAGAAATAGTAAGACTGGTTTATTAAAAATCATTATTTTTACCTTCTATAAAATCAAAATTTAGTCTAACAAAAGTCATTCCTTTTATATGAAATTTGAAAATAAATCTCTAAAGTTTTTAGAAGAATATTTAAACACCGCATCGCCAACTGGTTACGAACATAACGGCCAAAAAATATGGATGAATTACCTGAAGCCGTATGTTGACAAAATTGAAATTGACCACTACGGAACCTGCTACGGCATTATAAATCCTGACGCCGAATTCCGGGTCGTAATTGAAGCTCATGCCGACGAAATTTCGTGGTACGTGAATTATATCACAGATGAAGGTTTAATCTATGTCATCAGAAATGGTGGATCTGATCAGATGATTGCGCCGTCAAAAGTAGTTCATTTGCATGGGGAAAAAGGTATTGTGAAAGGCGTTTTCGGCTGGCCTGCAATTCACACTCGTGGTGTAAATTCAGACGAACCGGTGCCGAAACTTGAAAATATATTCATTGATCTTGGAGCATCTAGTAAGAAAGAAGTTGAGGAATTAGGAGTTTTCATTGGAACAATGATTACCTATCCGGATGAATTTTTTCAGCTCAACGAGAAGTATTTTGTTTCGCGCGCACTTGACAACAGAATTGGTGGTTTTATGATTGCCGAAGTCGCCCGACTTTTAAAACAAAATAAAAGCAAATTGCCGTTCGGACTTTACATTACTAATTCAGTTCAGGAAGAAGTAGGTTTATACGGTGCAGATATGATTGCAGATACTATTAAACCCCATATTGCGATTATTACTGATGTTACTCATGACACCTCTACCCCAATGATTGAGAAAAAGAAAGAAGGCGATCAAAAATGTGGAGAAGGACCAGTGATTTATTTCGCACCAAGCGTACATCACAATATTCGGGAACTCATTGTGCAGACTGCAAAAGAAAAAGACATTCCTTTTCAAAGAGCCGCTTCCAGCCGCGCAACAGGAACCGATACGGATGCTTTCGCCCATTCTAATGGCGGAGTGCCCTCGGCGCTGATTTCGCTGCCTTTACGATACATGCACACTACCGTAGAGATGGTTTCTCAGGACGATGTCGCTCACGTCATCGATCTAATCTACGAATCTTTACTGAAAATTGACCCAAAGATGAATTTAAAATATCATTAGAAAATTAGAGACCAAATACAACATTGAAAAAGCTAAAATAATATCATGAAAACACGATTAATTGCTCCTTCCCTACTTTCTGCAGATTTTGGAAATCTAAAAAGAGATATCGAAATGCTCAACCGTTCGCAGGCCGACTGGATGCATGTTGATGTAATGGATGGTCGCTTTGTTCCTAATATTTCATTTGGTTTTCCGATCATGAAAACTGTGAAAGAGTACGCCGAAAAATTCATCGATGTGCATTTGATGATTGTGGAGCCAGAAAAATATGTGGAGGAGTTTATTGCGCTGGGAGCAGATCTTGTTTCTGTACATTATGAAGCGTGCGTTCACCTGCACCGAACCATTAATTTAATTCAAGATAAAGGTGCAAAAGCAGGTGTAGTTTTAAATCCTTCAACTCCTGTTTTGCTTTTAGAAGATATTATTGCTGATGTCGATTTGGTTTTATTAATGAGTGTAAATCCTGGATTTGGCGGACAGAAATTTATTGAAAATACATACAAGAAAATCGCCGAAACAAAAGATTTAATACTATCAAACAATTCCACCGCTTTAATTGAAGTTGACGGCGGCGTAAATCTAGACAATGCAGCGAAACTTTTTGAGGCAGGTGCTGATGTTTTAGTCGCTGGAAATGCAGTCTTTTCCTCGGAAAATCCAGAAAGAACAATAGAACTGTTGAAAATATAAGATGTACGTAATTTTATAAATAAATAATCTCTAAAACAAAGAAAGTCCCACATCGGGACTTTCTTTGTTACTGTTGAATTTAATACTAAAAACTAATATTCACAAAAGGTACAAATGGGCTGCTGTACACACTTTTATCTTTATCGTACAAGAGGTTATATTTTCCTCCTACTGAAATCTTTGGCGTAATCTGATAACCAGCGCCCAAAAATAAGGCAGAATCCCAGAAATTATCGTTCGTGTTCGTATAGATTATTTCTCGGTCAACATACATTTCTGCAAACTCTATTGTGGTTAATAATTTTTGTACAGGGTAATAATTGCCCAAAACATTGGCACCGATCGTTGTCGTTTTCTGTAAATCTTTAATTGCTGAATAATTAAATAGTAACCCAGATCCTAGAGAAAACCTCTCATTAACTCTATACACTAAGTTCGGGGAAAGGCTGATGCTCGTACCATCCACAAAATTAAGCCCAAAACCTAAACCAAAATTTAATCTTTTAGCTGGTTCGATGGGATTTTCCACAGTTTTTATACTGTCTATTTGTACTTGCGCGAATGTGATTTGTGTCACAAACATAGTCGCTATCAAACTAAAAAAAATATATTTTTTCATTATTTTAAACTTAAAAAAAATGTTCAGCAAAAACTGAACATTGAAGGGTGATTTTATATCTATTTCTTAAAAAAGTTCTCTTCCAGCAAAATGGAAACGAGCTTCTAATAAAGCATTTTCGTCAGAATCTGAACCATGTACTGCATTTTCACCTAAGCTTCTAGCAAACATTTTTCTTATGGTACCTTCCGCAGCTTCAGCTGGATTGGTAGCTCCGATTAAAGTTCTGAAATCCGCAACAGCGTTATCTTTTTCCAAAATTGCTGCAACGATTGGTCCTGAACTCATAAAGTCCACCAATTCCCCATAAAAAGGTCTCTCCGCGTGAACATCGTAGAATTTCTTCGCATCTGCATTCGTAAGTTGTGTTAATTTTAAAGCTTTGATTTTAAATCCTGCTTCAGCAATTTTCCCTAAAATAGCACCAATATGACCGTCTGCAACTGCATCAGGTTTGATCATGGTGAATGTAATTCTATCTGACATATCTCTTGTTTTATTGTGGCGCAAAAGTACAAAAACTTTTATATATTTGTATGGAAATTCTCATTGAGAACAGCTAAATTCATTTGGCACGAAAGTTGTAAAATTTGTTACGATTCTCATGTTTAATTTGAGTTTTCATGGTTATTAGTTTTTACCCAGCCTCGGCTGGGTTTTTTATTGTGCGTTGTTTTCCTCCGCCTCTTCCATGATTTTCACATAAGTCAAATATCGGCTTTCCTGAATCTTTCCTTCTTCCACTTCGGCTAAAACTGCGCATTTAGGTTCGTTAAGATGCATACAGTTGTGGAATTTACATTTTCTTCCGGTTTTAAAAATTTCCGGAAAATAATGCTGAATTTCTTCTTTTTGAACATCGATCATGGCGAACTCCCGAACTCCAGGAGTATCAATAACACTCCCGCCAAAATGCCAGAAATGCATCTGTGCAAAAGTTGTTGTGTGTTTTCCTTTTAAATGTGTTCCCGAAATTTCAGATGTTTTTAAGTTAAGTTCTGGCTGTAACGCATTTACCAAAGTAGATTTCCCACTTCCCGAATGCCCAAAAAATACCGAAACTTTATCTTTTATCGTATTTTGAAGCGTCTCCAAATTTAACTGAGAATATGATGATATTTCCAAAGAATTATATCCAATTTCCTCGTAAATTTCTTCAATAAAACGGGTCAAATCTATTTCTTCCTCCGAAAGAACATCCATTTTATTAAATAAAATCAAAGGTTTAATGTTATACGCTTCACAACACACCAAAAATCGGTCGAGAAACCCTAATGATGTTTCGGGATGTTTTAAGGTGAAAATAAAACAAGCAAGATCAATATTTGAGGCAATAATATGCGCTTCTTTCGAGAGATTTACCGATTTACGAATAAGGTAATTTTTACGCGGTTCAATTTTCGTAATCCACGCCACGTCATCTTGTTCCAGGGAAAATTCCACCATATCACCAACGGCCAAAGGATTGGTCAATCTCGTTTTAATAAGCTTAAATTTTCCGCGGATTCGGGCTTCAAAAAATCTGCCCGTTTCTGCTCCTAAAACCTGGTACCAGCTGCCGGTAGATTTTGTTATGAGTCCTTTCAATGCGAATTGATAATCTTTAAATTAAAAAAATAAAATTAAATACTGTTTTGAACTTCGATGGATTCCTCGTGAATCGCTTTAAACACTTTCTCAATAAATTCAGCAGACATACCAGATTCATCAGCTTTTTGATTGGCATATTCGGTAATAACTTTCCATCTTTCTGGCTGAAAAATTGCGATATTATTGTCTTTCTTCAAACTTCCAATTTTTTCAGAAATTTTCATTCGCTGTCCTAAAAGTTCAATCAGTTGAAAATCTAAATCAGAAATTAATGTTCGGTGACGGCCCATTTCTCCTTCAAAAGCAGAGATATCTGAAGTTCTAACCTGTAAATTCTCAATAAGATTCCCTAAAATTTCAGGTGTAATTTGCTGGGAAGCATCACTCCATGCCTCATCAGGATTGCAATGCGTTTCAATCATCATTCCTTCATAACCAACATTCAGAGCTTCTTGCGCAATACCTGCCAAACCTGTGCGATTCCCACAAATATGCGAAGGATCTACTAAGAGCGGAATATTAGGAAATTGATTTTTAAAATCAAGGGCGATTTGCCAGTTTGGAATATTACGATATTTGGTTTTTTGATAAGTAGAAAAACCGCGGTGAATAACGCCAAGATTAGTAATATTTTGTCCTAAAAGTCTTTCGAGCGCTCCTATCCATAGTGCTAAATCTGGATTCACAGGATTTTTTACAAGTACAGGTTTATCAGTTCCTTTCAAGGCTTCCGCAATTTCCTGAACGGTGAAAGGATTTACTGTAGAACGCGCGCCGATCCAAAGAATATCAACATCAGCTTCTAAAGCTGCTGCGACGTGGTGCGCATTGGCAACTTCGGTCGCCGTTTTAAAACCATACTCCTGTTTTACCTTTTTCAACCAGTTTAGACCGATAACACCTACTCCTTCAAAACCGTTTGGTTTAGTTCTGGGTTTCCAGATTCCAGCTCTGAAAACAGGAACCGGCGCCCCAGATTCTTTAATTCGTTTTGCAGTTTCCAGCATTTGCGATTCACTCTCCGCACTACATGGACCAGCTACTATAAAGGGTTTTGGAAACTCATCTACCCAAGTGTTTTGTAAATCTTGTAAATTCATTATGGAAAAAAAGGAAATTTATATTTTAATTAAAGTCAAGTTTAAACAGATCATCTAAATCTTTTAAAACCGGATTTATTTCGGCAAATTTATTGAAAATCTTTCGTTTGGTGATGATTTCTTTTTTCATAGATCCATCCAGTTTAAATTCCAACGAAATATTAAAATGATTCACCTTGTGCATGAAATGATTGAAAAACTCTGGACGTATTTTTTCAAACTCGCTTTTTGCAGATTCAGATGGATATGTTATCTGGATAATATTCTCGTCTTTCTTCTGAAAAGCAAACGAATTGATCGCATTGTAAATAATAATATCGCGCTGCTGAAGCTCTTCTAAAAACTTTTGCCATTCACTTTGTAAATCGGTTTCACTAAAATGCTGGCTGGGCAAAGCTTTTTTGACTTCGGCATTTAGAACCTCTGGAATATCTTCTGATTTTTCCAGCGCTGCACTGATGCTGAATTTAGAGGGCTTTTTTAATGTGCCAGTGGGTGCTGAACTTTTTTCAACAATTCGTTGAATCCTTTCTATATTTTCTGGGGGTGAATTTTTTGGTGCTTCTTTTACCTCTGCTTCAACTACTTTTTGAGTATAACTGAGAAGCGGTGCTAAAATCAGGAATTTTTTTTTTTGGAATCTTGACCATTTGTAGTCAAAGAACACAATTGCATCAAAGCAATTTCAACTGTAAGTCGTGGATTTTTTGAATTTTTATAATTGATGTCTGCATGATTACAAATCTCAACAGCATCCACCAATTGTTGTGCAGACCATTTCTTACTCTGATCAGCAAATCTTAATTTGGTTTTCTCCCCAACTTCAATTAAATCAACAGTCTGCGGATGTTGAGACATCATTAAATCTCGAAAATGACTGCCTAATCCCGCAATAAAAATATGAGGATTAAATCCTTTCTTAATAATCTCATTCAAAGACAATAAAGATTCCGCGATTTTATTTTCGTGGGCTAAATCTACAATACCTAAATATTGTTCATAATCCAAGACGTTTAAAACTTCGGCAGCTTTAGCCAACGTAATATTTTTCTGAGAAAATGTAGAGAGCCGATCGAAGATTGAAAGTGCATCTCGCAAGGCACCATCAGCTTTTTGAGCAATAAGGTAAAGGGCATCATCTTCGTAAAGAATTTCTTCTTCAACAGCGATTTTTTTCAAGTGAAGGTGAATATCTTCAATGGTTATCCGCTTAAAATCAAAAATTTGACACCTTGACAAAATTGTCGGTATGATTTTGTGTTTCTCTGTTGTCGCTAAAATGAAAATTGCATGTGCAGGAGGTTCTTCCAGGGTTTTCAGAAAAGCATTAAACGCTGCCTGAGAAAGCATGTGAACTTCATCAATAATGTAAATTTTATATTTACCAACCTGTGGCCCGAAACGAACCTGATCTGTAAGTTCCCTAATATTATCTACAGAGTTATTGGATGCCGCATCCAATTCAAAAATATTATAGGCAAAACCGTCTTCAGAAGTTGAACCGTCGCGCTCATTAATCTTTCTCGCTAAAATCCGCGCACAAGTTGTTTTACCAACGCCACGAGGACCGCAAAATAGCAACGCCTGCGCCAAATGATTAGATTCGATGGCATGTTCTAAAGTTTCTGTAATATGCGACTGCCCAACAACAGTATCAAACTCTTGCGGACGGTATTTACGTGCAGAAACTACGAAGTTTTCCATGGGGTCAAAAATAGACAAATAAATGAGAAATAAAAAATAGAGCGCACTTTATTAAGATTGAATTACATTAAAAATGACCACAAAATATTAAAAATATAATATAGAAAACTCCCGAATAAATATTGGGGAGTTTCTACAATTTAGTGGATAGGTAATTTTCCTTCTTCAAGTATTTCCCTATTTTGATATTCCTGAACGAGATCAATTGCGTTCGTCACGACATCACTTAGCGCAGTAATAAAAGTTCCTTCTTCCGCCATACTCATCGCGTGTTTAAGAGCTTCGATCTCTTTTGGGATACTTTCATAGCTTACACTTCGTCCTGCCTGCTGAATTCCCGTAATAATCAAGTCATTAATTTCTTCTTCGGTTCGGCCACGAAGATGTTTCTCATTGCGAATGATGATATAATCGAACATTCGTCCGGCAATTTTTCCACATTCTCGAATATCTTCATCACGACGATCACCTACACCGGAAATAATACCGATTTTCTTGGTCGCTTCTACATTCTTTAAATAATCTTCAATGGCCTCATAGCCCGCCGGATTATGTGCAAAGTCAATAAGAACCTGGAATTTTTTAAATTTAAAAATATTTAATCGTCCAGGAGTAAGCGCAGGACTTGGAATTAAGGTGCGCAGAGAATTCGCAATATCATCAATTTCAAAACCGTAGAGATAGGTTGATAAGCTGGCAGCAAGCACATTTGAAATCATAAATTTAGCCTTACCTTCCATTGTAATAGGAACATTATTGGCTTTGATGATACGGATTTTCCAGTCGCCTTTTTTAATGGTTACAAAACCTTCTTCGTAAACGCAAGTGATCTTACCTTCTTTTGCAAATTTCTTCATATGAGGGTTATCCTCGTGCAAACTGAAAAGCGCAATTTTTGATTCCAGTTCAGGCATCAACCTCATTGAATATTCATCGTCTGCATTGAGAACGCTCCAGCCATCTTTGCGGACCGAATCCATTACAACCTGCTTAACCTTTGTTAAATCACGCAAGTTATGAATGTCGTTCATTCCCAAATGATCTTCTTTAATATTAGTCAAAACGCCAATGTCGCAGGAATTAAATCCTAAACCTGAGCGTAAAATTCCTCCACGAGCGGTTTCTAAAACTGCAAATTCAACAGTAGGATCTTTAAGCACAAATTCCGCCGAAATGGGACCCGTAGTGTCGCCTTTGGTAAGCATTACATTTTGAATATAGATACCATCGGAAGTTGTAAATCCGACGCGATAGCCGTTATTTTTTACAATATGTGCGATCAATCTTGTTGTAGTCGTTTTACCATTAGTTCCGGTTACTGCAATAATAGGAATTTTTGCAGGTTTTCCCGGCGGATAAAGCATATCAACAACTGGTGCGGCAACATTTCGGGGCAAACCTTCACTTGGTGCCAAATGCATTCTAAATCCGGGTGCGGCGTTGACTTCTAAAATAGCTCCTCCACTTTCCTTTAAGGGTTGTGTCAGGTTTTCTGCCATAATATCAATTCCGCAAACATCTAACCCAATAATTCGGGAAACACGTTCGGCCATTGTTATATTTTCGGGGTGAACCATGTCGGTTACATCGATAGATGTTCCACCCGTTGAAAGATTAGCGGTCGATTTTAAGTAGACGATTTCTCCGTTTTTAGGTACGCTTTCTAAAGTATAATGAAGTTTTTCTAAAAGCTCATTGGTATCTTTATCAACGGAAATTTCGGTGAGAACTTTCTCATGACCATAACCTCTTCGCGGATCAAGGTTTTCCTTTTCTATAAGCTGTTGAATGTTCAGCTCTCCATCCCCGATTACGTGGGCGGGAACTCTTCTGGCAGCCGCAACCATTTTATGATTAATGACCAAAATTCTAAAGTCATAGCCGGTGATATACCTTTCTACAATTACATTTGGCCCGTAATTTTGCGCATGTTCCAAACCAACCATTGCAGTTTCAAAATCCATCACATTAATAGAGGATCCTTTCCCGTGATTTCCGTCTAAAGGTTTCAACACAATCGGATAACCAATTTTTGCGATAACATCTCTTAAACCTTCTTCATCAGAAACAAGATCTCCGGAAGGAACGGGAATTGCTGCTTCGTCGAGCATTCGTTTTGTCAATTCTTTATTACAGGCGATATCGACAGCAATAGAGCTTGTTTTTCCTGTAATTGTAGCCTGGAAACGCTGTTGATTAACGCCGTAACCTAACTGAACCAAAGAGTTTCGACCTAATCTGATCCACGGTATTTTTCGTGCAGCAGCTTCTTCCACAATACTTCCTGTAGAAGGCCCTAAACGGTGAAGCTCTCTAATTTCCCTTAAATTCTGAATACATTCAACAATATTATACTCCTGATCTTCTATAAGACACCTTGCAATTTCTACAGATTGTTCTGCAGCATAAACACCTGAATTTTCTTCGAGATAACTGAATACTACATTATAAATGCCTGGTGATTTGGTTTCACGAGTTCTTCCAAAACCCGTATCCATCCCTGCGATAGTCTGAATTTCCAATGCGACATGTTCAATAACGTGACCCATCCATGTTCCCATTTCAACCCTTTGAAAAAATCCGCCTTCTACACCTTCCGAACACCGATGGGTAATTAAGGAAGGAATTAGTCGCTCCAAGCGCTCTCCGAATCCATCAATCTTATTGGTAGGCAAATGCTCTACTTCTTCTAAATCCAAACGCATCTGAATTAGATTTGGGCGTCTTATACTCCAGATGTTGGGACCACGTAAAACTTGTATTTTTTCAATTTTCATAAGGAATGACTGTCTTTTTTTAGTGCTTTTCTAATTTTCCTAATATCAAAGATAATAGAAAAGCTTAATAAATGGAGAAAAAATAATTCAATTAGAAATTTAGTGAGCAAATTATTCTTTCTAAATTCAGGGATTAATGATAAACCATTAGTCAAAATTAAGGAGCTGAACGGTATTTTTTTTCTAAATTTGCAAATATGGAAGCAGTTGGAAAATTGATGATTATCGGTGGCGCAGTAAATAAAGGAAGTTTTTCTGAAACCGATTACGACCAAAACATTGAAAAGAATCTTAATTTTTTTGAACGCGGAATTCTCCGAAAAATAATCAACGAATCTAGATTACAAGAAGATTCCGTAATTGAAATTATTACCACCGCTTCACAAATTCCACAAATTGTAGGACCAGAATACAAAAAAGCATTTGAATTTCTGGGTGCGAAGAATGTTAATATTTTAGATATCCAAAATCGCGAGCAGGCAAACAGTGATGTGATTACAGAACGTGCTACAGCAGCAGATATTGTAATGTTTACGGGCGGCGATCAACTTCGTTTGACTTCCATTTTAGGCGGCAGCAGATTTCACGATATTATTTTAATGAAATATTTGAAAGAAGATTTTATTTATGCGGGCACTTCTGCAGGTGCAGCGGCTTCCTCTGAAAATATGATTTATCAGGGCTCCAGCGGAGAAGCATTGCTAAAAGGTGAAATTAAAACGACGCAAGGTTTAGGCTTTATTGAAAATGTAATTGTAGATACCCATTTTGTACAGCGTGGCAGAATAGGAAGATTGTTTCAAGCGGTGGTAAATAATCCGCGAACCTTAGGAATTGGTCTTGGTGAAGATACCGGTTTATTTATTTACAAAGATATTATGACCGCTATTGGCTCCGGACTTGTTATTCTGGTTGATGGTCGTTTTATAAAAGACACGAACCTGACGAATATAGAACTGGGTAAACCGATTTCTATTGATAATTTAATCGTTCATGTTTTATCTCAAAATGATTATTACGATCTTAAAACTAAAGATCTTACTATCGTTAATTCACAATATAATCCAATTCCACAAGTACATTAGTACGTTTTCTATTTCTCTTAATTTAATTAGATTTTAACAATGAAAATAATTATCCACGGCGGATTTTTTTCCGAGAGTGAGCAAAGTCACAAAGTAAAAGTCGCAAAACAAAATTCTCTAAAAGCTATTGCTAAAAGATCTTTTGAATATTTAGAAAAACACAGCGCTGCCGAAACCGTAGTTTTTGCAGTGAAACTTTTAGAAGATAATGAATTGTATAACGCTGGAACCGGCTCCCAAATTCAAAGTGACGGAAAAATTAGAATGAGCGCTTCTCTTATGAATGGAGAAACGCAAAAGTTTTCTGGCGTAATTAACATTCAAAATGTTAAAAATCCTATCGAAGTTGCAGAGGTTTTGATGAAGGAAGATGATCGCGTTTTGGGCGACAACGGGGCAAAAATTTATGCAAAAAAGAACGGGTTTTCTGATTATTCTACCGAAACAGTTCAAAGACGAAAAGAATTTGAAGAAAAAGCAAAATCTGGTGGAAAAGGCACAGTAGGCTGCGTGGCGCTGGATCAAAATGGTCATCTTGCCGCCGCAACATCAACAGGTGGGAAAGGTTTTGAACTGGAAGGGCGGATTTCTGACTCTGCGACGGTAGCAGGTAATTTTGCCAATCAATTCTGTGGAGTAAGTTGCACAGGCGTTGGCGAAGATATTGTAAGCAATGCAACTGCAGCTAAAATTGTAATTCGTGTCACTGATGGAATGAAGATCGAGGAAGCTTTTCGTAAAACCTTCTCAGAATTAAAAGAAATCGATGGTTTTGCAGGTGCAATTTCAATCGATCACCAAGGAAATATATTTCATCAGAATTCCCATCCGACAATGGTTTTTGCTAGTTTTGACGGAAAGAACTTCGGAGTATTTGAATAAGATGAAGATTCATAAATTATTCTCTTTTTAAAAAATAAAAAAATGCGTCGGTTGACGCATTTTTCAATTATTTAATAGTTATTTACTCGGTTAAACTTTATCTTCTATCGCTGCTTGCGCCGCTGCCAATCTTGCGATCGGAACGCGATAAGGAGAACAGCTTACGTAATTCATTCCTAATCGGTGGCAATATTTCACTGATTCTGCATCTCCACCGTGTTCACCGCAAATACCTACTTTTAAATTTGGTTTTGTTTTACGGCCTCTTTCCACACCAATTTTGATTAACTCCCCAACTCCACTCTGGTCAATGGTTACAAATGGATCATCTGGTAATAATTTCAGGTCAAGATATTGTGGCAAGAAACCTCCGATATCGTCTCGAGAAAAACCGAAAGACATTTGGGTCAGGTCATTCGTACCAAAACTAAAGAAATCTGCTTCTTCTGCCATAGAATCTGCTTTTAGCGCAGCTCTTGGAATTTCAATCATCGTTCCGTAGAGATAATCGATTTTTTTAAGTTTCAATTTTTTCAAAGTTTCCTCATACACGCGATCAACTATCGCTTTTTGATGACGTAATTCGTGTTTACCCATGGTTACAGGGACCATTATTTCCGGCATGGCATGTTTACCATCTTTAATCAGTTCGCCGGCAGCTTCTAAAATAGCTCTCACCTGCATTTCTGTAATTTCTGGATAAGTTACTCCTAAGCGAACACCACGGTGACCCAACATTGGATTGTTTTCATGAAGTGCAAGAATACGTCTGTTGAGGATGCTCATGCTTACTCCAAGCTCTTTTCCTAAAGCCGTTAATTTTTCTTTGTCATGTGGCACAAATTCATGTAAAGGTGGATCTAACAATCTCACCGTTACAGGATTGCCATCCATCACCTCTAAAGTTGCTTTAATATCTTTTTTAACATATTTAAACAATTCATCAAGAGCAGATTTTCTTTCTTTCAAAGAATCGCTCATGATCATTTTTCTCAACAGGAAAAGTGGTTTTTCGCTTCCCTCGCCGTAGAACATATGTTCTGTTCTAAATAAACCAATTCCTTCTGCACCAAAATAGGCAGCCTGCATGGCATCTTTCGGATTATCTGCATTTGTTCTCACTCCTAATACTTTGGCTTTACTCACCAATTTCATCAGGGTTTGATAAGATTTATTTTCATTAAGGTCGGTGGCTATTAACTCCAGAACACCTTCATACATTACGCCTTTTGTTCCGTTTAAACTTACCCAATCACCTTCGTAGAATTTTTTACCCTCTTTTGTAATGAGCATTTTTTCATGCTCCCGAATGTCGAGTTCACTACAACCAACGATACAGCATTTTCCCCAACCTCTTGCGACCAAAGCCGCATGAGAAGTCATTCCACCTTTCGATGTGATAATTGCCTGCGATTTGTGCATACCATCAACATCTTCAGGAGAAGTTTCTTCGCGGACAAGAATTACTTTTTCACCTCTAGAAGCCCACTCTACAGCATCTGATGACTCGAATACCAATCTACCGACTGCTGCACCAGGTCCTGCCGGAAGTCCTTTTGCAATAGGTTTGTGTTTTAGTTCTTCCATTGGGTCGAACATGGGTAATAATAATTCAACCAACTGATTTGGAGCAACTCTCATGACGGCAGTATCGGCATCAATTAGTTTTTCTTTAAACATATCCGTTGCCATTTTCACTGCGGCAACTCCATTTCTTTTTCCGCCTCGGCACTGTAACATGTACAATTTACCTTTCTCAATGGTAAATTCTATATCCTGCATGTCTTTATAATGACCTTCTAATCGTTTTTGAATTTCATCAAGCTCTTTAAACTGAGATGGCATTAATTTCTCTAATGTGATTAATTTTTTACTGTGGTCATTTTTTGAAGAATTGTTAATCGGTGCTGGAGTTCTAATTCCTGCAACCACATCTTCACCCTGTGCATTTACTAAATATTCACCATAAAAGTGATTATCTCCGTTTCCAGGATTTCTGGTAAACGCAACGCCTGTACAAGAACCTTCGCCCATATTACCGAAAACCATTGCCTGAACGTTTACGGCAGTTCCCCACTCATCAGGAATTCTTTCGATTTTTCTATATTCAATAGCCCGTTTACCGTTCCAAGAGGCGAATACCGCTCCAATACCACCCATCAACTGATCCCAAGGATCTTCTGGAAAATCTTGTTTTAGATGTTTTTTGGTAAGATCTTTAAACTCTTTTACCAACTTTTTTAAATCTTTGGCTTCAATTTCTGTATCGAGTTCTACACCTTTTTCTTTTTTCAGCTGTGAAAGTTTTTCATCCATAATACGGCGAATACCAACTCCTTTTGCCGGTTCCATTCCTCCAGCTTTTTCAATCACAACATCTGCATACATCATCACCAATCGGCGATACGCATCATAAGCGAAACGCTCGTCACCTGTGACTTTAATTAAACCCTTTACCGTTTCGTCATTTAAACCAATATTTAAAACAGTATCCATCATACCTGGCATTGATTTTCTGGCTCCGGAACGTACAGAGAGCAAAAGTGGATCTTTAACATCTCCAAATTTTTTGCCCATCAATTTCTCAACTTTAGATACCGCGTCATGAATCTGCTTATCTAATTTTTTAGGATATGTTCTGTCATGCTGATAATAATAGGTACAAACTTCGGTAGTTATTGTAAAGCCTGGTGGTACCGGAAGTTTTAGTTTAGGATGGCCGGCCATTTCTGCCAAGTTAGCTCCTTTACCGCCTAGTAAATTTTTCATGGATTCATTTCCATCTGCTTCTCTGCCACCAAAGAAATAAACATGTTTTTGGTCTTTTTTTGCTTGAGTTACCATAGTATAATTTTAAGAATGAAAAGTGTTTCACTCGATTTCTATGTAAAGTTACAAAGGTAAAGTTGGCAGAACTGAATAAAAAAATGACAAAAATCAGAATTGATTAATGTCATTTTAGAGGTATGGTTCACATTTAAAACTATGCGATTATTTTTTAATACTCAAATAAGACAGATCCCCAGGTGAATCCACTACCGAAAGCTGAAAGTAAGACGAGATCTCCGCGGTTAATTTTTCCGTTTTGAATCGCTTCGCTCAACGCAATTGGGATAGAAGCCGCTGTGGTATTGCCAAAACGCTGAATATTATTATAAACTTTTTCATCGGGTAAACCGAATCGTTGCTGTACGAATTGTGCTATTCTTAAATTGGCTTGATGTGGAATAAACATGTCTAAGTCCTCTGGAGTTTTTCCTGCCTTTTCTAAGGCTTCATTCATGGTTTCAGGAAAACGCGTCACCGCATGTTTAAAAACAAAATTTCCGTTCATGATCGGGTATATTTCTTCATCTGTCACATTTTCAGGTTCTAAACGCATCCGATCGCTCCACCCAAATTTAGAGCCGGGAAATTTCGTACATAATTCTTCAGCATGTTTTCCTTCAGAATGCATATTTGTACTTAAAATATCACCGCTTTTCTCATCTTCTGAGGCAGATAAAATGATGGCACCTGCACCATCACCAAAGATTACGGAAACGCCACGTCCAGCATCAGAAAAATCGAGTCCAAAAGAATGAATTTCAGCGCCAACAACTAAAATATTTTTATACTGACCGGCTTTAATAAAGGCATTTGCAACACTCATAGCATATACAAAACCAGAACATTGATTTCTAACATCCAGCGCACCAATTGTATCGCACCCTAACATCTCCTGAAGAAGGACGCCACAGCCCGGAAAATAATAATCTGGTGACAACGTAGCGAAAACTATAAAATCGAGATCTTTTGCCTCTAAATTTGCCATTTTAAGAGCAGATTCTGCAGCTTTAAAACCAAGATAAGCAGTTGTTTCTTCTGAATCATTTCTGTTTTTACGGTGATGACGCTCTTTGATTCCGGTACGTTCGGTAATCCACTCATCATTTGTCGTCATTAATTTAGACAGATCATCATTCGTAACTATATTTTCGGGAACGTAATGACCGATCCCTTTTATGGAACTTTTAATCATAAATTTAAGATTTAAACAAAGATAAATTAATTTGATTGATTCATATGTTTTTGATTTGAAATCTAATTTTATCCTACATTTGCGATATGCCAATTGAAATTCTTTTTAAAAACACCAACTGTGAGTGGATCGACGTAGAAAGCCCGACTGAAGATGACCTCGCTTATCTGCATGAAAGATATCAAATTAACACGCTATTGCTAGAAGATACGATTGATGCGAATCACCTGCCAAAATTTGAACAGGATGGAAATATTAATTTTTTCCTCATGCGAGAAAATACGCAGTCGGAAAGATTCAATTTGAATACAATCAGTGATGTGTCGACCAAACTCGGTATATTTTTGATGGATAAAGTGATCATCACCATTCACCGTTTGAACAACAGAAGCATTTATGAATTTAAAAAGGAAATTCTGCTGCCACAAAATGAAGATATTACAAGAGACCGAATCGCGTTGAACCTGGCATTAAAAGTCCTTAAATCTTATGATGATGAATCTAAAAATCTGATGGAAATAATGGACCAGATTGAAAGTGAAATATTTTTAAAAACCACCAATCATTCTAACCATATCCGCCGGCTTTACCGACTTAAAAGGAAATCCGGTCTTAACTCCAGAATCCTTAATATATCTACAGTTTGGGTTGAGAAATTTAAAATGCTGGACCTCGATGATTCACCGGTGACGGATCTTAAAGACAAACATAAGGATGTCATCGGAGATTTTGATCATCTTAATGTTCAGGTTGCCAGTTTAATCTCAATGTTTCTAGCGATGAGTGACCAGAAGGCCAATCAAGTGATGAAAGTTCTAGCGATTTACTCCATGTACTTTTTCCCGATTACTTTTATCGCGGGAATTTACGGAATGAATTTCCATTTTATGCCGGAGCTCAGTCTAAAATATGGCTATTACATAACTTTAGGTATCATGGGCATCATTTCGCTTATCACCTTTGTTTATGTGCGAAAGAAAGGTTGGTAAACTTTCGCGAAACCACATAAAAAAAATCCCAACTTCTCAATTGGGATTTTTTTATTAAAATTTTATGTTTTTTAGAAACTCAGAACTCGAACATCAATTCGTCGGTTTTGGGCTTTACATTCATCAGTATCATTACCTTCACAAACCGGGAACTGAGAGCCATACCCTTCAGCTTCAATTCGATCTGCTGCGATACCCATTTCCAACAATTTTAATTTTGCTGATTGTGCGCGAAGATTAGACAATTTCATATTTGTATCTTCATTTCCTGTATTATCAGTATAACCGCCGAGTTTTATTTTAGAATTCGGAAAAGCATTTAAAATTTCTGCCAAGTTGCTCAACTGCTCTTCAGCACCTGGTTTTAAATTACTGCTGCCACTTTGGAAAAATAAATTTTCAATAGTGTACCAACGATCTGGAACCAACAATGATTTATCTTCTAACTTTAATCCATTATAAAACGCGTAGAGTTGACTGTTTTCACCAACTGCAATCGATTTGTTTGATAATTTTATTTCCTGAATATCCCCAGTGTCATAAACATAATCACCTTCATCATTCAAACTTCCGCTTACTACTGCCGCTGGCACTCCTGCATTCATTCCTTCAACAACTGCAGGTTTTACAGAAACTCCAGACATTCTCTGAAGTGATTCTAACTTCGCGGCTCTGTTGCTTTCAATTTTATCTTTATGTAGAATTGCCAATGTTGGTGCAATTACCAAAGAAACAATTGACATCAATTTAATTAAAATATTCATCGATGGACCTGAAGTATCTTTAAATGGATCGCCCACTGTATCACCAGTAACGGAAGCTTTGTGCGGTTCGGAACCTTTGTAATGCATTTTTCCATTAATGTCAACCCCTTTTTCAAATGATTTTTTAGCGTTATCCCAAGCTCCACCGGCATTGTTTTGAAACATTCCCATTAAAACACCGGAAACAGTTGCTCCTGCTAAAAATCCACCTAATACTTCTGGGCCAAAAATAAATCCGACCAATAATGGAGATATTAAAGCAATTGCACCTGGTAAAAGCATTTTTCTAATCGAAGCATCGGTTGAAATGGCGACACATTTTTCATATTCTGGTACTGCTTTTCCTTCTAAAATACCAGGAATTTCCCGGAACTGACGACGAACTTCTTCAACCATGGCCATTGCCGCTTCTCCTACTGCTTTGATCGCTAGGGAAGAGAATATAAAAGGAATCATCGCTCCTACAAATAATCCGGCTAAAACATCAGCGCGGTAAATGTCAATTCCGTCAATTCCTGCAATACCTACAAATGCTGCAAATAAAGCTAGAGCTGTCAAAGCTGCAGAAGCAATAGCAAACCCTTTTCCTGTAGCTGCGGTTGTATTTCCGACCGCATCTAAAATATCTGTTTTTTCACGAACTTCTTTTGGCAATTCACTCATTTCAGCAATTCCACCAGCATTATCGGCAATGGGCCCAAATGCGTCGATAGCAAGCTGCATTGCAGTAGTTGCCATCATTCCGGCAGCAGCGATTGCTACTCCATACAAACCAGCACATAAATAAGAACCATAAATACCACCAGCAAGAACTAAGATCGGTAGAAATGTAGATTCCATACCCACTGCCAGACCACCAATAATGTTCGTTGCGTGACCAGTAGATGATTGTTTGATAATACTTTTAA
Source organism: Kaistella polysaccharea (assembly GCF_020410745.1). NCBI lineage: Bacteria > Pseudomonadati > Bacteroidota > Flavobacteriia > Flavobacteriales > Weeksellaceae > Kaistella > Kaistella polysaccharea. Next base: position 630,109 of record NZ_CP084528.1, read on the forward strand.
CAGGTCTTTTTCCCATCGCAGTATAATATTCCGTGATTATACTCATTAGAGTACCAACCAAAAGACCCACCATAATTGCACCAAAAACACCCATTTTAGTAAACTCATGATCACGAAGTGACATGGTTTCTGGCATTAAATAATTCACCAAGAAATAAGATGATATCGCCGTTAGAACTATACTTCCCCAGTTACCTAAGTTTAGAGCATTCTGCACAGGAGCGGTATCTAATTCTGTATTTTCTCCAATTTTAACGAATAAAGTGCCAATCATAGAATATATAATTCCTGTACCTGCAATTAACATCGGTAAAAGAATCGGTGCAAATCCACCAAAAGCATCATCTGAAAAAGTTTCACGACCCAAAACCATGGTTGCCAGAACTGTGGCTACATATGAACCAAATAAATCGGCTCCCATCCCGGCAACATCTCCAACATTATCCCCTACGTTATCCGCAATAGTCGCTGGATTACGTGGATCATCTTCTGGAATTCCAGCTTCTACTTTCCCAACTAAGTCAGCACCAACATCTGCAGCTTTGGTATAAATTCCGCCTCCAACTCGGGCAAAAAGGGCAATCGATTCTGCGCCTAAGGAAAATCCAGTTAGAATTTCGATGGTTCTCTCCATTTCAACAGAATCTACTCCAGCGCCTGGTGCAAAAATTTGTTTAAGAATTATATAGAGTCCACCCAATCCTAAAACGGCCAAACCAGCAACACCCATTCCCATGACAGAACCTCCGGTAAAAGAAACTTTCAATGCTTTCGCGAGTGAAGTTTTTGCTGCTTCTGCTGTTCTTACATTGGCTTTTGTAGCGATACGCATTCCGATAAATCCTGCCAAAGCAGAAAGAATAGCACCGAAGACAAATGATAAACCAATGGACCAGTGTGAATTTTGATTCGAAGCTCCCATTAAAGCAAGTAAAACTGCTACAATCACCACGAAGTAAAGCATGATTTTGTACTCCGCTTTCAGGAAAGCCATAGCGCCATCAGCGATATGACCACTGATTTCCTTCATGCGGTCATTTCCTGCATTTTGCTTCTGCACCCACGAACTTTGAATAAAGGTGTAGATTAAAGCCACAATACCGAAAAGTGGTACCAAAATAAATAAATTCATATATTATTGTTTAATGTTAATTTTTGTTAATTTAAATTCAACCCGAAAATACACATTTTTTTTTTACTGACGTGCTCTACATCAAAAAAAATAGACAAATGAAAACATTTGTCTATGTGAATTAAAAAAGAGAATTTCTTAGCCACCAAATTTATTGGCATAATCCTTTTGTGAAGCTATAATTACTTTCTTAGCGTGCTCTGCTCCGTATACTTCCTGAATTCTACATTTTGCAGGTTCATCTGGTAGATTTTTGTATGTTAAGAAGTAGTGCATCAATCTTTTAACCTCTGCCTGAGGCAATTCTGTAATATCGCGGAAGTGGCCAAAAGCGTGATCACCTTTCATTACTGCAACTATTTTATCATCAGCTTCGCCCTTGTCAATCATCTTGAAGCCACCGATCGGAATTGCTTCCATCAATAATCCTCCTGCATGAATATTGTGAGAACTCAAGACGCAGATATCAAGTGGATCTAAATCACCTGTATTAACATCAGTTGCTCCACTATCGATCGCCAACTGAAGGACTTCATCATGACAATAAGTTCTTGGAACAAACCCGTATAAAGCAGGAATAATATTAGAGAATTGTTGCGGTCTATCAACTTTTAGATAGCCACTTTGTTTATCAACTTCATATTTAATGGTATCACTTGGAACAATTTCCACAAATACATTTACAACATTTGGAGCTTCTTCGCCCACAGGAATCCCGTGCCACGGATGTGCTTTAAAATTAGGTATCATTTATTTATTTTAATTTACGATTAGGTTTTCTTTTCTTAAATCTTCAATTGAGGCCGATATATAATCTTGCTCATTCATATAATTCATTAGAAATACAGTTTTAAAATCTTGCAATGTACTTTCATTACTAAGATTTTCATATGTTTTATGAAGCAGATGAAGAATATTATTCTTACAATTTACAACTTTATTCCAAGAATTTTTTGTCAGATAAAGCTGTTGAGATGCATTATAATCGAACTCTTCATTAATGGTTTTTTCCACCAAAAAAAGATATTCGTGTGCAGCTAAATTTTGATCAAATTTTGAAACCAGGTTGGACGGCTTCAGACGTTCCAGAAAAAGCGTGATCCGTTCGTAAGCATGAATGCGCTGTTCCGACTGGCCTTTAACAGTTAATAAATTGATTTGCTGTTTTTTTAATTTAATGTAAGTGTACACAAACTGCCGCGTATAAACCAAAAAAGGTATTGCAATAAGCAACGCAAATGCGTAGGGAAAATAGGGCGAATCGATCATGTTTTTTATGAAAGCACAAAATTACGAATTTTAGTACTTTTTAATGATGTTTTTGATTAAATCTTTCCCCGAATTTTCGATAATACAATACTCTTGCAGTTCAGAACCAAAACTCTTAAAGAAAACTTCGATACCACGAATGCTGCTTCCCATAAAATCGAATGATTTTAAAGAGATGTTTTCCCGTAAAATTCGATCGATAAGAAATGAAGCTCCGTTATCTGAACGGAAATTTTCATCATTGACCAAACCTAAGAGAAAAAGTCGGTCGTCAGTAGAAATCATAATTGCTAAACTTATAAGTTGCTCATCTTTAAAAGCCCCGAAAAGTTTCAGCATATTTTTACTCTGCAGAAAACTTACATACTTAATGAATTTATCTAAATCACTTTTCTTCTCTAATCCTTTAAAATTTTGAGTGATAAAGTGTAGATTTTCACCTAATGTTAATTCCTTGCTCTGTAAATATTGCGCTGTTTTTACCGTTGATTTTCTGCCTTTAAAATATTGTTTCCGGAGCGAAGAAAATTCAGTTTTACCTATAAAATAATTTTTCTTCTTCGGCAGATCGCTTATGAAATTGTTAGAGAAATGAAAACTATAATAGACGATTTTATAATTCCGACGTAAAAAAAGGAGAAACAGTTCTTCAACTTCGCGATCATCACGTGGACCAGAAACTCCCAGCTGCTGGCAAAACAATGGCATTATTACAAAATTTAGCCCGTACTTTTTCCGGATCGGTACGGGCATCACAAATTCATAATCGTCAAAAATTAATAAATCCCAAGTTTCACACAGATGATCTAGAATAAAACGGCTTGCATAAAAATTCTTTTGAGCTGAATTTTCCAAACAATTTTGATATTTTTTGAAATCAATCTCGGCGTACTTCAGTCTTTTAATCATAATAAATTTTCATCAGCAAAACTTAAATAAGAGTTTTGCGCAATAATCAAATGATCGAGCAACTGAATATTTAAAATTTTTCCGGCTTCTGTAATTTGTTTTGTAATTTTCAAATCTTCTTGACTCGGCTTTAAATTACCTGATGGATGATTGTGAGCAACCACTAATCCAGTCGCAAAATGTTCTAAAGCATTTTTAAAAAGAATCCGGATATCAACCACCGATTGATTAATTCCACCTGATGACAATCTACTTTTTCCGATAATTCTGTTGTTTTGATTTAGAAAAATAGCCCAGAATTCTTCAGTTTGTAAATCGGCCAAAAAAGGTGCTAATATTTTGTAAGTATCCTGACTGTTTGTAATCTGGATTTTTTCTGGAACTTCCTGAGCTGCCCGGCGCCGGCCTATTTCAAGTGCAGTGGCAATTGAGATTGCCTTTGCTTCGCCAACTCCTTTAAATTTTATAAGATCAGAAATTTGCAAAATCGACAAATTATGCCAGTTATTTCCGACGGAGTTCAATATTTTTCGACCAAGTTCAACGGCAGATTCCTCTCGGTTTCCACTTCCCATAATAATTGCCAATAATTCTGCATCAGACAGTGAATTTTTACCTTTCAATAAAAACTTCTCCCGCGGTCGGTCGTCTTCAGCCAGTAATTTGATTGACATTTAAGGTTCATTTAAAGTTGAACTTTTAAAATTAAGAAATAAAAATTAAAAGCTAATTAAAGTCCCTGAATAATAAGACCATCTTTCATAACGAGTTTGCGGTCAGTAGTATCTGCCAAATGCGTGTTGTGCGTTACAATTACAAAAGTCTGATGATATTTATCTCGCAAATCGAAAAATAATTGGTGAAGGTCATCAGCGTTTTTAGAATCGAGATTCCCCGTAGGTTCGTCAGCAAAAATAATTTTCGGAGAATTGATCAGCGCGCGCGCAACCGCTGTTCGCTGTGCTTCACCACCCGACATTTCGTTGGGTTTGTGATGGATTCGGTGCGCAATGTGTAAATCTTCAAATAAAGAATACGCTTTTTCGATAGATTCTTTCTCATTTTTCCCTGCGATTCTTGTCGGTAACAAGACATTTTCCAAGGCAGAAAACTCCGGTAAAAGCTGATGAAACTGGAAGACAAATCCAATGTTTTGATTTCGGAAACTTGAAAGTTGTCTATCACTCATGCTGATAAATGATTGACCAGCCAAGTCGATTTGCGTATCAAATTTTTTGGGTGTTGTGGGTTTATCTAGTGTTCCTAAAATTTGCAATAATGTAGATTTACCGGCGCCCGACTCACCTACAATTGAAATTACTTCGCCCTGTTCAATATGAATATCAACTCCTTTCAGAACTTCTAAATCGCCGTACGACTTATGAATATTACGCGCTTTAATCATGGTGTCAAAAATACTAAATTTAAGGTAAAGTTCCCCCTTAGAAATGATGGAATTATATTAAAAAAGTCCTTCCAACATGTACGCCGAAAGGACTTCTTTTAGGATTTACGATTTTATATTAGAGTAACAATGTTAAAGGTTGCTCTAAATAAGTTTTTAAGGTTTGCAAGAATTGCGCGCCCGTAGCACCATCAACAACTCTATGATCACAAGCTAAAGAAAGTTTCATTGTATTTCCAACGACGATTTGGCCATCTTTTACAATTGGTTTTTCAATAATTGCGCCTACAGAAAGAATCGCTGAGTTCGGCTGATTAATAATTGAAGTGAAAGTTTCGATCCCGAACATTCCTAAATTAGAAACTGAGAAAGTTGAACCTTCCATTTCGTTGGCTTTCAGACCTTTGGATTTTGCTCTTCCGGCCATATCTTTTACGTCAGTAGAAATTTGTGTGTAGTTCATCTGATCTGTATTTTTCAACACAGGAACCACCAATCCATCTGGAATTGCTACGGCAACTCCTACATTAATATTTCCGTGGTGAATAATCTTATCTTCTTTCCAGGTAGAATTTACTTGCGGATGTTTTCTTAAAGCCATTGCTGTAGCCTTAATAATCATGTCATTAAATGAAATCTTAGTATCTGGTAAAGCGTTAATTTCTTTTCTTGCCTCAATCGCTTTATCCATATTGATTTCAACGATCAAGTAATAATGCGGTGCGGTAAATTTACTTTCAGCGAGACGTTTCGCAATAATGTTTCTTACTTGTGAATTCGGTGTTTCAGAATCTTTACCCTGAACAAAATTCATTGAAGCCTGTGCCGGAGCAGCAACTGCAGCAGGCGATGAAACTTCTTGTTTCGCTTGCGTAGAAGCAGCACTTGGCTGATAATTTTCAATATCTTTCTTTACAATTCTGCCATTTTCTCCACTTCCCTTTAAAGTTTGTACATCAATTCCTTTATCTTCCGCCATTTTTTTAGCTAATGGAGAAATCGCCACTCTTTCAGTTGATGAATTATCAGCAGTTGGCATTTCTGTATTTTCTGATGTGGAGTTATTTTCTTCAGCTTTTTCAGGAGCAGGTTTTGATTCTGCTTTTTTTGTTGCACCTGATGTAAGACCAGAAACATCTGTTCCTTCGGGCCCGATGATTGCTAAAACAGTATCAACTGGACTCGCTTCACCTTCGGCAACGCTTGTGTAAAGTAAAGTTCCGTTCACTTCTGATTCAAAATCCTGAACTGCTTTATCGGTTTCGATTTCTGCTAGAACATCTCCTTCTTTTACCTGATCACCCACCTTAAAATGCCATTTTGCCACTTTACCCTCGGTCATGGTATCAGAAAGACGAGGCATTGTAATTACTTCAACTCCTTGTGGAATTTCAGCAGTCGTTTCTTCAATGCTCGTAGATTCGTTTTCGGTTTTATGTTCTTCGTCTATTTTATTCTCTTCTTTTTTTTCGGAAATTCCTTCGTCAACCATTCCACTTTTAAGTTTAGAAATGTCTTCTCCCTGCTCTCCAATAATCGCCAAGACAGAATCTACAGGCGACGAACCGCCTTCTTCTGTTCCGATATATAATAAAGTTCCGTTAAATTCTGATTCGAAATCCTGTACGGCTTTATCAGTTTCAATTTCGGCCAAGAGATCTCCTTCTTTTACTGAGTCGCCCACTTTCTTGTGCCATTTTGCCACTTTACCGTCCGTCATCGTATCAGAAAGACGGGGCATTGTAATTACTTCTGCCATAATTCTAATTTGTTATATATTAAAATGAAGAGATTTTAAAACATACTCATTTTAAAATCTCGATCACCAAATTGTTTTAGTTATTTTCAAGCTTGTTTATAAACGGATAATCTTCCTGATCATAAACATAATCATAAACTTTAGATAAATCTGGATATGGAGACTGCTCCATAAATTCCACACACTCTTCTACAAATTCTTTAGATTTTTCATCGAGTGCTGCTAGTTCGTCTTCTGTTGCCCAGTTTTGCGATAAAATTTTATGTTTTACGATTTCTATAGGATCGTCTTTTTTATGTTCTGCAACTTCTTCTTTTGTTCTGTAAGGTTCTGCATCCGACATAGAGTGACCTCTGTATCTGTAGGTTCTGGCTTCTATAAAAGTTGGTCCGTCTCCTCGTCTTGCTCTTTCGATTGCTTCATAAGCAGCTTCCGCTACTTTCTCAGGATTCATAGCATCTACAGGTAAGCACGGCATTTCGTAACCCAAACCTAATTTATAGATATCTTCGTGGTTGGCAGTTCTTCCTACCGAAGTTCCCATCGCATAACCGTTATTTTCAACCACAAACACCACTGGTAATTTCCAGTTCATTGCCATGTTGAAAGTTTCGTGAAGTGAACCTTGGCGCGCTGCTCCATCGCCGAAGAAACAAATATTTACGCCACCAGTTTCAAAATATTTATCGGCAAAAGCAATCCCAGCTCCTAAAGGAATTTGACCCCCTACAATACCGTGACCGCCATAAAATCTTTTTTCTTTGCTGAAGATATGCATAGAACCACCCATTCCACCTGAAGTTCCCGTGGCTTTACCACAAAGTTCTGCAAGAATTCTTTTAGGATCTACTCCCATGGCCATTGGGTGAATGTGACATCTGTAAGCCGTGATCATGCTGTCTTTGGACAAATCCATCGCGTGCGTGAATCCAGCTGGAATCGCTTCCTGTCCGTTATATAAATGTAAAAATCCTCTGATTTTTTGTTTGAGATAGAGTGAACGGCATTTGTCTTCAAATCTTCTCCACATCGTCATGTCTTCATACCACTGCAGGTAGACTTCTTTCGAAAATTCTTTCATGTGTTGATTTTGCTTTTTTTAATAGGCACACCTAACCTTTCGGTTTTATGTTTGTTTAGAAATATTCAGCAAAAATAATAAAAATCTTTGTCTTTAAGGTTAGCATAGCAGGACAATTGTCAGTTTTTAGTCATTTAAAAATATTACTTTTGGTCACTTAATATTTTTTATGGCAGATTCTTCCCAGGAAATGACACACCGAGTATCGAAATTACTTTCTAATTTCTTTAATCCTATGAATTCTCTCGTTCTCTATTTTCTTTTTTTTAGCATTAAAAATTTTTCGTTAAAAGAAACCGGAGAAAATTTTCTACCAATTTTTTTTCTCATGATTGTTCCCATTTCTGGATGGATTTTTTATAAAGTTAAAAGTGGTGCATTTACCGATTCAGATGTTTCTGATCGAAACCAACGCAAACAACTGTATTTTTTTATCGGCGCTTCTTTGATTATTTATTTACTTTTCATTTATTTCAGATTTAACCGTGTAGATTGGGTTCTTCTATATCTTTTAATTCTACTGGTAACCATGCAGATCAGCAACTATTTTATAAAAAGCTCAATGCATACGGCTCTGAACATTTATGTTGCTGCGTTAATGTTTACAATAGATCCATTGCTGGGAATTGGGTGGTTAAGTATAGCAGTTGCAGTTGGCATAAGTCGCGTAATTCTTAAAAGACATACTTGGGCAGAAGTTATTTCAGGCGCATCAATCGCCACAATTATATCTTTTATCTATCTTTATACTCATATTCAATTATTATAAAAAAGGCATGAAAATTAGCGAATTAACGGCAGGCGAAGAACAATTAATGAATGTCCTCTGGAAACTTGAATACGGATATATGCGGGAAATTATCGAGTTTTATCCTGATCCAAAACCCCACCCCAATACAATTTCTACCTTCCTAAAAATTTTAGTGGAAAAAGAATTTTTACAAACCACAAGAGAAGGACGGATTTTTAAGTACACGGTAGCCATTCCATTTGAAGATTATAAAAAATATAAACTCGGAATTTTTTTAGAATATTATTTTGATAATTCACCGAAAAACCTGGTAAAGACCTTACTGGCTGAAAACCTAATTCATCCAGCTGACTTTAAAGAGTTTTTCGAAGTGAAAACAACTATTCATTCTAATCTTAAAAAGGAAAAGCGCGATTCTGATCTAAGTGATTTTATAGAAGAAATTACGGCACCAAAGAAGAAAAAAGTTGGGAAAGAAAAGAAGAAAAAAAATAAGCTAAGCAAGCAGAAAAAGAAGAAAAAACTTTAATAGAACAGCTTCAGTAATTTTAACATAAATACCTAAAACAGTGCGAAATAAATTTATTGACATCTTTGGGAATGCAGGATTTATAATCAAACACAATCCTTTGATGCTGGTAATCGCATTGATTGCTGCTGTTTCTATGATTTGTCTCGTTGAAGTTGCACTACCTCGGCAGGAGCAGTCATTTGTTTTTATGAAGTTGGCATTGGTGGCATCTTTGGGAATTTCTGTTTCTTTTACGGTAAGAATGCTGTCGCAAAGATTCGGTCGGGAAATCGTCTTTCAGTTTATTGCGATTGTATTTCTAATTGCTTTTTATTTTCTACTTCCAGACCGGGAGAAAGATTTTACAGAAATGTATGCCTATTTATTGATTCCTACTTTTATTTTATCCCATCTACTCGTGTCGTTCGTAGCATTTTTAAAATTTAACAGCGAATTGAATTTCTGGCAGTTTAACAAAAAATTATTCATCAATTCGTTCTTAACTGCTGTATTTACAGGAGTTTTAACGGGCGGCGTTTTATTGGCTATTTTAGCGGTTGATCGGCTTTTTGATTTTAATCTGGGAAACGAGTGGTACACATATACACTCTACTTCCTGTTATTCTTCGGCAGCGTTTTTATATTTCTATTATTTAATGAAAATGGACTTCCATATCTAGAGCGACACGGTGATTATCCCGTAATACTAAAATTCTTTACGCAATATATCCTCATCCCACTATTGCTCATTTATGCAGTGATTCTATATTTCTATTCTGCTAAGATTTTAATCAACTGGGAACTTCCCAGAGGTTGGGTTTCTTATCTGATTCTCGCCTATTCGGTCGTCGGAATTCTGGCACTTTTGCTTGTACATCCTTTGAAAGATGACACTACAAAATCCTGGGTAAGAATGTTTTCGAAAATATTCTATTATACATTGTTGCCACTCATTATTTTACTTTTTGTGGCGATATTTACCCGAATTTTAGAATATGGATATACAGAACCGCGGTATTTTGTTTTGATGTTGGCTTTGTGGCTGACGACCGTCGTTCTATATTTTATCTTGAACATAACACAAACTATTAAATTTATACCCTTAAGTTTATTTCTTTTTGGTCTTTTTTCCCTTGCTTTTCCTTATTTTAATGCTTTTTCTGTGGCAAAAAGAAGTCAGAAAAGTGAATTGGTAAAAATATTGAACGAAAATAATCTACTTAAAAACGGTAAAATTAACTTTAGCAAAAAAATTCAAAGTGAAAAAGTACATGATATTGCAGATAAATTTAAATTTCTGGCGGAAAGAAAAGAGATTGATTTTTTACTTCCCTTCCTGCACTCTAAAGGACAAGTTGAACTAACAAAAAATATACAGGATGGCAATTACTACGAAATTAAAAATCTGACTAAAAATCAGTTTAAAAATATTAGTTATGATCTATCCGATAAAGAAATCAATCCTGCTTCACAAAATATTACTTTGGTTGCTAAAGATTTTAATGCAAACCTTTCCGGTTACCAATATCTTTTCAAAGCCTATAACTACAAAGATAATTTCTTCGAATTTGAGGGTAATACGATAGAATTAAAAATGCCGGTTAGCGTTTTCAAATCGGATTTTAATTTAATTTTTAATAAGCAGAAAGTTAATTTAGTTCCAGATTTACAAAAGCTGTTTAAAAAGTATCCAAATAATGGGGAAATCAAAGTTGATAATCTTTTCATCACGAAGAAAATTGGGAACTACGAATTCAAAATTATGTTTGATACGCTTATTCTCGTGAAGTCTGCAAATAAAGAAAGTCAGTTTCTTATCAATTCGGAATCGATTTTAATTCTTATCAGAAAATTATAACAATTAAAATTAGGCACAAAAAAAGCGACTTTAAAAAGTCGCTTATATTTGTTTAGGTAAATCTTACCAGTTAGAACCGCCACGACTTCCTCCGCCGTAACCGCTTCCGCTTCCACCGCCGCTTCCGCCACGACTTCCACCACCATAACCACCACCGCCTGAACGGTTGTTGTCAAAGCTTCTTCTTGGTTTGTCTTCTCTTGGCTTAGCTTCAGAAATGTTAAGTTCTTTACCATCCAATTCTTTCCCGTTTAGAGCTTCGATAGCATTCTTGCCATCTTCATCGCTCATTTCTACGAAACCGAAACCTCTCGATCTCCCAGTTTCTCTGTCTGTAATGATTTTGGCAGACGATACGTCACCAAATTCTGAAAATAAATCTTGCAACGACTGTTCTTGAGTTGCATAGTTAATGTTTGAAACAAAAATGTTCATCTTAAAAAAAAAATTAATTATTAATACTGTTGAAATTATAAATGAAACTCAACAATTGATGAACAAAAATTGATTTCAGGATATAAAAACAGGTGCAAGATACAATTAATTATTACATATGCAACATTTTATACAAATTATTTAGTCAACTTCTTTTCCATTACTTGCTTCCAGAAGTCTGAACCAATCTTCCCTGCTCAGTTCTAAACCTAAACTTTGTTTAAATTCTTTTATCTTTTCTACACGGGAAGTCCCTATTATAGGAATTACATTTGCTGGATGTTTTAATATAAAAGCTAAAAGTATTTGGTTTTCTTCGGCTTGATATTTCTGACAAAGGTCTAAAACCACATTTTCAATTCTTTTATTCTGCTCAGAATTCTCGGAGAAATAATTTCCCATTACTGACCAAGCCATCGGTTGCAATTTTTTAAGCATCATTTGATCTAAAGTTCCGTCATATAAAGCTTTGGTTTCATTAATCGAAATTTCTACTTGATTCGTAATAATTGGGAACGCATCGTTGACCAGATCAAATTGTGATGGTGAAAAATTTGAAACACCAAAATGCCTAACTTTTTTTTCTTCCCGCAAAATTGAAAACGCTTCTCCGATTTCCAGGGGATTTAGTAAAGGTGAAGGTCGGTGCAGCAATAATAGATCAAGATAATCCGTTTTCAAATTTTTAAGACTTGTGTCTACCGATTTTAAAATATAATCCTTGGAATAATTATATGATTTAAGATGGAAATTACGATTGGTACACGGCATTTCTATACCACATTTTGAAATGAGTTGAATCTTATTTCTGTCAATTTTCATATCAGAGAATGCATCACCAAATAGCTTTTCGGTTGTATAATCACCATAAATATCGGCGTGGTCGAAAGAGGTGAGATTTTCTGTCATCGCAGTATCGATGAGTTGTTGCACATTTCTTATGGAATGATTGGCTCCCCAAATGCCCCAGCGCATGGTTCCTATGATAATGGGTGAAAAATTCATGAGCTTATGATTTTGGTCAAAATTACATCATTATAAAAAGTCTTTACTCATTTTACAATTTAAATTTTATTTTTAAAATTTTAGTCTCTTTTACTCGAGTAATCGCAACCCAGCGTGAGTGAATCCCCTTGTTTAATCTGGAGAGAATGGAAGATGGTAATGTTCGCCCTAAAGAACAGAAATTTACCTCTAGGCAACATTTAATAGCATTAAAAAAAATATTAACAGCAATATCTTTAAAACATTGTAACCTTTTACCACATGATAACGTATAATATAATGCAGTCCTAAAGTGGACCTTATTACTACATGAGACAATTAAAAATTACCAAACAGGTTACCAACAGAGAAACCGCCTCGCTTGACAAGTATTTGCAAGAGATTGGAAAAGTTGATTTGATTACGGCCGACGAAGAAGTTGAATTGGCACAAAAAATCCGCGCCGGAGACAGAGTGGCGCTAGAAAAATTGATTAAAGCCAACCTCCGATTTGTGGTATCTGTGTCTAAACAATACCAGAATCAAGGACTTTCTTTGCCCGATTTAATTAATGAAGGGAACTTAGGCTTGATGAAAGCGGCGAAAAGATATGATGAAACCAGAGGTTTTAAATTTATCTCTTACGCAGTTTGGTGGATTCGTCAATCGATTCTACAGGCATTGGCAGAACAGTCTAGAATTGTAAGATTGCCATTGAACAAAATTGGATCAATTAATAAGATCAACAAAGCGTACGCGCATTTGGAGCAGGAAAACGAAAGACCTCCTTCCCCAGAAGAGTTAGCTGAAGTTTTGGATATGAGCGAAGACGACATCAAGGAATCAATGAAAAACTCCGGAAGACATTTGTCGATGGATGCACCGTTGGTTGAAGGTGAAGATTCTAACTTATACGATGTTTTACGTTCCGGTGAATCACCAAGTCCAGATAAGGATTTGATGTTGGAATCATTACAAATTGAAATCGAAAGAGCGTTGCAAACTTTGACTCCACGTGAGGCAGATTTGGTTCGTTTGTATTTCGGCTTGAACGGAAAACATCCAATGACTTTGGAAGAGATCGGTGAAACTTTTGACCTGACAAGAGAAAGAGTTCGTCAGATTAAAGAAAAAGCAATTAAAAGATTGAAACACAATACGAGAAGTAAAATTCTGAAATCGTATTTAGGTAAATAATATTTTTCAAAAATATTATATAAATTAGAGCAGGTTTTTAAAGCCTGCTTTTTTATGGAAAATAATAAATTAAATAATTTAATTCAGTCTAATTTAATAGATTTCTCAACGGATATTTTAGAAATTCCTTTGGACACATTTATTGACAACGACACAATCGAAGCATTTCCGATTCTAGGCAGTATTTTTAAAATTATTGGACTCGGAAAATCAATTAATGATAAAATTTTCGCTAATAAATTAATTCATTTTCTAAATGAGTTAAAAGATTTGGAAAATGATTTCATTTTAAAAGAGATCAGCTATATCGATGATTCTAACTTATATCGTCACAAAGTTGGTGCGAAAATATTAGAAATTATAAATCGTATTGACTCTGATTCAAAACCTCAAATTATAGGAAAATTATTTAAATCTTTACTTTTAAAGCATATAGATTATGCAACATTTTACAAACTTGTTAATTCCGTTGAGAGCATCTTTATTTACGACTTACTCGTTTTAAAAGATTTTGATGAGCATGGTTATTTATATGTAGATCCTCCTCCTCATTTATATAACTTTGAATTATGTAACGTTTTAACAATGAACTCTCATTTCATTGATCTAACTAATACAGAAGAACGATTTTATGGAGTCAGAGCAGAATTACTTCACCATGGAACTATATTACTTAAGTTTGGTTTAAATTAATTAGGCAAAAAATTCTTCCTCGCCAGTTCTTTACGTACTCGGCTCAGACTTTCTGGTGTAATTCCGAGATAAGAGGCAACCATCCATTGGGGAACGCGCTGCAAAATATCAGGATACATTTTAATAAATGTCATATATCTTTCTTCCGCCGTATCAGCAAGAAGAGAATTCACCCGATTTTGCAAATTTCGAATGTGCTTTTGTAAAAGCAAGTCATTATTCTCCGCGGTTTGGGGAAATTTTTCAATCATGTTTGTAAAAAAATGATTATTCAGCAGCAAAACTTCAGACTCTTCAACGGCTTCGATATAATACTTTGATTTTTCATTAAAGTAAAGAGAACTTCGGTCGGAAATAAGCCACGTTTCTGGTGCAAACTGAATAATATGTTCTTTTCCATTTTTATCAATGGAATACATTCTTAGCAAACCTTTTTCTACGAAAAAAGTTTCGCGGCAAATGTCGCCGGGCTGAAGTAGAATGTGATTCTTAGAAACTTTTTTAAAGGTATAATTTTCACTACACGGATCGAGTAAGTCTTTCGGAACTTCTAAAATTTCGGAGAGATATGTTGTAATATTATGTAGGGAATCCATCAGCTTTTAAATGAGACTCACTGAAATACTCTGATGAGAAGCGTCTTTAACTGCTTTTCCATTTTCCAAAATAATCAGCTGTGGGCTTTGATGAGTGATGCCGAAATCTTCAGCGATCTTATTCGAAATAGGCCGGAAAGTGATTAAATCCAGAAAATAATAGGCTACATCTTTGTCAGAATTTCCTACTTCCGCTTCAAAATTTTTCAATACCATTTTACTGATATGGCATCTAGTAGAATGTTTAAAAATGACAACCTTTTTTTCAAAAGACTGTTCGATGGCTTTATTTAAATCTTCTTCAGATTTAATAGAGTTCCAAAAAGTAGATGAAGAATTTTGAGCGTCTTCGCCCCCAAATATTTTATTAAATAAACTCATATATTAATTGTTTTAGGAAATATAGAAAAAAATAAATTACCAGTTATTTTCTTTCTTTAAATTATCGATATGTGCAAAATGATGTTCACAATGCCAAGCGCAAAATGCCAAACATTCTCGCAGATTGATATTTTTATTTTGATCTGGATGAAAATAGGTACTTTCGAATTCCTTATTTGTCAGTGATTTTAATTCATAAACCCAACGTTTATGAACTCCTTTTAATGTTTGGATTGCAGGTTTGATGTCAATACTAAAGCTGTCTTGAAGTTCCGCCCATTGTTGTTCATTATAGGGTTTTATGGTTGGCGAATCTTCGGTTAAAGCCAGTTTGAACCTTATATAACTGTTCATACTGCTGTCCGCTAAGTGATTAATTAGCTGTCTCACCTTCCAACCGCCTTCGCGATATTGCGTGTCGAGTTGCTCATCGCTCCAGTTTTCCACGGCATATTTTATCTTATTCGGGAATTCTTTTATGGTTTTAATATATTGATCAAGATCCTGATCTGAAATTTCTACAGGTTCCTG
This sequence comes from Kaistella polysaccharea, assembly GCF_020410745.1. NCBI lineage: Bacteria > Pseudomonadati > Bacteroidota > Flavobacteriia > Flavobacteriales > Weeksellaceae > Kaistella > Kaistella polysaccharea. The sequence continues at coordinate 645,601 of NZ_CP084528.1, forward strand.
ATAATTGCCGATCGGATATTTTCTAAGTTCTAAATTGTCCATTTTAATTTTCAAATTTGACTATTTGGCTTACCAACGGAATTGGCGGGCATTTTGTGTTTTAGTTTTGTAAATTTACTACAAAAAAGTTGAATTCGATCTGATTCGAAAAATTTAAGAATATGAAAAAAGCCCTGATTATAGTCGATGTACAGAATGATTTTTGCGAAGGTGGCGCACTTGCCGTTCCTGGCGCGAATGAAATTATTCCTTATATTAATCTCCTCATGCAGGATAATGAATATGAGCAAATTGTGCTCACCCAAGATTGGCATCCGGCTAATCACAAAAGTTTTGCCTCAAATAATGGCAAAAAAGTCGGTGAAAATATCATTTTGAACGGCGTTCCTCAATTTATGTGGCCCGATCACTGCGTGCAGGGAACGCACGGTGCAGAATTTCATCCCGATTTAAACCGTGATAAAGTGACGCATATTATTCAAAAAGGCACAAACACAGAATTCGACAGTTACAGTGGTTTTCAAGATAATAATCATTTTGTAAAAACCGGACTTGATGATTTTTTAAAATATCATGATATAGAACTGGTGGAAATTGCGGGACTTGCCCTTGATTATTGTGTGAAATTTACGTGCTTAGATGCAGCGCAATTAGGATACGTAACCTGTCTGCATTTTAATGGAACACGTGCTGTAAATGTAAAACCCGATAACGCAAAGGAAGCCATCTACGAAATGTTACAAAATACGGTAACTGTTTTAGGTTAAACTCATTTAAAATTAAAATTAGCTCCGCATTTATCAATGTGGAGTTTTTTTGGCTTTTCTAATTTTAATATTTTATTTTTAACAAAATTTTAGTGTGAAAAAAATTGTATTTCTAGCTATCTTATTAATTCTAACATCTTGTATTTCGGTAAAACGGTATAATGAAAAGTTGGAAATTCCAATTGCAGCCGCCAAATTGAAAAAAGATGTCGATTTCACACGAACTAAATTAGAAAAACTCCACCCAAATTTATATTGGTATATCACAAAAGAAAACTTAGATTATAAGTTCGATAGTTTAAAAAATGGAATTAATAAGCCATTAAAACCGAACGAATTTTACCAAAAACTTGCGCCAATTATCGCTGACATCCGAGAAGGCCACCTTCGCCTCTATTCCGCAGACAAGCGGCTGACAAAAAAAGAAATCAAAGATCTAAAAAAGCAAAAAGGATTATTGGGTCGCTATAACTTTGTAGTTAATGATGATCGAATTTTTGTAAAAGATAACGCCGACAAAATCCCTAATATGAACGTTGGTACAGAAATACTTCGTGTTAAAGATATTCCCGTTAAAGATTTATTAGAAAAATACAAACCGTTTGTAAACAGCGACGGTTACAATACTACTTTTCAAAAATATTCAATGGCTCGGCGTTGGCCGCTATTTTTCACTGAAGAATTTGGCATTTTAGATAGTGTAAAAGTAGAAACCAAATATCAAAACGAAAAGAATACATTTTATCTGCACCGGGAAAAAATCACAAAGGAAGAGCGTAAAGAAAAAGAAGAACAAAATAAAAAACTCACCAAAAGCGAAACGGGTAAAACCAAAGATTATAATATTGTCACCAAAAGTTTTAATCGCGATTTACAATTTCCCACCAAGGATTCTACGATTGCGTACATGAAAATTAAAACATTTTCCGGCACGTATTCCCGTAAATTTTATCGACAGAGTTTTTCAAGTCTCAAAAAATCTCCTGCAAAATATTTAATCTTAGATATTCGTGATAATTTGGGTGGTTCTCTCGCGGAGATCAACAATCTTTATTCCTATCTGGTATCTGAAAATTTTAAATTCATTAATGATATCGAAGTGACTTCCCGATCATCAATGTTTCAGGCGAATTATTTTATAGAATTTCCAGCCTTGCTAAAACCTATTGCTGTTTTAGGTTATCCATTTTATTTTGTCGGTTCAGCGCTTTCTGTCAAAAAAGAAAATAATCAATTTTACTTGCGCAATAATGGAATCTTTGGTTTGAAAAAAGCAAAAAAAGACAATTTTGCGGGGAAAATTTATGTACTCATTAATGGAAGCAGTTTCTCCGCATCATCGATTATCGCCTCAAAATTAAAAGATGATCAGCGCGCCTTTCTCGTCGGTGAGGAAACGGGCGGAGCGAATGACGGAACTGTTGCTGGCAGATATTCTACCAAAAAATTACCGAATTCGAAATTGAAACTTCCAATTGGCTTAATGCTTATTCAGCCAAATATAGATTTTACGCACACCAAAAAAGGTGTTGTTCCAAACGAGGAAATTATTCTAACTTTAAATCAAGTCTTACAGAAAAAAGACATTCAACTGGATTGGATTTTAAATGACATTAAAAAGCACCAATTCCTGGAAAAATAAAAAAAGCTCTCGATTTGAGAGCTTTTTCGCTGAATTTTTTAATTGTAATGTTCTACGCTTAAAATTTCAATTTTTTTCTCACCTTCTTTAAAAGGCCAGTTGATTACGTCGCCCACTTTGTTCCCAACAGTTGCTAGAGCCATTGGCGATAAAATAGAATATTTTCCTTTTTTTTCTTTGTGTCTGCTGGTCTGCACAAATAAATAGTTTTCTTCTTCATTTGTATCGACATCTTTAATTTTAATTTCGCAGTTTACAGTTACTACATCTTCTGGTAATTCTCTACGAAGAACCTGTTTGGCATTTCGAAGTTGCTGCAAAAGAATTTGCTCCTCTTCTATGGTGGTGCCTTTTCTACGTAAATGTTCTTTAATTAAATCGTAAATTCCTGTAGTTAAAACGATACTTTCTGACATGTTGATTTTTTTCTAAAAGTTAAAAAATGAATACATAATTATGACTCAGACAGTTATTTCAAACAAAATCATTTGTTTGATTATTCTGCGAAATGCATTCAAAAATAGGTGGTTGAATATTTAATGTTCTGAAAAACTGCCCTGTCCTGAATCGTGACAGGGAATATTAAATAAACTCCTTAGAATCTTGTAGAAATTTATCATCTAGCAAATAGGCCAACGACGACGACTTTACGTCCGCAGAAAATTTTTCTAGAAAAAAGTAAATCATTATCATTTTTATCCTAATTAACTGACGAAGATACGACTTATATATTGGATTTCCAAACAGTTAACTTTTTGTACGTGGTAAAATTGATAAACTCTTTAATTATAAGGCATCGAAAATTATATTAATTACAAGTTCTAAAATTCAAATATAAATCCGAAATAAGGAAGAGGTGTTGAACGGTCACTTTCACCCGTTTGTAATAAATAATATTGCTGATTTTGAGGAGCCTCAGGATTGGCTATCACTCCGTTGTTGTCAGCATCCCGCTGAAGATTGACAATCGGCAAACGACTTGGGCTTTTTGATCCATAAGCATTTACAACATCAATATATGCGGTAAACTGCCACTTGTTGAATATCCATTTTTTTTCTGCACGTAAATCAAGTTGGTGCGATAAATTGCCACGTTGTGAATTCAGTAATTTAAAATTTTGTAAAGGTCCATTTGAAATATTCCAGATATTAACCAAAGCGCTACGCTGAAGATCGTACGGAGTTTCCGGTAATCCTGATTGCATGCGGAATCGTGCGCCTACATTCCAGTTATGATTTAAATATTTTCCCGCTGTTATGGCTACAATATGGCGAGAATCCCAACTCGAAGGCAAAAGATTTCCGTTTCCATTAGAAAATTTAGAGTATCCAAATGTATATGCTACAATTCCGTAGAAATTATTAACAGTTCTTTTTTGCGCCAAAAATTCCAGACCGTAGGTTTCTCCAAACCCTCTGGAATCCAAAGGTTCATTTCCTACAACTCCGAAATTTGCGCCTACATTTGCAAGTGAAATCTGGTTTCGAAGAGAAAACGGACAATTTTTGTATTTTTTATAATATCCTTCCACTGTAAGCCGTAAATTATCGTCGCCATTATATTCTACTCCACCAACCAGGTGCGAATTGCGGATATATTTTAAAGTACTTTTATTGGTGAGAGTTTGATTTTCCACATATCCTAAAGCGGTATAAGCTGGAAGTTGGTAGAAAATTCCTGTATTAAAGGTGAGGGCAAATTTCGGGGTGAGTTTATAGCTCAATGAAAACCGTGGGGAAAATTGGTCTAATGGATTATTTGTATTTTCTGAGTAATTGCTTGCATCTACTCTAAAACCTCCAGAAAGTTGCAAACGATCAGCAAAAAATCTTTTTGAAGTCTGCAGATAAACTCCGTATTGCAAAACATTTAGTTCTGATAAAATTTCATCAAAATTTACCGCATTTTGCGTTACATTTTTGATGGTTGAATTATTAAAGTATTTTGAAAAATTGAGGTTTGTTCCTGCACTGAATTTATATTCATTCCACGCGAAACTGCGGTCAAACCTTATTTTATTTTCACTTTCCTGAGATTTGTAATCGTACAGCAAATTAGTGGGAGTTTCTATATTTCGGTAATATTTAAACGCTTGATTATCCAGCATATTTCGGCTTATTGTTAACAACCAGTTGCCATTTTCTGCCAGGTGACGATAACCAGCACCGATCGTATAATTCCATTGAGGCGACACGGGAAGTTGATCGATTAAAGTTAAATTGGTTAAAGTTGGCTCCGCATTTTCATTAAATTTAAAGCTGTCTTTCGCCCCTAAACCAAGAAAAAAAAGCTCGTCACCTGATTTATATTTTTTGGCTACTTTAAAGGTTGCATCATAGTAACTAGGTAAAAAAGGCAATCCTATTGCTTTAAATAAAAGCTGCAAATTCGATTTCCGAACACTGAAAAGTCCGGTCCAGGATTGGTCTTTAGAAAGGGGTCCATCCATCATAAGCTGCATATCATCTAAACCAATCACCGCTTTATAACCTAATTTATCTTTCCGGGCCTGTTTCAAATTAAATTCAAACAAAGAAGAAAGAACACCATTTCGTGAAGCTGGAAAAGCACCACTATAAAAATCAACATCTTTCACAAAGTCGATGGTAATAATGCCGCGCGGTCCACCAGAAGCGCCTTGGGTTTGAAAGTGATTGATGACAGGAACTTCAATTCCGTCAATATAAAATTTATTTTCAGCGGAACTTCCACCCCGAATAAACAGGTCATTTCGAAAAGTTGCTGTACTTCCAACACCCGGAAAACTTAAGATTGCTTTTGAAACGTCGCGTGTAGAACCAGCATTTTTTTGAACTTCTTCACTCGTAATATTTCGTAATGAAAGTGGGCTTTCGGCAGTAGTTTTATATTGTTTTCGGGTGATGACGACTTCATCAATATTCCTGGCTATTTTATTTAAACCGACGGAGTATGTTAAATTTTGATTGGGAACAATATTTACATCCTTTAAAAAACCGGTCTCGTAATCTGTAGATCGAATTTCAAAACTGTAAGTTCCAGAAGGAAGATCAGCAATATTAATATTTCCTTCTCCCCTAAATTCCTGCGTTGAGTTTGAAATAGAAATATCTGCAGGCAATGATTTTCTTGTAAATTCATCGTACACATTTATATTAATGCTGCCTGTTTGTGCAGAAAAGCTAAGAAATGACAGTACGAATAAAAAAGATAAAATAAATTTCATATAAATTTTCGGACAAAATTACAAATAAGCGCCCCATTATGGGACGCTTAAAAAAAAATAAAAAAAACTAACTATGGTAATAACACTTTATCAATGGTAAATTGTATCCAGTCTTTACTGGCTTCAATAGTTAACACGAAATTTTTAAATCAATTTTGATGATAAGTAAATTTTCGTTCTACAATATTAGTACTTTTATTTTCTAATACAAATTTATTGGTATTATTTTTTACTAAAAATATTATTTGTAAAATCTATATTATTACAAGACTTCATTATATAAGAGAAAACCTCACATTTTGTAAGGTTTAATATATTAAAATTTAATTATTTTTAAAGAAGATTTTCATCTACGATATTAGGAATGGTTACTTTTAATTGAGGTTCAATTTCCATTGCACGTTTAATGGCGAATATTGCGCCTTCGTTTCTGGCCCAGCTTCGGCGGGAAATTCCGTTATTTACATCCCAGAACAGCATTGATTTTAGTCGGCGCTCTGCATCTGCACTTCCATCGAGAAGCATTCCAAAACCGCCATTAATCACTTCTCCCCAACCGACGCCACCACCATTATGAATAGAAACCCAAGTTGCTCCGCGGAAACTGTCACCAATTACATTTTGAATTGCCATATCCGCCGTAAATCTGGAACCATCATAAATATTTGAGGTTTCTCTGTAGGGAGAATCTGTACCGGAAACATCATGGTGATCTCTTCCTAAAATAACAGGTCCAATACTTCCTTTTCTAATTGCAGTATTAAAAGCTTCGGCGATTTTCATCCGACCTTCAGCGTCTGCGTAAAGAATTCTTGCCTGTGAACCTACGACCAGGTTATTGTCCTGCGCGCCTTTGATCCAGGTAATATTATCCTGCATTTGCTGTTGAATTTCTTGTGGAGAATCTTTCATTATTTCCTCTAAAACCTCACATGCAATTTTATCCGTCTTTTCTAAATCTTCCGATTTTCCACTGGCACAAACCCAGCGAAAAGGCCCGAATCCGTAGTCGAAACACATGGGTCCCATAATATCCTGCACATAACTTGGATATTTAAATTCTCTTCCTAAAGTTGGATTAGCTGCCATCACATCAGCTCCAGCTCTACTCGCTTCCAGTAAAAAAGCATTTCCATAATCGAAGAAATAGGTTCCTTTTTCTGTATGTTTATTAATGGCTTTCGCATGTCTTCTCAAACTTTCCTGAACTTTCTCTTTGAATAATTCTGGATTTTCTGCCATCATCTGATTGGCTTCTTCGAAAGAAATTCCTACTGGATAATAACCGCCGGCCCAGGGATTATGAAGTGATGTCTGGTCAGAACCGATATCAATTTTTAAATTTTCTTCGTCAAATTTTTCCCAAACCTCCACAATATTGCCAAGATAAGCGAGCGACACCGTTTCTTTACTTTCCTGCGCTTTTTTAACTCTTTCAACCAACTCATCGAGATTCGCGTGAATTTCATCAATCCAATTTTGTTCATGTCGAATCTTCGTAATTTTCGGATTTACTTCCGCACAAATGGTTATACAACCAGCGATATTTCCAGCTTTAGGTTGTGCGCCGCTCATTCCACCTAATCCTGACGTAAGAAATATGCCGCCTTTTGGCTCTTTTTTAATTTTTCTAAAAGCATTTAAAACCGTGATGGTGGTACCGTGAACAATTCCTTGCGGACCGATGTACATAAAACTTCCCGCAGTCATCTGGCCATACTGCGAAACTCCCAAAGCATTGAATTTTTCCCAGTCATCGGGTTTTGAATAATTAGGAATCACCATTCCATTGGTCACAACCACTCTCGGTGCATCTTTATGACTTGGAAATAATCCCATAGGATGACCTGAATACATGCTCAAAGTCTGCTCATCTGTCATTTCAGACAAATATTTCATTGTCAATAGATATTGCGCCCAGTTTTGAAAAACAGCACCATTTCCACCGTACGTTATGAGTTCATGTGGATGTTGCGCCACGGCGTAATCCAAATTGTTTTGAATCATCAAAATGATGGCTTTTGCCTGTTCCGATTTTCCAGGATATTCGGAAATATTGCGCGCTTTAATGTCATAATCCGGACGAAAGCGAAACATATATATTCGACCAAAATCTTGTAATTCTTTTCTAAATTCTGGCAATAATTCTGCATGAAATTTCGGCTCGAAGTACCGTAGCGCATTTTTTAGCGCCAGTTTTATCTCTTCATCGGTCAGGATTTCTTTCCGTTTTGGCGCATGATTAATTTGGGGATCGTAGGTTTTTGGTTCAGGCAAAACAGATGGAATGCCTTGTTGTATATTTTCTTTAAAAGTCATGGTATTTATAAATTCGAAAATTAATTTTTTTTGCGTTTTTAAAGATATTCAAATTAAGAAATACAAAGCAAATACAGATTTCAATCAATAACACAAAAAAACCTTACTTTTAAAAGTAAGGTTGATTATCTAAGAAATTAAATCTTCGCTGGTTTCTTCGTGATTATCTTCGTTATCACTGAGACTGTAGAAATTATTTTCCTCATCCTCCGAGCCTATTTTTTCCATGGCATCATCGGCGGCCGCACCGGGAACATCCAAATCATCGCCCAATCTCTCGGGGCTTACCGTTTCGTTGAGTATGGGATTACCGTCGCCATCCAGAGAAAAGTGTTCTTCCTGATTGAAAATATCATTTTCAGGACTGTAATTCATTTCTTTTAAATTTTCGTTTTGTTCTTCGATATTGTTGGAGGGTTCCATATTATTATTTTTATTGGTTAATTTTAAGTTGCGCAAAAATGATTCCATACTTACCTAACATTTCATTATTACAGAAGTAGTAATTATTTTCAACTACAATTTTCTCATCCTCTGTAATTTATATATTTTAGACATCGTCTTCTAACGCTTGATTTTTATTATTTTCCCATGCATCTTTGTAGGCTTGCTGTTGATTTTTCCAGGCATCAGGCGGAACAGCATTTTTTGCATTTTTTCTATTCTTATTATCGACAATGCTTTTTAATTTTTGTTCCTCTTCTGACAAATCTTTGATATTAATGAATTCAGTCTCAGGGTTTTCAAGATTTTCGGAATTGTTTTCAGGATTTTTTATATTTTCCATTTCAGTTATTTTAAATTAATTTTTTATAGAAATTTAATGAAATTGAGAGCAATTATTACGCCTTCATGAAATCCTTGAAAGGATAATTTGTTTCAACAAACTTTACTTAATAAAACTGCAACTTCAGTGCGAAATTTATGACTTTTAGGTATCGGTATCTTTTAGCCGGTTTGAAAAGCATTTGATTCTCTCTAAAATTTACTATTTTATCTCAAATATTATGAGTATCACCCGAAAATTTCTTAAATTTTATTATTAAATTTGTCCACATTGATATTATGGAAAAAAGCGCTAAAAAAACACCATCCTCAGCGATGGATCAAAACAAAATTCTCTCTAAACCCCGTATATTTTTCGGTATTTTATTTATTCTTATTTCGGTGGTGGCAACATTTTCCTTTGTTTCCTACCTCATGAACTGGAAGGCTGATCAAAGCCAGGCCGGAACCATGTTAGATAAAACAGTTAAATCATCGAATATTTTTGGAAAAATCGGCGACTGGTTAGGGAATATTTTTATATTTGAAAGTATCGGTATCGCAGCTTTTTTGGTTGCTTTTCTCTTTTTTGTCTGTGGACTGATCATCCTTAAAAAAAATTATTTCAAACCTTGGAAAACCATTGGTCATTCCCTATTCTTTATTTGTTGGCTGCCCATTCTATTAGGTGCTATTACAAAAGGTGAAGGCGTTTTGAGTGGAGTTTATGGTTTTCAAATTATGGATTTTCTAAATTCCGTGATTGGAACCGCTGGATTGTGGTTGGTACTTTTAGTCAGTATTGGTTTATATTTTATTCTGGAATTTAATTTGAATCCTGCCAATATCAAATCGAAATTAACCGATCTTAATGATAATACAGTAGGACGCGTGAAAGGAATGCTGCCAAAATCAGCGGAGAATTTCGAAGCTGACGAAGAGTTGGACGACTTAAGCGATTTAGCTAATCCTTTAATTACTGTTTCTGAAAGTGCGGGAATAAAAAAAGAACCTCTAACTGATCCTTTAAATCCTGCTACTACGAATTCAGAATTTGAAACCATTAAAACACCAAATAAAACATCCTTTGATGGTCAGAGTGGATCGACTTCAGTAAATCTAAGTCCTTCAGTTAATCAATCTTCCACCGACAATAAAGCGCAGAATGACGACATTAACTTTAAAGTAGAAGTAGCTAAACCAGTAGAAATTCTGGATGAGTCTGATTTAAAATCCAAAGAATTAGTTGATAAACACGGTTATTACGATCACAAACTGGAGTTGGCTAAATTCCAGATGCCGACAATCGATTTACTACGGGATTATGGTAACGAAGAAATTTCTGTAAATCAGGAAGAATTAGAAGAAAACAAAAATAAAATTGTAGGACTTCTGAAGAATTTTAATGTCGGTATCGCAGAAATAAAAGCGACGATCGGACCAACTGTTACTTTATATGAAATTGTTCCAGAAGCTGGAATTCGTGTAGCTTCGATTAAAAAACTGCAAGATGATATCGCATTGAATTTATCCGCTCTTGGAATCCGTATTATTGCACCGATGCCGGGAAAAGGCACCATTGGTATTGAAGTTCCGCGCAAAAATCCATCGATGGTTTCCATGAGAAGTGTAATCGCTTCCCAGAAATTTCAGAATTCCGATATGGATTTACCCGTTGTTTTCGGTAAAACAATTTCTAATGAAATTTTCATGGCAGATCTTGCGAAAATGCCTCACTTATTAATGGCGGGTGCAACAGGTCAGGGAAAATCAGTTGGGATTAATGCAATTTTAACGTCTTTGCTTTACAAAAAACATCCGAGTGAATTAAAATTCGTGATGGTTGATCCGAAAAAGGTGGAACTTTCCCTTTATTCAAAAATAGAAAGACATTATTTAGCGAAACTTCCAGATGGTGAAGATGCCATTATTACAGATACACACAAGGTAATTAATACGCTGAACTCCCTCTGTATTGAAATGGATCAGCGCTATGATTTGTTGAAAAATGCATTTTGCAAGAACATCAAAGAATACAACAAGAAATTTTCTGAGCGTAAACTAAATCCGGAAAACGGTCACCGATATTTACCTTACATTGTTTTGGTAGTTGATGAATTCGCCGATTTGATTATGACTGCTGGTAAAGAAGTAGAATTACCAATTGCACGTTTAGCACAATTGGCTAGAGCGGTAGGAATACACCTTATTGTGGCAACACAAAGACCATCAGTGAATGTAATTACGGGGATGATTAAAGCCAATTTCCCAGCAAGGGCGGCTTTCCGAGTAATTTCTAGCGTCGATTCCAGAACGATTTTAGATTCACCAGGTGCAGATCAGCTTATAGGAAAAGGTGATATGCTTTACTTTAATGGAAATGAAATTATGCGTTTACAATGTGCTTTTGTTGATACACCTGAAGTTGAAAAAATCGCAGAATTCATCGGAGAACAAAAAGGATATGCAAGTGCTTTTATGCTTCCGGAATATTCCAGCGACGAGAATACGTCGACCGTTGCCGCTTTCGATCCGAACGAAAAAGATGTGTTGTTCGAAGACGCAGCAAGAATTCTCGTTTCTACGCAACAAGGTTCAACATCAATGTTGCAACGACAGTTGAAGTTGGGTTACAACAGAGCTGGCAGAATTATGGATCAGTTAGAATCGAGTGGCGTTGTTGGTGGATTTAATGGTGCAAAAGCACGTGAAGTCCTAATTTCAGACCTAAATTCTTTGGAACGCTTTTTGGAAGAATTGCGCAAATAGAATCAAATTTTAAACATAAGTTTAACTTCACTTTAAAATTTTAATCCAACCACAAAGAATAATAATGCAAACACTATTAAAAAAAATATCAGTAGGAATTTTAGTCATCGCAACAACCGCCAGTTTCTCTGCACAGAAAATTGACGCAAAAGCGAAAAGTATTCTAGACGCCGTAGCGAGTAATTATAAAAGTAAAAATAATGTTTACTTTAAATTTATTTACGGAACCGGAACTGGAAAAAATGTGACGAAAACAGAACCTGGAATTTTCTACTCTGCAAAAGATCAGTACAAATTAAAAATAATGGGTACTGAACAAATTTTTGATGGCAATAAAATTTATAATATTTCTGCAGAAGACCAGGAAATAACAGTCGCAAAGCCAACAGGAAACGAGCAAATGTTCTCTCCTCTTAATTATATCGAAGAATATAAAAAAGGATACCATGTAAAATATGTCGGTAAATTAAATGTAAATGGTGTAAATGCAGATTATATTAAACTAACTCCGACCACCGATAACGGAATTAAAGAAGTGAAACTTTTTGTGAATGGTCCGAAAAAACAGTTGGTGAAAATAGAACAGTATTCTAAGGATAACAATGTTTCTGTGATCGCAATTCAGGATTATAGAGAAAATCAAAAACTAAGCAATACCATGTTTACCTTCAATAAAGACAACTACAAAAATTATTTTGTTACGGAGCTTTAAAAGTAATAAACACCTCATATTAATAAAGTCACAAAGCCAAAAACTTTGTGACTTTTTTGGTAAATTTGAGCCATGATAAAAAAACTTGACGGTTACGTCATTAAAACTTTTTTCGGCCCCTTTTTATTTATATTCAGCGTGCTGTTTTTCATATTTGTAGTTAATATTATATGGATCAGATTGGCGCAGTTTACGGGAAAAGGTTTGAGTTACTGGGAAATCCTGAAACTCCTCTCCTACCTTTCTGCTATTGTTGTACAACTGGTTTTGCCACTTACCATTCTGCTTTCATCAATCATGACCTTTGGAGATTTCGGAGAGCGTTATGAGCTCGCCGCTATGAAAGCTGCAGGAATTTCGCTGACTCGAATTATGCTTCCCTTATTCTTTACTACCTTATTTTTTGCCCTGCTCCTATTTGTATTTTCCAATAATGTGGTGCCGGATTTTCAGCGAAAAGCTAAAAATATGCTTTATAACATTGCTGCAACAAAGCCTGCATTAAACTTTACGCCGGGTCAGTTTATCCAGCAAATTCCAGGTTACAGCGTAAAGTTTGACAAAATATCTGGCGAAAGTGGAGAAAATCTAACCGGTGTTTTTATTCATAAAATGGCAACTTCGTTTGAGGATCAACAATCTATTGTCGCTGAAACCGGGAAATTTGTACCGGCTGTAAATCCTAATTATTTGAAATTGGTTTTATTTAATGGTCATGTTTATGAAGACCAACTGACTGGCGCCGATTATAATCAGCGATTAAAGCAACCGGATCAGGCGATTAAATTTGACACTTTAGTGTCGCATTTCAATATTTCAGATATCATTAACAAAGCGATTGAGGCGGAAAAAATTACGGATGATTATTCTTTTCAAAATATTCTACAGCTTAATAAAACCATCAAGGAAACTAAAAAAAGCAACGAAAATATTCTGAATAATATGAATTACGAATTGGTCAGTCAAGCCAACAGTTACGTAACTTACATTGACAATACTAAACTAAAAAAGACCATCACGCCACCGCCAAAAGTTGATACGATAAAACAAAAGCGTAAAAATGAGATGCTGTATTCTGCCTATAATAAAATCGAAAATATTAAGCTTTCGACGCTTGGAAAAGATCCACAGATTAAAGATATGCATGCGTACTTCTCACGTGTGATTATGCATCAGCAAAGAATTGTTTCGTATTCTGTGACCTGTATTATTTTCTTTCTTATTGGTTCCAGTTTAGGGTCGATTATTCGAAAAGGAGGGCTGGGACTTCCGGTTGTGATTGCAATTGTTGTGTTTATCCTGTTTTATCTTTTAAATCTTTCCGCTGAAAATATTGCATGGTCTGGCGGAATGGATCCCTACTTAGCAGCATGGTTGCCTAATCTGGTGCTATTGCCTTTCGGGATTTGGCTGACCTATAAAGCGCTAACCGATTCGCAACTATTTGATATTGAAAAATATAAAGCACTCTTCAAACCGATTATAGCTAGATTCAGTAAAAATAAAGAACACACGCGGTATCGATAAGCTACCAAGTTTAAGTAAAAAGGATGGATTTTATTCATCCTTTTTTTGGAATATATTCGACCTCCAAATAAGATCTAGAAACCTTTACATCAAAAAAAAGTTTACGAAATAACTTCCGTAAACTTTATAAATACTTTTGAAAAAAGTGATTTTCTTATTTCAAATATTTTGTGATAGAGTCACTGGTTGGTTTTGTTGTACTGATGTAAGAATCAATTAAATGGCCGTTCTCGTCAATTAAAAACTTAGTGAAATTCCAAAGAATAGCAGTGTTTTTAACACCATTCATTTCTTTTTCGGTAAGAAATTTAAATATCGGTGCAATATCATCTCCTTTTACAGAAACTTTTGCTGCCATTGGAAAAGTTACTCCGAAATTTTTCTCGCAAAATGCTCCAATTTCCGCATTGCTACCAGGTTCTTGTCCTCCAAAATTATTTGCAGGAAAACCTACAACCACAACTTTATCTGCGTAATCCTTGGAGAGTTTTTCCAGATCTGCATATTGGGGCGTAAATCCACATTCAGAAGCCGTATTTACGATTAAAACTTTTTTTCCCTTATAATCGGCGAAATTAATTTCCTTGCCGTCTAAACTTTCAACTTTATAATCGTAAAGAGTTTTGAGCATCGTATCATTTGTCGTGTTCACTTGAGCTGTATTTTTATTTGAATTTTTGCAGCTTTGCAACATTGCTCCGCTTGCTAATAGTAGTATAAATAATTTTTTCATGTTTATTAAAATTTAAATGTATTCGCTGGGAATACTTTGTTTGTTTCTATTTTATTTAAAACCATTACATAATCACTGTCTTTTTTTGGCGAAGACGATTCGATCCGGAAAGGCATCATCAAATTTCCTACTTGCTGATAATCAGAATACGTAAGGGTATCATCTTTTTTTATTTCCTTGACGATCATGTACGTTTTAGCATCAAAGTAATAGAGCGTTTTATTTACGTTTTTAGTAAGTTCAACCTTCTGACAAAGTATGTCGCCAACTTTTTCTTTACCGATATAGGCCGCTTCAAATCCTTTATTCTCCCAGTCAATAAAATCGTTATCAAAACTTTCTGGGGAGTAATTTGGGTATTCCTGAACTTTATTGGTTGCGTAATTCATGGCATATCCTTTCTCACCATCATAACCTTCAATCGCTGATTCTTTTTTGTCAATAGTAATCGTCGTCTTCGTAAGATTTGGGCGTTGCTGATATATTTTAATCGGATATTCATCATTAATTCCCAAAGTCACTTTACCCTGCAACAAGACAGAATTTAAAAGTTTCCAATTGGTCAATCCACCGGAAACTTCAATATTTTTATCGATAATTTCTTTTGCAGTTTGTGCTGATATCACTGAATTTATAGCGAGGAGAAATACTAAAAAAATCTTTTTCATTGTAAATAACTGACAATCCATGTATTGTCTTTCTGTAATAAATTATTTGCTTTAATCTGAAGAATATATCCTTCTAAAAGCCGACCAAATATATACTTTTTAATCTAAAAACGAATTTATAATCCTAAAAGTCTGCGTGCTTCATCTAAATCCGCAGGAACATCTATTCCCACACCCACGAAATCGGTTTCAATCATTTTAATTTTCATGCCGTATTCTAAATAACGCAGGCATTCTATTTTCTCCGCAATTTCCAAAGGTTTCATTTTCAATTTCGAAAATTGCTGCAAAGCCTCTTTTCTGAAAACATAAACGCCAATATGCTTAAAATATTCTGTATTTTCAAATTTTTCCCGCGTGTACGGAATGACCGATCTGCTGAAATAAAGTGCAAAGCCATCACTATCAGTAATAACTTTCACATTATTGGCATTTTCTATCTCTTCTTTATTTCTTAATTTGATTTTAAGAGACGCCAGCGAAATTTCTTTTTTGTCATCAGTTTGAAATACTGAAATCAGCTTCTCGAGAGGTTCAGTTTTCAGGAAAGGTTCATCTCCCTGCACATTCACCACTATATCACAATCTATCGCTTTCACGGCTTCCGCAATTCTGTCGCTACCTGTTTCGTGTTCCCCAGTCATCACAACCTGACCCTTAATGGACTGAATTTCTTCAAATATAATTTCTGAATCGGTCGCCACGAATACTTCGTCAAAAAGCTTCGTGTCTACAACATTTTGATAGGTTGTTGCAATGACAGTTTTCTCGCCGAGCTTTTGCATTAGCTTCCCAGGAAAGCGCGTTGCCTGATATCGGGCAGGAATTACAGCGATGATCTTCATACTGATTGCATAAATATTAATATTCTAAAACAAACTGAATTCTACTCTATTTTAAGATAGTTTTTCTAAAGCTTGTTCCAATCGAGGCAACATATTTTTAATATCATCTTTAGATAAACCACCTGCCGAAGCTCGATACCACGGCATCATTCTGGAATTTCCAAAGGCTGAAAAAGGAACCAAGGCGATTCCGGCATTGTCAATGAGATAAAAAACCAAGTCAGAAGAATCTTCGATAACGCTGCCGTCAGGTTTAGTTTTCCCGACAAAATCGAGTTTTATAGTCAGGTAAAGAGCGCCCATAGGGACAATACTTTCTACTGCAAATCCTTTATTTTTAAGATTTTGAATTCCTTCATGAAGAACAGTAAGACTTTCCGCAATTTTTCCTTTAAAATTATCGACAAATTTATTTACTTCTTCAGGATGATTCAACAAAACAGAAACTGCTTCCTGTTCTGGTTTTGGTGCCCACGCGCCGACGTGCCCCAAGAAAGCTTTCATTTTATCAATGATAGTTGAAGGACCAAAACTCCACCCCACGCGGATTCCTGTAGCTGCAAAGCATTTTGAAGCACCGTCAATAAAGATCGTGTATTCTTTTAGTTCGGGATAAAGCGAAACGGGATTAAAATGTTCTTCGTCAAAGGTTAGCAGCGCATAAATTTGATCGTACATTATGTAAAGAGGTTTCTCTTCAGCACTTCGACTTTTGTTTTCTTTAATTACAATTTCGCAGATATCAGAAAGCTGCTTCTTAGTAAACATAGTTCCAGTTGGATTCAGTGGCGAACAAAGCGCTAATAAAACTGCGCCTTTCAAATGCGGTTCTAATTCTGCGGCTGTGGGAAGAAAATTATTTTCCTCGGATGTTTCAACTTCTATTTTTTGTGCCTCTGTAAGATATGAATAATGATTATTATTCCAGGATGGAACGGGATAAATTACTTTGTCATCGGGATCAACAATCGTTTTAAATGTAGCATAAATCAAAGGTCTAGAACCTCCAGAAACCAAGATTTCATTAGCAGAATAATCAAGGTTCCATCTATTTTTAAGGTCTTCTGACACCGCTTTCCGCAAAGAAAGTAAACCATTTGCAGGCGGATAATTCGTTAGATTATTTTGATAAGCTTTCTGAACTTCAGCTTTAAGTAAATCCGGAATGGGATAAATATTAGAATCTAGATCACCGATGGTAAGATTTGCGATGTCAGCACCTTGTGCTTTTAAATCGTTTACTTGATTTCCGATTTTTATAATTTCCGAGCCGACAAGATTTTCGGCGAGCTTTGATACTTTCATTTACTTAAATTTATATTGATAGATTGTCGTATTTAAAACTATAGAAGTTCAACTTTACTTTAATTATTTTTAAAGTTTAAGATCGTTTTTCACCTGATCTATTTTATCATTCAAAAGCGCAATTTTTTCTTTAAACTCTTCTTTAGAGCGAATTTCATCTTTTACAGAAACGTAAAATTTAATTTTAGGTTCCGTGCCGGATGGGCGCACACATACTTTGGTGCCGTCTTCGGTATAATAAATCAACACATTAGATTTTGGAATTTCATCCATCGTAGATTTTGTGTGGTCTACCATATTCAGTGAGGTTTGCTCCTGAAAATCTTTTACGATGGCTACTTTTGAACCTGCAATTTCTTTCGGCGGATTTTCCCGGAAATCTTTCATCATCTGCTGAATTTCTTCCGCGCCGGTTCTCCCTTTTCGAACTACATTGACCAATCCTTCATAATATAAACCGAGGTCTTTGTAAATTTCGATCATATATTCGAACATTGTACTGCCATTAGCTTTACACCAAGCGGCAATTTCACAAGCCAATAATATGGATCCACAAGAATCTTTATCGCGCACAAAATCTCCGGTCATAAAACCGAAACTTTCTTCGCCACCACAAATAAATTTTTCTTCGCCTTCAAAATCACGGATCATTTTTCCGATCCATTTAAATCCTGTCAAACCAACTTTACATTCAACACCAAATTTTTCCGCAATATCATAGAAAATATCTGAGGTTACAATGGTAGATCCAATGAATTCCTTACCTGTAATTTTTCCGGCTTTCTGCCATTGATCTAAAATATAGTACGTTAAAATCGTGTTGGTTTGATTTCCGTTGAGCAACTGCATTTCCCCCTCAATATTACGAACTGCAATTCCTAAACGGTCGCCATCAGGATCTGTTCCAATCACAATGTCTCCATTTGTAATGCGTGCTAAATCGAGCGCCATTTCCAAAGCTGCAGGTTCCTCGGGATTTGGAGAAGAAACGGTCGGGAAATTACCACTTGGAATCATTTGCTCACGAACGAGATCTACTTTTTTAAATCCTGCCTTTGCCAGAGCTTGAGGAACTGTGGTATAGGTTGTGCCGTGAATTGAAGTAAAAACAATGTTTAAATTATCACGTCCTACATTTTGGTAGAGAGAATTTTCGATACAAGCATCAATATAAACATCGTCTTGCTCCTCGCCAATCCACTCAATTAAATCATCATTTCCTTCAAATTTAATTTCGTCGAATTTTACGGAATAGACTTCTTTAATAATTGCTTCGTCATCTGGTGGAACGATCTGCGCTCCATCATCCCAATAAACTTTATAGCCATTGTATTCGGGGGGATTATGGGAAGCGGTCAAAACGATTCCAGCGTTGCAATTTTTATCTCGTACAGTAAAAGAAAGCTCGGGTGTTGGGCGGTGCTCCTTAAATAGTAAAACTTTAATTCCGTTTGCGGTTAAAACATCAGCACACATTTTACCAAATTCTTTCGAATTATGTCGAACGTCGTAAGCGATCGCAACTTTTATTTCCTGATTCGGAAATTGCTGATGCAGATAATTTGCTAAACCCTGTGTTGCCTGACCAAGCGTATATTTATTAAGCCTGTTGGTGCCAACTCCCATAATTCCACGCATGCCGCCTGTCCCAAATTCGAGCTCACGGTAGAATGAATCTTCCATTTCATCGGAACCAGTTGCAATCCACTGACGAATTGTTTTTTGCGTCTCTTCATCGAAAGTATCTGTTAACCAGAGATTTGCTTTTTCTAAAGTGGTCATATCTTTATTTTTTATTTCAATATTATCTATAATTCTAATATATAACTGAATTAAAATGTTTTAAAAATTTCAGTTAGTCCAACTTTCCGTGCTGAACGTTGGCAGTTTTTTCAATTTTTAAAGCCTGAATGGGATCATTATAATACGTAAGTTTTGCGGTATTATTTACATTTCCTTTTAAAGAATCGGAAACATTAACTTCCGTATAACTGCCATTTTTTAATGAAAGTTGAAGGTTATTTATCATCCAATACGGCGCAATAATACTTGCTGTATCAGAAACTTTCAAAACTGCGTCTTTTGTTTTACCTAAAAAATTTGCTCGGCTTTTTTGCGTCATTTCTACTTCTGCGCGTCGGGTATTAACTGAACCAATAAATTTAGCACTATTTTTTAAATTAAGCCGAAAATTATCGGTCTTAATCTCACTGGAAATATTCAATTCCACTGATTCCGAAAGTGCGACTTTTTCTAAACTGTATTTGGAATAAATGGTGACATTGTAAAAATCAACACCTTCGGTTTCGCGACTTTCCTCAATATTTAAAGATTTATTTTTTACTTTAATGTTTAGATTATTTCCTACATTTTTATAAGTTTCAACATTTACGTAACTG
Source organism: Kaistella polysaccharea (assembly GCF_020410745.1). NCBI lineage: Bacteria > Pseudomonadati > Bacteroidota > Flavobacteriia > Flavobacteriales > Weeksellaceae > Kaistella > Kaistella polysaccharea. Next base: position 665,258 of record NZ_CP084528.1, read on the forward strand.
CTGTCACTTTTAATATAAAAAGCCCGGAATTTTCCGTCTAAATTTACATTTACAAAGTCCTCAACTTTGATATCTTTGCTCACGATATCGCCTTTGGGACTGACTTTTCCACATGACATTAAAATAAGGAATACCAGGAAATACAGAAAATTTTTCATTAATAATAAGTAAACTCAATTATAATTTTGATGGGTTTTTAGATGCTAAACCATTAAATAACTTCCTCCACATGATAATTTTCGTGCTGTCTGTTGGTGCGAATGATCATTTCTCCCAGAAATCCTGCGATAAATAGAAGTGTTCCTAAAATCATCATGGTGAGGGCGATAAAAAACCAGGCATTATTGGTCAACAGATGACCGTAAACTCCTTGTGAAACATCAATTAATTTAGAAAGTCCGAGCCAAACAGCAGAAAGAAATCCGACGATAAACATAACGGTTCCAACTGCGCCGAAAAAGTGCATCGGTCTGCCCCCAAATCGGCTTACAAACCACAGCGTTATCAAATCCAGAAATCCTCTTACGAAACGTTCAGTTCCGAATTTGGAAGTTCCGTAAGGTCTTGCCTGATGCTGAACAGGCTTTTCGGTGATTTTTCGGAAACCGGCGTTTGCTGCTAATACAGGAATATAGCGATGCATATCTCCATAAACATCAATTGATTTTACCACCTGCTTTTTATAAGCTTTTAACCCACAATTAAAATCATGAAGCGATACTCCAGAAATACTTCTTGCCGCGGCGTTAAATACTTTGGAGGGAATATTTTTCGTCATTACGTTATCAAAACGTTTCTTCTTCCAGCCCGAAACAATATCGTAACCTTCCGTTTTTACCATGTCGTATAATTCCGGAATTTCCTCGGGAAAATCCTGTAAATCGGCATCCATCGTTATCACCACATCGCCGATCGCTTTTTCAAATGCGGCATGAAGCGCCTGTGATTTTCCATAATTTCGGGAAAATTTAATCCCATGGATTTGAGGATGCTGAATTCGTAAGTTTTCAATAATACTCCAGGATAAATCCGTGCTGCCATCATCTACAAACCAAATTTCGTAGGAAAGATTATGCGAAGTACACACTTTGTCAATTCGCGAAAAAAGTTCTTCTAAAGATTCTTCTTCATTAAGAAGCGGAATGATGATGGATAAATTCATGGAGACGTAAAAATTATGGAAACAAAATTAAGGCATTATTTTTTTGCAGAGGTAATTAAAAAATAAATGAAATTAAAGCTCTGTTTTATTCCGGAAAAAACTGGCAAAAAACGTTGAAAGTATTACATAAAAAACCAAAACAGCCGCAAAATAGTAGGTGAACTGGCGAAAGTTAAACATGTCCTTATCTTTGATCATTTCAGGAGAAAAACTCTGTTTTCTCTGTTGATAATTAATTTCTAACTCTGCAATTTCTTCGGGTGATTTCATCACTTGTTTTGCCTTGTTATACTCAGCGTCTAATTCAGTTTTCTGTCTTTCGAGGTATTGAAAATTCAACAAATCTTTCACTGCTGGATCGGCAAAGTTCAAAAATAAGAACATGGTGATCATCGACAAAAATCCTCCCACAAACATGGGTTTAAAAGCGCGGCCAAAAACGTCACGAAAACCCATTCGAACTCCCGTTCTTTTTACTGAATTCACGGAGATATACGCTCCTGCTACATAGATTATCGGCATCAAGAAAGCATTCAAAAGAAGCGAATTATTAAAATAATCGGTGTTCATACCGAAAAAGTACATTCCGAAGAAGACCACCATTGTTGTTATAAACAGGTAAAAACCAATGGTATAGACGTTTTGTATCATATTGAAAGTAATAATTTTTATTTTTTTAAAGTGTAGAATTTTGAATTTTCAATTAAAGGCGTATCTTTGCAACGGCAAGTCCTAAACAACCAGCTCCTGAAACTCCTCCAGGGTGGGAACGCAGCAAAGGTAATTGGTCGTAGCGGTGTGATTTAGGTAGCTTGCCATTTTTTATTTCTTATTCTTCTCCATTTTTATTTCACTCAACGTTTTTACACCTTTCCAGTTCTCCCCCGTTTTGATGCGGTGAATCTGCATGTCTGAGACTTTAAAGTGATTTGCCAGTTCCCGAAGCGTTTTTCCCTGAATCAACTTTTCTTTGATATAAAGTACATTCTCTACAGAAAGCTTTTCATTTCCTGATTTCCTCCTTTGTTCCCCAAAAATATTTTCATTGTATTTTTTTGCTTTGTAGTAGGGATTATCTGCATATCTCGAAAAAGCTTCATCTTTCGTGGCCCACGCCAAATTACCAACGTGATTATTTTGTTTGTTAAAATCCCGGTGAATCACTACTTCTGCATGATCAGTTTTTTCCAAAAAAAGTTCTGCCACCGCTCTATGGACTAAAAAATGTACGGCAATTTTCCGTTGCTGATCAGTCTTCAAAATAAATTTTTTCCTTTTTGCTACAACTGCAAGTTTTTGCTCTTTTAAATCTTCTATTTCTGGGAGATGATCACCAGTTTCTGAACTTTCTTTTAGTAATGAAGTACGTCTTTCCTCAATAAAGGCAATGAGTTCATTATATGCTTCAATTTTTTCAGTAACTTTTTGTGGTCTTTCTTTATATAAGGTAATGCGAACAATTGGATAACCTTCTTGCAGAGAACCTTTAATAATTCCGCCATTTGGACGAACTTTGTTATACGTTTTCACCCGTCCGAAATTGGAAATTTCTACACGGTAAAAATTACTGTGTTCAATGTTGAGTGGAAATTCTTTCCAAATTTCGATCTGATTAAGCATTGCTTTTAAATTTCAAATTCTTCTCCTAGTTTTGGTAAGGTAAAATCAATATTTCTTTCTTTAAAAAGTTGGTACGCTGCTTCATGGTTGATTTTTATAGGTGGAAAAGTATCAAAATGACATCCAATGACGCGCGTCGTTTTTAATAATTCGCTTGCTGCAAAACTTGCTTTTCTTGCACACATGGTATAATGCGAACCCACCGGAAGAATCGCCAGATCAATATTTCCGAAAAGTTTGGGAAACATTTCCATATCAGCCATCACGCCTGTATCACCAGCCATATAAATATTCTTACCCGAAAAACGGAAAAAATAACCAGCAGGTTCGCCGCCATATGAGCCATCTGGGAAAGAACTAGTGTGACTTGCAGGCACCATAGAAATTTTTAAATCATCAATTTTCGCGGAACCTCCAAAATTAATGTCAATTGAATTTGGATGTTTAAAATGTCCACAAATCTCTGGCTGACCGATTACAGTTACTTCAGGATAATGTTGCAGTACTTCTTCCACATCAGCAATATGATCGCCATGCGCATGTGTAATCAATACAAAATCGATTTTTTGCGTGGTGATATCAAACTGAGATTCTTCCTTTTGATAATTATAAAAAGGATCGCTTAAAATTGTTTTCTCTTTATAAGTGAACAAAAAACAGTTTTGTCCGAGAAATTTTATTTTCATTTTTGAATCCATGTTGAAAAAATTTTAATAAAAATAATTAAGGCCGAAAGCCACTAAAATAGCCATAGTCAAGGTCAGAATCCCAACTTGTTTTAAAAATGGATCTAATTCTTTCGGTTCTTTAACCTGCATAATTTTTCGACGCAAACCCGTCATTGGAAGCATCAAAATAAAGAAGATGAAAGCATAATATTTTCCTTGCGTATGTAATCCATTCTTCATCATAAAAACTAAAACCAGAAGCAAAGGAAGTTGCAAAAGAATAATTTCATAAACCATCGCTTTTTTAAAACCTAACCTCAAAGCAAGTGTTTTTTTGCCGCTTGCTGCATCACTTTCAATATCGCGCATATTGTTCAGATTAAGTACTGCTGCACTTAACAAGCCCACAGCGGTTGCAGGTAACAGAATATCCCAGTGAAATTCTTTTGTAAACAGAAAATAACTTCCACACACCGAAACTAAACCGAAAAAAATAAATACCATTATATCGCCCAGACCTAAGTATCCATATGGTTTTTTACCAATTGTATATCCAATAGCGGCCAAAATACAGGCAACGCCCAATCCTACAAAAATGTAAAATTCATTCATCAGGTTTTCTTTGAAGAAAGCCAAATAAAGAAGTGCAATGGTGGCAATCAAGGATAAAACAGAAAATAAAATCACAGCATTTCGCATTTGCGTTGCGGTGATTCTTCCGGAAGCTACGGCTCTTTGCTCTGCTTCATTCACTCTCAAATGGTCTGTTCCTTTAATTCCGTCGCCATAATCGTTCGCGAAATTCGAAAGAATCTGATATAATAACGTGACAACTAAAGCCATCGCAAAAATTCTCCAGTCCCAAGTTCCGCCGTTTTCCAGAACTCTCCATCGTGCGATGAAAGAACCAATAATAATTCCACTCATCGAAAGCGGTAATGTTCGCAGGCGTGCTGCGCTAATCCAATCTTTCATTGTTTTATATCCAATTTTTTGCTGAAGATTCTACTTTATAAAGGCTGTAATTTGCCAAATTTCTCAGTTCTGAAATTTTTGCAGTTTTCATTTTAAGGCTTCCACCGGCTGTACTGAAAAAAATATTTCCAAGATCAGATTTCTTTTGCCAGAAATATTGAGATATCGTTACCGTCTGAATTTTTTCAATTTGAAGTGTTTTCTGCTCAATATCCCAAATCCCACTTTGCTTTCTAATAAAATCCTCGTTATAAGCCAAACGACTGTTGTTAAAAGAAAAATATATAATCGAAGCCGCAAAAATACTATAAAAAATAGAATAAAGTAGAATTGGAGCAGTTTCTGAAAAGAAGAAAAAACCCGCTACGACCGGAACAACAATAAAGGAAACCGTTCGAGAAATAATAAATCTAAAATTCGGCTTTAAAAAAGTATGAAAAACCGGAATTTCTCTGTACAAAAATTTTAGAATATTATTTTTCTCCTCCTCATTACAACCTAAAATATTAATCGAGTTATTCTTGGAGTTTTCTTCTCCAATTTGATTAAATTTTAAGCTCAAAACATTCCATTTTTTTTGAAAATAATTTTGAGTAACACTAATCTTCTGAACCTTGTGATTATTTATAAGTTGATTTTTAGTATTAAACAAACCGTATTCAACAGATAAATAATAAGCAAATTTCGATATAATTAAATTGTAATACACTACAAAAGTGCGGACTACATTAATTAAAATTCCAAAAATTGCCACGAATAAAAAGGCTGCTATAAACGTAAAAACAGAAAGAGTTTCAATGCTGGTGTATCCAACTTCATTCTTTAAATAGGTCTCTAAATCAAGATTAAAATTTTTAGAGACTTGCTGAGAAAAATAGATCAGTAAACTGATGAGGGCGAAAAAACTTTTAACATAATTGGCAGTTACCGCATATTTTAATAAGGATAAATTTGAAATCTTTATTTGTGGAATTTCTTCTATATCTGCAGTCAAGTTTTCTTCAACAGCAACTTTTTTGTCAAGCAAGTAGCTTCTTATATATTGAGCATTTTCATTCGAAATAGCCTCAATCATAATGTCCTTTTTATCTGTGCCCGGAGAATCAATTTCAAGCTGATAAATATTCAGCATGCGATGGAGGAACGGCTGATTGATGTTGACTTCCTGAATCTTACTTTTTTCTAAAAGAATGGTCTTTTTATTAAAAACTCCTTTTTTAATAATGAATTCATCGCCTTCAAAATTAAATTCGTAAGTGAAGTATTGGTACTTTATATGTGCATTAACGACCACGAACACCAAAGAAATTATCGCCAAAAAAGTAAGAATTTCTATGGTATATTCCTTTTGTTTATATAGAATGTATAAAACAACAAACCAAAAACTCTTGAGCAATTTTCCGTAGGAAATTAGAGCTAGAATGATTATCCCCTTTTTGGATTGCCTTTGTGGCGCAGCAAAATCAGGATTCATATGATATATTTTGCGGCGTCTCTAACCTCTCCGGTTTATCACTTCCCGACTTCATTTTAAGCAAAATATGTTGATTGATCTTCTCTGAAAGTTTTTTATCTAATCCGTGAATCTTAACATCACCATTCTCTTGTCCGGCCGTAAATAGGGCAATAGTTTTTATATATAAAACCCTACTTAACCATCCTTCTTCTAAATTTACATGTTGAATTCTGTTGTACGGAATGATGATAGTAGTGCTTTTTATTAGACCGTGCTGATAAATTATATCGTGCGTTCGTAAAGCAAATTTTCTTTTAAAAAACCCGAAATAACCGATCACGTAATTGATGATTAAAAATAAAACCGATACTAGAAGTACGTATTTGAAGTAAACTCCAAAAAAATTAGGTTTAAAAATATTAAAGAGTAGCAAAGCAGCAAGAAAAATAATTGAAAAAACAAACCAATTAAAAACCACAACCCAGCCGTATTTTCGCGAAATAGGCTGTAATTTCACCGCTTCAAACTTGGGTAAATCTGCGAAATTAATTTCTGCGTTTTGGAATTCCACTAGATTTATTTAAGAAATCCAGTTATTGTCTCCGAAGTCGGGTTTTCTTTTTTCGAGGAAAGCATTTCTACCTTCTTTAGCTTCTTCTGTCATGTAAGCCAACCGAGTAGCTTCACCCGCAAAAACCTGCTGACCTACCATTCCATCATCCGTTAAATTCATAGCAAATTTTAGCATACGAATCGACATAGGTGATTTTCCTAAAATTTCTTCCGCCCACTCATATGCAGTATCTTCAAGCTCAGCATGTGGAATTACGGCGTTTACCATTCCCATATCCGCCGCTTCTTGAGCAGAATAATTACGTCCTAAGAAGAATATTTCCCGTGCTTTTTTCTGTCCAACCATTTTTGCCAAATAAGCCGATCCGTAACCGCCATCAAAGCTTGTAACATCGGCGTCAGTTTGCTTAAAAATAGCGTGCTCTTTGCTGGCTAAAGTTAAATCACAAACCACATGCAAAGAATGTCCGCCACCAACAGCCCAACCGTTGACAACCGCAATAACCACTTTCGGCATAAAACGAATCAACCGCTGAACTTCCAGAATATTCAACCGATGCCTTCCATCTTCTCCCACGTAACCTTGTTCGCCACGAGCCCGTTGGTCGCCGCCGCTGCAAAAAGCATGGCCGCCATCTTTTGGACTGGGACCTTCACCAGTCAGTAAAACCACTCCCACTGAAGAATCTTCGGAAACATGGTAAAAAGCATCGTATAGTTCCGAGGTCGTTTTGGGACGAAAAGCATTGCGCACTTCCGGCCGGTTAAATGCAATTCTTGCGACACCACCCTTTTTTTGGTAGGTAATATCTTGGTATTCTTTGACGGTTTTCCAGTCTGCCATTTTCTGTAAAATTTTGTGCAAAGATAGGCAATTATAAGAGGGTTGACCAAATGAAAAAGCGTCTTAGTTGGGCAAAATTACGCCGTATTTAGAAGCGTCAAGATTGTATTTTTTCCGAAAACCCTACCCGCTTTCCGTTGCAATTTTTCTAATCCCAACGCGGCATCCAGCAGCTTATTAGAAAAGATTTTCACTGCAATCGGGGCTAGAAGAAAAAACCCATTGTTAAATCTGGAAGGCTTCTTCCGAGATATTACGATTCTTTTGAAGCACTATTTCTGCCGCTTCGAAATCATGGGAATTGACGGGCTAATCGTAGTTTTGAGTACCTGGAACACTGCGCCATTTTTGACAAATTCGTTTTTAATAAAACTCGAAATCTCACGCGAAGCAAGTTTGGCTTTAGCAATTTCGATCTCGAACAAGTAAGACGACTGGAAAATGAGTACTAACTCTGACCTGTATTTTTTTGGCCAGTTGTTAAATATTAAGGTGCATCATTTTGGAATTCATCTTCTGCGATCTCATCATTCTCTTGAAGTACGAGTTCTGCAGCTTCAAAATCTCTGTCACTCACCATTAAATAGTAGTTTTGAGAGATGGGAAATACTGCAATATTATTCACAAATTCATTTTTTATATAACTGGGAATTTCGCGGGAAGCGAGTTTCGTTTTGGCTAATTCAATTTCGTATAAATAGGAAGACTGAAATATGGCGACTAATTCTGACATAACTTCTTTTCGGAAAGTTACTTATTTTTTGCCATATCGAGTATTATTCTGGAATTTTTGAAAGAAAAATCGCCTGAACTTTTAGCCCCGGTTGGAGCAATTGTTTGAGCTCTTTTTTCTTTTTGGAAGGAAAGCGGCAGGCAAAAGAAAAAAAGCGAGTGCGGAAAACGGGTTTGGACCTCGAACTTCTACACTCGCTTCTTGCTCCTGAAAATATTTACAGGATATTATCTTTCAATTTTTTTTCTGTTGATGAACCAATAGACGGGAACTCCGAGCAAAATGAGAATGAAACCGGGCCATGTATATTGGGGTTTGAAAATGACCAAGAGTACGCAAAATGCGGTGCCGATAAGAAGATAAATAATCGGAGTAATTGGATAAAGCCAGGTTTTATAAGGTCTTTCGAGGTTTGGTTGTTTTATTCTCATCCAGATGACGCCAAAAACAGTTACCATATAAAAAAGAACGATGATAAAGGAAATCATGTCCAGCAAATCACCATACTGACCGGAAAGCGCCAATAAACACGCCCACGCTCCCTGCATCCAGAGTGATTTACCCGGAACATTGTTTTCGTTATTTTCTGCGGCTGACTTGAAGAATAAACCGTCTTTCGCCATGGTTTGAAATACACGTGAGCCTGCGAGAACCAAACCATTAATACATCCGAACGTTGAGATCATTACTAAAATCGCCATGATGATAGTTCCTGTATTTCCAAAAATAACTTCGGAGGCAGCTACTGCAGGACGATTGTTGTCGGCAAATGCAATTCCGTTTCGGTCTAAGGCATGAAGGTAAACGAAATTCACAAATAGGTATAAAATCATAACGACTGTTGTCCCCAGCACCATTGCTTTCACTACATTTTTCTTAGGATTATCGATTTCGCCCGACATGAAAGTTACATTTTCCCACGCTACAGAACTAAAAACAGAGCCTACCATCGCGGCGGCAATTCCACCCAACAAGGTCAAACTACCGATGGATTTCCAGGTGGTAGGTTCTAAGGTAGTGCCAGTATCTGTCCCAAAATTCTGAAAAGCGTTCCATCCAAAACTCATATTTTCTGCCCAATGGGAATTTTTCACCAAGATGACACCGAAAATGATAATGCCTAAAAGGGCAATTATCTTCGACGACGTGAAAACATCTTGAAGAATCTTTCCATTTTTCAAGCCTCGGGAATTGATATAAGTAAGTAAAAGAATAATTCCTATTGCTAAAATTTGAATCCAGGTAATTTTAAAGCCGCCATTTTGAAACAAGGGTTCAGCGTTAAGTGCTGGCACCAGATAGGCGGTAAATTTACCAAAAGCCATAGCGACGGCCGCAATTGTTCCGGTTTGAATCACCGTAAATAAACCCCAACCGTAAAGAAATCCCGGCATTTTGCCAAAAATTTCAGTAATGTAGGTGTATTGACCGCCAGCTTTCGGAAACATTGAGGAAAGTTCGCCATAGGAAATCGCAGCTGCAACGGTCATAATTCCCGTAATAATCCAGACGGCAATTAGCCAATAGCCGGAGCCTAAATTCCGCATCATATCGGAACTGACAATGAAAATTCCGCTTCCAATCATAGAGCCCATTACGAGCATTGTCGAATCCCAAAGTGTAAGTTTTTTAGTCATAAAATGAACTATGTTATATTAATTACGATAAAATTTTATTTTTCAGTGCATTTTATTTTTAAAGTAAACCTCTCCCAATTATTAATTATAATTATTTAGCATAATAGTATACGGGAATTTCCTTTTTAGCTTTGAAAGCCGTAAATATATAAATTTTCTTTACCTAAAATCACATTTTAGTTACAATTATCACCCGCAATCTGGAAAACATTAATTATAAAAATAGAGGTTTAATTATTATTCCTACTTTTGTGAAAATTACAATCATGAAAAAATTATTCATTCTCTTTTCTCTGTCGTTCGCAACCTTAGCAATTGCACAGGAGAAAGTAACGTTAAATTCTGGACCGCCTGCAGGAAACGCAGTAGTAGGAGATCAATATGGGACGGAAGTATCTGAAAAGGCAGAGAAGACAGCCATGACTGTTAAAAAATTGGAGGAACAACTTAAAAAATCAGAAAAACTTGAAAACGTATCTGTTAAAGGTAAAGTCAAAGAAGTCTGTGATCAAAAAGGCTGTTGGATGACCGTAGAAACTGATAATAACGAAAAGTTTTTCGTGAAGATGAAAGATTATGCCTTCTTCGTTCCTACAGCATTGGTTGGGAAAAATGTAATTCTTGAAGGAAATGTTGAAAATTCAATTATATCGGTAGACGAACAGCGCCATTATGCTGAAGACGCGAAGAAGTCTCAGGCGGAAATCGATGCAATAACAAAACCGAAAGAAGAAATAAGGTTTATGGCCAGTGGAATAAAAGTGGTGAAGTAACCAATTCAGATAAAAATTGAAAGCGAAGTCGAGTTGAATTCGCTTTTTTTATTCTATAGTAAAATCTACTTTTTCGTCCAATTTTGGAAATTTGAGGTTTGAAATAAATTTCTTTCCTGTACAGTCAATTTCCTTCCAGCCCTTCTTCCTGCCGATATCTCCTACTTCTACGACGATTGGTGTGAACGATATTTCTTCACTTCCATTAATTAATTCTTCTTTATACTGTACCGCAATATCTAGAATACATTGGTAGTCGGTATTTAATCTTACATTTCTATAAATAATATCGAAATGGGTTTCTTTGTTTTGAGGAATTTGTTGATAATCTTCCCAACCAGCAGTGGATCCCTGTAATTCGGCCATCACGACCAATGCTTCATACAATGCGATTGTATAAAATTTTCTCGTTTCTTTCCGCAGGTAGTCATCCTGAAAATGGCCACCTTCAAATAAAATACTTGGAATTCCCATTTTCATCAAATTATCGCCTAATGAGGTTGGATAAAACTCGTCATTATACCGCGCAATCTGATGTGGAATTTCCGAACTCAATTTTTGAAAAATACGACTAATTACCGCCATTGATTTTTTACGCGTGGACGTTATTGAACGTTCATAATCCTGTGCAGGAGCCAAAAAAGACAAAGTTGCCGGATGAATTCCATCGGTGCTGAAAATTGTTCTTTGTTCGTGCAAATTCAGCGCGTAATGATAACTTTTCGAAGAACAAATTCCTTTAAATATTAAAATCTCCTTGCTCGATTCTTTCAGAAAATCGCGATTTATATCAATATCCAATGCATTCCTGCGTGTCCATTTTTCTGAGCCATCTGGATTTAACATAAAAACAAAATCGAGGGTGATTTTTGAAAGGAGGTCTTCCTTTAATTCCTTTTCATTTTCCAGAATTTCTAGCAAATCCAATATGGCATGTGTAGAATTGGATTCGTTGCCATGCATTTGGGACCAAGCCAAAACATTAATACTACCATTTCCCATTTCCATTTTAAAAATCGGCTTTCCTAAATCGGAGGTGCCGACCTCTTTTATGTAATCGCTATAATTGTCCTGTAGGTAAGAAAATAATTTTTCCGGGGAAATATAACGGTTTGGGAAATTGGGATTCTTGCGGTAATATTTAGTGATAGACATTCTTCTATTAATTTACAATTTCCAAATTTAGATTTTTCAAACCGAAAAATAAAATTCACTTTTGTAAATTTATTAAACATGACTAAATGTCAGTTTGTCTGTTGATTATTTTGTGGATTGTATTATTCTTATTTAAATTTTATATCCTCACTGAAAATCAATCTTTTAAAGCATTTAAATGAAGTATAAATTAAACTTTACTTTAATGCTAATTAGGTATGGAAAACCTTATTTGATGGTAATTATAATAAACAATTTTTAAAATAATTAATGAGTGAACATTTTTTTATTAACATTTGTAAACTAAATATAATTTCTTATTAATCGTTATATTTGCGTTTTAAATTTTTATGGCAAACGAAACTATTTTCCTACTGAGCTTTCTGGCTTTTATTCTATTAATATTGGTTCTAGACTTGGGTTTACTGAATAAGAAAGCAGATACAGTCTCCATGAAACAGGCTGGTTTGATGAGCTTTTTCGTTGTAGCGCTTTCAATGTGCTTTTATTTTGTACTTACAAACTACGGTCACCTACTCCATGGCATAGACAGTATTGAAAAACTACAACAGGTCATTTCACGGCACCATCATCCGGTTAAAATTATTCCTGGCAATCTTGAGGACAGTCTTTACTTATACAATCACAATTTAGGTTTGGAATACCTCACGGGGTATGTTGTGGAATATGCATTGTCCGTCGATAATATTTTCGTGATGGTACTCATATTTACCGCTTTCGGCGTAGCACCGAAAAATTACCACCGTGTGCTCTTCTGGGGTATATTGGGCGCGATTGTGATGCGATTTATCTTTATCTTCTTAGGTGCAGCACTTATTCAGAAGTTTGAATGGATTATGTATGTCTTTGGAGCTTTCCTCGTATTTACTGGGATAAAGATGTTTTTCGAAAAAGACCATGAGGATACAATTGATCCACAGAAGCATCCGGTTGTGAAATTCGCGAATAAATACTTCAAAGTTCACAATCATTTTGTAGGTAATAAATTCTTCGTGACCATTAATGGAGTGAAGAAAATGACTCCTTTATTTCTGGTTTTGGTGATTGTCGAATTCACTGATTTGATATTTGCAGTAGACAGCATTCCTGCCATTTTTTCTGTAACCAAAGATCCATACGTCGTTTTCTTTTCTAATATTTTTGCAATCATCGGTCTTAGATCCATGTTCTTTCTTTTAGCAGGAATCATTGATAAATTCCGTTATCTTAAAGTTGGCTTATCGTTACTCTTGACCTTTATCGGTTTGAAAATGCTCTTTCATGAATATTTGGATGAATTGGGATTCTCAACAACAGATTCGCTCTTTATTATTGTAGGAATTCTAGGCGGTAGTATCTTCCTCTCTCTGGTGTTACCGGAAAAAAAGAAAGACAGAAAATTAAAATATGATCCAGAAAAGGATGATCATTTAAGGAAATAATTACATTTGTAAATATATTAAATAATAGCATATCAATAACTTGGTGTGCTATTTTACTTTTGTAAATAACCCATAATTTTTATGCGTTACATTTGTAATATACTTTTGTAAAATTAATATTACATTTGTAACATGGATTTGAACGAAAGAATTTCTAGTGTAATCAGCTATTCTGAATTGTCGCTGTCAGAATTTGCAGATGAAATCGAAGTGCAGCGCTCCAGCATCTCACATATTACGTCTGGTCGTAATAAACCTTCGCTCGATTTTCTGATGAAAATTAAAAATCGCTTTCCAGAGTTGGAATGGGAATGGCTCATCGAAGGACGAGGAGAAATGCTTAAAAAACCTAATATAGCGTTAGAAGACAATGAATTACCATCAAAAACAAAAGCTACTTCCCTGCCCGATTTATTCTCATTAATTAATGATGAAGCTTTTGGTGTTACTGAATCTGAAGATAAAATTGTCCCAAAAACTTCCGTAGATGACGATATTCGTCCACAAAGGTCCAGTAAAGTTGAAATAGACGATTCTCAGCGATCAGACGCTCTTCCTACAACTGACAAACCATTAAATATTGAAAATCAGCAAGTTAAAGTAAAGCGCATCGTTCTATTTTATGAAAACGGAAAATTTGAAACTTTTGAACCCTAAATTTTAAGCGAAAAAAAATTATGTTGTACATTTGAGTATCCCTCAAAATATAATCTATGAAACTCGCTGCTCTCGCAAAAGAATTAGAAATATCCATTCAAAGCTTTATAAAATTTATTCAGGATTTTGATCTCGAACTTGCAGAGTGTCTCACCCCAAATTTTGAGGTAAAAGAAGATTTTGTTCGGTTTGCCAGAGAAAATAAAGAATTTCTAAAACGGTATGCCGAAGATCTTGATCAATCGAAATCGGTTGCGCAGATTGCAGAAAGTATTCACCAGCCGACCGAAAAAGTGGCGCAGATCATCAAGGAGCAAAAACCACAGCTTTTTGATAATGGAAGATACCGCTCCTCTATTTCCAGCTTTGGTATTGATAATAAACTTGGTGGAAATTATGAGTTCGTATACAATTATTTTGGGAAAAATACCAAATTAACAAAGCGCGATTTTATTGGATATCGCGATCTGTTTTTCTTTATTTCTGAAGCTCTGGAACCCTATTTAAGCAACGTTTCTGTAGAAAATTGGGGAATACATAAACCTGCAGGAATTATATTGTACGGGCCGCCCGGAAGTGGAAAAATATTTTGGGCAAATAAAATAGCAGATATTATTGGATATGATTTTAAAGAGATCAAAAAGCATTATTTAGGCACCACTTTGGTCGATAATGAGAAAACCGATTTCAATGATTTTCTGGTAACAATGATGCAGGAAGAAAAGGTTCTTCTTTTTTTAGAAAATTTCGACCAATTAATGGCAGAAAGAAGCGAAGAAAATTCAGTAAATGGTTGCGACGAAAAAACCAAAGAAATCATCCTGCATTATATCAGCCATTTTGAAGAAGAAAACATACTGATGATCGGTGCTGCAAACTCTTTGTTCAAAATTGATAGAGAACTTTTAGCGCCAGGGAGATTTGATGTTCTGATTCCTATTTTCCCTCCGGACGTGAAAGAACGTTCCGAAATGCTACTTTATCATATGACTGATGAGCTATCGTCTGACGCTTTACTTCTCAAAATTCTTAAACACAATAAAGCTCATTTGCTCCCTTTTTGGGAAGACATTTCCAAGAAAATGCGCGCCTATTCCAATACCATGTTAATTGATTTTACCCAAAGTTTAAAAAAACGGGCAAGAAATCTTTACTTAAAAGAAAATACTACAGAAATCAAATTAACTAAAACGATACTGGAAGCGGCGTTGAAAGATGCAGCAACAAAGCTTACTGAGCAATATCTGAATCAGGTCGAGCAATTTTTAAAAGAAGTCTCGCGGAATAATTATGATGAATTTTCACATCGTATTAAAGCCCTAGCGAAAGAATTAGAACACTACAGAATTGTGGAAAAACCCACAAAATCCATAGGTTTTAAATTAAACGAAGAAGATTAGAAAATAAAAATTCATTGATTTCTCAATGAATTTTTTTAAGTTCTATAAATTATAATATTAAAGTACAACTCCTATTTCATAAACATTAGCTTGCTTTAGATATTTAGATCGTTCTCGTGAAGTGATTGATTCAAACTCCCCATTTTTCAAAACGATAATGGGATCTTCTCCTATTTCTACTTCTGCATTGGTGATGTACTTCTCTTCCGGACTTTCATCCTTTAAATCAGAATCTACTTCCTGAAGATGGTGTGCATAATCTTTAAATTCGGGATCTGAGGAGTGAAGGAACTTATATTCAGGTCCAGCTTGTACGTTAAAATGCAGTTTTCGGGTTACAAGACCTACTTCATTGGTTATTTGGGGATTATCATTTCCGTCTTTAAAAGCGACTTCTACGACTTCTCCTAAATTTTGCGCTGCATAATTTTGGGCGTCCTCAAAAGTGTCAAATCCAACCATTACAACCTTCTCATCCATTTCGTACTTTACCAGTTTTTCTCGATCTATAGTTTCCATATTAAAGTTTTTAATTCGTGAACGTACATCAATAATATTGCCAAGATACTGTTCATAGAAGTTTACACCATTTTCGGAAATTTGTTATCTTTGAAAACTTATCAAAAATATTATGAAAAAAATCTTCATTTCGCTCTCGCTTTTAGCTTCAATATCTTTCTTTTCCCAAACCATAACTTTAGATAAAATTTATTCAGGATATTATCGTGGCAAGGGAATCTCTGGAATTTCTTCTCTTAAAAACGGGGAGAATTATGTAATCATTGAACCCGGCGGAATTGCAAAATACTCTTATAAAACAACCAAAAAAGATGGCAATATCGTGGAAGGAAGTTTTCAGTCATATATTTTTAATGATGATGAATCTAAAATTTTACTATTAAAAGACAGTCAGCCAATTTACAGACATTCGTTTTTCGGAAAATATGAAGTGCGGGATATCAAAACAGGAAAAAGCTTGCAACTGAACGAAGGTAATTTTGTGCAAGAACCTACCTTTTCGCCGGACGGAAGTAAGGTTGCTTTTGTGGCAGATAACAATCTTTTTTATCAGGATTTAAATTCTGGGGAAATTGTGAAAATAACTGAAGACGGAAAAAAGAATCAAATACTAAACGGTCTTGCAGATTGGGTTTATGAAGAAGAATTTGGACATGCGCGATTGTACGAGTGGACAAAAAATTCAGACGCAATTGTATTTGTAAAATCTAACGAATCCGAAGTTCCGGAAATGTCGATCCCAATTTACGGAAAACAGCTCTACCCTTCGGAAATGCGTTTTAAATATCCAAAAGCAGGTGAAAAAAACTCAATAGTTTCAGCACAACTTTATCGATTGGACAATGCAAAAACAATTGCACTCAATTTATCCAATTATAAAAATTATTATATTCCCAATGTTTATCACACGGCAAAAGCTGATGAAATTATTTTGATCACTTCTGAAAGATTGCAAAATGCCTCAGATGTTTTAAAGGTAAATACCAAAACCGGAAATATTACCAAACTATTTACAGAATCTGATAAAAGGTGGATTGATACTGATGATGTAACCTTGGAATTTTTAGATGACAACTCATTTATTTGGGGCGCAGAACGCGATGGAAACAGACACTTATATTGGTACGACCAAAACGGAAAGCTGAAAAAACAAATTACAAAAGGAAACTGGGAAGTAACCAATTATTACGGATACAGCCCGCGAACGAAAGAAGTTTTTATACAAACAACGCAAAATGGAAGCATTAATAAAGTCGTTTCCAAAGTAAATATCAATACTGGTAAAATCACTATACTTTCTGAAAAAGCCGGAACAAATAGTGCAAATTTCAGTCAAAATTATAACTACTTTATTGAAACATCTTCTTCCGCAGCCAAACCTTACACCTATGTCTTGAAAGATGGAAATGGCAAAACACTAAAGGAACTTCAGAACAATGAGGAACAGTTAAAAAAACTGGAGGCTGACAACATGGCGACGAAAGAATTTTTCACCATTCCTAATGAAGTTGGCGATCAAATGAATGCCTGGATTATGAAACCGAAAGATTTCGATCCAAATAAAAAATATCCATTATTTATGTTTCAATATTCCGGACCAGGGTCGCAGCAAGTGACAAATTCCTGGGATCAGGGAAATGGATTTTGGTTCAATCACCTGGTTCAGCAAGGTTATATTGTCGCTTGTGTAGACGGTCGTGGTACCGGCTACAAAGGAACTGAGTATAAAAAAGTGACGTATTTAAATTTAGGTAAATATGAAATTGAAGATCAGATTGCTGCAGCAAAATGGTTCGGAAAACAGTCGTACATCAACAAAGACAGAATCGGAATTTTCGGTTGGAGTTTCGGAGGTTATATGGCGAGTTTAGCTTTGACTAAAGGTGCCGATGTTTTCAAAACAGGAATCGCAGTTGCACCAGTAACGAATTGGAGATATTATGACTCTGTTTACACGGAAAGATTTATGAGAACGCCCCAGGAAAATCCCGCAGGTTATGATGATAATTCGCCGACAAACTACGCACAACTATTAAAAGGTAAATTTCTGTTAATTCACGGAACAGCCGATGACAATGTGCATTTTCAAAACTCAATGGAGTTTTCAGAAGCTTTAATTCAAAACAAAAAACAATTTGAATTTATGGCATATCCCGATAAAAACCACGGAATTTTTGGTGGAAATACAAGACCTCAGTTGTATGAAAAAATGACCAATTTTATCCTGGAAAATTTATAGAAATATTTGTCTTAAGATTAAAACCACTCAAAATTGAGTGGTTTTTTTGTGTCAAAATTTGGAGACTACATTCCATGAAATTATCAGATTTCAAAATAGTACAAAACTCTTATTTCAATTTTCCCCGATTTCATTTTCTATTTTCTTGAACTCACTTCATCTCGCTTTCAAAAACGGTTTTCCTGAAATATCTTTACTCCATCAATATAAAACAAAATAAAAATATTATGAAAACAACGATTAAAATGCCTTTGGGAATGGTGATCTTCGGATTAACATTAATGCTTTTCACCGTTTTAAATTCCTTTCGATTGGAAAGAAAAATTGAAAATTTTGACGAAATAAATGTCAAAAGAATCAACATCATCGAAAAAGATGGAACTATTCGAATGGTTATTTCTAACAAAGAATTGCAACATTCTGGAAGAATGAATGGTAAAGATTGGGAGAAACGCGAACGACAAGCTGGAATGATTTTCTTCAATGATTTGGGAGATGAATGCGGCGGTTTAATATATGAGAATAAAAAAAGAACCGACGGAAGTATAAAAAACGGAATGTCCATCACGATGGATCAATATAGAGACGACCAAGTCATTCAAATTTTAAATAATGAATCCATTAAAGGAGATAAAATGACTTCTGAACGTGGTTTTTCAGTAAATAGTTTTAAAAGTCTGGAAGGAATTGACGCCCGAAATAAAGCTTATGCAGACGCTGAAAAGATCACAGATGAAAAATTGAGAAAAGAAAAATTGCGGGAAATTTCTAAAAATCAGGGAAGTAATAAACTTTTATTTTTAGGTAAAACTACTGGTAATTCCCAAGGTTTATTCATCGCAGATCAAAACGGTCAACCGAAATTAATGGTTTATGTCGATGAAAAAGGTGAACCGAAAATCCAAACCTTTAATGAAAAAGGGGAAGTGAAGGATTTTCTCCTTACCGAAACTAAATAAAATATAAATTGGGTATTATCTTTCGGGAAAAATACCCATTTTTGATTTTCCAATTATGAGCACCAAAAAACTGATCCTCAATTCTCTGCTTGTTTTGCTTTTTATCGTAATCATCAATACGATTCAAACCTACGTTTTACATATTACAAGACGATTTGGAGACATCGATTTCTTTAAAATTCCAACGCATATTTTCGGGATTATTTCATGTATCATTTCCTTAGTAAGTACACTTATCGCCTGGAAAATCACTTCTAAGATTCACTTGACAAAGTTTTCCAGAATTGCTTCTGCTTTCGTTTTATCGATTATTATTTATGCAATTTTGCAAAGTATTTATTACCCAGTTCAGCGTTTTCTTATTTTTGATCTGGGAACCGATTTCAATATGTTGGTGGGAAATTTTGTTTTTACGACAGTGATTTTTCATCTTTACATTAGTGGACTTTCTTTGGCTTATTTTTATTTTCAAGAAAGTGCACAGACCAAAATAAATCTTCAGAATACGGAAAAAGAAAAGGAAATTCTGCAGTACAAAATTTTACAAAAAAATCTAGAGCCGCACTTTCTTTTCAATAATTTAAGCGTCCTGGCTGGATTGGTTAAGAAAAACCCAACAGAAGTTGAAGGTTTTATTGACGATTTTTCTGATGTTTATCGCTACTATTTAAATCATAGCGGAAAGGAATTGGTGACTTTAAAAGAAGAATTAGATTTTCTGACTAAATATATCGCTTTAATGACCAAAAGATTTCGGTCTGCTTACACCTTCGAAATTAACATTAATGACGAAAATGGCTTTATTCTTCCCTGCGCATTACAGCTTTGCGTAGAAAACGCAATTAAGCACAACCGCGGATCGGAGGAGAATCCTTTAAAAATTAATATAAGCCGAAATGAAAATTTTATCATTATTTCTAATGATTACAAACCTGTAGATTTTACAGCTGGTTCTGGAGTTGGAAACCAATTTCTTCAAAAAAGTTATGAATTAAATTTCGGTAAAAAAGTAAATTTCAAACTATCTGAAACACTTTACACCGTGGAAATTCCTTTAATATGATGAAAGTTATAATCATTGAAGATGAAGAGCTAAACGCAGAAATCATCACTGAACATCTGAAAAAATATGATGTTTCAATTGAAATTGTGGCATACTTAAAAAGCAAAGAGAAAACCCGGGAATGGATTTTGAAAAATGGTCAGGTTAACTTGGTTTTTAGCGATATCGAGCTTTTAGATGGCAATGTTTTTTCTTTATTGAAAGAAAATATCATTACTTCACCAATCATATTTACTACGGCTTATAACAATTTTTATCAGGATGCTTTTGAGGTGAACGGAATTGGTTATCTGTTGAAACCCATAAGTTATGAGCGATTTTCGCACGCCATGGATAAGTTTAAAACTTTAACCAATGCAGAGAAATCTCCGGATTGGAAAAGCATTTCTGAATTACTTCATCAAAAAACAAAGCGATTTAAGGAAAGGATTATCATAAGAACTTCCGCAGAAATTCAAATTTTGAACACGGAGAAAACGGTTGCGATCCTTTCGAATTCAGGAAAATTAATTGCAGTAGATGATTTGGGTAAGGAACATGAATTTCGCTATAAACTTGCCGATTTGGCTGAAGAGTTAGATCCAAAAATATTTTTTCAGATCAATCGGGGTGAAATTGTAAACATCAACTTTATCGAAAAGATCGAACCTTATTTTGGCGATCGACTTTCCATTAAACTCAAAAATGTAAAAACAAAACTCATAACAAGTGCGTCTTCTACACCAGAATTCCGCAAATGGATCGAATGATTTTGGTATTCAATTAAAAATCCTATTTTTGAGAAAATTAAAAATCTATGGAAAAATCGACCAGTAAACATCCGAAAGGATTGCCGTATTTATTTTTTACGGAAATGTGGGAGCGCTTCGGATATTACCTGATCTTAGGAATTTTCGTGCTTTATATGATCGACAGTGAAAAAGGTGGTCTCGCCTTCAATGATAAAAGTGCAGATGATATTTTCGGAACTTTCATCGCCTTAACCTATCTCACGCCTTTTTTGGGTGGATTTTTGGCCGATAAAGTTTTGGGTTATATCAAAGCCATCTACATCGGCGGTATTTTGATGGGACTTGGATATCTTGGCGTTGGTCTTTTTAAAGAACTTCCGCTATTTTATGCTTCTTTAGGACTTGTGATCCTGGGAAATGGTTTCTTTAAACCAAGCATTTCTACCCTTCTCGGTAATCTTTATAACGAGGAACCTTACAAGGAAAATAAGGATGCCGGCTACAATATTTTTTATATGGGAATTAATATTGGCGCATTTATATGTAATATTATCGCAGCATTTATGCGTAACAAATACGGTTGGGGACCAGCATTTATGACCGCTGGTGTAGGAATGTTTATTGGTCTAATCGTTTTCACGATGGGAAGAAAACATATTTTACAAGCCAATATTTTGAAACCGTCTCAGGAAGGTGATACTAAAATTTCTGATGTTTTGTTAAAAGTTTTCTTACCGGCAATCGTCGCAGGATTTATTGGGTGGATGATTCCCAACAATATTTTTGGAAGTGATTCTACCGACGCCTTTATTTTCGCTTGTATTCCGGTCATCTACTTTTATGTAATGCTCTATGTTAAAGCAAATTCAGAGGACAAAAGGCCAATCGGAGCACTGCTGGCGATTTTTGCGGTGAGTGTCATGTTTTGGGCTGTATTCAAACAAAACGGAACCGCTCTAACCCGTTGGGCAAAGAATTATACAGATCGGTCCATACCTGCTCCTTTAATTGAACCTTTGCGAGCCATTAATTTAATTGATGGTAAGGATGGTGTTCAGGGTAAAACCTATGAAATGAAAGAAGTTTCAGTCTACGATGATCAGTACAGAGCAGTAAAAGATGCGAATGGGGAACCGATGAAAGAACAGGCTCCAGATATTTATTTCCGCAATATTTCTGAAAAGGAAAAAGCTGCGCTTCAAGCCAATCCAGAAACGGAAGTCGCACTTTACAATACGGAGCTTTTTCAATCTATTAATCCAGGCTGGGTAATTATATTAACTCCAGTAGTGGTTGGTTTCTTTATGCTCCTGCGCCGAAAAGGGAAAGAACCAACTACTCCATCAAAAATTGTTTTAGGACTCTTTATTTCGGCCTTATCCTGCCTGGTAATGGTCGGTGCGGTTTATGCCGGTGATAACGGCTTAATTAAAGTTTCCGCAATTTGGCTAATTGCCTCCTACGGAGTCATAACCCTGGGTGAATTAATGTTATCACCAATGGGTCTCTCCTTGGTTTCAAAACTTTCACCACCCCGAATTACAGCTTTGATGATGGGCGGATTCTTTCTTTCTACCTCCATCGGTAACAAACTTTCGGGTGTACTGGCGAGTTTCTGGTATGAATATGATAATAAAGCGAACTTCTTTATTGTAAATTTCGGGCTACTGTTGCTTGCCACTTTACTCGGTTTATCTATTTTGAAAAGATTAAATAAAATCATGAAAGAAAAAGGAGTCAACTAATTTTAATATCCAATAAAAATGAAACCGCAGAATTATTCTGCGGTTTTTTTGTTTAAAGTTGTGAAATGTCTTTGTAAAAACGCAAAAAAAACTATATTTGCTAATCTTAACAAATAATTAACACTTAAAAATTATGGATACAGCAGTACAGAAAGGCCACCCGAAGGGATTGTACCTTTTGTTCATGACTGAAATGTGGGAGCGTTTCAGCTATTACGGAATGCGGGCAATCTTTGTTCTGTATATGACGAAAATGCTCTTAATGGGTGATGCAGAAGCATCCGAAATTTATGGTAGTTATACCGGATTGGTATATTTAACACCACTTTTAGGAGGTTATTTATCTGACCGTTTTTTAGGAAACAGACGAAGTATTGAAATTGGAGGAGTCTTAATGGCACTTGGTCAATTCTTTATGTTCTTTTCAGCGTCAACTTCTGGTACGAACGCCATCACATTAATGTGGGTTGGTCTTACCCTTCTGATTATTGGAAATGGATTCTTTAAACCAAATATTTCAACAATGGTTGGTCAATTGTATCCAAAAGGCGATCGCCGAGTAGATTCAGCCTTCACTATTTTCTACATGGGGATCAACTTAGGAGCCTTCTTCGCGCCGCTAATTGCAGGAACGTTGGCAGAAAAAGTTGATTTTAAATGGGGATTTTTAGCTGCTGGAATCGGAATGATTATCGGTTTAATTACCTTCATGTTGCAGAAAAATAAATTATTGGTTGATGGAAATAATGAACCTATAGGTTTACCAACCAATAAATTTGGAATCGCTCAGTTTGGGATGGTCGCCGGCGCAATTGCAATGATCTTCTTCTTCATGAACTTTAAAACTATGTTTAAAAGTGATTTAGATATCATTGGGTATTTAATATATGGAGCCATGATTCTAATGCCGCTTCTCGTTTTAACAGATAAAGGACTTACGAAAGAAGAACGTGATCGAATTATGGTCATATTCATCCTCGCCTTCTTTGTGATCTTTTTCTGGGGCGCATTTGAGCAAGCTGGAGCATCATTAACAATCTTCGCAGACAGACAAACCGACCGTACGATTTTCGGGTGGGAAATGCCTGCAAGTTATTTCCAATCAGTAAATCCACTGGCTATTATCCTATTGGCGCCACTATTTTCTTCCCTTTGGTTAAATTTGGGAAATAGAGGTAAAGAACCTTCTTCACCTAAGAAAATGGCAATTGGTTTGGCTTTAGTAGCTTTGGGATATGTTGTTATCGCATTTGCAGTTTACGGAATGGGCGCGATGGACAAAGTGTCTATGTTCTGGTTGATCGCATTGTACGTTATTCACACGATGGGAGAACTTTGCTTATCACCTATTGGATTATCAATGGTTTCTAAATTGTCACCACTTCGTTTTTCTTCATTATTAATGGGAACTTGGTTCTTAGCAAATGCAGCAGCTAACAAATTTGCAGGAACTCTTTCGGCGTTAATCCCGGGAACAGGCGAAGAAGGATCTGGAGCGAAAGTAACGTCATTCTTAGGATTCCAAATTGCGAGTCTTTTCGATTTCTTCTTGGTGTTTATTGTAATGTGTGGTGTTGCAGCAGCAATTCTATTCGCAATGAGCCGTTGGTTAGAAAAGAAAATGCACGGTGTAAACTAATTTTGCTATTTTAAATTAACATAAAAAACCATCGATTATTCGGTGGTTTTTTCTATTTTCGTGTGTTCTAATTTTAAGGATGATATTTTAAAAGAACCTTCCTTAATAGTATTTTTACCACAATTCTACTTACACAACAATATGAGTCTTACACTTGATCAAATACAGGATTTCAAAGGGAAATATCCAAAACAGATATGGTCTCTTTTCTTCTCCGAAATGTGGGAACGCTTTTGTTTCTACGGTATGCGGGGAATGCTTGTTTTCTTCATGATTTCACAGTTAAATCTCGATGAGAAAGATGCGAACCTTCAGTATGGTGCCACCCAAGCTTTTGTGTATGCCTTTACATTTGTTGGTGGTTTATTTGCCGATAAAATATTAGGATTTAGAAAATCGCTATTCTGGGGCGGTTTTTTAATGATTATTGGAAGTTTAATTTTAGCCGCAGATCCGCACCAATTTTTCTTTTTAGGTATTTCATTTACGGTGGTGGGAACAGGTTTCTTTAAACCAAATATATCCACAATGGTTGGGAAACTTTACAAAAGTGGCGACAATCGAACTGATGCAGGTTTCTCGCTCTTTTATGCCGGAATTAATTTAGGAGCACTACTTGGTGGATATCTTTGTATCGCCATTGGAAAAGGAGAATTATTATCTCATCTAATTCCTGAAGCATTGCGCTGGAATGTCGCATTCGGTTTAGCTGCCGTGGTGATGGTAATCAGTTTGATAAATTTCGTATTTACTCAAAAAACATTAGGACCAATCGGTTTACCACCTCAGAAAGTACTTGCCAATGGAGAGGTCGTTTCATTGGAAAAATGGAAAGAATATGGCGTTTATGCACTTTCTATACTTTTCATCCCCATGATTATGATCATGGTTGCAAAAACAGAATACACTGATTATTTCATGTATACGGTGGGACCCTTGACTTTAATTTACCTCTTTTTTGAAATGTCTAAAGTCACTAAACCAGAAAGAAGCAAACTTTTCGCAGCCTTAATATTCATTCTCTTTTCCATTATTTTCTGGGGAATTTATGAACAAAGTGGCGGTTCACTGAGTATATTCGCTGCTCATAACTTAAACAATGATTTATTAGGCTTAGATCCAAATGGAGTGAATAATTCCGGAGGTGCATTTTTCATTCTGCTGGTTGCCGTTCCTATTGGTTTACTTTGGATTTGGCTGAGCAAAAAGAAATTGGAACCGAATACCATCATTAAATTTGGTTTAGGATTTATCTTTTTGGGATTAGGTTTTTATGCTATTTATGCCACGAAATTTTTTGCTAATGCAGCGGGTGTAACCTCCTTAAGTCTTTTCACCATTGCATTATTTATCATAACACTCGGGGAAATGTGCCTCTCCCCGATCGGACTTTCTATTATGACAAAATTGTCTACGCAAAAATTACAAGGAATGATGATGGGTTTATGGTTTCTGGCGTCAGCTTACGGGCAATATGTAGCAGGTTTAATTGGCGCGAATATGGCAACAGCTCGCGAAGATGCTACCAACATCGAAAAATTAACAGCTTACACGTCTGGTTACAAAGAATTAGGGTTGTATGCTGTAATTGCCGGAATTGTATTAATATTAATATCACCATTAGTGAAAAAATTGATGCGCGAAGTAAGATAACATTTAACATTCCTTCAAAATATGAATCAAAACCCACAATGAAAAAAATTATCCTCTTCCTTTTTATACTCAGTTCAACTTTGACTTTCGCGCAAGTTACCTGGCTAACCTTAGATCAAGCACTTACGGCACAAGCCCAAAATCCAAAGAAAATTTTAATCGATTTTTATGCAGATTGGTGCTCCAACTGTCAAAAAATGGAAAAAAGCACTTTTGATCATCAAGTGATTTCCAAATATATAAATGAAAATTATTACCCGGTTAAATTTAATGCAGAAGGCAGGGACAGTGTTACCGTATTTGGTAGAACTTTCAATAATCCGGGGTTTATTGTCGGAAAAAATAAAAATACGATGCATGAGTTTACAAAATATATGAACGTAAATGCTGTCCCGTCCGTCGTTTTTTTAAATGAAGAAGGAAATCCGATTACGATTCTACATGGTGCACTTACGGCAAGAGAACTTGAACCCTATTTGAATTTCATTGCTAAAGATGACTTTAAAAAAATTACGACCCGTGATCAGTGGGAAAGCTATCAGAAAAAATTTAAATCTAAAATAAAAGACTAGCTCTCTAATATTGATAAATGATAAAAGACTTTCAAATTAATTTTGGAAGTCTTTTCTATTTTGTCGAAATTCGCTACCAATCAGAAACTATCAGTAAAATAAATTAGTGACTCTCGAAACTCCAATAGAATTTTTAAAGGGAATCGGTCCAGAAAGAGCCAAGTTCATCAAAAATGTGCTGGGTTTTTCAACCGTATACGATTTCCTCACCTTCTACCCTTTGCGATACATTGATAAAAGTAAAGTTCATCTGATTGCTGATTTAAAGGGCGATTTTGAAAATGAAATTCAGCTCAAAGGTAAAGTCACCGATATCCAGGAGGTCGTTTATGGAAAAGGTCAAAAAAGGTTAACCGCTAAATTCCGAGATCAGTCGGGAACGCTGGAAATTGTTTGGTTTCGGTATTCTAAGTGGATGAAAGAGCAGATACCGCTCAATCAGGAAATCTTTATTTTTGGGAAAATTAATGAGTTTAACGGCAATTTATCAATGCCTCATCCCGAAATAGAAGTCGATGAAAAGAAAGCAATTTCCGGCAGTTTACTTCCTATTTATCCGGGAAGTGAAAAATTATCGAAGCGCGGAATTAACAATAAATTTTTTCAAACTGTTTTAGTTGAGATTCTTAAAAATCTCCCCAATTTAACGCAGGAAAATCTGCCGGAAACATTATTAAAAAAATTAAAACTCATCGGGCGACTGCAGGCATTGTATAATATTCATTTTCCAAAAGATGTATTTCACTTTAAACATGCCGAAAAACGAATCAAATTTGAAGAAGCTTTCTTTTTTCAATTAGGGTACGGTCTAAAAAAACAGCATCATAAGACCTCAGTAATCGGAAATCCTTTCCCTAAGATTGGGGATAATTTTAACCACTTCTACAATCACCAAATTCCATTTGAATTAACAAACGCACAAAAGCGCGTGCTGAAGGAAATTAGAACGGATATGAAAAAGCCCATTCAGATGAACCGACTGCTGCAAGGCGATGTAGGTTCGGGGAAAACAATGGTTGCTCTGCTGGCGATGCTTATTGCACTTGATAATGGTTTCCAGAGCTGTTTTATGGCACCCACAGAAATTTTAGCACAGCAACACTTCAATTCGCTTCAGGAACTTTTAGAAAAATCGGAAATTAAAGTCCGTTTGCTTACCGGTTCTACTAAAACTTCTGACCGTAAAATCATCCATCAGGAATTATTCAGCGGCGAGCTTTCTATTTTGGTTGGTACTCATGCGGTTTTAGAAGATATCGTACAGTTTAAAAGTCTTGGTTTGGCCATCATCGATGAACAGCATCGGTTTGGTGTAGCACAACGTGCGAAATTATGGGCAAAAAATAAAATTCCCCCGCACATATTGGTAATGACCGCCACTCCGATTCCACGCACTCTGGCTATGAGTTTTTACAGTGATTTAGATGTTTCTGTAATTGATGAATTGCCAGTCGGCCGAAAACCTATTATCACGGCTCACCGTCGTGAAAAAGATCGGCTCACCATCTTCCGGTTTGCCAAAGAAGAAATCGAAAAAGGAAGACAGATTTATTTTGTATATCCTTTGATTGAAGAATCAGAAAAATTAGATTATAAAAATTTATTGGAGAATTTTGATCATATTCTGGAGTTTTACGAAGGTTACAATGTCACCATGCTTCATGGACGAATGAAACCTGCCGAAAAAGAAATGGCTATGAAATATTTTGCTTCCGGAGATGCCCAAATTATGGTAGCTACCACGGTGATTGAAGTTGGTGTAAATGTTCCCAACGCCTCAGTGATGATCATTGAAAGTGCGGAAAGGTTTGGCCTTTCACAGCTTCATCAACTTCGCGGACGTGTCGGTCGTGGTGCAGAGCAGAGTTATTGCATTTTGGTTACTTCCGATAAACTTTCCAGCGATACGCGAACCCGGATGAAAACAATGGTAGAAACCAATGACGGTTTTAAAATATCTGAAGTTGATATGAAATTACGCGGTCCTGGTGATATTCTCGGAACACAACAAAGCGGTGTCGTAGATTTTAAAAAATTAGATTTAATTACAGATTCTACAATTATTAAAGTAGCAAAAAGTGCCGTAGAAGATTTGCTTACCGCCGATCCACATTTAGAACATTCTGCAAATTTCGAATTGCGTACCTATTATGGCAAACAGTATAAGGGAAAAAATAAATGGGGACGGATTTCCTAGGAAATTTTCGTAATAATAAATACACATCAACTCACTTTCTGTTATTTTTTTGAATACTTTTGCTTACTATGAAAAAATGTTTATTCTCCATTTTACTTCTTTTCTCAATTGCGCTATTTGGCCAGTCAAAAATTACGGTTTTAGGAACGGGCGATCGCTTGCCCCTGCTCAATGCAGAAATATCCTGTAACAATAAATTAATTGGTAAAACAGATAAAAACGGAGTTTTAAATTTCAAAACAAAATGCAACAAAGTTTCCGTAAAAGCATCAGGTTATTATGCAGATGATGTTGTTGTTGATAAGGTTATGGAAATTGCTTTGTCTAAAACCGACCCAAAAACACAGTCCATTGAAGGCGTTATAATTGCCGATAAAAGTGATCCTCGCGCGCTCAATATTCTTCAAAAAGTTAATGAAAATTATAAAGACAATTCCCCAAAAAGTCTAGATTCTTATATCTTTAAATCGTACGAAAAAATATCTTTCGACTTTGATGAAGACAGTATAAAGCAGTACAATCAATATTTAGAAAATAGATTGGATTCCTTAAAATCACTTCCGGTTACCATACAGTCTTCTGATAAAAAGAAAGATTCTCTGGAAAGTGTAAACGTCATGAAATTGATGGGTCAGAGTAAATTATTTTTATGGGAACGTGCGTCTGAATTTCTTTTTTCAAAGAAATATGGCGAAAAAGTAAATATACTCGATAATCGAATTTCAGGGCTTCAACAACCTGTTTATGAATTACTTGCCCTACGATCAAATCGTAATCGAATTCCCCGAGAAATTAGGGAGGAAAATCGATCCCTTTATCGCTTCTTTCTTACCGATAGCATAAATATCGAAGGACGTAAAAACTATGTGATCCGCTTTCGTCAGGTTGATTATAAAAAACCCATTGAAAGAAGAAAGTACAATGGCTACATTTATGTCGACGCAGAAAACTACGGTCTTAAAAAAATTGAAAGCAACAGCAAAGTTAAAAGCGAGGGGACAATTACGAGCATTTGGACGCCAATTGATAACAAATGGTTTCTCCTCAAGGAGAATTTGAAACTGAAAATGGGTGCGACCAAGTTCAAAAAGGAAAAATCAGACGATAAATCTGAGAACAATAAACCCGTTGATAAACAAAAATTTGGGAACTATGTTTACGTAATGGCAGATTATTTCGATTTTAAAGCAAATCAGGAACTCGATCAAAAGAATTTTGCAGGCTATTCATTATCTGTAAAAAATTCCGATGGTTCAACGCTCGACCAATACCGAACAGATTCTTTAACAGCAAGGGAGCGAATGACTTATACCAAAATTGACAGTGTCGGAAAGAAATATAAACTGGATCAGAAACTTAATATCGTCAGCGGTTTGCTCGATGGAAAAATAAGTCTGGGGAAAGTAGATGTTGATGCACTTCAAATCATTAAGTACAATCAATATGAAGGAGTTCGCCTGGGTGCAGGCATTAAAATGAATGAGAAATTTAATAAATACCTATCACCAGATGCTTATTTCGCTTACGGATTTAAGGATCATACCTGGAAATACGGCGCTGGACTCGATGTGAAAACAACTTTAGAAAAAACCTCTTTTTTCCGTGCAGAATATTACGATGATGTTGTGGCGGCCGGAAGATTTAATGAAGATTTATGGAACTTTAAAATGAAAATTATGAATTCCGGAATCGATTTGAATAATGATCAATTTTACGGTTATAAAGGTTTTAAATTTTCCTACGAAAATGATCTCACCAATGTATTAACCCTTAGATTATCTGCGAAGAAAGACCAGGAAGAATCAAAATTTGATTATAATTTCAAAAATCTAGGTTCCCAGTTTGAAAATTTTGCGACTAAACTTACTTTAAGATATACGCCGCGGTCGAAAAGTATGATGACACCTTCTGGAAAACTCACGTACGAACAGAATTATCCGGAATTTTATTTTAATTATGAGCAAGCTTTAAAAACGTTTGGCGGAGATTTCAACTTCAGCAGATTTGATATTCTAGCCCAACATCAGTTTAAAACGAAGACCGGACTTACCGGCGTGCGCGTTTATTCCGGATTAACTACGGGTGAAGCTCCGATTTGGCACCAGTTTGCGATCAATGGTTTGGGAAGTAGCAACAGTTCTTTAAATTTCAACTTTACTTCTTATCTTGGCTTTGCAACTATGGAAGGGGGGAAATATTACAATGATAAATTTGTCGGATATTATTTTACACACCGAATTCCCTACTACTTCCGAACGATCGGGAAAACCACTTCCAGTTTTAATTTACTTTACAAAGGAATTATCGGTGATATGAAAAATCCAGAATTTCATCAGTTTAAATTCGAAAAACTAGATCATCTTTATCAGGAAATCGGTTTCGAAACCAACCACATTTTAGGAACACCTTTCGATTTAGGTCTCTTTTACCGCGTAGGTCATTACGCTACAGATTCATTCAAAGATAATTTTGCGATCCAACTTAAATTAAGTTTATTAGGATTTTAACAATGAAAAAGATACAGATTAAAGCAAGCTCTTTTTTTGAAATTTTAAAAGCAAAAGATACGTCGATGTGGGAAATTTTCGCGCAGATGATCGATGGTCAGGAAAGAGAAATTATTTTTGTTGATGACGAGGAAAAAATTCTCTTCACTTATATTTTGCCGCAAAATGTGGAAAAACTAAATGAAGATCGGAAAAAGTTCGCGGAAGAATATGCCGAAAAACTGTCGGGATTGAATTAATTATTCAAGAAAAAATCGATTGTCTTTTTAGTTTCTCGAACATCGTGAACTCGCAATATTTTCGCACCATTTTCTAATGATTTTAGATGTAATTTCTGGGTCTCTTCCTCAATATCCAAAGCAGATTTACCTAAAGGTTTATAGATGAATGATTTTCGGGAAATCCCGACCAACAGAGGATAAGTTCCAAAAAAAACGTGGTTAAGTTCCTCAATCACCTGATGATTCTGTTTTACCTTTTTTCCAAAACCAAAACCTGGATCTAAAATAATATCTTTCACTCCCATTTTTCTTAATTGTTCTATTTTCTCAGAAAAATAATAATTAATTGCAAGAATAATATCATCGTTAATTAAATGAGAATGCATTTTGTCATAGGTCGCATTCACATGCATCAGAATATATGGAAGCCCAGTTTCCGCTGCGGTCTGAAACATTTTGTCGTCAAACATTCCACCGGAAATATCATTAATTAAATCAATTCCTTCCGCAAAACCATAATTCACAGTTTCAGAATAAAATGTATCGAGCGAAATTAAGATCTCTGGGAAAGCTTTTTTTATTTCTGAAATAATATTCCCAAGTCGAGTAATCTCTTCTGGTGCAGAAAACAAATCAGCTTTTGGCCGAGTTGATTGCGCACCAACATCAATTATATGAGCGCCCTCGTTAACCATTTTCTCTACCTGTAAAAGAGCCGATTTTTTATTATTAAATTGTCCGCCATCCGAAAACGAATCAGGCGTTAAATTTAGAATTCCCATTATTTTTGGTTCCGACAAATCTATAAGTTGACCACGGCAGTTTATCGTTCTAAAAACAGGAAATGGCGAAGGTGAAACAGGTACATTCATTAGACAAAAATACAATTTCAAGGCTTTATGGGGCAATAACTCTCAAACGAAATTCTTATCTTTGAAAAGTTTAGAAATCTTATGCAAAAAACATCCAAACAGTTTGATCAGGTTATATCCGAATGCCGAAATCTCTTCAGCCATAAACTCACTGATTACGGTGCTTCGTTTCGGGTTTTGCGACCTTCATCTTTAACGGATCAACTTTTCATCAAGGTTAAAAGTCTCCGTAATTTTCAGTCCAGTGGCATTTCGAAAGTTGGTGAAGCTGCGGAAGAAAATTTTATGGCGATTGTAAACTACTCTATCATTGGATTAATTCAGCTGGAGAAAGGAGTTGCCGATGATTTCAAGCAGGAAAATACTGAAATTCTAAACCTTTACGACCGTTTTGCGCACGAAGCAAAAGAACTGATGCTGAAGAAAAATCACGATTATGGCGAAGCGTGGCGCGAAATGCGAATCTCTTCTATTACCGATTTAATTTACCAGAAAGTTTTGCGCACAAAACAAATCGAAGATAATGCGGGAGAAACTTTAGTTTCGGAAGGAATTGATGCCAATTATTTCGACATGCTAAATTATGCAGTTTTTTGCCTGATTAAATTTTCGGAGGAAAAAGAGAGCTTTAAACCAGATTTCATTTGATATTATGATTAAAAATATACTGCGGATTATAATTGCGCTTATTTTTCTTGCGTCGGGTTTTGTGAAAGCCGTAGATGTTGTTGGCTTCTCATTTAAACTGGAAGAATATTTTTCACCAGCTGTTTTTAATATTCCGTTTTTAGAAAAACAAGCATTGATAATTGCAGTCGCAGTTGTCGCATTTGAGCTGATTTTCAGTTTCTTTTTATTGTTAAAGAGTAACTTAAAGTTCACCCTATTGGTGTTGATCGGCTTGTGTGTATTCTTTGCATTTCTTACTTTCTATTCTGCGTATTTTAATGTCGTGACCGATTGTGGTTGCTTCGGTGACGCACTCAAATTTACGCCTTGGCAAAGCTTCTGGAAAGATATTATTTTACTTATCGGTCTAAGTATCTTATATTTTCTCTATCGCGACGATTTTGACGAAATTGAGGAAAAGACAAATTTTAAAAAATATCTGTCTGCATTTGCATTTATGACTATGGTTTTTGTCATTAACTGGGGAATTACGCACGAACCTGTTATTGATTTTAGAGATTATAAAATAGGTACCGACCTCAATGTAGAAAAGCAAAAAATAGAAAAAGATCCATCTGAATTTAAAACCTTTTACTCCCTCAAAAATGATAAAACAGGGGAAGTTTTGGAAGTAAATCAAGATGATTATGTGAATAATAAGAAATATTGGGAAGAAGGTTCACCCTGGAAAATCGACGAATCAAAAACAAAATCCAAATTAACTAAGCAAGGATACGAGTCGGAAATTGGAAAATTTAAACCTGAAACTCAAGAAGGAGTTGATTTAACTGACCAAATTTTAAAAGCTCCAAAAGCCATTTTAATTTTTGCTTACAAGCCAAAAGAAGCAAACATCAATATTTTAGCACAATCTGAAGCAATATTGAGTCAGCAAAAAGATGCCTTTGTTTACGGAATTTCCACGGATCCAGGAACTTTTAAAACGATTAATAATGCCATGATGGATGGCACGGCAATAAAAACGATTGCGAGAAGCAATCCATTCATCCTCACTTTAGAAAAGGGAAAAATAGTAGATAAACGTTCTGCTGAAGATTATATTAAACAAAAAAAATAGACAAGAATGTACCAAAAAAAATCAAATAAGTCAATTGCGGGATATCATTTATTAATGATTTTATCAGCAGTTGATGGCGAATTTGCACCAGAAGAAGGAATGCTCATTCAGCAGTATCTTGCAGATGAATTCCCTTTTAAAATGGATTTGGATAATGAATTAGATACCATCGCTTTATTGAAACAGGAAGAGTGGAAAAAGCATTTTGAATTTCATGCGCAATGTTTCTTAGATGATTCTACGGAAGAGGAAAGAGTATCTTTTGCAAAATTTGCCAAAACATTAATTAAAGCTGATGATCAAGTCTCTGAGCCGGAACACGACTTTTATCAGATCATGAAAACCATCTGGAAACTTAATTAAATTTATTTTGAAATGAGAAAAAATATTGTAGCAGGAAACTGGAAAATGAACAAAAACGCAATTGAAGCCCAACAGCTGATGTTGCAGATTTTACATTACAAAAAAGAAAATCCAACCAACTGTGAAGTTTGGATCGCACCACCAGCCCTTTATCTACTGATGGCGAAAGATATATTTTCAGCTAGAGAAATTGGTGTATTTTCTCAGGACATGAGCGAATATGAAAGTGGCGCATATACTGGCGAAATCTCCGCGGAAATGTTGGAATCCATTGGAGCTACTGGCACATTGATCGGGCATTCCGAAAGACGCCAATATCATGGTGAAACAGATTCGCATTGCAACGTAAAAATAAAATTAGCTCTAGATAAAGGATTGACGCCGATTTACTGTAATGGCGAAACGTTAGAACAACGGAAATCGGGTAAACATTTTGAGGTTGTAAAAAATCAGACAGAAGTGGCACTTTTCACTTTAAGTGCTGACGAAATTAAAAAAGTTGTGATCGCTTACGAACCAGTTTGGGCTATAGGAACTGGTGAAACCGCTTCTCCGGAGCAGGCGCAGGAAATTCACGCACACATTAGAAGTCTGATCGCAGATAAATATGGAAAAGAAGTTGCTGACGAAATTTCTATATTATACGGTGGTTCCGTAAAGCCGGACAACGCAAAAGAAATTTTTTCTCAACCTGACATCGACGGCGGATTAATTGGCGGTGCAGCCTTAAAAATTGATGATTTCTCAAAAATTATTGAAGGATTTAATTCTTAATCCTCACCGAAACACCTCTTCAAAAGAGAGGGACTTTTACAAAAAATGCGTCTCAAAACTGAGACGCATTTTACTTTTAAGTATAAGTAAATTTATTTCTTTTCTACTTTTCTCTGAAGAACTTCATCAACCATTCCGTAATCTTTTGCTTCTGAAGAAGTCATCCAATAATCTCTATCCGACGCTTTCTCCACCCATTCGTAAGTTTGGCCGGAGTGTTCAGAAATAATATCGTACAATTCTTTTTTCAGTTTCAGCATTTCTCGAAGGTTAATCTCCATATCAGAAGCTACACCTTGTGCACCACCACTTGGCTGGTGAATCATCACGCGTGAATGTTTCAAAGCAGATCGTTTTCCTTTTTCACCTGCAACCAAAAGAACAGCGCCCATTGAAGCCGCAATTCCTGTACAAATAGTCGCCACATCAGGTTTAATGATTTGCATGGTGTCATAGATTCCCAATCCTGCGTACACGCTTCCACCCGGTGAATTGATATAAATTTGAATGTCTTTTGAAGCATCAGAACTTTCTAAAAAGAGCAACTGTGCGGTAACGATATTCGCAACCTGGTCATCGATTCCTGTACCCAAGAATATAATTCGATCCATCATCAAACGGGAAAAAACGTCCATTTGAGCTACGTTTAATCTTCTTTCCTCCATAATATAGGGTGTCAGATTATTCGGTCCGTACATTCCCATATATTGATCAGTAGCTAAACCACTATTTCCTAAATGCTTTACAGAGAAATCTCTGAAATCTTTTTTTATATCCATTTTAAATTTTTTACACCTATTATTTTACAATTTTTGTTCCTTAAAAAAACTATGCCCTTTTGTCAGTTGGCGGTTTAATTTCTTGTTAATTTCATTCAGCAAAGACTTTAAGATCATAATCTTTTTTAGTTTTTCCAGATAATCATTTTCATCTTCTTCGGCAGAAGAATCCAGTTTCTTCACGACGTCATAAATTAATTTTTCAATAAAATGACTTTTGTGAATTAAGATGTCATCTTCAATCTCAGCTTCCAGTTTCTCCCCAGGTTTTGGTGGAAAAATATTGCTTTTCTCCCAGTTGCTTAATTCATCATCTTCTAAAATGGCTTCCGAAACTTTTAAGACAAGACTTTCATCCATTAAAGTTAAGAAAAAATCGCTCGTGATAATTTCATTATTCTGAAGTCCTTGTTTTAATTCCGAAATAATTTTAGCGTTAATAGGTGACTGAATTTCGTAATCATCTTCCTCAAAGTGGCTGATAATTTCTTCGATAACGGTAATTTTAAAAGGCTGATTTTCCGAATCACTTTTTTCCAGCACCCGATCGCCGAAATTCAACATATGTTTTACAAGCTTTTCTTCCAGTTCCAATAACGGATTTACAGAAATTAAAGTTGCCGGAACGATTTCCAATTTTGGCTTAACCTGTGGCTCTGCTCTCTGTTGTGGAGAAAATTGCTGTCTTTGAATCTGTTTTTGAACGTTCAGTTCATTAAAAAGTGACTGTTCCGAAAGTCCGAATTTGGTGGCAACTTCTTTCAGATAGATCTCTTGTTTTAAAGCGTTTTTTACAAATGCGACAGATTTTACGATATCACGAATCGCTTCTGCTTTTTTAATGGGATCATCTGCAGCTTCCTTCAATAAAATTTCAGCTTTAAAATCTATAAAATCTTTTGCTTCTTTTGCAATAAAATTTTCCACATATTCCTGCGGATGTTTTCGGGAAAAAGAATCAGGATCGTCGCCATCTGGAAAAAGTAAAATACGAATATTCATTTCTTCAGCGAGCAAAAGATCAATACTTCGGAAACTTGCTTTAATTCCGGCTGGATCACCATCAAAAAGGATGGTAACATTTTCGGTCAAGCGTTTAATTAACTTAATTTGATCGACAGTAAGCGCTGTTCCAGAGCTGGCTACAACATTTTCAATTCCACTTTGGTGAAGAGCGACGACATCCATATAACCTTCAACCAAAAGGCAAAGATTATTTCTAGAGATCGCCTGTTTTCCTTGGCTTAAACCATAAAGAACACTCGATTTATGGTAAATTTCTGTTTCTGGCGAATTTAAATATTTCGCAGTTTTTATATTATTTTTAAGGATTCTTGCGCCAAAACCTAAAACCCGTCCAGAAAAACTGTGGATCGGAAATACAACACGCTCCCGAAATCTATCGATTCCATTCGGCGCATTTTCGGGGAAAATAGAAAGTCCTGATTTCTCTAAAATCTCTTTAGAATAGCCTTTATTTAAAGCAAATTCAGTGAAAGCATTTCTTTGTTCCGGCGAATAACCGAGGTGGAATTTTTTAATAATATCATCCCGAAGTTCCCGCTCTTTAAAGTAAGAATACCCAATATTGCGACCTTCTTCAGTTTCAAAAAGTTGGTCCTGAAAAAAATCGTTCGCAATTTCATGAATTTTATAAAGCAGCTCTTTATCGGTTTGTGCCTGCTTTTGTTCCTCGGTCAGTTCGCGCTTTTCTTCTTCTATTTCAATTCCGTACTTTTTTGCCGCATGCCGTAAGGCTTCTGGATAGGTGAAATTTTCAATTTCCATTAAAAAAGAAATTGCGGTACCGCCTTTGCCCGAAGAAAAATCTTTCCAAATTTGCTTGCTGGGAGAAACAACGAAACTCGGCGATTTCTCCTCATGAAAAGGGCTTAAACCTTTAAAATTAGAGCCGGCACGTTTAAGTTGCACATATTCGCCGATGATTTCTTCAACCCGAACGGCAGAAAATATTTTATCGATAGTTTGCTTAGAAATCATTTGGTAAAAATAGGGAATAAGTTTTTCTTTTCCTTATTAATTTGGGCGCATCCTAAAAGGAAAAGCCAAGTAAATTGTAGAAAGAATCAAGAAATTAATACTGGATTTTAGAGTACCACTTATAAATATCTGAATCTCAATTCCAAAATTATCTCTACATAAAACTTTTCGGCGCTCGCTTCGCTCGCGCCTCCAAAAAAATTCAATAAATTTGACGAACATTTCCCTTGATTATGAAAAAACTTCTACTCGCTTCAATCGTCACTTTTTCACTGATGATGTCGGCACAAAAAAAATATGTACTCGTCATACACGGCGGTGCTGGAACAATCCTTAAATCAAACATGACGACCGAAAAGGAAAACGCTTATAAAGCAAAACTTACGGAAGCCTTAAAAGCCGGATATACGGAAATTCAAAAAGGAAATTCTTCGGTAGACGCCGTTGCTGCTTCCATTATGATCATGGAAGATTCGCCCTTATTCAATGCGGGGAAAGGCGCCGTTTTTACCGCAGAGGGTACAAACGAACTCGACGCTTCCATCATGTATGGAAAAGATAAATCTGCCGGCGCCATTGCGGGAGTTCATACTATTAAAAATCCGATTAAAACTGCCATTGCCGTGATGCAAAAATCAGAACATGTAATGTTATCGGGTGTTGGCGCAGAACAATTTGCAAAAGACCAAAATTTAGAAATTGTAGATCCAAAATATTTCTGGACCAAAGACCGTTGGGACGGTTTGCAAATACTAAAACAAAAAGAACAATCAAATACAACAAAAAAAGTCTCTCAAAATATATTACCCGAATCGTACGAAATCGATCAGAAATTTGGGACGGTTGGCGCAGTTGCTTTAGATAAAAGTGGAAATATTGCCGCTGGAACTTCCACAGGTGGAATGACCAACAAAAAATACGGCAGAATTGGCGACGCACCAATCATCGGCGCAGGAACGTATGCCAATTCCCAAGTCGGAATTTCCGCCACAGGTTGGGGCGAATATTTCATCCGAGCCACAGCTGCCAGAACGATTGCTGCAAAAATGGAATATCAGAATAAAGATATCAAAACGGCTTCTCAAGAAACCATTGACGAAATCGAAAAAATGGGCGGCGACGGTGGCTTAATCGCATTAGATAAAAATGGAAACATGGCGATGCCCTTTAATACAGCAGGAATGTACCGCGGTTCGATTACTGAAGACGGCGAAATTGCAATTGAAATTTATAAATAAACATGCAGTTTAAAATCGATAGAGTTGAAGACTGGCAAAAAGTTATTGATGCGATCTTGCCAGAACTGAAGTACAATATTCTTTTATTAAAGGGAAATTTGGGAGCGGGCAAAACAACTTTCACTCAATTTTTTCTAAAAAATTTGGGCAGTACAGATGAAGTATCCTCTCCTACTTACGCCATTGTAAATGAATATGATTCGCCCAAAGGAAATGTTTTCCATTTCGATCTTTACCGGCTTAAAAACGCAACCGAAGTTGAAGATATTGGAATTGACGAATATCTGTACAATGCCTATTTATGTATTATTGAATGGCCTGAAGTTTATGAAGAAGAACTCAGGGAAATTCCACATCACGAAATGAGCATAGAAACTGAGGGAAACTTCCGCGTCATCAACTTCCACTAAAATATCCTGAATTAATAGTCAAATCATTGTATCTTTGCGTCTTAATTTCTAGGAATTAGCAGTCGTTTTAATAAATTGTACACTATGAGTAACACCCATGTTTTCACTCCTTTTACCGAGCAGGATTTATTACCACAGGAAGAGAAGCTCGAAATTGTAAAGAAAGGAAAACAATTCAGCATAGGAATTCCAAAGGAAACCTGTCTTAACGAACGTAGAACGTGCATTACACCGGATGCGGTTCAGGTTTTGGTTTCAAACGGACATCAAATTATTGTGGAAGCAGGCGCTGGTGAAGGTTCTTTTTTTACCGACTTACAATACTCAAATTCGGGCGCAAAAATCACCACAAATCCGCAGGAAACTTTTGAACAGGATTTAGTTTTAAAAATTAATCCGCCAACGGTTGAGGAAATAGAAATGTTGAAGCCCAATACTTATCTGGTTTCGGCTTTGCAGATTAACCTGCGTGATAAAGAATATTTCAAAAAACTTGCAGAGAAAAAAATTAATGCCATCGCTTTTGAATTCATTGCTGATGAATACAAACAATTGTCCTTAGTTCGATTGATTGGTGAAATTGCCGGAAGCATTTCTATACTTTACGCCGCGGAATTGTTGGCACTTTCAAATGGATTAATGTTGGGTGGAATCACCGGTGTTCGTCCGACCGAAGTGGTAATTATGGGTGCCGGGATTGTAGGTGAATTTGCAACCAAAGCCGCTTTAGGTTTAGGCGCAAGTGTGAAAGTTTTTGACAATTCTCTGTCGAAACTTCGCCGTTTACATATGATGGTTGACGGTCGCGTTCCAACCTCAATTATCGATCCTAAAGAACTGACAAA
Source organism: Kaistella polysaccharea (assembly GCF_020410745.1). Classification (NCBI taxonomy): domain Bacteria; kingdom Pseudomonadati; phylum Bacteroidota; class Flavobacteriia; order Flavobacteriales; family Weeksellaceae; genus Kaistella; species Kaistella polysaccharea. Next base: position 705,427 of record NZ_CP084528.1, read on the forward strand.
GAGTTTAAAAAGAGCAGATGTTGTGATCGGTGCACTTTCAAAAATGAGCCACGTTCCCATCATCACAGAGGAAATGATTGTCGGCATGAAAAAAGGCAGTGTTATTATTGATGTAACGATTGATAATGGTAAGATGATTGAGACCTCGGAGTTGACTAATATGGATGATCCTTACATCATCAAACACGGAGTTATTCATTGTGGCCTGCCGAATCTGACTTCAAAAATGCCCCGTACAACGACCAAAGCAATCTCCAACTTTTTCCTCTCTTATCTTCTAAATTACGATGAGGAGGGCGGTTTTGAAAACATGCTGGTGCGCAAAAATGAAATGAAACAGTCGTTGTACATGTACAAAGGCCGTCACACCAAAAAAATGATTTGCGACCGTTTCGATCTTACTTATCACGATATCAATCTTTTAATTTTCTAAATGAGAAAAGCCAAATTCTTCTTACTGGGACTTATTCCCGGTCTTGTTATCGTATTTTTTATTTTGAACAAAAAAGGCGCAAGTTGCAGCGGTTATCTTCCGAATTCACGCGTGATTGCAGAATCTTTATCAAAAGAATTTACCTATTCTGCTCGATTTAAAACTGAAATGGACCTTTGGAAAGTTGATGAGAAATTTTTGAAAGACAGTATTCTAACCAAAGGAAATATTGATTTCGACCGAAGCGATGCGCAGAAAAAGCCTTGCCCAAGCTATATTTTAAACTATCCGAAAAAAAATCCACGATATGAGATTGGATTTGAAAAATGCGAGGAAACCTCTTATTTTCAAAGTTTAAAAAAATTACGATAATTTTTAATTCACAATAAAAAGTTATGAAACTAACGATTATCGGTGTTGGTTTAATTGGTGGTTCGATCGCCTTTAAATTACGTGAAAAGCATTTTGCAGATTACGTTTATGGCGTTGACCAAAACAAAATTCACTTGCAGGAAGCAAAAGAACTCGGAATCATTGATGAAAGTCTTTCGCTAGAAGAAGCAGTAAAAAATTCCGATTTAATTATAGTTGCGATTCCAGTTGATTCTTCAAAAGATATATTGCCGAGTATTTTAGATTTGGTCAACGAAAATCAAACGGTAATGGATGTCGGCTCTACGAAGGCTGGAATTGTTCAGGCAGTTGAAAATCATAAAAACAGAAGTCGTTTTGTAGCTTTTCACCCGATGTGGGGAACAGAAAACTCTGGGCCTAAATCGGCGATTTCAGACAGTTTCACAGGAAGAGCGGGAGTCATTTGCGACAAAGAAGATTCTGCACCTGATGCTTTGAAAATGGTCGAGCAAGTTGCAGAAAATCTGGAAATGAATCTACTCTATATGGATTCAGAAGGGCACGATATTCATACGGCTTATATCTCTCATATTTCACATATCACTTCTTACGCCTTGGCAAACACAGTTTTGGAAAAAGAACGCGAAGAAGATACTATTTTTCAATTGGCGAGTTCGGGTTTTTCGAGTACGGTTCGTTTGGCAAAATCTCATCCCGAAATGTGGGTTCCTATTTTCCGTCAGAACAAAGAAAATGTGTTGGATGTTTTGAATGAACATATTACACAGCTTCGGAAGTTTAAATCGGCTTTGGAAAAAGATAATTATGAGTATTTGGAAGAGTTGATTCGGAATGCGAATAAGATTAGGGGAATACTGCGGTAAAGTTTGGAGTTTGGAGTATGGTGTTTGGAGTATGGAGTATGGAGTATGGAGTATGAAGTATGAAGTGAGAAGTTGGAAGTATGAAGTTTGGAGTATGGAGTTGATTAATTTTTAATCTGTTTTTTAATGATAATGTACTCTTTAGCCTTATAAAGAAAAGATGATTTTGATTCTAGCCCCGATCGCAGTGGAAATCCCGGAATGAGGCGCGAGCGAAGCGAGCGCCTAATGAAGGATTGGAACGAAGAGCGGGACTGATCGCCGGGAAAGCGAAAATCTTGTTGCTCCTAAAAATTAAAGAAAAACTTTTAACATTCAGCCACGTTAACCGCGATTGCAAGACCACCTTCTGAGGTTTCCTTGAAGCGATCGCTCATACTTTGTGCTGTTTCCCACATTGATTGAATGACTTCGTCTAAAGTTACGCGCGCTTTCGCAGGATCGGACTCCAAAGCGATATTGGCCGCAGTAATGGCTTTCATAGCGCCCATAGAATTGCGTTCAATACACGGAATCTGGACCAAACCGGCAATCGGATCGCAGGTAAGGCCAAGATGATGTTCCATCGCGATTTCTGCAGCCATGAGAACCTGACCATAAGTTCCACCCATAATTTCGGTAAGTCCAGCCGCAGCCATTGCTGACGAGACGCCGATTTCAGCTTGACAACCACCCATCGCGGCGGAAATTGTTGCATTCTTTTTGAAAAGTGTTCCGATCTCTCCAGCGACCAAAAGAAAACGGATGATATTATCCTCACTTTTAAAATCGGTAAAAACCTGGGAATACATTAAAACGGCGGGAATAACGCCACTTGCACCATTTGTTGGTGCCGTAATGATGCGTCCAAAGCTGGCATTTTCCTCATTTACAGCGAGTGCAAAACAGGAAACCCACTTGTTGATGTTGGTAAAACTTACGTCGGCGTCGACGAGTAATTGATACCATTCGCTACTATTACGGTAAATTTTATCACCCAGTAATTTACTGTTTAAGTTGGCTGCGCGGCGCGTCACGTTTAATCCGCCCGGCAGAACACCTTCTTTATTTACCCCTTTATAAATGCAGTGTTTGATCTGATCCCAAATATACAGTGCTTCTTTCTCGGTTTCTTCTTTTGAACGCCAGGATTCTTCGTTTAAAAAAACAAGATCAGAGATTTTATCCAATCCCAGTTTGGCCATATTTTTCTCAATGTCTTTCCCGTTATGGCAAGGATATAAAGTTCTAGTACAATGTCGATCGTAGGAACTCGCTTCTTTGGTCGCGATAAAACCGCCGCCTACAGAATAGTAATCCTGAATGAGTTCTTCACCATTCTCAAAAATGGCCTTGAAGATCATTCCGTTTGGGTGAAAATCCAGGGATTGTTGTTTATTTAAAATGAGATGGTGACCGTAAATGAAAGGAATTTCTTTTTCACCAGCGAGTTTTAAAGTATTGGAGGATTTTATGGCTGCTACTTTTTCATCAATTTTCGAAGTGTCAATTAATTTAAAGTTTTCTCCTGATAAACCCAGCATTCCGGCGATATCGGTGCCGTGACCAATTCCTGTTTTGGCCAAAGATCCAAAGAATTCAACAAAAACTTCTTTAACTTCATGAAGTTGGTGATCGGTTTTTATTCTTTTTAAAAAACTTTCAGCGGCATTCCAAGGGCCCATTGTATGAGAACTGGAAGGTCCTATACCTACTTTAATAATTTCAAAAACACTGATTGATTCCATTATGATGCTTGAGAAGGTTCAACTCCAAAATTTAAAGAGCAAATATAATCCTAATTTAATGTAAACTAAACTTTAAGCCGTGGAAAAAATCTTTATATAAAGCGTTTTGATTTGGATGAAATACATTAAAAATAGCATTTGAGTCTACTTTGAAGTAGAAAGCATTATTCCTGAGTTTTTGTACCACTTTCATTTTGGAAGATCTCTCCCAAAATTTTTGAAACCTGCTTATGCTTCGTAGCGGGAAAAAGATGTGTTCCGTTTTCTATCACATAATCGGGTTTGGAATATTTCACCGGGAAGACGATATCTTTACTGCCTAAAACTTGAATTACCTTAGGATTTTCTTCGAACTTCCAATCAGAAACTTTTTGAATTCCCCATTTCAGATAGTACGGATCTGTCACTTGTAAATAATCCATCAATTTTGGATTTTTAGGATCGACCAGTTTTCGGGCAAATGAATAAACGGTTGCAGAGTGAATATTGAACAATCGCTGCGGCAAAAAGCGCGGAATTCTCGACAGCTCCCCGAATTTAATAAAACGTGATTTTTCTTTATCCGATTTTATACTTCCGAGGATTACGACTTTCTCTGCCGGTTTAATTTTGTCGATTTCCTGTACAACTATGCCTCCGAAGGAATATCCTAAGAGTGCAAATGGTTCCTTTTCATCGATTTTTTCAGCCATTCGTTCAACGTAGTGATGAAAGTCTTCGTGATTGGTTGGGATCAACCAGTCGAGAAAAACAACTTCCATATTGGGTGGAAATTTAATTTTTTCTAAGACTTTAAAAGCGGCACCAAGGCCACTGATGACGTAAAGTTTCATCCTTCAAAATTAAAAAAAAGAGCAGACAAATCTGCTCTTTTCTAAATGATATTATCAATGGATCTTTATTTCGCAGTTACATTGATCAGCATATCGATTTCATCTTTTATGATAATGTCTTTCGCCGTAGACGCATACGCAATTCCGAATTTCTGACGATCGAAACTAAATTTGTCTGACAAAATACTCAACACTCCTTTGTTTAAAGAAATTTTCGCAGGAAAAGCGACAGGATTACTAATCCCTTTTGCAATCAGATTTCCATAAACCATGTAGGGAAATGTCTTATCTGCATTCTTTTTCACAGAAGTGATTTTATAAGTCGCCGTCGGGAATTTTTCAGTTTCGAAAAAATCGCCTGTTTTTAGGTGATTATTTAGTTTTGTCTGATATTCACCAGTAAGATCTGTGGAAGTGATGCTTGTCATATCCAGAACGAATGTTCCACCGACAATTTGATTATTTTTCATTGTAACATCTCCAGATTTTACATTTACAAGACCGTTATGAGAAGACGCTTCCGTCTTCGCAATTTTGTAACCCCACCACTGTACATTGGAATCAGTTACTTTCTTTGATTGTCCGAAAGCTAAACCGCTTGCTAAAAGACTTAAAATTACTAATTTTTTCATATTATATATTATTAAATTTCTGGTGCAAACATAACCAATAAGAAGGTAAGATCGAATTGATGTAGGATAAGAAAGTAAAAAAGAAAAGCGTAATCACAAAAAAACTTCGCTCGTAAGCGAAGTTCCTTTAATATCATCAAACAATATTTTAATCCTGATAAAATGCTGCGTATAATGCCGCACCATTTAAAATTGTTTTCTCATCTTTTACAAGGTAGATTGGAATATCGGCTAAAATATTTTCCATCTTATCACTGATGATAAAGTTTTTATAAAACTTTTTGTTGGTTAAAAACTGCTCGAGCATGACGGGAATGTGACCTGTTAAATAAAGTCCACCCGTCGCTTTCATTTTTAAAACCAAACTGTTGGCTTCACGAGCCATGTACATTAAAAAAGTATCAATGGTCATTTTACAGATTCGGTCTTTATTTTCTATTGCACCACGAATAACGGCTTCCGTAAAATTATCGGCTTCAATTTCTTTCGTAAGCCAATCCGGTTGCTTTTGTTGCTTCACGTCTCGCAAAAAGCGGTAAATATTAAATAATCCTCCGGTGGAGAGTACCGATTCCCAACTTACAATTCCGTAAATTTTTTGTAGGAAGGAATAAAATTCAACTTCGTCATTGGTTCTGGGCGAAAATTCACAGTGACCACCTTCTGTCGCGAAAGGGCGCAAACCTTGTCCGTCCCAGAAAAGTGCAGCCTCGCCAAGTCCTTCACCAGGCGCTAATAGAACGACGTTCCCGGGCGTGAACGTAACCCCATCGTGAATTTTCACAAAATCACTTTCTTCTACATTTTGTAATCCATATGCAGAAGCTTCTAGGTCATTCACTAAATATACTTTATCAACCTTCGTTTTTTGTTTTATTTTTTCTTCATCTAAAATCCATTTTAGTCTTTGTGGCTGACTTTTCCCTGCGATAACAGGTCCGGGAACTGCCACAGAAATCATATCGATATTTTCCAAAGCGTGGTCTGCAATAAATTGATTTGCAATTTCTGAAAAGGAATTGAAATCTTTTGTCGCATAAGATTTCTCTGCAAGCAAATTTACTTTTTGATTTTCCGATTTGTAATGACCGAGAATAGTTACCTTTTCCCGAAGATCGGCAGCGATCAAAGAAACATTGTTATTGCTGTCAGATTGTAGGCCAGGTAAGAAAAGATTGATTTTATTTTTAGGTTCCATTGTAGAGTGTTTAACCCAAAGATAATAATTGTTTTCAAAAAATAGCAGATAAATAAAAAAAACCTCCTCTTAAGAAAGAGAAGGTTTTAGAATTTAAGCTGTGAAAAATTAATTTCCTAAAGGAATATTGTATCCTAAACCAACACCAACTGCGCCGGCATTGTATTTTTGGCTTCCTATTTCACCTTTGTTTCCTGTAAACGTTTTTTGGTACTGTAAAGCTACGTTCCAGTCGCGGTTGTGATATCCTATTTCTGGTTTGATATAAAAACCACCATCTGGACGAGCAGTCGCATTATTAGACGCAACCATATCATCACCTACGATAAATCCGTAACCCAAATCAGTTCCTAAGTAAAAACCAGTTTGTTTTGGATAAACTCTAATTAGAGCAGCTACTGGAACTACGCCAAAATCGTTATTGTTTAAACCATTGTTATCTTTTCCGAAAAAATGACTGTAACCAGTGGCGATTCCTAATCCAAAACCTGGAGTCACTAAATTTTGGTAAGCCAGGTCTAAACCTAAGTTTCCACCTGCGTTTTCAGCGGGAACAGCTAAACCACCATTTACACCGATTTTGATCATATTGTTCATGTTTGCACTCTGTGCACTCATTAATCCTGCAGTAACTACACCTAAAGCAAGGATTGATTTTTTAATTGAATTCATATTGTTAAATTTTAAGTTTTACTCGAACTTCTTTGTCAAAATCGTGCCAAAGCAATGAGCTATGTAGATGATAAATAACAGATAATATTTCAATACATTGATAATCAAATATTTAAATGCGACAAAAAATTAAACAAACATTTAAATTTCTTACTTATACCCTATTTCTAAACGTTCATTTTGGCAGATGTCATAAAAAAAACCGACAATTGTCGGTTTTAAATTCTATTATTTATTCTCCAGATTTCGGCTCATGTCCTGATAACCGCCGCCATTGTAAACATCCGAAAGTCCCTGCGATTTGAAATACTCTACGGCTTTCCCACTTCTGTTCCCACTTCTGCAAAAGAAGATTTTTGGACCTTCGAGATTTTCTATCTCTTCTTTACGGCTTTCAATTTCTCCTAAAGGAATATTTACGGCTTCTTCAATTTCACCATCCATTTCCAGTTCCATAGGTTCACGAACGTCGATTAGATGGTAATTTCCTGCTTTTAAAATTTCTTCTATTGACATATTGTTAAATTTGGTGTTATAATTAATGAATAGCAAATTTATAAAATAATGTTAGTTTTGCAAGACAACACATGTCACATACTGCCGAAAAATATGCAAACTTAATAAAAGCCAAAGCTGAAAAATTTGGATTTCAGAACTGTGGCATTTCCCCTGCAGGTTTTCTGGAAGAAGATGCTCAACCTTTTGAAAGTTGGTTAAAGAATAATTTCCAGGGTGAAATGGCTTACATGGAAAATTATTTTGATAAAAGACTGGATCCGCGATTACTGGTGGAAGGTTCAAAGTCAGTTATTTCTCTTTCTTACAATTACTATCCAGAAAAGGATTTGGCGGAATTAGGCGAATTGAAAATTTCCAAATATGCTTATGGCCAAGATTACCATGAAATTATCAAAGAGATCCTGCGGGAAATGGTTCAGGAACTTCAGGACGAAATTGGTGATTTTCAATTTCGGATATTTACAGATTCTGCGCCGATTTTAGAACGTAGCTGGGCCAGAAAATCCGGAATAGGATGGGTCGGTAAAAATGCAAACCTTATTACCAAACAAACTGGATCGTTTTATTTTTTGGCAGAAATCATCTGTGATCTCGATCTTACTTCAGATGAACCTACAAGCGATCATTGCGGAAGCTGTAGAAAATGCATTGAAGCTTGTCCCACAGACGCCATTGTATCGGACCGTATCATTGATGGCAGTAAATGTATTTCCTACGCCACCATCGAATTGAAGAATGAAATCCCGGAAAGTTTCAAAGGAAAAATGGAAGACTGGATGTTTGGGTGTGATATCTGCCAAGATGTTTGCCCCTGGAACCGATTTTCAAAACCTCATCATCAAAACTTATTTAAGCCAAATCCTCTTTTAGAGAACTTTCAAAAATCAGATTGGCAAGAATTATCACAGGATTTATTTTCAGAACTGTTTCGGAAATCCCCGGTTAAACGTACAAAATTTGCTGGTTTGAAAAGAAATATTAATTTTATTAGAGATCAAACAGATACAATTCAAAATAAAGAACAGTAAAATTTTCTGTGCTCAACAAGATTTCATCTTTTGACATCTAAAAAATCCACATTCTTACACACAAAATTGCATCATAAATTTAGTTACATTTGAAAAATGAAGAAAATCATCCTTGTCATTTTAAAAACAATCTGGGCTTTCATTGGCTTGATCGCAGTTTACGTACTTTTAGTATTGGCTCTTCCCTATTTTGAAACACCGGCACAACAGGTTTCCGAACCCAAAACAGTAGAAACTTTCATTTTAACAAATGGCGTGCACACCGATATTGTAGTTCCCATTAAATCAAAACAAATTGATTGGAGTAAGGAAATTCTCTTCAGCAATACTACTTCAAAAAGTACCGATTTCAAATACCTATCTATTGGTTGGGGAGATAAAGGCTTTTATCTCGATACCCCAGAATGGGCAGATTTAAAGGTTTCAACGGCCATTAATGCGGCATTTTGGCTGGGAGAATCTGCGATGCATTGTACCTTTTATAAAACAATGACCGAATCGAAAGATTGTAAAAGAATCATGCTCACTGAAAAGCAATATGCAGACCTCATCAATTTTATTCAGAAAAAATTTGACAGAGATGAAGCAGGAAATCTGATGCTTATAAAAACAGATGCTGTATACACGGCAAATGACGCATTTTACGACGCTCAAGGAAGCTACAGTTTCTTAAATACTTGCAATACGTGGACAAATAATGCGCTTAAGACTGCAGGTCAAAAAGCAGCTTTCTGGACTGCGACTGATTTCGGAATCTTTCAACATTATGATTAAAATTTCACCAAAAAAGTAAATCACTTTTAAAAATCGGCATTCATTATTTTGGTTTAAAATTAATTTTTGGTACATTAAGGCCTATTTTTTACTATTTATGATGATCCGTAACTTAACTAATTTCCTACTTTTTTGTATATTTTTTGTCTTCTGTAATTCTACATTAAATGGACAAAACCTGGTTAATAATACCGATGTAAAACCACTTCGCGTAGGTATTGCTGGGACTGCACCTTTTGTAATCAACGAAGAGGGAAATGCTACTCCACAAGGAATATCGCCCAGCATTTGGACGGAAATTACTGATGACCTCAAATGGGATTACAATTACACCCGCTATAATTCTGTAAATCAAGCTTTAGATGCGCTGAAAAAAGGGGAAATGGATGTGATTGTAGGACCAGTAACCATTAATTCTGATCGGCTTGAACATTTTAAGTTTTCACAACCGTATTACCAGTCAAGTTTAGCCATCGCTTATAAAGAAGGATCTTTCAGCATCTGGAATGTATTAAAACTGATTTTCAGTGTGAAACTTATTTTTGCTATTGGCATTTTTCTAATCATTCTGACCATAGTTGGAACATTTCTTTGGCTCGCTGAGCGCAAAGCTTCCCCGGAGCAATTTCCCGCAGATCCTGCGAGAGGAATCGGTACTGGAATGTGGCTCGCCATCGTAACAATGAGTACGACAGGTTACGGTGATAAAGCGCCTGTTACTTTAACGGGACGGATTATTGCCGGAACGTGGATGATTGTTTCTATCATCTCAGCAACATCGATGGTTGCGGGAATTGCGAGTATTTTAACTTTTTCCAATTTTCAATCGGTTGATATTCAGAATATGGAACAGCTTTCGGGGAAAAAAGTAGCCACAATTGCGGGTTCGCCTTCTGTAGAATTTTTACGGGAATTTAAAGTCATCATTAAATCTGCACCTACAATTGAAGAAGCCATGATTATGCTGAAGAATAAGGAGGTAGAAGCCATTGTCTACGATCGGCCGCAGTTGATGTATTACATTAATAATCACGAAAGTGAAAATTTAAAAATAGCAAAAGCCGAATATTATAAACAAGGTTACGGATTTGCTTTTCAAAAAGATAGTCCACTAACGTACGAAGTAAACCGAACATTACTGGAACTTGCAGAAGATCAAAAGATTCTTGAAATTACAGAAGATTATTTGGGAAAGGATGAATAAAAATCAGGTTTTTACCTAAAAAAAACTCCCTCGAAAGGGAGCTTTGTAAAACTGATATTATGAAAAAACTATTTAATCATCCGTGCTTAAACTGAAAACTAAATCTAACTCATCTTTAACGTAAACCATTCCTCCCATTCTTCTTGGAGGCACGATCTGGAAGTCGGAGAATTTCAATCTTTTATTTCCTACCAAACTGTTTTTATAATACGTAAAATCGATGTTATAGTTACGAGAAACAGTCATCATCTTAACTTCTACAACAGCTTGAAATTTTGTTGCAGAGGTTTTCTTAAATTCTAAAAACTTGATGGTAAGGTTTGGAAATTTATCAGATTGTAAAGTCTTCCGAAAATCTGCAGTCATCATTCTGTTCCCGCAATCAAAGTTTATGATTTTAAAAATCAAATTTGGAAGCTTCATTCCGCTAAATGAGTACACTGAGGGTGAGTTTTTAAATTGAGACTCTGTACATTTAAAGGTATTGATATTCGTCCAACCATTAATTTCCAATCCATTCTGCTGTGCAAAAGCACTGAGAGATGTGAGTAGAAAGGTGAAAAAAATGATTTTTGTTTTCATGATATGAAGATAGAAAAAGGGATTGCCAAGCAACCCCTTTCCCTTGAATAATTAAAAATTAGAAACCAATAGTTGCTTCAACCATTACTCCATTAAATTTACCGCCTCTTAGTGCACTTGTTGCGCCCCATACTGCGTCGTCGTTATATTTCTGAGATACGTACTCTACTTTTGCAAGTATGTTTTTGGTCATATTCCAGCCACCACCTACGTTGAATCGGTCGATTTTTCTCTCAGAAGCAGTTTCATTGTCTTTACCGCTTATTGTATTATATCTACCTCCGAAGTAAAACTGTTCGTTGCCACCGAATCTGTAAAGTAATTCTGCTGCAAGTTGTGTGTAATTCCCTCTAGTAGTTGCAGTTGCTCCTTTTAGACCAGTTACATATTCATAAATTCCGAAGAATTCTAAACCTTGATATTTGATGAATGGGTTAACTTGGATGGCTTTATTTTTCTTGAAACCTGGGTTGAATCTGCCTGTTGCATAATTTTCTTGACCCATTGCGTCATTCTCAGTTAAAAGCGTGTAATAATATCTAGCTCCCGCTCTATCTGAGCCGTAAAGATATCCACCAGTACTCATTCCGTTTGTTTGAATAACAGATCCTGTTAATCTCACTCTTAATTCTGGACTGATTTGTTTGTCATAACCCAATTTTGCATACACTGAAGGTGAGTTATCATTTGTTCCTTTCACTGCAGTTTGGTTTAATTTACCGTTAGAAATACCGGCCATACCGATGAAACTGTTGTAAAACACATAAGCTTCACCAAATGCCTCTGTAGAGAAACTGTCCATGATGTAATTTCCTACGAATGGGTTGTTGATTGCTTCCGCGTTATCAGATCTTCTGAAGTGAGCATCACCATAGTTAATTTCATCCATACCAACTTTAACTCTGGCATATTTCATAATTTCAGATGCAAAACCTTCTTGTATAAAATCTAAGTTATCAACCTGAATATATCCACCTTTCACCCAAGCTTCGTTATGGTGACGTGTAGAAAGATAGGTTCTTAAGTGCATTTTTACCCCTTTCGCTAAATAAGCATTAATGTCTAAGTTAGCAGTTGGAAGGTTAAAATCCGAACCCATCACTCTCAATGTATTTGGAGTTGTTGTGCCTGTTTTTAAACCTAAGGAAGTTGCCTCAGTAGAGTGATCTAAAGCTTGAAACTGTAAAGCGAAATCACCTCCTACGGAAACTTTTACGCCATCATAAGCCGGGGCTTCTACTTTAGGATCTTCAAAAATGTTGCGTGTCGCTTTTTCCGGTGCAAGATAGTCTCTCATTGTAGATGATTCTTCTTGTGCACTCACTAAGGAGATTCCGGAAACTAGTACTGCGAGCATTGAAGCTCTAATTAACATGGTTTTCATATTCTTAATTTTAATTTTTTACTATTTAATTTATTGTGCTACTGCGTTTACAGTAATGGTTACCTCGTTACCAGTTTTTACGGTGTTCATCATAAATGCTGGAGGTGTTACCCCGTAATCAGTCATTTTAATTGCAGCCGTTCCCCAAATAGTGTAGGTATTACCGTTTTTGGTCACATTTACTGGTACACTTACTGTTTTGGAAACGTTGGTTACCGTAAGTTTACCGGTCATTGTTCCTTTTCCTATGTTTACAGAAGTTGCGGTAAAGCTTATTGCAGGATATTTATCGGCCTGAAGTGCTTTATAAGCGTTGGTATCCATAGGTCCTTTTCCACTTTTTAATGTTTTACCATTCATAGTATAATGAACATCATTAATACTGTTTCCAGAAACATTACCAGAAAAAGTTCCTGTTGTGGAAGTCATTTTCCAGTCATGTAAAGTTGATGTACCGGATACGACAGTTTTAACATTATTGCTGCTGATTTTTTGGGCGGCAACTACTCCTGAGAAAAGAGTGAGTGCTAAAACGAGAGATCTGAAGTTTACTAAATTTTTCATTATTTCTTATTTTTAAAATTCCGTGATTAATTATACCTTGATTTTCTTATACAAAGATAGATCAACGATTTATCAAATCCACAATATTAGAGGGAAATCTTTTATGATATAAATCTTAATTTTAAAGATTAATGCGAATATGTATCGATAAAGTAGATAAAAATGAAAATAATTCATTTAAATTGAGCAAAATTTTCTTTTTTTGTAAAGAAACTTGATTAATGTTAAATATTGTTAATAATGCGATGGCAGATGATTACTGCAAAGCTGATAGAAGTCAGTAAAATAAAGCCTCTTTAGTGAAAAAAGTAAGTTATTTTGAAAAAGTTAGAGAATAAAATTCTTCAACTTATTTGAATATGATAAAAAAGTTCTTACCTGTTTAGAAGCACTTTTCATTTAAAGCTAAATTAATTTCCAACTTGCTGCACCATCTTTACAGCTTCTTGTTTTCAACTTAACATTGATGTTTTTTATGAAGATTTGGAAACCACGTCAAATCATAAGACCAGGGAACTTTACCCTTTCTTTTATGTAAAAATAAATCCCATCGGGGAAGTTTTTCGAATTTCATTTAATTGGCAGAATCTTGATGCTCACGAAATTTTATATATTTTTGCGTCTAATCAGGATTTGTATTTAAAAAATAAAACATGCTACACGCAATTTTATACTATGAAATTTAATAAACCAACTAAAAAATGGGCCTTAATATGGTTCATTTTCGCACTTATTTTCGCCCTCGCTGTTTTACCGGTTCCGGCACAACTTCCAATAAAATATGTTGATAGAGAAAGCGGACAAATTAAAACTGAAAAAGTGTATGGTGAAGAATGGCTGAAATGGTTGTATCACAATCCTGTCGGTGAGGCCACTTTATGGACTATTGCAAAACGAAAAATAGTAAGTTCTGTTTATGGAAACATGATGGAAAAGCCCTCCTCAGCAGATAAAATTCAGCCATTTATTAAAGAATACGGCGTAAATATTAACATTGCACAAGATCAGAGTTTTAATAGTTTTAATGATTTCTTTATTCGCAAACTCAAACCGGAAGCTAGACCCATTGTTGCAGATTCCTTGGCAGTAGCTTCTCCAGCAGATGGTAAAATTTTAGCGTATGAAAATGTAAATAAATCAGATTTTTACATTAAAGGTGTTAAGTTTAATGTTCAATCTTTTTTAAATGACAAAGAATTAGGAAAAAAATATGAAAATGGAGCGATGATCGTTTTTCGGCTGGCACCACCCGATTACCATCGGTATCATTTTCCTGTCAGCGGAATGACAGCAAGTTCCAATATTAAAATTGATGGCGATTATTATTCTGTAAATCCGCTGGCACTTCGTGAAAAGGCCGAAATTTTTTGGCTCAACAAACGGGAATACGGCGTTATAAAAAGTCCGGTATTTGGCGATGTTGTGATGGAAGAAGTCGGCGCAACAATGGTGGGAAGTATGATTCAAACCTACACAGGCACGAATGTCAAAAAAGGACAAGAAAAAGGTTATTTTAAATTTGGTGGGTCTACTGTGGTTCTCTTATTTGAAAAAGATAAAATTAAAATTGATAACGACTTGTTGATGAATACTTCAAAAGGCCTGGAAACGACTATAAAAATGGGCGAACAAATTGCGGTGAAAAAGTAAAATCCGTCCCAAATTTAAATGAGACGGATTAATTAACATACTATTTATACGTTTAATACATAAATGTAAGTCCTGCTCCAAAACCATATTCGCTGTCATAGTTGGTGGAAATAGAAACCCATTTCTGCAAAACATACCTCAATCCAAAATCAAATTCCTGATCAGAATTAACGGCGAAACTCCCACGAATTCGAGGCGAGATCGGAATTCCTTCTCTACCCAATTCCAAACGGACTTTTCCATTGTGATCGACATTCGCATCAGCCATAATTAAAAAGGGCAGAATATATCTGATTCCCGCAATAGCCACGTTTTGATTCGCTGGCATTACGTTTTGCCCGAACCAGGTATTTGAACTGTCATGTGTTTTATTACTTCTGAAACCTACATACGGCATTGCCCACTGGTATTTTCCGAGAAATCGCCCAACTTTCACACTGCCTTCGTAATGCGTAAAATCGTAGTCTGAGTGTAATTCATTAACGTTCATCCATCTCGCCCCAAGCATGCTCATATTTTCAAAATGAAATTTGTTGGAAGCAACATCCAGCATCGCTTTTGTGCTGATCATTCGGTTGGTACTCAAAAATTTGCGATACGACACTTCTTTATCTGGCAGTTGCGGATTCGGAGCAGAATTTTCGTAACTGAAAACGCGTCCCATTCCGGTCATCATGTGGTACAAAATATGACAGTGGAAAAACCAATCACCATCTTGGTTCGCAGCAAACTCAATGGTATTGGTTTCCATCGGTGCCATATCCACTACATTTTTTAAAGGTGAATATTCACCTTTTGAATTAATGAGTCGGAAGTCGTGACCGTGAAGGTGCATCGGGTGGCGCATCATGGAATTATTGTACATGGTAATACGCACGACCTGACCTTTTTTAATTAAGATCTTGTCGCTTTCAGCTACCGTTTTGTTATCTAAAGTCCAAAGGTAGTTTCGCATATTTCCTTCTAAAGTGAAATTTAACTCTTTCACATTGTCATCTGGTAAGATTGTTTTAAAGGGAGATTTCAACATA
Source organism: Kaistella polysaccharea (assembly GCF_020410745.1). Classification (NCBI taxonomy): domain Bacteria; kingdom Pseudomonadati; phylum Bacteroidota; class Flavobacteriia; order Flavobacteriales; family Weeksellaceae; genus Kaistella; species Kaistella polysaccharea. Next base: position 720,896 of record NZ_CP084528.1, read on the forward strand.
TTATAATTCAGGCGCTTGATGGTTTTCATAGGTGGCGTATCCATATTGTCCATGTTGTGATCCGCGTTTATATCAGCTTTCATGTCCATTTTACTGTGGTCCATCTTGCTGTGATCCATTTCCTTGGAATCCATCTTCTTATCAGATTTCATATCCATTGTTCCGTGGTCCGTGTTGCTGTGATCCATTTCCATGTCTGAAGATTTATCTTTCGAACCCATCATTTCATTCATATGTTTCATGGTCTGCATTCTTTGGCTTTCAGGAATTTCCGGATACATCACTTCATTCATATCCAAGGTCTGATTTCCCATAGTCATGTTCATTGGTTTCATGTCGCCACTCATTTCCATCATGCCATTCATCATTTTCATGCCTTCGAAAAGCATCAATTTTGGCAGATTCGGAGCGCCTACTTTTTCTCCATCACCCAAATAGAGCGAAGCGTGACCTTGTCGATCTTCCGATGTTGCACGAAATTCATAACTTTTATTTGCGGGAATTGTGACCTCGATATCATAAGTTTCAGAAACGCCAACGATTAAGCGGTCAACTTCTACTGGTTCTACCTCATTACCATCATTACCGATAACCGTGATTTTTCCGCCGCCATAATTTAACCAGAAATAGGAGGACGAACCTCCGTTGGCAACGCGTAAATGAACTTTATCTCCGGCTTTTAAGTTTTTGTAGTTAGAAGAAATTTGTCCATTAATTAGAAAATTATTGTAATAAACATCACTCACATCCATGGCTTCCATACGTTTCCATTCATTCAAAAGTTTGGTGCCGAAATGTCCTTTTTCAATGGCTTCGGAGTAACTTTGAACGGTTCCTTTCTTTATAGACCAATAATCGCCCTGATCCATGTGCAAACGACGCATGATCTGTTTTGGATTTTCATCCGTCCATTCTCCTAAAAGAACCGGAATATCCGCAGAGAATTGTTTGTCAGGCTGACCATCTCTTTTCTGGAAAACCAAAATCCCATTCATCCCAATCTGTTCCTGCGTTCCTTCATGAGAATGATACCAGTAAGTGCCATTTTGAGAAATCCGAAATTTATACAAATGCGTTTCACCTGGCTTCACTTCTTTGGTAGTCAAATACGGAACGCCATCCATTTCATTCGGCAGAATCACACCGTGCCAATGCAGACCCGTGTTTTCTTTCAACTGGTTGTGCAGATAAATTTCAGCCGTGTCGCCTTCTTTAAAATATAGAGTTGGCGCCTGCAATTTGCCATTGGTAGCAATTGCGCGGGCAGGTTTTCCACTAAAGTTGACCAGCGTGTCTTTTACGTACAGATCATAACGAACCGTTTTTCCACCAAAGGAAACAGATCCACGTTCAGAAGCCGAATCCTTCATCACGTGATCTGCATGAGAATCTTTTGCTGGTTGATGCTTTTCTAATGCCATCCCACATTTCGGACAAATCCCCGGTTTATCGGAGGTCACTTCCGGATGCATTGGGCAGGAGTACATTCCAATCATCTTTTTATCAGTCGACATTTTAGGAGATTCTTTCACCTTTTTGGAAACAATTTTTGGGATTGCAGGAGAAACTGCAAGAGCTTTTTTCGGCGCAGGTTTTACTGCAGGTTTTGAGGCCTCCTTTGTAATTTTTTTCGCAACCGGAAAATTCTTAACTACCGGTTTATCTTTTTTTACGATTGGTATTGTTTTTTTCACCAATGTCATTCCGCATTTAGGACAATCGCCCGGTTTTGCAGAACGTATTTCCTGGTGCATAGGGCACGTGTAATAGGTTTGGATATTCTGAGAATGAACAAATATTGCACTTAAAAAAAACGTAAGGACTAAAAATCCTTTCAATAGGTATACTTTATTTTTCATTCTCTAATCGTTTAATCATTGTTTTCATTTCTTCAATTTCCTTTTTCTGAGCCGTGATGATATCGTTTGCTAACTTTTTAACTTCGGGATCTTTAATATCTGCTCGTTCACTAGTTAGTATGGCGATTGAGTGGTGAGGAATCATTCCTTTCATCCAAAGTATATCTCCAACGATGGGACTTTGAGTCCGCACTAAACCTAGCGCAGCGAAAAACAAGCCTATACTTCCCACTATTATTCCAAGGTTTTTCTGCTTATTTTTATACATTTTGCGCATAAAAAAGAACATGATTAAAGCCATTGCTGAGATTCCGAGGCATGCCATATAAAACCTGGTCATGCTGAAATAAATATGATCCAGTTCATAGGTGTTGAGATACATGGTAATGTACATCGCCACAAATGAGGCTGCAAGCATTAATACAAAAGTGGTGTACACGTTACTTTTTGAGTCGTCCATTGAATTTTTCATAAGTTTATTTTTAAATTTTAATGTTTTTTAGACGTAATGAATTACCGATTACCGACACGGAGCTAAAACTCATCGCCAAGGCTGCAATCATCGGTGATAATAGGATTCCGAAGACTGGAAACAAAACGCCAGCTGCAATTGGAATTCCTAAAATATTATAACCTAAAGCGAAAAATAAATTTTGCTTGATATTCTTCATCACGGCATCACTTAAGTTTCTTGCTTTTACAATTCCATGTAAATCACCTTGTACCAACGTAATCATTGCGCTTTCTATCGCGACATCTGTTCCGGTTCCCATGGCGATTCCGACATCGCTTTTGGCTAAAGCAGGTGCATCATTAATTCCATCTCCCGCCATTGCTACGATCTTTCCGCTTTTCTGAAGTTTTTCAACTTCCTGAAGTTTGTTTTCTGGCAGCATTCCGGCTTTAAAATGAACAAGATTAAGTTCTTTAGCAACCGCCTGTGCAGTATCGTGATTGTCTCCGGTGAGCATGATGACATCAATGCCTTTTTCCATTAATTCTTTAATTGCCTTTGCACTGGTCGGTTTTATTTTGTCACCGATCACTACGTAGCCGGCAACTTTTCCATCCACAGATAAGTAAGAAACCGTTTTTCCTTGCTTCTGAAAGTTCTGGGCTTCAGTTTCTATTTCAGTGGTGATTTCAGCCTTGGCATATTCCATCATCTTGGCATTACCCAAATCCACTTTCTTGCCGTTGACTTTTCCTTCGACACCTTTTCCCGTAACTGCACTGAAATTTTCAGCATTTATAATTTCTATATTTTGCTCTTTTCCATACTTAGCGGTGGCATCTGCCAGTGGATGCTCGCTCATCTTATTTAAAGAAACGATGAACTGCAAAACTTCTTTTTCTGTAAATTGATCTCCGAAAACTCCTATTTTTTCCACGGTTGGTTTTCCTTCCGTTATCGTTCCGGTTTTATCGATGATCAAAGTATCCACTTTATCCATTTTTTCTAACGCTTCGGCGTTCTTAATTAGCACCCCGTTTTGAGCACCTTTCCCAACACCGACCATCACAGACATTGGGGTGGCTAAGCCTAAAGCACATGGACAAGCGATAATGAGAACCGCAATTGCATTGACGAATGCATAAACATAAACCGGTTGTGGTCCAAAAACTGCCCAAACGATGAACGTAATAATTGAAACAAGTACGACGATCGGCACAAAATAACCTGAGACCGTATCTGCTAATTTCTGGATTGGTGCACGACTACGACTTGCGCTGTTTACCATTTCAACAATTTGAGAAAGCAAGGTATCTGATCCCACTTTCTCTGCTTTCATTAAAAAGGATTGATTCCCATTGATGGTTCCACTGCTTACTTTATCATCTATTGTTTTGGTTACCGGAATTGGTTCCCCCGTGATCATCGATTCATCCACAGAAGTTTCACCTTCTGTAATGGCACCATCTACCGGAACTTTTTCACCTGGTTTTACACGCAGGATATCACCTAGCACGATTTGTTCAATCGTTACTTCTTCTTCAACTCCGTCTTTGACTCTAATGGCTCGGTTGGGTGCGAGTTTTAATAATTCTTTAACGGCAGAATTTGTTTTGCTGTGCGCTCTGGCTTCCAAAACTTGTCCCAATAAAACTAAAGTCAAAATCACAGTAGCTGCTTCAAAATAAACATGAACTGCTCCCGTATGAGATTTAAATTGTTCCGGGAAAATATCTGGAAAAAACATTCCAAAAACACTGAAAAGGAAAGCGGCTCCAGCCCCAATTCCAATCAAAGTAAACATATTAAGATTCCAGGTTTTGATACTTTTATAGGCACGTACAAAAAACATCCAGGTTGCGTAGAAAACGACTGGAATCGATAAAGCGAATTGCACCCAGTTCCAATATTTTTGTTCCATCAAATTATAGAGCGGATTGTTGGGAATCATTTCGCTCATGGCCATTATAAAAATGGGTAGCGTAAAAATACCAGCGATCCATAATTTGCTGAGTAATTTTTTATAGGTCTTTTCTTCGGCAGAAATATCAGGTTCCATCGGCACCAGATCCATCCCACAAATAGGACATTCGCCCGGTTCATCTCTGATAATTTCCGGATGCATCGGGCAAGTCCACTGCTCTGACGTTACTGCGTTCGTATTCTGTTCTTCAACCAGATCCATTCCGCAAACCGGACAATCGCCTGCTTTATCGTAGGTTTTCTCACCTTCGCAATGCATCGGACAGTAGAAAGTGCCGTTGCCTTTTACTTTTGGTTTTTCTTCTTTCGGTTCGATATGCTGATGTTCACCAGGATGATGGATGGAATATTTATTACCATCTATTTTTAGAGCTTCCTGCAATTTCTCGAGCGGAATATGAAATTCCATTTCGATCGTCGCTTCTGAATTCTCTAAATCAACATTAACTTTTGAAACGCCTTCTACCTCGGAAAGTATTTCTTCTACGTAACTCCTACAGCCGCCGCAAGTCATTCCATGGATGTGATAGATGTGTTTCATTATATTATGTTTAAATTGATTGGTGGTGAATTGATTCTTTAAAACCGCTTTGACCAACAATTAAATCTTTAAAAGCTCTTGATTATTGGTCTTAGAGTAAGTGCATGTAATTACAAATAAAATTTAGTTTCACTTAAGATTACCGTATTCAGGTAACCTCGACGTACCATAAGATTATCAGTTTACTTAATTTCTGATTTCACGCTACCACATTTCAACATGGAGGCACCGTAGTAAGGATTTCTAATTTCTTTTTCAGCACTTAACCACGACGAATCTGCCATGGGACAATACTGAACGAAAACAGATTTGTCGGCCATTTTAAATTGTTTCGTTAATGCTATAATATTGTTTGAAAGACCATTGAAGGATTCTCTCTGGGTTTCGATGCTGCGGCTTTCTGCGATTTTAGTTGCGTCTTTTCGCAAAACATCCAGATTCCCTTCAGATAAAACTTTGTAATCCACCATCGAGGCCGATTTAATAAAAGTATCAGCGGCTTTCGAGGCTGCATCTGAATTGTCTGTAGCCAAGGCAGTTTTAATTCCCAAATAGTTTTCATAAAGTTTAGAAACTGCAGCATCGCTTTTTTGAGCCGACAAATTTAAAACGGTAAATACTGAAAATAGGGCTGTGAATATTAATTTTTTCATTGTAATAAAATTTAAATTGTTTTTAATATAATAAGGTTTGAATAGTCTAATTTCATCTTTGTCATCATTTTCCATTTCACTTCCTTCGTCTCAAATACATTAGCAAGTATTAAGATTAGAAGGTTTGTTAAAAAGACTGTTTTCCTAGATTTAAAAAGGCTTTCGTTGTGATTAGTTTATACCTTCCTTAATCCTGAAACTAGAGCATTGATAACGATGTAATGATACGGCGACTTTGATTTTTTTTGTGTCACAATTTTGGTTTAAATCTACATAATTCGGTCTAACGGATTTCTATTATTCGCGTTATTTGATTTATAAAAAGTTAAACTCATTCCGGTTTCACTTGCGAATTGTCTGCTCAGGTAATTCACATTGCTATAATTAAGCAACTGACTGATTTCCGTAAAGTTATATTCCTGATTTTGAATAAGTTCCTTTACTTTTTCAATTTTTAATTTAATGAAATATTTCTCAATCGTTACCCCTTCAGTTGTTGAAAACAGTTTGCTTATTTTAGAATATTCGGTGTGCAGTACATCTTCAAGATAAATAGAAAGGTTTTGGTTTAATTCTAAAGGCAAATCATCAAGAAGTTTGATGAGTTCTATTTTAATCTGTTCTACCAGTTGTTTTTCCGGACTTTCTATAAGAGAAAATCCATTTTTTTCTAAAATTGAATGAAGGTTTGTTTCATCCTCAGGGTTTAGCATAGAAAGTTGTATTTCCCCGAGTTCGATGTGTAATACTTCGATGCCACAATTCTGTAACTCCTCACGCAAGACTTTGATGCATCGGTCACAAACCATATTTTTTATGTAGAAATTTTTTATCATCCTTTATTGTATTTGAAAGTATTGTATCAATAATTTTTTCTCCGCCTCCGAAAGTTGAGCCTCAGGATGAAGCCATAGATAAGAGGTTAAGGGCATTTTGTCTTGCTCGATCTGTTTCACTATTTCGGTATATTTAGTACGCATTCTCCGTTTGCCATAGTCCTGAAATTTATCAAAATTAAGTTTCATTTTCCCCTCCGAAATATGATTTTCTAAAAGCAACGCAATAGGCTGAATGTTTCCATACCAAGGATACTTGGTCTGATTGCTGTGACAATCGTAACAGGATCTCTCCAGGATTCGGTTGACGTTATTGGGAACATTAAATTGAGTTGCAAAACTTTTATCTGCAGGAATTGGCGATTCATTTTTGTGCACAGGAATAACCTGCACGACTAAAAACAGAATGACTGCTGAAATGAATATAATCAAAAGTTTTTTCATTTTTTAATATTCTATATTCTGTAACACCATCTACATCTCATGACCTGCCATCGGATCAGCGCCTTTTTGGAAAATATATTCGCTGTTGAGCAGATAAGTTCCTGAAACCACGATCTCATCATCTTCTTTTATACCCGATAAAATTTCGATGCGGTCGTCCGTTTCCACGCCTGTTTTTACCATTCTATTGACGAAGGTGTTTTTTGCAGTTTTTACCCATACTGTGGACATTTTTCCATCGCGGATCACCGCATCTGTTGGCAGAGTGAGCGTTTTGCGGGAATCGTTTTCTACTAAAACATAAACCGGCATTCCGGGTTTGAGCAAATTGTCTTTATTGGGAATGGAAACCCGCACCAGATTTATTCTGCTGGCGGAATTTATTTCAGGATTGGTAAAATCGATTTTTCCTTCAATTTTCAAATTATCCATATCGGGAATGGAAACAATCACTTTCGTATCTCGATGGATTAGTGCCATTTGGGAAGAATAAACCTGCGCTTCCGCCCAAAGTGTAGAAAGATCAGCGAGCGTTAATATTGTTCCACCTTCTGAAAGATAAGCACCTTCTGAAATATTTAAATCAGTGATATAACCTGCTCCAGTACTGAAAACCGTTGTGGTAATCGGAGCTTTTCGGGTTCTTTCTAATTGACGGATCTGTCCTTGAGACATTCCCCAAAGCGAAAGTTTATTGCGGGAACTTTGGAGCAACTGATCAAAATCGATGGAGGTATTTCCTTTAAAGAGAGGTTGCCGCTCCAAAGCCAAAAGATATTCCTGTTTTGCATTATTCAGTTCTTCACTGTAAATTTCTATTAAAGGCGAACCTTTCGGAACGTATTCCCCGATATTTTTGTAATACAATTTTTCCACTCTGCCCATCACGCGGGAACTGACGGAATGCATTTTATACTGGTTGAAATTAAGTGTTCCGGTGAGCGTCATTTTGTCGGAAAGGTCATCATTAGAAAGACTCATCGTTTTTATATTGCCCAGTTTTATCTGCTCATCATTCAGGACAAGTGCGTTTGGATCTGCATTTTTTTTCTTTTCTACAGGCACCAATTCCATGTGACAAATTGGGCATTTCCCAGGTTTATCTGCAACAATTTGCGGATGCATTGAACAAGTGTAATATATATCGTGGTTCGCGAGTGGATCTTCTTCTTTTTTACAGGAAAAAAGAAAAACCAAAAGCACCATTATTAAAATATTATATTTCATTTTTCTCCTTTTTTTATTTATTTACTTACTTTAATCAAACTTTCGCTGTCCATCAGATATTGGGCATTTTCTGCAACCTCATCGTCGGGTTCTAACCCACTTACAATTTCAATTTTATCTTTTACAATAGCACCAGTTCCGACTTTGTGAGCAGTAAAACCGCCCGGTGCTTTTTTAAAGACAACTTTATCCATACCCAAAGAAACCACCGATGTTTTTGGCAGCCAACTGGCTACTTTGGAATGACTTGCAATTTCTGCTTTTACCTGAGTGCCGATCGGTATTTTTCCGACGCTATTATCAAAATAAACTCTTGCCGTTACGGTTTTGCTTCCGGGGCGGAAAAATGGTTCAATAAAATCAACAGTACCTTTAAACCGACTTGCAGGATCGTTTTGCGGAACAACTGTAACAGACTGTCCTTTGCTTACCAAAGCAATATCTTCTGCAAAAATATTGAGGAGCGCCCAACTTCGGCTGGGATTGTACACGGTGAAAATATTTTCTCCTTTTTGAAGATACATGCCTTCTTTCAGCGGCAATTCTGCAGTAACTAAACTTGCCTTCATGACTTCATTCGGTTGTGATGAGTTCGCCATACCTCCAGCTGATTGAATATATCCGCTGTAATTGCTAAAGACAGGAACACTCAGATCTGGTTTACCTTTTCTGCTGATGCTCTGAATCTGAGAAGACGGCATTCCCAGAAGCAATAATTTTTGTCGGGAGGCATTAATCATCATGGAGTTTGAACGGTCATTTTTCAAAATAAATAAATGATTCTGCTGCGCTGTAAGCAATTCCGGACTGTAAATATCTAAAATACGCTGCCCTTTGGAAACTCTTTGAAATTTGTAACGAACATACAATTTCTCGATCCTTCCGGCAATTCGGGAAGAAATAGTTCCGATCTGACGCGTGTCGTAATCTACAATTCCTAAAGCTTCTACCATTGTTGGGACATTTTCCTTTGATAAACGGATGACGGGCAACTGAGAAACCACAAAATTATTGGTGGGTTGTAATAGATCTTCCAGTTTAATGCCATCTGCTTTTTTTGCATGCACCTCTTTCAGCACCAGATCCATCCCGCATTTCGGGCATTTTCCAGGCTTATCCGAAATTATTTCAGGATGCATTGGGCAAGTATAAGTATGCAGTTCCGAAGCTTGCGAATGCGAGTCTTCCCAGAATTTTAATTTTTCACACGCTGATAAAGTGAACAGCATCACCGTGAACAGTATTAGTTTTTTCATCTTCTTTCAAGTAATCGGTCTAATTCGGTTTGAGCCTGGAGCGCTTTTGTCAGAATATCAAAGTATTCTAATTGTGTTATATTGAGTTTTTCCCAGGCATCATAAAGCGTGAAAAGATCCTCTGTGTTTTGCTCGTAGCCTAACTGCATTAATTTGTAATTATTTTTCAAAGCCGGAATGATGGTATTTTCATACAATTGAATTTGTTTTTTATTCAGTTCCAATTCGTTGCGCATACCATAACCTCGACCGCTGTATTCATTCACCATCACTGCTTTTTTGGCAAGCAGTGCTTCTTCTTTGATCCGTAGACTTTCGATATTGGCGTCGTACATTTTTGAAGCCCACGGAACTAAAGGAATCTTCGCCATTAACATCAATGTAAATTCCATAGGCTTTCCTCCAAATCCGAACATATTTTCGAATTTGACACCGAATTCTGGTCGCACATTTTGTTTTTCCAGATCCTTTTTCAATTTGGAGATATTAATTTCTTTGTCAATACCACGAAGGTCGCTTCTGTTTTGATAAAAAAGTTCTGGATCGAAAAGTTCTATCTCATAGTCGTTTAAAGTAAAATCAGGTTGTACATCCAGTTCTTCCATTGCGTTTCTTCCCATCAAAGCATTCAGGCGAATTCTTTTTACGCGGATATCATTATCATACATGAGTTGCATATTATCGGCTGAACCGAGGGCTGCTTTAGCTTTGTAGTAGGCTGAAATTTTTCCGAGGCCGTTTTTGTACCGAATTTCTGCATTCCGAATCATAAAGTCGAGCATATTTTTATTATCCTTTACGACTTTTATTTTCTTGTCCAGGACGATCCAGTCATAGTAGAGTTTTTTTGCATCCTGAAAATTTTCATTTAAAGTGTAAGTTAATTTTTCTCTTTCTACAGACGACATCGCAAGCATTAAATTTTCATTGGCATCCAGTTTCTTTTTATTTGGCATCATCTGTTCTACCGAAACTGCAAAAGATCCCATTCCGAGCATGTCTCCATCTCTGCTCCACCGTTGAACATTGTAAGGAGTCATTAAAAAACCGGCACCCACCGTCGGCGGCACCCAACTTCTGGAACCTTTGGCAGCTGCATCCAATGACCTCACTTCTGCATCATACATTTTTACCACCGGATTGTTTGCGGCAATACTGTCTAAAATTTCAGACAGAGACATTTGCTGTGCTCTCAAATTCCCGGAAAAAATTGCAATTATTATTAGGAGTGTTATTTTCTTCATTTTAAATATTATTAACGTTTTAATGGGAAGCATCAAGCACATCTATTTTCCCCAGTTTATTCAATTCCCATTCTTTCTGCATTAAAAAGATGATCGGCGTTACCAAAAGAATGTGAATTGCAGAAGTGAAAACCCCACCTACCATTGGTAAAACAATTGGTTTCATCATATCACTTCCTACTCCATGACTCCAAAGAATCGGGACTAATCCAAATAGAGTTACACAAACGGTCATTATTTTTGGTCTTAACCTTTTAGCAGCACCATAAATTACGTATTCACGCAAATCTTCATTGGTGATGGTTTCCCGGGAATTCCCTTTCGCAGCAACCAATTGCACCATGGCATCGTTTAGATAGATGACCATTACAATTCCCGTTTCGACAGCAAGACCAAACAGTGCAATAAATCCTACGGCAACAGCGACGGAAAGATTCACACCCCAAATCGAAATCATAAAGACGCCGCCAATTAAGGCAAACGGAATACTGATCAGATTGAAAAAAGCTTCACGATACGAGTTGAAGGCAAAATACATGGAGAGAAAAATAACGATCAGCACGATCGGCATGATCATTTTCAATGTTTGCTCACCTCGGATGAGATTCTCGTATTGACCGCTCCACTCCACATAATATCCTTTTGGCATTTTGGTCATTTTGTTATCCAGTCTTTTTTTGGCTTCTTCTACGGTACTTCCTAAATCCCGGTCACGCACATTAAATAAAACAGCTCCACGCAACATGGCGTTTTCTGAATTGATCATAGGTGGACCTTCGGAGAGCTTCACATCTGCAACATTACTTAAAGGGATCGACCCAAATTTCATGGTTTGTAAAGGCAATCTGCGGAGCGATTCTATATTATTCCGAAAATCCTGACCGTAACGCGCATTCACGGAAAAACGTTGTCTGCCTTCAATGGTTGTGGTGAGTTTGATGCCGCCTAAAGCACTTTCTATCACAGCGTTTACGTCATCTACACTTAAACCATATCTGCCAATTTCATCTCTTTTTACCTCAATATCGATGTATTTACCACCGGTGATCGGTTCTACATAAATATCTTTAATACCATCAACACCGACGAGTTCATTTTTAATTTGCTGAGACAAGGCATAAATACTGTCTAAATTTTCACCATAAACCTTCACACCGACATCGGTTCTAATTCCGGTGGAAAGCATATTGATCCGGTTGACAATCGGCATTGTCCAACCATTCGTTACGCCAGGAATCTGAAGTTTCGCATTCAGTTCATTGATCAAGCCTTCTTTGGTTGTTCCATCGCGCCATTCATTTTGAGGTTTCAATAGAATAATGGTTTCGATCATCGAAATCGGAGAATTGTCGGTAGCGGTATTTGCTCTACCGGCTTTCCCTAAAACATGATCAACTTCGGGAACGCTTTTAATAATTTTATCCTGAACCTGCAACAATCTTTTGGCTTCCGAATTCGAAATATCGGGCAGCGTGACCGGCATAAACAGAATGGAACCTTCATCTAAAGGCGGCATAAACTCGCGACCGAGATTTAACATCATCGGAATGCTGATAGCAAGCACAAGAATATTGATGCCCAACGTTGTTTTTCGCCACTTTATACACCACCTGATCAAAGGTTCGTAAAACCTTTCCAAACCTCTATTAATAGGGTTTGTATTGTCATCTTTAAACTTTCCTTTCATAAAAAAAGAAATGAGCACTGGTGCCAAAGTTAGAACCAGAAAAGCATCAACTATGAGGATGAAAGTCTTCGTATAAGCCAGTGGATGGAACAATTTTCCTTCTTGTCCCGTCAACATAAATACAGGGAGAAATGAAACCACAATAATTACGGTAGAAAAAAAGACTCCTCTAGATACCTGTTTGCACGATTTCTCAATAATGCTCATCCGAATATCTTCGGGGATTTTCTTATAACGATCCGGCTTTTCGCTTTTCTTCCGGAATATATTTTTAAACCAATCGGTCTTCATGATTAGGAGTTTTTGTTTTGGTTATGATTCTGCCAATCCGACAGATTTTTGTAGGCATTTTCAGACATGATAATTCCGTTATCTACGATCACCCCAATTGCTAAGGCAATTCCTGTAAGTGACATGATGTTGGAGGAAAGGCCAAAAGCATTGAGTATAATAAACGCAATGGCTATCGTAATTGGAATTTGAATAATAATACTCAAAGCACTGCGCCAATGAAAAAGAAAAACAATGACAATAATTGCCACTACAATCATTTCTTCAACCAGTTTGGTTTTTATATTTTCAATTGCTGCCTCTATTAGCGTACTTCGATCGTAAGATGTTTTTAGCGTCACTCCTTCCGGAAGACCTTTTTCCACCTCCTTCATTTTATCTTTAACATTATTAATGACTTTATCAGCATTCTCACCGTAGCGGGCGACGATAATTCCACCAACTACTTCACCTTTGCCGTCAACATCAAAAATACCAGTCCGCAAATCACCACCCATTTGCACGGAAGCAACATCTTTCACACGAACTGGAATACCCTGATTATTGCCCACGGCAATACTTTCGATATCTTCAATATTTTTTATGTAACCAAGACCACGAATGATATAGGCCATATCTGCCATCTCGAATTTCCGGCCGCCGACATCATTATTATTGGTTTTCACCGCCTTCATCACGTCCAGTAAAGAAATATTGTAATATTGCAATTTTACCGGATCGATCACGAGTTGATACTGCTTTTCGAAACCCCCGAAAGAGGCGACTTCTGCAACGCCGGGAACGGTTTGCAAAGCAAATTTTATATACCAATCCTGCAACGCACGCTGATCTCCCAGATCCATATTCGGTGCGTCTAAATGATACCAATAAACGTGACCAACACCAGTTCCATCGGGTCCCAGAGTTGGGGTTACATCTTGCGGCAATAATCTTTGTGCATAATTGAGCCGTTCCAGAACTCTGGTTCTTGCCCAATAAATATCTACGTCATCATCGAAAATGACATAGACGAAACTCATCCCAAACATGGAAGTCGCCCGAATGTTTTTAATTTTTGGAATCCCTTGTAGATTGCTGACCAAAGGAAAAGTAACCTGATCCTCGATGATCTGCGGACTTCTTCCCATCCATTCCGTGAAGACGATTACCTGATTTTCACTCAAATCAGGAATCGCATCAATCGGATTATTTCGGACGGCAAAAATCCCCCAGATAAACAAGCCTGCGGCAATCAGCAGTACAAAGTATCGGTTTTTAAGAGATAATCTTATTAAATTTTGAATCATATCTTTTACAGTTTACTTAATTTCCTCCTGCACTTCTCCACAGGTAAGCATTCCTTTACCGTAGTAAGGATTCTTCACCTCTTTAGAAGAACTTAACCAATAAGCACCTTTGTTGTCGTTATACATTGGGCAGAAAATTTTATAGACCGGTTTCGCGGTACCAAAAGTTTTTGCCAAGTCATAAAAATCTTTGCTCAGCATATCCATATGCTCCCGCTGATGTTCTATATTTCCTCCATTACTTTTAATATGTTCTGCATGCTCTTTAATGTCTGCTTCGAGATCTGCATACTCTTTTTTCTGGTCGGCAGGAATGGTGGTTTTATCTACTTTATTTAATGAAGTCAACATATTGGTGGCGACGGCCACTGCTTTTTTATCATCATCTGAAGATAAAGCATCTGCCATCTGCTGATAATTAGTATACAGATTAGAAAAATCTGTTTTTGAATTTTTAGGTGCATTAGTTACTGGAACGGGAGTATTGCTTTCAGTCATTTCGGTATTTCCCATGGATTGCATGTTTTGCATTTCCATACTATCCGAACTATTATGGTTCATTCCTTGCATGTCCGACGACATCATTGTTTCAGTCTTGGATTCTTTATTTTCTTTACATGAAGTAAGAAAAAGTACAGAAACGGCGAATACTGTTGAAAATAGAGCTTTCACTTTGATTGATTTTTAGAAATTAATTTTACTGTTATTGATGGATAGAATAGACCATTTAACAAATTTTTACGAATTACCTATCCTAATCGCAAACACAATCTTGTGTGAAGCAAACGGGAATTAGCTATTTAAAAGTTTGATAGATGGATTTGAGATTTTGATGACAGCCTTTGATAAAGAATTGCTTCTTCTCATAACTCTTAATAGTATAATGAAAATGACAATCAAAATAAATATTTGAATATCTTCCTATACTAAAATCTGAGAAGAAAGTAGGGTGTTCCCGAAAGAATATAAGAACGGCTGTACAAGGATATTTATCCTATTTTTGGCGGTTGCCAAATGGGATGAAAGCCGACAGAAAAGTGGGAATTTAAATAATAGAAATTATCTTTTTTTAGAACTAAAAAAAACAGGTTATTTTTCATTTCAAAAAACGGGACATCACTAAGAAAAGTAAATCCACCCGTACTTGAAGTTGAATTGCAATTGCCATTACAATTATTATGGGTACAATTGTTAGATTCTTTATGACAACATTTTTCTTTACAGTTTCCACTTTCGCAGGAATCATCTATTTTAGAAAATGTAGCCTCAGATTTGACATTTGTTTTTTCAGTACTATCTATCTTTTTACTATTAGTGGAGCAAGCATAGGAAGATGCAGGCACAAGGAACAATCCCAATACGAATAAAAATGATATTTTATTGTAATAATTGAATAACATTTAAGATCAATAGAACTACAAAGTTAATAATAAACAAGCTATAACAAGGGGATATTACTAAAAAGATTCTTTATTTCTTCCTCCAGGCAGATAAAGTTATACAATCCAATAATTTTAAAATATTTAATTCAGGTATTAAATAAGTGAACATTGGTTCAGAAACGAATCCACTTCTATTTTTAAAATTCTACAAATGCATCACCAAAAAAAACTTTAATATGCTCTTTACCTAAAAGTAGTAGAAAAATTACAATAAATCCTAAAACAGCCACCCTTTTAGCCACCCTTAAAAATAAAAAACCTCTGATAATCAACGATTACAGAGGTTTTTGGTACCCGGTGCCGGAATCGAACCGGCACATCTTGCGATACTAGAGTTTGAGTCTAGCGCGTCTACCAATTCCGCCAACCGGGCTTTTTAAATTGGTGTGCAAATATAGAATTATTTTTTATCTGAGAAAAATAATTTACGCATTTTATCTTTAAAATTCGATCGTAAGTCCATCATATGCCAAATGCATCCCCGCTGGAAGTTCACTTTCAGTTTTCTCGTGCAGATCCATGTGGTGAGATATGTGCGTGAGAAACATTTTTTTTGGCTGCAATTCTTTAAATAATTGCTTTACATCAGGTAAAATAAAATGTGCTGGATGAGGTCCTTCTTTCCGAATGCAGTTTAATATCAAGTAATCCAAATTTTTGAGTTTTTCTTTTTCCTCATCTGAAATAAAACTTGCATCCGTCAGATACGCCAGCTTCTTAAACTTAAACCCAAAAATAGAAATAGTAGAATGCATCACTTCAATGGGAATGACTTCGGCATCGAACAAGGTGAAAGATTTCGTGATCTCATGCAGATTGAAGGATGGAGCTCCCGGATATTTCACATCGGCAAAAGCATAAGGAAAACGCTCTTTCACTTCATCTCCTACTCTTTTGCTGGAATAAATATCGATATTTTTTCTATTTTTAAAAATCAAGGGACGTAAATCATCGAGGCCTATGATATGATCATTATGCTCGTGTGTAAGTAAAACTGCATCAATTTGTTCTTCCTTGTTTTGCAGCATCTGAAGACGGAAATCTGGACCGCAATCGATCAATATTTTCTTGCCTAAATCGGTACTGATAATAACTGAGGAACGAAAACGCCGATCTTTCGGATCAGCAGATTTGCAAACGTCACAATGGCAGCCTATTACAGGAACACCTTGCGAAGTTCCAGTTCCTAAAAATTTCAACTGCATTTTTTTGAGGTTGGTTTAATTTTGGTAAATTTACAAAAAATTAGACTTGCCCGTGATTCACCAGAAATTAACACCTAAACAGAAAGCTTTAGCGATCAATTTAGACCCTCACATTTACGGTACATTTGCCGAAATTGGTGCGGGTCAGGAAACAGTTCGCCATTTTTTCCGGGCGGGTGGAGCATCCCAAACCATTGCGAAGGCGATGTCTGCCTATGACAAAGACTTCAGTGATGCTATATATGGAAAGGAAGTACGCAATAGATACGTTACCCAAAACCGGTTGCGCAAGATGTTGCGATACGAGGTTTCTTTAATAGAAGAACGTGTTTCCCGCGAAACTTGTCCTGGTCGCAAATTTTTTTCCTACGCAAATACGGTAACAACCATTAATTTCGACAAAACGATGAAAGGTCATGGTTGGGTCGGATTACGGTTTCAGCTTGATGAAAATGATGATTATAACGAGATTGTTCTTCACGTAAAATTTAATGAAAATGATGCGACTTTACAGCAGGAAACATTAGGTGGACTTGGTGTAAATTTAATCTACGGTGCTTTTAATTACAGCGATAATCCTCGTAAGATGATCAATTCACTCTTTGATGATATCAATAATGATAACCTTGAAATTGATATGATCGACTTCAGCGGACCTGCGTTTAATTATGTTGATAACCGCTTGATGAGTCTTCAACTTGTAAAAAACGGGATGACCGATGCTGTGATTTTTAATTCTGAAGGCAATAATATGTTGCCCGCAGATATTTTATACAGAAAGAATATTTTTGCTGTTCGGGGAAGTTTTCGACCTGTGACGTTGGTTAATATTGATATGTTTTTAAAAGGTTTAGAAATGTTCAATAAGGATTGGCAATGCAGTACCGACGAAACTGAAGTATTATTTGAAATTACAATTTCCAATCTTCGTGCTGCTGGTGATATCGATGAGCGTGATTTCCTGGACCGCGTTGATGTTTTAGGGAAACTTGGATACACTGTAATCATCTCCAATTTTTCTGAATATTACCGTCTTATCGATTACTTTGCCACGTACACGAACGGCAAAATCGGCGTTGCGATGGGAGTTAACAACCTTTTGGATGTCTTCGATGAAAACTACTATAAAAATTTGTCAGGTGGCATATTGGAAGCGTTCGGAAAGTTCTTCCGGAAAGATATGCGCGTTTATCTTTACCCGTACAAAGATCCGGAAACTCATGAATTGTTAACTGCCGATAATCTAAAGGTTGCTGACAGTTTGAAAGAATTGTATAAATATTTTAAACACAATAATCGAATCGTCGATATCAAAGATTATAATCCGGATTATTCGGAAATATACTCCCGTGTTATTTTAGAAAAAATTGCGAATCACGTTTCTGGGTGGGAAAAAGAAGTTCCGGAAGGCGTTGCAGAATTGATAAAAGAGCGTGGAATGTTCGGTTATAAAGAAGAATTAAAACTAAAAGAATTTATTTAAATAAAATACAATGTCAGAAATTAAAAAACGTCTTTCGATTATATTAGAAAGTCCAAAAGATAATACAGAAGAGAAACTTCAAAAGGTTTGTCATCTACTCGACCAAGAAATCTCCTACTTTAACTGGACCGGATTTTACTTTAAAAACGGCGACAAAGAAGAATTGATTTTAGGACCTTACGTTGGTGCTCCTACCGATCATACAATTATTCCTTACGGAAAAGGAATTTGTGGTCAGGTTGCTGTGTCTAATGAAACCTTTGTAGTTCCGGATGTTCATGAGCAAGACAATTACTTAAGTTGTTCAATCGACACGAAAGCTGAAATAGTAGTTCCTATTATGAAAGATGGGCAAAATCTTGGACAAATTGATATCGACTCTCACAAAGTAGATCCATTTACTGATGCAGATCGTGAGATGTTAGAATGGTTGTGTGACGAAGTTGCTAAGATTATGTAATCAAATTTGATTTGAAATAAAAAAAGTGTGGATTTATAGTAAGTCCACACTTTTTGTTTTTATTAGGAGTTTTTTTATCCTGCCAAATCAGCAATTCCTTTTTTATCTAAACGGTAAACCGTCCATCCATTCATTGGTTTTGCTTGAAGAGATTCATAGAAGTCGATGGCGGGTTGATTCCAGTTGAGAACCGACCACTCCATTCTGCCACAGTTTTCTGCTTTTGCAATTTTTGTCAGTTCGATGAGTAAAGTTTTGCCATATCCTTTTCCGCGGTGCTCTGGCTCTACATAAAGGTCTTCTAAATACAAACCTGGTTTTCCTACAAACGTTGAAAAATTATAGAAATACAAGGCAAATCCAGCTGGAATTCCATCTTCTTCGCCAATGATGACGTGTGCGAATTTTTTTACAAATATATTTTCCTGAAGTTCCTCTACCGAAGTCACCACTTCATCTTCCATTTTTTCGTAAACGGCGAGTTTTTTAATAAGATCAAAAATTATTGGTGTGTCTTCTGGTGTTGCTTTTCTAATGGTGAACATTTTTTTTAAATTTTAGAAATCAAAGTTACTTATTTTCAAAGAATTTTCTATTGAAACTTGGTAGTAACTAGCCCCGATTGAACGGCCTGTTTGAGCTCTTTTTTTTCGGTGTTGGCAAAGGCGCTGGCGAAAAAAAGCGAGTAGTGAAAGCGGGATTAAGCTCCATAAAAAAACCTTTGAGAAATTCTCAAAGGTTTAGTTTTATATTTTGGTCTTCTGAAAATTAAATTTCAGTATTCATATCCCAGTTTTGAAGATAATCGTGAACGTGTTTCAGGAACATTCCTCCCAAAGAGCCGTCTACAACACGGTGATCGTAAGAATGTGACATGAACATCAAATTACGGATTGCAATCACGTCGCCATCTTTCGTTTCTAAAACTGCAGGTTTTTTCACAATCGCACCAACGGCTAAAATCGCAACTTGAGGTTGTGGAATAATCGGTGTACCCATTAGGTTTCCGAAGCCTCCAACATTAGAAATCGTGTAAGTTGCACCTTGCGTATCTTCAGGTCTCAATTTTTTATTACGTGCGCGGTAGGCCAAATCGTTGATCGCTTTTGCCAAGCCGGAAAGGGAAAGTTGATCTGCATTTTTAATAACAGGAACAATTAGATTTCCGTCTGGAAGTGCCGTTGCCATTCCGATATTGATGTTTTTCTTTTTGATGATTTTATCACCATCTACAGAAACGTTGATCATCGGGAAGTCCTGAATTGCTTTCACAATTGCGTGAACAAAAATCGGCATGTACGTCAATTTCTCGCCTTCTCTCTTTTCGAAAATATCTTTGTGTTTCGTTCTCCATCTTACTACATTGGTAACGTCAGATTCGATGAACGACGTAACATGTGGCGAAGTGTGTTTGCTCTTCACCATTGCATCAGCGATGATTTTACGAACGCGATCCATTTGAATTACTTCGTCACCCTCATTTAATTTCATGGGCGCAGAAACCTGAGCCGCAACTTGTGGAGCCGGAGTTGCTGCTATAGAAACTTGTGCTGTGGCTACTTGTGGCGCTGCAGGAGCAGTTCTGTTGGCTACGAATGATAATATATCTTCTTTGGTAATTCTTCCGTCTAAACCGCTTCCTTTAATAGATTGCAATTCGTTGTCAGAAATTTTTTCGTTTTGGGCGATTGATTTTACTAACGGTGATAGGTATAAATCGGAACCTTCGAAACCGGTAGCAGTTTTTGAACTTTCCATTGCTGCTTCCAAACCTTTTACAACGTCGGAATCTACATTTGGAATTTCAGTTTTCACTTCTTCCACAGATTTTGGTTCTTGAGGTTGATCAGCCACTGCATCACCAGCGCCGGCAACTTCTAAAATTGCGATTGCTTCACCAATCTTTGCAACTTCATCTTTCTGTTTCAGGATCTTAATGATTTTCCCCGAAACTGGAGTCGGAACATCGGAATCAACTTTGTCGGTTGCAATTTCTACAACGGAGTCATCTTCCTTTATGGAATCTCCTTCATTGAACATCCAACTGATAATCGTCGCTTCCATCACGCCCTCTCCCATCGATGGAAGTAGTAATTTATATTCTGCCATTTTATATTTCGATTTTCACAAAGATAAAAAATTTTCCCATTAGGAAAAAATGAATTTTTAGGGCATTTTTTTGATTTTATTTCAATAATTATGTTTTCTATTTTTACATTTGTCTAAATATTTATCTTAATGAAAAACCTGCATATTGTAGCCTTATTCCAATTCAAAGAAAATGATCTGATGGACGCTTTGGAATTACTGAAAAAATTAGTTTTTGAAACCCGAAAAGAAGAAGGTTGTTTACAGTATGACTTGATCGAAGACAATACGAACAAAGGCGTTTTCTTTATTGTGGAACTTTGGGAAAGTGAAGAACATCATCATCAACACAATGGTACAGATCATTTGATGAATTTCAGAAATCAATCGGCGTCGATGTTGGAGAAATCAGCACAAGTATATAAAGGATACAAAACTTTCTAAATCATGAAGAAGGTTTCATTATTATTCTTCGTCTTATTTTCTGTTTGTGCCTTTTCTCAGAAATATACAAAGCAAGAAATTTCACGCATTACGGAAGGGAATATCGATTCTGCACTGGTTATTTTTCAAACGTCAGATTCTTTGCAGCATCGAGTTTTACTCGATCATTCCATGGACGCGAATCCAAAAGATCAATACACCAAGATTTTGGTCAACCGAATGAAACTTGCCCTTCTTTCTACAGGAAGCGGTGTCGGAATCGCAGCACCCCAAGTTGGGATCAACCGGAATATCATTTGGGCAAAACGGTTTGATAAAGACGGTAAACCGTTGGAATATTTTATCAATCCCAAAATTCTTTGGCGTTCAGAAGTTTTGAATTTTGGTCCAGAAGGCGATTTATCCATCGAAGTTTTCAGAGATTATTTTTACAGAAGTCAAGTCATTCAGTTGGAACATTTTGATTTAAATGGAAAGAAACACACTGAAATTGTGGAAGGTTTTACTGCGGTTATTCTGCAGCACGAAATCGATCATCTTTCCGGGATTTTAATATCTGATAAAATAGAAAATCAGAAAATGAAGACTTATGAAAAAGTTGAGTTCTATAAGGAAGTGAAGTGATTTTTTAGTGCACAGATTTCACGGATTTACACAGAAACGCTTAAAAGCATTTTCTGTAAACTGCTTTATTCAGTTCAATTTTACAAATAAAAAAAATCACCTTTAATCGGGTGATTTTCTATTCTATTAAATCCGTGAAAAGTAAGTTCGACGGAGTCAAATCTGCGAGAATAAAAACGTTATAAATTTTTTGTAAAAATTAAGCCGCCTTTATTAAAAAAGAAATTCGTGCATTCGTGGCAAAAAAATCAAAGCGTGTTTTATTAAACAATCTGCGCTTCAAAAACGTCACAGAAATGTTTTTTAATTTTCTCTTTGACTTCAGCCATTTCTTCTTCCGAGAACTCTCTTTCCAATTCTCTTTGCAAAGAAGTCACGCCTTTATCTTTAATTCCACACGCAATAATATATTCGAAATAACGCAAATCGGTATTTACATTCAAAGCCAAACCGTGCATCGTCACCCACTTTGAGGTCTTCACACCCATCGCACAAATTTTTCGCGCATAAGGTTTTCCAACATCCAGCCAGACGCCGGTTTCGCCTTCACTTCTTTCGCCAGTCAAACCATATTCAGCAATCGCTCGAATAATCACTTCTTCCAAATTCCGCATATACAGAAAAATATCGGACTTAAAATTATCCAAATCCAAAATCGGATACCCCACAATCTGCCCGAAACCGTGATACGTAATATCTCCGCCGCGATTCGTCTTTACATAAGTCGCATTAATTTCCTCCAACTTTTTCGCATTCGCCAGCATATTATGTTCGTCCCCAGATTTCCCAATCGTGTAAACATGCGGATGCTCCACAAACAATAAATAATTCGGCGTTTCTACCTGTTCATCGTCAGTTCGGTTGCGATTCTCCAGTTTCAAATCGATGATTTCCTTCATCAATTTCTCCTGAAATTCAAAAGCCGGTTCATAGTCCATCAACCCTAATTCCTGAAACTGCAAAGTTCTATTCTGTGTGCTTGTCATTTTATTTTACTTTTTAGGACAATCCCCTCTCCGATGCTTATCCAGCCGCTTGGGTCGGGCTATCCGTTGCAATTCCTCGTTTCGACGCTCGCTTCGCTCGCGCCTCTACTCCGGGATTTCCACTTCTATCCCTATTGCGAGACTCCGCCTCTTTTCACGTTTAGTTTTACGATTAAAGATTAGTGAAAAGTCCTTTAAATTTTTTGTTTTCTTTCGAAAATCCTCTTAATTGCATTTATCTTTTGTGTCTTTTGTGTCTTTTGTGGTTTAAAAATTTATGGTCTCAAATTTATAAAATTAATTTATTATGCTACGAATAAAATCTTCTCCTTTTTTTGTCCAGTCATCATTATTCAGCAAAATATTCACGAAAGCTGTCCCGATAATTCCGCCATCTGCTTTTTCGGTAACCTTATCAAAATCAGATTTATTTTTAATTCCAAACCCAATCATCACCGGATTTTTCAAACCTAAATTCGCCAGTCGATTCAGATATTGTTCATTGTTGATTTCTTTTGCCTCATTTCCTGTCGTGGAAGAACTTGAGACCGCGTATAAAAATCCGGAACTTAAAGAATCCAAATATTTAATTCTTTCATCAGAAGTTTCTGGCGTCACCAAAAAGATAAAATTCAGATTGTTTTTTTCTAAAATCGATCTGTAGTTTTTCTCAAATTCCACGGGCGGTAAATCGGGAATAATCAAGCCAGAAACTCCAGACTCTTTACATTCTTTACAAAATTCTTCAAATCCAAAACTTAAAACCGGATTAATATATCCCATCAAAATAATCGGAATATTCATTTCTGATTTTACTGTTTTTAATTGACCAAAAAGTTCCGCGATGGTCATTCCATTTTTCAACGCGATTTCATGTGCTTTCTGAATCACGGGTCCATCTGCAACCGGATCTGAATACGGCATTCCGATTTCGATATAATCTGCTCCGGAATTTTGGATTAATTTTAAAATTTCAGTCGTGTCTTTCAATTGGGGAATTCCCGCTGTGAAATATATATTGAGTTTTTTTTTCATATTATAACGTAAATCTGTTAACAAATAAAATTAAATAGTAGAGAAAAATAAAAAGTAAAATACTCATCAGTAAAACATAAAAGATGTGTTTTAACAAGTGATTTGGATTGATGTTCTTTTGAATATTACTTATTTTTTTTAAGCCTTCCAAAAACGGGATGCGATTCAACCACAAAATAAAAAAAACCAAAAGTTGTAACGTAATTGCACTGAAAAGTGCTGGGATTTCATAAAAGTAATCTTGTAAAATAACATTAATCAGTATTGAAGAAATCAGCAAACACCCAACAATTCTTGTCTTGGGAATAAGCAACAATATTGCTCCCACTACTTCAAATATTCCTAAAATAATAACGTACGGCTTCGAGTAGGAATAAAAATTCCACATAATTTTCATCCCAGCAAACTGATCATTATCAAACCCATGGAATTGCCAATATTTACCTAATCCAAAGATAACCATGATTCCTGCAACATAAAGTACACAGGACCATTCAAATAGATTAAAGAACTCCTTTTTAGTAATCATAGGTCTAAACGTGTCAGGTAAGTTTCCATATCCTTATCTCCCCGTCCACTCAAACAAATCACGACAACTTCATCTTTTCCAAAACTTTTCTTTTCCAAAACTGCCAAAGCATGCGCAGATTCCAAGGCCGGAATAATTCCTTCAATCTGCGTCAGTTCAAAAGCAGACTTCAAAGCTTCATCATCAGTAATACTGAAAAATTCTGCTCTTTTTCCGGTGGCTAAATTTGCGTGAAAAGGTCCAATTCCAGGATAATCCAGTCCAGCAGAAATCGAATGTGGTTCGATGACTTGTCCGTCTTCAGTTTGCATGACCAAACTTTTACTACCGTGCAAAACTCCTAGAGTTCCCAAAAAAGTAGTCGCTGCAGATTTGCCCGAATGAATCCCAAAACCACCCGCTTCGGCCGCAATAATTTTCACACTCGGTTCATCAACAAAATGGTAAAAAGTTCCCGCAGCATTACTTCCGCCTCCAACACAAGCGATTACAACATCAGGATTTTCCCGTCCGATCTTTTCCTTTAACTGCCATTTTATTTCTTCCGAAATCACACTTTGAAACCTTGCTACCAAATCCGGGAAAGGATGCGGACCAACCACACTTCCAATAATATAATGCGTTGTGGTGGCATTATTAATCCAATCTCTCAACGCTTCATTTACAGCATCTTTCAAGGTTTTAGATCCAGAGGTCGCAGGAATAACCGTTGCACCCAACATTTTCATTCTACCAACATTTGGTGCTTGCCGAGCAATGTCAACTTCTCCCATGTAAATAATACATTCTAAACCAAGTAATGCACAGGCAGTCGCAGTTGCAACGCCGTGTTGTCCAGCGCCAGTTTCTGCAATAATTCGGTGTTTCCCTAATTTTTTTGCCAGTAAGGCTTGCCCCAAAGCATTGTTAATTTTATGCGCACCAGTATGGTTTAAATCTTCTCTTTTCAGATAAACTTGCGTCTGATATTTTTCGCTCAAATTCTTTGCAAAATATAACGGAGTAGCACGACCAACGTAATTTTTCAACAAGTCTTGGTATTCTTCCTGAAATTCCTCCGAATTAATTATTTCTAAGTAATTATGTTGAAGTTCCTCTACATTTGGATATAACATTTCCGGCACAAAGGCGCCACCAAATTCGCCGTAATAACCATTTTCATCTGGGTTTCTATATGTTTTCATTTTTGTATTTTTCTTTTTATAAAGCCACGAAATGGCGATTTAACGAAGGATAGGATGAAATCCTATTCATAAATTTCAAATTAGTCCCAAAGATATTTTTCATCATATTCCATCTTATTTTCAATTAACATTTCTACAAATTCATTCTTGAAATCTAATTCCTCATGATGTTTTCTCTGATTCACAATGTAGTTCTTAACAATTTCCAGATTGCTCCTACACACAGAAAATCCACCATAACCATCTTGCCAAAAGAAATCTTCATATTTACTTCCTTTTGTTTTTATCCATTTGGAGGAATGTGCCTTAACTTCCTGTACCAATTTCATTAAAGCAATTTTTCTTGAAAGCAAACATAAAATATGGATATGATTATCTGTTCCTCCAATTTGGATTGCTGTACTTTCAAAGTCCTTGCAAATGCTTGCGACGTACCTAAATAACTCATCTTTTATTTCTTCATCGATAAAATCATTTCTGTGTTTTGTACTGAAAACGATATGGATGTAATTTTTGACTAATGATTGTGGCATGGTTGTGTTTTTTTTAATTTCATCATTAATAGGATTTCATCCTATTCTTTATTAAAGCATCGCTTCGCGACTTAATGTATTTTTAAAATTAACAATTTTTGCAATATTTTTATTTCCAGGTTCTATTTCAAATTTTGAATTGATATCTAAAGCAAAAGGTTTCTGCTTTAATAAATTGATATTTTCAATATTCTCTTCTGAAATTCCACCACTTAAAAAGTACGGTTTGGTGATTTCTAATTCATTTAAAACTTGCCAGTCGAATGATTTTCCTGTTCCACCAAAAGCTTTTGAATCGGTATCGAAAAGAAAATAATCGACTTCTGATTTTAAATTTTGAATTTTAAATTTTAAATTTTCTAATTCTGTTCCTATTCTAAAGACTTTGATGATTTTAATTTCAGGATTTAATTGTTCTCTCACTTCCGAAATAAATTCGTCGCTTTCATCACCGTGAAGTTGTATAAAATTGAGTCCGGCTTTTTCAGATATTTCTATAATTTGTTCTAGACTTTCATTAACAAAAACTCCAACCTTTCCGGAATGTTTGATTGCTTTTATTTCTTCTAAATCTAAAGAATCCAAAACATATCTGGGAGATTTCTCATAAAAGATAAAGCCTAAAAAATCCGCCTTCAAAGAAACTAATTCTTCAATTTGATCTAGTTTTGTTAAACCGCACACTTTAAGTTTTGGTTGTCGGTTATTAGTTGCCAGTTGTTGATTCATTCTATTTTCTAAAATCTAGTTTCTAACATCTTTAATGAACTCTTCAAAAGCAACTCCAGGATTTTCATTTCGCATAAAATATTCGCCCATTAAAAATCCATCAAATCCTTTTTCTTTTAAAAATTTAAAATCTTCTATAGAATAAATTCCACTTTCGGCAACTGCCAGAATTTCTTTTGGTAAAAGGTTTTTCAGATTGACTGAATGTTGCAAATCAACTTTGAAATCTTTGAGGTTTCTATTATTAATTCCGACCAGATCAATGTTTTTATTGAAGTGCTTTAATTCTTCTTCTGTATGAATTTCTAACAAAACTTCTAATCCTAATTCGTGAGATAATTGTGTAAACTCCTGAACTTGGTTTGGAGAAAGACACAAAGCAATTAATAAAATTACATCTGCTCCATTCGCTTTTGCTTCGTAAAACTGGTATTCATCAATCATGAAATCTTTTCGTAAAACAGGAATCGAAATTTCACTTCGTACTTTCAAAATATCTTCTAATTTTCCTCCAAAAAATTCTGAATCAGTCAGGATTGAAATTCCACTTGCTCCAAATTTTTGATATGATTTTACAACTTCTAAAACATCTGCTTTATCATTAATAACTCCTTTACTGGGCGATTGTCTTTTAAATTCAGAAATGATTCCACTACCCGATTTCACTGATTCTTTTAAAGAAAAATTTTTTCGGTCAAAAAGTGCTGCATCTTTTAATTGCGTTAAAGCAACTTTCTTTTTCGCTTCAGCAACTTCCTGCTTTTTCTGTTCAATAATTTTATCGAGAATATTCATTTCTAATCAATTAAAACATTTAGACAATTCAAGGCTTTTCCTTCCATCAAACTTTCCTTCGCCATCATTAAGCAATTTTCGTAATCGCCGTATTTTTCGGTATTCTTCAAAGCCATCGCTGCATTTGCTAAAACAACGGCGTTTTGTTCGTACGTTCCTTTTCCCTCTAATATCGTTTTAAAAATCTCTGCGGCTTCTTCAACACTATTTCCGCCGAAAATAGTTTCTGCTTCGATATTCTTAAATTGCAAGTCTTCGGCTGAATAAATCTTCTCGCCATATTTATCAATAATTTTCGTATCGCTCGTCAAACTGATTTCGTCGTAACCATCTAAAGCATTGACAAGTAAAAAATCAGTATTTTTCTTCTGCAATAAATATTGGTAAATCCGTGCAATTTCCAAATTCGCCACACCGATCATGGTATATTTTGGCTGAGCTGGATTGATCAACGGCCCCAACATATTGAAAAAAGTTTTTAAACCTAAATTTTTACGCATCGGTGCAATTGATTTCAAAGAAGTGTGAAAAATCGGTGCGTGTAGATAACAGAAATTTCCTTTTTCTAAATCGTTTTTCAAATCGGCTTCTGTTTCTTTAAATTGGTAACCCAGAGTTTCCAAAACGTTGGACGCTCCGCTGATTGTTGAGGCCGCATAATTTCCGTGCTTGGCAACTTTTTGTCCGGTTCCGGCAACGACCAAACTCGCTAAAGTTGAAATATTGAATGTGTTTTTGCCATCGCCACCGGTTCCAACAATGTCTACCAAATCATCAGTTCCCAAATCAATTTTCGGCGCGAGTTGCTGTAAGGCTTCAGTAAAACCTTCCAATTCTGCCAACGTAATACTTCGCATCAAAAACACCGTAACGAAAGAAGTGACTTCAATTTCGTTGAAAATATTCTTTGAAATTTCCAGGAGGATTGATTTCGCCTGGGCTTTGCTCAAAGTTTGGTGGTCGAATAAATATTGTAATATCTCTTTCATTTTAATTCTGTAAAAAATTTTGGATAATCCTTTTTCCGGATGGTGTTAAGATACTTTCCGGATGATATTGAACTGCCTGAACATCGTACTTTTTATGTTGCAAAGACATTATCATTCCGTTCTCATCAACTGCAGTAATTTCCAGTTCTTCGGGGAAATCTTCAGGATTTACGGCCCAACTGTGATATCTTCCTACTTCTAAATTTTCGGGCAAATCCCTTAAAAGTCGAGCATCTTTTTTGATGGTTTGAGCATTCGTTGCAACACCGTGATAGATCTCTGTAAGATTAATCAGACTTCCACCGAATGCTTCCGCAATCGCCTGCTGACCAAGACAAACTCCCAATATCGATTTCGTTGGTGCATATTTTTTTATCAGTTCAATTAAAATTCCGGCTTCACTTGGAATTCCAGGTCCGGGAGAAAGTACGATCTTATCATACCTTTCAATGTGCTCCAAAGTAATTTGATCATTTCGGAATACATCTACTTTCTCACCACTAATTTGCTCAATCATTTGAACTAAATTATACGTAAAACTGTCGTAATTATCGAAGACTAATATTTTCATAATTGTATTTTCTTAAATTGAGGTTGCTTTTTTAATGGCCATTTTCAGCGCATTCAGTTTATTATTCACTTCCTGCAACTCATTTTCAGCCGCGGATTTCGCTACGATTCCAGCGCCGGCTTGATAATAAAGCGTGTTATTTTTACTTAAAAAAGTTCGGATCATAATGGCTTGATTACAACTTCCATCGAAACCGACAAAACCGATACAACCTCCATAAAACGAGCGAGAAGTTTTCTCATAAGAATCGATCAATTCCATCGCTTTATATTTTGGTGCACCACTCAAAGTTCCCTGCGGAAAAGTTGTGGCGATCATTTCGTAAGGATTTTGATTTTCTTCAACATCTGCGGTAACTTCACTTACCAAATGAATCACGTGAGAAAAAAACTGAACTTCTTTCAACTTTGTCACGGTTGTATTTTTTCCGCAAATGCTTAAATCATTTCGCGCTAAATCAACCAGCATCGTGTGTTCTGCATTTTCCTTCGCATCTTTCTTTAATTCTTCGGCGGCTTCTAAATCTTTCTGAACTTCACCAGTTCTTTTAAAAGTACCGGCAATTGGATGAATAATGGCTTTTCCGTCTTTAATTATCAATTGACTTTCCGGACTGGAACCCATCAATTTATAATCGCCGTAATCGAAATAAAATAAATAAGGCGAAGGATTAATATGTCGTAAAGCACGGTAAACATTGAATTCATCTCCATTAAATTTCTGTTCGAATCTTCTGCTCAAAACCAGTTGAAAAACATCACCACGGAAACAGTGCTTTTTTGCGGTTTCTACTAATTGGCGATATTCCTCATCTTCTAGATTTGAAGTTTCATAATCGGTAATTTTAAAGGGAAAAATGGGAGCGTTTTTCTGATTGATCAAATTTTCGATTTCGATAGTATTTGATTTTAGCCCATCGATTTTATTTTCAATAATGAACATCTCATCGTTGTAATGGTTAATCGCAATCACATATTGATACAGACGATAACGCAATAATGGAATTTTATTTTCCTCTGAAAGTTCTTTAAACTGAATATTTTCAAAAAATGGAATCGCGTCGTAACTCGTATATCCAAAAAATCCTTGTGCAGATTTACCAATTTCTTTGGAAGGTTCTTCACAAACAAAACATTTGGTGAAATCATTGAGCAGTTCACTTAATTTTTCTTTTTCTAAAGCAATCTTTTGTGGATTGCCAAGAGGAAATTTAACTTCTGCTTCCTCAAAATTTCGGATCTCAATTCCGGCAACCGCATTGATGGCGATAAACGAAAAGTTGTTATCGGTATTTTGATTTCCGGCACTTTCCAGCAAAATGGTATCCCGAAATTTATCACGAAGTCGAAGGTAAATCCCGACCGGCGTGAAAAGATCGCTCATCACCGATTTGATGGTGGTTTTTATGTTTATAGTTTGATTAAATTCCATGATATTTTTTAAAATTTAGATAAAAAAAAGACTTTAACGTAGCCCGTCAAAGTCTTTTATATGTTTTTACAAACAGAATACAAGATTTGCTTCAGACCCTAAAGGAGTTTGAATGATGCCACCAAGTATTGTTTGTGATTGTTTTCATTTGAAAAAAAATATTTTTCTTAAAGTTCGAATGTAATGCTTATTGAAGTAGTTTTTCTTTTACAAAAAGATTACCTCCGAGTTTCATTGAGGCAAATATATAAATGTTTTTTTTATCTGCAAACTTTTTTTAAAAATTTTGAGATTTGATAGTTTGAGAAAAAATGAAGATGTTTGTATAAATAAATTATTATGAAAAAATTCTTAGCAATTGCATTTATTGGTGGCTTATTGATGACAAGTTGTATTAAAAAAGAAACAGCAGCAGAAACGAACACCATGTTAAGCAAACCAGAAACTCCAACCGTAGAAGCCCTGCCGACTCCTGATTCAGCAGCAGTGATAGAGCCGATGGCTGCGGATTCTACCCTGATCAAACCCTAATCAAAATAATTAGCAGTCCTTTTGAGACTGCTAATTTTTTTCATCTATTCTTCTACATTTTTCAGCGCCATTAATAATTGATAAGCGCCTTTAGTCACAAATTTCTTGTCTTTATTATCTTCTTTAAAATTTAAAAGTTCGGTAAAACCATTTTCAGCATTTCCGATTTCTACTGGAAACATCTTATAGGTTTTGGGCTTAACTTCTTCAAAAATATATTGTTTTTCCTCCCATGTTACGATGGCGTCATCGGGAATTACAATGCCTTCTTCAGAATCGGCTTCCATTTCTGCATTCATAAAAGTTCCCGGAAGTAATTGCAAACTGTTATCGACAAAATGACAATGAATCAAAACACTTCGGTCAGCGGAGAAATCTTTTCCGATAATAAAAACGCGGGCTTCATATTTTTTTGTAGGATTTTGATTGGTAAAACCATACACTTTCTGACCTACTTTAATTTTACCTAAATCCTTTTCAAAAACCTTTAAAGCCAAATGTAAATCACCTGTATTGACGATATCGAACATTTTATCCATTGGAGAAACGTATTGTCCGATATTGACATTAACCGTAGAAATATAGCCGGAAATCGGAGAAGTTACGGCAAAGGATCGGCGGATATTATTGGCATTTAAAGAGCCAGGATTAATTCCCATTGCACTTAATTTCTGCGCCATTCCTTTCATCATTATATTTTGATTCTGGCTTTCATTAAAGGCCTTTTGCGTCACCTTATCGGAACTGGCTTTGTTCTCGTTCAAATCTTTTTGGCGTGAATAATCCTGTTGTGCGTATTGAAGATTAGATTTTGCCAAGAGATAATCCTGCTGCAACTGCACCAATTCTGGATTTTCTAAAGTTGCTAAAGTCTGTCCTTTAGAAACATAATTTCCCGGCATAAATCTCGAAACTCGCACGTAACCTCCGCTTGGCGCGGAAACACTCGCCATTCCTTGTGGTGGAACATCGATTTGCCCGGTGAGCATAATTTTATGCGCGATATCGAGGTTATTTAAAGTGCTGGTTTCAATGCCCGAATTTTTGATTTGTAAATCCGTCAAAGAAACCTGATCTCCAACGACGGTGCCTATTTCTTCCTGAACCACTTCTTCTTTGGAACAGGAAAAAATCATGAGGCTTAATAATATTATAAGTACTTTTCTCATTTTAAAAATTTTGTTGTTAAGATTCACCACCGATCATTTTTGAAGTGATTCCTTTTCGATTTGTATTTTCGGAAATCGCAACTCCCGCAAAGTGTAAAATGACAAAAATCGGCATCCAGTAAACTGCAAGTTTGTGAGTTGTTTCTGCTAAATTACTAAGAGATTCTGAACCGATTTCAAATTTTAGAATACTGCCGGTCATTATTTGTACAGCAACCAAAACATAAAATCCAAGATAAGTTAAACCTTGTAATTTTTCCTTAGTTGAAGTTAATTTCGAAAAAGGATTTGGAAATTTTATTCCTTTGACTATCATGTAAGCGATTCTTATAATAAAGGCGATGGTGATTACATAAGCAGCGTAAACATGCCACTCAAACATTGGATCTTGCACAGAATGAACGATGGTTCGAAGACTTTGCTTATCCAAATTAAGATTTTGAATTTGAGGGTTTTTATTCATTGCCTCAGAAATGACAGTTTTGCTCATCCAGACAATTCGTAGAAATCCGGTGGTAAATAAAACCAACATTCCTAGTGCAAAAATCCAGTGTAATAAGCGATGTAGAACGGTATATGTTTTCATTTTGATAAATATTAAATTATTGTTGCGTTAAATTATTGAGTTGAATTGTTTTCTCATTCAGCAGTTTTTGAGTGTCGATGAGTTTGTTTTGAATGTCTAAACTTTGGTTAATTAAAATGGACCATTCCAGATAGTTGATTTCACCTTCATAATACAATCGGTTTGCAGTTTTCATAATGGTTTCTGCATTTTTTAAACCTTTGGATTTGTAGTATTCAGTTTCACTTTTTAGTTTTTCATATTCACCGAAAAGTGTTGCGTATTGATTTTTTAAATTTCTGGAACCGAGTTCGTAATTGTTTTCTGCAATTAACTGATTGATTTTCTGACCTTCAATTAAAGATTTCTGCGCTCCATTAAAAAGTGGAATTCCAACGCCAATCATTCCGGAATGAAAACGTGCAGATCTTTCATAAAATTGGTCATCTGCGCCAGTTCCGTACATGCTGGAATTATTATACCCAATATTAAACGTCGGCAGAAGTTTGGATTTCTCTGCATTTAGTTTAGCAAGTTCTATCGCTTTCTGCTGTTCCAATTGTTTCAACACGATGGGATTTCCAGCATAATTTAGATCTTGAGTCGGACCATTCATTTCATAGAAATTTGAATTTTCGTTTGAATACATTGTTTCATCATTAATCAGATAATTGAACTGATAAAGGGAAACTTCACGGTCTTTCTTCAGATTTGCCAATTGAATTTCCGCCTGACTTCTGTAATTTTCTGCCGTGGTTTTTTCCAGAATATTACTTTCTCCTTTTTTCAATCGAAGTTCGGCGCGTTTGTAATAATTGGTATAAATGGAATCGGCTCTTAACAGCAGTTTTTCTTTTTCAGTCTGATAATTGAGTTCATTGTAAATCAAAGCGATCTCCCGTTTTAGTTGCCATTTTTGAAGATCTAAATTCAGCATGGAGTTTTTCCATTCTTCCATTAAAACCTGTTTCTGACTGTTGTAAAAACCAGGTAATCTGAAAGTTTGATTGACTGAAAATTTAGTGTCCGTGTAAGCGGAAACAAATTGCCCGATTTCTCCGGAAACATTCAGTGGATCGATTACGGCGTGAGATTTTTTAATCTTGTCTTGGTAATCAATTCGAAGTTGTCCGTTTTTTAAATTCAGATTATTTTTAAAGGCTTTTTCGTAGGCCGATTCCAGGGAAATCGGCGTTTGTGCTTTCAGTTGAATTGTAATCAAAACTGAAAATGTGATTATTATTTTTATAAGTTGTTTCATCTTTTTAAATTTAATTAAGGTCACTTGATTTTAGCAAAAATCTGCAGCCCGACTTGACTCTAGTTTTTATATTTTTATTTGAATCGTCGAAACTCGTTCCTCGTTTTGAGCGCGGAAGGCGGAATTGTCTGCCCAAATAATTATTTTATTCATCATAACCATCTTCTTCGGCACTTATTTCTACAATTTTTTTACGTCGGTCCGGGAAATGTTCCTCGAACCAAATGTAAATTAGGGGCAACAAATAAAGCGTGAGGAACGTGGCCAAGAGCAATCCGCCGATGACGACTGTTGCTAAAGGTCGTTGAACTTCTGCGCCTTCGCCTTGACTTAAGGCCATTGGTAAAAAGCCGAGTGATGCCACCAAAGCGGTCATTAAAACCGGACGTAATCTGGTTCTTCCACCGATTTTTACGACGTCTTTTAAATCGGAATGATGCATTTTCTGGCGGTTAAATTCTGCGATTAAAACGATTCCATTGAGTACGGCTACTCCGAAAAGTGCGATAAAACCGACGCCGGCGGAAATACTAAAATTCATTCCGCGGATCCAGAGCGACATAATTCCGCCAATCATAGAAAGTGGAATTGCGGAGAAAATGAGCAAGCCATATTTCACGGAATTAAAGGCAAAATAAAGCATCAGTAAAATCAGCAGTAAACTTATGGGAACGGCGATCATCAAACGGGATTTTGCGTGTTGAAGGTTCTCAAAAGTTCCTCCGTAAGAAATGGAATATCCGGGTGGAAGTTTGAAATCTTTTTCAACCACTTTCTGTAAATCTTCTACGGTCGACTGAATATCGCGGTTTCTGACATTGAAGCCGACGATAATTCTGCGTTGTGCATTTTCCCTTTGGATTTGATTGACGCTCTCTTTGAGTTCAACCGAAGCAACTGTGCTCAACGGAATTTCAGTTCCTAAAGGTGTAGAAATTAAAAGATTGTTGACGTCATCGACATTCTTTCTTTGCTCGCCATCTAAACGAACGACCAGATCGAATTTCTTTTCGCCTTCGAATACCGAACCGGTTGATTGTCCGGCAAATGCAGTGTTGACGATGTTGTTGACATCTTCAACGTTCAATCCAAACTGCGAAAGCGCTTCTCTTTTGTAAGAAATCACAATTTGTGGCATTCCGGAAATCGGTTCCACGTAAATGTTTTGCGCTCCATCAATTTTCTTCGAAATTTCCCCTAATTTTTCGGCATACACTTTTAAAGTATCGAGATCTTCACCGTAAATTTTACAAACAACATCTTGTCTTGCTCCCGTCATCAATTCGTTAAAACGCATTGCGACCGGATATTGGAAGGAGTACGTTACCCCGACCAGATTTTTCTTCAATTCTGCAGACATTTTTTCTGAGAGGTCATCATAAGTTTTAGCGGACGTCCATTCTTTCCTTGGTTTCAGAATGATCATCATGTCACTTGCATCGATTGGCATTGGATCGGTTGGGATTTCACTACTTCCGGTTTTCCCAACAATCTTTTCAATCTCCGGGAATTTCTTCATTAATATTCTGGAAGATTTCTGGACTGCATCAGTAGATGTTTTAAGGTTACTTCCCGGTAAAACTCTGGTGTCAACCGCGAAATCTCCTTCTGGAAGTGAGGGAATAAATTCGCCACCCAATCTCGACATCACAAACAAAGAGATAAAAAACAATCCGACAACACTGAAGAAAACCAAATTAGGAATCTTCAAAATAAAATTTAAAGTTCGATGGTAAAAGGCTTCAAACTTTGCCATCATTTTATCTGAAAAGTTTTTCTTTAAATCTATCTTTTTAGATAAAAACAAAGAACTCATCATTGGAATGTACGTCAGAGAAAGGATGAAAGCACCAAGTAAGGCGAAGATTACTGTTTGCGCCATCGGTTTGAACATCTTTCCTTCAATTCCTTGTAACGTTAAAATTGGCAGGTATACAATTAGGATAATAATTTGACCGAAAACTGCTGAATTCATCATGGTACTGGAAGAAGTATACACTTCACGATCCATAAATTCCTGAGAAATTTTTTTGTCCTGAAACTTGGTTAAATGCTTGAACCGATGCAGAATCGCTTCGACAATAATCACTGCTCCATCGACAATCAAACCAAAATCCAGCGCTCCTAAACTCATTAAGTTTCCGGAAACACCGAAAATATTCATCATGATAATGGCAAAAAGCATTGCTAATGGAATTACCGAAGCGACGATTAATCCAGCACGCATATTTCCAAGAAACAAAACCAAGACGAATATGACGATTAAAGCTCCTTCTAATAAGTTTTTACTTACCGTACTGATGGCGTTATTCACCATTTTTGTTCTATCCA
Organism: Kaistella polysaccharea; assembly: GCF_020410745.1. Lineage (NCBI taxonomy): Bacteria > Pseudomonadati > Bacteroidota > Flavobacteriia > Flavobacteriales > Weeksellaceae > Kaistella > Kaistella polysaccharea. The sequence continues at coordinate 757,042 of NZ_CP084528.1, forward strand.
GAAACGCATCAATTTTCACTCCTTCCGGCAGTGTTTTTTGAATTTCTTCAATTCTGGTCTTTACGTCTTTGATGACTTCATTGGAGTTCGCTCCTTTCATCATCATGACAACGGCACCTGCAACTTCGCCGTCGCCGTTATAAGTCATCGCACCGTAACGGATGGCTTTTCCGTATTGAACTTTCCCAATATTTTTAATGAGAATTGGCGTTCCATCAGCCAAATTTTTTACGACCGTATTTTCAATGTCCGGAATTTGATTCATCAAACCTTCCGTTCTGATGAACAAAACGCTGGGGCCTTTTTCAATGTAAGCGCCACCGGTATTTTGATTGTTTTTTTGCAAAGCATCAAAAACTTCGGAAATCGTAACGCCCATCGATTTTAAAATGGCTGGATTTACGGCAACTTCATATTGTTTCAAATAACCACCAAAACTGGCAACATCAGCAACGCCAGGCGTTCCGAGTAATTGTCGGCGTACTATCCAATCCTGAATGGTTCTTAATTCCATCGGATTATAGCGATGTTCGTAACCTTTTTTCGGACGGACAACATATTGGTAAATTTCCCCTAAACCCGTGGAAATTGGGGCCATTTGCGGAACTCCTAAACTTACAGGAATATCTTTCGAAACTTGCTGAAGCCGTTCTGCAACTTGTTGTCGAGCAACCATTAAATCGATATCGTCTTTAAATACAATGGTAATCACCGATAAACCAAAGCGCGAAAAACTTCGCATTTCCTTGATTCCCTGTATATTATAATTAATCTGTTCTAAAGGGAAGGTGATAAACCGTTCGATATCGGGCGCACCCAAACTTGGGGAAACGGTGATAATTTGAACCTGATTATCCGTAATATCAGGAACCGCATCAATAGGAAGGTTTCTGAGTTCAAACAATCCATAAATAATTAAACCAAGCGTCATCAAAATGATGATCAGTTTATTTTTTATGGAAAATTCTATTATTTTATTAAGCATATTTTTTCTTTAAAAAGTTGCCAGCGCATGATACGCTGACAACATTGTTAATCATCATGTTCGTCACTTTTGGAACTTGGACCATTGCCCTTATAATTTCGATAGTCAAAGTCCTGGCCCGTTCTGATTTCGGTATGACGGATTTCACCACCGGTTGTTCCTACTTTTTGAGCAAAGAAAAGACTGACTATCGCAAAGATTCCGACAAGAAATGGCGCATATTTAGAAATGACTGAATTTCTGAAACTCGCAATGAGTGCAACCAAAGAAATTGCTCCTAAAACATACGTTAGGGCTGCAAATATTTCAGAGACTTCTTCATGTTTTTTTATGAGATTCTCAGAAAGACCTGCAATTTTTGTCGCAGAATCTTCGGCACCTTCACCTGTCCCCATGGCAACCATTGAAGTAATGGCTCCGAGAATGAAAATGATATAAGCGTTTCGTTTGGTAACTTCGGATTTACTGAAAATTCCGATAAGTAGTATAATTATTCCTACGACAGGAAATATAATTGGCAAATGATTTACGACCAGATGCATATGTAATTCGTCCATTTTTTTTAATTTAAAATTTAACTTTTGTTTAGGATAATATCAGTCAGAATCGCAAGATTTGACATGATTATGTTCTTAAGAATTTCTAAATTAAATTTGAGGAGGTTCCCAGATTTTTTGAAAAACGGAGGGATAGTATTTTTCGGAGTAAGAAAAATTGTTGGAATCATCAACAAACACCAAATGACGTTGCAAATTGATTGTTGCTTTTTCCGGCGGAATGTTTAGGGTAATGGTCGAACTGGAAAAGTCATGTGTTTTAAAGGGCAGTTTCATATCCTGCTTATAATCGCTGTCTAGAATCTGCTCATCAATATAATGTATTTTAAAGAAGTCATAAATTGACAAATCGTGATTGGCTATTTTGTGCGAAATATAATGCTCAATCAATCTCGGCATTTTCACAAATTGTCTGACCTCACTAAACGAAGTAAGATAAGTAAACAACAGGAAATAAATAAACCACTTTTTCACACTACAAATTTACGGAAAATAGCAGATAGAATATAATATATTGCAGATTTGGAATCAATCCAAATAAATATCATGCTTTTTTGCTTGAAAATCTTTAAATAAAAAATCACTTTATAAATGAAAGTACATGATGATTTAAATGAATGCAAGTAGTAATTTCCGCGCTATTATCTTCCCTAAAAATTTACTAAATTTGCACTCTTAAAAAAGCAATAAAAATGCAGTTATCAGAACAGGAAATTATCCGGAGAGAAAAGTTACAAACCCTTGAAAAAATGGGCATTAACGCTTTTCCAGCCGAAGAATATAAAATTACAGAGACGACCAAAACCATTAAAGAAGATTTTGTTGAAGGTAAGAAAGTGACTATTGCAGGTCGTTTGATGAGCCGCAGAATTCAGGGTAAAGCGAGTTTCGCGGAACTTCAGGATTCTGAAGGTAAAATTCAGGTTTATTTTAACAGAGATGAAATTTGTACTGGTGAAGATAAAACGCTTTACAATGACGTTTACAAACACCTTTTAGATATCGGTGATATCATCGGAATTGAAGGTGAACTGTTCAATACGCAAGTTGGCGAAATGACCGTGAAGGTGACGGATTTTAAAATTTTAACAAAATCTTTACGTCCACTTCCACAACCAAGAACAGATGAAAATGGAGTGACTTATGATGCCTTCAATGATCCTGAACTTCGATACAGACAACGTTATGTTGATTTAATCGTAAATCCGCAAGTAAAAGAAGTTTTCATTAAAAGAACAAAATTGTTCAATGCGATGCGAACTTACTTTAATAATGCTGGCTATTTTGAAGTTGAAACTCCAATTTTACAGGCGATTCCAGGTGGTGCTGCGGCAAAACCTTTTATCACGCATCATAACGCTTTAGACATTCCCTTATATTTAAGAATTGCGAACGAACTCTATCTAAAAAGATTGATCGTTGGTGGATTTGACGGTGTTTATGAATTCTCCAAAAACTTTAGAAATGAAGGAATGGACCGAACTCATAATCCAGAATTTACGGCGATGGAAATTTACGTTGCTTATAAAGATTACAACTGGATGATGGATTTCACAGAAAAATTGTTGGAATTTTCTGCAATTCAAGTGAATGGAACAACGGATTCAACTTTCGGTGAACACACTATTAGTTGGAAAGCGCCATATCCAAGAGTTTCAATGACCGAATCAATTCAACATTTCACTGGATTTGACATTACTGGAAAATCAGAAAAAGAAATCTTCGATTTTGCAAGATCAATTGGTGTTGAAGTAGATGAAACAATGGGTAAAGGAAAATTAATTGATGAAATTTTTGGGGAGAAATGTGAAGGAAATTATATTCAACCGACCTTCATTACGGACTATCCTATCGAAATGTCGCCTTTAACAAAGAAACACAGAAGCAAAGAAGGTTTAACAGAGCGTTTTGAATTAATGGTTTGCGGTAAAGAAATTGCAAATGCATATTCCGAATTAAATGATCCAATCGATCAGAGAGAGCGTTTTGAGAAACAAGTAGAATTAGGTAAAAAAGGTGATGACGAAGCAATGTTCATCGACCAGGATTTCTTGAGAGCCTTAGAATACGGAATGCCGCCAACTTCAGGTTTGGGAATTGGAATGGACCGTTTGATCATGTATTTAACAAACAATCCATCGATCCAGGAAGTTTTGTTTTTCCCACAAATGAAGCCGGAGAAAGCAACGCCAACTTTCGAACTGGATGAAGATGAAAGACTGGTTTTGGAGATTTTGAATTCTTCAGAGGAACCGATGACTTTAGGAGTAGTGAAAGTAAAATCTCAACTTTCTGGCAAGAAATGGGACAAAGCGACGAAAAATTTAACGAAATACAATTTGGTTAAAGTAGAAAAAATCGACGATGTTGTTTGGATGAAATTGATGTAAAACCATTAAAATAAATTTTTTGAAGCGGACTTTACAGTTCGCTTTTTTTGTCCCACAAAAATAAAGTTGGTTTAAATCTTCCGAAAATCCAGTTATCTAATATTTTGTATTAGTTAAGAAAAATGACGAAATTGCATTGATCAAATCGATTTAAAAATTAAAAAAAAGAATTATGAAAAGAAATGCAACAGCCATTTGGCAAGGGTCAGGTAAAGACGGAAAAGGAAATTTAACCACTCAAAGCACAACCTTAAACAAGACCCAATATTCTTACAGCTCTCGTTTTGAAGAAGGCGTTGGGACAAATCCTGAAGAATTAGTCGCTGCAGCTCATGCAGGTTGTTTCGCGATGGCGCTATCTTTTAAAATAGATGAAGCCGGTTTTAAAGCAGAAAACTTAGAAACGAAATGTGTCATTAATCTGGATGCGAAAGAAGGAAAAATAACGCAGTCGATGTTAACTTTGATGGCAACTGTTCACGGAATTAGTAAAGAAAAGTTTGATGAGTTAGTTGCTGATGCAGAGAAAAACTGTCCAATTTCGAAATTGCTGAATACTGAAATTAAGGTCGATGCAACTTTAGCATAAAAAAAAAATAAAAGTTAAAAATAACTTTCTAATCCTCAAAAATCTGAGGATTTTTTTGTGCATAATTGTGCTAATTTTATGACTGCTTTAACTTTCATATTTCAGCGAAATTCAGTATATTTGTTGGTCTTTTGAAATAGAGAATAATCGCTCTATTTCTCAGCAAAATTTTAGTTAAAATGGAATTAAAATTCAAGGCAATTTGCTTTGATGAATAATAAATATATGAGCCAAAAAGAATATACAGCCAGTAGTATACAAGCGTTAGAAGGAATGGAGCACGTGAGAATGCGTCCATCGATGTACATCGGTGATGTTGGAGCAAGAGGTCTGCATCATTTAGTTTATGAGGTGATTGACAACTCGATTGATGAAGCGTTAGCGGGACATTGCGACACGATCTCGGTAGTTATCCACGAAGGTGAATCCATTAGCGTTAAAGATAACGGTCGGGGTATTCCAGTTGATTTCCATGAGAAAGAGCAAAAATCTGCGCTTGAAGTGGTTATGACCAAAATTGGTGCGGGTGGGAAATTCGATAAAGATTCTTATAAAGTTTCTGGTGGATTGCATGGTGTTGGGGTTTCGGTGGTGAATGCACTTTCAGTTTCCTTAATTGCAACCGTAAATAGAGATGGCAAAATTTATCAGCAGAAGTTTTCCCAAGGGAAAGCGTTAGCAGGTGTAGAAGAAATCGGAACGACTACAGAAAGAGGAACGGAAGTTTTCTTTCAGCCCGATGGATCTATTTTCCAGGAATTGGTTTATTACTATGATACTTTGGCCAGCAGACTTCGTGAACTTTCTTATTTGAATAAAGGGATTACAATTACTTTAACCGATGAAAGAGTTACTGAAGAAGATGGTAGTCTTAAAAGCGATGTTTTCCATTCTGAAGGTGGACTGAAAGAGTTTGTAGAATACATCGACGGAAACCGTGAAAGCATTATGAATAATGTGATTTTCATGGAAGGTGAAAAAGACAATATTCCGGTTGAAGTTGCCATGCGATATAATACTTCTTATAATGAGAATCTTCATTCTTACGTAAATAACATCAACACACACGAAGGTGGAACTCACCTTGCCGGTTTTAGAAGAGCTTTAACAAGAACGTTAAAGAAATTTGCTGATGAATTGGGACTTCCGGCAAAAGAAAAAGTAGAAGTTACTGGTGATGATTTCCGTGAGGGATTGACGGCGGTGATTTCTGTAAAAGTAATGGAACCTCAGTTTGAAGGTCAAACGAAAACGAAATTAGGAAATTCTGAAGTTTCTGGTGCAGTTGATAAAATCGTTGGTGAAATGCTAACCAACTTCTTAGAAGAGCATCCAAACGAAGCGAAAATTATTGTACAGAAAGTAGTGCTTGCAGCGAAAGCGAGACAGGCAGCGAAAAAAGCAAGAGAACTCGTTCAACGTAAATCTCCAATGGGCGGAAGTGGACTGCCAGGAAAACTTTCTGACTGTTCTTCTAAAGATCCAGAAATTTCTGAACTATTTTTAGTCGAGGGAGATTCGGCAGGTGGAACGGCTAAGCAAGGTCGTGACCGTCATTTCCAAGCGATTCTACCTTTGCGTGGTAAAATTTTGAATGTTGAGAAATCGATGCTTCACAAAGTTTACGACAACGAAGAAATTAAAAATATTTATACTGCTTTAGGAGTTTCTGTAGGAACTGAAGAAGACAGCAAAGCCTTAAATATTTCCAAATTAAGATATCATAAAATTGTGATCATGTGTGATGCCGATATTGATGGTGCTCACATCGCCACTTTAATTATGACGTTTTTCTTTAGATATATGAAAGAACTCATTGAGAATGGATATGTTTATATCGCGCAACCTCCTTTATATTTACTGAAAAAAGGAAATAAGAAGGTTTATGCCTATAACGAAAAGGAACGTGAAGAAATCACTTTAGAAATGTCACCTGACGGAAAAGGAGTTGAAGTTCAACGTTACAAAGGTCTGGGAGAAATGAATCCTGAACAACTTTGGGATACGACGCTGAATCCTGAACGAAGAACATTAAAACAAATTACCATCGAAAGTTTAGCAGAAGCTGACAATGTATTTTCTATGCTAATGGGTGATGAAGTTCCGCCAAGACGGGCATTCATTGAGAAGAATGCAATTTACGCGAAAATTGACGTTTAATTAAAAGCGTATAACACTATATCAACTGCTCAGATTATTCTTGAGCAGTTTTTTTAGCGTAAAAACGTACGAATCTTTTTAATAAAATAAAATTTGTATTTTTATATATGAGGAATTTTATAGTTTTTTCTTTCAGTGCCTTCATTTTTTTGATGGGCTGTAACCAGAAAAAAACCATCAATACAGATTTAAATGCTGAGATTGCACCACTAAATGATAGTATTGCATCTTTTGTCATTGATTCTGTTGCAGTACAAGATTCGGTTAAAATAACAGAAAATCTTACGGCTGCCTTTCATTCAAAGATGCTTGTTTTCCCATCTTTAAGCAATAAGCGAGTTTTAGATTCTATTTACAGTGTGGAGAATATTCATTTAAACTCCTACTCTGCTGAAAATATTACCGATTCTTTAAAAGCCAAAAAAGACAAATTTTTCCGCGACACGAAGGAATCAATTAAAGAATGGAATCCAGATTTTAAACAAACGTGGACTAATAATTCAAACATGAAGTTATTTTCAAATACCAACGGGTTTCTCACCATCAAATATACCGGAGATGGATTCACGGGCGGCGCACATGGCTATTATTACGAAAAATACAAGGTCTTCGACCTTAAAAAAAATACGACTTTACAACTTTCTGATATTTTAAAAAATCAAAATGCTGAAATTTGGGGAAGAATATTAATGGATCATTTTCTGAAAAACGATTTGGGAAAGGGACAAAGCGAAATGTTGCTGGTTAAAGAAATTCCCTTAAATACCAATTTCTACTTTGATGAAAATAACCTCTTTTTTCTGTACAATCAGTACGAAATTATAGCTTATGCCGCCGGTCCGGTCCTCATAAAAATACCGCTGTCAGACATAAAACCATTTTTAAATGCGGAATTTAAAAAGAGAATTGCAAAATAATCAGGCGCAAGCAAAAAGCTTTTAATCGCCCACTTTACCTATTTTTGCATCTATGAATAACGTTGCCTTTATTATCAATCCATTTTCGGCGCAGAAGAATTATCAACCATTTCTCACGTCACTTCAAAAAAATCTGGAAAACCCGATCTTCTACCTTTCTGAATCGGTCGCAGGAACAGAACAATTCATCACGGAAAACTTTGATAAAATTGATATTTTTGTAGCTGTTGGCGGTGACGGCACCATATCTTCTGTAGCTAAATCACTCATTAATACCGATAAAGTATTGGCTATTTTTCCCGCTGGTTCAGGCAATGGCTTTTCGAATGAAAATAATTTCAACAAGAATCTGAAAGATCTTCTTGCTAAAATAAAAAATAATCAGCATCGGGAAATCGATACTTTTATGGTCAACGAGTACTTTTCAATTAATGTTTCCGGAACTGGATTCGATGGAAAAGTCACAAAAGCTTTTGAAAAAACAAGCCGTGGTTTTAAGAACTATATTAAAGTTTCACTTCAGACATTTTTTTCCTACAAACCCGTTGAAGTTCAATTCAAGTCACCAGACTTTCAAAAATTCAACGGAAACTATTTGATGATCAACGTTGCAAATACGCGGCAATTCGGTAACAACGCTTATATTGCGCCGCATGCAAGCACTGTAGACGGTTTGGCAGAAGTAGTTTTGGTAAAAAAGTTCCCGTTTTGGTACAGCGGCATTTTCGCTTTTAACATGTTTTCGAAAAATTTAGAGGAAAACAAATACATCACTTACCTTTCAGTTTCAGATATTGAATTTACGGTCAATACGGAAGATTGGCATTTAGACGGAGATTATAACCGAATTAAATCGCCTGTCTCAATTAAAGTTTTACCCCACAGCTTGAAAATCCTGGTTTAATCAGGCATCCTGTAAACCCTTTTTATAAGCATTCAAGGCACGTTCGCGCGCAAATTTATGCTCCACAATGGGTTCAGTGTATTGTTTTGAACCAAATTCAGGAACCCACTTTTTAATATAGATAAACTCCGGATCAAACTTTTTTTGCTGTTCCGTTGGGTTAAAAACTCGGAAATAAGGCGCCGCATCACAACCGCTTCCTGCACTCCACTGCCAGTTTCCATTGTTGGAAGACAAGTCATAGTCAAGCAACTTTTCCGCGAAATAAGCTTCCCCAATTCGCCAGTCCATTAAGAGATGTTTTGTTAAAAAACTCGCACAAACCATTCGAACTCTATTGTGCATAAATCCTGTTTCATTTAACTGGCGCATTCCGGCATCTACAATCGGATATCCCGTTTTTCCTTCCTGCCATTTCTTCAAGAGATTTTCATCATAAATCCAGGAAATATGGTCGTATTTTTTCTTAAAAGATTGATGCACCACTTTCGGGAAATGATAAAGAATCTGCATGAAAAATTCCCGCCAGATCAATTCTTTCAGGTAAGTTTGATTGAGTTTCCCGCCTTCTGCAGCAAGTTTTCTAACACTAACTGTCCCAAAACGAAGATGAACACTCATTTCAGAAGTTTTTAAAGTCGGAAAATTTCGCGTTTCATGGTAATTTTTAATGATATCCGGATCAATATGAGGAATTTCAAACTCGTATCCTGTTTTCTTAAAACCAATTTGTTTTAAAGAAAGATTTTGAGGTTCTACATCAATTAATCGATTAAGATGTTTTTCACTGGGAAAATGCTCGATATTTTCAATGTCATATTTTTGAAGCCATTGTTTCGAATACGGTGTATAGATCGTATATGGAGTTCCGTCAGATTTTAAGATTTCATCTTTGTGAAAATGAACCTGATCTTTAAAGGATTGAAAATCTATTCCTTTAGAAGTTAAAAACTCTTTAATTTCTAAATCTCTTTTAATTGCTGAAGGTTCATAATCTTCGTTACAAATAACGCCTGAATGATCATATTCTTCGGACAACTTTTTAAATAAATCTATTGGTTTTCCGTGAAGAATTTTAATTGATTTCCCCGTTTTCTCTAAAAATTGATTCAAGGTTTGTAAAGTTTGCACGATATAATCAACGCGCCGATCTTCTTTATTTTCTAATTTTGAAAGAATTTCAGTATCAAAAATGAAAACTGGCAGAACATTTTTAGACGATTCCAAAGCTCTAAAAAGTCCATGATTATCACTCAATCTGAGATCCCGCCGAAACCAAAAAATAGTAATTTTATCAGCCATTTTCAACCATTTTCAGAATTTTTATCGGATCTTCATTTCGCAAATTGGTGTAGATGGTGTGATGAAAAGTATTCAGCTTTTTCAATGAAGTTAATAACTGTTCTTTTTCTTCGCCATTCAGTTTCCCACACATTATTTTAGAAACCATGGTTACATCTTTCATGGACTCCTGAAAAACCTTTTTACCTTTTTCGGTCACCGAAATTCTTGTACTTCGCTTGTCATTTTCATCTGGACTTTCAACTAATAAACCATTGCGTACCAGCCTTTTAATTATTTCTATACCCGATTGTTTTTCATGCGCATTTTTCTCGATGAGCTGCATTTTCGTGAGGGACGGATAATCCATCAATCTAAACAAGTAGGTAAAATCTTCGTTCACCAAATCGGTATGACTTTCCAGCGATTTTTTAATGAGATGTTTGGAATATCTTCCCAGCATAATCACCTGTTTTGCAATCTCATTCTCACGATCGAAAACCTGCAAATCAAATTTATCTGTCAGATTTCTCGGCGTTTCTTTTTCGTAAGCTTTCTCATTCAAATACAGTCGAAAATCCTCCAGACTTGTTTGGTTACTCGGCTGATTTTTTTGAAAAGTATCAAGCTCCGATAAAATGTCAATGATTAAATTAAGTTCCATATAATAAAATTATAGTTTTATATTTCCTAAACCTCCGTCAACGCCGATGATTTGGCCGGTCATCCAGGAACTTCTATCCGAAAGTAAAAATTCCACCAACTGTGCGCTGTCCTCTGGCATCCCGATTCTTTGTAACGGATGCCTTTTTGCCGACGCAATTCTTTTATCTTCTGTGGAAAGCAGTTGGGCGGCAAGATCAGTATCAGATAATGACGGCGCAATTACATTTACTCTGATTTTAGAGGCAGAAAGTTCGGCTGCCAAACTTTTAGCAAAACCTTCAATCGCACCTTTACTGGCAGCAATAGAAGTGTGAAATGGCATTCCTACTTTCGCCGCAACGGTTGAGAATAATACAATACTTGCCGATTTTGATTTTTTAATAGCTGGTAAACATTTCTGAATTACTTTAACCGCTCCCATAAAATTCTGGTTAAAATCAGCTAAAAAATCCTCTTCTGTTAATCTGTTAAATGGCCTCAAATTAATTGAGCCTGGGCAGAAAACCAGACCGTGTAATTCCTCCGGTAAAGATAGTGAGCTCAGGTCATCTGTAGAAACGTCCAGTTCAAAAAATTTCGTTTCTAAACTTTCTAATTCTGTCGTTAAATTTCTAGATATTGTAAAAAGATTTTCATCTTTTAACAGTTGAGCCGTGGCCAGTCCAATTCCTCTTCCAGCGCCAACAATCAGTATATTTCTCATTTTAAATTTCTTTTATATTACCCTTATTTTTTTTGCATTTTTCACTGCAATACTTTACACTTTCCCAATCTTTTTCCCATTTCTTTCGCCAACTAAAAGACAATGTACACACTTCACATATCTTTGTGGGAAGGTTGCCCTTTTTTACATTTTTCAAATTGATTTATGGTTTTGCGTACGGTAACTGCTCCAGGAAAACTCCTTTATAGTAAGCGTCTAAACCACCGCTCAATAATAAACCATCACCTTTAACCAGACCATCTTCTGATAATCTGGTGCTGGGAATATGAATAGCTTCCACACTTCCAATAACCAAAATAGTATTATTAATTTCTAAATTAAGAATCTGTTGCAGTTTCATCTCAATCTTAATTTCAGCCTCCTTTACAAAAGGTGCAATGCAATTATTTACATATTCGGGCGAAAAACCTACCACTTCAAATTCCGATGTATCTTTTGGATACCGCGCCGAGGTTTGATGGGAGTGGCTGGCTAAAGTTTCATTAACATAATTAATGGTGTAATATTCGGTCTCGCGGATGTTTTCTAAGGTATCACGCTCAACAGAATCGGGCCGTGAAATAAAGCCAAACAAGGGCGGATGGGAACCTAAATGAATCAGCGAATTAAAAATTGCCACATTTTCCTGACCATCTTTAGACTTTGTACCGATTAAAGAAACCTGACGAATACCCGCTACAGAATTAATCAATTTTGCACGAAAACGTTGTTCGCTTTCTAAAATTTCTTCTTTACTAAATGTTAAAATCTGCTCTTTCTGCATCTTATCGCTTGCTTATTTTATTACCAGTAATTGACCGCTGTCGGGTACACCTAAATCGATCAATATCTTCGTTCCTTTTGTATAAATGCTTCTGACTAATTCCCGAATTAACGCGAGCACGCCAGAGTTTAAATGAAGTTCTCTTCAACTCTTTTCGCATCAGTGCAATCACGTCTTTTTCTGCAAGGGAAAACTGATATTTAATGGCTTCAAAAGGTGTTCGGTCTTCCCACGCCATTTCTATAATTCGATCCGTTTGTGCTTCGTTTAAAATCACGATGCTGTAAAATTTTTATAATTATTTACACTGACATTACGGGCCTTGATAGCATGCATTAAATTGTAAAGACCAAAAAATGTTCTGTTCATGTAAATAAAATGTCGGGAACCCCGATTGGCATTGCGCCCTTTCAACTGGGTGTTTTTAGCATATTTCTGACCTAGATCAGCAATTGCCGCAAAGAATTTTCCATCTGAAAAATCGAAACTTTCTTCCTGAAAAGGAGTCGTAAATAAATACAACAATTCATAAAATATTTCGGTGAAGAATTCTTTTTCTTCCGCAGAATCATCAGGACGAATAATTTCTAATTCTAATAATTTTCGATCTAAAAATTGTCGATCATCTAAATTTTCCCGAACGGCGAGTTCAAAATAAGGAATATAAAAATCCTCCGGAATACTTTTCATACACCCAAAATCGATGGCGATTAAGGTTCCTTTGTCATCAACTAAAAAATTTCCGGGATGCGGATCTGCATGAACTTTCCGCAACGAGTGAATCTGAAACATATAAAAGTCCCACAAGGCCTGCCCCACTTTATTCGCTAATTCCGGATCTGTATTTTCATCACAAAATGTAGAAAGATGTTTGCCATGCATCCAATCCATCGTAATAATTCGGTCATTAGAATATTCGGGATAATAATTAGGGAAAGTGAGATTTGGCAAGTTTTCACAACTTTTACGAATTTCTAAACTCTGTTCAATCTCCAGTTTATAATCTGTTTCTTCCAGAAGTTTATCCTCAACTTCTTTAAAGTATTGATCGGAGTTTTTTCCTTTAATATTAAACATCTTCATTGCAATGGGCTTTACCATTGCCAAATCGGAAGAAATACTATCGGATACGCCAGGATATTGAATTTTCACCGCCAGCTCTTTACCATCTTTAAAGGCTTTATGTACCTGACCAATACTCGCAGCATTGCTAGACGTACTTTCGAACGTATCAAATAATTCCGTAGGTTTCTTTCCAAAATGATTTTTGAAAATTTTATTAACCAATGGCGGAGAAAGTGGCGGAACCTGGAACTGTGAAAGAGAAAATTTTTCAACATACGCTGCCGGTAATATATTCTTTTCCATGCTGAGCATTTGAGCAACTTTTAAAGCGCTGCCTTTCAATTCCTTTAAACTATCATAAATATCGGTCGCGTTATTTTTATTTAAATTCTCTTTCGCTTCACCTTCTGTCTTGGTAATTTTCTCCCCGTAATATTTTAAATAGTTCACGCCAACCTTTGCTCCCGTAGAAATAAGTTTGCTGGCGCGCTGAATTTTACTGGTAGGTATTTTATCTAATGTTTTCATGAATTGGGTCTTACTTTTTCGTTAAATATAAATTTCCCTAAATCCACCAATTTTTTAAATGGTTTCACATCGAGCAATTCAAAACTTGTATCTACGGATTTTTCAATGAAAATATCTGTTTTCTCAAAATTAGAACTCGTGTCCTCCAGCCAGAATTTTAAAGTTGCCACAAAATGACCCCAATATAATTCTTCGATGCCTTTGTTTTTAATCTTTTCCATTTTAGCCATACTTTCAGTCTGATTTTCCATCACAGATTCAGAAAGGCCAAGACTTTTTATAAAACGCTGAAATTCTTTTTTCAAAGACCAGAGTTTCTTTACATTTTGCAGATTATTTTTTTCCTGACCTATCAGGTAAATAACTAAACTTCGGTTCAAGGTAAGCTGCTCATAAAATGTAAAATAGAAAGACAACATTTTATTTTTCGGCGTTTCCATTATATAGGATTCTTCTGCTGAAATTAAGAGAAGCGTCTGATCCATGAAGTATTTCAGATAATCACCTTCCAATTGATCAAAATTTGCGTAGTAAAAGTAGAAATCACTTTCAGCAATCACATTATCGTCACAGAACGTAAATACATTAAGCGGTTTTTTATTGTTTCTCAATACATAATTAGAATACAATTCTAAAATCTTTTCCTGAGTAACTTCTATATTTTTCATAACTTGTTAAATAATTAAGTACAAATTTAGTAAAAAAATTTTCTATTTAAGAAATAAAAGTATATTTTTGTTCCATTATTAAAATAGATGAAGAAAGTTGTAATCATTGGATCTGGTTTTTCTGCACTCGCTTCTGCCTGTTATATGGCAAAGGCAGGCTATTCTGTTCAGGTTTTAGAAAAGAATGAGCAGTTGGGAGGGCGCGCCTCAATGTGGGAGAAAGATGGTTTTAAGTTTGATATGGGTCCAAGTTGGTACTGGATGCCAGATATTTTCGAGCGTTTCTTTTCAGATTTTGGTAAGAAAGTTTCAGATTATTACAGTCTTCAAAAATTATCACCCGGTTATCGCGTAGTTTTTGGGAAAGATGATTACATCGATATATCAGATGAGCCTGAAAAAATTATTGCGAAATTTGAAGAAATAGAACCGGGAAGCGGAAAACATCTGCGCAAATTCATGGAGGATTCCCGAAAAAATTATGAGATCGCAATGCAGGATTTGGTTTATAATCCTGGAAAATCTGTATTGGAACTCGTAAGTTTTGAAACTGCTATACGATTGCCACTTTTCGTTCAGAATATTTCTGAAACGGTTCGTAAAAATATTAATAATCCGAAATTGCAAAGTATTCTGGAATTTCCTGTACTTTTTTTAGGTGCAAAACCTCAAAATACACCGGCATTTTATAACTTTATGAATCATGCAGATTTCGGTTTGGGAACCTGGTATCCGAAAGGTGGCTTTAATGCCGTTGCGAAAGGAATTGTACAATTAGCCCAAGAACTCGGCGTGGAATTTCATATTAATCAGGAGGTTACTAAAATTGAGACTGAAAATAACAAAGCAAAAAGAGTTATTACGACTACAAATTCTTTCGATGCTGATATCGTAATTTCCGGAGCAGATTACGCGCACACCGAAACATTATTAAAACAAGAAGAAAAGAATTATAACAACGAATATTGGATGAAAAAGGTTTTCGCACCTTCCTCCTTTTTATATTATGTCGCGTTTGATAAAGAAGTTCCAGAACTAAAGCATCATAATTTATTTTTTGATACCGATTTTGGTCAACACGCAGTTGATATTTACGATGAGCCAAAGTTACCGACGAAGCCTTTGTTTTACGCGAATTTTTCCTCGAAGACTGATAAAGATTTGTGCCCAGAAGGCAAAGAAATTGGTTTTTTCTTAATTCCGGTGGCTGTAGATTTAGAAGACAATCAGGAGATTCACGACCGCTATTTCGAACTTATTATGGACCGAGTTCAACAAAATATTGGAGTTGATTTAAGGAGTAACGTACTTTTTAAAAGAAGTTTTGGCGTTCAAGATTTTAAAGACCGCTACAATTCCTGTCGAGGTAATGCTTACGGATTGGCCAACACTTTACTTCAAACGTCAATACTTCGACCAAGCATCAGCAATAAAAAAATTAAAAATTTGTTTTATACTGGCCAGCTTACGGTTCCAGGTCCTGGAGTGCCGCCCGCTTTAATCTCCGGAAAAGTAGTGACAGACTATATTATTAAACATCAAAAAAACACAGTGACCCGATGAATAACTTAGAAATTTTTAATCAAGTTTGTGGCCTCTCGTCCAAAATGGTGACAGAACAATACAGTACGTCATTTTCCCGTGCATCTACTCTTTTCAAACCGGAGATTCGTCAGCACATTTACAATATTTACGGATTTGTAAGATTGGCAGATGAAATTGTGGATACTTTCCATGATTTTGATAAAGCGAAATTAATGTCGGAATTTGAATACAACTATCATCTCGCCATGGAAAATGGTATTTCACTCAATCCTATTTTACAGTCATTTTGTACCACGCAACGGGAAAAGAAAATTCCACAGCATCTGGTAGATTCTTTTTTATACTCGATGAAAATGGATCTGGACGAAATTAAAGATCTGAATGATGAAAAGTATAATGAGTATATTTACGGCTCCGCAGAAGTGGTAGGTTTGATGTGTTTAAAGGTTTTTGTAGATGGTAATGTTGAGGAATATGAACGGTTGAAACCATACGCTCAAAGTTTAGGTGCAGCTTTCCAAAAAATTAATTTTCTGCGTGATATTAGTGCCGATTACAATGATCTAGACCGCACTTATTTTCCAAATGTTGATTTTAGAAACTTTTCAGCAGCAGACAAAGAGAAAATCGAGCAGGATATTGCAAAGGATTTCGCACATGCAAAAACAGGCATAAAAATGTTGCCAATGACTTGTAAACTTGCGGTGTATATGGCTTACAAATATTATTTTAATCTCTTTAAAAAAATTAGAAAAACTGAACCAGAACTCCTTCTAACAAAAAGAATTAGAGTTTCAAACGCACGAAAAATGTATCTGTTTGGAGAAATGATTTTAAATAAAAATTTGAATTTGCTTTGATGAAAAAAATTGGCCTTTTACTACTACTTATATTTACCCAGGTGATGTACGCTCAAAACTTGAAAGATTATCGTTCTCTTCTTCAAAAAGGGGAAAACTCAGAAAATGCCGCAAAGATGTTGATTGATAAATCGTCTGTGGCTTACACACAAACCAAACAGCCTATTTACGCAGGTTTTCTGGCGGTGGGAAAATTCTTCATGGCGAAGCATGTTTTTAATCCACTGAAGAAAATGTCTTATTTTAATGAGGGAAAAAAAACGATGGAACAGGCCTTGAAATCTGATCGTAAAAATTTAGAAATCCGTTTGATGCGGTTAATTACGCAGGAAAATGTACCGAAATTGTTGGGTTATTATCACGATATCGAAGAAGACCGCGCTTTTCTTACGAGAGAATATAAAACCACACCCGACAATGATTTGAAAGTATACATTAAAGATTATTTAAAGTTATAACATGGAATTTACAGGATATATATTATTAACCATCGCCGTTGTAATCATCATGGAAGGTGTTACCTGGGTTACCCACAAATTCATTATGCATGGATTAGGATGGTATTTACATGAAGATCATCATCAACCAGGTTATCCACACGTTTTTGAGAAAAACGACGCTTTTTTTGTAGTCTTCGCAATCCCAAGTATGTTGCTTTTTTGGTACGGAACGCGGGACGGCATCAACTGGATGTTTTTTGTTGGACTGGGAATTTTAATTTATGGACTTTCTTATTTTCTGGTACACGACGTGTTAATTCACCGAAGATTTAAATGGTTCGACAAAACAAATAACTGGTATTTACGTGGTTTACGTAAAGCTCATAAAATACATCACAAACATCTGGATAAAGAAGAAGGTGAATGTTTTGGAATGCTCTATGTTCCCCTAAAATATTTTCGGGAAGCACGTTTATCCACGGTAAAAAAATAAATTTAGCAGACTAACTTTGATAATTCTTGGGATTTTTTCAGGTTCTTTTGTTGAATTCCCCACTTTAAGGTAGTTTGTGAATCCACGTTAGTATTTTTGGACAATACTGAGATTTATAAATCTATCGGGAAAATATTCCTCCTGAAACACTTTACAATTTCATCTTTCTTTTATATATCGACTTAGTAGTATTTAAAAACTAAAAAATTATTCCATTCTACTAATGAAAATTAATTTGACAAAACAATCGGGCATTTATACTTTAACGTCCGAACAGATTTTACCACTTTCATTAGAAAAAGCGTGGGATTTCTTTACAGTACCCACTAATTTAGATAAGATTACACCAAAAGAAATGGAATTTCGGATTACCAATAATCCGCCCAACAAAACATACAAAGGTCAAATCATCACCTACAAAATTGGAATTTTACCCGGAATTAGCTCAAATTGGATTACCGAAATTACGCATTTTGAAGATCAACAGTTTTTCGTCGATGAACAAAGATTTGGTCCGTATGCAATGTGGCATCACGAACATCATTTTAAAGAAATTTCTGAAAATAAGGTTTTGATGACCGACATTGTTAATTTCAAAATGCCGTTCGGGATTTTAGGAGATTTTTTTGGTGGACAATTAGTGAAGAATAAAGTAAAATTTATATTTGAAAGCCGTTTTAAAATTTTAGAAAAAGCACTTGCATCATGAAAATATTACTTACAGGCGTAACCGGTTATATTGGTAAAAGACTGTTGATTCAGTTATTAGAAGATGGTCACCAAATTGTGTGCTCTGTAAGAGATAAAAATCGTTTCGGACTCAAATTATTTAAAGAAAAGATCGATCAGATAGAAGTTATTGAAAATGATTTCTTAGATGAAAAAACCTTAGCAAACATTCCGAAAGATATCGATGCAGCTTACTATTTAATTCATTCTATGTCATCCAGCGAAGGCGATTTCGAGGAGAAAGAAAAAATATCAGCCGAAAATTTCCGAAGTGCTTTAGAAAAAACAGCAGTTAAACAGGTGATTTTTTTAACTGGAATAATTAATGAGGAAAAACTTTCTAAACATCTTCAATCCAGAAAAAATGTGGAAGGTGCTTTGCAAAGTTCCGTTTACAGTTTAACCAGTCTTCGTGCCGGAATAATCGTAGGTTCTGGAAGTGCATCATTTGAAATCATTCGCGATTTGGTCGAAAAATTACCGGTCATGATTACGCCGAAATGGCTGAACACCAAATGTCAACCGATTGCGATCCGAAACGTTATGCAGTTTTTAGTGGGCGTTTTAGGGAAAGAATTTACCTATAATCAAAATTACGATATCGCAGGAACCAATGTTCTAACCTATAAAGAAATGCTTTTGCAATACGCCGAAATTCGTGGGTTAAAACGCCATATTTTTATTGTTCCCGTGATGACGCCAAAACTGTCTTCTTATTGGTTGTACTTTGTGACTTCCACCAGTTATTTTCTGGCGATTAATTTGGTCGACAGCATGAAAATTGATGTCGTCGCCAAGAAAAATAATTTAGCTGAAAAGCTGAATATTCACCTCTTTTCCTACGAAGAAGCAATTCGTCAGGCCTTCGATAAAATTAAGCAAAATGATGTTTTATCGAGCTGGTTTGATTCTTTTACGAATCAGTTTCACAGTAGAAAAGTATGGCAATATCTGGAAGTTCCAGAAGAAGGTTGTTTTAAAGATATTCGGCAGGAAAAAGTAGATGATGAAGAAAGAGCGCTTGACCGCGTCTTCAGTATTGGTGGAAAAACCGGTTGGTATTACGCCGATTTCCTCTGGAGAATTCGGGGTTTTCTTGATAAACTTTTTGGCGGAGTCGGTTTACGAAGAGGCCGAAGAAATATGAGCACCTTAGAAGCTGGAGATTCTGTTGATTTCTGGCGCGTTCTTTATGCCAATCGGGAAGAAAAACGACTATTGCTTTTTGCAGAAATGAAACTTCCTGGCGAAGCGTGGTTAGAATTTAAAATAAAAAATGGCATCCTTTATCAGGAAGCCACTTTTCGTCCGCTTGGTTTATCGGGAAGACTGTATTGGTATTCTGTTTTACCATTTCACGGTTTAATTTTCAATGGAATGTTGAAAAAACTCGCAGGAAAATAATTACTCCACTGCTACAGAATCATCGCCACGACCATCTGCAATTGCGATTGCATTTCCATTTTCGTCAATGATAATTAATTCTGTGCGGCCAATCTGGGCAGTCCTTTCAATTTTATAATTATGCTTTTCTAAATCTGCAATTGTAGTTTCGGGGAAATTGCTTTCCACCAAAACAGTTTCGGGCAACCACTGATGGTGGAATTTCGGAGTGTTAACCGCCATATTCGGACTCAATTTAAAGTCTATAATATTCACAATCGACTGGTAGACTGAAGTCGGAATCGTTGTTCCACCTGGTGTTCCTACGATGATGTAAGGTTTTGAATTTTTCATCACAATCGTAGGCGTCATTGAACTCAACATTCTTTTTCCGGGTTGAATGGAATTCGCTTCACCACCAACCGCTCCAAACATATTGGGAACACCAGGTTTTACGGAAAAATCATCCATTTCATTGTTCAGTAAAAATCCTGCACCAGAAACAACCACTTTACTGCCGTACAAACCATTTAAAGTGGTGGTTACAGCAACGGCATTGCCTTCTTTATCAATAATAGAAATATGGGTGGTTTCCGTAGATTCTTTTGATTGAGGAATAATTTTACCAACTTCTGAACTTGGTGTCGCTTTATTCATGGTAAAACTTTTCCACCGGTTTTTTAAATAATCGTCAGAAATAAGCATTTCAGTTTTATCTTTAATAAATCCGGGATCTCCCATATATTCAGCTCTATCAGCAAAAGATCGACGTTCAGTTTCTACCATAATTTGCACGGCTGGCGTTGAGTTTTGTTGATATTTTTCCACATTTTCAAAACTACTCATCTTTAGCATTTGGGCTAAAAGAATTCCGCCACTGGAAGGCAACGGCATAGAAACGATCTCCGTTCCCTTATAATTAAAGGAAATTGGCTTTCTTTCTACCACCTTATAATTTTTCAGATCATTTAATGTAATAATACCATTTCCGCGTTTCATTTCAGCAATGAGTAGTTGAGCTGTTTTTCCTTCATAAAAACCTTTAGCACCGTTTTTCTGAATGAGTTTTAAAGTCTCAGCCAAATCCTTTTGGATTAATAAATCACCTTGCTTCCAAGGCGTAGATTTTTGAAATACCGTTGTATTTTTATTATGTTCCGTAAAATACTTCATCTGATTATTTAGCAAATTGGCTTCTTTTTGCGATACTGCAAAACCTTGTTCTGCCAAATCAATTGCGGGTTGAATGAGTTTTTCCATGGGAAGTTTTGCATGTTTTAAAGTTGCATAAAACCCTGCAATAGAACCAGGAATCCCTACAGCTAACCTTCCATTCTGAGAAAGATCCGTATTTGCATTTCCTTTTTTATCCAAATACATATCTCTGGATGATTTTTCTGGTGCAGTTTCCCGAAAATCAATGGTAAATTTCTCACCGTTATTTTTCACTCCAACTAAAAAACCGCCGCCGCCAATATTTCCAGCTTGTGGATAAACTACTGCTAACGCATATTGTGTCGCAATAACCGCATCGTAAGCGTTTCCACCCATTTTCATGATTTTTGCGCCAGCTTCGCTTGCTAAAGGATGTGCGGAAACCACCAGACCTTTATTCTTGGTATGTATTTCTTTAACAATGTTAATATCTGTGAATTGTGCAAAAGTAAATTGGGAAATAACGACAAATGAAAGTAGCAGTTTTTTCATAGCTAAAAATTTTACCAAAAATAAGAAAATTATCAGCTGAAGAATTAATTAATAATTTCTATAATGTAAATATATTTTGTAAATAATATTTTTTATATCATTTTCGAATAAACATTAAACTTTTATCATATATTTGATGAATTATATAAACATTATACAATTAAACAAACTATACTATGAAGAAAAATTACTATTCAGCTTTACTTTTAGGAAGCCTATTGACTTTTACGTCAGTGTACACTTTCGGCCAGGAAAGAGACTCCGTAAAGACCAAAAACATTGACGAAGTTAACTTAACCGTCGGTTCAAGGAATAAAAACAGAGTTGCCACGGATACTCCAGTTCCGGTTGATGTCATTAACATTGCAGCGCAGGGAGTTTTAAGTCCACAGACAGATCTTAATCAAATTTTGAACTTCACAGCGCCTTCATTTACCTCAAATTCCACAACGGTAGCTGACGGAACTGACCACATTGATCCAGCCCAGTTAAGAGGATTGGGACCTGATCAGGTGTTGGTGTTATTGAATGGAAAAAGACGACACTCTTCTTCATTGGTCAATATTAACGGCTCGCCAGGAAGAGGATCTGTAGGAACGGATTTAAACGCGATTCCTGCTTTTGCCATCGAGCGTTTAGAAGTTCTTCGAGACGGAGCGTCCGCGCAATATGGTTCAGATGCTATTGCTGGAGTCATTAACGTGGTGATGAAGCGAAATACCGGACAGTTAACTGCTGCTTTAACTGCTGGCGGTTTTAACTCTTCTGGCTCTAATAATTTTGAAAAAGGTTGGGATGGTGCAAAATACCAAGTTGATCTAAATTATGGAACTAAATTGGGCAGCAATGGTTTTATCAACTTTACAGGGAGTTTATTAAGTCGCGATGACACACGTAGAGCAATGCCAGCCGGCGGAAAAATATATAATGCATATAACGCGATTGAAAAAAGAGCCATGGAAAGTGGCGTTAATATTTCGTCGTTATTTTCCAATATCAATCCCCAATATAATCCCAACGCAAATCAAATCTTAAGTTATCTCCGTCAGTACCAAGGAAACGTAGGTTATTTCAGCGCTGAACAGCGAACTGCAATACAGAATGCGAATACCATTACTGAAATGCAAAAGGCCTTAAATTTTGATGTTACAGAAAATGAACTTGCATACCGCGGATTAGAAAGGAAGGATTTTAATATGCGCGTTGGACAGTCGAAATTACAAAGCGGTCAGTTTTACGTTAATTCAGAATTCGATTTAACGGAAGGTATCAGAGGTTATGCTTTTGGGGGCTATTCCATGAGAAAAGGAGATGCTGGAGGATTTTACCGAAGACCAAATCAAAACAGAACTTCCACCTCTATTTATCTGGATGGATTCTTACCGGAAATTCATTCCGACATTACCGATGTATCTATTGGTACAGGAATCAAAGGAAAAATGGGAAATGTAAATTGGGATTTGAGTAATACTTTTGGTAAAAACTCTTTTCAATACAGCATAGAAAATACCGCCAACGCAACGATGATGTTCCCAAGTAAAACGGTTTTTGATGCTGGAGAACTGGCTTTCTCTCAGAATACCATCAATGCTGATTTTAATACGCAGGTAAATTGGTTACAAGGATTAAACCTGGCTTTTGGTGCCGAAGGAAGATTTGAAAATTTTCAAATCATTGCCGGTGAAGAATCATCTTGGGCCAGATATGACTATTTAGGAAAACTATACACGACTACCACCCAGGTTTTACCTACCGATTTTTTTGGCAGCACAAGACCCGGCGGAGCACAAGTTTTTCCCGGTTATAGATCAGAAAACGCCTTAGACAAAAACAGAACTTCATTTGCGATTTATTCTGATAATGAGCTAGATGTTACTGAAAAATGGCTTTTGAGCGGTGCCTTACGATTTGAAAATTTCTCTGATTTCGGTTCAACCTTTAATTATAAACTGGCGACCCGCTACAAAATTACGAATGATATTAATTTTAGAGCGGCACTATCTACCGGATTTAGAGCGCCTTCACTGCATCAGATCTACTTTAATTCCACTTCTACACAATTCGTAGGCGGAGTACCATTTGAGGTGGGTATTTTCTCCAATGATTCAAAATTAGCAGGATTACTCGGGATTAATAAATTAAAGCAAGAAAGATCTGCTAGTTACTCCGCAGGTTTTACTGCAAAAGTACCCTCGGCAAACCTTTCGATTACACTGGATGGTTATTATATTAAAATCAAAGACAGAATCACGCTAACAGATCAATTCTCTCCTACACCAACAACACAGGCGTTATTTGATCAGGCAGCAGCTACAGCCGCAGCATTTTTCGCAAATTCAATCGATACGCAAACCAAAGGAATTGAAGCTGTAATTTCACAAAAATCTAATTTTCCCGGGTTTAAATTGAATAATGACTTTGCAGTGACTGTTTCTAAAACCAATAGAATTGGTGACATTCATTCCTCCACGATTTTACAGAATTCAGGACAAGCGAGCCGGTATTTTTCTGAATCGAGCAGGGTTTATTTAGAAGAAGCTTCGCCAAGGTTTAAAATGTCACTAAACAATTTAGCAGAATTCAACAAATTGAGTCTTTTGATGAGAAATGTTTATTTCGGTAAAGTGACCGATCCCAACTCTGCAGATATTGATATGAACGGTACAATAAACGCCGATGAGCACCCAGTTTGGTCTGGCAAATTAATTACAGATTTATCTGCAAGTTATAAATTCAACAAAGTAGTGAGTTTAACTTTGGGTTCAAATAATGTTTTCGATATTTATCCGGACAAAAACCTGGATTCATTATCTAACGACAACCAATTTGTATATTCCAGAAACGTTTCCCAGTTTGGGATGAATGGTAGATTCTTATTTGTAAGAGCCAACCTTACTTTCTAATTAAATCCTTTTTATTTTAAATGCTGTTTCATTTGATGAGGCAGCATTTTTATTTGAGGTAAAATAAAGCGTGAAATTAAGACGGAAAAGTCAGCTTAAAAATAAATTGTCGACGGAAATAAATTTTCCCCAAAAAATTATTTTCAGAATACTATTTCTTTTACTAAGCTATTTTTCTAAATTTGTGCAAATCTAAAATTGAAACATGGCATCTCACACGGAAAAAATTCTAATTACAGGCGCGCTGGGCCAAATCGGCACCGAATTAACCAATCGCTTAGTTGAAATTCATGGCGCCGAAAATGTAATTGCCTCCGGGCTCGACCGTTGGGATAAAAGCCTGACTTCTGCAGGATTCTATGAAAGAATGGACGTTACCAACACCCAATTGGTTCGTCAGGTGATCAAAGATTACGGTATTACAACCGTTTATCATTTGGCATCTTTATTATCTGGGACTTCTGAAAAGCAGCCGCTTTTTGCCTGGAAACTCAACTTGGAACCTTTGATTAACTTTTGTGAAATGGCGAAAGAAGGACTTCTTCAAAAGATTTTCTGGCCAAGTTCTATCGCTGTTTTTGGGAAAGGAATCCCGAAAGAAAATGTAGGTCAGGAAGTGGTTCTAAATCCTACAACCGTTTACGGAATTTCTAAAATGGCTGGAGAAAAATGGTGTGAATATTATTTCGATAAATACGGTGTAGATGTTCGCAGTATTCGTTATCCGGGTTTAATTTCCTGGAAAACGCCTGCTGGTGGCGGAACTACAGATTACGCCGTCGAGATTTTTTATGAGGCTGTTGAAGAAGGAAAATACACCAGCTTTATTTCAGAAAATACCGGAATGCCCATGCTTTACATGAACGATGCAATTAAAGCGACCTTAGAATTAATGGCAGCGCCGAAAGAAAATCTAACCGTTCACACTTCCTATAATTTGGGTGGACTATCATTTACACCAAAAGAACTGGCGGCAGAAATTCAAAAGGAAATGCCTGACTTCACTATTGATTACAAACCCGATTTCCGCCAGGAGATCGCAGATTCCTGGCCGGCTTCTATCGATGATTCGGTGGCGAAAAGAGACTGGGGACTTTCTTACGACTATGATATTACCGAAATGACAAAAGATATGCTGAAAAATTTGAAAGTTAAACTTCAAAAAAGCTAAAAATAATTTCCAAATTAAAAAGCCTGCAATCCTGTGAAATTTTTCAAAGATTGCAGGCTTTTTTTATTATCTTTCTACTATGATTTTACTGACTTTCAATATCATTAGTGAAGACTTCACTTATAAAAAGAAAGAAGGAATTAATTCTGCCGATCAGCTTGCATTAACTTTAACGACGACTAAAGCAATTTTGAGAAGTTTGGAACAATACGAAGTGTTGGCTACCTTTTTTATTGAAATATCGCTTTTGTCACAAATAGAAAATCTTTTAAAACAAATAAGAAATGAAGGTCATGAAATCGCATTTTTTCACCAAAATTCTTCCTTAGATGAAATTGAAATCGCAAAAAAAAGGACGGAAGAACTCCTTGGCAAAAATGTTCGTGGCATTCGTATAGAAGAAAATATCTTTCCTGCAGAAGCTTTAAAAAAATTGCAGTTTAATTATATTTCAGTAATCGACGATCAACAAATTTCTTTTCCTTTAAAAAAACTCATCCGCAAAGCACCTTTCACCGAAGAGAACGGCCTAACCTTTATTTATCAAAGTATTTCACCTTATTCTCAGATGCCCTACAATGATTTTATTTTTCAACTAACTCCTTTAATTTATTATCAAAATATGGTGGTTGAAACAATTAAGAAAGACGAATTTGTCCTCGTAAATTTAAATTCATGGCAATTCTCCGACGTAAAAAAGTTGCCGTTTCATTTGCCCTTTTATAGAAAATATAAAGTTGGAAAAACAATGCAGGATAAATTAGACCGTTTTTTAGAATGGATAAACCTGAATCAAATTGCAACGTCCAGAATTAAAGATTTTATAAGTTAATTAATTACAATTCAAAAAAGGAATTCAAAATTACACCCCTAAACGGTCGGCTAATTATTTTAAAAATGATATTTTTGCATCATGCGGAGAATATTTGAATTTATAAGAATAAAAATTAAAGATTCTTTTGATAATATTCACAACGAAAATCTAAAGCATAACATGTTACAGGCGATTCCATTCTGGATCGGGTCTGTAATTACGGGAATCTTCGCAGTCATTTATGCGCAAATGTTTCAGTGGGGCGAAAATCTCATGCATTTCATTATGGCGTGGCACAGCTGGCTCATCTTTATCATTGCGCCAACTGCATTTGTATTATCGTGGTGGCTCGTGAATCGGTTTGCACCATATGCAAAAGGCAGCGGAATCCCGCAGGTGATGGCGGCGGTAGAACTAGCAAACCCGAAAGAACACCGAAAAATAACGCATCTTCTCAGCCTTAAAATTCTCATTCTAAAAGTTTTATCATCTGTCATACTCGTTATTGGTGGTGGAGCTGTCGGGCGCGAAGGCCCAACCATTCAAATTGCAGGTTCCGTATTTCGAAAGGTCAATGAGCTTTTACCAGAATGGTGGCCCAAAATCTCCAAGAAAAATATGATTATGACGGGCGCCGCCGCCGGACTTTCTGCAGCATTTAACACACCCTTGGGCGGAATCGTATTTGCCGTAGAAGAACTTTCAAAAACACACATCAACTATTTTAAAACGGCGCTTTTTACGGCGGTTATTATTGCGGGTTTAACTGCACAAACATTTGCAGGATCTTATCTGTATCTGGGCTACCCAAAAACGAGTGATATTGGGATGATGATTGTTTTCCCGGTTATTTTAGTTTCAGGGATTTCAGGCATTTTCGCCAGTCAGCTTTCCCGAATAATGCTTGGCGTAAATAACTGGAAAAAAAGGTTGAAAACCGATAAATCAAATATTATATTTCTCGTTATTTCAGCTTTAATTATTGCTTCACTTGCCTATTTCGTAAATCAGGAGATTTTAGGATCCGGAAAAGGAATTATGCAAAGAGTTCTTTTCACCGATAATAAAAATGAAGAATGGTATATGCCACTTTTCAGAATGTTGGGTCCAGCGTTGTCCTTCACTTCGGGCGGGGCGGGCGGAATTTTCGCACCTGCATTATCGGCTGGAGCAAGTATTGGATCTGTTATCGCAGGTTGGATTAGTTTATCACCCGATGAAACCAATGTCGTCATCTTAACAGGAATGGTGGCTTTTTTAACCGGAATTACGCGGGCGCCCTTCACTTCTTCAATTATTGTTCTTGAAATGACGGACCGTCACAGTTTAATATTCTACCTGATGCTCGCCGCAATGATTTCCTCCCTTTTCTCTTTAATGGTGAGCAAACATTCCTTATACGACGAATTGAAAAATGGTTATTTAAAAGATTTACGGAAGGAATAAGCAGCTTCAAATTTTAGCTTCTTCAGAGTGCATTCCCGTTTTCCGCTATATCCCCGACCAGTCGAGGGATGCCGCTGCAACCGGGGCTAAAACTTCTTTCATTTTGTATTTCCAGGATTTTTAAATTTATTTTGGGCGAAATCCTGTTTAATTGGTTCAGTATCTTGCATGTTAGGAAAAGAAGACCTATTTTTGCACCTCGAAATAATTAACAATTTTAATTAACATTATGAACAATTACGAAACTGTTTTCATTTTAACTCCCGTTCTATCTGATGCTCAGGTGGAGGAAGCAGTAAAAAAGTTTGAAGACTTACTAAAAGCAAACAATTGCGAAATCGTTGCCAAAGAAAATTGGGGACTGAAAAAATTAGCTTATCCAATTCAATTAAAAAAGAATGGATTCTACACTTTGATCGAATTCAAAGGTGAAGGAACAGTGGTTGCAGATTTAGAGTTGATGTACAAACGTGACGAGAGAGTGATCCGTTACCTGACTACAAAACTTGACAAACATGCAATCGAGTATGCAGTGACAAGAAGAACCAAAGTAAGAACTGCGAAAGTTTAATTTAACCCTCAAAAAAAAAGAATCATGGCAATAGATGATATGGCTAAACAAGCCTCAGCAGGTGGTGAATCGGAAGTAAGATTTTTAACTCCGGTAGACATCAACACAAAATCTGACAAAAAATACTGTAGATTTAAAAAATACGGTATCAAGCATGTAGATTACAAAGATCCTAACTTCCTTCTTCAGTTCGTAAACGAACAAGGTAAAATTTTACCAAGAAGATATACAGGAACTTCTTTAAAATACCAAAGAAAAGTATCTGCAGCAATTAAAAGAGCTAGACACTTGGCAATGTTGCCTTATGTAGCCGATTTATTAAAATAAAATTAATCATTGGTTGTTGGTTATTGGTTGTTGGCAGTTGGTTCGCTAACTTCTAACCTCTAAAATCTAACTTCTAAATAAAAAAGGACAACAACAATGGACATTATCCTAAAAAAAGACGTAGAAAACTTAGGTCTTGAATTCGACACGGTAAGTGTAAAACCTGGTTACGCAAGAAATTTCTTGCTACCTCAAGGCGTTGCTTTATTGGCAACACCAAAAAACAAAGCAGACTTAGCTGCTACTTTAGAAGCTAGAAAAGAAGAAGAAGCTAAATTGGTTGCTGCTGCAAACGCAACAGTAGATCAGTTGAAAAAAACAAACATTACCATTTCAACCAAAGTTGGTTCAGGTGACAAATTGTTTGGATCAATCAACAACGCAAACCTTTCTGACGAATTATCTAAAGCAGGTGTACAAGTTGATAAAAAATACATCAAAATTCCTGGGAATAACATCAAGAGAACTGGTAAATTCACAGCCTTGATCAGACTTCACAGAAATGTAGAGCATAACTATGAATTCGATGTTGTTTCTGATGCGCCACCGGTTGTAGAAGCTAAACCAGCTCCTGCTAAACCAAAAGCGAAGCAAGAAGAGGAAACTCCGACTGAAGAAGCATAAGAATAATACACTTTCAAGCAATAAATCCGGTATCAATCATTTGATACCGGATTTTTTTGTACACGATATCACACGTACAAAAAACCTCATGTTTTGTGACTGCTAAATTTTTTGTCGGATATTTATCAACATTAATAATAGGCCATTCACGCCGCTTCTTTTATTATCAAAGTGAGCATTAACTGAGTTTCTAGTACAAATACGCACAAAAAAACTCCAGATTGTATTCTGGAGTTTTATTTTTATTTTAAACCGGTTTAATAGCGATTTGAAGGTGCTTTTACATTTCCTAAAATATCCGGGAAATAATAATCAGCCAAATGTTCAAACTCGTCGCCGCGCATAAACATACTTGCATCTACTTCTTCGTAGGAAGTTCTGCCAGCTGCTGCAATCAATTCATTACAGGTACGCAACGTATTCTTATGGAAGTGATAAACCCTTTCACTTTTATCGGTCACATCAAGACCTTTAATGAGCATTTTATCTTGTGTGGCAACTCCAGTCGGACACGTGTTGGTATTACATCTTAAAGCTTGAATACAACCCAACGCGAACATAAATCCTCGAGCGTTATTACACATATCAGCGCCCATTGCCACGGCTCTTAAAATATCGAGTGAAGTTAATACCTTACCACTTGCAATTATTTTCAGTTTATCCCGTAAGTTGAAATTGGTAAGTGTTCTATTAACGAAAATCAAAGCAGGTTCCAAAGGCATACCTACTCCATCAGAAAATTCAGGTGGCGCCGCACCAGTTCCTCCTTCTGCCCCATCAACTGTAATAAAATCCGGATAGATCTTGAGAACGTTCATCTGAACACAGATATCTTCAAATTCTTTTGTATCACCAATACACAATTTAAATCCTACAGGTTTACCGTCCGACAAGTCACGCAATTGTTTCACAAAATGTAACAATCCTGTCGCGTCAGAAAATGAAGAGTGCGAGGGTGGCGAAATAATAGTCATTCCTGGTTGTACGTGTCTGATGGCTGCAATTTCTGGCGTATTTTTGGATCCTGGTAAAACTCCACCATGACCTGGTTTTGCACCTTGTGAAATTTTAATCTCGATTAATTTTACACTGGGTAAGGAAACATTTTTCTTGAAAATTTCAGGTGAAAAGTTTCCATGATCATCTCTACATCCAAAATATCCAGTTCCAATCTGCCAGCACAAATCACCACCTTCCAAGTGGTAGGGTGAAATTCCACCTTCTCCAGTATTGTGAAAAAATCCACCTTTTTTGGCACCGCGGTTTAATGATATTTGAGCACGGTCACTTAGTGAACCGAAACTCATTGCGGAAATATTAAAAAGTGAAGCTTTATATTTTTGTTTACAATCAACACCACCCAACAAAACGGTAGGCAACTCCTCCGCCGGTGATTTTGCGTAAATGGAATGCTTTATTCCTTCATACTTTCTATTGTTAATTTCCAGCTGAGTTCCAAATGGTACAGTATCGCTTAAATTTTTAGCTCGGCGATATGCAGAAGAACGCTCATTACGAGGGAATGGTTTCCCATCGGTTTCTCTTTCAATAAAATATTGCTGCATTTCCGGAGAAATTCCTTCAAAAATATATCGAAAATATCCCACCACCGGGAAGTTTCTTAGAATGGCATGTTTCGTTTGGAAAGCATTGTACAATCCTAAAATGTATATGAAGGTAAGCAAAATAGGAATCCAGTAATGGGATTTGATTAAAAGGGAAATTGCCCAAATGATCACCAGAATTATAATTCCCCATTTAATGAATTTGTCTCTCATTATAAATTATTTTTTATTTACGCGCAAAATTACCAATAATAAACCGACTAAAAAAACCACTTTGGTGGGAAAGCGGTTTTTAAGTCAAATATTGTAATTATTTAATCCAATTGATTTTAGCACGCTGAACTTGTTCAGAATCTGTTCCAATCATAACTTGAAATTCACCGGCTTCCCAATCAAATTTCAGAGAATTATCATAAAATTTTAAATCTTCTGGTGAAATGGAAAAGGTCACTTTTTTATGCTCTCCTTTCTTCAGAAAAACCTTTTGAAACCCTTTTAGTTCCTTCACTGGTCTTGTGATACTGCCAACCAAATCCCGAATGTATAACTGAACAACCTCAGCGCCATCATAATCTCCAGTATTCGTTAGGGTAACTGAGGCCTGAATGGTTGAATTTCCTTTCGGATTTAAATTAGAAATTGAAATATCTGAATATTTGAAATTGGTATAACTTAATCCAAAACCAAAGGGATAAAGCGGTGTGTTACACTCATCCATAAAATTAGAGCGGAACCTTTCGTACTCGCACTTTTCAGTTTTTTCGGCACTTAAAGGACGACCTGTATTTTTGTGATTGTAATATAAAGGAACCTGACCTAAACTGCGAGGAAACGTCATCGGCAATTTTCCGGAAGGATTAACTTTCCCAAATAAGACATCGGAAATTGCATTTCCTGCTTCTGTTCCCGAAAACCAAACATTTAAAATGGCATCCGGTGTGTCCTTCATATTTGACAAGGCCAGCGGTCTTCCCGTAAACAAAACAACTGCAATAGGTTTCCCGGTTTTTTTCAATTCATTGAGCAAATCAATTTGAGATGCGGGAATATCGATTTCTGTTCTGGATGATGATTCACCGCTCATTTCAGCAGATTCGCCAATGGCCAGAACAATCACATCTGCTTTGTTGGCAATCGACACTGCTTCTTTCAAAAGCTCTTCTTTGGAACGCGAATCTCTGTCTGTTAGTTTGCCGTGCGCAGCATAAATATTCTCGAGTTTTTCGCTGTAATCAATGTTTGAACCTTTAGCTGAAAGAAATTTAACCTCTTTACCAAAATTATCCTGCAGGCCTTTTAGTAATGAAACCGAATTGGCATGTTTTGCACCAACACTCCAGGTTCCCGCCATGTTCAATGCATTATTAACCAATGGTCCAATAACAGCTACCGTTCCTGTTTTTTTCAAGGGTAAAACTTTATGATCGTTTTTCATTAAAACCATAGACTGTGCGGCGGCGTTTCTTGCAATTTTTCTATTTTCTGCACTGTACACTTCTTTTGAGGCGAGCGTAACATCCCCATACTTATATGGATTTTCAAAAAGTCCCAAATCATATTTGGCTTCCAAAATTCTTCTTGCAGCTTGATCTATTTCCCCTTGCGACACCTTACCTTCCTGCAATGACGTTTTTAAAGTTTTTAGAAAACCTTCTCCCACCATATCCATATCAACGCCCGCTTTTAAGGCGAGTGCTGAAACTTGCTGCAAATCGCCCATACCGTGATCAATCATTTCATTGATCCCAGTATAGTCGCTGACTACAAAGCCGTTAAAGCCCCACATTTTCCGTAAAACATCGGTTTGTAGCCATTTATTTCCAGTAGCGGGGATTCCGTCAACTTCATTAAAGGAAGCCATCACGGAACCAACTCCTGCATCTACAGCCGCTTTATAAGGGGGAAAATACTCATTAAACATCCTCAGTCGGCTCATATCCACGGTATTGTAATCCCGACCTGCTTCCCCAGCGCCATAGAGTGCAAAATGTTTTACACAGGCCATCATGGTATTGGCTAAAGAAAGATCTTTTCCCTGATAGCCGTACACCATTGCTTTTGCAATTTCACTTCCCAAGTAAGGATCTTCACCAGAACCTTCGGAAACTCGACCCCATCGAGGTTCGCGAGAAATATCGGTCATTGGTGAAAATGTCCAGGAAATTCCATCGGAAGTTGCTTCTCTTGCGGCGACCCGTGCGGATTGCTGAATTAAATCCATATCCCAAGATGCCGCTAAACCCAAAGGAATTGGGAAATTGGTTTCATATCCGTGGATAACATCCATTCCGAAAATGAGTGGAATTTTTAAACGGCTTTTCTCCACCGCAACTTTTTGTACGGCTTTTATTTTTTCAGCACCTTTAATATTGAAAAGGCCACCGACCAAACCATCTTCTATCTTTTTACCGATATTGGAATTTTGTGCCTGACCTGTTGTAAAATCTCCCGCACTTGGTAAATTTAACTGGCCGATTTTTTCCTCAACCGTCATCTTTGCTAATAGATTATCGATAAATATTTTTTTATCAGCCTTATATTGTGCAGTTTGATAAGATTGTACAGGCTTCATAACCATTTCCTGCGCTAAAAACAATGGCGAAAGAGCCAGGGTTGCAATTAATATTATTTTCTTCATTATAACTACTTTTAATTCTTAACTGTATTTTTCTTTTGTGCCAGCATCCATTCATACAACTTCGGATTTGAATAGGTAGAATCCCATGAATTATGATTGTCATCTGGGAAAATCGTCAATTCAACATTTTTATTGAATTTCTTTATTTCCTGATAAATTTCAATAGAGTTTATGGGTGACACGATATCATCATTCCCACCATGGAAAATTTTCATGGGTAAATCTTTGTATTGGGAAGCCCGAACTTTCATCAATCGATCCACTGGCGCGCAAACCGCAACAACTGCCGAAAATAGTTCAGGATGTTCCATCGCTAATTTCAGTGTTCCCCACCCGCCCATTGAAAGGCCTGTTAACATAATTCTGGAATCGTCAATATTGTATTTCTGTTGGATATCTTTAATTAAATAATACACTGCTTCGGTATCCCACCATAAATCTTTCGGCGTTTGAGGAGCTAAGATCGCAACAGGTTCGGGAAATAAATTTTTATAGGTAAAAGGACTGTGCGCTTTTACCAGCTCCAAATTATCTCCGCGCTCGCCAGAACCATGGAGGAAGACCATTAAAGGAACTTTCCCTTTTACATCTTTCGGATAATCTAAAATGTAAGAAATCTGCTGCATTTTCTTTACCTCTTTTCTCATCTCATTTTTCATTTCCTGAGCAGCAACGGAGAAAGTTGTCAATAAAAACATACAAAAAAGAGTTTTATAGGTTGTAGGCATAACTTTAATCTTTAATTATACTTAAGTGAGGATTTCATTTACAACGAGTATTTAGTTGATTTAAAATCGAGTTTTTTCAAACCTGCTTTAATTTCCGGCGCCTTCATAAATAATTTCCAGATGAAGCCCGTTCTAT
The DNA here is from genome assembly GCF_020410745.1 of Kaistella polysaccharea. Lineage (NCBI taxonomy): Bacteria > Pseudomonadati > Bacteroidota > Flavobacteriia > Flavobacteriales > Weeksellaceae > Kaistella > Kaistella polysaccharea. The sequence goes on from NZ_CP084528.1 coordinate 791,319, forward strand.
AATTTTCTATCATAGGTGAAATGGTTCCTTGGTCAATTGCAAGATATCTCGGGGTAAACCAGTCTCCATAATTAATAGAAGTGGCATCATACGGACCTGCAGAACCTATAAATGATGGTTTCTCAGTATATATAAATCGTAAAAAATTCATCGATTCTTTCGGTGAATACGGAAAACTACTTAAGGCCGCAGTGGGATTTATTACGCCCTGGTCGTTCGTTGGAGAATGTGCTGTGTAACCAACAGAACCATCTTTATTTCTGGTGTAGCCGGCAGAAAGTCCCCAATAATTTGATCCATATCCTTTATACTTTTTCGGATTTTCAACACAATATTGGTAATCAATCATTACGTGATTTCTATTAACATCAAAATAATTATTGATATTCCGATCTGATAAACCCGTTGGATCTAGGCCGAGATAGGAATATTGAGCCCAAAAAAGCGGACCACCATATTCTTCGGAGCCGTTATGTTTTACGTAAAGTGGCAAATCGTATTTTGAATGATCTGTTTTGATGGTGCCATTTCTAGCCCAACCTTTATAATACGTTTCTGCATCAATAGGATATGAGGGTGAAGAAGCTGCTAAAATATAGGTGATCAAAGTTTCGTCATATCCTTTAAGAGGGAAATTCATATCCCAGCCGTAGGTTGGTGACCAATGCCAGTAAAGGGTTTTTTCGCCTCCTTTTGTGTACCAGTTCCACTCAACACCTTTCCAGAGATGATCCATTTTTTGCGCAAGATTCCGCTCTTCTTCGTTGCCATTCTTGAAATATTCTCGGACTGCAATCATTCCCTGAACCAAAAACGCAGTTTCTACCAAGTCTCCACCATTGTCTTTTTTACCGAAAGGAACTGTTTTTCCCGTTTCTCCATTAATCCAATGTGACCAGGCACCGTGATGTCGGTCGGCTTTTTCGAGAAAATCGGCCATTACACCTAATCTTTGTACCGCTTCCTGCCGGGGAATAAAATTACGCTCCACACCTACCAAAATTGTCATGAGTCCGAATCCGGAACCGCCGGTTGTAATAACGTGTTTGTCATGCTGCGGATAAACATTATCCTCATGATAACGCTCGCGAGCTAATAATGAATTCGGCTCGGCATACTCCCAAAAATATTTCAAAACATCTTTCTGAACTTGAGACATCAATTGTTCATCAGATAAGTGATCTGAAATTAAAGGTTTTTTACTTTCACACGAAGTTAGTAGTAAAAAGGTTGAACACGTGATCACAATTTTCCTCATAGAAGTTTATTAGTTTTAAGGATAAAAATACGATTTATATATTGACCTGAAATTCCAACTTAATGCACAAATTCATTTAAATTAAAATCCGTGCTTTGATGAATGAAAGCCCAACTTCAGTAAACCGTTTTTTACATCTGGAGCATTCATAAATAAATTCCAGAGAAATGCAGATTTATGATTTTCAATCATCGGTGACATCGTACCCTGATCAATTGCCAAATATCTCGGCGTTAACCAGTCATAATGAATCGAGTATGCATCATATGGTCCGGCAACACCAATATATTTCAGATTGGTTTCATTGTATAAAAATCGCAGGTAACTCATGCTTTCTTCTGGAGTGTAGGGAAGACTTGATATTGCTGCCGTAGGAGAGATTACTCCTAAATCATTATTAGGCTGATGAGCAGAATATCCCGTAGTGCCATCGCCATTTCTCGTGTAACTCGCCGTCAATCCCCAATTTTTAGTACTGTAGCCCTTCCAGTTTTTTGGATTTTCCACCGCATACTGATGCATGATTTTCGCATGATTGGTCGTTGCTTCTCCATAATTTACATATTCATCGGTAAGTCCGCGCGGATCTAGTCCTAAGAATGAATAATGAGAGAAGAACATGGGACCTACAGTTCCATTGGCACCATTGTGATTTACGATTAAAGGAATACCATATTTGGAAGCAGATGTTTTTATGCTCCCGTTGCGGGCCCAACCCTCCTGATATACGGATTTAGAAATTGTATAATTAGGAGAAGCGGATGCTAAAACGTATGTAAGCAACGTTTCATCATATCCTCGCACCGGTAAATTCATTTGGAAGTCATAGTTGGGAGACCAATGCCAGTACAAGACGTTTTGACCTTGTGCATACCAGTTCCATTCTACCCCTTTCCATAAATTATCAGCTTGTGTGCTTAATGCGATTTCCTGCGGATCTGTTGAATTTTTAAAATATTCCCGAACACAAATTAAACCTTGTGCCAGGAAAGCTGTTTCTACGAGATCACCACCATTATCCATGGTTCCAAAAGGAATAACTTTACCATTGGTTCCATTAATCCAATGTGGCCAGGCGCCGTGAAAACGCTCAGCATTTTGCAAAAAGGTAAGTGAAGTTTTTAATCTCGATACTGCTTCCGGACGGGAAACATATCCGTTTTTTATGGCAACCAATAAAGTCATCATACCAAATCCCGAACCGCCTGTCGTGATAACCGCAGCATCTGCACCAGGATTATCGGTGTGGTAGCGTTCCCGGGCTAATTTGGAATTTACTTCGGCAAAATCCCAAAAATATTTTGTAACGTCTTTCTGTACCATATTAAGAATCTCTGGATCGGTATAGGTAGTCACTTTAGGTGGATCGATAACCGGTGGCTTTACTGGATCGGGCACGCGTTCTCCACTAGAACAACTGCCACAGCTTAAGACTATGGCAGTTGTTATAAAGAAATTTATTTTATAAAAATTCATTTATCTTTTCTTGGTATACAAATTTTGAACTTCTGCTGCTGATAGTGGTTTTGAGTACATTCTAAACTGGTCGATTCCGCCCGTCCAAGAATTTTTCAACCAATCTGAAGCGCCATCGCTAATTTCGCCCGCAGAAAATTCCTGAGGTCCAGCGCCAATTTTCAATCCTACGATTTTACTCGGTTCAAGAACAACATTTCCGTGGTTCGTCCATTCCGGCACGAAAGCTTTCGCCTGACCATCAACATACATCGTCATTTTCGATGTTCCACCATCGTATACGAATGCCAAATGGTGCCACTTATTATCGTAAATGCCTTTCGGACTGTTATCTCCTACCCATTCAAACCATTTTTCGTCTGTTTTGTCTTTCACAAAAAACTTAACGACCGGACTTTCGGGTGAACCTTCAGTTAATAAAAACATAGATCCTCCGGACCAGTGATAGCCACTCGCGGCGGGCATACTGAAAATATGATCGGTTTCTAAGTTCCCTTTTTGAGCCCAAACAGAAACGGTAAAACTCCCGGCAGTTTGTGCAAAATCATTTGCGCTGCTGTATTTTACATATTTATATTTTTCTCCTTTAACGGCTTTTCCAGAGATTCCGTCCATGGGTTTTAATGGATTATCAGTTGGGAACTTTGCTTTAACACTGTCTACGGCATTCATCAGCTTATTATCTGTTGCACCGTCGAAAGCTACATAGAACTTCAGCGGTCCGCCCGGTTCACCTGCATCTTTTGGATACTCACCCATTTCTGGGCGGTCTAAATTTTGGCAGGAAAAGGCCAGAAATGCCAAACTGCATAAACCTAAAACTTTGATTATTTTATTTTTCATCTTGATGATCATTAATAGTTAGGATTTTGAATAAGTACACCCTGCGATTTATCAATCGCATCTTGTGGAATAGGGAAATACTTATTGCGATCGGTATATCCGAATGGTGCTAAAACTGTGGTCGCATCTCCCCAACGAACGAGGTCGTAAAAACGTTCAAACTCCATTCCGAATTCTACTCTTCTTTCTTGTTTAATTGCCTCACGCATGCTCATCATGTCTGCAGCCGTGGTGTTGGGCAAACCTGCTCTATTTCTCACTTTATTGAGATACATTGCTGCGTTTGCACTTTGTCCAAGTTCATTTGCGGCTTCGGCAGCGATCAGCAAAACGTCAGCATAGCGGATAATTTTAATATTTTCCCAGTAATTTTTACCGGTTGCATATTGTTGTCTTTCCGAAGGTCTGGTATAAGCTTTACCGTTCCAATATTTTTGAGCTAAAGGCGGCGAATCGGGCAGAATTAAACCTGGAGTATTATAAATATCTGGTCCACCAGAAGTTAAAATTGTGGTTTTTTTACGCAAATCACCCTCTTCATAAGCAGCTACTAAACCAGTTGAAGGTACATTAAATCCCCAACCTAAATCCCATTCACCAGAACCTCGCACCCCTTGCGATTCATAAAAGTTATTGGTGTATTTTGTAGGATAATCGTAGGTTTTTTGAACTTCTAAGATTGACTCTCTGGAGTTATTACCGTCTTTTGTAAATTCAGTATCGTAGGATGCATTAAGACTGTAAGCATTTGAATTGATCACAACTTCAGCAGCCTGTAAAGATTTTGACCAGTCTTTCTGATACAAATATAATTTTGCAAGAAGTGTATTTGCGAGGCCAGAAGTCGCCCGACCGAGATAAGCACTCGCCCATTGGGTTGGCAGAACATCTTTTGCTTCAGTTAAATCTTTGATAATTTGAGCATCAACCTCAGCTACTTTATTTTTAGGAGCGATCTCATCTTTAGGAACATCGATGGTTTTTAGATTGATGGGCACTTCTCCATAATCTCTTCGCAATTCGAAATAACAGAATGCTCTAATTACTTTAGCTTCTGCAACATTAATTCCTGTCCCCACAGAAGTATCGCCTGTCGCAGCTGCTGCGTTTATAAGTTCATTTGCATCATAAATGATTTTATAATGACCATTCCAGTTATTTTTGATATGACCATTAGAGGCGCTGTATGCAAAATTATTGAATACATTACCATCAGTCGCGGCATCAGAAGCTGTACTTCCTTTCTCATTGTCGTCCGCTCGAATTTGATGCGTCCAAACGTAGGTAAAGTCGCTGATTCCACTTTGATCCCGTAAACTTGCGTACAATCCAAAAGCCTGCGCTTCAAAACCACCTATGGTAACTTCATCTCCAACCGGTCTGCCTTCGGGTTTTAAATCTAACCAATCGTCTCCACAACTTTGGAAAGAAAGCGCTGCGGCAGAAAGAACTCCTGTCAGCATTATATTTTTAAATATTTTATAATTCATTTTTTTAATTTTTAAAAAGTTGCATTAATACCGAAACTGGTGATTCTTGGGTTTGGATAACCACTGTTATTATATCCAAACTGAATAGCAGATCCTCCAAATTCTGGTGTGAAACTGTTTACATGATCCCAAGTTTTTAGATTCTGAACATTAACGTAGAATCGAAGGGCCTGTAATTTAAAATTTGACAATAGATCTTTGTTAAAGTTATATCCTAACTGTACATTTCTAATTCTAAAGAAACTGCCATCTTCAATCATGTATGATGAAGGCAATTGGTTGTAACCAGAACCTGAATAACTTCTTGGTTCCCAGTTTGATGTTCCGGCGCCTGTCCATCGATCCATTCTTTCCTCGCGGTAATTAAATGGTGCGAAGGAACTTCCGTTACCCCAACTTCTATAGACTTCATTCCCATAAACACCGTAGAAATCAGCGCTTAATGAGATTCCTTTATAATCACCTCCTAAGCTAAAACCATACGTAAAATCTGGAGTTGGATCGCCCAGCATTGTTCGGTCATCTGCAGAAATTTTTCCATCTCCATTTAGATCTCTATATTTAAAATCTCCTGGCGCCACATCACCAATCGTAGAAGCTGGATGTGCTAAGATATCAGCATAAGACTGATAAATACCTTCTACTTCATAGCCATAAAACGCGCCAATTGGCAAACCTTCTTTGTAAATTGACGATCCGTAATAGCCGATATATCCTTCATTTAAAGTACTTAGAACCTGAGTTTTCGTCGTCGAAAGATTCCCATTAATATAATAAGTGAAATTGTCTTTAATACGGTCTTTCCATCCCGCGGTAAATTCAAAACCTTTTGCTTCAATAGAACCTGCATTCAAGAAATAATCAGGATTTCCATCAACAAAGTTTAACAAATCCTCCGTCTTTTTATTATAATAAGTTGCATCAAAAGAAAGTCTTCGATTCAGCATCATCGATTCAAAACCTACTTCGTAAGATTTTAAGTGTTCCCAACTTAGATCGTCAGCTTCTTCAAACTGCTTGATAAAGGCGGGGTAAAGATTTCCGTTGAAAACTCCTGTTCCACCCTCTACATAAATAGGATATCCAAAATAATTATACGGCGTATACTGATTTCCTAAATCACCATAAGAACCCTTTAATTTAAAATAATTAAGGAAAGATATGTCTTTCATAAATTCCTCTTTAGTTAATTCCCACGCTGCTCCTACAGACCAAAAAGTATCAAATCTATTTCCAGAAGCGAGTGCCGATGAACCATCATTTCTCAACGATGCATTAATCATATACTTATTCTGGAAGTTGTAGAGAATACGTCCGAAATAAGAAACGTTTCTATTTTTACTTTGTCCACTTCCGACACTCTTCGTGCTGGAATCCACAAAATCACTGTTTAAATACCAAAATCTTTTGTTATATGGAATTTGCCCTAAAGGATTAGAAAGACTTCCTCTCGCATTTGCAGAAAGCGAACTTGTTTCTCTACTTGTAGTTTCAAATCCACCCATCACCGTTAAATCATGATCACCAAATTTATTTTTATAAGTTAATAACTGGTTTTGCTGGAAACTTAAATCTCGATTTTCAAACTGATTGACCGATGTTAATGCTCTACCTGAATACAACGATATTGAATTGGTTTCTGGTATAAAAACATTAAAAATTGGTTCGTAACCTCGACCTGTACCATTTCTGTAATTTACAAAGTAATTAGAACGGAAGGTAAAATGATCAAAAAAATCAAATTCGAAGTACGCATTTGGGTTAAACTGAAAATCTTTGTTCAACTGCGTATATTTATGACCTTCTACTAAAGCCAACGGATTTCCAATTTGTGCTGCCCCAATTTCTTGTGGCAAGGAATTAAATAATCCTTCATATTGGCCGGGAATCATATTAATCGGTGCAACAACAGGCGTTGCATTAAGGGCACCACCGAAACCTCTGAGCTGAGGTAACTTCGCGTACGATCCTGTGATGCCAAAACCAGCACGTAGATTACTCGTGATTTTCAGGTCATCATTAAATTTCATAGTCATACGATCATAGTTCTCGTATTTTATAGACCCTTCTTCCATTTGATAACCAAAAGAGAAACTCACTCTGTTCTTATCACTTCCATTGGAAATGGTCACATTATGTTGATTAATGATGGCTCCCTTTTTCCGGATCACATCAATCCAATTGGTGTCTGCATTGAAAATATTAAACTTATCATACGCTGGAAGTCCCTGCGCCATTAAATCTTCATTATATAAAGTTCTAAACTGCTCGGCATTTGTTAAATCTGGTCTGTTGTCAAATGATTTCACACCAATAGAAGAGCTTAAACTCACGGAAGTTCTTCCGGACTTGGCTCTTTTCGTCGTAACGATAATCGCACCGTTTGCTCCCCGGTTCCCGAAAATTGCCAAAGATGATGGATCTTTTAAAATTTCCATCGACTCGATATCTGAGGGATTTAGGAAATCGATATTATTGGCAAATACTCCATCAACAATATAAACAGGCTGCGTTTGGTTGATGGTTACAGTTCCTCTAATTCTAACATCGGCCTGCGAACCAGGTTGCCCAGAATTCACCACCGAAAGTCCAGCGACCTTTCCCTGTAAGGAATTTACAGGATTTGAGGCAGGTTTATCATTAACCTCTTCCCCACTCACACGAGTAATCGATCCAGTAAGATCTCTCTTCTTGGCACTACCATACCCAATCATCACCACTTCTTCAATCTTTTGCTCTTTGACTGCGGTGTCTTTTCGAGCTTCCTGTCCACTCACATTAATACCGAAGTATAAGGCGGCGATCAAACAGGGAAACTTTAAATTTCTGTTTTTCATATACGACGTTTTATCTTTTTTAATGGTTCGTATTACTCGCATAATACAGTTTACTCTTTCAAAGTTATACAAAAATTTATAATGTTAAGGATAGTATAATATTTAATAAATTATGTTAAATTAAAAATATACCGCTATTTATTTGGCGTACTATTTGACATTGCACCATAAATCAAAATAAAATCGTTATGAGAAGAAATACAATATTGGTTGCCACTATGGCGGTCGCAACTATCGGAACTACTGCACAATCCTGTGTTGCTTTAGCAACGTCTGCTGTAGGAATCGCAGTTTTAAAACAAATCTTGCTTGGTGGAATTACAAAAGGACTTGGAATCTTTAGTGATAAAAACAGCTTTTTATCTAATCAACTAATTGATGCGGCTTTGCCTTCGCAACTGCGGGATCTTAACAATACTTTACAGAAACTCGGATTAAACAGTCTTGTTCAGAAGGAAAAAGAATATATCGCACAAGCTGCGGCATTTACTGTAGAAACTTCAAGACCTATTTTGGTGAACGCCGTTAATTCATTAACTGCGGAAGATGCAACCCGAATTTTACAAGGCGGAAGCGGCGTGGCTACACAAATTTTACGTGAAAAAACGTCCGATCAACTCATGTTGGCAATTGCTCCTAAAGTAGATGCAAAACTTAATGAGTTCGGACTCGTGCAATCACTGAACTCTGCCTTAACCGGAACCAATCTTCTGGGAAGCATCTTTGGGGGACAATCATCAAATGTAGTAACCAGTGGAATCAGCAAATTTGCAGCACAACAGATGGTCAACGGACTTTTTAATATTATCGAAAATCACGAACAACAGAATTCTGCTAAAATTTTGAATTCACTCAGTGCGGTAAAATAATATAAAATTTTATACCTAAATTTGAAATCCGGTCCATGGCCGGGTTTTATCATTTTAATTCAAATCAGAACGAATGAATATTATAGAAAACGAAGGCAACAAAAATCCAGAAGAATTTTACGCCTCTCTCAAAGAAAAACTTGATCACACCCATAATTTTCCGGAAGATTATCTCTTTAAATTTATCGTAATAAGCGATGAATCGAAACATACCGAAATTTTTCGTGTTTTTGATGACGTTAAATTTACCTTGTCAACTCGAGACAGTTCAAATGGAAAGTATACGTCCATCAGTATTAATGCATTTGTAATGGATTCCGATCAAGTGATTAGCCTCTACAAAGAAGTGGGGAAAATAGAAGGCGTAATGATGCTTTAATCAAATTATGAATATATTAATTACTGGCGGAACTGGATTAGTAGGCGAAGCGCTAACCGAAAAACTTCGAAATAATGGTCACCAAGTTCGAATCCTCAGCAGAAAGCAATCAGAAAATAAAGATGAATTTTATTGGAATCTTTCAGAAGGTTTTATTGATGACGCTGCTTTTACCGATCTAGAATGCATCATTCATTTGGCAGGCGCGACCATCAGCCAAAGATGGACTCCAGCTTATAAAGAAGAAATGTTCAGCAGCCGTGTAGACACTGCAAAACTGCTCAAAAAATATTGTCTGAAGAATGAAATAAAGTTAAAATCTTTTATTTCTGCGTCTGGAATTAATTATTACGGAACGTTTATATCAAGCCAAATTCTGGAGGAAAATTCTGGAATTGTGAAAAATGATTATTTGGCCCAATTATGCAAAGATTGGGAAAATGCCGCTGAGGACTTTTCTGATATTTCTGAGAGAGTTGTTTGTCTAAGAACCGCAATGATTTTGGCTAAAACTGGCGGTGCCTTTCCCCTGTTGGCAAAAACGGTAGATTTAAATATAGGCTCTGCAGTAGGAACTGGTGAGCAATGGATGAACTGGATTCATTTGGAGGACATGGTTAATATGTACATATTTGCAGTGGAAAATAAAAATCTAAATGGAAAATACAATGCTGTCGCAGACGATATTCCGACCAATAAAAATTTCATGCAAACTTTGGCAAAAATGAAAGATAAATACTTTCTGCCGATAAATGCACCAGCTTTTGTAATGAAAGCACTTCTGGGAGAGATGAGTTCAATTATTTTAGAAGGAACGCGAGCGGATAATAAAAAAATCAAATCTGCAGGATTTGATTTTACATATTCTAATTTTAAAGAGGCTTTGAAGAATTTAACCTGATTAAGATTCTATAAAAAGTTTTGCCACTTCTACAGGTCTTCCAATCATGGCAACGGCATCTTTAATTAAAATCGGCCGTTGAATAAGTGAGGGATTTTCTACTAAAACCTGCACCCATTCATCTTCGCTGTAGTTTTTATCACTGTAATTATCGGTAAATAATTTTTCGTTTTTACGAATCAAATCTTTAGCAGCGATATGCAGTTTTTTCAATACAGTTCTTATTTCTAATTCACTTAAAGGGTGCGTAATAAAATCAATTATTTCGAATGGAACACCGTTTTCGTCTAGGTATTCTAAGATTCCCCGGCTTTTGGAGCAGGCGTGATTATACAATATTTTAACCATGGTAAATAGTTTTTAAAAATTACAGTTTTAAGTCGTGGCAAAATTGAATTTAAAAATTAAATTCACTTAGAATAAACCGTGTAATTCTGTTTCTATTCTTTCTAGGATATAACCAAAATCTTCAGGTCTTTCTACAAAATCAAGATCATCAACTTCGATGATCAGGAGTTTCCCTTCATTATATTCAGAAATCCACCGTTCGTATTTTTGGTTAAGTTTAGACAGGTATTCAATAGAAATTGAAGCTTCGTATTCCCGCCCTCTTTTATAAATTTTCTTCACCAAATTCGGTACGTCAGACTTCAAATAGATGAGCAAATCTGGTGCCGAAACAAAGCTCTTCATCAGGTTAAAAACGGAGGAGTAATTTTGAAAATCCCGATCCGTCAGAAGCTTCATATCATTTAGGTTTTCCGCAAAAATATGCGCATCTTCATAAATTGTACGATCCTGAATTATGTTTTTCCCACTGTCACGAATTTCTTTCACCTGACGAAACCTGCTGCCTAAAAAATAAATTTGAAGCGCAAAACTCCACTGACTCATATCAGCATAAAAATCTTCGAGATAGGGATTTTGATCTACATCTTCAAATTGAGCTTGCCAACCATAATGTTTAGCTAACATAGTGGTTAATGTAGTTTTACCCGCGCCAATGTTTCCTGTGACAGCAATATGCATTCTTAAATTTTATAGTTTTTTTAATTAAAGCTGAACAAAGTTTTAGAAAATTATTTTTTTTCCTGCGCTTTACTCCATCTTTTTTCGAGTGGGTAAAGATAAAGTTTGTTGTCTCTCATTTCAAAATAAGACGAACTGTTTTTATCCACAATTTGGCAATCTGTACAGCGGAATAAAGGTCTCAATTGGTTTCCTTCCAGTTGTGAAATTACGTTTTTACTAATAATCAAAATGTTATCATTTTCCCGCCGGAGTTTTCGTGCATTTTCTACAGGAATCTCAACTACTTTTTCTGAACGGAAATTATATACAGCCAATTTATCTTTGTATAGAAGGTAGATCTGCTTTTCATGCACTATCAAATCCAGAACATCTTCGACATCCATATATAATGGAAATTTATTTAAAATTTTGTCTTCTCTAAAATGATATTGAATTAAATTCTTAGAACTTCCGTCCAATAACCACAATTGCTGCAAATCTTCAGCATATGCTGCTTTTATATATCCAAATTTCTGCTGAAGTCTAATCGTCTGGATTTCTGCGAGGTTTTTATCGAAAAACTTTACTTCTTGTGCATTTTCCGAAAAAGAGGGAATATTTAGAGGATTTTGGACCGATTGAATTTTAAAAGGCAAGGTCAGCATGAATTCGGCTTTCAAAATTCCCAAAGAATCATATTTGGCTAAAGAGAAATTTGAACTTTTATAAAGATAAATATTGCCATAATCATCAGCAAAAAGATCTTTAGTTCCTGCTAAATTTTCAAAAATTCCCACATTTGTTTTCGCTTGACTAAAAGTCAAAATAAATAGAAAGAAAAGGGCAAAATTTAATACTTTCATTTCTTAATGATTTATAAAACTGCCCGCTTTTATTTATTTAATTTTTACTTCATAAATCGTAGGCCAGTTCTTGCCTGTAACCAACATATTTTCTCCTTTAAAAGCAATTCCATTCAGCACGGAGTCGTTATCATTTTCATGAAGTTTTGCAATTTCTGAAAAATCGAACTTACCCACAACTTCGCCGTTTGCAGGATTTATTTTAAGAATAATGGGTTTCTGCCAAACATTTGCATAGATAAATCCGTTGTGATATTCCAACTCATTTAACTGATCATATGCTTCCGTATTTCCGGCGACAGAAATGTAACGCAACATTTTTGAAGGATCAGCAACATCAAGAAAATAAATATTTTTCGTACCGTCGGAAGCTATTAAATTCTTTCCGTCGTAGGTTAATCCCCAACCTTCACCCATCACATTTGGATAAGGAAATTCACTCAACAATTTGAATGTGTTTTTGTCATAAACAAAACCTTTTTTATTGCGCCACGTCAACTGAAAAATCTTGTCGCCCACAATGGTACAACCTTCGGAAAAGACATCTGAAGCTTGTGGTGCTTCTTTCAAAGGCGTCGTAGTTCCAAGTGTATATTTTAATATTCTTGATTCTCCCAGCTGGCCTTCGGATTCGTAAATTGTATTGCCTTCCAACTCAAAACCCTGTACAAAATTTTTCGTATCGTGCGGATATTCTTTTATAATTTCATAAGTTAAAGTCGCTTCCGGATTTTTTGCAAAAACATTAATTGTTGCGTCCTGCGTTAATATTTCGCCACCTTTCTTTTTTATATTAAAGGTCACTGCATTATCGCCAAGGGTGAAAAATTCTGGGTCTACAACCAACTTTGACGTTTCTTTGTCGCCAAAACTTATGGTAATACTTTCCGCATTCTCAGTAACCGTTTTCGGAAGTTCCAAAGCATCACCAAAGTGATAACCTTTGCTTTCCATCGACATGTTATAATCGTTTAAAGTATTGAGAACTTCTTTATCATTGTTACAGGAAAAAAGAAAAACCAAAGCAAAAAGTGCTGAAAATATTTTAAGTTTCATTAATAAATTTTTTCAAAAATACTGAAATTTATCAAGAATACCTTTCCTCTAAAATTTTGAAAAATGACGGCAATTTAAATTATAATTATATTTGCTCCTCTTATACAAGATCTCATGAAAAAAACCATCTTTTTACTGCTCATATCAACAGGATTTATTGCGGCCCAAACATCTACAAAACAAGACACGCTGAAAGGTTCTAACACAGAATTTCGCAATTTTTGGGATGTGAAAAAATATGAAATTGCGGTGGAACCAAAATTTGAGGATCAATCCGTATCGGGTACCAACAAAATTACTTTTGAAATTATAAAAGAAGTCACCAATCCTGTATTTCAGGTTGATTTACAACAGCCGATGGATTATAAAATCATTGATTCTGACGAAAAATTATGTTCTTCTAAAAGAGACGGTGATTTTATTTTTATTCAAACCAATCGGTCGTATAAAAGAGGAGAAATGCATTCATTTACGATTCAGTTTTTCGGAAATCCAACGGTGGCTAAAAATGCACCTTGGGACGGTGGCTGGGTTTTCAAAAAAGATGATCAGGGAAATCCGTGGATGTCGGTTGCGCAGGAAGGAATTGGAGCCTCGGTTTGGCTGCCGTCGAAAGATGTGTGGAGTGACGAACCAGATAACGGCATCATCATGAAAATTACGACCCCTAAAGATTTGGTCGGTGTTGGAAATGGCAGATTACTTTCTCAAAAACAACAAAAGGATAAAATCGTTTATACATGGGAAGTGAAAAATCCAATCAACCTCTACTCTATTGTTCCCAATGTTGGAAAATATGTAAATTTTAAAGAGACTTACGCAGGTGAAAAAGGACCACTTGATCTGGATTATTGGGTTTTAGATTATAATGTAGAGAAAGCGCAAAAGCAATTTCAACAGGTTAAACCAATGATGAAAGCGTTTGAATATTGGTTCGGTCCTTACCCGTTCTACGAAGATTCATACAAATTAATCGAAACACCCTATCTCGGAATGGAACATCAAAGTGGCGTCGGTTACGGAAATAAGTACGAAAATGGGTATTTAGGTCGAGATTTATCTGGAACAGGCGTTGGTTTGAACTGGGATTTTATTATTGTCCATGAAAGCGGACACGAATGGTTTGCCAATAATATTACTGCTGAGGAAAAAGCAGATATGTGGATTCACGAAGGTTTCACCAATTATTCGGAAACTTTATTTGTGGAAAATTATATGGATAAAGCCTCCGCTGAAAAATATATTGTGGGAATTCGAAAAAACATTAGAAATGATGAGCCGATTATTGGCCAGTACGGAATCGCAAAATCAGGAAGTGGCGACATGTATTATAAAGGTTCAAATATGATTCACACCATTCGCCAAATCATTAACAACGATGACAAATTCAGACAAATACTGCGTGGTTTAAATAAAGATTTTTATCATCAAATGGTGACCACAAAACAGGTCGAAAATTATATTTCTCAAAAATCTGGAATCGATTTTTCTACCGTTTTTGAGCAATATTTAAGAACGACTCAAATTCCAACTTTGCAATATTCACAAACTGGAAACACCTTTAAATACAGATATGATGGTGGTGTCAAAAATTTAAAACTACCAATCAGGATTAATGGTAACCAAGAAATCAATCCAACCGAAAAATGGCAAACCGTGAAATTATCTTCTGCCGCGCCGGTAAAATTTGATGAGAATTATTACATCTATTATTCAGAGCAAAAGTAAAGTTTGACATCATTTATTCATTAAAATTGCCGTTCCTGAAAAAAAACGGCAATAATTTTTTTATTTAATTAAATGTTCGACGAGAGAACTAAAATCAATGTAAATATTGAAAGCAGGAACTAGTTATTTTTCATAATGATTCTGAAAGTTGTTCCTAACCCAATTTCAGAATGGGCAACTTTTATATCACCTCGATGGTATTCTTTAATCACCCTTTTCGCCAGAGAAAGACCTAAACCCCAACCTCTTTTCTTCGTAGAATAACCCGCTTTGAAAGCGTTGCGCGATTGCAAATTGGTCATTCCAGAACCTGTATCTTTAACATCAATAATCGTTGAATTATTTTTTTCGTAAAGTTCAATCTCCAGACGACCTTCACCTTTCATAGCATCTACCGCATTTTTGACCATATTTTCGATGACCCAACTTAAAAGAATACGGTTGTGTGGGATCAGCAATTGTTCCTTCGGCAGCACAAGCATGAAATTTACTTTTTTCGAAATTCTGGTTTTTAAATAATTAAAATTTTGCTGTACTGTTTCATTAATGTTAAGATCATTCAGTTCCGGAACTGATCCAATTTTAGAAAATCGCTCGGAAATGGTTTTCAGGCGGTTGATATCATTTTCAATTTCCTTTACACCCAAACTGTTTTCATTTTCCATGCGAAGAATTTCAATCCACCCGATCATAGAAGATAAAGGAGTTCCGATTTGATGCGCAGTTTCTTTCGCCAAGCCCGCCCAGACAT
The DNA here is from genome assembly GCF_020410745.1 of Kaistella polysaccharea. Classification (NCBI taxonomy): domain Bacteria; kingdom Pseudomonadati; phylum Bacteroidota; class Flavobacteriia; order Flavobacteriales; family Weeksellaceae; genus Kaistella; species Kaistella polysaccharea. The sequence continues at coordinate 806,781 of NZ_CP084528.1, forward strand.
AGCCTTCATCGGTTTTTTTAATGGTTCGCAAAAACCAGAAAGAGAAAAAGATATATGATAATATCAAAAGCCCCAGAATATAGGGGGTATATCTTAGATTGTTTAATAGATTTGAGTTTGTATAAAAGACATACTGGTTATTTCCGTTCGGCATTTGCAACTCTATCGGTTTGTAAGAGCTTTCCATTTTTCGCAGTAGAGCCATTATTTTTTTTGGATCATTCTTTATTTTCTCCGGAATATTAATCTGAAAACCTTCACCATCAATCGGAACTTTATTCTTATCGGTCACAATTACAGGAATGGTATTGTTGGTTTTGCTGATTTGCAATATTAAGTCCAGTGTGACGGGATCTTCAATAATCTCTTCCTGCTGATATTTGATCGCAGTCGCAAATAATTCAATGCGCTTGATTTCCTCTTTACGTAAATAATCAATTAATACCACAGAGGCCACAACTACTGCTGCAACTGCTGACGTGAGCAGAAGGTAAATAATCCAGTTATTTAGTTTTGAAAAAATGTTTCGTTGCTTCATTGATTAATTTTCAGCTACTTTAAAGAATTTAAAACCTGATACAAGGCATCACTAATATTACCACACTGATAATTATTAAGAATGATGGCAAATACATACTTTTTACCATCGCGGCCCGTATGATAACCTGCAAACGACTTGGTGTCTTTCATGGTTCCACTTTTCATTTTCATACCGTTTCCCTGGGTCGGGAAACCGTCATAAAATTCGGGAAACCACGATTGTTTTTTACTATAAATTAATGCCTGCACTTCTGCACGGGCAGAAACATAGTTTTGGGGCGATAAACCGCTCCCATCTGCAAAATTAATCATCGTAGGATGAATTCCTTTTCCTTTCCAGAAATCCTTCAGAAAAGAAATACCAGCATCAAAACTGCCTTCCCCTTTCTTTTCTTTGGCTAAAGTTTTAATTAATGTTTCACCGTATAGATTCACACTTTTGCGCATAAACCAAAATATAATTTTGTCTAATGTTGGGGAATTATACTCTACTAATACATTGTTTTTTGGAATTGTTGATGTTTTTTCGCCCGCAATTTTCTGTTCAGATACCGATGTCACTTTTCCCGCCATTTGAATATCTGAAATTTTTAGCCAATCTGAAATTTCAGCTCCTAAAGTCAGCGGCGGATTAGGCGTTGCTCCTGATACTGTAATAGATTTTGCCGGAAGTTTGCCATTGATATACGCAACATCTGAATATGGAGCCGTAAAAATGAGGCTTTGGTCAGAACTTCCACCTGTTCTTACTTCATTCACCCATTTTACATTGGGCAAATCTATATTTGTTTTTTTAAGATCGCCATTTACCATCTGCATATCAAACTGATTTTCCCGCCAGTTTACACCCCAAACTCCAGCACCATAGTAATTACCGAGATCATTCCAGGGCCATCCACCTGGAACCGTCTGAAAATCAAAGTAAGAATCATCAATTATAAGATTGCCGGTAATCTTCCTAATACCTTTATCATTAAGGGACTTCAGAAGTTTTTGTTTGAAATTTTCCGGTTTGTATCCATCATATCTCCAGCTTCCCAACGTCGGATCTCCTGTGGAAGTAAGGAAAAGGTCGCCGTCTAAAATATTTCCGCTCAACGTTCCAGAATATCGCACCGTTGTTTTGTACTGAAAACCCTTTCCTAATGTTTCAAGTGCCGCTGCAGCAGTAAATATCTTCTGAGTGGAGGCAGTAGATAGACCTTGATTCCCATTATATTCATAAACAAAATTCCCTTGTTCATCGGCAACATAAAATGAAAGATTTGCAGCATAAGCAGGTGCAGAACTCAGCAGATTTCGGGTCGCGCCGTCCAGCTTTTGTGAAATGGTTTGTGAGGAATAAAATTGAGAAATTAATAAAAGAGCAAAAAACAGCTTCTTCATGAAATTTTTGTTTCAAATATAAAGAAATATTCGCGTTAGAGTAGTTAAAAAAACAGTTTAATCACGCACAAAATATTGTTAAATTCAAAATTAATTCGCCTTTCACTTGCATTAACCTCAATTAAAATGTAACCTTTGTAAATAATTTTTAATTTAAAGCACAATGACATCAATTATCACAGGCTTATTTAAAAGCCAAAGTCAGGCACCCAGAATTGCCGAAGATTTAGAAAGTGCAGGTATTAAAAAATCATCTTACATATTATACCTGCACGCCCAACCTATTAAAAAAGAAATTAAAACATCGATCTGGCGGTATTTTTTTAAAGATCACGCACTTTTAGAAGATGATAGTTTAGTGGTCAGCGTAAAAGCGAAAACACCAGAGCGGGTAGAAACGGTGAAATGTATTTTCTGTGGGCACGAGTGCATGCTTCAAAACTATTTTGAACACATAAAATTTAAGGATGCCAAGTCCCTTGAATATTTGCACCGCATCGCATCTATACGAGCGAAATCACAAATATTTAACTTGCCCGCAAGTAATCATCGTCACTGCCACGACGGAATTAACACAGAGATAAACTTTGGTAAATGTTGATATTGCTCAAGATTAGCGTCTTTTTATATTTGAAATTCGTGCGAAATACTCTGCTTTTTTTTCTTATTTTCGTAACTTAATTGCAGTGGATAAATGGTTTACGATTTAGAACAGGAAAATAAGGAAATTCTCGCCAGGTACAGGGACTTAATAACCAACACCTACAGGCATTTAGATGAGGAACAAAATAAACTCATCCGGAAAGCTTTTGACATCGCTTTAGACGCGCACAAAGATCAGCGCCGTAAGACAGGTGAACCTTATATTTATCATCCGATCGAGGTCGCGAAAATTGTTGCCAATGAAGTCGGATTAGGCGCTACTTCTATTGCCTGTGCGCTTCTGCACGACGTTATTGAAGATTCCGATTACACCTACGAAGATCTTCAGAAAATATTTGGTAAAAAAATCGCCGATATTGTAAATGGATTGACCAAGATTTCGGTCATGAACCATCAGAACATTTCCATACAATCTGAGAATTATCGAAAACTACTGCTGACCTTATCAGAGGACTTTCGGGTGATATTAATAAAAATCGCAGATCGACTTCACAACATGCGTACGCTGGAAAGTATGACGCCGGAGAAACAGAAGAAAATCGCTTCAGAAACGGTTTATATTTACGCACCACTTGCCCACCGATTGGGTCTTTATAACATTAAATCTGAACTTGAAGATTTATCATTAAAATTCAATAATCCAGAAGTTTACACCGATATTTCTGAGCAATTAAAATTAGCGAAGGAAAGCCGTGAAATTTATATCGAAGAATTTAGAAAAGAAGTTTCCGTACAGTTGGAAGATGAGGGATTGAACGTTTCTATAAAAGGACGCGCCAAAGCAATTTCTTCTATTTACCGAAAAATGTTGAAGCAAGGCGTTACCTTCGATGAAGTATTTGACAATTATGCCATTAGAATTATTTACAAGTCTGATGCAAAAAATGAAAAATTTCTTGCCTGGAAAATTTATTCAATTGTCACCGATCTTTATCACAGCAATCCGCACCGCATGCGTGACTGGATTTCGCGCCCACGTTCCACAGGTTATGAAAGTCTGCATCTTACCATTTTAGGGCCCGACAAGAAATGGATTGAAGTGCAGATTAGATCTGAAAGAATGGATGACATTGCGGAAAAAGGCGTTGCTGCACATTATAAATACAAAGAAGGTTTTAACCAAAATCATGATGAGAAAAATTTTGAAACCTGGGTAACTGAAATTCGTGAAGTTTTAGAAAACCAGCAATCTTTGTCAACAACTGAATTGTTAGATGACATCAAACTAAACCTTTATTCCAAAGAAGTTTTTGTTTTTACGCCAAAGGGTGAAATAAAAATTTTACCCATTAATTCTACAGCTTTAGATTTTGCCTTTTCGGTCCACTCAGATCTGGGTACCAAATGCTTGGGCGCAAAAGTAAATGGCAAACTTGTACCTATTTCTTACACCTTGAAGAATGGCGATCAGGTTGATATTCTTTCTTCTCAAAACCAGAAACCGAAAGCTGATTGGTTGGAATTTGTAGTAACATCTAAAGCGAAATCGAAAATTAAAGCCATCTTAAACTCAGAAAAAAATAGTCTGTCGGAAGAAGGTAAAGAAATTTTGCAGCGTAAGATGCGCCATGCAAAAATCAACTTTAATGATGAGGAGCTCAACAAAATGCAGAAGTTTTTCGGCTTAAAATCTTCTCAGGAGTTGTTTTTAAAATTCCAAAACGGCCAGCTGGATATTGGAGATATTAAAAAATATACCGAAGGAAAAGGAATTTTCAGCAATATCCTGCAACGATTTCGTAAATCTCCAGAGAAAAATACGGTGTACGAGGAAGCTCCAGAAACCAATTTAGACATGATCGTTTTTGGAAAAGATGAAGAAAAAATGAACTATTCTTTTGCCAAATGCTGCACGGTTATTCCCGGAGATAAAATGTTCGGTTTCATTACAATTTCTGATGGTATAAAAGTTCATAACGACGGTTGCCCGAATGCTATAAACCTGCGTGCACAATATGATTACCGCGTTTTATCGGCAAAATGGGTGAATGAGGAAAGTTTCCGAAACAGAATTAAAATTGAAATTGAAGGTCTGGACCGTATGGGAATGATCAACGATATAACGGCAGTTATCAGTAATAATATGAATATGGATATGAAGAGTATGTCCATTGAATCAAATAACGGTATTTTCCTGGGTAATATTAATCTGGAAGTAAAAAACCGGAGCCAGTTAGACGAAACATTTAAACAGTTAAAAAACATCAATGGCGTTTCTCGAATTAAACGTCTCTAAAATTCTAAAAAACTAATATGCTAATCACCGATTATTTCAAAAGATTTCTCCACAGTTCTCAATCATCTGGAATTCTACTAATTTTATGCGTTCTTATCTCCTTATTTATTGCGAACTCTTCTATGGGCGAAGAATTTCAGAATATTTTAGATGCAAAAATAGGCACAGAAATTTTCGATTTAAATTATCCTATTAGCGTTTGGATCAATGATGGCTTGATGGCCGTTTTCTTTTTACTGGTTGGTTTAGAAATCAAACGTGAAATTGTAGAAGGCGAACTTTCCACTTTTAAATCTGCTTCTTTGCCAATCATCGCAGCTTTAGGAGGAATAATCGTACCAGCCGGAATTTATGTATTTTTCAACAGCGGAACAGAATATGCTAAAGGTTGGGCAATTCCAATGGCGACCGATATTGCCTTCTCACTGGCTATCATTTCCATGTTGGGAAAAAGGGTGCCTTTATCCCTTAAAATATTTCTTGCAGCATTAGCAATCGTTGATGATTTGGGTGCAATTTTAGTGATTGCTATTTTTTACACCGAACAAATTAACTGGTCTTATTTAGCACTTTGTGGATTGATGGTTGCCATCTTAATTGCATGCAATATTTTTAAACGAACCAAACATATCTGGTATATTATCCCGGGAATTTTTCTTTGGTATTTTATGCATCATTCCGGCATACACGCAACGATTGCGGGTGTTATCTTAGCGTTTACGATTCCTACTAATGAATCAATGACAATAACGTCGCCGCTGGAGAAAATGGAACATAAATTACACTTGCCTGTTAATTTTTTGATTATGCCTGTTTTTGCGCTTGCCAATACAAATATCATGTTTAAAGAAGGTATGGTTGATGGGCTTTTTTCAAATTTTGGATACGGAATTATCTTTGGCTTGGTGTTCGGTAAAGTGATTGGAATAAGTCTTTTTTCCTGGATCTTTATTAAACTGAAGATCAGCGCTTTGCCCGACAAAAGTTCTTGGTCTCAAATGTTGGGCGCAGGATTACTGGCCGGAATTGGTTTTACTATGTCTATTTTCATCGCTCTGCTTTCCTTTAAAAACAATGTAGAAATTCAGGACGAAGCAAAGTTCGCGGTCTTAGTCGCTTCTGTAATTTCTGGTTTTGCAGGTTTTTCTCTCTTAAAATATATCGGCAAAAAAAGAGAGGCTTACGAAGCAGATTTTTAATTTATTCTAAAGTGATGTGATGATGATCCTGAAAATCATCGGCATGTAAAAGTTGATCATCAGTATAATGAAGATCATTAGAAGACATTTCATCGGCGATCATTTTCTCGACACGCACCTTTTTTATGGCAATATTCAGTTCATTACCGAGCAGAATTAAAATGATATTGATGTTCACCCAAATCATCACTAAAATTATGGTACCGATTGAGCCGTAAAGAACATTATACCGTGCAAAATTCCGCACATAAATCGCAAAGAAATACGTAACGACGACAAATAGAATCGTTGTTAGAATGGCGCCGGGAACTGCTTGCTTAAAGGTGGTAATCTTCAAACAACCTACCCAATAAAATAAAGCGAGTAAGATAAAATAAAAGAGCGGGAAAGATATAAATCCGATAATTTTAGACATATTATCTACGAACCAGGAAATATTAATTTCTGGCGTAAACAGTTTCAATACGACTTCACTGTAATAAACGCCGAGCAATGATATTAAAATCAGCAAGATAAATGCGATGGTAATGACAAAAGCAACCAGATATTCCTTTATCAGTCCACGTTGCAGATTGGTATGAATATTAAAACCGTTTATCAAAGAGTGCGTGCCATTAACGGCGAAAACCATTGCAAATACAATGGTAAGATTGCTGATGTTTTTAATATTTGGAATGATGAAATTCTGAATATAACCCGTCACATCTTTTTGAATGTGTGCGGGCAAAATATTATTCATCAAGACCTCGAAAATATAAAACTGTAGCTTGTCGTAATGCGGCAAATACGGCAATAAAGACAGCAAAAAAAGAATAAACGGAAAGAGACTAAGAAAAAAGCTCCACGAAATACTGGCTGCACTTCTGCCAATCTGCATTTTAAAAACGCCGTGACCATATACTTCGAACATTTTAAGGAGGGAAATCCCTAGAAAAGGAATATGAATCTCATCCAAAAAGTCCCGTATTTTAAGAATGAATCTAGGAGTTTTAATACCCATTAATTTATATTTGCAAAACAAAGATATGAAATGCGAATTAATTTAGTCTGCATGGGGAAAACCTCGGATAAAGAAATCTCCGGCCTCATCAAATACTACGAAAACAGATTGCCTAAATACTGGAATTTTGAACTCACTGAAATCAGTGATGTGAAGAATGCCAAAAATCTGAGCGCAGACCTTCTTAAAAAAGAGGAAGGAAAATTATTTCTAAACCATATCGAAAATGGCGACTACGTTATTATTCTCGATGAGAAAGGCTCACAATGGACCAGCCGGCAATTTGCGGGAAAGATTGATGGATGGATGTCTGCCTCCATTAAAAAAGTACTATTTATTGTAGGTGGCGCCTATGGATTTTCTGATGAAATCTACGAAAGAGCTAACGAAAAAATTTCTTTATCAAAAATGACTTTTACACATCAAATGATCCGTTTGTTTTTTATTGAACAAATTTATCGGGCAGATCAAATTCTTCAGGGAAAGCCTTATCACAACGATTAACGTAAAATTAATTTAATAAACATTGTTTCAGAACAATCCGTTGTTGATCAATTAACTTGTTTAGCCCGCAATATTCTACTAAATTATCTTCTCAATTCGTGGATCGGTATTTTACAACTCTTCTTGGTACATTTTTTTCTATATTGGAAAAAAATAAATTATGTCTCTGGAAAAGCTTAATAACTACGCTAAATTTTTCGCATTTATTTTAAAGTATTACAACAGTGACGTTGTAAAATCGACCACAAATACTGCTTTAGGCGATGCTGATCCGTCAGAAGATCCGTACGAATTCACCCAAAAACCAGAAGAGTTGGTTGATGATTTAAAGAAAATGGGACCAACTTTTGTGAAGTTGGGACAGTTGTTATCGACGAGACCTGATCTTCTCCCCGACCATTATTTAGATGCGCTCGCAAATTTACAGGATAATGTAGAAACCATTTCCTACACCGAAGTTGAAAAAATATTTGAAGAAGAAATCGGGGTTGGCATTAACAAAGCATTTGCCGATTTCGATCCAAATCCCTTGGCAAGTGCGTCCATTGGTCAGGTTCACAAGGCAGCTCTTCACTCAGGCCGTGTCGTAGCAGTAAAAGTTCAGCGCCCAGGCGTACGGAAAAATTTCATTGCTGACCTTGAAACTTTACAAAAAATGGCAGATTTGGCTGTTAGACATTCCAAAGATGCAAAGAAATATGCATTGGATGATATTGTTGAGGAGCTCCGTTTTATTTTATTAAATGAACTTGATTATAATAAGGAAGCCCAAAATCTTACCATTTTAAAAGAAAATTTAAAAAGGTTTAAACACTTGATAATTCCAGCTCCTGTAAAAGAATATTCTTCGTCGAAGGTGTTGACAATGGATTTCGTAGAAGGAAAAAAAATCACCGCGTTAGGAAACCTGAAAAAAATAGAAAGTGATTTCACACCTGTAATTGATGAATTGGTTGAAGCCTACTTACAGCAAATCGTGGTTGATGGATTTGCACATGCAGATCCGCATCCGGGAAATATTCATCTTACTACCGACGATAAACTCGTCTTGATGGATTTGGGAATGGTCGCGAAATTCAGCCCACAAATTATGGAAAAAACCATGATGTTGATGGTGAGTATCAGCAAGAAAGATGGCGATGCAATGACCGATGCATTATTAGAAATGAGTGAATTTGAGCAGGATGAAAACAAAATCAGAAATTTCCGTAAAAAGATAAACCGCTTAGTTTTGGAAAGCACAAGCACCGCTGCGGAAGATATGGAAACGGGTAGAATTGTTTTACAGATGAACCGAATTGCTGCAAATGAAGGAATTAAACTTCCCGTGGAACTGAATATTTTAGGTAAAATATTATTAAATCTGGATCAGATCGTTGCGGTTCTCACTCCAAAATATAATCTACAGCAAGCCATTGGGAAGTTTATGGAGAAGATGGTTAATCAGCGCATGAAAAATGAGTTGAGACCTGAAAACATGTATGGATTTCTTCTTGATAATAAAAAGTTAGCAGAAAGTTTACCAGGTAGGCTAAATAAAATCACAGAAAATCTTGCCAACAATCAATTTGAGCTTAAAATCCAGGCTTTAGATGAAAAACGACTTACTGATGGTTTCCAAAAAATCGCCAACAGAATTACCGTCGGATTAATTATTGCGGCCATGATTATTGGTGCAGCCCTACTGATGCGTGTTCCGTCCAGTTTTACAATAATGGGATATGGTGTTCTGCCTTTTATATTTTTTTTAGTTGCCATTGGTCTCGGACTTTTTTTAGTTTACAACATCATGTTTAAAGATGAAAGTTTTACAGAAAATAAAAAGTAGTATACAATACCTTCTATTTTTTTTGAAGTAAACAAAAGTTATCCTCAATTTTGGATAACTTTTTTATTTCCACTTATTTTTAATCCCTATTTTTGTAGTTATGCAAGACTTATCACTGCGAACGGTAACCGTGATGCGTTACATTTTGCCTTTGCGAGAAGGCGGTTCACTACCTGCATTGGCAGAAGCTGATGATGATTTTAAATACGTCTTAAAATTCAGAGGTGCCGGCCATGGGGTGAAAATGCTTATTTCGGAATTATTAGGCGGTAAAATCGCACAGGTTTTAGGCCTTCCTATTCCCGAGCTGGTTTTCGCAAATTTAGATGTTGATTTTGGCAGAACCGAAGCTGATGAAGAAATTCAGGATTTATTAAAGTTTTCCGAAGGTTTAAATTTAGGTTTACACTTTTTATCAGGTGCAATTGCCTACGATCCTTCTATAGAAATTGATCCGCTTCTTGCCTCTAAAATTGTGTGGTTAGATGCCTACATCACGAATATCGACCGCACATTCAAAAACACGAATCTCCTCATGTGGCACAAAGAATTGTGGGTTATTGATAATGGAGCCTCTCTTTATTTCCATCACTCTTATATGAATTTTGAAAAACATGCGCTGAGTAATTTCGCTTACATCAAAGATCATGTGCTTCTTTCCCAAGCATCAAAATTAGATGAAGCTGATGCGTTTGCCCAAAGTGTTTTAACTGATGAAATATTACATCAAATTGTTGAACTTATTCCGCTGGAATGGCTGGAGTGGAATGACACCGACGATTCGCCAGACCAAATAAAAGAAGTGTATTTCAATTTTCTGAAAACACGACGTGATCATTCTGTAAACTTTATAAACGAAGCAAAAAATGCAAGAGGTTAAAATTTACGAATACGCGGTAATACGGCTCGTACCGAAAGTTGAAAGAGAAGAATTTTTCAATATCGGATTGATTATGTTTTCTAAAAAGGAAAAATACATCCGTTTTGAATTTCATTTATGTACTGAAAAATTTGCATCGATGCGGTCGAAACTCGACTTTGAAGACGTTTCAAAAAATCTTCAAAATTTCAAACACGTAGCCCGCGGAGAAAAAGAAGGCGGCGCGATTGCGCAACTCGATATTCCGGAACGATTTCGATGGTTAACGGCAGTTAGAAGTTCGGTCATACAAACTTCCCGCCCACATCCAGGAAAAACAAAGGATTTAGATGCTACTTTTGACAGATTGTTTGAGGAACTGGTAAAATAAATTTACTTTAATATTATTTAAAGTTTCGTCAATTTTGCAAATTTCAGAATCAAATTCTTTTCACCTTCGTGCTGAAATTTTACTTTTGCTTTAATGTTCTGAGGATCAGTTCCATCTAGAAAAATAACATCACCCACCCCAAATCGGTCATGACGAACTTTATCACCAACTTCGATATCCTGAGAAGATAATCCACTTGGATTGATTATTCTAGCAGTCGCTACTGGTTTTAAATTCTGAGGAATTGGTTGCGGTTCGTTTCTTTCAATGGTTTTCTTCGCATCTTTCTTTTTGAAAAATCGTGCTTCCGAGGAATCATCATCGAAAATATTAGATTTTAAACCTGAATGATTTACAAAACGACTTTCTACGGCGGGATTTACGAATTCGAGGTACTTTTCATCCACCTCACTTAAAAACCGTGAAGGTTCAGCATCCGTAATTTTACCCCACTGAAATCTTGAAATCGCATAGGTAAAATAAGCCTGTTTCTCCGCTCTTGTCAGCGCGACATAAAATAGACGGCGTTCTTCTTCCAATTCCTCACGCGTTGAAGAACTCATAAAACTTGGAAAAAGATTTTCTTCCAATCCGACCACATGAACTACAGGAAATTCTAGACCTTTCGAAAGGTGTATGGTCATCAAAGAAACTTTGTCACCATCGTCATTTTTATCGGTTTGTGTATCTGCAGACAGCGCAATATTTTCCAAGAAATTAGATAAGGAAGGATCACCATCTTCGAGTTGTTGCTGCTCTTCGATGAAACCCTGCATGGAATTCATCAATTCCTGCACATTTTCAACACGGGAAATTCCCTCGGGTGTTTGATCATCTTTTAAAAATTTGATCATTCCCGTTCTCTTCGCAACTTCCATCGCGACATTGTAGGCATTTTCAGTTTTTAGCATTACCTGAAACGCTTTTATCATGGACCAGAAATCTGACAGTTTGGTAAGTATGCCGTTATTTAACCGCAGGTTAGGCGCATAAAATCCAAGATTATCCAATACTTGAGTCACTGCTAAATTTTGACTATCCGCAAAAACGATTAATTTATTTTGGGTCGTTTCGCCAATTCCCCGGGCTGGATAATTAATGATTCTTGTTAAAGCTTCAGAATCATTTTCATTAATTAGCAATCGCAAATAGGCAATGAGATCTTTCACCTCTTTTCGCTGGTAGAAAGAAAGTCCTCCGAATACCCGATATGGAATATTCTTGCGGCGCAAAGCGTCCTCAAAAGCACGTGTTTGCGAATTAGTCCGATAAAGTATAGAAAAATCTGTAAACCTGCGTTGTGCAGAATTATGCTGCTCCCAAATATTAGAAGCTACAAAGTTTGCTTCATCGGCATCTGATAGTGCGCGGTAAACCTTGATTTTATCACCTTCTTCATTATCACTGAATACATTTTTTTTAAACTGCTGTAAGTTTTTGGAAATTACCACGTTAGCAGCATTTACAATATTCTGGGTCGAACGGTAATTTTGTTCCAAAGAAACCGTGATTGCATCGGGGTAATCTTTTTTAAAATTGAGAATATTATAAATATTCGCACCACGGAAAGAATAGATGGATTGCGCGTCATCACCAACTACACAAATATTTTCAAATTTTGAAGCCAGGGCTTTAATAATTAAATATTGAGAATGATTCGTATCCTGATACTCATCTACTAAAATATACCGAAAACGATCCTGATATTTCGCGAGAACTTCTGGAAAACGGGTGAGCAATTCATTGGTTCTTAAAAGCAAATCGTCGAAATCCATGGCGCCGTTGCGAAAGCAAACATCAACATATTTCTGATAAATCGCGCCGATCTGTTTCATATTGGCTCGCTCATCAGCTTCAATGAGTTCGGGATTATTAAAGTATGCTTTTACCGTGATTAAATTATTTTTATAAGAAGATATTCTCGATTGAACTTTTTTAGGTTTATATAAATCGGAATCAACATTCAGTTCTTTTAAAACTTTCCGGATCACGTTCAATGAATCTTGGGAATCGTATATCGTAAAATTTGCGGGGAAACCCAAATAATGAGCTTCCGATCGTAATATGCGTGCAAACACAGAATGGAAAGTTCCCATCCACAATGATTTAGCTTCACTTTGACCCACAACTTTTGCAATACGCTCCTTCATTTCCTTGGCTGCTTTATTGGTAAATGTTAAAGCAAGAATATTAAAAGGATCAACCAGATTTGTAATCAGATGCGCAATTCTCATGGTGAGCACACGTGTCTTGCCGGAACCTGCGCCTGCAAGAACCATAAGTGGTCCTTCCAGCGTAGTTACCGCTTCATATTGGGGTTCATTTAATCCTTTCAAGTAGTCCATCTGCACAAATTATTATGTTTCAAATTTACGGAATATTTAGAGACTAGGTGAAGGACATCTTGGCAGAAAAGAAGAATTTGAAGAAATTATAAATTAGGGAAAAGAAGGGCATAATAATTGACTAATAGCATTTATAACTTACAAATCATAAAATCATGTCAGAAAATATACTATCTCTTGAAGACCTTAAATTTCTCGAAATTCTTTATCACAAGTTTGGCTTAAAATTCATCAGATGTGATGAAGGTGGAATGAAAATAAATAATGAGGAGCAAATTGCGAACGCAAATTCAATCGAATCATACGATAATATGAGTTATCTGGCTCAGATTTCTGGTAAATTGAAATATAGATTAGATTCCAATTTTCAGTTAAATTTTTCCCGAGGTTTTAACTTCGATTTACAAAAAATATAAAGCGATCAAAGCCTTTACATAAAAAAAAGACAATCTAATTAGATTGTCTTTATTTTTTTTACTTACGAAGCGAGTTGCTGAACGGTGTTGATAATGTCGTCAATTTCAAAAGGTTTCGCTATGAAGGCATTTGCGCCGGACTCTATTGCGGTATGTTCAAGACCCCGACTTGCTGACATTATAACTATGGGAATATTTCTAGTTTCCTCGTTTTGTTTTAGTTTTCTACAGATATCTCGTCCATCTTCACCTGAAAGCCACATATCAAGTAAAATAATATTGGGCTTGTGCGACTGTTCGACAAAACTGAAAATCTCGGAACCTCGTTCGAAAGTATTTACTTCAAAACCCTCGAAATCCAACATCGTTCCTAAAGAATCCAGAATTGCAATATCATCGTCGATTATTACTATTTTCTTAGAATTCATCATTTTAATTTTATAATTTAACTTTAGGCAGGGAAAAACAAAATGTTGATCCATGATTAAGTGTACTGCTTACTGAAATTTTACCGTGGGATCGTTCAACGATCTGGGAAGATATATACAAACCTAAACCTAAGCCTGGGAAGGTACTTTCTTCATCTCCGCTGACGCGATAATACTGTTCAAATACTCTGTTTTTCTTGTCTTCCGGCATGCCAATTCCAAAATCCTGGACAGAAAATTCAACATTGTTATTTGTTTCTTTTACTGTTACGACAATTCGCTCCGCTTTTGGAGAATATTTAATCGCATTGGATATTAGATTGGTCATTACCTGACCAATTCGATTTCTATCTGCAAATACCGTACCCACCGACTCAGTTTGCATTTCGATTTTATATGCTGTGGACATTTGTTGGTCTTCAACGGTCTCTATGACAAGCTTTTCGAAATCAAAGATTTCTTCATTCAAATAGATTTTCCCCGCATTAATTTTAGTAACATCTAATAAATCGGCAATAAGCGAAGTCAATTTCACGATCTGCAGATCCATTTTTTTTGCGAATTCGGCGTTTTTTTCATCACCCGTTTTTCGCAACATTCGTTCTAAAACCTGGGCATATAATTTCAAAGACGTTAAAGGTGTTTTCAGCTCATGGCTTGCAATTCCTAAAAAGGTATCTTTCTGTGCCGAAAGTTTTTTAAATTCGTCAATATTGGTGCTCGTTCCAATCCATTGAGTCAAATTCCCTTCATCATCCAGCACAGGAGTTGCCCGATTTAAAAACCAGACAAACTTCTCATTCAAAGGATCAAATAATCGAAACTCAATTTCGAAAAATTTTTGTTCCAAAGTTGATTTTTCCCAAACTTCTTTCAATTTAACGAGATCTTCAGGATGGATGGAATCAGAAAAATCAAAAGATTCAATGTCTTCTTCCTTTAGATTTAAAAAGTTTGTTAAATTTTTATTGTAATAAATGAGTTTGTTTTCCTGATCTGTGGTCCACACAATATGAGGCATTGCTTCTGCCAAATTCCGGTATTCTTTCATTACATTTTGAGCCTTCATACGAGCGTTCACGAGCTCGGTAACATTCATGGCCATATTCCAGATTGCGTAAATTTTTCCGCTTGAATCCCGCAAAGGTCGGTAGGAAATACTGTAATAAAATTGTTGAAGTCTGCCATCAACGATTAATTCTACCTTATCTTCTGTTGCAATATAAGGTTCCCCAGTACGAAAAATATTTCTTAAAATCTCTACAAATGGTTGACCTTCTAATTCCGGTAAGGCATCTTCTAACTTTTGACCAATTACGGCCTTCGTTTTCCCCCAACTTTTAATCATTTGATCATTGGCGAATTCAATCACCAGATCTTCGCCTTTGTACATTCCTGTTGCATAATCGGAGATTTCCATTAGTTCCTTGAAGAGCAACTCATTTTCATGAAGTTTTATTTCGCTTAAAACCTTGTCCGTAACATCAATTGCGACGATTGATATTCCTGTAATTTCCTCCCCAGAAAAGATGGGTGAATATATAAAGTCAAAATAATAGGTGATCAAAACGCCTTCTTTTTCAAGGAGCGCCTTAGCTTTGGATCCTTTGAAAGTTATGCCCGTTTCGTAAACGCCCCGAAGTATTTTCGGAAATTCCTGATTCTCTATTTCCGGAAGTGCTTCCAAGAGTGGAAGGCCAATAATACTGTCGCCTTTTTGCCAAAAGTCCAACACTTGACTGTTGGCATTTTCAATCACAAAGTTTTCTCCCATTAACACGGCTAAACCGATGGGTGCCTGGCTGAAAAGAGAGGCCAATGATTCGTGACTGATCGTATTATTCAGGAAATTTTTCATGAGAACAAACTTAAAAAAATTATGTTAAATTAAAAACACTTTTTTAGTCCTGCAATTGTTGAAATTTTAGGAGAACGATCCTTAATTTTATGATATTAAAACGGCTTTTTGATAAAAAATTAAATTATCATTTTAGGCGCCAGGTTATCGTTAAATATTTAAAAATTATGATTATATTTGCACTTCGAAAACTTTGATATAAAAATGAGCACAATATTTACATTATTCATGATCCTCATCATGATTTTGAGTATCTTACTAATCATCATCATTATGGCCCAAAATCCTAAAGGAGGAGGCCTTTCCGGAACATTTGGCGGAACATCACCGGCGCAGTTCGGTGTTCAGCGTACCAATGATTTTATGGAAAAAGCAACTTGGACTTTAGGAATTATGATTGTAGTTCTTATTTTATTAAGTGTAGTCCTGACTGCAAAACCAACTCAAACGATTCAGCAGGCACCTGCAAAACGTGAAGCACCTGCTCCACAAACTGCACCAGGAACCAATAATTCTGTAACAATGCCAATTCCACCAGCGGAAACTAAGTAGGAGAAAACACCTTTATAATAATAGTAAAAGAGATACATGAATTTGTATCTCTTTTATTTTATCTTAATTTTTTCGATGGTATGCCGAAATTTTAATCCTGCTGATAAAAAAAGATATTGCAAAGGTTTCCGCTTCTTATAATACTTATCTATGAAAATTTGCATTGCACCGTAAAAGCGATTCAAATATTCGACATTTCTCACCGTACTTTCTCCTTTATGATGTAAAATTGAAGATTGCCCATAATACCAGTTTTTATAGTTGGCTCTTAATAACGAAAAGCAAAGATCAATATCTTCACCATACATGAAATATTTTTCATCTAATCCGCCAACTTCACCATAAATTTCTTTCTTAACAAGTAGAAAAGCACCCGTCACTACTTCAACTTCTGCGATTTCAAATTCATCGATATCATTTCGGTAATAAGATTTCCTCTTATCATTTTTGAAATTAATAAAAAGTTTATTAAAAGAATTCAATAAATCAGGAACAGAACGTTTACTTTCGGGTAAAAACTTGCCTTTTAAATTATGCATCCGAACACCCAAACACCCAAAATCTTCTTTAGAATCAGCGAAAACTAAGATTTCTTTCATGCAAAAATCTTCAAATTCCGTATCTGGATTTAAAAGCAGTAGATATTCACCTTTAGCATGCCTTGCCGCTTTATTATTAGCTTTTGCAAAACCCTCGTTGCGTTCTGAAGTAATAAAATGTATTGCAGGGAATTTGTTAACTAATTCTCTCCACGATGTATCGGTAGATTGATTATCAATAACAAATACCTCATAATCAACATCGGTAACGAAGGTTTGTATGGAGAATAGACATCTCCGAAGAAATTCGGTTACATTATAATTGACAATAATTATGGATAACTTCATTTGCCTATCGACTTTAGATATCTGTTGCGGCCCAGTCTAAAAAGAAATTTCATTTTATAGAAGATAAAATATAAAATGTATTCTAGGTGATTGATTCTCCTCGATTTTAAAACCTCTTTCAAATTTTTCTGAAAACCTTTTTCCATTTCAGTTAAATTTGCAGAAAGTCCTGAAACACCAAAAGTTCTTTTTCCAGCACCTGTAAGCACCAATTCTTCATTTACAATATACATTTTATTATGCTCGGAAATTTTTAACCAATAATTTAAATCTTCTGCGTACCGCTGCTTTTCATCAAAATACCCACTGTTCGTCAAAACTTTACGTTTAAATATTACCGTGGAAGGTTGTACTTCATTGCGAAACATTAATTTACGAAACGTAATGACAGCGAGATTATTTTCATCGACCTTATACGGAAATAATAGCTCTTGATTTTTCCGTCGGCAACCTAGAAAGTCTACGTCTAAATGTTTACTTTCTAAAATACTTATTTGCTTTTTTATTTTTTGGGGAAACCATTCATCATCAGCATCTAGTAAAGCAATATAATCGCCTGTGGCCACTCTTAAACCAGTATTTCTAGAATTGGAGACGCCGCCATTTTCCTGGTTGATTAATTGAATATTAATACCTGAATTTACCTTCGTAAAATTTTCAACTACTTGCCTACTATTATCGGTAGATCCATCATTTACGACGATGATTTCAAATTCACCATTCCAAGTTTGTTTTTTGATGGAATCTAAGGCCGTTGTAATAGTTTCTTCAGCGTTATAAAGTGGAATGATAACTGAAATCACTGGCAAAAATTAGGTGTTGTGGTGAATATGTAAAACTAACGAATTTTTTGCAGCAATTAATCTTTTTCACTGTACGGCAAACGATTTTGTATTGATCTTCCTAAAGAAATCTCATCTGCATATTCCAGTTCGTCACCTACAGAAATTCCCCGTGCAATCGTCGAAAACCGGACGTTATTATTTTTAAATTTTTTGTAAATGAAATACGCCGTTGTATCCCCTTCCATTGTAGCGCTCAGCGCGAAAATTAGTTCCTGCACCAATCCTTCTGCAAGTCTTTTTTCAATAGAAGAAATATTGAGTTTAGCCGGTCCAATTCCTTCCATGGGCGATATTTTACCGCCTAAAACCAGATATTTTCCACGAAATTTACCCGTGTTTTCAATCGCCATTACGTCGCGAACATCTTCAACCACACAAAGTACTTCATCGGATCTTTTGGTATTGGCACAAATTTCACACACTTCAGAATCCGAAAAATTATAGCATTCGCGACAATATTGAATTTCTGTAACCAATTTTTTTAAAGAATCACCCAAAGCAATTGCTTGACTGCCAGGTTGTTTTAAAAGATGGAGCGCTAATCGCAAAGCAGATTTTTTTCCTATGCCGGGCAAACCGGAAATTTCTTCCACGGCTTTGGCTAAAACTTTACTCGGATATTCCATTTCACAAAAATAAAATTAAATCGTCCAATTTCCAAGTCCCGTTCATTTTATTATCTTTAAAAAAAATATAATTAAATGAAGAAATTATTTCTCCTTGCCAGTTTTTCACTTTTATTTTCTTGTACAAAAGAAAAAAACATAGCGGAAACTGCAGAAGTAAAAACAGATTCTATTTTGATAGTACAAGATTCTGCAAGTACTACCGAATCTCAAACAACTAATCAAATTAATTTAGAAACCTTTGGATTTCCGGCGGAAGTGAATGGCTGTTCGTGCTATTTCAGTAAAAATAAGGCAGACTTTCAGGATGAAAAATATGTATATATTGATGATTATGGTAATAATGCATTTCTAAAAATAGACGGAAAAACCATTAAAATTCCAATGAAAGAAGGTGATTTCGATCCTGAAAATTTCAGTAAGATGATTAAAAATGATGAAATTACAGTGACCATTAAAGGTAAAAAAGTGAAAGAGTTGGAAGAAGTGATGATGTTTGAAGGAACAATGACCGTGGAAAATAAAAAAGGCGAAAAAACTGTCACTCCAATTTATGGAGAATGTGGTTGTTAAATAGTCTTAAAATCGGATATAATGCGCTTTTGAATCTTTCAAAAGCGTTTTTTTATTTGTATTTTTGAGGTAAATAATATTTAAAATGGAATTATCACAACTAGAACCACAAATCGTCTGGAAGAACTTCGCAGCGTTAAATTCGGTTCCGCGCCCTTCTAAAAAAGAGGAACAGGTTATTGAATTTATAAAAAATTTCGGCGAAAAACTCAACTTAGAAACTACGGTCGACGAAGTGGGCAACGTTATTATAAAGAAACCGGCAACCAGCGGTATGGAAGACCGAAAACTAATCGTGCTTCAATCTCATCTCGATATGGTTTGCCAGAAAAATAACGACGTGAATTTCGATTTTGAAACGCAGGGAATTCAGATGGAAGTTGATGGCGATTGGGTAAAAGCAAAAGGAACGACTTTAGGTGCCGATAATGGATTAGGCGTCGCGTCTATCATGAGTATTTTGGAAAGCAGTGATATTCCTCACCCCGCCTTGGAAGCGCTTTTTACCATTGATGAAGAAACTGGGATGACGGGTGCAAAAGGTTTAAAACCTGGCCAATTAGAAGGTCAAATTTTATTGAATTTAGATACGGAAGAAGATGACGAAATCGATATCGGTTGCGCCGGAGGAATTGATGTCACCGCTTCTCAAAATTATAAAGTGGAAGATTCCAATGGTCAAATTGTAAAAATCACCGTGAAAGGATTACAAGGCGGCCACTCTGGAATGGACATTCACAAAGGTTTTGGGAACGCCAATGTAATTTTAGGAAGACTTTTGTATACAGGACTTTACAATCAAAATATTCAGTTAATTTCTATAGATAGCGGCGGTTTACGAAACGCAATTCCACGCGAAGGCAATGTGGTTTTATCTGTTCGCAATTCCGTAGAATTTATCGAAGATGCCAATAATTTAAAGGCGGAAATTTTAGAAGAATTTGCTGATATCGAGAAAGATCTGCAAATTAATATCGAAAATTTCTCAACGCCTGACAAAGCAATTTCAGAAGGAGATTCTAAAAATATCATTTTAGCGTTGAAATCAGCACACAATGGCGTGTATAGAATGTCTCCGGATGTGAAAGATTTGGTAGAATCTTCAAATAACATCGCAAGAGTAGAACTTCAAAATGGAGAACTGAAGATTTTAAATCTTTCCCGCTCTTCAGTTGAATCTTCTAAAAATTCAGTTGCTGAACAGTTAAAATCGGTGTATGAACTTGCAGGGATGGAAGTTGAATTTAGTGGTTCTTACCCAGGTTGGAAACCGAAACCCGGTTCTGAAATCGTAAAAATAATGGAGAAAATTTATGAAAGAGATTTTGGGTCAAAACCTGCTGTAGTTGCCTGCCATGCTGGACTTGAATGTGGAATTATCGGTGCTAATTATCCTGAAATGGAAATGGTAAGTTTCGGTCCAACCATTAGAGGTGCTCATTCGCCAGATGAAAAAGCCAATATTCCTTCTTTGCAGAAATACTGGGGATTTTTGAAAGAAATTTTAGCAAATATTCCTGCGAAGTAATATTCAATAAATCAGTTGACAAAAAAACAAAATACGCCCGCCGTATTTTGTTTTTTTTTAGGTCTAAAGTCGATTTGATCATATCTAAAGTATCGAATAAACGCGGTGTATTTTCAACATGCCAACAATACTTTTTATCGTGCAAGAATTACATTACCAAAATAGGAAAATTTAAAATTTTGATCTGATTTTTCTATCAGATTGCCTTTCGTTGCGCTTTTTCTTTCACAGAAGAGAACGAATAATTATATCAAACTAAGTAATTTAGGTGACAAAATTTTTCTACATGATCAATCGAACGCCGCCCAAATCGGCAACACGATAGCTGAATCGGTCACTTGGTGAAGCAATAAACATAAAGTTTTTCGGAATTGCCCATTTCTGAGAAAGTTCCTCAATTAAATCCGGCGTAAATTCACCAATAATTTCTATAAATTCAATATCTATTTCGGGATAAGCGCGGTCTAAAACTTCAATATCAACTTTCAATTTTTCATTGTCCTCTCCCGGTTTCATAACGTTCACAATCTTAATTTTCTTCGTGGTTTCATTCTGTTGCACATATTGCATCACTTTATTTAAAATCGAAACATCATCTCTTTTCGTAAAAAATACAAACTCCTGAGAATGCACTTTGAAATACATCTGTCTCAACTTTCGATTTGAAAGCACCGAAAGTTTTCGCAATGGACGGAAAATCGAATCAACTCCAACCAGTAATGCGGAAATAATAACGGATCGATTCAACATAAATAAAACCACCAAAAAGGCTGGAACCAAGTAGTAGATAAACGTTTTAAAAGAATTCGGATTCAAAATTAAATTTCCCCAAAATCCAATGACAATAAATACAATTGCGACAAGAACAACAAAAACGGGAGCATATTCTGGACGGGGCAACCTTTTTCTTTTGATTTTCAATAGCAAGTTACCAATTCCAAAAAGTGCCATTACCGATAGAAAAGAGAAGGTGTAAACTCCGGCTAGCGAAGTCATCACGCCATTCGTCGCCATTAAAACTGATACACACAATAATAAAAATCCAATTGCAATCCTGTAATGCGAACCTCTTTTATTCTGTTTAAGGAAAAAATTTGGTAAAATTCTATCTAAAGTCATCCGATTGACCAAACCCGAAACTCCAACAAACGAAGTCAGTACCGCTCCACAAAGCACCAAAACGGCGTCAACAGAGATTAAATATCCCAACCATTTTCCACCGGTAATTTCGCCCATATACGCCAATAATGATTCCTGATGTTCACCAACTGATGCTAACGGTAAAACAAAAATAATAATCAATGCGATTAAGGGGTTGAAGAAACTTACCACCGCCCACATATTGCGCAAAGTTTTCGGGAAAACACCGACTTCCTGCTCTTCGACAAAGTTGGCAGAACTTTCAAAACCAGAGATCCCCAACATTGCAGCAGAAAAACCCAGAAATAAAGCACTGATAATTCCCCCCGATTTTACGGGTGTTGTCCAGTTTAGATGCATGGTTTCAAATCCTGTATTGGCAATAAACCAAATACCGGCAATCACCAAAATACTTAACGAAACTAAATGGACTAGAAATATGACAACCGCAACAATCGCAGATTCGCCAATACCTGCAATCGTAAGCAAGGTAAAAATTACCAAGACTATAACGGTGGCAATCATGACGTTCATTCCCGGCAAAAGATTATGCAGATAATGCATAGCCTCTGAGCCGGAAAGTACCGCTGTTGCCATATAAGATAACACGGTCAAGGTAGCTGCAAAAGAAGCAACCCTTTTAGACGATGTATTTAGCAGAACATTGTATGCTCCACCATTCAGCGGCAAAGCACCAACGACTTCCCCATAAATTTTACGGAAAAGAAATAGAACTAGAGCTACAACGAGCAGAGAAATCCAGGCATATTGCCCAGCGTACATGATGGTCAGTGCAGAGACATAAAGACAAGACGAGGCAATATCGTTGCCTGAAATTGCAGTAGACTGCAATTCATTAAGCTTTTTATGGACGGACTTTTCCATTGCGTACATTTGTTAGTTTACTTTTTTCAGCGATAATCTGAGTGTTGGTCAGTAAATTAAAGCTGCCAATTTTTCGGTCTTTCAGTGATTTAACTCCTGTAAAAAAAGTAATAGTTGATTTTTTCATATGTAATTACATTTATAAATTATTGATGTTTAAGAATCTTCCCTAAAATGGAGATTCTGACTTTGAAATTTTTTTCGAAAGTTGTTGGGACTTTCTTCGGTG
Source organism: Kaistella polysaccharea (assembly GCF_020410745.1). NCBI lineage: Bacteria > Pseudomonadati > Bacteroidota > Flavobacteriia > Flavobacteriales > Weeksellaceae > Kaistella > Kaistella polysaccharea. The sequence goes on from NZ_CP084528.1 coordinate 829,699, forward strand.
ATCTTTTTAAAATATTTACCAAAATGTGATTTATCGGAAAAGCCGAGTTCGAAGGAAATCTCAGTAACGGACAAATCAGTATTTAAAAGCAATCTTTCTGCCTCTAAAATCACCCGGTTTTGTATTAAATTCTCGGCAGAAATATCTAATTTTTCTTTCACCAGCGCATTAAGATAATTTGCAGAAATAGCCAAATACTTGGAATAATCTGAAGTTCTTTTTAAATCTTTAAAGTGAATTTCGATCAAATCTTTAAACTGCTCGATGTAAGAATTCTTTTTATTTGTTTTAAAATTAATGTAGTCGGGATTATTGGTTTTTCGAATGTATTTCAGCATCGAAACCTTTAACAGAAGACAAATAATCTCTTTATTTAAAAGTGCGGAGGTTTTAAATTCACCCTTAATGTCCGCAATTCCTACTCGGAAATTATTGAACTCACTTTTTGTAAAATCCATAACGGACGGTAAATCAGAAAAGGCTGTATCATTTTTTATTTTTCGATTTCCAGTATAAATTAAATTATAAAAAGACCGCGTAAAAAGAACCGCTTCGCCTTTAAAACTTTCAACTTCCGAAAAACGGAAAACCTGATTATAATCCACAAAAAATACCCTGTTTTTTTTCAAGTCATGAACTTCGTGATCGATCAGCAGTTTACCCGCGCCACTTTCTACAATCAACAAAGTGTAAAACTTTGTTTTAAAGGAATTCCGGACAGAAAATAAGGTAGCTAAATCTTTCAGCGTCAGTACAATAAACTCACCGTCCAGCGAAAATGGATGTTTTAATGAATTTATTGTGATTGCATTGATTACTGAACTTGCCATAAAGAGGTACATTTCATTACATTACCAAAGGTAAAACAAACCATTTTAATGAGACGGATAAAATTTTATTAATGTTAAAAAGGAGTGTTAGAAATGTCCGCGAAAATTTAATTTAAACAGATAAAATGATTGGATCCAGCTCCATATGGTGCAATATCCGAGTCTACTTTCTTATCCACGTAATCTGAATTCATGGCGCGGAGAACTGCCATATAATTCATGCTGAAATTGATGGTATCACCAACTTCCAAGTTTTGAGAATTTTCGCCCAGATCTAAAATCAACATATCGGAACTTGCACCAATAATTTCTATTTCGGGAATTAATGCTTCGATATCTTTATGATCAATATCCAGCAATCCGATATCTACAATAGCACGGAGCGACGATTTTCCCTTTTCTTCTTCAGAAAAAATGGGTGTCTCACCTGTTAGATTAGTACCCGCAGTTCCGGAAGGAATGGTTGGTTTTTCCTGCATCTCGATAATTTCCGCGGTTAGCGTAAAAACATCGTGATACATACCGGTAAGCAAAGAATCTTTGTAAACATTAGTCCCAAAAAACAAAGTTTCCCCCACACGAAAATGGTTAATTCCAAGCGGAACTTCACGACTGAAAATAAGCGGAATCGTCACAGAGGAACCACCAGAAATATAAGGAATCTTCTCACCAGAATTTTCTTCTACAATTTCTTTAAAACGGTTCAGCTTGATGAGTTTTTTCTCATCTGGCAAAATTCCATTTAGGCAATTAAGATTGGTGCCCAAACCCACAACTTCAATATTTGGCAAGGCCAAAACCTCATCGTAAAAAGACATGAGATTACGCGCCATAATTCCTTCACGTAATTCTCCCATTTCTACCATAAGAACTACTTTGTGAATTTTATTCTGCTTCACGGCTTCCTCTGAAAGCACTTCTAAGGTTGCCAACTCGGTATTAAAGCTGACATCTGCAAATCGAACAATACTTTCTGCCAAACGTTTTGCCGGCGGTTTTATATAAATCGTCTGCGTTTTTGGCGAAAGTTTTTTTATGGTTTTCAGATTGCTAAGCCGGGAATCACAAATTTCTTTGTCACTGATATTCAGAAGAACCTGTAGAAATTTTTCGTTGCCACAAAGCATTTTTGCGACAATCGCCCACTCGATTTTATTCTCCTGAAAAAGTTGATCCAGAACCTGAAAATTATGACGGAGTTTTGTTGAATGTAAAGTAATATATGACATCTTATTTTTTTAATCTCATTTCGAGATATTTACTGGTAAAACCCAGGTTTTCGTAAAGAAATTTTGCAGGGTTGTCGGGTTCACAATGCAGTGCCATATCCCCTTCGGAAGCTTCGATTGCATCTTGCATCAGTTTTTTACCGATTCCCTGTCCACGCAGAATTCTATCAGTGGCGATATAAACCAAGATATTTTCCGGAATATAACTGTCCATGCCTGTTTTATTGACAACTACTGCACCTGCAATCTTTTGCGTCATGGTATTAAATGCGCTAAGGACTACTCCGCCAGGTTTATTATTTAAACCAAACGCGTAATCCACTGCCTTCTCAATATCAGTTTTTGGATCACCATATTGCTCCAAACTTTGAAAAAGAAAATCAATGATATCTGTTTTGGTACGCTCGTCTGGAATATTCTCTGGTGTGTACGTATTAATCTTAATCATATTTTTTTTATTTTTATCCGGGAACCGGTAAGGTTACATCATAACCCAAAATGGGTTCATTATCAATCTTAGCCACTTTTGATTTTACAATGAAAAGAGGAACATCGGTCCCATTAATTATTTTTTTAAAGAAATTTTCACCCATAAAAGATTTCCAGGAATTTTCGTCCTGATCGGCGAGCAATATAATATCGCTCTCTTCATCCTGTGCTGTTTCTACGATTACGTTGGCACTATCTACGCACAATTTAAATTCCGAAACACAATCTGCTGACTTCAACTGCATCACTTTTCGCATCTCGATATATGATTTTCGAACCTGCGCGATACCATCGGCATCTGCAACGCCTAATAAATTAATGCCACCCTCGTTTTTTTGAGCCAGTAAGAGGGACAGTTCTGCTTTCTGATCCAATTCGTTTTCGACACGTACCGGAAAAAGAATTTTCTTAAATGTAGATTTCTTAAATGTTTCAGGCACTAAAAGAACGGAACAGCTCGAGTATTGCAGCACGTTATATGAGTTAGATCCCAAAATAAATTTCTTCACATCCTGTCTGCCAGAGGTTCCCAAAACCACCAAGTCGATATCTTCATCATGAATGATCTCGTTAATACTGTCGATGAGACCCTGAGTACTGATGAGGGTTTCGATCTGCAGATTGTATTTTTCCTGAAAAGTTTTTTTTATCTCTTCCAGTTTTACCTTCGCGAGGTCGATGGATTGCTGTACCGTTTCAGATCCAATAATTTGTTTACCACCACGGTCCACAAGATAATAGGTATGTACAATGTGGGTAACAATTAATTTTGATTCATGGCGACCTGCCATTTCTGCAGCCAAACGCAAAGCGTTATCAGCTTTCGCAGAAAAATCGGTCGGAACTAATATATTCTTAATTGTGCTCATGTCGGTCGGATTTTATTTGATACTGCAAAAATACGGCTTACAGGAGCAAAAGTGTGGATAAAAAAAACTGAGTAGTGGTACTAATTATCGAATGGGAAGGTGTATTTGATACAATAATTAAATTTTTAAGTACATTTTACACTAAGATTATATAATCGAATATATTATTTAAAACATAAATCAAGGTTGTGATTGAATTTTTACCTTTGAATAGAAATTGAAATTCTTGACGTATTCAATTTTTAAGAAGTCGGATTAAATGCCAATTAAACTTTTAATAAAAATCAATAGCATGGCTACAAAAAACACAAATGAAGCGCTTTTTCAAATTTTAGAAGATCGTTTTAACGCAAATATGCATCGACATGAAAATCTGAAGTGGAAAGAAATTCAGGAAAAACTTACAAAGTATCAAAAGAAGTGCGATTCTCTGCTTCAAATGGAAGAAAGTGGCGGCGAACCCGATGTCGTTGGAATGAATTCGAAAACAGGTGAATATCTTTTTTATGATTGTTCTGCAGAAAGTCCCAAAGACCGACGAAGTTTTTGCTATGATAAAGCCGCGCTGGAGAAAAGAAAAGAAAACAAACCCAAAAATAACGCAGAAGAAGCGGCAAAATCGATGGGAATTGATATTCTAACCGAAGACGAATACCGACATCTACAAACGTTAGGAAATTTCGATACAAAAACATCAAGTTGGCTGAAAACTCCGGAGAAAATCAGGAAATTGGGTGGTGCTATTTTCGGTGATTTTCGCTACGACACCATTTTCATTTATCACAACGGAGCAGAATCTTATTACGCATCGAGAGGTTTCCGCGGCGTTTTGCGGGTTTAAATTCATGAAATATGGTTTATTTTATACTCCCGTTTTCGGAAATATAAACTCAACATCTATCTAAAAACGAAATGGTTCCTAAAATATAATTTAAGGAACCATTTTTTATTGTTCGAGGAAAAAACATTCTAAATGTTCAGTCCACCTTCAATGCCGCCATCTTCAGTTTTACTACCTGTAACTGCGGCAAAGACCATCTTCGCCATGGCAAAAACTTTATTATCCTTCGTTTCATAATAGTAACCGTCCTGCGCTTTTACGCCAATGAGGGTAACTTTTGGATCATCTTTTACGTCAAACCAAGCATTGGCAAAATCGGACCAATACTTGTCGATAAGGATTTTATCAGTAGTGATTTTTGCGGAACCTTTTACAAATACATATTCGTAAGAAGAATTGTTCATGAAATACAACTGCACCGCTGAATCTTGCATGATGTGCTCGTTGTGCTCACTTTCTGAAGAGCTGATAAACCACAAAACGCCGTCCTCATCTACTTCCTGCAAACTCATGGGAACGCTGTGCGCATCATTTCCTATTTTCGTGGTAAAGAAGCATGTTCTGGCTTCTTCAGCTAACTCTTTTATTTTCTTAATGGCCGAATTGCCAGATAAATCCTGATGTGGTGATTGTGCCTGTCCCATAATTTTAAATTTAAATTAATAATGTTTGTGTTCTGTAAAGTGCAAGATTTTCTTTGATTTGGAATAATAAGAAAATGACTTCTAAAAGTGGCATCAAGTTTTAGTCCAAGCACCTAGCAGTTTCAAACATTTATAAGAGTTTAATACTATTTGTACAGAAATTATAAAAGATTTACGTTTCGGGAAAAGAATTAATCAATAATGCTAAGCGTTTTTTCATCTTCTTTACCCTCGTAAAATTTATCCAAAGCGCTGCTGAAAATCCTAAATTTTTCTGTTGAAAAAATCTTTTCATTTCTTGAAACAGTAAAACTGAATAAAGTAAGACAGGATTTAAATTTCATAAAATCCGGATACCCAAAAATCTCTTCCGCCGATTTTCCCTGAACGTCATGGACCAATATTGAAGTCAGTGTGATCAATCTTTCACCCAAAACTTCATGCTGAAGGTAAGCCTCTGCCTCTTCTACAGTCTCAATTTCAAATTTTCGTGCAATGTCCGTTTTGCCCAAACCTTTAATCTGGGGGAAAATATACCACATCCAATGCGTGGTTTTTTTTCCATTTTTCATTTCCTGCATGGCGTCATCGTAGGAATTTTCCTGTGCTAAAAGGAAACGGTCTAAATTTTCTTTCATTTTGAATTTTAAGTTTAAAAATGATGTTTGAAACTCCTCTGAAATATTACTAAATATAGGGTGCTTTTCTTTAATAAATATCAATATTTCTACTACATATTTTTAAAAATAATAAGATATTAAGATTTTAAAATTAGTAAATTCTCTATAATATTTCTGTGCGAATTTGGTTAGAGAACCGAGCGGTAATGGTTATCTTTGCAAAAATTTCGAAATAAAAATTCTACTAATAGATGTCGCTATCCCTTTTTAATCCTTTCAAGGATATGATTTTCGATGAACAGTTCTGTTTTCTTACGGGAGATTTAACTACCGAAAAAATGACCGTTTACCCGCAGTGGTTGATGAACCATTTTAAATTTGGAAAAGATAGAATTGAAATGATGGATAAATCAAAATCTTATCATTATGAAAATCTTCAGTTGCCGTGTTCACCCCGCGTGAAAAAAGCTTTTGAAGCGTTAGAAGAAGAGGTACAAAAAGCCTACGAAAAGGGGTACGAAGGAATGGCTGCCCTTGATGAACAAATCCTCTTTCTATGGTCCGGTAGAATGGTGTACGGAATGTTATATTACGAAATGCAGTACGAATATGGAAGATTGATGAAACGGGGCGAAAATTTTGATTTGTCAGCGGCGCTTCGGGAGCGATTTGGCAATTTTCATCTCATGATGCAGTCTATCGTGGAACCGGTTTCTTTTGTAGGAAAAAAACCGTGGAGCATTGCTGTATTTCCTCTGAAGTATTCTGAAGATATTTTCAGTTACCGCGACGATACCATCAATTTATTGTTCCAGTTTGGAGTCAACGGCTTTGGTTTTATTGCTTGTCTTCAGGATAACGGCATCATCGGAGAAAAAAACAAAGATATTCTGGAAAAAATGCACGGTCATGTTTTGCACCCGCTTCAGTTTGAGGAACTCTTTGCGAGATTTCATTACTCCGATTATATATTGCAGTACAAAGCAGAATATAAAATTGAAGAGCGCGCGAATGCCATTACGATAGAGGCAATTCCTATTGTGGCCACTGCAGAACGACCTGTTTTCGGATTTTGGGACGAAGACATCTTTGCCCAACTTCTGTCGAATTATTGGTCGGTATACGGAATTCAGAGAGAAGACATTTTGAAGTTTCAAAAACCACCGCTCAGCTTTTTAGAAAACCCTTATTCAAAGGATTTTATTCTTCCGGAAAATATCGATTTGCCATTTTAACTGAAGACGTGAAAATGTTGTGTCAACGTTGGACTTTCCTTTAAATATAAGGGTTAAAGAGTAGAGAAAAATTTTAAAATTCAGAGAAAGTCAAACTGTACCTTCTAATTTTCTTCGGATTGATTCGCCTGCTTTTCTACATACAATTTATTGACGAGTGTCATCACAATGGCAACAAGAGGTGTAGCCAGTAATACCCCCCAAAATCCCGCAATGACACCCATTGCAACCTGTCCGAAAACCAGTAAAGCTGGTGGAACACTCACCATTTTTTTCTGAATTAAAGGTTGTGTGACCGCACTCTGTACGATCTGAATTACAGTATAAAGTCCCACGACGAGTAGTGCGGTATTCGTGTCCTGCATTAACGCTAACAATGCTGCCGGAATCAGGGCAATCAATGGCCCAAAATTCGGAATAAAATTTAATAAACCTGCGACTAGCGCTAAAGTTAAAACCAGTGGCATTCCCAGAATCCAAAGCCCTAAACCTGTTAAAACCGCAATGAAAAAGAACCCAAAAATTTGACCTTTTAACCAATTTTTCAGCACTTGATGCAGCTCATCCCATAAATTTTCTGCAGTTTCTTTCCCTTTCGTTGGAACGAGATGAATGACTCCTTTTCGATAAACTTTTGGACTTGCGGTAAAAAACAGACCCAACAAAACGACAATATAAAGATCACTTAATATCCCAAAAGTGGAGGAAAAGAAAGATTTTATGGTAGAACCGGCTTTTCCGGAATTCAGAGAGTTGGCCGAATAATTAAGAATTTTTTCACCCAACGGTTTTTCTGAAAGCCAACTTTTCGCATGTTCTAGGGTCTGCGGAAGTTTATCGGAAAGTTCGTCAACTTGAGAATTTAAACGCGCACCAACGAACCAAAAGAAAAGTCCGACAATCAGTATATTAAGCGTCACCGAAAGAATAAGCGCGTACGGAGAACCTATCTTCAACTTCTCCTTAAAAAAATCTGCACAGCCGTGAAAATAAATACTCATGAGTACGCCCGCAAGAACTAAAAGCAGAAGATTTAAAAGGGTCCCGAATAAATAAGCGACCAAAACAATCACGAGTAGAATTCCGCCCGCAATCCAAATTTTATTTTGGAAATCACTATTTTTTGAAGGAGTAGAATGTTGATCCATTTAACTTTTAATTTTACTTTTAATGCTAGTAAAGTTAGAAACCACTATCGTAAAGGTAGAATATTTGAAATATATGGCAATATTAAAAATGAAATTTTAGATGTGATTTCAAACTTATTTCGTGTATTAAATAAGGAGAAGAAACAGTAATCAATAAGCATTAAATCGAAATTAATAGTGAAATTAGACGTAATATCTAAAGGTAATTTCCCATAATACGCAATCATATTCTACCAAAGTAAAGCGTTTTTCCGATCCAGGTCCATTTCCAAAAACCGCGAACACAAAGACGACTACCCTCTTTAATTTCAACGTTGGCATCCCAGATTCTTCCGCTCGAGCCATCATAAATTTTACCATTTTCATACCGCTGGTTTTCTGTATTGAAGTGCAAACCTTCCAGAATATCCATCCCGATAATCTTTCTGTGGCGCAAATTGATATCAGGATTGTAAATATCTACACGGGAGTTCAATGGCGAACCGCCTCCCAGTCTTTCATCAAACCAAATTACCTTCGCCCTGAAAGCGTTTCCTTCCTTATAAACATTCACTTCAACACTTTTATCAGTGGCCATCCATTTCCCCAGAATCTCATCTTTCGTATTCTGGCAGAAGACATTCAGAAAAGCAGAAAACATTAATATTACAGATAATTTAATGCGCATTTTTGGTTGATCAAAAATTATAAACATAGACCAAACCGGCCTTGTGATTCATATACATGGGCGTGAGCGTAAAATTCCAGCCTTTTTTAAGAAATACCTTATCGTATAATAAGTAAGAAAGCTTCGCTGAAGCGATCCCAATTCCAGCACCTGCAACCACATCTCCCAGCCAATGTTTGTTATTATACATTCTTAAAACTCCCGTTGCTGTTGCAACCGCATAACCTGCATAACCAATCCAAGGCGAGGACTCTTTATATTCCTGCCGTAGAAATTCAGCCGAGGCAAAAGCAATTGCGGTATGACCTGACGGGAAAGAATTAAAACCTGAATGATCCGGTCGTTCTTCTTTGGTAATTTTCTTTAGAGGAAAAACAAAGGCGGTCGTAATGGCGATGGTGCTGCCGTAAATTAAAGCAGCATCTTTCCAGTTGTGTTTCCCTTCTACTCCAAAAGCGTTTAAGGCAAAAACCGCAACTCCCGGCGAAAACTGCGTGAAATCATCATAGTTGGAATGAAATAAGGGATGATCTTCCTGAAGTTCATCTTTTGTGCTTTGATTCAATTTCGGACTTGCCAGAGAAATAAATCCATAAGTAACCATAGCGGCTGGAATGATAAACTGTTTTACTTTTATTTGAGTTTCAGGCAATCTTGCAACTTCCTGCAAAGAATCCTTCTGCGCAAAGCCATATTGAAAACTAAAGAAAAACAAGCATAAAAAAAACTTTACAATCGGTGCTACCCTATTTCTCTTAAAAATTACTTTCATCAGAAATGAATTAAAAATTAAAAAAAGGCAATCAGAATTATTGATTGCCTTTAGATTTTATTAGTCTTTTTCAACTTTTAAAGTTTGGAAATTTCCATTATGATCAAACAGAAGATCGCCTTTTTTAACTTCGGCTTCATAGATTACAGAGCCGTCTGCTTTTACGATTTTTGCAGCTTCCTTAATGGTTCCGTATTTTTTTTGAGCAACATAAGAAACTACATTTTTAGGCAATTCTGTAACTTTTAAAGAAGTTTCAGTTTCCTCTTTCATCCCTTTTGCATTGTACGTAACCGACACATCCTGGTTATTTAGTTTGAATTCTGCTTCATACGTTCCGTGTTCATCGTCCCATTTCACTTTGTTTACTTTCGGATAATCCTTTTTAAATGCATTCTTGACTGCTACAGGAACTTCATCTCCTTTTGTCATTTGCTGTGCCGTGATTGTTCCTGCTCCGAGTGCGAAAATAATTGATAATACAATTGCTGACTTTTTCATAATAATAAATTTTATAGATTAGGATTGAACTTCCGTCAATCTCTACTACAAAATTGCCGTGCTAATCTGTGGAGATTCTGAATTTATTAGAGATAAAAAATATTTAACATTTATTTGTGATGCTACTTAATGAGATAGGTGATGTATCATGCATTACTATTTTAGTTTCTTTTAACCCTAAAATAATGTCTGTTTTCTCTGAAAAAATAATCTAGATTTAAATCGAAAGACCGCGCAATTTGTTTTGCAATTTCTAAACCTAAACCCGTACTGTTTTCCTGACTGTTCTGGCGTTGAAATCTTTTAAATAATTTTTTCTCGTCTAAAGCACGATGTTCTGCCAGATTAGAAATTACAAATTCATCTTTATTAAAGTTAAGTTCGATTGTACTGCCAACCGGAGCATATTTTAAAGCATTCAGCATTAAATTTCCGACCAGAATTTCCGCCAAACTGAAATCCATAATAACTAGAAATGGCGTAGACCAATTGGTTTCTAACTGAAGATTTCTAAATTTAATCTGTTCCTGATAATTCCTTAAAAACTGGTCAGCAATCTGATTGAGATTCACTTCCTGAATATTATTAAACTGTTTATTTTCAATTTTAGAAAGTAAGAGCAGTGATTTATTTAACCGTGTCATTCGGGAATTCGCGAGCGAGATATCATTCAGAATCTCTGACTGTTGCTCCGAAATCGGTTCCGTCTGCCAAAACAGTTCGATATTGTTCTGAACAATCGCCAAGGGAGTTTGAAGTTCATGAGATGCATTTTCTGTAAATTCTTTTTGCGCCTGATACACTTTCATATTCGTGGCAGAAAGTTTATTTAAAGAATCATTTAAATCACTCAATTCATCGATTCTGGTTTTTTCTAAATGGAGACTTTCGGTATCATCAACTCTGAAATTTTTAAGTTGATCTAAAGTTTCATAAAAAGGTTTCCAGATGTTTTTTTTAATTATTGAATTGATGAAAAGTAAAGTTAAAGTGAGCAAGCCAAACATCGACAGTAAAAGATAAAGAATGCTCTTCAAAAGATCTTCTGTTTCAACCAGCGATTCGGAAATCTTTACATTATAGAAAGAGGATGAGGTTTTTAAAGGAAACTGCAGCACGCGGAAAGATTCTGTTTCTTTCTCCTCTTTATTGTAAATATTTTCAGTAGAAATTCTCTCCTCAACTTGATGAACAGGATCTTTCTCGATTGTAATTCCTTCCTGAAAACTGATCACGTTTCCATTCGTTAAATTTTCTAACTTTTCTGTAATTACGCTTTGACGGTCTTTTAAATGCTCATCAATATTATGCGTTAAAACATTTTGGATGACCAAATAAAAAACGGGAATTGAAATAAGCATCACCAAAAGAGTAACACCTATATACCGCAGGGAAATGTAATGCGTCAGTTTCATACGGAGTTTTTTATTGTTTTTAAGGTCATATTTTATCGCCTATTTTTATAGCTTTTTTATTTACAAAAGGTCAATCGCGATTTCATTTCGCTTCAATTTTATAGCCCATTCCGTAAACTGATTTTATACAATCCTGCGCACCAACGGAAGTCAGTTTTTTCTTAATGTTTTTGATATGTGCATAGAGAAAATCAAAATTGTCGAAATATTCGATATTGTCTTCTGCGATGTGTTCTGCAATGGCGTTCTTGGAAACGATCTTATTCTTATTAACGGCGAGATAAAGGAGAATATCATACTCTTTTCGTGTAAAATCGATGGGTATATTTTTAAAGGAAATAATTTTCGAATCAGCATCAATTGCCAAATCATTAATTTCAATTACTGAACTTCCTTTAAATTGTCGCCGTCGAATAACCGAAGAAATCCTAGCACCCAATTCTGAGAGGTGAAAAGGTTTGGGTAAGTAATCATCAGCACCGAGATTCAGGCCTGTAATTTTATCATCTAAAGAATTTTTTGCAGAAATAATAATCACGCCGTCGGCTTTTTTCTCGTTTTTTAATAATTGTAAAAGATGAAGACCGTTTCCATCGGGTAAAGTAATGTCGAGAAGAATACAATCGTAGTCGAACAATTCCAGTTTCTCTTTGGCGCTTTCAAAGTTTTCGGCAAGTTCACAAGTGTACTTCTCGTTCTTTAAATAAGATAAGATGCTTTTGCTGAGTTGCTTTTCGTCTTCGACGAGTAAAATTTTCATTGAAATTTTTTAGAAAAGTAAATTTAAATACTGAATTAAAACTGAATTTTATTTTTAAAGATGCAAACTTTAAAGGACGTAAAAATATTAATAAATTACACCAGCAGAAAAATTCCTCAAATCTCTAAAATCACCCCACTTTTAAAACCCAAATGCTCCCTGTTCTGAACATATCCGAGTTGATTGGTCACCATTTTTGTTTTGCCAATTAGGAAATCTTCGGCGTTATAATGATGATGACCGTAAATCCAATACTCAATTTCATTTTCCTGGATGAAGCCTGATAATTCTGTAGCAAATGCCTCATTGATAATGCTCCCTTCGTATTGCGGCGGATAATTCAACAAGGTTGGGACGTGGTGCGTCACTACTATTTTCTTTGAATCGTTTTGTTCCGAAAGGACACGTCGTATAAAATCGACATTTTCTTCAAATAGATGGTTAAAGTCGGTTGCGTTAAAAAGGTTTTTACCTTTTCTTATTAATTTAAAATCATACAAAGCTTCCTCGATCTGACTTGCATTTTCGGGGGAGATCGCAGACCATAATGTAGAAAAAATAAGTTGTACGTCCCCAAAAGATTTCACGGTGTTATTCAAAAGAAAAATGTTCTCCTTAACTTTTTCTTCAAAACTTCCACTTCTATCGTTAATATCACTTTTATAATATTCATGATTTCCGGGAAGCCAAAACACCGTTTTAAAATGATCCGACAAATAGGTCAGGAAATCCTGATGTCTGTTCATATGCGAAAAGGGCATAATATCTCCGGCCAAGATCAACACCTCAGCAAGAGGTTGAAGGGGATTTTTTACGAGAAAATCTTTATTGTCAGCAAATTCGAAATGGAGATCAGAGCAATACTGGATTTTCATAACTACATTCTTAATGTGAGGTTAAATTAGTAAATTGTACAGACGATTCGACTAAAAAATAATTAGAATTGTATTTAAAGCAAATATTTATTAAAATTTATCCTTAAAATTGCTTCACATTAATTAATTTTGTACCTTATCAGATAATCTAAAAATAAAACAAAATATATGGCGGATTCTTTCTCCAAAAAAGAAAACTTTAAGAAAAAACTTCAAAAACAAAAAGAAAAAGCAATGCGTCGTGAAGAACGCAAGGAAAGTAATGACAAAGGAAAAGGTCTAGACGACATGATTATGTACGTAGATGCCAACGGTCAGTTTACGAGTACACCTCCGGACAAAAGGAATGATGAAGATTTTGATTTGGGTAATATACAGCTAGGCGCGGCGCCGATTGAAGCTGAAGATCCTATTAAATCAGGTATCGTTACTTTTTTCAGTGAAAAGGGTTACGGTTTCATCACCGAAGATAAATCGAAAGAAAATATTTTCTTCCATAGTAATAATTGCGAAGAGATGATCAAGAAAGGGAATAAAGTCGCTTTCGAAGTAGAAAAATCTCCCAAGGGTTTATCTGCAATCAACATTAAGTTAGTTAAATAACAGATTTCTAAAAAGCTTCAATCGAAGCTTTTTTTGTGACTTGATATCGCGTTCAATTCATTTTGAAAAGTAAGCATTTTGCACTACTCGCGCGGAAAAGAAGGAGCAGCGGTTTCAAAAGTCAGAACATTAACAAATTAGAAATTCAATGACCACCTTAAGAGCTTCCTATTATTAATCTCGCCGGTATTTTGCCCTCGAAAGTATTTTTTCCTCTTCTCTTTCAATAAGAAGGTGGGCTATAATTTCGGCCGACCGCACTTTCGTCTCCTTATTTTTAGCCAATTTTATTTTTAATTTCTGTTCAGAAATATCCACGCGATAAAGAATACTCAATAAGCGGTTAAAATCATTTCGAATCAAATCATCAATGAAGCTCACCAAAATTTCAAACTGGTCTGCATCTGACTGGGCGGATGCAACCGCTTCAATCTGCAGATTTTGAACGACTGTCGTAAGCGCTTTGGTGTTTTCCATTGGGTACTAAATTTACGTAAAATTCTTTTTTACGACCTTGAAATTGAAAGATGTTTTTATTTTTATAATTTTGAATGATTGCTAATCTATTCAAAACTGCTATTTTCCCTCGAAATATTTCATCCATAATCATTTTGTAAAAACCTTATAACTTTTTTTCAGTATGAATCATTAACAATAAGCAAATTACAAATGTCTATGATTAAAATAAGTCGGTTTTAAACATAGGCCTTACGCCTATATTCAACGATTTATTAAGGTTAATTTGTATATTGTTTCACTGCTTTCCTTATTTGTAAAAAAATAGTAATATTTTGAAATGAATACGTCCATCTAAAAATAAACGAATTCTATGTTTAAATCTACTCTGAATAAGGGAATATTCATTCCCAGCATTCTTTTTATATTATTGGTTTCCGTAATTTCCGTCCTCTATCCCGCGATGACCGATGCGATATTAGACACCATCAAAAACTTCATATTTGTGAACCTCAACTGGGTTTATGTATGGTCGGTAACGTGTTTTGTCATTTTCCTAATCTACTTATTATTTAGCAAATACGGAAAAATTCGATTGGGAGACAACGACAGCAGGCCGGAACATTCCTTTTTTTCCTGGGTCGCCATGTTATTTTCGGCGGGAATGGGAATTGGACTCATGTATTTTGGGGTCGCAGAACCGATGCAACATTATACTTCGGAAGTCTTTGGCCTCCACGAATATGTGAACAAACCAAAAAATGCACAGCTGTTTACTTTTTTCCATTGGGGAATACACGCCTGGGCAATTTACGGACTCGTCGGATTATCGCTTTCCTATTTCGCTTACCGGCTGAAACTTCCGTTATCATTACGAAGTTGTTTCTATCCTTTATTAAAAAATAAAACCGACGGTAATTGGGGAAATGCGATCGATGTTTTTGCATTGTGCAGTACTTTTTTCGGAATAACGACGACCCTGGGTTTTGGTGTTGTTCAAATTAATTCGGGTTTACAACATTTAAATATTGTTCCAGACACCAGCTTTTTTTATCAAATCCTGATTGTCGGAGTTCTGGTTTCCCTGGCAGTACTTTCAGCCTTAACAGGCGTTGACAAAGGAATCAAAATATTAAGCAATATTAATGTCACCATGGTTGTTGCGTTGCTTTTGTTTGTGCTCATATTAGGTCCCACGGTTTATTTGATCGGCAGTTTCACTGAAGGTTTGGGTAATTATATCAGCAACTTTTTCGACTTGACTTTTGCCACGCACGTTTACGACAAAGAGCAATTGCCTTGGTTCTACGACTGGACGATCCTGTATTGGGCCTGGTGGATTTCCTGGTCGCCTTATGTGGGTCTTTTCATTGCAAAAATATCTAAAGGCAGAACGATCCGGGAGTTTATTGTAGCGGTGTTACTGCTTCCGTCGTTATTCAATTTTATCTGGATGACCGTTTTCGGCAACAGTGCAATTTGGTTTGATGAGAATGTGGGTAACGGAGCACTAAGTGCGGTGGCTACAAACCCTGATGCATTGATGTTTCGATTTTTAGAATACTTGCCATTTTCTACCATCGCAAGTTTTATCACCATTCTTATTGTGATCATTTTTTTCGTGACTTCTGCAGATTCGGGTATTTTCGTCATGAACAATATTGCCACGAAAAATGCCGTGAAATCTCCGAAATGGCAAACCGTTTTGTGGGGTACACTATTGGCGGGATTATCGTTACTGTTGCTTAATGCTGGAGGTCTTAAAGCCCTCCAAAGTATGACGCTTATTACTGCATTGCCATTCGCGATCATTTTGCTTTTATTTATTTTGAGTTTAATAAAAGCGCTAACCATTGACCAGGCGTACTACGACCGTACGTTTTCAAAAGCTACCGTTCCGTGGTCTGGCAGATTATGGAAAGACCGCCTGAAACAAATTGTAGCTACGAAAGACCGTCACTCGATTGATCTTTTTATCGATACTGTGGTGAAAGAAGCCTTCACCGAACTGAAATTAGAATTTGCGGAAAACGGCATTGCAGCAAACCTTAATCATCATACCAATCCGAGGAAGATTGAAATAGAAATCAAATATGATAAGATCAATAATTTCGTCTATGGAGTGGAAACTACTGCAAAAAAAGTATCTGGTTTCCTGGTTTCTGAGGATAATATTCCAGAAGTTCAGGATAAAGGGGCTTTTTATCCAAAAGCTTATTTTGGAGATACACGAGAAGGTTACGACGTTCAATATTTTACCAAGAATGAATTGATCTCTGATGTACTGAAACATTACGATCGGTTCTTAGATATAGTGTCGGAAGAAAGAAATGAAATGTTTATCAGCAGCGATTCGCACCACCAAGCAAAGTAAAAGGGTTTGACTAGAACTATATTAAGTGGATGAATTATAGAATATGAATGCTCGTACACTACACATTAAGGCTATTTGATGTGTCGTGTGGGAAATATAGAGTGTGATAAAAAAATATGAGCCGATATATGCTGGAGCAAAATCTAACCGACGGTACAAAAATTACCTTCAGCATAGAACCAGAACGCTACGTTAGAAACGAGGTGAAAATTTCTGAAGTGAACTTTGTTTTACCTCTCAGCCAGAATAATAATCAAAGTAAATCTCCTTATTATCTAAAAACTCGGTGAATAAATCGAACGCCGTCATTTGGTTTTTCAACAACTTTAAAAGGCGTGATTCTACCTTATCAAAATCACAATTTAAGGCTTTAGAAACAGCTGCAACATCGGAAACTGTTGCGCATCTTTCATATTCATAATCTGGATTTAAATCTTGCAGATCGACCCGAATTTCAGTTGGATTTACAGTGAGCCAAATTACGCGGCCAAATTTATCGGAGTAAATTTCCATAGGTTTAAAGGTAATAAATATTTATTCCAATTCCTTCACTTGTAGATCATCCACGTTTTTTCTTTTTTGAACGGTTGTGGAAATGATGTGATTAAATAGTTTGAATAGAGCCTCCTTTAATCAAACTAATTCAGTATTTTTAAGGAGCAGGAAAACACAGCCCCGACAAAAATTCAATTTAAAAATAAACACAATCATGATGGAAAAACAAACCGTACACAATCTCATTATTTTAGACGAAAGCGGCTCGATGGACATTATTAAATCCCAGATTATTTCGGGCTTTAACGAAACCGTGCAGTCGATTAAAGGTTCTCAGAAAAAGTTTCCGGAGCAGGAACATTTTATCTCGGTGGTGAGTTTTAATAATCTCGCCAATAAATTGCTGCACTTCATCGATCCTGTAGATAAGCTTAACGAAATCGACGCAGAACAGTATCAGCCGAATGCCTGTACGCCACTTTTTGATGCGATTGGATTTGCAGTAACCAAATTACACCAGGTGGTAAAAGATCAAAAAAACTCTAACGTACTGGTGACGATTATGACTGATGGGGAAGAAAATGCCTCCAAGGAATATTCCGGGAAACAGATTAAGGAACTCATCGAAAAATTGAAACAGGAAAAATGGACTTTCACTTATATCGGCACCGATCACGATGTGGATCAGATTGCACTTCATCTTTCCATCACCAATACTTTGATCTTTGAGAAAAATGAAGAAGGCATCAAAGATATGTTTGAGAAAGATCGAAAATCACGCGGTTCTTATTACGCTAAAGTTCAACGAAATGAGGATACGAAAGACAATTTCTTTGAGGAATAGCAAGTAATTTTTCAGGATTTTTAAGTGAAAGAAGAGCGGCTCGGATTTTAGAATCTGGGCTTTTCTATTGTTTATAAAATAAATATCTTTGTGTAAATAACGATTATGAAAAGATCCAAAATTACCCTTCTTGCGCTCGCTTCCGTACTGCTATTTTCCTGTACCACGCAGCAAAAGACCGCCACTGAGCCAATTCCACAGGAACAAAGTGCAAAAAATGACGGAAACAGTATCGACCGTTTTGCCGACATTGAAGTACTTAAATATCAGGTACCAGGCTGGAACGATTTAACCTTAAAGGAAAAAGAATACGTCTATTATCTGAGTCAGGCCGGATATGCAGGCCGCGACATCATTTATGATCAGAATTACAAACACAACCTGACGATCCGTCGTGCTTTGGAACACATTTACCAGAATTACAAGGGCGATAAAGACACGGAAGACTGGCGCAATTTCGAAATTTATCTGAAGCGGGTTTGGTTTGCCAACGGCATCCATCACCACTACTCCAACGAGAAGATGAAACCCACTTTTTCGAAAGCCTATTTTGACCAGCTTTTGCAAAATACCAACACGAAACTGGACGCACAGATTGCTGATATTTTATTTAACAATGTCGACAATAAAAAGGTCAATCTCGATTTGAGCAAAGGTTTACTTCGCGGCTCTGCAGTCAATTTCTACGGCGACGGTGTGACTTCGGAAGAAGCCGATAAATATTACGCCCAAATGAAAAGCCCGGATGCGCAACGCCCTTTATCCACCGGACTCAATTCTAAGTTGGTGAAGGAAAATGGGAAACTTACTGAAAAGGTGTATAAAAGCGGTGGCATGTATGGCGCAGCCATTGACAAAGTAACGTATTGGCTGGAAAAAGCTAAGACAGCAGCGGAAAATCAGAAGCAGGCGAATGCGTTGGCACTGCTGATTCAATATTATAAAACCGGCGACCTCAAAACATGGGATGATTACAACACCGCGTGGGTCGGAGCTACCGATGGCAATATCGATTATATAAACGGTTTTATCGAAGTCTATAATGATCCTTTGGGACACAAAGGTTCCTATGAAAGTGTGGTTCAGATCAAAGATTTTGACATGTCCAAGAAAATGGAAGTCCTCTCCAATGAGGCCCAATGGTTTGAAGACCATACGCCACTAATGCCCCAGCACAAGAAAAAGAATGTGGTGGGCGTCAGTTATAAAACCGTCGTGGTCGCGTCTGAGGCCGGAGATTCTTCACCGAGCACGCCAATTGGCATCAACCTACCCAATGCGGATTGGATCCGTGCGGAATATGGGTCAAAATCGGTTTCCCTCGGGAATATTATCGATGCCTATAACCAAGCTGGCGGCTCGGGTCGTTTAAAGGAATTCGTGAACGATGAGGAAGAACTGCGACTTTCCGAAAAGTATGGGGAGCTGGCAAGCAAACTGCACACCGCCCTTCACGAGGTAGTTGGTCACGCTTCGGGACAGATTAATCCAGGTGTGGGCACGCCGAAAGAAACTTTGAAAAGCTACGCTTCCACCATGGAAGAAGGCCGCGCAGATCTGGTAGGACTTTATTTTCTTTATGATCCGAAGTTGCAGGAACTCGGCTTGGTAGATGACTGGAAAGCCGTCGGAAAATCGGCGTACGATAACTATATCCGAAATGGATTGATGATGCAGCTCGTGCGTTTGGATCCGGGTGCTGATATTGAAGAATCTCATATGCGAAACCGACAGTGGGTCAGCGCCTGGGTTTTCGAGAAAGGTAAAAAAGACAATGTCATCGAGAAAGTGATGCGCAACGGAAAAACCTATTTCAACATTACGGATTACGATAAGTTGCACGATCTTTTTGGTCAGCTTCTTCGCGAAACACAACGTATAAAATCCGAAGGCGATTATAACGCGGCTAAAAACCTGGTGGAAAACTATGGCGTAAAAGTAGATCAGGCGCTTCATAAAGAAGTGTTGGCGCGCAATGCGCAGTATAAAGAGGCCGCCTACCGTGGTTTTGTCAATCCTTATATTACACCTGTGAAAAACACGAACGGAACGGTCACCGATTATGTTTTGAAATATCCTACATCATTTCCGGAGCAGATGCTGGAATACGCTAAAGAGTATAGTTTCTTACCGGATAATAATTAGCTTCGACAGGCTCAGCTACCACGACAGGCTCAGCTACCACGACAAGCTCAGCTAGCACAACAGGCAAAGCCACTGAAAAGTGGCTTTTTTTTGGCTTCGACAGGCTCAGCCACCACGACAGGCTCAGCCACTACGAAAGGCTCAGCCACCACGAGAACTGCTCAACGGTCCCTGAGCTTGTCGAAGGCCAACCACCGATCTGGTGCCTGAGCTTGTCGAAGGGCAACACCGAAAGAACTACGAATGGTGCCTGAGCTTGTCGAAGGGCAACACCGAAAGAACTACGAATGGTGCCTGAGCTTGTCGAAGGCACATTTTACCGTAACTTAGTAGTGCAATGAAATCAATTCCGTATATCGAATACACGAAAATTGAAGAATCAGACTTCAATTCCACCGACTGGTACCACATGTCTCACCTTAGTAAAGCGTGTGCCACTGCAGATGCGCACCGAACTTCAGCCTACGCCATCTGTTTGCTGAGCGAGGGAGATATTCAGTTGGAATCTGATCTGTTTGTCCATATCTCCAAAGCACCTGCGATATTTACTCTTGCGCCGTCAGCAATTCGAAAATTTACGGATATGGGCGAGGGTTATAAAGCGAAAATCTTTTTCTTCCGGAAAGAAATTTTTTTGGAAGGTCAAACCGACATCACTTACCTGGAACAATTTGATTTCTTTGAAAAAAAAGGCCAGCAAGTGGTCCCCTTAAATGCAGAAGAGTTTCAGAAGTTTACGGCTTATTTTGATTTAATTCAACAAAAATCGACCGATGTAGCACCGCACACTTCAGAAATTATCCGAAGTTTAATCTATATTATTCTGAATGAAATTGATGATGTTCATTATCGCCACGTGCCTGAAAAAGAAGCCGTGACAGATCAGAACTTAAACCTACTTTCCCAATTTAAAATACTTTTAGCCAAACATTTTTTGGAGGAAAGAAAAATTTCTTTTTACGCCGAAAAAATGAATTTAACACCCAAATATTTTTCTACGGTAATAAAGGAAGTAAGCGGGAAAACGGCAGGAACCTGGATTAATGAAATGCTGTTGCTGGAATCAAAAGTGCGCTTGCAGAACAAAAAACAGAGCATTGCGCAGATTGCGGATAGTTTGAACTTTTCTGACCCTTCCCATTTCGGGAAATTCTTTAAAAAACACACTGGACGAAGTCCTTTAGAGTACCGAACGTAATCTTCCGACCTTTATACCAATTCTTCCTACTTCCAGCACTTCCCTTGGATTGCCTGCCGGCCTACCTTTGTACTATAATTAAAAACAACAGTTATGGTACCAATCACAAAACCTACCGTCCGATTATTGGCTTCAGGGAACCAATTAATAGCTAAACAGATGCAGGCAAAAGCAGGATCTGTTTTGCCAAAACACCTTGCCAATTTAGAATCCATACTCTTTATTCATGAAGGAGAGTGTGTGCTCGAAATCAATGGAGAAGAAAAACTACTGAAACAAGGCGACGCATTTGTTGTACCCCCAGACACCCAACATCAAATTAAAGTAAAAATCGACTTCAAAGGGCTACATCTCATGCCGAAAGAAATAGAATTTCAATACTTTAATTAAAAACCTAACAGTTCGCTCTTTTATTAAAATATTTAATCTTAAAATTTCAATATCATGAAAACCTTACAACAAATAAGTAACAGCTTTAGCAGAACAGGTATGATCCTTGGACTCTTGTTTTTATTAATAAGTATACCCGCATTTGCACACTGCGACTCCTACGATGGTCCGGTCATTAAAGACGCCATTAAAGCTTTAGAGAAAGAAAATGTAAACTTTGTGAAGAAGTGGATTGAACCGCAACAAGAAGCAGAAATCATCAAACTCTTTAATAAAACGGTAAGTCTTAAAAATAAAGATGCCGAAATCTATTCCCTCGTTGAAAAACACTTCTTCGAAACGCTGGTTCGCTATCACCGAGAAACTGAAGGTGCTCCTTACACCGGTCTAAAACCTGCAGGTTCTACAGAACCGATCATTCAGATGGCAGATACCACCATCGCGAACAGTAATGTGAAAACACTCCTCCATAATCTCGGAAATCATATTCAGAAGGTGATTACAGAAAAATATGAAAAGGTAGCAGCCTTAAGTACCGTGAAAGACCATTCCGTTGCTGAAGGAAGAGCGTATGTTGCGGCTTACGTTGATTACACGCATACTTTGGAAGCCTTGGAAAAGGTAATGTCGCATGGCGCCGCACATTAAAACTTCGAATAACTCTTTATTATAATTCCCCTTCGACTCAAGAAAACAATTGATTCGAAGGGGTTTTGGTTTGGACAAGTTCAACCTCATAGAAATTTCGACCAGTAATCTGGTGCCTGAGTCTGTCGAAGCACTCATTCCCCACCCTGCTTATTTTTAGATAAAAGCGGCAGATCGGTAGGTCTATTTTCAATCAGCGCTTCTTTCTTTGCACGACTCCAACCTTGAACCTGCTTTTCTCTGTAAAATGCATCTGCAATGTTGTCATATATTTCATAATAAACCAGGACTACTGGGAGCCTTTTCCTGGTATGATTAGCACCTTCCCCGTTTTGATGTTGTGCCAACCGCAACTCAAGATTTACCGTACTCCCTGTGTAGTAACTGTCGTCCGCGCATTTTAAAATATACATATAACCTTTAGCCATGACCGTTTTTTTTATGAATTCATGATGCCTGAGCTGGTCGAAGGTATAGCTGTAGTGGTTTCGACAGGCTCAACCACCAAGAAAACCTCACTCACCACAACGGGGACAACCATTTATAAGAACCAGACCATCATAGAAAAAACTAATATCGTCAATAAACTAATATCTTCTGGTGCCTGAGCTTGTCGAAGGGCAACTACCAAGAATGTTCGATCACCGTATTCAAATTAAATATCGAAAAAATCAAAAAACTTCTGGTGCCTGAGCCTGTCGAAGGCACAGCAAAGTGGCTTCCACAGGCAATATATTCGTGGTTTCGACAAGCTCAGACCGAGAGAATGATACAATTATTATAACTAACCCATCTTGGTGCCTGAGCCTGTCGAAGGCACCACTTACATTTTCCTCAGATAATTCTCTTGCAGAAATTCCTTAAAGCCACGCACATCATCTTCCAAGGCGCGACCACCAGTCCAATGCGAATAACGATTATACAGTAAAGCTTTCAATGAAAGCGGAATACCATCTTCCTCATTATAAAAGTGCAATACATATCTTTTATATTCAAGCACTCGTGGATGATCTTCTGCTCTTTCCTCTTCATTTTCGACCCACATTTTTTCATACTCCCAAAAATTAGAGTTTGCGCAGGATTTCGGACACTCCTTTTCTGCTTTGTAGTATTGGGTAAATTTGAGAAGTGGATTTGTTGGAGACATTACGAATATATTTTAGCGTTAAAGAAAAATCTTATTTAAATATCGTAAATTAGATCTAAACAATAATCTCCCTAAGCCTCTCAGAAATAAGTTTCCAATTGGAATTTAAATTTATTGTTCTAATTTCAATCATATGAGATTTATATTTATATTGTAGATCATACTCTTTTTCGATGGTGGGATAAAGAAGAACTCCTTTAGCATTCATCGTTTTCAATGTTTCATCTTCTTGATTTAATAAGTAACTGAATAGTTGATAAAGATTATTTGACTTGATTTTCTCTTTATCATAATTAATGGTCATTGTTTCCCGATAATACTTCGCATCAATTATAATTTTTTCAGTCCCGTTTTCTAATGTGATATCCGTTTCCATTTTTGGAATAAACTGAAAACTTTCTTGATCTTCACTGTTGAAACTCCACTTTATTGTTTCTTTTTTTACTATGGTATATCTATTTTGTTCAATGCGATAAAAGTTCCTAATGAAGGCTTCAAAGAGTTGATTCATCTTCCGTTCATCTCTGGTAAAATCAGTAAATTTAAAAATACCTTCTTCCTCTGATGGTAATGTATTTTCATAAATTATTTGACAGACATTCATTAAAAAACCATAAAACCGATTATTTCTGTTTAATTTAATTTGACTGAAAAGCGAATTATTAATTTGGATTAAATCAATCCCTGAAAACATTCTTTGCAACTTGAATAATTCTTTTTTTAATTCTCTATCTAATCCCTTCGTTCTTGATAATGAATACAGGGTAGAAAGTAAAATTCTGTTGTTTAGAATATTAGAGGAAAAGGAGTCGAAAGTACAAACGGTTCTCTGTTTAAATAACAAGTTACTCTTTAAAGTTTGACTGATCTGAAGTTTTCCTTTCACTCCTACAATCTCATCTGTATAATCGATGTAACTTTTATCAATACCCCTTTTAAGCAATATTTTAGTACCATTAATCAGAATCTTAGCGAACAGGTCAACCAATTCTGTTTTATCGTCAACCGAAACATATACACGCTCTTTCTCCTCTAACTTGTTCCAAGCATAGCACAAAAGATAGTAGATGTTTTCAATAGGAATTGGCATTATTATCTGGAAAGTAAATTCAACATATCACCCACATTGTTCAGATCATCAAACCAGATTTCTTCCAATAATGGTTTGAGTTCGAAATCAATAATTTCCTGCCACCAAATATTTTCATCTACCGTAGCAGTGAAATCGCAAAAATAACTATGCCCAATTTGAAAGCCTTCCCCTAAATTAACATCATCTTTTATTTTTTCATTGACTTTTACTAATGAAGAACAGATGTGTTCAATCATATCTTTAGAGAGTCCATTATCTGATAAGAAAGCACGGAAATTAATTCCATAATCTGGTTGTAAACTTATAAATGCAAAACGTCGTCTTAAAGCATAATCTACAATTGCGAGAGAACGGTCAGCCGTATTCATAGTTCCGATAATATGTAAATTATCTGGAACATAAAACCGATCTTCTTCATCTTCTGCATATGTTAATTTGAGGGCATATTTTTCCTTTCTCTTATCCGCTTCAATCAGCATCATTAGTTCTCCGAAAATCTTACTTAGATTCCCTCTGTTTATTTCATCGATGATAAAAAAGAATTGCCTTTCAGGATGTGCTAATGCTCTTCTACAAAAGGTGTAAAATATTCCTTCTTTAATATCAAAACCGCCTTTTAGGGTAGGCCGTAATCCCTGAATAAAATCCTCGTAACTGTAGGATTGATGAAACTGAACCATTTCGATATTGGCATCATTCATCTCCTTCATTATTTCATAAGCTAGTTTTCTTGCAATAAAAGTTTTACCAACACCGGGTGGACCC
Organism: Kaistella polysaccharea; assembly: GCF_020410745.1. Taxonomy (NCBI): domain Bacteria; kingdom Pseudomonadati; phylum Bacteroidota; class Flavobacteriia; order Flavobacteriales; family Weeksellaceae; genus Kaistella; species Kaistella polysaccharea. The sequence continues at coordinate 854,752 of NZ_CP084528.1, forward strand.
TGTAATATTATGTTTTTCTTTCTTTTTAAAAGAGAGACCGTTTTCAAAAACTGCTCTTCGCTAATGAAAGGCTTATCTTCATCTTCGGAAAAATTGTATTTCTTAACTTTACTCTCTTGGAGTAATTTTTCACTAATAATATTCTTATTATCTATGATCTCTCGAATAATTTCATATTCCTCAACCGTTAATTTAAATAGACTTCCTTGATTGTTATTAAATACTTCGCACTTCTGTAATTCCGGGTTATTTTTTAATTCGTTCCAACTCACTGGAATTTCTAATTTTAAGATCAATTGAAATTCTATTTCTTCTCCCTTATCACTATTATGAATACCCTTAGTAACTTCATAGATGGCTTTGATTTGTTTAGTAGGACTACTCTCATAACCTATGATTATATCGCCGGGTTTTATTTGTTCAAAATATTTATATATTCTGCGTTTATTTCCTTTCTCATTATATGTTGTGTAGGTTTGCAGTTCTTCAGTTTGATGACTTGCAATACTCCAAATCTTCGGATTAGCATTGAGCCACCAAAAGTTGATCGGCTCTTCTAATTCATCTGTTGCTTCTTCTTCAATAACTTCATCCGCTTTTATATCATTTTGTCTATTAAAGATCAGATTATATTTTTCAAAAACGAGTACTAATTCTGGGTAGAGTCTTGCATATTCGCTTAAAATGTACTCCCAAGGTTTTGTTGAGCTAAATGTATCAGGTCTAAATAACGTGGCATAATCACTATATGTATTAGGTTTATATTGATACACTTTGTTTGTTATCCATCGTACATTCCGTCTATGGTGATAAGAAGTGGCATCTGCATCGTAGTAGTAATCTCCCTCAATAATTCCTATTCCTAGAGAAGTATTTACGCCCTTATTAGCAAAAATAACATCCCCAATATTTGCAGATTTAAACATCCAAAGATTCCAGATTTGATTGGATTTAGTGTCTTTCGGAAATTCTGCAATGGCTTTTAATTCTTCTATAGAATTACATTTTGAGAGATCGCCCACATTCAAGTTTGAATAACTAAGCGCGGCAATATTCTTAGAATAGAAATCCTCCCATTCAGCTGCCTGACTGCCGGGAGCGAATTTAAAATAGTTCCTGCTTTCCTTATTAAGCCTGATAATTTCGCCTTTTATACTTTCAAAATAAGAGATTACTTTATTGTAGTTGTTAATTTTTACAAATTGATTCCCTTGCGGTTTTTTTATGGAGTGTCCTGCAACAATTCCTACTTCTGGACTTTCACTGATTTTTAAAAAAAACTGGTAAGCATCGCGGTGTGAATTTTTAATATGTGGATAAAGTGCAAGCCAGCAATATTCGGATCCAAAATTAGATGCACCTTGAAAATCTACTCTATGAAAGACATATTCTTTCAAATCTAATTTCTCAATTAAATCAGTCCCGATCTGGTCTAAATAATTTTGAACATTTTCCTTTTGCTTTGTCCACTTATTATAAAAGAAAGTATGGAAAATTGCCCAGGGCTTTTGCCAATTTGCAAACATATCTCTTTTACCAATTGGGTAATCCAGTAATTCATTTAAAAATAGGGAAGCTAAATGATCGAAATAAGTAACATCCTTTGATCTTATTTTATCTTTAATTTGGTCAATTAATGCTGCATCTACCTTCACGCCATTTTGTAACTGACGTGCTACTTCTGCACGCAACACATTGACGGGTTGAAATCTATTTTCTGGATTGCCGTAATCTTTATAGATTTCTGCCACTATCTCTTCTGGTAAATCATTTAATGCCTGATATAAAACTGCGGAATCTTTAGAATAAGTGTTATATTGTTTTGCTAAGTTGACTATATATTGAAATTGTGTTTCCATTAATTACATTTTCTTTTGTGAGCTATGGCTTTCATAATAATATTTTAAATCGGTCGAATATCAATTTTTCTTGTTCTTAATCATAAATAATAGATTATTTTAAGACATTATAATTTTTCAATTTTCCAACAAGAATTAGTCAAAGTTTCATTTTCAACTAAAGTAAAACTTTCTTGAAGCTTAACCCATTCCAGAAGTAAATTTGTATCTGGTTTGTAGCGTTCAATACTTCTAATAAAATGATCAATATGAGATTTCAAATCGCTGTACTCTTTTTCATATTTTTCAATTCCTTTTGACTCTATTATTGTCTTCAGTTCCAGAAAATAGCATTGGAAATAATCGACAACATTTTTATCTAGTACAGTCTCATTATATCTTTTTACACTACTCAATCCAATACTTTTAAAATCGTGTAAGGTTCCTAAATAATAATCGGTATGCAATTTTTTATGATGTAGCAATCGCTTATAAGTGTTTCCAAGCGAAGTAATTAATAATCGAATGGTTTTAGTCTCTAAAAATTGACCTTCAACTATTCGCTCAATGAAATGATCGCTATTGTCAAATGGTTTCAAACTGTCGTAAAATAAACCACTCTCTATTGAATTTTCAGAAATCAAAAAAGAATTCAGTTGAGCTTTCCAAATAAGTTCACTTTTTTGCCTTTTACCTAAATGATTAAATTCGAAAAGAATGTTCATAATAATTCTCTTTACTCGATCATTTACATTCTCAAAGGCAATCTTATCTTTTATCAGTAATGCAATATCTTGGAGTCTAACTATGTCACTTAAAATGTCAACTAAATAATCCCAATGTAAACCTCCATCAAAATCACCGTGAAATTCCACTTCTGAAATATCCTCCACGATTCCGAAATTTTCTTTTAAATTTTCATATAAACTTTTCTCTAAACTATCTATCGCCACATCTAATGATATTCCATTATTTAATCTGTCATAAAATGACGGCAGATTTAAATGCAAAAAGAAACTCAATTCTTGGGAATCATGTAGGTCAATTTTTTTTTCAGCAAAATGTAAATAAATTCTTTTTACAATAACTACCCAGAACAAATCGAAAAAACTTGAATCATTTACTCTAATTGCAGTTTTAGCGTTCTCTTTCCATAAAGCTAATAGCGAATCAATGATTTGAGAAGTCCTTTCTCCATCTAATCCATCACCAATCTCTATACATGCATTATCAACAATTTGAGAGTAAATAACTTGGTATGATTTAATTTCATCTTTTAAAATATAATCATCTATTTCATCCTTAATATTTGCAATCGAATTATCTTCTGTAATTTTAACTTCTGAAAAAGACTTGTACCGAGAATTATTAGCGAATGCATTAAAATCTAATTTTTTTGCTATCTTTAAATTACCACCAATACGGCTGGATTTATCTATGAGTACAGTGACAAATGGATATAAATAGCACAAAAATATAATAAAAAGAAAACCTGATAAATATCCCATCGTTAGAGCAGTACCATCTTTAAAATCGTTAATGATAAAATACGCTATAAAAAGACTTATTAATGAACCAATCGAAAACTGTATGAAGTTCCTTAATTTAGGATTATTTAAAATATTTACTTGAGTTTTATTTTCTATTCTTTCTTTACTATTTTCTACACTTAAAATTACAAAAGCGATTAAAATTCCAAAGAGAGAAGCAATTGAACTTAAAATGAACGCAAAAAAATCTTTAGCATCTTTATCCCTTAAATGCAAATAATCATCTAATACTTTTAATTTATCTGGAATGCCAAAGATTATAATAATTGAAAATAAAATAGGTATTAAATAAAGAAGATAATTTTTTTTCATCCGGCCTTTTAATTTTGTTATTTATTATAATACGATTGCGATTCCGCAACCAAACCCAAACCTTCACCATCACTCTCCCCAACCCTAACCTGACCATTCATCAACATCGGCAATAACCAATCCCGCAACGAAGCGAGTTCTTGGTTTTGTAAAGAGTTTATCTTGATTTTTTTATCAAATGTTGAAACAATTTTTTCAAAATTTATTAAAATTTCTTTTGATGGATAAACCAATTCTAAATTATATAAATCATCTTTTGTTAATGAGCCGAATGTAGTTCCTACCGAATTTAAATAATCGAATTTCTTTTTGAAATAATTCATTTGATATATTAAATAAGAATTATAGCCATCCCTACTATTCAACGCTGCTAAACCACGACCAATACAGCAATTAGTTGAGGCAACATTCATTGTTCCTATTGGTGCTCTTACACTTAACAAAATATCACCTTCCAGAGCAAACCTTGTTGGTGCAGTTGTATACATTCTAACTGTTGGAAATCTCCATTCGAAATCGGTAGATCCTTGAAAAAACATCATCCCCTGTTTATCTTGATTATAAGAAGTTCCAGCAGGAGATTGGCCCATTGTTATATTTGCAATTTCTGATAATCTTTTTACTTCCCACCCTTTCGGAATCTCCCTCTTCAAAACAGCATTATAAACCATTTCTCCGCCGGAAGATTTATACCCTTTAGCATGTTTATCGGTCACTTCGACAAGCTCAGTGTCCGTGGTGGCTGAGCTTGTCGAAGCCACGGGAAAATCAAACTGCACAAACCAATAATCGTAAAGCGTTTTTGCCATTTGCTCTAATTCGATATTGATTTTATTATTCAACTCAATCTTATCATCTAAAGCAGAAAGGACCGCAGCGATTTGTTTTTGGTTTATAATGTCATGTAATCGTAATTCTAGTCTTTTAAAATTAGATGTTGCCTGCGCTAAAGCAGGTACACCAACATGACTTTTAAATGACATTAATTTTTTTTGCCCATAATCACTTTTCATTAAGTAAGAAAAATAAACTGGATCTAAATCTGCGGTAAAACGAACTCGAAATTGACTTTGAGAAATTATATATCTTTCATATTTAGAATTATAGGGAATATATGCAACTTGTCCTAATGTGCCCCGATGTGTAATAACGATATCACCTCTAAATGCATTGGCTTTTCCTAATTTGTTTGCCTTTTCTAGCGAGACATATTTGAATGAATTTTCAACAAGTTTATGACTAGTTAAATTTGAACCATTTAAAACTGGTATTCCGTGTGAGATAAAATTATCAACTTTAATATCTGAACCAAATGGTCCCATAGAAATAACATCGATAACTGAAGATAATTTAGTTTCTTTCATACTTCAATTCTTTTAATTGTTTCTGAATTTCCTGATCAAGTGTATTTCCTTCCGCAAAAAGATTTGTTAAATGAGTTTCAAAGTTTTCCATTTTAGTCGCAAACTCATCCGCCGTAATATCAGTGTATTCAATCTTCACTTCAAAATATTGCCCTGCAGAAAAAGAGTAATTCTTGGCTGCAATTTCTTCTTTACTTACCACAACAGATAGATCTTCTACTGCTTCTTTTTGATTAAAAGTTGAAATTATTTCGTCTTCTTCAGCCGTGGTTAAAACTGTTCGCTGGTTTTTACCTTCTTTAATAGTGTTGCCCAATTTAGAAGCATCCATCAAAACAATATGTTGGTTGTCTGCTTTTTTATCCAGAAACAAAACCGAAACATTGGTTCCGGTACTGGCAAAAATATTACTCGGCATACTTACCACACCTCGCAACCAGCCGTTGTCAATTAAGCGTTCGCGAATCTTTTTTTCAATTCCCGATTGAGCCGTGATAAATCCGGTAGGAACTACAATAGCGGCTTTTCCATTATCGTTTAAACTGTACATAATGTGCTGAATGAACATCAGGTAAATCGACATTGCTTCTTTTTTACTTTTAGGAATATTGGGAATTCCGGCAAAGAATCTTTTCTTAAAAGCATCTTTATCTAAATCTGCATGAAAATCAGAGAAGTCTAATTTAAACGGCGGATTCGAAACGATATAATCAAATTTAGATTCCAAATAATAAGGTTGTGCAATGGTATTGGTTTTAATAATATTCGGGATGGAATGCGTCAGGTTATTCAAAACCAAATTCAACCTCAACATATTACTCGACTTCTGGGAAATATCTTCCGAATAAATGGTACAGTTTTCTTCCCCAATTTGATGCGCAAGACTCATCAATAAAGTTCCTGAACCCGCACTTGGATCATAACATTTAGCGCCTTTCACCGATTCCGGCACCATAATTTGCGCCATGATTCTGGCAACCGCATGTGGGGTGTAATATTCGGCATATTTACCACCCGAATCGGTATTGTAATCTTTAATTAAATATTCAAAAATGGTCGCAAAGAAATCATATTTCTGCTTGAACATTTCTTCAAAACTAAATTCGAAGAGTTTATTGATCAAGGCTTTACAAAAGGCATCTCGCTGTGAACTGTCCGAAATAAACTGGCTTAATTCATCGAACAAAATATCTTTCGCACCTGTAAATGATTTCACAGAAAACACTTCTGCATTCTGAATACTGATTTGGCGCAAAGTATCATCAAAGAGTTTGGCAAAATCACCATCATTCTGTTTAGAAAACAAATGAGAGATCAAATGTTCCGGTTGAAGTCTTGGAATATTAGGATCTAAAGCAGCTAATAAAAACTGGTAATCATCTTCCGGTAAATCTCGTAATGCTTTAGAGAATTTCTTTTCATCTTCAACAATTGCAGGCATTTCTTGCTTTACGGCATATCTGAATTTATCGTTTAAGAATTTATAAAGAAAAACCTGGGTGATAATCTTAAATTCGTTGCCATCATTTCCCAAACCATAAATTGCGCAAACACTTTTCAGATTATCGATGAGCGACTTGGTCTTGGTAATGAATTGAATATCGTGGGTCATATTTTAGTTATATTGATATTGTTGCAAATACTCGTTTGCAATCATATTATTAATAGTTTCTGTGGTGGCATAATCCAAAGGAATATTTTCGTTCTTCTTGAATTCCTGTACCACCAATTGCAGAAGATAGCATTTGAAGTAAGGTTCATTTTTACGCAAATCATCTTGGTTGATGAGTTTCTCATCCACCTGTTGTTTCACTTGCATTAAGGCACGGTGCAGTTGGCTTTCTTTTGCGTTCAAAGTTCCCTTTTCTTTTAAGCGTTTATGAATACGCGTATATTTTTCGTCGTTTTCATATTTAGCTTTTAGCAAAGCATTTTTACGGTTGAGTTCTTTGGCTTTATCGTAGATCTTTTGGAGCAAATGCATGTTCTCCACCATATCGTTTTGGGTGACTTCGCTCAGATTTTTCTTTTTGAAAAGTCTTTCCAATTCTTCCCGTAACGTAACAAAGTGTACATCCTGCTGATCGAAATTATGCTGCAGCGATTCTCTGGCTTTACGAAGAATATCTTTGAATTCATCGGCAAGAACCAATTCACTTTCATCAATTTTTATAAACTGAAAGATAATATCTTCGAGCGCAGTATTCAGCAGATTTTTAGAAGCTTCTTCATTTCCTATACTTTCTACGAAATTAAGATTATCTATTCTGTTTTGGGCAATAAGAAGTAAACCATTTAAGACATTAAAATCTTCAATTCCGTGCAAAGCATCATAACCATTTACGGCAATAATGTTTTTCAATTCCTTTGCCGTTCGCAACGCTTTTACTAAACGCAATAATTCTTTTTTGTCGGTCAGTTGTTCAATCTGCTGAGAGAACAATTCTCTGTTTTCGGTATCGTAATGAAATAAGGTTTCCTTGATTTCTTTTAACTCGTCTTTAATTTCCTGTTCAGATTTAAAAAGATGCGAATACATTTCCATTTCATCGCCTAACTGATCCTGCAACTCATCAAAATACATCTTGTTAGTTCGGTCAAATGCTTTGGAGATATCGGCAAAATCTACTACATATCCGTACTTGTATTTTTTATAAGGACGATTAACCCGGGTTAAAGTCTGCAGTAAATTATGATCTTGAATAACTCTTGCCAAATACAATTTCTTTAAACGTTTGGCATCAAAACCAGTGAGCAACATATTGTAAACAAATAGCAAATCAACTTTGGCTTTTTTGTACGCGCCAATCAAATCTTTGCGAATGGTTTTATCGTTTTCGTCGTGCAGAATTAATGCAGCAGTTAATTTCGGCTCTTCGTTATGTCCATATTTTGGTTTAGATTCAGCTACCATCAAAAGACTAGCATCAGTTTCCTGTTCGCCATATTTCTCCTGAAATAATCTAAACAATTCTTTTGCTTGCGGCGCAGAATCACAAACTACCATTCCACCTAAAGAAGTATCCTGTTGATCTCTTCTAAACTGAATTAAATCTTTGGTGATATAGTCCAAAAGTGGGTCGGCAAATTTTTTGTCAGCATAAATATCTCGGGCGGTAATTTCACCTTTCAATATTTTAATCTTTTCCATCACCTCCTGCATCTGGATTTTGAAACTTCCTTCAATTTCCTCTCTTATCAAACGCAAAGTATAACCATCGGCAATAGAACTGTTGTAATAATACTTGTGAAAATAATTACCGAAGAGCATTTTAGAATCATAATCTTTGGCAACTTCTCGTAACAAAGGCGTTCCTGTTAAAGCGATGATCACGGCATTCCGATCAGAATTGATGAGGTTTGCCAGGTAATTTCCTTTTGGATTATAACTTCGGTGTGCTTCATCTAAAAAGTAAATCCGCTGCACATTGATATCATAATTCAGATCTTTAACAGAAATAGCATCTTCACTAAATTTTTGAATATTCACCACCGTAATTTCCGGCACACCGCTATCGTTATGAATCGCGCCAACCACTTTTAAATCTTTAATAAAATCCTGACGAGAATTCACCTGATTAACTTTCAATCCACGATTCGCAAATTCACTGGATGATTGAATTAATAAATCCAAACGGTCGACGATGAAATAGAACTTAGGAATGATTTGTTTTTTTGCGAAATAGTTGGTCAAATATTTTACGTTATAATATGCTAAAGCCGTTTTACCTGAACCTTGCGTATGCCAGATAATCCCTTTGTTTTGACCTTGGTCTAATTTCGAAGATATCGCTTGAGTTGCAAACAACTGCGGATAGCGCATAATGTGCTTCTGATAAGAGATCTTTCCTGCATTTTCTTCTTCTACGTACGCAATCGCATATTGCAAGATGAATTGCAAACGTTCTCTGCTCAATAAAGAAGTGAGAATTCTATTTGTTGGTGTTTTATCCTGTTTGTTGATGATATACTCGGGACTATCTTTAATCACCACAATATTATTATCCTTTAAAACTTGATTTTCAATATCTTCTGATAAAGTCAATAAAGTTTGTTTTACGGGATATTCTAAATCCTCTCTGAAATAATTAAAGTTAACCTGATCATTAGATGGAGTTGCATAGAAAGCCCCAAAAATCGGTTCTACGATACCATCTTCATATTCCATGTTATTGGAGAATATGAGTAACTGGGATATATTTACAAAGCGACGGAAATGTTTATTTTTAAAACGGGTGTTGATTCTATTTCGTTCTGCAATAACTCCTTCTTTATTATGCGGTTTTTTAACTTCAACAAAAGCCAGTGGCAAACCATTGATTAAAATGGTGATATCTGGTCTGAATTCCTCATCACCGGATTTGCAGGTTAATTCGGTGGTAACGTGAAAACTGTTATTTTTAAAGTTTTCAAAATCAATCAATTTGATTCCGGAAGTGGCCGTCAATCTTTCGTAAAATTTCTTACCTAAATCTTCAAAATCTAATTCCAGGTTAATTTCATCTAATAATCTATGAGATTCTTCTTCAGAAATACCATTGATCTTTGAAATCTGGGGAATAAAAATAGAGGAGAAAATATTATTCTCCTCTATTCTATTTTGATCTTTTAAAGAAATGTATTGATAACCCAGTCGCATTAAATGCAAAATAGCTGGGAGTTTTACTCTCGAATCTTCGTTAAACTTCATCTCACGTATAATAGTTTGTTGTAAATATAAGAAATGTTCGCACGTTCAGAAAAAGAAAATAAAAGAAAAAATCATGATATTTTCCCTACGCAAAACAACGTCTTTTTGTTTATTTAGTTGAGACATTGTTTTTAATCACCTCTACGTTTTTGTCACCTCCCACTCTCCTCCCACACTCCTTCCCAAAAACCTCTCTTTTCGGGAACATTCCGCAACAATCCCGCAACACTTCCGCAATAAAGAGATCGCTTAAAGAAAATTAGATTGACATTAATTCGAAAATAAACAAGATGCAGTATTAATTTATTAATTATCTTGCAATCTTTAAAATTAATAATCTCGTAGTTACCCGTTATGAATGCGATTCAACGAAATAATGTACATGTTAAAGGCAAGGGAACGCAGGTGATGCTGTTTGCACATGGTTTTGGGTGTGATCAGAACATGTGGCGTTTTGTTGCTCCTGCTTTTGAAGAAGACTATAAAGTGGTATTGTTTGATCATGTGGGTGCAGGCAATTCTGATTTGTCGGCTTACACCACAGAGAAGTATTCAGAACTGGAAGGATATGCCGCTGACCTCGTGGAAATTTGTGAAGAAATGGAATTGAAAGACGTTATTTTTGTCGGTCATTCCGTAAGTTCCATCATTGGAATGATCGCCTCTTTGCAATCACCGAGTCTTTTCAAATCATTAATAATGGTAAGTCCATCGCCGTCTTACATCAATGAGGGTGATTATGTGGGCGGCTTTACAAGAGAGCAAATTACAGAATTGCTGGAGGCCTTAGACAACAATCACTTGGGCTGGTCAATGACCATGGCACCCGTCATCATGGCAAACCCGGAGCGTGGCGAATTGGCAGAAGAACTGTCGAACAGTTTTTGTCGTACCAATCCCGACATTGCAAAAGATTTTGCCCGCACAACCTTCTTTTCAGATAAAAGAGATTTACTGCCTAAAGTTGAAATTCCTACCCTTATTTTACAGTGTTCAGACGATGTGATCGCGCCGGAAGAGGTTGGCATTTATATGCATGAAAAGATAAAAGACAGTCAGTTGGTCATTATGGAAGCAACCGGACATTGCCCCAATCTCAGTGCACCGGAAGAAACTATTGCAGCCATGAAAGCATTTCTCTCATGATTCCGGATCCCCCTCAAAATAATAGTATTTCGCACCGGGAAGCAGATGATTTCTTTGAAGAGTCCTTCTCTGGTTTTGTCATTGCCGATGAGAAGAACAGAATTATTCGCAGCAATAGGTGCGTTTCTGCCTGGCTCGGGATTTCTGCGGAGGAAATAAAAGGCAAAAGGTTTTCGGATCTGCTCTCCATTGGGAGTAAGATTTACTTTGAAACGCATCTTTCACCCCTTCTGAAAATGCAGGGATATTTTGATGAAATTCTGGTGGAATTAAGTGGTGTCTCGGATCAACGATTAAAAATTTTGATTAATGGTAAAGAATCGGCTCCGAAAGAAGACGGTTCAAAATTGATTTACTACACGCTTTTAAAAGCTTCTGACCGCGTGCAGTACGAGCAGAATTTACAATATGCCAGAAGCATCGCTGAAAAGGAATTGGAAGCTGAACGGGAAAATGTACTCTTAAGGGAACAATTGATCGCCGTTTTGGGACATGACTTGCGGAATCCGCTCGGTGCAATAACCATGACGGTTGGCGTTTTAGAGCGCGCACTTAAAGAGGAGCACCAGAAAAAAATGCTCGGGATTTTAAAGCGAAGCACCTACCGCATGAATGAGCTTATCGGAAATGTGATGGATTTTGCGCGTACGCGAATGGGTGTAGGAATTGTGATCACGCCGCAAGAGGTCGACTTACAAGCCCTCCTGGAACACGTAGTCGAAGAGTTGAAGTTCTTATTCCCGAACCGACTGATCGAGACTGAATTCGCTCTTCCGGAAACGGTTCATTGTGATGCAGACCGAATTTCTCAACTTGCCTCCAACCTTCTCGCAAATGCCTTGACTCACGGTAATCCGGGATCTCCGGTTTATTTTAGGGCCATCAATACGCCCGACAACCTCGAAATTTCTGTGGCCAATGAGGGGGAACCTATCCCGGAAACGTTGCAGGCAATTTTATTTACGCCTTTCAAGCGGGAAAGAAACAGTCCGAGCAAAAACGGGCTGGGTTTAGGCCTTTACATCGCAGATCAAATTGCGCAGGCACATGGCGCGACGTTGTCCTTTGTTTCCAATGAAACGGAAACGCGGTTTACTTTTTTGATGCAATGGGAGCATTAAATAGTATTGCAGAAGACCGCCTAACTCTGTTTAGTGGAAAGGAATATGGCTCAATTTGTTTAATAGTCAGAGAAAGAATATTTCTTCCACAGCCATAATCAAATTGAAATAATGGTGAAAGAGAATCGTGTTTTCTGTAGCGATGAAAAGTTTTCTAACCTAATTTCTCCAGAAAAATTTAACGTGGTCAAGTGAAACCAGAGCAAAGCGTTGAACGAAGCTTTCTTTTGAGCTGTTTTTTTAAATTGATATTGCAATTCTACTTCAATGTGAGGCGACGATTGACCAATGGTTTCCGCTTTCTTTGTCTAGAATTAAAAGGCTAATCTATTAAAAACGAAAATTTTACAAAATAAATTCAGGATTTTTTAGAGTTGATTCAATCCAGCAATCATAAAGGGTCCGATTGGCAGCGCAGTCACAATTTTAAGATCATCCCAAACCGTACTTTCATTTCCTAAAAATTTTAAAATATCTTCCGGCGAGCGTTTTGAAAACATCGTCGAGAAAATTTCTTTTCCTTGCATCTTCCCAGACAGAATAACTTCCAGCAAAGTGCGGTCATACCATTCATACCGCTTGTCATCAAACGATTTTTCCGGGTTTGGATTTTTTTGTTGCACTAAATTTTCGATAATTTGTGCCGTATTTTTCTGCACAAACTGAAAGGTATAGCCACTGCTTGCCTTCGTGTAACCGCCGGCTGTTCCAATGTTGATGATGCGATTAAAAGCATCGCTCTTTCGCTCAAACTTGGCCAGAGACATGGGGATGATTCCAAATTCGGTATGGGTAATTTCGTAATCTGAAATCTGAAGATCATTTTTAATATAATGCTTCAAGGCTGTTTGATATTCTTCTTTTGGCAAAACACTTTTACTGAACAAGGTGTACTCTACCAGAGCTTCCGTGGGGCTTGTGGGTAAAACATACATGAAGGTGGCACCATGTTTTTGATCTAAGGTAAAGTCCATTAAAGTTCCAACCTTTGCATCGAAAGTATCTGCTGTAGTTTTAATCACCCAACCCGTAAAATGTTGAAGCAAGGAATTTTCTTCTGTAATCTTCGGATTAAATAAAGAGGTTGAATTGAATAAATAGTCAGCTTGGTACCTATTATCCTCAGTTTCTACAGTCGCCGCAAGGGCGTCTGAAGTAATCCCTTTTATATTTTCATTTTTAAAGGTTACATTTTCAAAATTGGAGGCGTAGGAAAGAACAAAGTCATAAAAATCTTTTCCCTGTATCATTTTGTAGCGGTACTTTTCCAGATCAAATTGGCGGGTAAAATCTTCATTTTTAAAAATCAGTGATTTCCATTCATGCGTGACCACCGATTCAAAAAGACCTTTTCCTTCCTCCCAAAAACACCAGGTACGGTCGTTTGCATTTTTCTGAACGCGATCAATCACGAGGATTTTTTTAGATTGCAAAACGGGATCGATCAACAATCGGTAAAGCAAACTTAACCCCGCACACCCCGAGCCGGCAATGATATAATCGTATTTTGAATTGGTATTGTTCATGTAAAATTTTGAGGTGATCTTCTAGATATCAATAGAATATTTGAACAGAATGTTCTTGGATAAAGATAGACTTTTGGAGGGTTGAAAATTGTAAATAAGTGTCTAAAATTGCGGGATTTATTTACCGATGCAAAACTTAGAAAAAATATTCCCCAGAACCTCATCATTTGTAAACTCTCCGGAAATCTCTCCCAATTGCTCCAGCGCATTTCTCAACTCATACGCCAACAATTCGGTATGAATCCCTGAACTCACCGCCTCCTCCACCTGAAGAACAGATTGCAGCGATTTCTGCAAGGCATCAAAATGCCTTTGATTCGTAATGATCACATTGCTTTCCTGATCTTTCAAATTCTCCACGTAATCGATCAAAACCGTTTTCACGGCTTCAATTCCCGTTTGATCTTTCGCGGAGATCCTCAACAATTCATCACAATAATCCGGAAACAATTCCAGGTTTAAAGTGGCGTCAAATTCGTTTGGAGTTTCGTCGTTGGTCAAATCCACTTTATTATGAACCAGCACAATTTTCAAATCCTCGCGGTGGAATTCCTTTACAAAAGCAATCACTTCTGCAGGCGAAGAATCGTGCTCATCGTAGAGATACAACAGTACTTTCGCCGAAGCAATTTTCTCCTTCGCTTTCGTTACGCCAATTTTCTCAATGATATCCGTTGTTTCCCGAAGTCCCGCCGTATCCACAAACCGAAAAGCCGTTCCTTTCAAATGAATCACTTCCTCAATCGTATCGCGCGTCGTTCCCGCGATTTCAGAAACAATCGCTCTTTCCTCTTTCAACAAAGCATTCAAAAGCGTCGATTTCCCAGCGTTCGGTTTCCCGATAATAGCGACTTCTACTCCATTTTTCAGCGCATTCCCGTATTGGAAACTCTCAATCAAAGCGCTCAGTTTATGGCGCAAGTTGAGCAGCAATTTATTCATGGCGGTACGGTCCGCAAATTCCACATCCTCTTCCCCGAAATCCAGTTCCAGTTCAATCAGCGACGTAAAATTCAGCAAGTCATTTCTAAGGATCGAAATCTCATTCGTAATTCCCCCTTTTAACTGATTCAAAGCCACTTTCCGCGACGCCTCATTTTCGGAAGCAATCAAATCAGCAATCGATTCCGCCTGCGCCAGATCAATTCTGCCGTTCATAAAAGCACGCATCGTAAATTCCCCGGCTTTCGCCAGTCGCGCTCCATGCTTCACCAAAACTTCCAGAATTTTCTTCGCAATATGTGGAGATCCGTGAAAAGAAATTTCCACAGAATCTTCTGCCGTAAAGGTTTTCGGCGCTTTAAAAACCGAAACCATCACTTCATCGATTATTTCTGAATTGTCGGTTGTCGGTTGTCGGATGTCGGATGTACTTATATCACTTTCAAATCCTATACTTTGGTTCTTGGATCTTGATTCTTGACTCTCGTCAATCTCCTGTCCATTATCTATTATCTTTTCTCTTTCCTCTTGGCTCTTTTCACTTTTTACCTGGTTCTTATCCACGATAAACCCATAATGAACCGTATGCGAATCCACCTCCTCCAGATTCTTACCGTCAAAAATTTTGGCTGCAATTTTAAAAGCCTGGTTACCCGAAATTCTTATAATCCCAATAGCTCCAACTCCGTTTGCCGTGGCGATTGCACAAATAGTATCTTGATTTAAATTCACGTTCATGCCGCAAAATTACGGAATTATTCCTGTTTTTAGGAGCACCAAGATTTCGCCTCTTTCGAAGACTCGTCCCGCTGGGAATTTACCCTGAGCCTGTCGAAGGACTATATCTTTTTTGTTCCGCCTTTCGGCGGAACAAAAAAGGATGTCGTTTCCATCGGGGCTAGAATGGAGGGTGGTTTTTCTTCTTGAAATTTAAAAATAATAGTAACAAAAGTAATTTGTATGTGAGAGTGAAATTTAAATAATTAAAAATGAAAAAATTATAAAACTTTAGTCTCTTATTGGTAAAAATCCTTTCTCCCCAAGAGTCTTAATAATTCCACGTAATAGAAAATTATTATCAAACCGAATTATATATTTACGCATTCCATCATTTTCAGGAATAATCATTTTTTTATCAATTAGTTTTTTAATTTGTCTTGAAATTTCTGAGCTATGTTTACCTTTAAAAAACTCCTTTACGTCAGTTGCTTGCACAACTTGAATTTCTATAACTTTTTTCAAAATTTTAGATTCAATTTCTGTTATATATTTTCTTTCAAGTGAGTGATTAATTGTAGGAATTAAAATTTCTTTTTTTAAATATTCATAATCACTTAATTTATCAATTTTTTCAATCTCATCTTTTAGACCTTTCAATACATATTCGCACCATTCTAAAATTCCTTCATCAGTACCTAAATCAGCTTTCGATAAATTTTCATAATAATCATTCCTATTACTACAAAAAACAGCTGTTGGATTAATTATTCGACCAACGTTTACATTAAATCCAGTTTTGACGAGCATTGCGTAAGTAAATAATCTCACTGTACGTCCATTTCCATTACCATATGGATGAATCCAAACAAACCTGTGGTGAGCAATCGCTGCTTTTAGTAAGTCATATTTTGGACTATTGTCAACACTAATAAAATCAAATAATTCTTTCATATAATCACCCACTCTAAAATGATCAGGAGGTAAATGACTAGATTGATTTATTTTTAAATTATTTTTTCTATAAATTCCAGGATTAGAATCACCCTCGCCATAAGGTGGAACAGATAAACCATCTACAATCATCTTATGTAACTCACTAATAAAAAGAGTATTAATTGGATTATCTTGAATATTCTCCTCAACGAATTCCATTGCTTTCTCAATATTCTGAATCTCTTGAATTCCAGATGAAACATTTACTTCATCGTCTAATTTTGTTTCAATGTATTCAGCTATCGTAGTTCTATTTCCTTCAATTCGTGCCGATCCAATACTTTCTAAAGTATGAAAAATGTGTTTGAGTTGAAAGAAAACTTTTGGATGAGTTGATCCTCCAAGTGGTTTTTTTCGTAAGTAATCTAACTCAATAATTAAGTCTGTTAAATTACTTTTGAAAGTTGGTTCAACTAATTTTAAATCGTATGGGGTAAATTTTGCTACTGACATTTTAAATTAAAATATAAAACATTTTACAATCAAGTTATAAACAATTAACAAATTTACAAATAAATTCTTTTATAATAGGGAATTTCAAGAAGTCTACATTAGTACAACAATTAACATTAATCATAAATCACAATTCAAAATTTAATAAAAAATACTTTACAACTATTGACAATGTCGAAAAAAAAGACTAACTTTGATAACGCCTTCAGCTTACAAATAATAAAAAATAAGGAAGTATTTCTACTATAAAATATTATTTGTAAGCTGAAGGCAAAGTATAAGAGCAATGCGTTAAAAAAACTAGTTTTTTTAACGCATTGCTCTTATTTTAATTATAAACATGCTTTGTGAAATATCTTTAAAGGTTTAACTTAATTTATAAAAATATTATATGAAATTACTTTTTTTGAATTTTCAAGTTTTTCTATTTTACACTCTATAAATTATTGAAAACTAAACTCTTCCTTCTAACATTTGTAACTTTAACAACTTTACTCTTCGGACAAACAGCAGAAAGAATTGCTGCAGTTCGCAAAAAGGTTGAAGCCATCAATACAGAAAAAAATTATCAGATCAAAAAATTAGATAACGACTATTTTGTGAACGTAAAAAATGAAACAACTGATGGCGGACAAGAACTTTCCGGTTATTATAAAAATGGAAAACTAAAAAAAATCGTTTACAGTTTCGGATTTTCTTACGGAATGAAAACCTGCGAATATTTCTTTTCAGACGATGAATTAATTTTCGTTTTCGAAAAGCAGGATCAATTTGCAGCTATAAAAGACCAATCAAATCAAGTAACTGGATTGGATCACACAAAACTAGAATCCATTTACATAGGTCGGTTTTATTTCGAAAACTCCAAATTATTTTCAATCAAGCAAACTGAAAAAGAGATTTTCACTCAAATGGATAAGAAAAGTAAAGAGGCAGAACTTTTAAAAGACAGTAAAGTTTTCCGTCTTGAATTACAGAAAGCAAAAAGCAAGTAAGAGCGTTGGATTAAAAAGCTAAATCAATATGAATATATTTAAATCCATTATCAACAGCGTCAAAAAATTAGGTACAAATGATAAAACTGAAAAACGCAGAGATCGATTTACTGCAAAAAAAATTCAATTGGAAGAGTTATCTGAAGAACTCAATCTGGTCCTGGAGGGTAAAACCGACTTTAATTTTATTGGAATCACTGCAAATGGATACGACAGTCTCTTTTTCGTCCGGAATGACGAGAAATTTAATGTAGAGTTTAGGGCACTTAAAAAGATTCAGCTCCCTTACTTAGAACTGTTAGAAAAATTTGCTTCGAAAAACCATATCAAGTTTGAAACAGAAAAATTAGATAGAATCCCCTATTTAAGTTTTAAAACAAACACGAGTATCCCAGAAACGGTTGAGTTTGCAAAACGTATTCAAAGAGAAGTTTTTGGAAATAATGACAGTACAATATATAAAGTGATTCCTTAATTAAAACTAAGGCATTAACTAAAATGCAGAATCAATTTTAAAACAACAATTACAGCTCTTACAAACTCGCATTCTGCTATTAAATCATAAAGTTGAAAATTTTTGATTTTCAGAACTTAGGTGCACTTTTAAAAGTATTATTTTTCTTAAACTAATGTCACCTCTATATTTAAAATAGTTTTTTATTAACTTTAAATAGTATAGTGCAAATTAACCTTTTGTGACTTTTGTGGTTTAAAACTCCCACAACTGCTCTATATAATAAACCAACCAAATGAAAGCAATCCATATCACAAAATCCGGTGGACCGGAAGTTTTACAATTACAGGAAACTCCAAAACCAACACCGGCAGAAAATCAGGTGCTTATTAAAGTAAAAGCCGCAGGAGTCAATCGCAGCGATATTATCACGCGACAAAACACAGCCACTTACGGCAAAGGTTCGCCGACCACTTTAATTCCCGGCTTAGAAGTTTCGGGCGAAATAACAGAAATCGGTTCCGCCGTAAAAGATAAAAAAGTCGGCGATAAAGTCTGCGCACTCATTGCAGACGGCGGTTATGCCGAATATGTAACAGTCGACAGTTCCCACTGTCTTCCCATTCCCGAAGGAATCGGTTTGACCGACGCGGCGGCAATTCCCGAAACGGTTTTTACGGTTTGGTTTAACGTCTTTCATTTGGGCAAACTTCAACCGCGTGAAAAATTATTGATCCACGGCGGAACCAGCGGCATCGGAACCATGGGCTTGCAAATGGCAAAAGCGTGGGGCTGCAAAACCTACTCTACTGCAGGAACGGATGAAAAAGTGGATTTCCTCCAAAAAATGGGCGTTGACAAAGTCATCAACTACAAAAAAGAGGCTTTCGAAGAATTTCTGAAAGACGAGAAAATCGATGTCATCTTAGACATGGTCGGTGGAGATTACACCCAAAAGAATCTCGAAATTCTGAATAAAAAAGGCCGACTTTGTTACATCAACGGCATGAAAAGCATGGATGTGAATATTAATCTGCTCACCATTATGGCGAAGAATCTCACGGTGACGGGAAGTTTTCTAAAACCCCAAACCGCCGACGTAAAAACCCAGATCGCCAAAGACGTCGAAAAAAATATCTGGCCGATGTTTCATTCAAAAGAAATTCATCCCATCATCTACAAAACCTTCCCGCTCGCTGAAGCGGCCGAAGCCCACCGATTAATGGAAAGCAGCGAACATATCGGTAAGATTTTGTTGACGATGGATTAGGGAGAATTTGAGAATGTGCTAATGTGGCAATTTGAGAATTTGGCAATTTGAGAATTTTAAAAACTAGTTCCCATACGACCTAGGAAACGGAGCCGTTAAGAAAATTAGAATTTGGGCCGCTAAAAAACCGACGAAGGAGGTTCGCCGATTCAAATAAAATAATAAAAAGTGGTGAGGCAAATTTCCAGTGTTTGAGTGGCGGCAAAAATCTTTAATCGAAGAAAAAAACTAACATTTCCGCCCGAGTTTGGAAATTTTAGGATCAAGTTCTAATTTTTAGGTGAGTTTCCAGTCTTGATTTTTTGGTTCTTTTTTATCAAGAAAAAAGAATGAAGAGTAAAAAAGATTATATAAGATATGGGAAATTGAGATTCCACGCTCCACTTTGTTCCGCTCTGAATGACAAAATTCATCAGTTTCAAACAAACTCGTATTTGAATGACTTAGGAAACGGAGCTGTTAAAAAAATTAGAAATTAATTCGTGAAGAAACCGACGAAGGAGGTTGGCCGATTCAAAAAAAAAAATAAAATATAGTGAGGCAAACTTCCAGTGTTTGAGTGGCGGAAAAAATCTTTAATAGAAGAGACAATTAAAGTTTCCGCCCGAGTTTGGTAGTCTTAGAATTAAATTCTAATTTTAGGTAAGTTTCTGGTCTTGATTTTTTGGTTCTTTTTTATCAAGAAAAATGAATGAAGAATAAATATTAATTTGTGAATGTGATAATTGGAAAAATTTTTTCCATTCTTGTTCGTCGTGGCGGATGATTCTTTTTTATCAAAAAAAACAATACAATAAAATAATATAGATCAATGAAAAATTTTTTTGAATTAATAACAGAATCAATCGGTTGGTTACAAATCGTAGCGTCACCCTTTCTTATTGGGATTATAATTGGAGCTTTAATTTATTTCCCCAATCCAAGTTCAATCACTCTTATTTTAGGAATTATTGCAGCTATTTTAGGATTGGTTTTAGGTATTATGTGGGCAAACAAAGCCTTGAAAGGGAAAGGGACAATTTGGTTCATGTCCAGAGTAATGGCCACTCCGGAATTGGAAAATCCGGACGCACAAAACAAATCAGAAGCAAACAAAGATGCCGGAGAAAAAACCAAACTAATTCCCTCTAAGCAGAAATTGAATGCTCAGTTTCCCGACCTTGAATTAATTGAAGAATTGATTTTAACCTTGTAATTTAAGTTGAAAAAACATTCAACCTGAATCAAAGTCAGGAATATGCTGCGCAAGCTTTCAACTCGACAACTTTAAAATTCTGTTTCGAATAGCCAAAATCACTCCAACAAAAACAGGACAATTTGTAACCCGTTTGAAAAGAAAGGAGCAAATTGATTTGAACCGAGCGAAAAATTAATTGTCGATGGAGCAAAGCGACTTATCAAAAAAGATAGCGTTCCTCCGGAACGCCCTAACTATCCCCTAATATAACCTACAGAGATGCGATTCCTCCGGAATCTCCTTTTTAATAAACCATTGTATCGTCTATAAAGACGAGATGAAAATCATTGCGAGTTTGCATGAAAACCTCAGTCTTGAACTGTAGACGAGATAAAAACCACTGTCTTGTCCTTTATACGAGAGAAAAACCACTTTGCGTCTTTGACTGAAAATATTTTCGAATCAAAAAAATGTACTCTTATTTCAAAAGTGGTATTTTAGTAGATTAAATAACAAAGAATTCTTTGTCAAGCACTAACAAGCTGGCAATTCTTAAAAATTAAACTTTTCATGAATCAACCTGTAATCGATCTCCACTGCGACTTACTCAGTTATATGACGCGTCCAGAATCCAGCATTTATAATACCGAAGATGTTGGTTGCGCAGTTCCCTATTTGACAAAGGGAAATGTGAAGTTACAAATCATGGCGATTTTTGCGCCCGTGGAAAATAACAGTCATGAATTTGGATTAAAACAAAGCGAAATTTTTAAGAATTTAAATGAGGAAGAAAACGAATTATACCGTTTCGAAAAACATCATTTAGCAAATTTTGGAACGAATGAAAATATCGGAATGCTGGCTTCGGTAGAAAGTGGTTCGGCGTTTTGTGATGAGAATATTTCTTTGAAAGAAGGTTTTCAAAACTTAGAAAAGATCATTGAAAACGTAGGTTCGATCCTTTATATTGGATTTACGCATCACGCTGAAAATAGATTTGGTGGCGGCAACTACTCCACTGCCGGCTTAAAAAACGACGGAAAAGCTTTAATCGATTATATGCACAACAGAAACATTGCCATCGATTTTTCGCATACGAGTGATGCTTTGGCGTATGATATTTTAAACTATATTTCTAAACAGAACATCGACGTTCCGATTATGGCGAGTCATTCAAATTACCGTCCGGTTTATGATCACAAACGGAATTTACCCGATGATGTGGCGAAAGAAATAATTCATCAAAAAGGATTGATCGGACTTAACTTTGTGCGCGCATTTTTAAATCCAGATAACGTGGAAGCTTTACAAGAACACGTTGCGCATGGAATTTCCTTAGGCGCAGAAAAAGCGATTTGTTATGGAGCAGATTATTTTTACACCAAAGACAATCCAGACAAGTCAAGAATTCCTTTCTATTTTTCGGCACATGGAAACGCCAGTTGCTATCCTGAAATCAATAAAGTTTTGGAAGAGCAATTTGGTGCTGAACAAATGAAGAAAGTAAGCAGTCAGAATGCTTTGGATTTTTTAGAAAGACTTTGGAGATAATTAGCTTGAGGTGGTTTCATTTTTCGATAAATTCTTTAATTAAAAGATTTATAGTTCCGTCAGGTGGTTTTCAATCACTCTCTACCTCATATCAGCAATAATTAAAATATGGAAAGCTGTTTAAAATTTAAACAATTCTTGATCAAACTTTATATTCTTTAAAATAAGAAATCAATGTTACCGATTGCGTATCATCCCATTTACAAACATCCATTGCCTGAAGGTCACAAGTTTCCAATGTTGAAATATGACTTGCTCCCGCAACAGTTATTATTGGAAGGAATTGTGGAAGAACATGATTTTTTTGTACCCGAACCTGCTGATCTAAAACATATTTATGCTGTTCACGACCAACAATATGTGGAGCGTTTATTAAATTTAATCTTGGATGCAAAAATGGTACGGAGGATTGGTTTCCCGCTGTCTGCAGAATTGGTGGAACGGGAATTTAGAATTGCGCAGGGAACCATCACAGGCTGCGAAAAGGCGATACAAACTGGAGTTGCATTTAATATCGCTGGTGGAACACACCATGCTTTCACCAATCGAGGCGAAGGTTTTTGCATGCTGAATGATCAGGCTATTGGCGCGGCGTATTTAATAAACCATCAATTGGCGACCAAAATTCTCATCATCGATTTGGATGTTCATCAGGGAAATGGAACGGCGGAAATATTTCAGCATCATCCAAACGTATTTACATTCTCCGTGCATGGTCAAACCAATTATCCGTTTAAAAAAGAAACGTCTGATCTGGATATTGGACTACCCACCGGAACTTCTGACCATGAATATCTGGAGGTAATCAATGAATTTGTCCCAAAACTTATTAACCAGGAAAAACCTGATTTTATCTTCTATCTGAGTGGTGTTGATATTTTGGAATCTGATAAACTGGGAAATCTGAACTGCACTTTGGAAGGTTGTAAAACCCGCGATGAAATTGTTTTTTCTCATTGCAAAAAATTTGAAATTCCCGTTCAGTGCAGTATGGGCGGCGGTTATTCTCCCGAAATAAAAACGATCATCAACGCACATACCAACACGTATCGCGTTGCGGCGGATTTTTATTCTTAGGAAAATCTTTTTTATATTAACATCCATAAAAATATTACATGGAAATAATCAAAAATCCGATTCAGTCAACTGACGAAAAATATTTGAGAAGATGTCTGGAATTGGCAAAAGAGTCGGTGGAAGCTGGCGATGAAGCTTTCGGCTCAGTCTTGGTCAATGACGCTGGAGAAATTATTGCAGAAGCGCGAAACCGCGTGAATGAAAAAACAATTCTGGCGCATCCGGAAATTGATTTGGCGTATTGGGCAGCAGAAAATTTATCGGAAGAAGAACGAGCAAAGTCCACAATGTACACAACTGGTGAGCATTGTCCGATGTGTTCGGCTGCGCAAGGTTGGGTGGGAATCGGAGGTTTAGTGTATTTGAGTTCTGCCAAACAGTTGGGAGAATGGCAAAAGGAATATGATCTTCCAGCTGCACCGATTAACTTTTTACCGGTTGAAGACATTATTAAAAAGATCGAAGGCCGCGGTCCTGCGGAAGGTGATTTACTGCAAGAAATCAAGAAGCTTCACGAAATGAAATGGTCAAAAAAATAGACGCTTTTTAAAGATTTGAAATTGCACAAAACAGAATTTTACTTGGTAAAAGTTCCTCTTCTATTAAGCGATGATCTGCGTGAGGGATAGCAATGGAAATCCTTTTTGTTTTGTTCCGACAAAACAAAAAGATTGTAATGAATAACCCGACCCTTGGGGCACGCCCAAATAAAAAAAGTGTAGAAAAATCTACACTTTTAGTTTTTATATCGGTTGAACCATTTCTAAGAACCAGTCTTTGACCTCGCCTTCTAAATCGTTTTCTAATTTTTCTTTACACCACGCGTGGTAATTATTTAACCAGTCTTTTTCAGGCTGAGTCAATAATTCGGTAGCAATTACATTTTTGTCGAACGGACAAATCGTCAAGGTTTCGAAATCATAGAAGGTTCCGAAATCGGTGGTTTCCAATTCCCGAACTGCGATGAGATTTTCGTGACGAATTCCGTAATGGTTTTCATAATAGAAACCTGGCTCATTTGACAAGACCATGCCCGGAATGAGTTCCTGGAAATTCATGTCTTTTCTAATGTTTTGTGGACCTTCGTGCACATTCATAAAACTTCCCACCCCGTGACCGGTGCCGTGGTTGTAATCTTTGCCTTCTTTCCAAAGTGCCAATCTTGCAAAGGCATCGAGTTGAACACCACGCGTTCCTTTTGGAAACTTCACCATGGACAACTGAATTAATCCTTTCAAAGCCAACGTACAGTTTTCTTTAAATTCTGCCGACGCTGTTCCTAAGGCCGAAGTTCTGGTGATATCGGTGGTTCCTTCTAAATACTGGCCGCCGGAATCGACTAAGATCGTATCTTGATTGGTGACTTCTTTGCTTCCTTCACTTTTCGCAGAGTAATGCATAATCGCCCCATTTTCTTTGTATCCGACGATGCTGCCGAAACTTTCGCCCACGAAGTTTTTACCTTCCGCGCGGAAACCTCTTAACTTTTCGCCAATTGAAAATTCGGTCATGACTTCTTTTCCCGCCTGATGCGTGAGCCAATAAAGGAATTTCACCATCGCTACGCCATCTCTTTGCATCACGGTTCTGAAACCTTGGAGCTCGGTTTCATTTTTAATGGCTTTCATTAAATTCCCCGGAACAGGTGCTTTAATGAAGGTATTCCCTTCTTTTAAGGCTTCAAATATGGCTTGATTGCTGTTTGGAGAAATTAGAATACGTTCCTCTTTATAACATTTCAGATCTTCAAAGAACTGATCGTAAGGCAACATTTTTACCCAACATTCCTGCATTTGTTCCCGGGCATCGGTATCAAGTTTTTCCAGGTCAACGAAAAGCTTGGTTTCGTTTTTTGTTAAAATAATATAGCCCAAAAAAACAGGATTAGACTGTACATCGCTTCCGCGTAAATTGAGCGTCCAAGCGACATCATCTAAACTTGAAATCACGTGGACTGAAGCATCCATTTCCTCCATTTTCTGACGAATATCTGCCAGTTTATCTGCCACTGATTTCCCCGCGCGTTCTACGGGATGTACGAAAATCGGATTTTTAGGAGCATTGGTATTTCGGTCTTTCCACACTTCTTTCAACAACGGATTATCGACAAGTTTTTTTCCTTTTGCCGTCAGTTTTTGCTCCAGCAATTCCCAGTTCGCGTTTGAAGTTGCCAAAGCATTTACCGCAACTGTTCCATTTTCTGGAATTTCGGAAATGATCCAGTCGATATAATTGGGAGTGCCTTCCATGCCATCTTTAAAAAGATCAACACCAGAATCTTTAAGTTCAATCGGTGCCTGAACGAAATAACGACCATCCGTCCAGAGTCCGGCTTTATCTTTCGTAACGACAACGAAGCCGGCGGAACCTGTAAATCCTGAGAGCCACGATCTTTCTTGCCACTCTGCGGGTAAATACTCGCTCATGTGCGGATCTGCAGAATAGACGATAAAAGCGTCGATATTATTTTCAGCCATTTTCTGGCGAAGCAGTTCTATTTTTTCTGATGATGTCATAACTTTTAATTTGACGTGAATTTACGAAGAATGTGAGACTTTACGAAAAGATCAGCCCTAAAATCGACAATAAATGCGGGAATTTAAAAACAAAAAAAAGTATACTGAAAATAATTCAGTATACTTTAATTCAAAATAGGTAAAAACCTCTTTATTTTTTAGTAGCTGACATGGCAGCTTCTTTGTCTTTAAACTCTTTATATTTTGCATCGTTTTTCACTGAAAGGTAAAGACCTTTAAGTAAAGTAACAACTTCAATATTATTGCCGTCATACAAATACCACTGTTCAGCGTAAGGAAGTGAGGCTGCTAATCTCGCTCTTCTTGCTTCGATAATTTTGTTGGCCAGTTCAGTTTTTCCCGCTTTTCTTGCAGCATTATAATCATCAATCGCCTTTGCATCATCACCCATTGTGGTAAACGTAAGGTTTTGATGTGCCTGAATGAAATCTGGTTTAAGCTCTACCGCTTTTTTGTAAGAAGCCAATGCTTCTGCTGCAGTTGCAGGATCTTTACTTTGCAAAACACCAAGATTATACCAGTTATTGGCATCATTCGGATTTTTCGCCAGCTGTGCTTTCAGATTGTTTACAAATTCATTTGTTTTCCCCGCTTTATAATAAGCTGTTCCCTGTAATTCTGCTAATTTAGCATTACTTGGGAATTTTTTCAAACCTTTATCAATAAGTGCTAAAGCATCATCTGGTCGGTCAGCATCTAGAAGTAAAGCTGCTGTAGTTTCGTATAATTCCTGCTCCATACTTTTAGACGTTTCCACCTTAAAATCAGTATAGTCTGCAGTTGCGCCCATTTTCTTGTAGAGATCCCAAGTCGCTTTCTCTAAATTTTCTACTTCGCCAGATTTTTTATTTTTAGCAGTATAGGTTGTTTCAACACCTGTATAATTGGAGTTGATCAAATTTGTATACACTTCTGTCGCTTCCTTTTTCATATCCCCCAAAGCGTAGGTAAGGCCTGCGTAATAAAGATATTTCTTATTGTCCTGACCTGCTGCGCTCAATAAGTCATAGACTTCTTTGAATTTTGGAGCAGCAACTGTATATTTTTTCTCGTTATACGCAGCTAATGCTGCTTTATTTGCCGCTTCAATAACCGGGTTGATTGAAGTTCCAAGTTTTCCCATCAAAGTAGGCACGTAAGTTTCTTCTTTTAAACCTTGAACTCCAGATTCATCTGCTGCTGTTTTACCAACATAGTATACTTTGTTTTTGGAAGAATCTTTACCAACATAAATTTTATTTTTGGCAAGATCATTAATTTTTGCAAGGTAGGTTGCGCCTTCTGCTGTTTTACCAGCTTTCAAGAGCGATAATCCTTTTGCATAATAATACTGCTCTAAAAGTGCAGGTTCCAAAAGATATGTTTTAGTTCCCATCGCACTTTCGGCCTGCGCAAGTTGTGACGTTGTCGTGGCGATATCACCGGCGTCGATGGCTTTTACTGCGGCTGCAATTTCTTTTTTCTGTGCAAATGTGAACACAGCTGTAAGCATTGCGGCGCTTAAAAATATTTTTTTCATTTGATTTTATTTAAAAATTGTTAGCTTTATTATTCTGGAGATTCATCTTCTGAATCGTTCTCTATTTCAGGATTTTCACTTAGTTCTGCTTCTTCATCTTCAATTTTTTGAAGCACTTCAGGATCACCAATATTGGTAAATGCATTATTACCGGTTTGCTCCTGATCACTAAAGTCTGGATGGTCAGAATCTACATGTTCGGTAGGAAGTTCAGTAAGTTCTTCATCGATCACCTCTACAACTTCTTTATCCATTTCCACTTTTGCAATGGCTGCGATTTCATCATTCTTTTTAAGGTTGATTACTTTCACACCTTGCGTATTTCTACCCATGATTCGCATTTCGTCCATTCCCATTCTGATGGCTACGCCTGATTTATTGATGATCATTAAACCATCATCATCAGTCACCATCTGAATTGCGATAAGATCGCCCGTTTTTTCGGTAATATTTAAGGTAATAACTCCTTTTCCACCACGGTTTGTCACCCGATAATCTTCTACTGCCGTACGCTTTCCGTATCCTCTTTCAGATACCACTAAAACGGACTCATTTTGCACATCGTCCACAACAATCATTCCAATAACTTCGTCGCCTTTATCGAGCGTAATCCCACGAACACCGATCGATCCACGTCCCACAGCTCTCGCTTTTTCCTCTGGGAAACGGATACATTTACCTTTTCGTGTCGCAATCATAATTTCAGAAGTTCCGTTGGTTAATCGTGCACCCAACAGCTGGTCATTGTCTCTAATTTCAATCGCATTTACGCCATTTGTTCTGGGACGGGAATAAGCTTCCAATGAAGTTTTCTTGATGGTTCCGTTTTTGGTAATCATCACCACATTCATTTTATTGATATATTCCTGATCCTTTAAATCATTGGTTCTGATGTAAGCTTTGATTTTATCATCCGGCTCAATATTAATTAAATTCTGAACCGCTCTACCTTTGGATATTTTAGAACCTTCTGGAATTTCAAATACCCTTAACCAGAAACATTTTCCTTTTTCAGTAAAGAACAACATATACTGGTGATTGGTCGCTGCTACGATATACTCCAAGAAATCTTCATCTCTCGTTGTCGCTGCACGGTTTCCGACACCACCTCTACTTTGAACTTTATATTCTGAAAGGGACGTTCTTTTTATATAACCTGCATGAGAAATAGTAAGCACTACTTTTTCATCTGGAATTAAATCTTCGATAGACATTTCGCCACCTGAGTAATCTATTTCCGTACGTCTTTCGTCCCCATACTTTTCTTTCATGTCTAACATTTCATCTCTGATAATCTGATATCTTCTTGGCTCGTTGGCTAAGATATCTTCTAAATCATTAATCAATGCCATGATCTCGTCATATTCCGCGCGGATTTTGTCGAGTTCCATTCCGGTCAATCGAGCCAATCTCAAATCTAAGATTGCTTGTGCCTGAATATCTGAAAGTTCGAATTCTGCCATCAATCCTTCCTTCGCTTCGGCAGGATTTGCGCTGTGACGAATAATCGCAATCGCTTTATCAAGAGAATCCTGGGTTCCGATCACTTTCATGAAACCTTCAAGAATATGTGCTCTTTCTCTGGCTTTTCTTAAATCATATTTTGTTCTGCGAACAACTACTTCATGGCGGTGTTCTACAAAATGATGAATAATATCCTTTACATTCAACTGGACCGGACGGCCTTTTACCAAGGCAATATTATTAACGCTGAACGAAGTCTGCAATGCCGTATATTTATAAAGCATATTTAGAACAACATTCGGGATTGCATCGTGTTTCAATTCATAAACCACACGCATTCCCTGTCTGTCAGATTCATCGCGAATCTCGTAAATACCCGGGATTTTTTCGTCTTTAACGAGTTCCGCAGTTCTGGCAATCATATCTGCCTTATTCACCTGATAAGGAATTTCCGTAACGATGATGGCATTTCTGTTTCCAATTTCTTCGAAACCTACTTTTGCACGCAACACGATTCTTCCTCTACCGGTATGAAGTGCATCACGAACACCGTCGTACCCATAAATAATACCACCTGTCGGGAAATCGGGTGCGATAATGTGTTTCATCAATTCATCAATCGTAATTTCACGATCGTCGATGTAAGCACAAATGGCGTCAATTGATTCTGAAAGATTGTGCGGCGCCATATTGGTCGCCATTCCTACTGCAATCCCCGAAGTACCATTGACCAAAAGGTTAGGGATTTTCGTTGGCATTACAGAAGGTTCCGTCATGGAATCATCAAAGTTATTTTGAAAGTCAACGGTATCTTTATCAAGATCTGCTAAAATTTCATCTGAAATCTTTTTCATTCTTGCTTCCGTATAACGCATTGCTGCGGGCGGATCGCCATCTACAGACCCAAAGTTACCTTGTCCGTCTACCAATTGATAACGCAAACTCCAAGGTTGCGCCATTCTTACCATGGCATCGTAAACGGAGGTATCACCGTGTGGGTGATACTTACCAAGAACATCACCTACAATTCTGGCTGATTTTAAATGTTTTCTGTTTGAAAAAACGTTGAGACCGTACATCCCGTAAAGAACTCGTCTGTGTACGGGTTTTAAGCCATCTCTTACATCGGGTAACGCTCTGGAAACAATTACCGACATCGAATAATCGATGTAAGAGGATTTCATTTCATCAACAATGTTGATAGGAATTAACCTTTCTCCTTCTTTATGCATAATATTTTAATAAAATGAAAATCAAGCGGTTATACTGATGCTTGAACTTTCTCAAAATTCTAATTTTAATAACGTGCTAAATTACGAAAAAAATCCCGAATTTTGTGCGAAACAGAACGCTCTGAATCATAAAAAAAGTTAAAAATATGAGTCTCCTAAGCATTACTTTCCACACCACAGCCGACATTCAGAATGACTGGGGAATTTACCTCGGTACAGAGCTGCACCAAATGATTGAAAATCTGATGGAAGTAGAAAAATATATTCTGTCTGAAGTTGAAAGCGATCTAGTTTCCGAAGGTCAAAATACCAACCTTCTCCTAATTTTCGAAAATGCGGAAAAGCGCGATGATTTTGTAGAAATTGAACTCACCAATATTACTGAAATCGTGAAACAGAAATTTGGGGTAAATGTCATGGTTTTCGTTACTTATCTAAATCCCAGAAGATCTCGACTTTAATTTAAATCACCTCCAAAAACGCCATGGTGTCTACATGGTCTGCATACGTAGACAAGGCAGGATTTTGCGCTTCGCCAAAATAGATTGAATCCAAACCTAATTCAGATTTCGCAACGATCGCCTGAATATTCTGGTCGTTTTCAGCAATGAAACTTTCGACCTCTCCCAGGTTTTTATACCGTGTAAAATTTAAGACTGATAAAGGGGAAAATAAATCTGCATCTTCCTTCAGCATTACAAAATTATTATCCCAGAATCTTTCCTGATTAAGCAAATAAATTGCACGGTTATATTCGTAATTATTAGCGTATTTGTGATGATTGATTACATTTTTAAAAGCGATGAAACTTTCAAACAGACGGTCTATCAAAAAGTCCTCGGGAATAAAAAGACGGGTTACATTCCGACAACCCAAACCATAATACCGGAAAATATCTTGCGCCAAAAGTGCAAGTTCTTCTGGAGTTTCATCTCCTTTTAATACAGCAATTGATGTTCTGTTTTTTCTGATGATACTTAAAGAATCTTTAAAATAATAGTCCAGATAGCGCGCGGTATTATTGCTTCCTGTGGCAATTACAGCATCGAAATCCTGAAGTCTTTCCACGAATTCGAACGATACATTTTCCTCTGAAAATAAATTCCATTTGTTGAGAAGAAACGGAAGCATTGTTTTATCTTTTGAAGACAATTTTATAAGCGGAATGTGCTGGCTTAGAATTACCGAAATCACATCATGCAAGCCTACTAAAGGAATGTTTCCCGCCAAAATCAATCCTACTTTCTTCGGGTTTTTGGAGGGTTCGTATACAGACAGCCAATTTTTTATATTTTCTTCCTGCAATAAATTCGCCCACTGCGTTAGGGCAAACTTTTGATTTTCAGCCGTAAACCAGGGATTTTCATTTTCCGATTTCCTCAAAACCGAAGAAAATTCTTCATCAATTTCGGTATAATTTTCAGGATTCTTTTCTAAAAAATCAGTAATATACCTGCTTAATTTACAAAGGCCTGAAATTTGTTTTTCTAACTTCATTCTATGGGAAAATTGGGGGATTTTTAGTAATTTTGTGCAAATTTAAATAAATAAAGTAGCAATGGCTATTAAAATAACAGACGAATGTATCAATTGTGGCGCTTGTGAACCGGAATGTCCGAACAACGCTATATATGAAGGTGCCGTAGATTGGAAAGCTTCCGATGGAACGGCCTTAAAAGGAAAAGTAGTCATGAAATCCGGATTAACCGTTGACGCTGATGCGCCACAGGAACCGGTAAGTGATGACATCTATTTCATAGTGACTGATAAATGTACAGAGTGTATGGGCTTTCATGAAGAACCTCAGTGTGCTGCCGTTTGCCCGGTAGACTGCTGTATTCCAGATGAAGATCATGTAGAATCTGAAGAAAGTTTGCTGGAGAAAAAAGCGTTTCTTCACGGCGAATAAGAATACAATGCCGCTCCGTAAAGGGCGGTTTTTGTCTTTATTTACGTAATGTTTTCAGACCTTAAAATTTTTTAATTAACATCATTATCATGAGTAAAAAACACAATTTCAGTGCAGGTCCCTGCATTTTACCTCAAGAAGTTTTCGAAAAATCGGCCGAAGCGATTCTAGATTTTAACGGCATCGGTCTTTCTCTGTTGGAAATATCGCACCGCAGCAAAGATTTTGTAGCGGTAATGGACGAAGCTCGTGCTATTGTGAAAAGATTAATGAAGTTGGGCGATGATTATGAAGTTCTTTATCTTGGCGGCGGCGCAAGTTTGCAGTTTGTCATGGTTCCGTTCAATTTGATGAAATTGGAGAATGGGAAAGCAGCATATCTCGACACCGGAACATGGGCTGCAGGCGCGATTAAAGAAGGAAAAAAACTGGGAACCGTAGATGTTGTAGGTTCTTCGAAAGAGAAAAACTACTCCTATATTCCAAAAGATTACAACGTAGGAAGTGAATATGATTATTTCCACTGCACGTCTAACAATACCATTTACGGAACACAAATGAAAGCGTTTCCAAAAGTGGATACTTTGTTGGTTTGTGATATGAGCTCTGATATATTTTC
Organism: Kaistella polysaccharea; assembly: GCF_020410745.1. NCBI lineage: Bacteria > Pseudomonadati > Bacteroidota > Flavobacteriia > Flavobacteriales > Weeksellaceae > Kaistella > Kaistella polysaccharea. Next base: position 887,211 of record NZ_CP084528.1, read on the forward strand.
AAGAGAAATAGACTTTTCTCAGTTCGATGTGATTTACGCTGGAGCCCAAAAAAATATGGGTCCCGCAGGAACAACTTTAGTGGTTGTAAAAAAAGAAATATTAGGTAAAACAGGCCGAGATATTCCTTCTTATCTGGACTATTCATTACAGATTGCAAAAGAATCAATGTTTAATACTCCACCGGTTTTTCCTATCTATGCATCTCTTTTGACGTTGCAACATCTGGAAAATAATGGAGGAATTGCAGCCGCGGAAAAAAGAAATAACGCGAAAGCCGAATTGCTATATTCTGAAATTGACCGCAACCCTTTATTTGAAACATTTTGTGTGGAGGAAGACCGATCTATAATGAATGTTTCATTTAAATTAGTGGATGATTCCAAAAAAGAGGAGTTTGACAATGCGTGGAAAAATGCAGGAATTAACGGCTTAAATGGCCACCGCAGTTTGGGTGGTTACCGCGCCAGTATGTATAACGCGTTGCCCATTGAGAGTGTTCAGGTTTTAGTTGACGTAATGAAAAATTTAAAATAAGATGATAGTTCTTGCAAACGACGGAATATCAAAAGCTGGTGAAGAAGCACTTCAGGAAGCTGGCATTGAACTCTTGGAAGCAAAAGTTTCCCAAGAACAGTTAGCCAATTTTATAAATGAAAATAAAGTTGATGTTTTATTGGTGAGAAGCGCTACAAAAGTTCGTCAGGATCTGATCGACGAATGCCCTTCTTTAAAAATTATTGGGCGCGGCGGTGTTGGTATGGACAATATCGACGTTGAATATGCCATCGAAAAAGGCTTATATGTAATTAACACACCGAAAGCATCTTCACGTTCAGTGGCAGAAATGGTCTTTGCTCACTTTTTTGCTTTAGCAAGATTTCTCCACGAATCTAACAGGTTAATGCCGCTAGAAGGCGAATCACACTTCAAGGCTTTGAAGAAATCTTTCTCCAGCGCCATTGAATTACAGGGAAAAAATTTAGGAGTGATTGGCTTCGGAGGAATCGGCCAGGAAGTGGTAAAGATGGGAATTTCTTTAGGGATGAAAGTAAAAGTACTGACCAGAAATCCCAAAACAGAAACACTCTTTTTAGAATATTTCGACGGACAAAAGATGCAGTTTGAAATTACTTCGGAAACAGATATGAACAATTTTCTGCAGGATTTAAACTTCCTAAGTATCAATACACCAGCAACTGAAAATTATATTATTGATAAGGAACAGTTCGAGAAAATGAAAGATGGAATCTACATTGTAAACACAGCCCGTGGCGGTGTAATTAATGAAGTTTCAATGTTGAATTTTATTGAGTCGGGTAAAATCGCGGGAGCAGCTTTAGATGTTTTCGAAAGTGAACCAGCTCCCGAATTGGCATTATTGATGAATCCAAATCTTTCATTAACCCCACATTTGGGTGGAAATACCCTCGATGCGCAGGAGAAAATTGGCCGGGAACTGGCAGAACAAATTATTGAGATTAAAAAGAAACTCCATTTAACGAATGCCAATATTTAAACCTTTTCGGGGAATTCGTCCGAGTGAAGATTACGTAGATATATTTCCGACGCATCCTCTCGACAATTTCTCACAAGATGAAATTAACAAAAAAGCACAGCTGGATTCCTCCTATATCCAGATGGTAAAACCTTTTGTGGTGAGCAAATCAAAAGATGTAGACCGTAATTTGCGAAAAATACGTACCAATTTTGAGGAACTCTTAGCCGACCGAAAACTGATTCAGGATAATTCTTCCTATTATTTATACGAGCAGATACTTCCAAATAAATCAATTTTCAGAGGTTTAATGGGTCTTGTAAGTGTAGAAGATTTCTGGAATGGAAATATTAAGAAACACGAATCTACCCTAACGCATCGCAAAGAGAACCTGGCTTATTATTTAGATAAAGTGAATGTTCAGGCAGAACCAGTGTTGCTGACATACATGGCAAATCCCAAGGTAGAATTGCTGATGAATCACGAAGAAAAGAACGTTCCTATTCTCAATTATACAGACGAAAACGGTACCCGACATAAAATATGGCGTATTGATAACCGCCTCAGAATGCAACAATTTAAAGAAGTTCTGGAGCAAATTGATTCATTTTATATTGCCGACGGTCACCATCGTATTGGTTCCGCGGCACTTCATGCAAAAAACCAGAAAACCAAAAATAAGAAACACAACGGAACGGAACTCTACAATTATGTTTATAGTTTTATTGTATCCAACCAATCTATTAAAATTCACGATTACAACAGACTTTTAGAAGATCTCAATGGGTTGAAACCGAAAGATTTTTTAAAGAAAATAGAAAAAAACTTTCAGATTCACGAGAAAGGGGAACAGCCGTATTTTCCTTCCCAGAAGTTTCATATTTCCATGTATTTGGATGGTAAATTTTATTCGCTTCATGTAAAACATGAACTTAGAAAGCAGCAGAGTGAAATGAATGATCTAGATCATCTTCTGCTCGAAAATTACATCATTAAAGATATATTGGGAATCGATGATCCTAAAACCACTGAAAAAATCACTTATATCAAAGGAAATTCAAGTATCGACGGTATTAATACGATCAAAGAAAGTGTAGATTCAGGCAAATTTAAAGTAGGATTTGGTATTTATCCTGTCAGCTTTAATGACCTTATTAAAGTTTCTGATAACAAGACGGTCATGCCACCAAAATGTACTTATATTGAACCAAAACTCGTCACTGCTTTATTGATGTACGATATGAAACAGTAATATCTGCTTATTGTAATTATTTTTTTTTAAATTTGAGTGATCAATATAAAAAAAATGAAATACTCTTTTATAAAAATACTTCCGCTCTTTCTGGGCGGATTTTTATTTGCCCAAAAAGACGCTGATTCTATTCAATTCAAAAATATTTCTGATGAGATGTTGGTGAACGGAACTGCTTATGAAAACCTACGCGATTTAACGCAAAACATCGGACACCGATTAAGTGGCTCTGCTGCTTATGAAAAATCCGTTGACTGGGCAGTTTTAAAATTGAAAGAAGCGGGCGCCGATAAAGTCTGGAAAGAAGAAGTCATAGTTCCAGTTTGGGAACGCGGCAGAGAATCTCTTCAGATAAAAGACGGAAATGGAAAGTGGAAATCTTTAAAAATGCTTTCCTTAGGAAATTCTGAAGGGACAAAAGGAAAAGACGTAGAAGCCGAAATTGTGTTTGTAAAAAATAAAGAAGATTTCGATAAACTTCCAGATGCTGCCGTAAAAGGGAAAATTATATTCTTTAATTATCCATTTAATCAAAAATTTATTATGACAGGACAGGCATATGGAGATGCGAATATTTACCGACGTGCGACTGCTTCCTGGGCTGGTAAAAGAGGAGCCAAAGCGGTGATCATTCGGTCGCTTTCTTCTGCTTTTGATGACGTTCCGCATACAGGAATGATGCGGTACGCAGAAGATGATCAGGTTAAAATTCCGGCTGTTGCCATCGGACCGAAAAGTGCTGATGAATTAGAAAAAACTTTAAAAACTCAAAAAGTATTTGCGAAATTAAATTCCAACGCGACCATGAAAGGTGAGAAACTTTCGCACTCTGTGATCGGCGAAATTACCGGAAATAAAGACAAAAGTGTCATCGTTGTGGGTGGGCATTTAGATTCCTGGGACGTTGGCGACGGTGCCCAAGATGACGGTGCCGGAATTGTGCAAAGTATTGAAGTATTAAGAACCTTTAAAAAACTCGGCATTAAAAATAATCATACCATTCGCGTCGTTTGTTTTGCCAATGAAGAAAACGGAGTGAAAGGTGGAAATCAGTATGCCGAAAATATTAAGAAAAATAATGAGAAGCATCTTTTCGCCATTGAAAGTGATGGCGGAGGTTTTACGCCGCGGGGAATCGGTTTGGTAATGAGCCCGGAAAAACGTCAGCAAATTCAATCCTGGAGAACTCTTTTCTTGCCATATGGCGTTTATAATTTTGAAATCCAGTATGCGGGAACCGATATAGAACCGATGGAACCTTTGGGTGTTCCTTTGGCCGAACTTATTCCTGATTCTCAGAGATATTTTGATATTCACCATTCCGAGGAAGATACTTTTGATAAAGTAAACCGTCGGGAATTGTTGCTGGGTGCAGTTGCAATGGGACAATTAATCTACATGGTCGATAAAAACTGGTAATGAAAAAACCACCAATTCATCGCAGTTTTGGGAATGCTCTAAAAGGTATTTTCTGGATTCTGCGAAATGAACGAAATTTTCAGATTGAACTTCTTGCATTGTTAGCCAATGTGGTGCTCATCTTTTACTTTAAAGTCAATGGTATGGACGCAGCAATCATTATTATCGTTTGTTTTGCCGTGCTTAGCCTGGAAATGCTCAATACGTGTGTGGAAAAGATTTGCGACCTTATTCAGCCGGATTTCGACAGTCGCATTAAAGTGATCAAAGATGTTGCAGCTGGTTCGGTTTTTATCATGGTGATTGCGGCAGTGATCATCGGACTATTAATTTATCCTAAATACTTGTACTAAAGACACTTTCATCAAAAGAACTCTTCGCAGCCTGATAACCAATCTCGAAAATTTCGTCCAGACGGTGTGCTTTCCTTTCAAAAGTCCCGTACTGCGCTAACTTTTGCGACGTAATAAACCAATCACAATAAGAGAATTTATAAATTTCCGTACGGTGTGATAACAGTTCGTAGGCTCGCGACGTAATTGATTTGATAGAGTGAAGATCACTTAATTCTACGTTTTGCGGAGGCGACACATAGACGCCAACGAGCTGCTTGCAGTCATGCGTAAGAATATCTGCAGGGAAATTATTTAAAACGCCACCATCGCTATACATTTCATTGCCAACAACATATGGTGTTGTAATTCCGGGAATTGAGCAGGAAGCAATAATCGCATCGACTACTTTATCGGTTGGAGAAAATATTTTTTGTTTCCCCGAAACCAGTTCTGTTGCAATAATCTTGATTTCTTTATTTAAATCTCCAAGGACCATTTCGCCGAAAATCGGATTAAGATACGTGGAGAAAATAAGCGAGGAAACAAGGCCAGGTTTATTAAACGTGAAATGCCGCCAGTTAAAAAAATAGACGGATTTAAAAAAATCAAGAATCTCCTCAGGATTTTTTCCCACGACATAAAGTGCTCCGACAATAGAGCCAGCACTGCAACAAGCCACTACATCTGGAGAAATTTCTTTCTCTGCCAGAAATTTTAAAACTCCAGCATGCGCCACGCCTTTCGTTCCGCCACCGGAAAGAACCAATCCCAGACTGTATTTTTCCATATCTTAAGTTTTTCAAAATTACGAAACAGCACTTAAATCTCTTCTTTTTCAACCAGTTTATTGATATGCTACCCTTTTCATGTTATCAATTTATAGCTGCATTCTTCGTAGGAATTTTTTGCTGCCTCATATCCAATTTGGAAAATCTCTTCTAACCGGCTCGATTTCCGTTCGAAAATGCCATACTTTGAGAGTTTTTGAGGGCTGATGAACCAATCACAATAAGAAAATTTATACATTTCAATTCGGTGCGAAAGCAGTTCGTAAGCGCGCGTGGTGATTGCTTTGATAGAGTTTAATTCAGACACTTCTACTTTATGAGACGGCGAGACATAAACTCCTATTAATTTCTTGCAGTCGTGGTAAATAATATCAGCCGGAAAATTATCTGAAACGCCACCATCGCTGTACATTTCATTCCCGATGACATACGGTGTGATAATTCCGGGAATGGAACAGGATGCGATCACCGCATCTACAATCTTATCTTTTTTTTCAAAAATCTTTTGCTTGCCTGAAACCAATTCCGTCGCTACAATTTTTACTTTTATTGGCAGATGGCCGAGCGTCATGTCCGCGAAAATGGGTAGTAAATAGTTGGCAAAAATCTCTGATGAAATGAGGCCCGGTTTATTAAAAGTAAAATGCCACCAATTAAAAAAGTACACCGACTTGAAAAAATCAAGAATTTCTTCTGGAGTTTTACCGACCGCATAAAGTGTTCCCACAATTGAACCTGCACTGCAACAGGCCAAAATATCGGGGCGCAAATTCTGTTCGGAAAGAAACTTGATCACGCCAGCGTGTGCAACACCTTTTGTTCCGCCGCCAGAAAGTACCAACCCAAGCTTGTAACTTTTCATCACTAATAGTATTTAAAACAAAAAAACCGCAATAAAATGTTGCGGTTTAGTATTTAAGATGGGATTGCAGAACTCTATTTTAGAAGATATTCCTGCATAAACTTAATAACCGCCAATCTTTGAAAATCTACATTTTCCTTCTTTCGGAAACCGTGCCCTTCATTCTTCGCTTCTAAATACCAAACTGTATTTCCTTGTGCCTTTAATTTATCACGCATTTGCATGGCTTCAGTTACAGGAACTCGCGGATCATTGGTTCCCTGAATAATAAACATGGGCTTTTTAATTTTATCGGTGTTGTTTAAAGGGGCAATCTTGGTAAAGAATTCACTCATTTTCGGATCGCGTTCATCACCATATTCGGCACGTCGCAGATCACGGCGGTATTCCTCAGTATTTTTTAAAAAAGTATTGAAATCAGAAATACCGACAATATCCACAGAACATTTTATTTTATCTGCATATTCGTAAGCCGTTGCCAAAGTCATAAATCCACCATAACTGCCACCCATTATCATAATTCGATCTTTGTCCAATTCTGGTTGTTTCGCAATCCAATCTAATAAAGCGCCGATATCTTTTACAGAATTCATGCGGTTGAAACCGTTGTCGCTCGCAATATAGGTTTTGCCAAAACCTGAAGAACCACGAACATTTGGATAAATCAAAGCCACGCCCATTTCATTCGTATAATAATTACTCGAACCTAAAGAAGACGCCATAGACTGACCTTCCGGTCCGCCATGAATATTGATGAGAACTGGTCTTTTGCCTGCAAATTTCTTCGAAGCCGGATAATAGAATCCAGAGATTTTCATCTTGTCAAAACTTTTCCATTCGATGAGTTTTGGTTGCGCCATATCGCTTTTCTGCATTTCTCCCTGTTCGCTGTCCGTCCATCTTTCAATATTTTTGGTTGCTAAATCCAAACGATAAATATCCGATGAAGAATCATAAGTTGACTGGGTGTAAAAGAGCGATTTTCCGTCATCGGTAAATGCAATATCACTAACGATACCTATCGGCAAACCATTGATTTCATTATATTTTTGAGTTGCGGTATCCATCAAATATAATTTGATTAGACCTCCTTCATTGGTTGAAAAAGCAATTTTAGATTTATCTTTTGACAAAGTATAATTCTCCACCTCCCACGGAATATCGGTCGTGAAATAGGTGATTTTTTTCGTTTTCAAATTGATCATCGCCAATCGATTGAATTCATTATCACGATCAGTTACATAAAATATTTCATCCGAATTTTTTGAAAACTGTGCGCCACCTTGAACTATTTGCTTTTCACTCAGATCGGTGATTGGCTGCAGTTTTTTGGTGTTGACATCGAACAGATACAGATAGGATTCATTCGCAGAAACATATTCGCTGATAATGAGTTTATTTCCGTCTGCTGATATATCGTCAATTGACCAGCCGCCACCTTTCACTTGCAAAACTAATTTGATGTCGTTTGGTTTTAAAGGATTCATGAAATAAATATCCCGATCGCCACCATTTCTTTTGGTGGAGGAAAAGTAAAAACCTGACCCATCTTTTTTCCATTGTATGCCACCGTTTTGGGATCTTCCGCCATCGGTTAGCAATGTAGATTCCATGGATTTTAAATCGAGTTTAAAAAGCTGACCAAATTCATTTCCGCCAATGTCTTTTGAGTAGACCAAAAACTCTCCTTTTGTAGGTTCAAAATCTGCAGAATTTACCGGCTCATCAAAAAAAGTAATTTGTTTTCTGTTTCCTAAAGCGTGCGATAAATGATGCAGTTGATTGGTGGACGCAAATCTGGTGACCATAATCAATTCTTTTCCATTCGGATGAATGGCAGTAAAGTAAGCACCTCTGCTTTCCGTATATTTTTTAATATTATCGTTTAAACTTTTCGGAATTGCCGGAATATTTTCTACGATTAAATTCTCGTTCGGAACTACATTATCATTTTTGGTTTGGGCAAATAAAGAAGTTCCGGAGAAGAGCAAAATCGGGAATAAATATTTCATTTTCATGGATCATAATTTGATGTTAAGATAGAACTATTTGGGAATAAAAACCACAAGTTTAAAATTTGATTTAACTGTAATTTCTAAAGCAAGAAAACCTAACGCAACTCGAGCTAAAAATTTAAAGACTTTTTAAAAGACCGATTACATAATAACAATGAAAAATTGTGGTGACTATTCAAAAAAAACCGTTGTACTAGTACAACGGTTTATAAATGAAATGTTTGAAAACTTATTTAGGCATCACTACTGTATCGATTGCATGGATTACTCCATTAGAAGCTGGTACATCAGCCATAACAACTGTCGCTGTGCCGCCTTTTGCATCGGTTAACATTACTTTATCACCTGTCAGACTTAAATCGATTTTCTCGCCCTGAACAGTGGTAACGGTGTATTTTCCGTTGTTTTTGTTTATTGCGTCAATTACTGCGGCCGCGTCAAATTTACCTGACACCACATGGTACGTCAAAACTGATTTCAGTTTGTCAAGATTTTCCGGTTTCAGTAAACCATCCACAGTTCCTGTAGGAAGTTTATCAAATGCAGCGTTGGTAGGTGCAAAGACAGTGAAAGGCCCTGCTCCACTTAACGTTTCAACTAATCCGGCAGCTTTTACTGCAGTTACCAGTGTTGAGAAATCTGGATTTGAAGAAGCAACTTCTACAATGTTTTGAGCATCAACTGCCGCTGTGGAATCCATTGCTGTAGAATCCACTGTTGCTGTTGTAGCATCAGTCATGTCGGTAGATTCTACTTTTTTTTCACAAGAAGTTGCGATTGCTCCTACAACTAAAAAGGCACCAATTGTTTTTACGAATTTCATAATCAATATTTTAGGTTAAATTAAGGTAGTCGAAGATAGAGATAAACATGATTTGTTCAATATAGTTACCGATAATTTTTAACGATGACTGTAAATGTTAAAATAATCTCAGTTGATCCCCCACTTAATTGACGTTTCTATAAAATGTGCATCAATAGTAGGCGATTCGCTGTAATTGTTTCAAAATAGGTGGCAATGAAAATCAAAGAATTTCATAGTTTTGTGTTTTTAGTTTACACAAACGTACCGTACTTTCTATATTTTTTTTAAAGGTAAATTATTGAAGTACTGCATGTTGGTGAGAGACAATAATTAGAAATTCGCTCCATGAAAGAAATTTTTTTTACAATGGAAAAGCATGTCGAATGTCTTTGAAGAAGAATACTACGGTTTTGCCAGTAGACTTATTTGAGTGACCTGCATCGAAATAATTTTCCATATTTTATCTGCCTTTTGAAAAACAGCGGTAATATACTTCTGATCGATATTACCTTTTTTTACAATACCTCCAGGAATGGTATAGTCACTTTTTGCGGTTAATTCTTCTTTAATATGAGCGACTGCTGAACTTTCGTTGATCAATTTAGTGTCGATCAATTCATATTTAACAGAAGTTGGTTTGATGCAACAGTCATTAATTTGGGAAAACTTAGCGCTAATATTTTCTTTCCCTTTCCAGTACATTCCGAGGAAATTAATCAATGTTGCATCATCACTGAAAGCCTCTGAAAATGCTTTCATATCATTTTTATTCCAGTCGGCTTCCTGTTTTTGGATAATCTGTTTCAAAGAGTCATCGGAGGCCTGTCCATTTATTCCGCTATAGCTTATTAAAGCCAAGAATAATAGAAGTATTTTTTTCATCTGAAAACTTTTAGTTTACACGAATGGACAATATGTTGATTTTAAATAAATATAATTTTAACATTAAATGATTGGGAGACAATGTGTTGATGAGTAAAACGGATTAAAAAATCCGCGCTATCGGAATTTAATTTAGAAAATACTGTCTACAGTTTTGTGTCATTAATCAATACTTAAAGGCGGCCCGACCACTTCCATTTCGTTATCGGCAAAAACTTTTGCCATTTCCTCTCTACTGGGTTCGTGATTTAAAGCTGCTATCGTCAGAAAAAAATTCTCCATTTTACCTGCGGGTTGAAATATCACATTCATTTTCCCTTTTTCCGACACTTGTGTCCAGGCATGTGGGACTTTGCGCGGTAAAAAAATGTTGTCACCCGAGGTTAAAAAATAGTGATCGCTGCCCACCTGAAATTTATAAGATCCTTCGATCACATAAAATACTTCGTCCTGGAAATGGTGAATGTGCAAAGGCGTGCCCTTGCCTTGTGATATAGATGTTTGTTCAAATATAGCTAAGCCTCCATCTGTATCACTACCTGGAATTTTCAAATCTAGAATGTTTGCATTAACACCTTTTAGTTTAATATGACCATGAATTCTTCCTTCTCCGGCAGAAACTTTAAATCCTTTGCGATTTCTCGTTGCGAGTTTTTGAAAATTTGAAAATCCGAAAAATGGTACTGCTGCCAGCGTGCAAAGTGAGGCAAGAAAGGTGTTCCGTTTCATGATTTTATACTTTTAATTAATAAAATTATACACATCCGTTAAAAAACAATCCAACTTTAATTTTGAAACCAAGTATTTCTACTAAGACCAAACGAAGTTAAAATAAATATTTTGTCTTTATGAATTAAAATGCAACTAATTGCTGGTAAAGTAATGATCTGATTTCACAGTCAACCAAACCCGAGCGGTCACCATCTAAAATTTTTCTCAAGGAGATTTGATCTTTATAAGTAGTAGGAAATTCGTCGAAAGGCGGATGATTTTCGGACATAAAATCGATATTTTTTTATAAAGAAATTGGTGCGTAAACAACAAAATTTTGATTTAAAATTTATGCAGCTGAGTTGGAATCTTCCCTGGATGTTCTTTTTTGCCAGGGAAATTTTCCTTCAATTTCAACCTGAATGGAAAGACTTAAAAATGTTCGGATCAGGACGATAATCGCTAAAATAACCACCCGTTCTAAAGTAGGATCTGTAACGACCGTGGCAATAATATCACCCGCCACGAGGATTTCCAGACCCAGGAGAATGGCTTTGCCCAGTTCCTGACGTAAAATCTTGTAAGAGCGTGGCGAAACGCTTTGCGCATTGAAAAGAAACTGACCAATTGCGTTAAGGGTTCCGAAGACGATGGTAATAATGCCTAAAATTTCTAAAGCACGCGCGCTGTATTCAATGTAGTTTCGGATTTCTTCCATAATTTATGTTTTAAGATAAATTTAGGGAAAAAACCGGTAAAATTTTATTTTTTGATTTTCAATTTCGATTTCAGGGGATTTTACTGTTTGGAATCAGCAGCAATAAATGCAGACGGTAAACTAAAGCGACAAAAAATAGAAAAATACCAATACCATCTATTTTTCTTTATTGTCCTATAGTACTCTTCGAATTTGCCTTAAGTATTCATTTCATTGCGATATTCTAGAATTGATGCTAACGGTTGCCTATTTCTGTTGGCGGGGACTTTTTTATAAATGGTCTTTATAAATATAACAAATTGAACAATTAGCAAAAATCTTGATGATAGGAACTTCCAATCCGCTAATAGAATACCGTATGATGTGTAGTATTTTAATTCGGATTGAACTGAATATTGAAATTCTTTAAATAATCCTTTATTGGTTCCATTCCCATTTCTTTTCTTCTTTCGTTCACAGTTTCAGGATTATCTAATTTATACAATTTACCTTTTTCTATTTGTGAACCATATATTTGGGGTTTTCCTTCGTCCATTAAAATCCTATCTTTCATCAATGCGTATTGTTGTTTAGATAAGTCTCCATTTTCAACCGCATTCTCTATTTGTGGAAAATACTTTTTTCTGATTTCTTTAGTACTGTGTTGCAGTCCCAACCAGATTGCATCCATTTGTTTTTGACCCACCTCCTTTAATGTTGGCATACCACACTTTTCAATAATGCTAATCACTAATTCTTGATTCCTATGATCTTCTTTAGCGTATTTGATGAATTCATTTGATTTTCTAATCCTTTGGTCACTTTCTAAAACTTCGCTCAAGATTTGACGTTTTTTGCTGCAATCGACTTCAATAATATCTACTGAACCTACATAGACAAATTTATCCCTATTCATATAAAGGAATATTGATATTATTAAAACAAGAGCGGTTAATGTGCTGAATAATATTTTTTTTATTTTCATATCTATTTTTGGTTAATATTACACATAACGTTTTGCGTATTGGCGATGGTGCGGCTAAAAATACTGACTTTATCTTTTATAAATTAATGTTCGGAAAATCTAAAATATTTAAACTTAAGATTCATCCTCATTATTGCCATTTCGATGTTGTACGGCGGTTTTATTTCAATATTTTTACGTCGATATTTATTGATGGTTCAGCAATTGACATTTTATCCCATTTTGAATAAAAATCTCTTTTGTAAAATGTATGAAATAATGAACCACTTAAAAACAGATAACCACCAAATGAATTTAAAACTTGCATTGATACAAAAAAGTCCTCCTTTTCAACCCATATATCTCTATCAGATATGTCAAAAGTAAAAACGCCATCTTTGATCTTATCGTTTGTTAATATTGCTGTAAGATTTTCAGAAACTATAGATTCAAATGGTAATTTATCTTTTAATGAGTAAATATTAAAACTTATTTGTAGAGGCTGGTCTGCTTTTAATTCCGCAACATTTACATTTATCTTATTTATTTTTACCTTTTTATTATTTCCAAAATAAACAGCAATTTCTTTAGATTTATCTTCGTTCGTTCTCTCTGGATAATAAGCGAAAAGAATTTTCTGTGAGTGTGAATTTGAACCCCAATTTTTTTCTGTAAATTTTTGCTTCTTTAAAATGACTGCTTGAATATTTTGAACTTTTTCATTTAAAGATATTTCAAAATTTTTAGAATTAATATTCTGTATTTTAATGGAATAATTTTCATAACCGCCAAATTGAACAACTAAATTCTTCTTTTTATCAACATTGGTTAAGTCAATAGAAAATTCCCCATTTCCATTTGAAATAACCCCAAAATTTTCGTCTAAAATTCCAACTCTCGCAAAAGAAATTGGTTCTTTATCAATTTTTGCCTGAATTTTACCGTTAATTATTTGAGCATTAAGAAAAAAATTTATTAGTGCAAAAAATATCCCGTATTTTATTTTCATAATTTTGTTTTAAACTGACGTACAACGTTTTGGCGCTTGGCGAAGGTGGCGATTTTTACCACAAATGTTGATGCGGAGAACCAAACTGTGATTAACAACAAAACTGTCTGCGGAGCACTGAACCGCCACTTTTGCCAAACGCCTGTTAGCTGTAGTTATTCTTTTCAATGTATACATCCTAAATAAATGTCACCAAATTTTTCTCTTGCAATGTCGGATAATTTTTTGTCACAAAGGTCTGAAATGTAAAGTCCGTAAGGTTCAACTTTCAATATCGCATCAGCAATAGGGTCGTCAATATAAAGTTTAGAACCTTCATTGAAAAATGTATAGCGAATAGTCGCCCACATTTCAAATCCAAGACCAAAATCCGTGTCTGGCTCATAGCCTGAGTTGTCGCCAGCTTTTACCATTTTTGTAACTAATCCCAATGCGTCTTTAAGTTGTATTGAAGATATATGAGCTGCAAGGTCAGCAACCTGAATACCTTTTATATCAATTGAATTTTGTTCTAAATGAAATGTGCACTCCGTGAAATCTATTGAAGAAATCAATTGTTCGGCTTTGTCTTTTGAAGTAAACATACCTTGGTCAAGATAAACGCTAGTAGGTTTTTTAATTCTTTTGTTGCTGTCAATAAATTGTCTTACAGCTTTTATGCATTCAAAGCCAAGTTGCTGTCTGTTTGTCCTTGGAATAACAACAATGCCAAGGCTGCAACTATCAGTAAGTAATCCTTTTAGTTCTTCTCGAACTTTTGCTTTTTCTGGTTCTTTAGAATAGTTCGCACTGCTTTTATATTCAAAAATGTTAGGGTCGAAGCCACAACTCTTAATTATGTCAATGACTTTTTCATTGATGTCAATGTCAGTATAAACACAAGCTCCGATTATAAAACCAGCTTCATCGTGAACACTATCGTCTATGTAGAATTGTCCCATATAATTACAGCTAACTCTCAAATATACGCAAGTTCCATAAATTATAGTGAGATTTATTTAAAAGTTCCCACTTGCAATCCGACTGGAGTGGAGCTCTTTTTTTGCAGCGACGCGAAGCAAAAAGCGGCAATACTTCGACAAGCTCAGCAAAAATTCGCGGAGGATTAAGTTGCCCTAATAAAAAAACTCCAGCAAATTACTGGAGTTTTCTATATCAATATTTCGAATATTTTAGATGTGAATCACTTCGCCATAAGCGGCTGCAACTGCTTCCATCACTGCCTCGGAAATAGTTGGATGCGGGTGAATTGACTTCAACACTTCGTGGCCGGTAGTTTCTAATTTACGCGCTACAACTGCTTCTGCGATCATATCGGTAACGCCGTCACCAACCATATGACAACCCAGCCATTCGCCGTATTTCGCATCGAAAATTACTTTGATGAAACCATCGGTATCACCGTTTGCTGTAGCTTTTCCGGAAGCTGAGAAAGGGAACTTCCCTACTTTCAGTTCGTAGCCTTTTTCCTTCGCTTGCTTCTCGGTTAAACCAACAGACGCCACTTCTGGATGCGCATATGTACAACCCGGAATATTGCCGTAATCGATTTTTTCTACGTGAAGTCCTTTGATTTTTTCAACACAAGTAATTCCTTCTGCAGACGCAACGTGTGCTAAAGCTTGTGTTGCCAAAATATCACCAATTGCATAATAACCGGGAACCGATGTTTCGTACCATTCGTTCACCAAAACTTTTCCTTTATCAGTTTGGATTCCAACTTCTTCAAAACCTTGACCTTCAATATTGGAAGCGATTCCAACCGCTGAAAGTAAAATATCTGCTTCTAAAGTGATGTTTCCAGTTGCTGTTTTTACGGTTGCTTTCACGCCGTTACCAGAAGTATCCACAGATTCTACAGAAGCGTTGGTCATGATTTCAATCCCTGATTTTTTCAAAGATTTCTCAACGTGTTTTGAAGTATCTTCATCTTCAACAGGCAGAATGTTTGGCATGAATTCAACAACGGTTACTTTCGTTCCCATGGTATTATAGAAATCTGCGAACTCAATTCCGATCGCGCCTGAACCAACAACGATCATCGATTTTGGTTGCTCTGGAAGAACCATCGCTTGACGGTATCCGATTATTTTTTTTCCATCTTGTGGAATATTTGGTAATTCACGAGAACGCGCTCCGGTTGCTATAATAATATGTTCTCCAGAATATTCAGTTGCTTTTCCGTCTTTATCGGTTACAGAAACTTTTTTGCCTTTTTGAATTTTGGCAGTTCCCATGATGACATCAATTTTATTTTTCTTCATCAGGAAAGCGATTCCACCACTCATTTTCGTGGCAACTCCTCTACTTCTCTGGATAACTTTTGAAAAATCAAAACCTGGATTTTCTACAGCATTTAAACCATATTGTTCTGCGTTTTTTAAATATTTAAAAACGTGCGCAGATTTCAATAAGGCTTTCGTCGGAATACAACCCCAGTTTAAGCAAATTCCACCTAAACTTTCTTTTTCTATAATTGCAGTTTTGAAACCTAATTGTGCAGCTCTGATTGCGGTTACATAACCTCCAGGTCCGCTTCCAATGACAATGATATCGTAATTCATTCTTTAAAAATTTGATGCGAATTTACGGAAATTTTTTGAGGTTTAATACCGATAATGAAAAACCCCTTCAGCCTCGTACGAGCCAGAAAGGGTTAATTCTTTATAAAACGCTATCAAAGATTTAAAACTTTGACGAAGCATATCTATTTATTAGATTTTCGGAAATTTCGTCGGATTTACTTCCGTGAATAAGGCATAAACCTTTTCAACCATATCATCAACACTTGGTTTGCTGAAATAATCGCCATCACTTCCATACGGCGGACGGTGATTTTCTGCACTAATCGTTAATGGATCAGAATCTAAATATCTAAAGGCTTTCTGTTTTTCTAAAATCTGCTGAAGAATAAATGCGGAGGCACCCCCTTCAACATCTTCATCAATAATAACCAATCTGTTGGTTTTCTTTAAACTTTCAGAAATTTCGTGACTTAAATCCAACGGAATTAAAGACTGAATATCAATTACTTCAGCCGAAATTCCAATTTTTTCTAATTCTGCGGCGGCTTCCATAACCAATCTCCAAGTCGAACCGTAAGTTACCAAGGTGACATCAGAACCTTCTTTAGTGACTTCAATTTTTCCAACAGGAATAGTGAATTCTCCTAAATTGTCAGGTTGTTTTTCCTTTAAACGATAACCGTTCAGACATTCGATAATTAAAGCCGGTTCATCTGTCTGTAGCATCGTATTATAAAATCCTGCAGCAATCGTTAAATTACGCGGCACTAAAACTAAAATACCTTTTGACAGATTAAGAATTCCCGCCATCGGAGAACCAGAATGCCAAATTCCTTCTAAACGGTGACCGCGAGTCCTGATAATTAATGGTGCTTTTTGTCCGCCTCGTGTTCGGTATTGTACCGTTGCCAAATCGTCGCTCATTCCTTGCAGACAATACAGAATATAATCCAAATACTGAATCTCTGCAATTGGTCTTAAACCACGCATTGCCATTCCGATTCCTTGTCCAAGAATTGTAGCTTCCCGAATTCCGGTATCGGCAATTCTTAAATCACCATATTTTTCCTGAAGTCCTTCTAACCCTTGATTTACATCACCGATATTTCCGGCATCTTCACCAAAGATTAAAGTTTCCGGATATTTTGCAAATATTTTATCGAAATTATTTCGTACCACAACTCGACCATCAACTATTTCAGAAGCGTCTGAAAAAATCGGAGCAACTTCTTTTACGTTCGTGGCTTTCCATTCAGATTGCGAATATAAATGGGAAGAATAATTATCTTTTTCAACAGCAAAAATTTCTTCATACTTTTTTTGAAGGTTTTGCCTTTCTGTAGTCTGGTTAGTTCTCGTTAAAAACAAAGACTTTCTCCCCAAATGAAAAATATCTTTCTTCGCTACGGAAACTACTTTATTAAATTTTTCCAGTTCTTCGGCAACCTCCGTATTTTGAGCTTTCAAATTTTCAATCAATGGAAGTACTGACTGTTTTAAATCCTGAATCGTTTTCTGATAATTTTCCCAGGCTTTTTTCTGACCTTCTTTTACGAAACTTTTTGCTTCAGATTCTATTTTTTCTAATTCTTCAAGTGCTGCCAATTGCTGCTCAGTGCCCTCAATTTCAATAGAATAATTCAAAACCCATTCGCGGAATTTTAATAATCCATCGAATTCACCTTCCCATTTAAGACGGTCTTCACTTTTATAGCGCTCATGCGACCCAGAAGTTGAGTGACCTTGTGGCTGCGTAACTTCTACGACATGCACAACGACAGGAATACTTTCTGTGCGGGCAAAATGTTCTGCTCTCGCATACGCATCTAAAAGAGACGGATAATCCCACGCTTTTACCTGAATAATTTCACATCCCTGATTTTCACCTTCCTTTCTTTGAAATCCTGAAAGCATTTCTGCAATATCAGCTTTAGCTCTTTGATTTTGAGTGGGTACAGAGATTCCGTAACCATCATCCCAAATAGAAACAATCATCGGAACCTGCAACGCACACGCAGCATTTAAGGTTTCCCAAAAATGACCTTCAGCAGTTGAAGCATCTCCAATAGTACCGAATGCAACTTCATTTCCGTTATGGGAGAACTTTTCAGAACCTTCAAATTTCACGGTTTTATAAACTTTCGAAGCCAATGCTAAACCTAATAGTCTAGGCATTTGCCCCGCAGTTGGAGAAATATCAGAAGAAATATTTTTTTGTTTTGTTAAATCTTTCCAGCTTCCGTCTTCATTCAAACTTCTGGTCGCGTAATGGCCATTCATTTGTCGGCCTGCAGAAGCGGGTTCGCGCTCAATACTGGTATCTGCATATAACTGAGCGAAAAAACTTTCTACGGAAACCGCGTCAATCGCTAAGGCAAAGGTTTGATCACGATAATAACCAGACCGAAAATCACCATCTTTAAAAACTTTGGCCATGGCCAATTGCGGCAATTCTTTTCCGTCACCAAAGATTCCGAATTTTGCTTTTCCCGTTAGGACTTCCCTTCTGCCGAGATAAGACATTTCCCGGGAAATACGGCCAAGCTTATAATCTTCAAGGATTTGGTTTTTAAAGTCCTGAAAAGAAATTTGCTGAGTTTCTATATAGGTTGATTCCATAATTCTGATTTTTACAAAGATAATAATTTTCAGAAATCGAGAGGTCTCAAAATGAGAGAAATAGCACAAAAAAATCGAAACCTTATGTAAGATTTCGATTTCTGTAAAACGTAAAATTTAAAAATATGAAGATGTTTTAGTTTTGCGTAAGGTTAAATTCGGGTTCCTTTAACATTTCGTCGATGATTTCGAAGGCTTTTTGCTCATCCTGTAAATTCACCATTACTTTTACCATTGTCGCTGTAGGCGTTGTCGTAAAAGACATATAACTGTTATTTGTAAAGGTTGTAATTTTTTGGGCTTCCAGTTTAGCCTTTACCAATTGTACTTGTACTGATTTGTCACTTTCAAAAACTGGGACTCTTGTTTCTCGTTTCATTATTCATTTCATTTTTAGAATCTTAAAGGTACATAAATAATTCGGTTAATCGGCGTTTTGTATATTAAATTTATTCAAAACGCAGAATAACCATTTAATTTATATCAGTATCACACCCCTATTGCATTTTCTTTAAACAAACCTCAATGAGGTCCAGCGCCATTTGAAGCTCCTCTTTAGAAACATTTAAATGCGGTCGGAACCGAATTGATTGATCACCACACGATAAAATAATCAGGTGATTTTTATATAAAAGTTCACGAAGCTCATCACGCTGTTCTCCTGAAGGCAAATCAATGGCACACATCAAACCTCTTCCTCGTGCATTTGAGATCAAAGTTGGATATTTTTGTTCAAGCAACTGTAATTTTTCCAGAAGAAATTCTCCCATTTTACGGGAATGTTCCACTAAATTATCTTTTTCAATCACCTCTAAAATAAGTTGAAAACGCAGCATATCGATAAAGTTTCCACCGAACGTTGAATTGATTCGGGAACTTTCGCGGAAGACATTGTTCGGAATTTCATCGAATTTTTCTTTGTTGGCAAGTACGCCGCAAACCTGAGCTTTTTTACCAAATGAAATAATATCCGGTACGATGCTGAAGTGCTCATAAGCCCACATTTTACCCGTAAGTCCGATTCCGGTTTGTACTTCGTCAAAAATCAACAATACTTCGTTCTGGTCGCATAATTTTCTTAAACCAACAAAAAATTCATCGCGGAAATGGTTATCTCCACCTTCTGCCTGAATAGGTTCAATAATGATACACGCCACTTTATTTGGATTGGAAAGAATAGCTTCTTCAATATTTAAAAGAGCTAAATTTTCATGTTTAATGGTTTCATCTAGATTCTCCTCAGTAATAGGGAAATTTAAATGAGGATTGATTATTCTTGGCCAGTCAAACTTTGGAAAGTATTGATATTTTCTTGGATCAGAAGTATTGGTTAAGCTCAAAGTATAGCCACTTCTACCGTGAAATGCCTGTTTAAAGTGAATACAGATTCCAGCTTCAAGATCAAGACCTTTTTCGAAATTCTTGCGCGTTTTCCAGTCGAAACATGCTTTCATTGCATTTTCGACACCCATTGTTCCACCTTCGATAAAGAAGCAATATTGCAATTCTTTTGGGATGGCAACTCTTTCGAAAACGGTCATAAAATCTGCAAATTCCTGGGAATAAACATCAGCTAAAGTTGGTTTATTAACTGCCATTTTTCCGAGCCAGGCAGATCTTTCCATCAAATACGGATGGTTATATCCGATCGATGCAGAGGCAAACATAGAGAACATATCCAGATAATTTTTACCGGTAACCCGATCATGAATCCAGGAGCCGTGGGATTTTTCGAAATCCATCACGAAATCAAAACCGTCGGCAAGCATATGTCTTGCGAGGGTTTGTTTGACTTCATTTGTGGGCTGTGGATGAGAAGCTATTGCGTTGTTCATTTTTTAGAAGTTAGAAGTTAGAGATGAGTTATTAGATTTCTAATTCCTCACAATTATTTAGATTTATTTATTGTTATAAGTCAAATTTAATTCCTTGTGCTAGAGGTACACTGTCCGTATAATTAATGGTATTGGTTTGTCTGCGCATATAATATTTCCAAACATCAGAACCCGATTCTCTACCGCCGCCGGTTTCTTTTTCACCACCGAAAGCACCACCGATTTCTGCTCCGGAAGTTCCGATATTAACATTCGCAATTCCACAATCGGAACCGTTTTGTGAAAGGAATAATTCTGCTTGACGCATATCGGTCGTCATTATTGCAGAACTTAAACCTTGTGGAACATCATTCTGCATTGCGATTGCTTCTTCTAAAGTTTTATATTTCATGATATAAAGAATCGGTGCAAAAGTTTCATGCTGCACGATTTCATAAGAATTCTCAACTTCTGCGATGCACGGTTTTACGTAGCACCCTGAATCGTAATTTTCGCCTTCCAAGACGCCACCTTCAACCACGAATGTGCCACCTTCTTTTTTGCATTTTTCAATGGAGTCCAAATATTGCTGAACCGCTTGTTTATCGATCAAAGGTCCAACGTGATTATTTTCATCTAAAGGATTTCCGATTTTCAATTGTCCATACGCTTTTACCAAACGATTTTTCACATCATCGAAAATAGACTCATGAATAATCAGTCGTCGGGTTGACGTACATCGTTGACCTGCCGTTCCTACCGCGCCGAATACCGCGCCGATAATTGACATATTCAAGTCTGCGTTTTCTGTAAAAATAATGGCATTATTACCACCTAATTCCAGAATTGATTTACCAAATCTCTGCGCCACATTTGTACCAACAAGTCTTCCAACTTTAGTTGAACCAGTGAAGGAAATTAGCGCAACATTTTTATCTTTCACCATTTTGTCACCAATTTCATGATCACCAACAATCATGGTTGAGATTCCTTCCGGAAGGTTATTTTCTTTTAAAACTTGGGTGATGATATTCTGACAGGCGATTCCACAAAGGGGTGCTTTTTCAGAGGGTTTCCAAATCGTGACGTTTCCACAAATCCAAGCCAATGCGGTATTCCAAGACCAAACGGCAACAGGAAAATTAAAAGCAGAGATAATTCCGACAATTCCCAGGGGATGATATTGCTCGTACATGCGATGTCCAGGACGTTCAGAATGCATGGTGTACCCGTGAAGCTGGCGCGATAATCCTACCGCAAAATCACAAATATCAATCATTTCCTGAACTTCACCCAAACCTTCCTGCAGCGATTTTCCCATTTCATAAGAAACGAGTTTTCCCAAATCTTCTTTGTATTCTCTAAGCTTTAATCCAAACTGACGAACCAACTCCCCTCTTTTGGGCGCTGGTATTTGGCGAAATTCTAAATACGCCTTTTTTGCAGTTTCAATTACACGGTCATAATCACTTGCGTTTGCAGTGGTAACTTTTCCTATAAGTTTACCATCGGTCGGAGAATAGCTTTCGAGTAAATCGCCACTGGCAAAGTAATCACCGCCAGATGACACTCCTTTATTCTCCATGGAGATTCCTAAATTATAGAGGGATTTTTCAATTCCAAATTCCTGATTTGTTTGAGACATAATTCTATTTTGAGTTGACCTTAAAGATAGAAAAATTACTGTAGGCAGGAAAATTTAGCAGGTATTTTTCTCAAATTTCATAAGAAATGTGAGCTACTTATCAAAGTATCTTATTATTTTTAAAGTTAATTCAAACTCAAAATTACCAGGTCAAAAAACAGTTTAAAAGTAAGAATTGACATGATCAATGTTTCTAATTCCTAAAGTTTTAAAATCGCCCTTCTGAAAAATATTAATTAATTTTGAAAAAAATTTTTGATGGAAGATTTTAAACCTCAGAAAGATAAAAATTCCACTTTTAAAAAGTGGTTCAAACGGGTCGGAATAGGTGGCCTGATCTTTTTCACGCTAAAAGGAATTGCGTGGCTTTTCGTATTTTATTATGGCGCAGAACTTTTTCAGGAATGTTCGAGTAAATAAATTTAATGCAGATTCTTCTTAATCCGCCAATCCTCTATTTTAATCTGAAAAACCACATTCATTTTTGAAGGCTCGCCAAAATAAGCAACTTCTTCTTCGCCTATATTTTCTGCACCGAGTTTGGTCATCGCTTTTACAGATCGGATATTATCTTTTCCAACATGGAAAATTACTTGATCTACAAATTGAAAAATGTAATCCAGCATCATTTTTTTTACACGCGTATTAATGTTTTTTCCCCAGGATTTGGTGCCGTAAAAAGTATAGCCAATTAAAATACTGTTATCAACTTTATTGAGATCGTAAAATCTTGTACTTCCTAAAACCTCCTCGGAATTTTTGTCAAGAACTAAAAAAGCGCCTTTACTTTCTAGTGCTCCAGTAAAAAAATTCTGAAAAACTTCACGTTTGTACCGTTCTTTATTGGGATGCATGGACCAAACTTCGGGATCAGACGCCACGGTAAATAATCTTTCAAAATCACTTTCTTCTAAAGGAATTAATTTGATGTTTTCGTCCTCTAATACTGGTTGAATGGAGAAATTCATAGGTGTTGTTTTTTCAAAGATAAAAATAGTTTTGGCTGTCTTCTAAAAATTACACAAAATTTTTACTCATCATATTCTCAAATTTCATTTTTATTCTGATGCAGATTTAGCAGCTTTGGCGGATAATAACAATCTTTAAAAATCAGCAGCATTAGCTGAATCTAAGATAGTTGAAATTCATAAATGGAAATATAAATCAATGCCCAGATATAATATTAACCGTGATAAACTCTAGAGAAAATAATTTTATGATTTTTAATCTTTAAGACTTCCCCGATTTCCATGTCATCTTCTCCAACAACTTTTCTGGTATATTCCATAAATACTTGTTCAGAATCGGCGGTTAATTTATTGACTTCATATTGTAAGGTTGGCAATCTTTCGAAACAATCTTTCCACCATTTTCTTAAGGCCTCTTTTCCTTTAAGTAATCCATTGGTTTCAGGTTCGCGGACTTTTAATTTTGGACTGAAATGTTCTGCATTGTCCTCATACAGTTCAAGCAGATTTTCTAAATCATGTTCATTGAAGGCTTTGAACCAAAGTTTTGCGATATTTTTTAATTCGTCTGGATTCATAGATCGGATTTTAATCTGTGTGGAAATTTTTCAAATAAAGGCGCGAAGGTTTTAGTTCTCTAAAACAAATTAACGCGCAAAGTCCACCTCTGGCGAATTGGCATCGCAGAAATTTTCAGTTGCCAATTTATTTATTTTTTAAAAATAGAAGAATTTCAAAATTGCATATTTACATTAAAACTAAAAAAGAATGGCCTTTTCTAATTCTAATAGTTTTTGTTTTCGCCAGATTCCACCGCCGTAACCAGTTAAAGTGCCATTACTCCCAATTACCCGGTGACACGGAATTATAATTGAAATTTTATTCATTCCGTTCGCATTTGCAACGGCGCGCACTTTTTTGGCATCACCCAAAACTTCAGATTGTTTGCGGTACGTCCAGGTTTCGCCATAAGGAATTTGTTCTAAAACTTTCCAGACACTTTTTTGAAATTCTGTACCGACCGGCGAAAGTGGAACGGTGAATTTTGTTCTGCTTCCTTCGAAATATTCTGCCAGTTCATTTTCTAAATTTTCGAAATGAGGATTTTCGCCTTGAACGATGGTCGCATTTAATGATTTTGCTAAATCTTTAAATTCGGTTTCCAGCATTTTGCGGTCTGTAAAATCGAGCATGCAAATTCCCTCTTCCACAGCGGCGGCGTACATTGTTCCAATCGGTGTTTCAATTCTTTTCAAATCAATAATCTTTTGTGTTTTAGAGTTTTTAGGAGAAACTCCAAATATCGATTTAAAACTTTCATTAAAACCACTCAGACTTTCGAATCCACTATCATACGCAGTTTCGATAATATTGTCTCCTTGTTGAATTTTCTTAAAAGCCGTATTCAAACGAAACATTCTTTGAAACGCATGAAAAGTCAACCCGTGGTTTTTCTGAAACCAGCGTCTCACTGTCGCAGGTTCAATATTGCATTGAACCAAATCAAAATCCTTAAATTTTAGAGATGGATTTTCCCGGAGTTCTTCCAAAATCTTTTGAATGTAAACTGGAGTTTCCGCGAAATTCTCGAGAGGTTTACAAACTTTACAAGGTCTGTAACCTTTTAAAATAGCATCTTTCGTAGACTGGAAAAACTCCACATTTTCTTTCTTCGGCTTGCGTGCTGTACAGGTCGGTCGGCAAAAAATACCGGTGGTCTTCACGCCCATCCAGAAAACGCCTTCAAATTCTGGGTTTTTCTGAAAAGAAGCTTGATACATGATATCGTCTGAAAGTTGCATACTGTAAATTTAAAGCAAAAATAGTTGAACAGAAACAGGAACACAACCGAAAAATTAACAACTATTTCCCATAAAAAAAGTGAACCGAAGTTCACTTGAGATTATTTCTTAGCAGCATCTTTTTCGATCTGCTTAATTTCATTTAATTTTTCAATTATTTTTCCGACCACTTCCGGCTTAGCTTCTTTTATAGAAACCGTTGCTTTAGCCCAGTCCCAAGATAAAACCAAATCTAAAGAATGTACATCCACAGGATTTAACGCGATTTGAAACCATTCTTGCTTTTCAGCAGTTTTTTGAACCGGAACCGTTACTTCTGCAATGTTTAGCTTTTCATCATAGGCATAAGCACCCCACTGTTGTGCATCTTTATTTAAAATTATCTTCCATTCTTTTTCCATTGGAATCACGAATAAACCATAGGTTCCTGCCATTACTTCTTTACCGCCGAAATTTACATTTTGGTTAAAAGTAATTCTTGTGGCAGAGTTCGCGCCGGCACGCCACACTTTTCCGTACGGAACCAATTCGCCAAATACTTTTCTTCCTTTCATTCCTGGTCGACCATAATCGACAGTAATTTTCGATAGAGAAAATTCTTGCTCTACGGTCTGCCGCGGACTTGCTGTTGGAACATTAAACTGGGCAAATCCCATTGTAGAGAATGACAATACGAGTAGTAAAATAATTTTTTTCATAAGAATATTTGTTAGGTAATAAAAATACTTATTTTAAAGTTTTGCTAAGATATAAAATTTACGACTGAAAAATTAAAGGTAATAAGGGAAAATAAAAAGTCACTTAAACCGAAATTTAAGTGACTCCCATTAAAAATAAAACTATGAAAACTATGGCATAAGTACCGTGTCAATCACGTGTATTACACCATTTGACTGATTAACATCTGCAATAGTAATTTTTGCAGAGTTTCCTTTTGCATCTTTTACATACATCATATTATTTTTCATCCAGAATGTTAATTCTTCACCCTGAACAGTTTTTGCCATGTATTTTCCACCGTTTTTAGTAATCCACATGGATAAATCTTTGGCTGAAATTCTTCCTGGAACAACGTGATACGTTAAAATTTTTGTTAACATCGCTTTGTTTTCTGGCATCACCAACATATCAACTGTTCCTGCTGGTAATTTTGCGAATGCAGCGTTAGTTGGTGCAAAAACGGTGAAAGGACCGTTGCTTTGTAAAGTTTCTACCAATCCGGCAGCTTTTACAGCAGCAACTAAAGTAGTATGATCTTTTGAGTTCATCGCATTTTCAACGATATTTTTCGAAGGATACATTTGTGCTCCTCCCACCATTACAGTTTTTTCTTTCATTGCCATCGGTGCGCAAGACTGAGTTGCCATTCCGAAAGTTAAAGTAAGCGCTAAAGCTGCTGTGGTCATTTTTAAATAGTTCATTTTAAATTGTTTTAATGTTATATAATAAATTTGTGTTATTAGGAGATACGAGGTGAAATTCGTTTCGGTTCTGTGTGGATCAAATTATTTTGAATTTTTTGCAATTGGTTCAAATTCAAGTGAGATAGAATTCATACAAAACCTTTTTTTAGAAGCGGTTGGGCCATCATCGAAAACGTGACCTAAATGAGCATCGCATCTTCCACATCGAACTTCAGTTCTTACCATATCATAAGATTCATCTTTTTTGTAGATCACCGATTTCGGACGAATTGTTTCAAAAAAACTTGGCCATCCGCAGGTACTGGAGAATTTAGCATCTGATTTAAAAAGTGCATTTCCACACGCACCACAATAATAAGTGCCTATTCCCTCGAAATCATTGTATTTACCCGTAAAGGCCATTTCCGTATTATTAAGGCGTGAAACCGAATAGAGGTTGGCATTCAAGACCTTCTTCCAAGCCGATTCTGGTATTTTCAAAATCTTTGTATCTGTTCGTGAATAATAAGGATTCACGATATTTTTCCCGTTTACTTTCTGAATTCTTTGCGCATCCATCTTTTGAACAGAAAAAATGGAGATCAAAAAAATTGCTGATATTTTAATAAAGTTTTTCATTTCTATACTGATTATATAAAAGATATACGCCCAAATGCTAAAATTGGTTTTATATCTTAAGAAAAAAAACTACTTTTGAGGGCGATTAACACATTTGAAAAAAGCAACAATTTCCCCAGACCAACTTTTGTCTTTACTTATAAGTAGAGATGAGAAAGGTTTTAACTACTTGTATGAAAATTATTCCGGCGCACTTTACGGGGTTATTTTCAGAATTGTACGGTATGAAGTTGAAGCTAATGAAGTAATGCAGGACGTTTTCGTTAAGATCTGGAATTCTATTTCAAGCTACGATACTAAAAAAGCCACACTTTATACCTGGATGTTGAACATTGCTCGGAATTCGGCCATCGACCGATTAAAATCTAAATCCTTTCAAAACGATTTAAAAAACCAAAGTATCCCCGACTTCGTAAATGATAATGTAGCTCTTTCTACGGAACAGATCCACGAATTTCATGAAGTACAAAAGGGAGTAAATACCTTGCGTGACGATTATAAAATTTTGATCAACAAAGCCTATTTCGGCGGTTTTACGCAAGAAGAAATTTCAGAAGAATTAGGGATTCCATTAGGAACTGTTAAAACACGAACAAGAGCTGCACTCTTAGAATTAAAAAATATTTTAAAAGATTTTAAATTTATTATTTTATTTTTTTTGATTAAATAAAAGTGGATATTAAAAATTACATATCATCAGGCGTTATCGAAGATTACGCAATGGGAATTCTTCCGAGGGAAGACGCTTCTATATTGGAGTGCGTGATGAGCAATAATGCAGAAGTTAAGCAAGCCGTAATAGAAGTGCAGGAAACATTTGAAAAATTAGCAACAATACAGGCGATACAACCGCCAGAATATTTGAAAGAAGAAATTCGAAGAAGAATCGAGTTTGGTAATTCGGAATCGTTACCTGGCAAAATCATTCCTTTGAATACTAAAAGAGAGGAAACTAAAAGATCCTCAAATATTTCCGGATGGATGAAAGCTGCTTCAGTAGCACTGCTGATTGGATTGGGATTTTTAGGCTATGAAGTAGGATCAAAAAGTGCGGAACTTGAAAAAGTCGCCCAAAAAAACACAGAGCTTTCTACTAAAATTACCGATCTCGAGAATATGAATTCATTGGTTATGAATTCACAAAGAATTGAATTGAAAGGCGTAGAAAAACATCCTAATATGATTGCTGATGTTTATTGGCACACCTCTAAAAAGGTTTTTCTGGAAATAAAAAATTTACCCGAAGCTCCTCCGGGCAAACAATACCAACTTTGGGCAATTGTTGATGGGAAACCTGTAGATATGGGAATGTACAGTGCAAAAGCTGATTCTACAGTTCAAGAAATGAAATCGGTGAACAACGCTCAAGCCTTCGCAATTACTTTAGAAAAAGAAGGCGGCAATCCTACTCCAACGATGGAAGAAATGTATGTCATGGGAACTACTTAATTCAACTCATAAATAAATTAAAATAAAAAAAATCCACATTGAAATTCAATGTGGATTTTTTATGAGGTCTGATTCTTACATATTGTTCGAATCGTTCGTATACCATTTGTTATAAGTATCACGGGCGTCATCTTCATGTCTTGGTTTAAAGCCCATGTAAATTCCACCGTCTTTGATATCTTCTTTATATCTTGTAGCTTCTTCTTCAGGAACTCCCATTCCAGTAAGTGCTCCGATTAGTCCTCCTGTTGCGGCTCCAGCTCCAGCTCCGGCAAGACCTGCTGCTAAAGGACCAGCAACGATTAGACCTAAACCGGGTAATAAGACGTTACTTCCGATCGCGGCAATTGCACCTACTACAGCACCTACGCCACCTCCGATCAACGAACCTGTTCCGGCGTTATCAGCTACTTTATCACCCAATGCAGAATCGTGATCTACATCTGTGGAGAAATGTCTTTTTCTTGTATCATCAGACATCATCACATTAATATCGTCTTGAGAATAACCTCTCCCAGCTAATTCGTTATAAGCTCTGTCGGCATCTTCTCTCGTATTAAAAACTTTCGACACATAATCATTTCTGTACTCTGGCTTGTAATTTTGCATAATTTTAAAATTTTAATGTTAGTATAAATTGTTAAAACCTTAAATTCAATTAAAGTGCCACCAACCCGACCGAATCTATTTTTTAACATTATTTATGAAATAACACAAGCATAATAACACAATTTAGTATTATCGTTAATTATAATTACATATTCGGTAGTTATGATAATTAAAAAGATTGTGTTGAAGCCTATTTCAAGCAATATTATAGATTTATAGTACTGCTCATCTATGATAAAAATTTACAATCTTAAAATTTGAGTACCCAATATCTCTGCTTCTTCTTCGGAGTGAGTAACCATTACAAAAGTTGTTTTTAATTTCTGATGAATGTCTTTTACCAAAATCTGTAGTTTATCCCGCGTCTCGCTATCGAGGGCAGAAAACGGTTCGTCCATTAGGACAATCTTCGGGTCATGAGCAATGGCGCGAATAATTCCAACTCTTTGCTTTTGTCCACCACTTATTTCATCAGGAAATTTTCCCAGCAGATCTTCTTTCAATCCAACCAACGGAAGAAGTTCTCTAATTTTATCGTTACAAAAAGTATCAGATTTCTTTAGGAGTTTTAAACAATACGCCATGTTTTGAAAAACCGTCAAATGTGGAAACAAAGAATTTCCCTGTAGAACATAACCCATTTCTAATCTTTTTTCGATGAGATTTTCTGTCATTAATGCTTCATTTTCAATTTTAATTCGTCCTTTCTCGGGAAGTAGCAAACCATTTATTAATCGAAGTAAAGTTGATTTTCCACTTCCACTTTCACCCAAAATACACGTGAAACTTTCTTTCTCAAACTCGTAGGAAAAATCCTTCAATATGAATTTTTCTTCATATCTAAAATCGACATTCTCCACAGAAATGATGGTATTTTGAATCATCTTAATTTTTTAAATTTTTGAGGAAATTCTGGGCAACTTCAGCGGGAGATTTTTTTTCTACTTCCACTTCATAATTGAGTTGTTGCATTTTTTCGGTCGAAATCTTACCTTTTAAATTGGAAAGCAATTTTTCTACTTCGGGATATTTTTTAGCAATTTCTTCTCTGATGACGATTCCTGCTTCATAACTGGGGAAATAATTTTTGTCGTCTTTTAAAACTTTCAAGTTTAAATTTTTGATTTGAGCATCGGTCGTGAAAACGTCAACTGCATCAATTTTCCCCTGTTCAAAGGCTTGATACCGAAGATTGATATCCATTTCCTCCAGTTTTTTAAAGTCAAAAGGATAAACTTTTTTCAAGCCTGGAAATGCATCACTTCTTTCAAAAAAATCAAATTCCGCCCCGAAAGTAAATTCCTGACTTTTATTCGCCAACTCAGAAAAAGTAGAAATTTCCGAATTATTTTTAGAAATCGCCAAACCATACGTATTATTAAAACCGAGTAAACCCAACCATTTTAACTTAAATTTTTCCTCATAAATTTGGTTTAAAGTTTCGTAATTGATTTGATTATTTGGCGGTAATATTTCTTCTAAAACGTTTAACCAAGCGGTCCCGGAATATTCCACATAAATATCCAGATCTCCAGAAATCATCGCGGGATGAATGTTGGTTGTTCCACCTCCAATTCCAAATTTGCGGATGACTTTGATATCCGTATTATTTTCAATGGTTTGAGAAATAATTTCTCCCAAAATAAATTGTTCACTTGTCGGTTTCGAGGCAACCGTAATGGTTTCCGAATTTTTTGAACTTACAGGATTCAAATAAATTAATGCTCCAATTACAGCAATTAAAACCAAAACACTTGGAAAAATAATTCGATTTCTATGTTTTTTGGTAGCGTTTTTAGAAATAACGCGAAGTAAACTTTCATCTTTTTCAAACTGACCAATCCATTGATCACCCAAAATTGCAAAGAGCGAAATTCCTAAAGATCCGGTCACAATTAATCCCGTATTCATAGTATTTAAACCACGAAAAATTGCTTGACCTAAACCTCCTGCTCCAATTAATGCAGCCAATCCGGTTAAGGCGACAATCATGACAACGGTAATCCGTAAACCTGATAAAATGGACGGTAAAGCGAGTGGAAAATAAATATTCTTGAAAACTTGAATTGGTGTTGAACCTAAACCTTCTGCAGCTTCGACTAATTGCGAGGGAACTTCTTTTAACCCACTGTAAGTGCTTCTAACAATAGGAAGTAATCCGTAAATAATTAAAACAATAAGTGCGTTTTTCAGTCCGATTCCAACCAATGGAATCAATAAACCAAACATTGCGATCGACGGAATCGTGTAAAGGAAGTTGATTAAAGGCAGAATAATTTTCCGACTTTTTGAGGAATAAAAAACAGTAACACCGAGTAAAATCCCCAGGAAAGTCACTGCCAAAAGGGAACCTAAGGAAAGTAGCAAATGTTCCGCAAAAAGTTGGAGATAGTAAATCCGACGTTCCCAAAAATCCATTCAATTAATTTGACACAATTTAAAAATTATAATTTTTGTGGGCAATATTTAATCTTCAACGAAACTTCTCTACAATTTAATTTTTCTTTTATCTTCAATACTGATTTTAGAACCCACTGCAAAAAAAACAGAAGTCGGCTCTAAGTCTTTAATAAAAGCAAATTCTTCCCCGTAAACATCTTCAAAATTAATTGCAGAATTATTCTTAATGACATTATATTGTTGCCATCTTGGATGTTTTACTTCATATTCGATGGTTTCAGTTTCACTCACTTTATTGTAACCGAAATAATGTTCTGTGATAAATTCACTTTCGGAACCAACTTCAATGGCAATCGGATTTTTATTGGTTTCTAATTGAATCTTATTCCACTTATTTTTGACTTTCCACTCATAAATAAATTCGCGGGAATTATCATTGACTTTCAAAGTATGTTTCATCGGGAAAGTTTCGTAATGTTCGTTGTAGAAAGTATTCGCTACAAATGAAATCGCCAATTTCGGCACAATTTCGCTGATGAAAACAGCACCTCTTTTCCATACGCCATTTTCAAAGCGCCTTACATAAAATCTCAAATTAACTTCTTCAAAATCTGAGTGAAAGGGAATTTTCAAACCTAAAACTTTTACATTTTCAAAGAGAAATCCAATAAAACTCACATAACATTCACCGTCAAAAAAATCAAGTTCAGTTCCGGGCGGAACATATTTTTCCAGAATTGTAGGATCGATTACGTAGTTAATCATGGCTAAATTATTCCATTCTGCGGTAAGAAAACTCATATTTTGCTCGGTTTAATTGATGGGTAAATGTAGAGATAAAAAAACCTTCAAGCTTTTTAAAGCATTGAAGGTTTCTATCTTCATAAAATTATTTTAAAGTAGACTTACATTTTTTCCATTTTAAAACTCATACTTTCGATCACTTTTAAAATCGCTTCAACCGTATCCATCGAAGTTAAACAAGGAACACCATTTTCAACCGACGTTCTTCGGATTTGGAAACCATCTCTTTCGGATTGTTTTCCTTTAGTCATCGTGTTTACAATGTATTGAACTTTTCCGGTTTGAATTAAATCGATTAGATTGATTTCTGGATTTTCTTCTATTTTATAACCGATTTTGGTGCGAACTCCGTGTTCTGTAAAATAATTGGCGGTTCCTTCAGTTGCCCAAATTTTAAAGCCGATTTCCTGAAATCTTCTGGCTAATTCACAAGCTTCTTCTTTGTGTTTATCGGCAACAGTAAAAAGAATTGCGCCATGTAAAGGCATTTTTCTTCCGGCTCCGATTAAACCTTTGTATAAGGCTTTTTCCAGCGTCGTGTCTTTGCCCATTACTTCTCCAGTTGATTTCATTTCCGGTCCGAGGGAAATATCAACTCTCGTTAATTTTGAAAAGGAGAAAACCGGAACTTTTACGTAAACTCCGTCTTTCACTGGAGCCAAACCGTTTTTGTAACCGAGATCTTTTAATTTTTGTCCGAGGATTACTTTTGTGGCTAAATTCGCCATTGGAATTTCTGTAATTTTTGATAAGAAAGGAACCGTTCTACTCGATCTTGGATTTACTTCAATTACGTAAACGCCGCCTTGATAAAGAACGTATTGAATATTCATTAATCCAATCACATTCAAGCCTTTCGCTAATCTTTCGGTGTAATCAACTAAAGTGGCAATTTGTTCATCATTAATATTTTGTGGCGGATAAACTGCAATCGAATCTCCGGAGTGAACTCCTGCTCTTTCGATATGTTCCATAATTCCTGGAATCACGACTGTTTCTCCATCACAGATTGCATCAATTTCAACTTCTTTTCCAGTTAAATAACGGTCAATCAATATCGGATGTTCCGAATTTTCTTTAACCGCATTCGTCATGTAATGAGAGAGTTCATACTCATCATAAACGATTTCCATGGCTCTTCCTCCTAAAACATAACTCGGACGAACCAAAACCGGGAATCCAATTTCATTCGCAATTACCAAAGCCTCTTCTTTTGTAAAACAGGTTTTTCCCAAAGGTTGTGGAATTCCCATTTCCTGAAGCGCGGCTTCAAATTTATTTCTATTTTCTGCGCGGTCTAAATCTTCGAGAGATGTTCCCAAGATCTTAACGCCGTGTGCGGCTAATTTATCTGCTAAATTAATGGCGGTTTGTCCACCAAACTGTACTACTACTCCTTTTGGTTTCTCCAAATCGATGATGTTCATCACATCTTCTTCGGTCAAAGGTTCGAAATATAATTTATCGGAAATCGAAAAATCTGTAGAAACTGTTTCCGGATTATTATTAATGATAATCGCTTCGTAACCCATCTCTTTAATCGCCCAAACTGAATGAACTGTCGCGTAATCGAATTCTACTCCTTGCCCAATCCGAATCGGACCAGAACCTAAAACGATGATTTTTTCTTTATCAGAAGGTACACTTTCGTTTTCCTCTTCGTACGTTCCGTAGAAATATGGCGTCTCACTTTCGAATTCTGCAGCGCAAGTATCAACCATTTTATAAACCGGCATCACTCCATTATTTTTCCGGTATTCAAAAATTTCTTTTTGAGTAGAATTCCATAATGTTGCGATACTTAGATCTGAAAATCCTAATTTCTTGGCTTCTAATAAAGTTTCTTTGTCAAATTTATTTTCAGCAATTACTTTTTCAAAGTCGATGAGTTTTTTAATTTTCCAGATGAAGAATTTATCAATCTTGCTCCACTCAACTATTTTTTCCCAGTCGTAACCTCTTCTCAAAGCATCACCAATAATGAACAAACGCTCATCGTCACAAACTCTGATTCTTCTTTCGATTTCCTCGCCAGTTAAAGCTGCAGCGTCTTTTGATTTTAAACCGATATGTCTCAAACCAGTTTCCAAAGAACGGATTGCTTTTTGCAAAGATTCTTCGAAATTTCGACCAATTGCCATTACTTCTCCAGTTGCTTTCATTTGTGTTGAAAGTCTTCTATCAGCGGTTTCAAATTTATCAAAAGGGAAACGCGGGAATTTAGTTACCACATAATCCAAAGCCGGTTCGAAACATGCGTACGTTTTTCCAGTTACGGGATTCATGATTTCATCTAAAGTCAAACCAACCGCGATTTTAGCCGCAATTTTAGCAATAGGATAACCTGTTGCTTTACTCGCCAAAGCCGATGAACGCGAAACTCTTGGATTCACTTCGATGATATAATAATCGTAAGAATTTGGATCCAAAGCCAACTGAACATTACAACCACCTTCAATTCCTAAAGCGCGAATGATTTTTAATGAAGAGTTTCTCAACATTTGATATTCACGGTCAGAAAGCGTTTGCGAAGGCGCAACTACAATCGAATCTCCAGTGTGAATTCCCACAGGATCGATGTTTTCCATATTACAAACCACAATCGCATTGTCGTTTTTGTCGCGCATTACTTCGTACTCGATTTCCTTAAAACCCGCGATCGATTTTTCAATCAAACACTGACGAACGGGACTGTATTTTAAACCGAAACTTGTAATTTCTTTCAATTCGTCATCACTGTGAGCAATTCCACCTCCAGTTCCACCCATCGTAAACGCTGGACGAACAATCACGGGATAACCGATGTTGTGAGCAAATTCTAAAGCCGATTGAACGTTATTTACAATATCAGAATCTGGAACGGGTTCGTTTAATTCCCGCATTAAATTCCGGAATAAATCACGGTCTTCGGCTTGATTGATGGCGGAAAGTTTAGTTCCTAAAACTTCTACTTTACATTCTTCCAGAATTCCAGAATTTTCTAATTCTACGGCCATATTTAAACCAGTTTGTCCACCCAAAGTTGGCAAAAGCGCATCTGGTCTTTCTTTACGAATAATATGACTTACGAATTCCAGTGATATTGGTTCAATGTAAACTTTATCTGCAATTTCCACATCAGTCATGATGGTTGCAGGATTTGAATTGATGAGGATTACTTTGTAGCCTTCTTCTCTTAAAGACAAGCAAGCCTGCGTTCCTGCGTAATCAAATTCTGCGGCTTGTCCGATGATGATTGGTCCGGAACCAATAACGAGAATTGTTTTTATATCGTTTCTTTTCATTATTTTACTTTGATTTAAAAGTGAAGATTAGATACTTTTAAATTATTTTTTAGGTTTATTTTCTAACATTTTTTTCGCAGATAAATCACTAACCACTTTTTTACCGGTTTTAGATTCTAATTCCAGCCTTGCTACTTTTGCAACATTTCCACCTTGTTGGGCAACAGTTTTATTTTCATCAAAAGTTTCCGGATTTACTGCTTGCGAAATATCTTTCGTAGATGCTTCTGCCAACATATTTAAAATCAATTCGGTATTGGTCATATTATCCCGAAGATTTTCCTTTTTCAATCCTTTGAACTTTTTATAATCTTTGGTATTCTTATCACTCCAACCTTTAGTGATGATATCAGTCAATGTGGCAAATTGTTGACCTTCTTTCAAACCAAGTCTTTTCCATTCATCCGTCAATTCCTTCCGAACTTCGATGCTTTTTAAGCGTTGATTAATCCAGTTTTCAGAATATCCTAAATTCAAATAATCCTGCATTGCTTTATTAATGCTTAATTCCGGATCCTGCATTTCATCAAGTCGGTCTGAACCCACCTGCGCCAACCAAAGTTTGAAAGGCTCTGCTTTTTTTGAGAGTATGGATTGAATTATTCTTAAAAGTCCTTTGGTATCTGAGGCTTGAATTTTTCGTTTTTTCCCATCTGCAGCCTGCATTTCAACCAGGGTACAAATTGTACCCCAGTTCATTTTCAAAGATTCATCTCTAGAAAGTAAGCGTTTAATATATTGTTTAACATCGCTACTTTCAGTCAAAATCCCCACCACATCTTGTACTGAAAAATACCATTTCTCCTCAACTTCGTTCCAAACTGAACGAACTTGTTTTTGTTCAAAAAGTTGAATATTGGTATTTTCCATCTTGTGAGATTTAGATTCTTAAACTGTTACATTTTTAAATTCTTCCATCATTTCAATAAACTCGTCGAACAAATAATTCGCGTCTTCCGGTCCTGGACTTGCTTCTGGGTGATATTGTACAGAAAAGCAAGGATGAATTTTATGTTTCAAACCTTCATTAGTTCTGTCATTTAAGGCAATGTGTGTTTCTTCTAAATCAGTATTATTTAAAGATTTCTGATCCACAGCGTAACCGTGATTTTGAGAGGTAATCGCAACTTTATTTTTCTTCAGATCTAAAACCGGATGATTTCCACCACGATGTCCGAATTTCAGTTTAAAAGTTTTTGCACCACTTGCCAAAGCGATTAACTGATGGCCTAAACAGATTCCAAAAATTGGAACTTTACCTAAAAGTTTTTGAATCATTTCGATGGCACCTTTTACATCTTCCGGATCTCCAGGACCGTTGGAAAGCATCACTCCATCAGGATTGATCAACAGAATTTCTTCTGCCGTTGTATCTTGAGAAACTACGATAACGTCGCAATCTCTCTGAGCGAGTTCGCGCAAAATTCCGAGTTTTGAACCGTAATCCACTAAGACTACTTTCAAACCTCTTCCCGGATTTGCGTACGATGTTTTGGTAGAAACCTGCGCAACCTGATCAGTTGCTAAAACAGAGGCTTTTAAATTTTCGATCACTAAATTTTCATCAGCATTTTCATTTACAATCTTTCCTTTTACAACGCCGGAATTTCGAAGAACTCTTGTTAGTCTTCTGGTGTCGATTCCAGAGATTCCCGAGAGATTTCTCTTTTGGAAAAATTCATCCAGATCCATTTGAGTCCTAAAATTGGAAGGAAAATCACATACTTCTTTTACGATTAAACCTTTGATTGCAGGTTCTATACTTTCGTAATCGTCGCGGTTTATTCCGTAATTTCCGATGAGCGGATAGGTCATACAAACGATTTGCCCGCAGTAGGAAGGATCGGATATCAATTCCTGATAACCTGTCATTCCGGTATTGAAAACGACTTCGCCTTCAATATCCTGCTCGGCTCCGAAACCTTTTCCATGGAAAACTTCGCCAGATTCTAAAATTAATTTCTTTTTCATTTTTATTTTTTATTAGACACAAGATTCAAGATGTGAGATGCAAGACTTTAAATTCTGAAGCTTTCTAATTCAACCTTTCGCAATCCTGGTTCTTGATTCTTGGTTCTTGATTCTTGATTCTCTAACTAAATTCGAATCCTTTTGCTTCCAGGGCAGTTTTCAAAATGGCCATTCTTGCAAAAACGCCGTTTTCCATTTGTTTGAAAATTCTCGAGCGTTTGCATTCTACCAATTCATCAGCAATCTCAACTCCTCTGTTAATCGGTGCTGGATGCATAATGATGGCTTCTTTTTTCATTGCTTTTTCGCGTTCGGTGGTTAGACCAAACTGACGGTGGTATTTATCAGATGAAAGTTTTAATTTTTCCTCGCTATCATGTCTTTCATGTTGAATTCTCAATAACATTAAAACATCAACTTCTTTTACCAAATCATCAATGGAAAGGTAAGTTCCATTGATAATTGTTCCTTCATCAAACCATTGTTCGGGTCCGGAGAAATAAACTTTCGCTCCTATTTTTCTTAAAACTTCTGCATTTGAATTTGCTACACGGCTGTGTTTTACATCGCCAACAATTCCAACTTTCAACCCTTTAAATTTTCCGAATTCCTGCTGAATGGTCATTAAATCTAAAATATTTTGAGAAGGATGATTTCCGGTTCCATCGCCACCATTAATGACAGCAATATCAATGTCTTTGAATTCATCATAGAATTTTTCTTTTTTGTGACGGATCACACAAAGATCGATTCCAAGACTTTTCAATGTTTTCACCGTGTCATAAAGCGATTCTCCTTTATTAACGGAACTTGCGGAGATATCAAAAGGAACGACCTTTAAACCTAACTTTCTTTCGGCAACATCAAAACTTGTTTTTGTTCTGGTGCTGTCTTCAAAAAAAAGATTGGAAACATAGATTTCACTTTTGGCTTTCAACACTTTACCTTTGGAAAACTCATTGGCTTCCTGAAGCAATTTGTTAATTTTTTCTACGGATAAATCGGCGGTTCTGAGCATAATTTTAGTTTTTAAATCAAAAAAAAAACGAAGCCAAAATGACTTCGTTGTATTAATAAATATCGTGAATATCGGCATTGCTGCCTTTGTGTAAATCGTCTAATGGAAATCTTCTTTTCATTAGGTGCAAAGATATCATTTTATTTCAAAGGTTACAATATAAAAGTCAAACTATAATTAATAATTTCACAACATTGCTAATTTAATATATCTTTGCTAAAAAGATATAGTTATGTCCAATTCCTGTCCAAAATGTAATCAGAAGAACATCGTCAAGAGCGGTATTATTAACGAGCGTCAACGGTTTTTATGCAAAGACTGCAACTACTATTTCACCGTTAAGAAACTGGGGAAACAGATTGATGATTATGTTGTGACGAAAGCGCTTCAACTTTATTTGGAAGGTTTAAGTTATCGTGAAATTGAACGAATCATCGGTGTTTCACACAACACCGTAAGTTCCTGGATCAAGAAATACAACATCACCCGTCCACCACATTCTGATTTTCATCCGGTGTATAAAGTTTTTAAACAAAATGAACTTTTAGATTATATGTCAAAGGAAGAAAACTTAAAAGGCTCGGGCTTGGTTATCACGGAGTTTGGTGACAAGTACATGATGATTAAATGGGAACGGTTTAAAAAATAAAATGCTTCATATTTTTCTCTATTTTATAAAAAAATTTCAATAACTATATTCATTACACTGATATATATTAAATTTCTTCAATCAAATTTTTAGTTTCAATTTCGTTTCAACAAAAAAACAAACTAAAAATTATTAATCTATGAAGAAATCAACTGTGTTGTTAGGAATCGTTTCTTCTCTATTTTTTTCAAACTTACTTTTAGCGCAAGAAACTCCCTCTAATGAAGATCTTCTAAAAAGAATCGAAGCATTGGAAGCAGAAAAAGCCAAGCCAAAAGAATGGGACGCTTCCTTCTATGGCTGGGTTCGAACGGAATATAATTTCGACAGCAGACAATCTGCGTACTCCCGAGAAATGCATCTCAACCTTTATCCATTTGATGAAAAATTAGATGCGAACGGAAAAGATATCAATGCTACAGGAGGAAGCAACTTTTTAGCAATCACTTCCAGAGTAGGAATTCGATTTAAAGGTCCGGATGTTTGGGGTGCAAAAGCAAGCGGAAATATTGAAGCCGATTTCTTCGGTAATACAGAATTGAATAAATCTTCAGCCGGAAGTGGAAGTACCGGATTAATGAGACTTCGTCACGCCACCGCCACTCTAGCCTGGCCAAAAACCGCAGTTACTTTCGGACAAACGTGGTATCCTTC
The DNA here is from genome assembly GCF_020410745.1 of Kaistella polysaccharea. Taxonomy (NCBI): domain Bacteria; kingdom Pseudomonadati; phylum Bacteroidota; class Flavobacteriia; order Flavobacteriales; family Weeksellaceae; genus Kaistella; species Kaistella polysaccharea. The sequence goes on from NZ_CP084528.1 coordinate 926,699, forward strand.
GTTTGTTGCCGATGTTTTCCCCGGAGTTGCTAACTTCAATACAGGGATTTTGTTTAATCCATTTGGTTGGGCAGGTCAAATTAAAGTGGCTCAAAAATTGACTCCGGAATTAACTTTAAGTCTTGTGGCTTATAAAGACCGTGAGTTCCAAACTGCAAATGCAACTGGTGCTTCTGTTAACAGTGCGACTTTTAATTCTTCTATTCCCACGTTTCACGGACAACTACAATACAAAACAAAAACAGTTACAACGGGATTTGGTGCAGAATATCAATCCTTGAAACCGGTTATTGAATCGGCAGGTTTAGTTTCGAATGAGAAAGTAAATTCTGAAATGTTCTTCGGTTACTTTAAATATGCCAACGATAAAATTATTACCAAACTTTACGGAATCACGGGTGGAAACCTTCATCATTTAGTAATGCTTGGCGGTTTCGCAGGATACACAGAACCCAACGGACAGGAATCTTACAAACCAACTAAAACGTCAGCGTTCTGGGTTGATGTTGCGAGTGCAAATTCAAAAGTGGCTCCGGGAGTTTTCTTTGGATACACAAAAAATTCGGGTGTTGATGCAGGTTTTAAAAACCTTTACGTTCGTGGCGCTTCAGGAGCAAGAGTTCTGGACGATGTGTGGCGTGCATCTGCAAGAGTTGATTTCAAACAAAATAAATTCAACATTTCTCCGGAAATTGAATACACCGCCGCAACATGGGGCGATTTAAATGCCCAAGGAAAAGCCCAAAATAACATGAAAGATGTGGGCAATCTGCGAGCAATGGTGAGAGTGATGTATTCTTTTTAATTAAAGGAAAAACCAATTTTCCAAAATTGTCCTAAACCAAATTTCACAAAATAAAAAACAAATAAATTATGGCCAAAAAGTTTAAAACGCAGGAAGCGCATGATGCTTATGTTGCGGAGAGAAAGAAAAACAAAACCATTTGGGGCGTCATCATGGCTTCCTCACTTGGGACACTGATTGAGTGGTACGACTTCTACATTTTCGGAAGTTTAGCCGTGGTTTTAGCCACTAAATTTTTCCCGGCAGATAATCCAACTGCGGCCTTCTTGTCTACTTTGGCAACGTTTGCGGCCGGATTTGTGGTAAGACCTTTTGGGGCTTTATTCTTCGGGAGACTTGGAGATATCATCGGTAGAAAATATACGTTCCTGGTAACGCTTCTCATCATGGGATTCTCAACTTTCCTAATCGGATGTGTACCAGAATATGAAACAATTGGTTATGCTGCACCGGTTTTGGTTTTAATCTTAAGACTTTTACAAGGTTTAGCATTAGGTGGAGAATATGGAGGTGCCGCAACTTATGTCGCCGAATATTCGCAACCGAACCGAAGAGGATACTGGACTTCCTGGATTCAAACAACGGCAACTTCAGGTCTATTTATTTCACTGATCGTGATTTTGGTAACTAAAACCTCACTTTCACCGGAAGAGTTTGACAGTTGGGGTTGGAGAATTCCATTCTGGATTTCAATTTTAATGGTTGGTGTTTCTTACATCATCCGTCGTAATATGGCTGAATCACCATTATTTGCCAAAGCGAAAAAAGAAGGAAAAACTTCTAAAAATCCTTTGAAAGAAAGTTTCGGAAATAAATTCAATTTCAAATTTGTATTGCTTGCTTTATTTGGAGCCGTAATGGGACAGGGAGTTATCTGGTACACCGGTCAATTCTACTCCATGAGTTTTATGCAGAAAGTAATGAATATTGAATCTGCACAAGTTGATACGATGATGGCTTTAGCACTTTTTGTGGCCACTCCATTGTTTGTACTTTTCGGTTGGCTGTCTGATAAAATTGGTCGTAAACCTATTATGATGATCGGAATGTTATTGGCGATTATCGCTTACCGACCAATCTATAAAACAATGTATAACTCTGTTCAAATAGAAAGTAAAGTCGTGGCTAAAAACGGATTAACTGAAAAGAGAACGGTAAAAGTTCATGCAAAGATCCCAACAGACAGTTTGATCACTTTCCATAAAGAAACTGTATTTACAGATGGAACTTTCATGAAAAGAGACAGTATCGTACATTGGGCAGCAGCCGGACCAAGCATGGTTAATGGTAAACCTGAAGAACCGCTTATCAAAGAAGCAATTACGGTAAATCCGGATACTAGATGGTTGTTGATTTTACTGGTATTTATTCAAGTAGTTTTTGTGACCATGGTTTACGGACCTATCGCCGCCTTCCTGGTAGAAATGTTCCCACTAAAAATTCGGTACACTTCAATGTCATTACCTTACCACATTGGTAATGGAGTGTTTGGAGGATTGCTTCCTGCAGTTGCAACTTATCTTGTCGTCTCCGGAAAAAGCGCCGGACATTCCGAATGGTATCTCGAAGGATTATGGTATCCGATTGTTGTTGCCGGAGTCTGTCTAGTCATTGGAACCCTTTATTTAAAAACAAAAAATAAAAGTTTAGAGGAAGATGAATTGGTAGAAGAACCAGAGGTTGAACATCCCGTAGTTTAAAACGCATCATCTTTCAAATTTCATTAACTTTAAAAAACAAAAAAAATGGATCAAGTAAAAAAAATATTAGGAATTGTTTGGATACTTCTGGCATTGGTAGTCGCGTACTACGGTTTAACAGTTTTCGGCATCCCTAAAGTTATGTCGGAGAAGCAGGAAGACAATGTTTTCGGCTGGATCATCCTCACCGTATTGATGCCGATTATCGTTGGCGGTCTGGGCATCTTCGGTTGGTATTCTTTTACGGGGGAATACTCAGATGCTAAATCATAGTACAGTTTAAAATTAGGAAACTAACGGGAAATTCGTTTCCCGTTGTTTTCTTTTAATGATCAAAATGAAATCGGCAATTACACATTTCTAAAAATCAGAATGTCGCTTAAACGATTCCATATGACTTTTAAATTGAATAGAAACTTCATATGAAAAAGAGACATCAACAAAAACTGATTATTTTAAGTATTGCATTGTTTATTTTATTCAATGCGCCGATTTTGCTTTTGTTCAACAGTTCACAGAAATTTCTAGGCTTACCGCTCATTTACGCTTACATATTTTTTGTTTGGGCAGCCTCTTCCCTCAGTTCCTTCATCATTTTTAAAAAGTACAATGAATAGTTATTTGCTTTTCGTATTGGTCATCATCTATCTTGGACTTCTGTTCTTCGTTGCGTATTTCGCAGAGAAGAAAAGAAGCAGCTTTTGGGTGAACAATCCTTACGTTTATGCTCTGTCATTGGCTGTTTATTGTTCAGCTTGGACGTATTACGGAAGCATCGGTGTGGCAGCAAATCAAGGTTTAGAATATATGGCGATCTACATTGGACCCATTATTATTATTCCAGCCTGGATTTATATCAATTCAAAAATCATCAGAATTTCCCGGGTTAATAAAATCAGTAGTATCGCAGATTTCATCTCATTGAGATATGGAAACAGCCGTTCTTTAAGTGCTTTAATTGCTTTGGTTTGTATGTTTGCAATTATTCCTTACGTCGGTTTACAAATTAAAGCGATCTCGGAAACCTTTCATTTGATTACCGAAACAGATCAAACTACAAATATATTTTTCGATTCGGCAACTTATGTTGTTTTAATAATCGCCTTATTCTCCTCTTATTACGGAACAAAATATGTAGATGCTTCGGAAAAAAGACTAGGGATTATTTCTGCCGTTGCAGTAGAGAGTTTCTTAAAATTAATATTCTTTATCATTCTCGGAATATTCGTGGTTTATGGGGTTTTTAATGGTTTTGAAGATATTTACAACCAAGCCGAAAAATTACCGGACTTCGCAGCCAAAAATACCTTTAACGGTTTAGAAGGCGGATTCAACTGGTTCCTAATGTCGATGCTTTCGATGTCCGCGATTTTTCTTTTACCAAGACAATTTCACACGGCGATTATTGAAAATAGAAAAGAGAAGCACATCAAAACTGCAATTTGGTTGTTCCCTTTATACCTTTTAATTTTCAACTTCTTTGTGTTCCCAATCGCCTGGGGCGGAAAGATTTTATTTTTTGGTGAAGATGTAAATCCCGAACTCTACTCTATTCTCATTCCACAGAAATTTGGAAATACGATCATTTCAACAATGGTTTTCTTTGGTGGATTAAGCGCCTGTATTTCAATGATTATTATTTCGAGCATTTCCTTATCGATTATGCTTTCGAATAATATCATTATTCCTTACGGTTGGTTGGATCGGTTTAAATTTGGGTCGGAAACAAACAATACCAAAAACATTGTTAACATTAGAAAAATCAGTATTTTCTTATTGATTTTGGTTAGTTTTATTTTTTATAAATATTTTATATTAGGTAAAAGTTTATTCAGTATTGGTTTGGTTTCTTTTGTATTAATCGCACAATTAGCACCTTCTTTTTTCGGCGCGATATTTTGGCGACGCGGAACTTATTTAGGATCGATGTCTGGAATTATTGTGGGAGTTCTAATTTGTTATTTAGGTTTGGTACTGCCAAGTTTTTCTGAAAATTATCAGCAAAGTACTTTCTTCAATCACGGGTTTTTCAGTTTTTTTAATATTCCTTATTTATCGCCAATTCCACAGATTTTCTTTTGGAGTCTTTTAGTTAATGGACTTTTATTTACCATCATTTCGGCAAATACTATTTCAGATTATCGCGAAAGAAACTACGCTGAAATTTATGTAGACATCAATGATTACATTCAAAATCATGAAAACGCTTACATCTGGAAAGGAACGGCACACGTTTCAGATATTCAAAAGATTTTAGTAAAGTTCCTCGGGGAGAAAAAGACAGAACAAGCCCTGAAAATTTTTAATTTAAAATATAAAATTACCGATGATAGTGACACCGCAGATTCCCGTTTCATCAAGTTTTCTGAAAACCTTTTAAGCGGACGAATCGGAACGGCATCAGCCAAAATTTTAATTGAAGGCGTAACGAAAGAAGATAAAATTTCTCTTCCGGAAGTTTTAAAAATCTTGGAAGAATCAAAGGAAAATATTTCTATTAACAAACAGTTGAGTGAGCAGTCTTCACAGTTATTAAAACTCTCTGATGATCTTCAAAACGCAAATAAAAATCTCATTGTAAAAGACAAACAAAAAGATGAATTCTTGGATAGCGTTGCACATGAACTTCGTACGCCGCTGACTGCAATTCGCGCTACCAGTGAAATCCTTTTGGATGATGAAGAAATGCCGGCAGAAATAAAGAAAGATTTCCTGGAAAACATTATTTCAGAATCCGATCGATTAAGTGAAATTATTAATGATATTCTTTATCTGGACAAACTGGAAACGGGAACTATTCCTTTAAATATTCAGTCCTTTAATATCATTGAAACTTTCCGTAAATCAGTGAAACCTCTGCTTCATCTTTTTGAACAGAGAAGTCTCCATCATTCGGAAGTCAATCTTTTAGAAAATGAAATTTTTGAATATGACGAACCCAGAATGATTCAGGTTTTTCAAAATATTTTAGGAAACGCTTTGAAATTCACCAATGAACAAGGAATGATTCAAACAAAATTTCAGAAACAGGAAAACCAGTTAAAGATTTCCATCTTCAATACCGGAAAAATAATTCCGACCGAAGATCTGGCCTTCATCTTTGAAAAATTCTATCAGTCGAAAAATCAAAATCTTCAAAAACCAACCGGAAGTGGATTAGGTTTGGCGATTTGTAAAAAAATTATGATCGCACATGGTGGCGACATCGAAGTCAAAAACAAAGAAATTGGAGTAACGTTTGAAATTTTCTTACCAATTAAAGAACATAACCATGAACTCGAAGAGTTCAACAACAATAGCCGTATGTGAAACGTACGGAAAAAATAATCAAAAAAATGTCAACCTACACCCAAATATATTATCACATCGTATTTTCTACAAAACATAGAAAACCAACCCTCAATTCTGAACACGAAGACGAATTGTACAAATATATCTGGGGAGTTATTAAAAACAAAAAATGTACGCTATACAGAATTAATGGAATGCAGGATCACCTACATATTTTTACCAGTTTGCATCCAACCGTTCGACTGAGCGATCTGGTAAAAGACATTAAAATTGCCAGTAACTTATGGATGAAACAAAATGATTTGTTTCCCGAATTTGAAGAATGGCAGGAAGGTTATGGTGCATTTACGTACTGCATAAGAGATAAAGAGATGATAATTAATTATATTAAAAATCAAAAAAAGCATCACCATGCTGAAGATTTTGAATCCGAATACCGGAGATTATTGCTTGAAAATGAAATTGAATTTGATGAAAAATATTTTTTATAAATTCCGTTCACATGTTTGAAAATTTCACAAACATGTCCGTAAACGATCCGTATGTTTCACATACGGCCATGAATATTTGACCGCTTCGCGGTCGCCCCAAAAAAGAAGAAAGATGAAAAAAATATTAATCGCAGACGACGAACACAAGATCATCATGACCCTGGAATACGCATTTAAGAAAGCAGGTTATGAAGTTTTTATCGCACGAGACGGTTCCGAAGTTTTGGAACTGTTGAAAACCGAAATTCCCGATATGATTTTATTGGACATTATGATGCCCAATGTCGATGGTTACACCACGCTTGCAGAAATTAAAAAAGATCAAAACCTGAATAAAATTAAAGTCATTTTACTTTCTGCTAAAAGTGGTGAAGCAGATATTAAAAAAGGGCTGGAACTTGGCGCAGATGATTACATCACCAAACCTTATTCAATTAAAAAACTGACAGAACGGGTTGAAGAACTTTTGACAGACAAGCAATAAGTAATCGATAATAAGCAATCAATAAAACTCAATTTTGGGAATTTAGACTTAAACCTAAAACCCACTACCTAAAACCTAAATATCATGAACGCAGATCAAATGTTTAAAGAAAGTATTACGCACAAAGAAAAATTCTGGGCAGAACAGGCAGAACAAATTGAATGGTTTAAGAAGCCTAAACATATCTTAACCGACGACGGCGAAAATTACCCAACTTGGTTTGCAGATGGCGAATTAAACACCTGTTTTCTGGCGGTTGACAAACATGTCAATGATGGATTTGGCGATCAGGTTGCCATTATTTACGATTCTCCGGTGACAAATAGGATTATTAAATATACGTACAGCCAAGTTTTAGAACACGTTTCAAAATTTGCGGGCGGCCTGAAAAAATTAGGTTTGGAAAAAGGCGATACCGCGATTATTTACATGCCCATGATTCCGGAATCTGTATTTGCAATGTTGGCTTGTGCAAGATTAGGTGTAACGCATTCCGTAGTTTTTGGTGGATTTGCGCCACAGGAATTAGCCATCCGAATTGACGATTGTAATCCGAAAGCGATTATCACCGCAAGTTCCGGAATGGAAGTTTCCAGAAGAATTCCGTATTTGCCTTTCGTGAAAGAAGCAGTTTCGATGTCTGAACATCAACCGGAACATATTGTAGCCTTTGATAGAAAATTATTAGGAAATCGGGTTGATTTTAAAAACGACTCTTCATTGGTTGATTTTGAAAAGTTGATGACCGATTCTGAATCCACCGAGTGCGTTTCCGTAGAATCTACGCATCCTTTGTATATTTTGTATACCTCCGGAACGACTGGAAAACCGAAAGGAGTTGTCCGCGATAATGGTGGGCACGCCGTTGCCATGAAATTTTCAATCAAAAATATTTACGGTGCAAATGAAGGCGAAACCTTTTGGGCGGCTTCCGACATTGGTTGGGCAGTTGGCCACAGTTATTCGGTTTATGGTCCTTTGATCAACAGAAATACGACCGTAATTTTTGAAGGGAAACCTATCGGAACTCCGGATGCAGGAACTTTTTGGAGAGTAATCGAAGAGCATAAAGTATCCATTATGTTTACGGCTCCGACCGCAATTCGTGCTATTAAAAAAGAAGATCCAGAAGGAAAACTGGTGAAGAAATATGATTTATCCTCTTTGAGAATGCAGTTTTTGGCAGGTGAAAGATGTGATGTCGCAACTTTGGATTGGTATGAAGAATTTGTCGGCGTTCCTGCAATCGATCATTGGTGGCAAACAGAATCAGGTTGGCCGATGTTAGGATTAATGCCTGGAGTTGAAGATGTTAAAATTAAAAGAGCCTCCGCTGGAAAACCAATTCCTGGATATGATATTAAAATTTTCAGTGAAGAAGGTTATGAACTTGAACCGCATCATGAAGGTTATTTGGTGATTAAACTTCCTTTAGCGCCCGGCGCGATGATGGGAATTTGGGGCGATCCGGAACGTTTTAAATTTGGATATTTATCCAGATTTCCGGGCTATTATTTTTCCGGCGATGGTGCCATTAAAGATGAAGATGGTTATGTTTTCGTGACTGGACGAGTTGATGATGTAATCAATGTCGCAGGTCACAGACTTTCTACCGCAGAAATGGAAGAAGTGGTTTCTGCTCACAAAGAAATTGCAGAATGTTGCGTGGTCGGAATTGATGATGATTTAAAAGGTCAGATTCCTTTCGCAATTGCGGTTATAAAATCCGGTTCGGAAGCGGATGAGAAAACTTTGGAGAAGGATCTTGTTTTATTGGTGCGCGAAAAAATTGGTGCTGTGGCGTGTATGAAAAATGCTTTGGTGGTGAACCGTTTACCGAAAACGCGGTCTGGGAAAATTTTGAGAAAACTGATTCGGACGATGTTGGATGGAAAGGAATATCAAATGCCTTCGACGATTGATGATGAAAGTGTTGTGGAGGAATTGCAGTTGAAAATGGATGAATATAAAAAGAAGTATTTGTAAATTGTTTTGTCCAATTACACAAAATATTTTAACGCAAAGACGCAAAGAAATAATTAGGAATGCTGCATAAAATTACGGGCGCGAAGGCGTTTCACTTAGCAAAGAATTGCGAAAAATGACGACTTGCGCATCTGAAATTTAACTATTAAGAAAGATTAAAGAGATTGAGGAGGATTAAGGTTCATCAAAGATGAATTGAGTTGGAAAAATATTTCTTTGGCAAATGCAGGTTTTATAAAACTGAATTTTAAATAAACGAAAATTGGGATAAATAAAACGGGTCGTAACTAGCCCTGATAGAAGCGGTTACCCCGGAACAAGCGTTGGGAAAAGCCTTGGCGTGAGGAGTATGAGCGGATAGCAGGTTCCTGGCTCCTAAATAAAATTAGAATTAAAAAAAATTAAATATTATGAAAAATTACGTGATAGACGATTTGCCGGACTATTTTAAACAGTATAAAAAATCGATTAAAAACCCGAAAAAATTCTGGGATAAAGTGGCCGATGAGAATTTTGTGTGGTATCAACGGTGGTCCAAAGTAGTGGATTACAATATGGAAGATGCTAAAATTCAGTGGTTTAAAAATGCAAAACTGAATATTACGAAGAATTGTATCGACCGGCATTTGAATGAGCGTGGCGATAAAACGGCGATTATTTTTGAGCCGAATGATCCGAAAGAGGAGGCGCAACATATTTCCTACAGCGAATTGCGCGACCGGGTTTGTAAGATGGCGAATGTGCTCCGTGATCAGGGCGTGCAAAAGGGCGACCGCGTTTGTATTTATCTGCCGATGATTCCGGAACTGGCTGTTTCAATGTTGGCTTGTGCAAGATTGGGCGCGATTCACTCCGTGATTTTTGCAGGATTTTCGGCAAACGCTGTGGAATCAAGAGTCAACGATTGTGGAGCGAAAATGATCATCTGTTCGGACGGAAGTTACCGCGGTACCAAATCAATTGATTTAAAAGGAATCATCGATGAAGCCGTAGAAAAATGTCCGACCGTGGAAAAAGTTTTGGTCGTAAAAAGAACCGGCGGCGAGGTGAACATGAAGGAAGGAAGAGACCTTTGGTTGGCGCCGCTTTATGACAAAGCGCCTTCTGATTTTATTTCGGTGATCATGGATGCGGAAGATCCTTTGTTTATTTTATATACTTCCGGCTCGACTGGAAAACCAAAAGGAATGTTGCACACCACCGCTGGTTACATGGTTTACACGGCTTATACTTTTAAGAATGTTTTCAATTATAAAGAGAATGATATTTATTGGTGTACCGCAGATATTGGCTGGATTACGGGACATTCTTATATTTTATACGGACCATTATTGAATGGCGCAACGACGGTAATTTTTGAAGGAGTGCCGACTTATCCGGAACCGGATCGTTTCTGGGAAGTGATTGAAAAACATAAAGTAACGCAATTTTATACGGCTCCAACGGCGATTCGTGCCTTGGCGAAAGAATCTTACGAGTGGGTTGAGAAACACGATTTGTCGAGTTTGAGAGTGATTGGTTCTGTTGGTGAACCGATTAATGATGAAGCGTGGCATTGGTACAATGATCATGTCGGCAAGAAAAAATGTCCGATCGTTGATACTTGGTGGCAAACTGAAACCGGAGGAATTATGATTTCGCCTTTGCCTTTTATCACGCCGACAAAACCAACTTATGCAACCTTGCCGTTGCCGGGAATTCAGCCGGTTTTGATGGATGATAAACGAAATGAAATTACGGGAAATCAAGTGGATGGGAATTTATGTATCCGTTTTCCGTGGCCCGGAATTGCCCGAACAATTTGGGGCGATCATCAACGATATAAAGAAACTTATTTTACCGCTTTCCCGGGAAAATATTTTACGGGCGATGGCGCCTTGAGGGACGAAGTTGGTTATTACAGAATCACCGGTCGCGTTGATGACGTGATCATTGTTTCCGGACATAATCTTGGAACTGCACCAATTGAAGACAGTGTGAATTTGCATCCGGCCGTGGCGGAATCTGCGATTGTTGGGTATCCACACGATGTGAAAGGAAGTGCGCTTTACGGTTTCGTGATGTTGAAAGACAGTGGCGAAGATCGCGATAGAGATAATTTGAGAAAAGAAATCAACAACGTGATCTCCGATACGATTGGACCGATCGCGAAACTGGATAAAATTCAGTTTGTTTCAGCCTTGCCAAAAACCCGTTCCGGGAAAATCATGCGTCGTATTTTGAGAAAAATTGCGGAAGGTGATTTTGCTAATTTCGGTGATACTTCTACGTTGTTGAATCCGGAGATTGTGGAGGAGATTAAGAATGAAAAATTGTAAGATTGTTGGATGATGGATGTCTGATGATGGATATTTTAATCTTGCAATAAACTATAGAACCTTGCGGAAACGTGAGGTTTTTTGTTTTGCAATATATTGTATCTTTCTTTTTTTAAACTTAAGTATGAAATATATTTTCCTTTTTGTTTCGCTATTTCTAATTTTATCTTGTGAGAAAAAAGATCTTACTGATAAAGAAGTATTAGAGATTATTCATGCTGATAAAAACTACCAAGGGCTTCAACTAAAAACAAATTTTTGGACTGGTGATAAAGTTATTGATACTATTAAATCTTTCAGGAAAATAATTGTGAAGGAAAATCTAAAACCTATATTTAAAGCCGATTTGAAGGGTGATGGGAAACAGGATTATTTAGTAAATTTAGAATATAAAAAGGACAGTGCTAATGAAAATATCGTGAGATATATTGATGAAGATTCTAAAAATTGTGTTGTTTTATTAAGCAGTTCAAATGCTTACAAAATTTTAAGCGCAGGTAAAAAAAGGGTTTACGATATCTTTGCCACCAAAATTATAAATTACAAAGGTCAGAATTTGATAAAGGTGTTAAACTTTATACCAAGATTTGATGACTTAAATAATATCCTGAAGTTCGATACCTTAACTGTTAAAAATAATCAACTTACAGAATTTGTAAATAAGAGAAGTAACAATAATATTTCAGAAATTAAATTCACCCAGTTTGGAGGTTTTGCACCTGGAATTTACTACACGTTGACTTTAAAAAAAGATTCGATCATTTTAAATTCAAAATTTTATAAAAAGTTAGAAGGAAAATATCTTGGAAATAACAAGAATGATTTTGAAAATCTAGCATTATATCTCAATAATATTGATTTCAAAAATTTAAAAGACAAATATTTCATTGACTGTTCCGATTGTTCTGCAATCGAAACAAAGATAGTGTACGATAACGGAAAAGTAAAAACAAATTACGACTATGGTGAGAAAGGTTCTCTTGGTCTATTAAAATTTTACGATTCTATTCACGCGATAATGGAAAAGCAGAAATGGCAAAAAATGGATTGAAAAAATCACCATTAATATTTTGGTTAAGGAGTTAAGATAATTAAGATTTCCTTTGGAAAACTAATGTATGCTTTTCAGCATCGTGCTTTCAAACTTTAACTAATGTGTTAAAAACCAAATGATAAACGTTTACAACAAAACTTTTGTGACTTTGTGGTAAAATTTTTTACTACATTTAAATAAAAATTGAAGAATTCAAATTGCGATGCCGAAATCCTCATCATTGGCGGAGGTTTAGCAGGTTTAACAAGCGCGATACATCTCACGAAAATGGGTTGTAAAGTCATTGTTATCGAAAAGAATTCTTATCCAAAACATAAAGTTTGCGGCGAATATATTTCCAATGAAGTTCTCCCTTATTTTGATTGGCTTGATGTAAATATTGAGGAATTAAAACCAACCCACATTACATCTTTACAGTTTTCATCAGAATCCGGACGAACGATTGAAACCCAACTTCCGCTCGGCGGTTTTGGGATTAGCCGATATACTTTGGATCATGCACTTTATTTAAAAGCCCTTTCGCAAAATTGCGAGATTATTGAAGATCAAGTAAATGAAGTGATTTTTAAAGATGATTATTTTGAAGTTCAGCTGGCTTCAGAAAAAATTATAAGCTCGAACGTAGTTTTGGGTGGATTTGGAAAAAGATCCAACTTAGATTTAAAAATGAACCGCGATTTTTTAAAAAACAAATCTCCTTGGTTGGCCGTCAAATCTCATTATAAAGGAGAATTTGCAAATGACGTTGTGGGTTTGCATAATTTTAAAGGCGGTTATTGTGGCATTTCAAAAGTGGAAAATAATTTGCTCAATATCTGCTATTTGACTAATTTTAAATCGTTCAAGAAATATAAAAACATTGAAGAATTCCAGGAAAAAGTCGTGTCTCAAAATCCACATTTAAAAAATATTTTAGAAAATTCCACGTCTGTTTTTGAAAAACCTTTGACCATCAGTCAGATTTGTTTTGAGAAAAAAGAAAATGTAGAAAAACATATTTTAATGATGGGTGATACGGCTGGATTAATTCATCCCTTATGCGGAAACGGAATGGCAATGGCGATTCACAGTGCAAAATTGGCTTCAGAACAAACCATAGAATTTTTATCAGAGAAAATTTCGAGAAATGAAATGGAAAATAATTATTCTTCGAACTGGAATAAAAATTTCAAACAAAGATTATGGTATGGCCGAATTTTAGGTAGTATTTTAGAACATTCAAAACTCTCCGAAGTTTTGACAAATTTAATAACCCATCTTCCTTTCCTACTTCCTATTATCATTAAAAAAACCCACGGAAAAGAAATCAATATGATTCAAAATTAATGGCTTTAGATACGACGTACAGAACAGATCTTGAAGAATCGATGGACGATTTCTCCATGGATAATGATGGATTAGTAACCGCTTTAGATGACATCGCCAGAATTAATCAGTTACTTGGTGGAAACTCGGTGACGTTAGAAGGCGTTAAAAATTTGATCAAAGATTTCCCAAAAGATAAAACCATCACCATCATGGATTTCGGTTGTGGCAGTGGCGATATGCTGCGAATGTTGTCGAAGTTTGGAAAAGAAAAAAATTTAAATTTCCAGTTAATTGGTATTGATGCGAATGATGCCACAATTCGACATGCTGAAAAATGCTCATCAGAATTTGAGAATATCACGTTTTTAGCTGAAGATATTTTTCTGTACGATTTCTCTAAATATAATATTGACATTGCTTTGATAACGCTTACTTTACATCACTTTAAAGATGACGAAATCTTAAAAATAATGCGTGTCATTTTAAACTTGGTTAAAAAAGGAATCGTCGTCAATGATTTGCAAAGAAGTAAATTGGCTTACCGACTTTTTCAGGCAATTATATTTATCTTTAGATTAGAAAAAATGACCGCGGAAGACGGATTAATTTCTATTTTAAGAGGATTTAAAAGAGAAGATTTAGAAAAATTTTCAAACGATTTAGGATTAAAAAAATACAGCATCAAATGGAAGTGGGCATTTCGCTACCAATGGGTTATTGAAAAATAAACAGCAAATAAAAAGATAATATTAAACCACAAAAGGCACAAAGATTCTCTGTAAAAAGGCAAATGAACATTATTAAAATAGACCACAAAAGAAACTAAAAATCTATAGATTTTTAACTTATGTGAACTTTTACAGTAAATATTTTCAATACAACTTTTGTGACTTTGTGGTTAAAAAATATTCAATTAATGAGTGTAAAAATAGTTACCGTTGCTAAGCAACTCCCAAAATATTCCCGAAAAACTTCCGAAGTTTTGCCTTTCCTGGATCAATGGCTAGTCGATCAAGACAGCCGTTTTGTGCGCAAAGTCAAAAAGATTTTTGAAGGTGCCGCGGTTGATGAGAGATATTCCATCATGGATCCGATTGAAGTTTTTACGGCGACATCCTTCGAAGATAAAAATGACATTTACGTTCGCGAAGTTGTTTTATTAGGCGAACAGGTTTTGGATAAATCTCTAAAAAAGGCCAATTGGGATCCGCAATCTTTGGATTACATCATCACCGTAAGTTGTACTGGAATTATGATTCCGTCACTTGATGCTTATCTGATCAATAAATTAAACTTACGTCAAGATATTGTCCGTTTGCCCGTGACCGAAATGGGTTGCGCTGCTGGAGTTTCCGGAATTATTTATGCGAAAAATTTCCTCCAGGCAAATCCTGGAAAACGTGCCGCCGTAATTGCGGTAGAAAGTCCGACGGCGACTTTTCAGTTGGAAGATTTCTCCATGGCAAATATTGTGAGTGCTGCGATTTTCGGGGATGGTGCTGCTTGTGTTTTGCTTTCTTCTGAAGAAAATGCAGAAGGTCCGGAAATCTTGGCGGAAGAAATGTATCATTTTTATAACAATGAACATATGATGGGTTTCAAATTAACGAACTCTGGGTTGCAAATGATTTTAGATATTGAAGTTCCTGATACCATTGGAGAACATTTTCCCAATATTATTCATCCATTTTTAGCCAAACAAAATTTAGAAATTAAAGATGTCGATTATCTTATTTTCCATCCAGGTGGAAAAAAGATTGTTCAAATGGTGGAAGGATTATTCTCGGAATTGGGTAAAAACATTGACACTACAAAAGAGATTTTAAGACTTTACGGAAACATGTCGAGCGCCACAGTTCTTTACGTATTGGAAGAAATCATGAATCAAAAACCGCAGAAAGGCGAGAAAGGTTTAATGTTAAGTTTTGGACCTGGATTTTCTGCACAACGCGTTTTACTGCAATGGTAAGAAGATTTGAAAATACAAATTACTGGGCGATAATTCTGGGCGGAAGTTCCGGATTAGGTTTAGCGTCTGCCAAAAAACTGGCAAGCGAAGGAATGAATATTTGCATCATTCACAGAAATTCTCGGGCTGAAATGGAAAAAATTACTAAAGAGTTCGATTTATTTAAAAATGAAAATATTAAGTATTTAACTTTAAATAAGGATATATTAAATCCTATCATACAACAAGATATAATTTTAGAACTAAAAAACACTTTAGGTGTAGACGGAAAAATAAAATGTCTATTACACAGCATCGCCAAAGGAAATTTGAAACCAATGATCGGAGATAAAAATGAAAGTTTATCAACCGACGATTTCGCGATTACGCTTCAAGCCATGGCAACAAGTTTATACGACTGGACAAAATTAATATTCAACGAAAATTTATTTGCAGAAGACGCAAGAATTCTCGCTTTTACAAGTGAAGGAAGTTCAAAACCCATCAATAATTACGGCGCAGTTTCCGCTGCAAAAGCCGCTTTAGAAGCCATTTCCAGAAATATCGCTCTGGAATTTGCGCCTTTTGGTTTACGATCAAATTGTATTCAAGCCGGAGTCACAGATACAAGATCTTTTCAAATGATTCCCGGAAGTGAAGAAATAAAAGAGCACACTATAAAACGTAATCCTTTTAAAAGATTAACTACGCCGGAAGATGTGGCAAATGTGGTCAGTTTATTATGTACTGATGAAGCCGCTTGGATCAATGGTTGTGTAATTCCCGTTGATGGAGGAGAACATTTGAGTTAAATGAATATTGCAGAAATTTTAGAAAAACTACCTTACACTACTCCATTTTTATTCGTGGATGATTTGGTGATTGTTGATGAAAATGGCGTGACCGGAAATTTCACTTTTAAAGAAGATCTTGATTTTTATAAAGGTCATTTTAAAAATAATCCAATAACGCCAGGAGTTATTTTAACTGAAACAATGGCACAAATCGGCTTGGTTTGTTTGGGAATTTTTCTGTTTGCAAATGATTTGATTGAGGAAAGTCAGATTGGTTTAACTTCAACTGATATTGAATTTTTAAAACCCGTTTTTCCTGGTGAAAAAGTGACCGTGATTTCAGAGAAAATTTACTTTAGATTTAACAAGTTAAAATGCAAAGTGAAGATGCTGAATGAACAATCAGAAATTGTTTGTGAAGGAACAATCGCGGGAATTATTAAAGTGAATTAAAATGGAAAGAAGAGTTGTCATCACAGGATTAGGAGTCGTTGCACCCAATGGAGTTGGTTTGGAAAATTTCCGGTCTGCTTTAAAGGACGGTCGCTCTGGAATTCAGTTTGATCAACAATTAGCCGACCTGCAATTCTCCTGTCAGGTTTCTGGAACACCACCCATTAATAAAGAAAATTTAAACGAATATTTCACCGATTTAGAATTACGAAATTTCAATTCGACTGGAATTATGTACGGCGTGATTGCAGGATTAGATGCCTGGAAAGATGCTGGTTTAGAACCTTCCGATGGTGAAAATCCCGATTGGGATAGCGGAACTATTTTTGGTGCTGGAACTTCCGGCATTGAAAAATTTCGGGAAAGTATTTATAAAATTGATGCGTTTCAAACCCGAAGATTAGGAAGCACCGCGGTTTCCCAAACCATGAACAGTGGAATCTCTGCTTATCTCGGTGGAAAACTAGGTTTAGGAAATCAAGTCACGACTAATTCTTCTGCGTGTACAACAGGAACAGAAAGTATCTTAATGGCTTTTGATAGAATTCAAGCCGGAAAAGCAAAACGTATTTTAGCCGGAAGCACAAGTGATTCAGGACCTTATATTTGGGCAGGTTTTGACGCCATAAAAGTTTGTAATTATAAATCGAATGACGATCCAGAAAAAGCCTCTCGTCCGATGAGTGCTTCTGCAGCAGGATTTGTTCCCGGAAGCGGCGCCGGTGCTTTGGTGATTGAAGATTTAGAATCTGCTTTGGCAAGAAATGCGAAAATCTATTGCGAGATTCTCGGTGGAAATCTGAATAGTGGCGGTCAGCGTGGCGGCGGAAGTATGACTGCTCCTAATTCTACAGCTGTTCAAAAATGTGTAAAAGATGCAATTTTCGAAGCTGGAATTAAAGCTAAAGACATCGATTATATCAGCGGACATTTAACCGCAACTTCGAAAGACAGTACTGAAATTCAAAATTTATCAATTGCTTTAAATCGATCCGGAAAAAATTTCCCGTACATCAATTCATTAAAAGCTTTAACCGGACATTGTCTATCTGCAGCCGCAAGTATTGAATGTGTGGCTGCAGTTTTGCAATTGTCAGAAAATTTTGTCGCTCCCAACATTAATTGTGACAATTTAAATAAAGAAATTACGGCGATTATCGATGCTGAATGTATTCCACAAAATCTTTTAGAAAAAGAAATCAATATTGCGGCAAAAGTAAGTTTTGGTTTTGGCGATGTAAATGGATGTATTATCTTTAAAAAATATTCTTAATAAATTTCAATTCTAAAATATGAACAAGGAAGAGGCTATTCAAAAACTAAAAGAAATCGTAAAACCTTATGTGAAAAATGAGGACGCTTTAGCAAACATCAACGAAAATACCGATTTCATCAACGATTTAAATATTAATTCGGCCAATTTGGTTGATGTAATTTTAGATGTAGAAGAAGTTTTTGATATTGAAATCGATGCAGATTCTATGGAGAAAATGCGCGATGTAAAATCTGCACTAGCGGTGATTGAAGAAAAGCTAACGACAAAATAAATGTACAAGATTTTTAGATTGAAATCCCTTTCTCATTGCACTCGAAAATCTTACCTTCGCACAAACAAAAAGTACTATGAAATTTTTTATCGACACGGCTAATCTGGAGCAAATAAAAGAAGCACAAGATTTAGGAATTTTAGATGGAGTTACCACCAATCCATCATTAATGGCCAAAGAAGGAATCAGCGGAAAAGAAGCAATTCTAAACCATTACAAAACCATTTGCGAAATTGTTGACGGCGATATATCTGCAGAAGTTTTGAGCACTACTTATGAAGAAATGATCAAGGAAGGTGATGAACTTGCTGCTATTCATCCGAATATTGTAGTTAAAATTCCGATGATTAAAGACGGGATTAAAGCATTAAAATATTTTTCAAATAAAGGAATCAAAACCAACTGTACTTTGATCTTTTCTGCTGGGCAGGCTTTATTAGCAGCGAAAGCAGGAGCAAATTATGTTTCTCCATTTTTAGGAAGATTAGACGATATTTCGGTGGATGGTATGAATTTAATCGAAGAAATCAGAATTATTTTTGATAATTATATGTTCGATACAGAAATTCTTGCAGCGTCGATCCGTTCGCCAATGCACATTATCAACTGTGCAAAAATCGGTGCAGATGTAATTACTTCACCATTAGATTCAATTTTAAATTTATTAAATCACCCTTTGACTGATAAAGGTTTGGCGCAGTTTGTTGCTGATGCTAAAAAAATGGGATAAAAGAATTTATCTTTTTGATATAGAAACCGTCTGAATTTTCAGATGGTTTTTTTTGTACCACAAATTCATATATCGCAAATTGATATCTTCTATTAAATTAAATTGCACACAATTTAATTGCGTAATATATTTGCATCTGTAAATACAAACAACAAAATTAATATCATGTCATTAATAGAAAATTTAAACTGGAGACACGCAGTGAAAGCGTACGACGCCACAAAAAAAGTTTCAACCGAAGATCTTCATAAAATATTAGAAGCGGCGAGATTGGCTCCCACGTCTTCAGGATTACAACCTTTCAGAGTGATTGTAGTAGAAAATCAGGAACTGAAAGAAAAAATGGTTCAAGGTGCCTTGAACCCAGAAGTGATGAAAGATTGTTCACAGGTTTTGGTCTTTGCAGCTTGGGACAGTTATTCCGATGCTAAAATTGATAAGGTGTATGATCACCACACTGATGTTAGAGATTTACCTAGAGGAAGATTTGGAAGTTATACCGATCACATCAAGGAATTATATAACGGCCAAACCAAAGAAGAACATTTTGCGCACACCGCAAGACAAACATATATTGCTTTAGGTTTAGCCATGGCTCAAGCTGCTGAATTAAAAATCGACAGTACGCCGGCGGAAGGCTTTAGTAATGAGATTGTTGACGAAATGTTAGGATTGAAAGAATTAGGTTTAAGAAGTGTAAGTTTACTCTATCTTGGGTACAGAGATGCCGATAAAGATTATTTATCACACATGAAAAAGGTAAGAATTCCGATGGAGGAATTTATTATTCAAAAATAATCTACTGATTTTAATCTTTTCAATTTCACCTCATGGAAAATTTAGAAACACCAAAATTAGGAGATCAATTATGCTTTCCGTTTTACTTAATCGCTAAGGAAATCACCGGAATGTACCGCCCTTTTTTGGAGGAATTAGACATTACGTATTCTCAATATTTAGTGATGATGGTCCTTTGGGAATATGAAAGATTAACCGTGAATCAAATCGGAGAAAAATTATATCTGGACAGTGGAACTTTAACCCCATTGTTAAAAAGACTTGAAGCAAAATCATACATTGTCCGACATCGAAAGAAGGAAGATGAACGTGTGGTTGAAGTCTATCTGACGGAAGAAGGAAATCAACTTCAGAAAAAAGCATGTATCATACCGGGGAAAATGCAGGAAAAACTCAATCTATCAGAAAATGATCTTTTAGATTTGAAACATACCATTACCAAACTAATGAAAATAATAGAAAAATAAAATATGAAAACATTGTACACAACAAGCGTTACTGCACAAGGCGGCCGCGACGGACACGTAAAAAGTGAAAACGGTATTTTAGAATTGGATGTTAGAACTCCAAAAGCGCTCGGTGGCGCAAGTGATGACTTTGCCAATCCGGAAATGCTTTTTGCAGCGGGATATTCAGCGTGTTTTGACAGCGCTTTGAATTTGGTTATCAAAAGATCAAAGATGGAAACTGGCGAAACTACGGTCACCGCAAGAGTAAGTATCGGTCAAATTGAAAATGGCGGTTTCGGTTTAGCGGTAGAATTAGATGTAAATGTGCCCGGCGTTTCTTTGGAAGAAGCACAATCGTTGACAGAACAGGCACATCAGGTTTGTCCGTACTCAAATGCGACGAGAAATAATATTGAAGTTAAACTTTCAGTGACCAACAATTAATTTCGGATTAAATAGAAAAACATCAATTATATAGAAGATTAAATCGATTCTGAGATTTAATTACAAGCAAAAACGGCAGAACTATAAGTTTTGCCGTTTTTTTTAGTAAAATTACATTGTATAATTAAATTAAAAGTAATTACTTTGTAATAACAAAATTCGAACTATGGAAATTTCAGTCATCAATATTGGAAATTCAAAAGGAATACGACTTTCAAAAACAATACTGGAGAAATATAATATCCAGGATAAAGTTGAAATTACTTTGGAGAAAGGATATATCATTTTAAAACCTAAAACAGAACCGCGAAAAAATTGGGAAAATTCTTTCAAAAAAATGCATGAAATTGGTGATGACAAAATTCTCATAGACGACATTTTTGAAGATGAAGATTTTGAAGAATGGAATTGATTCAACAATACACAATAGTTTTAGTAAGTCTCGATCCCACTTTGGGAAGCGAGATTAATAAAACTCGACCTTGCGTAGTAATATCACCTAATGAATTAAATAAACATTTAAGAACAATTGTCATCGCACCAATTACCAGCACTTCAAAATCTTACCCAACTCGAATTCCAATTTCTGGCAAAATAACAAAAGGCTGGATTGTGGTAGACCAAATACGAGTCATTGATCGACGAAGAGTAATAAAATCTTTTGGAAATTTAAAAGAAGAAGAAATTATAGCATTGAAAGCGGTTATAAAAGAAACCTATGTAGATTAAATAAAATACAAAAAAGGATAAAAAATTAATTTTATCCTTTTTTTTGTGACCGCGACAGGGTTCGAACCTGTAACCTTCGGAGCCGAAATCCGAAATTCTATCCAGTTGAACTACGCAGCCATTTTTTATAATTAATAATTATTACTTATCGGTATTTACTAAAAACTTATCTTCACTCCTCCCAGAAACTGTGCTCCCAAAACTTTATAACCTTTGTAAGTTTGGTACTGAGTATTGAGTAAGTTGTTTCCGAGTGCGAAAATACTGAAATTTTTGTGAACTTTGTACTCTGCAGACAAATTTAAATCAGCAAATCCACCAACTTTATCATTTGTATTTTCTGTAGAAACTAACACCGGATCCATTTCTGTGAAAGAAAACGAATTTGTCGTTTTATCCGATGATAATAAAACTGTTGCACCTAAATTTAATTTTTTATCCAGCACGGAATACTTTCCGCCCAACCTTGCCGTCAATAAAGGCTTATAATAAATATTTTGATAATTTTGAAGGTCATATTTTTCAAATTTCAATTCTCCGTCAAAAGATAAATTTGCCAATGGGAAATATTGAACACTCACTTTTGCTTCACTCACTGTTCCATTATCGTAAACAGAAGAATAAGTATTGGCAAAATCAAAACCTTGACGAATAAAATTCTGATTGTCTTTAAAAAACAAATCATTCGCTTTGAAGAAAAGAATATCATTCATTTTTCCGTATCCGGCGCTGAAATCATATTTAATATTCTGATCAATATCACCGCGCAAACCAAAGTAGAATTTATATTTCGTTTCGGTCGGACGTAATTCCTGATCGGAAACTAAATAAGGATTTTCTGCCAGTAAATTAGCGTAAGTATTCAATTTTAATCCTCCCGTAATTCCCGCATAAAACTTGAATTCATCGGCAGCGGCAAACTGTAATTCAGCTTTTGGAAACCAATAGGTTTTAGAATTTTTAACCTGATCGGCTAAAATCATATTTGAATTTTTCGAGTTTAGAAAAGAAAAATCAGAACCGATCATTAAGTACGATTTACCTTTAAAGAAAGTCATTTTCGGTGCTAAAGTCGCATTCAAAAATTGAGAAGAATTTTTATCGAGCAACTCAAAATCTGTTTTTACCGTTTCTAAATTCAGTCCCAGATCAGCATTGAACCTCACGTCATCAAAAGTCGGCAGTTCTACTCCATGCTTCGATAAATTCACCAAAACTTCCGCCTGATTTTCTTTTGCATTAAAGTGATCACTCAGGAAAGATGATTTCACCCGAACGTCATTTAAAAATTCATTGGAATAAAAATCATAATAACCATTTACTTTAATTTGATTGGTTTTCTGTTGTAAATCTACGTTATTTGAAGCCGGTCTAAAGGCATAAATTCCATAATAATTATAGTCATTCAATCCGTAATCGGCATTAATGCTGAATTTTCCCTTCTCCCCATAAGAATTAAGAAATACGCCAACATTCCCAGCATTTTGTTTGGAATTCCAGTCGTAAACTTTTCGCAAACCTGCTGTAGAAAGGAAATGAACATCTCCGCCAACTTCCATTCCGCTGTCTAATTTGGTAGAAATATTTCCATCCGCAAGAATTTTACCGTAATTCCCCATTCCGACCTGGAAATAATTATTCTGATATTCTGCGTCAAACTTCGGCGAAATATCTTCACCTTGAATTAAGGAAGTTTTAAAATCTGAAGATGCTGGAACATTAGTAATATCATACGTCGGCGGATTTGCAGATTTTTCTTCTGGCGGATAATTCTTCTCTGCTTCGATGGACGTTTTTTTCTTCTCGATTTTCTTCACTTCCGGTTCGCGCTTTTTGTCCAAAATCAATTTTTCTTCTTTAATCTGGGAAAAAACTGCCGTTGAGGAAAATAGTAAACCGATGAAAAATATATGTTGAATTCTCTTATTCATTTTTTAATGTATTATTGTAAAATCTCAGGCGTACAATGTCAATTTTTCGTCATGTACGTTATACTTTGTACAATTATATTTATTTTTTAATTTGCTTTTTTAAATCCTTTGCTTCCGACACAATTTCTGGGAAATCACCGTAATTGGCGATGATCTGATCGGCTGTATAACTGGCTTGATAATTATCTTTCAGTCCAATATAATTTCTAACCATTAAGACTAAAGAATTTGCACCCCAATATTCTTCGGAAGCATAATTATTGGCCAGTTTAAAAATCGTTTCGTTGGATGATTTGAAGGCTTTTCCTTTGTTTTGATAAAAGGCTTTCGCATACAAAGCTTCGGCTGCAACTTCGGTATTTGAAGATTTCTCCAAAACGGTATAAGCAGCTTTCGCCTCATTGTCTTTTCCATTGTTCATCAAACTTCTGGCTTTAATGACTTTCGCCAGTTCATTCACCGAAGCTGAATTTTTTGGATTTTGTAAAACTAGATCAGCTAGCGTTTCAGCTTTTTTGAAATCTTTTTCGTCCGCGTAAATCTTCATCAATTCTACATTCGCGAAATTTTTCACATTCACGTTTGTAGAATTAGAAAGCGACACTAAATATTTCTTGGCTTCATTCGAATTGTTCTGCGCTAAATAAATCTGGGCAATCCTTGTTTGCGCATCTTCCTGGTAATCGTTCTGCACCTGCGCAACCTCCTGTAAAACCAGTAATGATTTGGTCGGATTATTGGTTTGAAAATAACTTTCACCCAATTCATATTGCGCCTGATATAACCCTTCTCCAGTTGGATTCTGCGTCAGATATTTTTCAAAAAGTGGTATCGCGTTTTTGTAATCTTTACTGGCATAAAAAGTCTTCGCTCGATTCAAATTAATTTCGTCAATTTCTGAAGCATCGATTCTTACGCCCAAACTTTGAGCAAAATTTTGATATCCTGAAACATCATTGTTTTTAATGAAGAGCGGTCTCGCTGCCTGAACAATTTTGCTTGCAAACGCCGTATTTTTGTATTGATTTCCAAGGGATTTTAATTCAGATAAAGCTTTGGAATCTTCACCTTGATCGATGTAATTCTGCGCACGATAAATCTGAGAATTAGCGACCAAATCTTTATCACTGCTGGTTTTAATGACTTGTGAAAAATAATCATTCGAGCTTTTAAAATCGTCATTTGCTGCATAAGCAGTTGCAATTTCATATTGCGCATCGTCGAAATATTCTGAATTTCTATACTGAGCAAGTAACTTTTTCAATTCCGCAATTTTCGCAACGGTATCGCCTTTAAATCCTAAAGCCATGGCTTTTTGGAACATCGTATAATCATCAGCACTTTCTGCTTTATCGTAAATAGCGATCGCCTCATTCAGCTCATTGTTGGCATAATAGGTATCTGCCAAACGAAGTTCTGCGTCATTTTTAAATTCCGGTTTTGGATTTTTTAAATAAGCCATGAAATATTCTTTGGCTTTGTCGAATTTTTTTGATTTAAAATAAGCGTAACCCAAATCGTAATTCAGTTGTTGCTTCTCTGGGAAATTTTCTGTTTGAAGTTTTTCAAATCTGACAATTGCCGACGGATAATTTCCCTTCTGATAATACGTTTGCGCCAACCAATACAACGCTCTGGAATTAAACTCTTTATTGATATTAAATTGTAAGCTTCGCAGAAAATACTTTTCAGCAGCGTCTAAATTACCTTTATTAAATTCTTCCGTTCCAATGAGATAGGAAACTTCCTGATCAACTTTATCGGTTTCCGGCGTAGAATTTGGCATTTTATCAATTGCCGCCAAAGTTCCTTTATAATCGCCAGAATACAAATACGATTTCACCAAAAGCGATTTCATTTCCTTCGTATCAGGACTGTTTGGATATTTTGAAATATAACTTTGAAAAACATTTGATGCTGATTCAAATGGATTTCCCAACTCATAACTCAATTTCGCATATTGCAAATGAGCCAATTGTTGAACTTTCGGATCATACATCATTTGATATGCCGAACGAAACGCAGAAAGCGCTTCCTGTTTTTTACCAACTTCTAAATAAGCATTTCCTAATTGATAATAAGCATTTTGGGAAGTCGCCGAATTGCTGTTCAACAACTGGTTATAATAAGAAACGGCTTCATCGTATTTTTTCAAATGTGCCGAAACAAATCCCATTTCATATAAATCACTTTCAGATGGAGTTTCTTTGCTATCCAGGTAAATTTTCAAATGCGGATAAGCAGAATTATAATCGCCTTTCATGAAATAACTTTCGCCAATCATCTTATGAACTTCAGCTTTATAATCCGCAGAAATATTTTCGTTCAGCAATGCATTTCCTTCTACAATCGCTTTGTCATAATCCTTATTGTTGAAATACAACTGCACATAATACGGTTTTACCACCCGCGCATATTTGTCGTTATCTTTGATCTGATCAAAAAATGTGAAAGCTTCGTCATTTTGTCCGTCTGCATAATAAAGGTGTCCCAACATGTAGGCAATGTCGTTTTTGTCTGAACCTTCCGTGGTTTTATACGCTTCTTCTAAAGCTTCGATAGCACCTTGAGAATCACCGGTCATAAATTTCGCATAACCGAGTTTCATAATATATTGCGTGTTTTCTTCCTTTGAAAGTTGGTATTGATTCACATTTTTCAAAGTCTCCAAAGCTTTATCAAAATCTTTTTGAGCCAGATAGAAATCTGCTAATGGTAAATTGGCCTGCGCAAAATACGCCGAGTTTGGATATTCTTTGATGAAAGCGTCTAAACCTTCTTCCGCATGATTTTTTCGTAAAATTACGCCGATGACATTATCGAAAAATTGCGCTGCTTCTTTTTTTGAATTGGAAAGATTCTCATTGTAAAAATACTGTCGCGCGTATTCAAACTGAGAAGCGTTATAAATTTTATTTTGGTAAAGGTTTTCTGCGAGATTAAAACGGTAATTTTCGCGGTCGCTGAAATATTGAGATTGTTGTGCCTCGGATAAGCCGAAATAGAAGATCGCCGTTGCGATTAAGATTTTTTTTGAATTCATTTAATCCTGATTTTCGGAAAGTTTTAGAATTAACAGTTTGGATAATCAAAGCTTTAAAAGCCCAGTACGATTTCCCCATTTAATCAACGAAAATAAAGAAAAGTTATTGCTTACACAAGTTTATTTGATGGTTGTGGATAAGTGGATAAGTTCTATTTATATGAATATCAAACCCTTAAATTGCAAATTAATATTAAAATCAACAATTTAAAAACAATTGAAATTATTAAAGATTTATGAAGCATGGATTCTTAATTCATTGAAATAATTTCTAGATCTTCGACAGAAATTCGATTTATTTTTTAGTCCAATCTACAATTCAGAAAAGACTTTTAATTAGAAGAAATACAATAGAATTTGCACTGATTTCCGCATTAATGCACGAAAAAACCCATTTTTCCAAATTTTCTTTTACATTTGTGTAAACTAAAATTAGAAGATGAATCAACTTTTCAGAAGAAAACAATACAGTGCAAGTGACCATTCATCAGGATTAGTGCGTGTTTTAGGCGTATGGGATATTGTCTTTTTCGGAATTGCTGCCATTATTGGTGCGGGAAGTTTCAGCTCTTTGGGTGAAGCCGTTTTCCGCGGTGGACCTGGTGTTATCGTGCTTTACATCATTTGTGGATTTGCCTGCGGTTTTACTGCTTTGTGTTATGCTGAATTTGCGAGTCGTATTCCAACAGCAGGATCTGCCTACACCTATGCCTACGCCAGTTTTGGTGAATTGATGGCGTGGATCATCGGTTGGGCCTTAATTATGGAATATTCATTTGGTAATATTTATGTTGCGTTCTCATGGTCTGACTATTTTACGAGCTTTTTAGGCCGTATCGGTTTTTTTATACCTGAATATCTTACTTGTAGTTACCCGGAAGCTAAAAAAGCTTTCTTCGGTGCTTCTCAGAATCAGGAACTTCTTAATGCCTGGAAAAATGCGCCAATTGTCGGGAATTTGAAAATCATTCTAGATCTTCCTGCACTTGTGATTAACGGTTTAATTACCTGGTTGGTTTATCGCGGCGTTCGTGAAAGTAAAAACTTCAATAATGTTTTGGTATTGATGAAGTTGGCCGTTATCGTTTTAATTATTTTGGTGGGCGTTGCCTACGTGAATGTTGATAACTGGATGCCCGTCAACCCAGAAACACAAGTCGCCTCTTTTATGCCCAATGGATTTACTGGCGTGATGAGTGCGGTTTCTGGAGTATTCTTCGCTTATATCGGATTTGATGCTTTAAGTGTTCTATCAGAAGAAACCAAAGACCCACAAAAAAATCTGCCACGCGGAATGATTATTTCCTTGGTTTTATGTACAGTTATATACATTATTTTAACACTCGTTCTTACGGGAATGGTCGATTACAAAAAATTTGATGGCGTGGGCGATCCATTAGCGTTCATCTTCGAAAAGTCAAATGCCAATCTACCTTGGATGGAATTAACGGTCTCTTTTGTTGCCATAATTGCAATTACTACGGTTCTACTCGTTTTTCAAATGGGACAACCGAGAATTTGGTATGCAATGAGTAGAGATGGTTTGATGCCGAAAAAATTCATGACCATACATCCAAAACATAAAACTCCGTCTTTCGCTACCATCATTACAGGAATTGTGGTTGGAATACCTATTTTGTTTACCGATAAATCTTTCATTTTAGATTTCACCAGTATCGGAACGATCTTCGCGTTCGTCTTGGTTTGTGGGGGCGTTTTGCTCTTGCCTTCAAAAAAGAAGCTTCCCGGAAGATTCCATATGCCATATATCAATTCCCAGTTTATTTTCCCTGCGATATTTTTAGGAGGTTTGGCTTTCTTCTATTTCTGGCAGCCTGCCTTTTTTCATAATTTGATGGATTGGAATGATCCTACCGAGGGAGAATTCAGAATTTCAATGTTCTTTTTTCTCATCATTAATTTGGGTTTATGTGTTTTAACGTTGGTTAAACATTTATCCCTAATACCGCTTATGGGTTTAAGTTCTTGTCTTTATTTATTGACAGGAATGACCCATAATAACTGGTTTTGGTTCCTGGCGTGGTTCGCTGTGGGCATGGTGATTTATTTTGGGTACGGTTTTAGACACAGTAAACTGAACCGCGAAATGAATGGCGATTTAGATTAATATTATGGCAGACCGAATTAAAACCTTCTCAGAATTCTACGAATTCTACCTTTCCGAACATCAAAAAATGTGGACACGCATTTTTCATTTTGCAGGAACGCTTCTTATATTTCTGGTTATATTTTATGTATTTCAATCGGGTAAAGAGCGATTTCTCTGGTACATCCCAATCGTTGGATATGGAATGGCCTGGATCAGTCATGCCGTATTTGAAAAGAACAGGCCAGCAACCTTTAAATATCCTCTCTGGAGTTTCGTTTCAGATTTTAAAATATTTTTTGAACTTCTGATTGGTAAACAAAAATTTAAATCATAGTAAATGCCCGACTTTAATCGGGCTTTTTCATTTCACTTGATCAGTATGCAAATATAATCCTGCCAGCGCTTGGTAGACTACTTCTTCGATATTATATCAATTTTTGATGTTTCTGTAACTAATTTATTTCCTTTTAACATACTATACTTCCGAAAATAAAAAAAGCCAACTTCGAAAAGTTGGCTTTAGATTTACTGATAAAGGTAATTTACTTGATATGTTCCATTTGCTGTGTTGCAGCCATAGAAACCATTAAATCATTTAATAAAGTACTTGCAGAATTCGGTGAATTTGGCAATAAAACCAAACTGCTCTTATTGGTTGCACCAATTGCCTGAAGCGTATCATAATGCTGAGTTACAACGATTAATGCAGATGCCTCCTGTGCATTAATATTGGCTTCGTTCAACATTTTTACAGATTCTACCAAACCAGCTGCGATTTCTCTTCGTTGATCGGCAATACCTTGTCCCTGTAATTTTTTAGATTCTGCTTCTGCTTTCGCTACGGCTACAATTCTAATTTTTTGTGCTTCAGATTCGTACTCAGCGGCAGTTTTTTCCCGTTCTGCAGCATTAATTCTGTTCATGGCATGTTTTACCTGCTCATCAGGATCGATATCGGTTACCAGGGCTTTGATGATATCGTAACCATAACTTTGCATCGCTTCCTGCAGTTCTCCTTTTACAGCTATTGCTACGTCATCTTTTCTTACAAATACATCGTCCAGTTTTAACTTCGGAACTTCTGCACGAACAACGTCAAAAACATAAGAAGTAATCTGGTTTTCTGGATTTTCTAATCGGTAAAAAGAATCTGCAACTTGTGAAGCGATAACTTGGTATTGTACGGAAACTTTCATTCTAATGAATACGTTATCTAAAGTTTTAGTGTCGATAATTACATCCAACTGCTGAATTCTCAGGTTCATGCGTTTTGCAACCTGATCGAGAAACGGAATTTTTAAATGTAAACCCGATTGGCGTACAATATGAAATTTTCCTAAACGCTCTACTATAGCTGCTGTTGCTTGCTTTACCGTAAAAAAGGAGGCAAATAAAACAACAAGGGCGATGAAGATAATAATTCCTAAATAAGTCATTTCTATTTTTTTAATGGTTTATTAAAATCGTTTTGATTTTGGATAAAGATAATTAAAATTTACCTCATTTACATGGTCATTCCGATATCAATTCCCTTAATTTTTCGGTATAAATCGGTTGCAAAATTATCTGTCATTCCGGAAACAAAATCAAGCGCGCCCAAAACTTTTTGGTAGTCGGTACCATTCTCATATTGAAATTGTAGAGGCAAAAGTTTCAATGCCATTTTATCATACGATTTACGTTTAGATTTCTCCGTTAAAATTGGGGGAATAAAATGATTCAGCAATTCATACATCACATTATAGCCCGCATTTTCAATTTCGATTACCGCTTTGTGGCCGTAGATTTTTTGAATAGAGAAACTTTCAATTTCCTGAAGCGATGAGTTTTCATTCTTGAAAATATCCAGCAAAGCTTCGTCTAAACTTCCGTTTAAAATATCTTGGAATCGGTCTTTATAAATCTCGATGGATTTATTAATGAGTGCGTTGATCACTTTCGCCCGTAAATAAGAAATGCGCTCGTTGGCGTTTGTCAAAATAGACAATTTATCTTCAACCCTTCTGGTATTTCCATTTTCAGATTTAATCAGATCGAAAAATAAATTTTCGCAATCCGAAGTCGATACAATTCCCAGACGGTGCGCATCCTCCATATCGATAATGTTGTAGCAAATGTCGTCAGCCGCTTCAACCAGCCAGACGAAGGGATGTCTCTTAAAAATGGTAGGTTCCTCACTTTCCTGGATCAGGTGTACTGCTTCAGCAATTTTCAAAAAAGTTTCTTTTTCGTTTTGGAAAAAACCGAACTTCTTGCGGTGAAGTTCACCTTTCTTCTTCGCAACCGCTTCACAAGGATATTTCGCAATGCTCGCTAATGTGGCATATGTTAATTGTGTTCCTCCCTCATCTTTTCCCGTTTGCTGATGGGTTAAAACACGGATAGCATTTGCATTTCCCTCAAAATTAACCAAATCTGCCCATTCTTTTTCATTGAATTTAGATTTTAAATCTTTTTCATTTTTGTCGAAATAACTAGCAATCGCATCTTCGCCGGAATGTCCGAAAGCTGGATTTCCTACGTCGTGACAAAGACAGGCTGCCGCAATGACATTCTGCAAATTGTGCTGATAGAAATTTTGCGCATTTTCATCCAATTCTTTTTGGAAATTATTAAAGATGAAATCACCCACCGAACTGCCCATACTTCTACCAACCGACGCAACTTCTAAGGAATGAGTCAGGCGGTTGTGCACAAAAACACTACCTGGAAGTGGAAAAACCTGCGTTTTATTTTGCAGTCTCCGAAATGAGGCAGAAAAAATAATGCGGTCGAAGTCACGTTGAAAATCCGTGCGGGAAGCTATCGTTGCAGAGTGGTTTCCAGTGCGCTGATGCGTGTACAGTCTGTTTAAAATCATAATGGTATCCCAAAAATAAGTCTTAAATTTAAGTAATAAAAAGTTTTTAGAATGAAAGTTTATTATTTAGTCTTCGCAATGCTGCTTATCGGTTGTAACGATAAATCCAAAACCGATCAAAAAATTACCAAAACTACGGAAGACCAATGTTTTATTCTCAACGAAGGAATTAATTTTGATGAAAGGGTGAAACCTGCAGCTGTACCTACGAAAGAAGATATTCTTAAAACAATGCCTGCTCATATCAAGATCACGTCGCTGCCAGAATTTACATCTTTCAACTACGATCAGAAAAATACCGAAGAACTTCAGGCGAAAGAAAAAACTTATTTCGCGAGTACTGAATATCAAAATAAGTATAAAGAGATCATCCAGGTTTTACCAGACTTTCAGTTTCTTTCTGAACAGGAAAACTACACTTTGGCCAAAAATAAATATGGACTTTGGATCATTGAAAAAATAAATGAAGAATACAAACCTTATTTTTTAGGCTTAACCCAAAATATCTATCTTCCCGAAGTATACGGAAAAGACCAGAAATTTATTGCTGAAAATCAGTTTGTAATGAAGGGAAGTGTCGTAGATATTCAGCGATTATCTCGAGTGCCCATGTTGCCAAAATATGAAGTCATCAAAGACGGTGTACAATTCACCATTAATTTAGACGAGGTGAGAAAAGATACCGATCAAGATGGTTTTAATGATTTATTTGAAAACTTTATCGGTCTAAATCCAGATTTAGCGGACACGGATGGCGACGGAATTTCAGACTTTGAAGATTCAAATCCACGCTATAAAACAGGAAGTGAAAGTTTTACTTCGATGTATGAAACGTTGGTGGATCATGGCTCTGGGCAAACATCGTATTCTTTCGTGGAAATTTTAACAGATTGTCCTTACTTTCAGGAAATTAACACAAACAATATAAAAGTTTTGGTCTACAATACAGAAGAAAAAATTCCTTTGAAAGATGATGTGCTCGATCACTTCTTCCCGAAAAAGTACAGTAAAATGAAGAAATATAAAAATTATGACGATGTATATTTTACAGATTTTTCAGATGAAACGGGTGACGGAACTATTTCAGCACAAATGAAAAATGGCAAATGGCAATTTGATAAAAAATATACCGTGACTTTTGGAATGTAAAATATTTGATAGAACGTAATTAATTAACAGTGACAGAAATAAAAAAAATTCCCGAACATTTGTTCAGGAATTTTTTTAAGAATAAATGTACTATAGGTTACATATAACTTTCAATTGGTGCACAGGTACAAATCAAATTACGATCACCATACGCTTCGTCAACCCGGGAAACCGACGCGAAGAATTTGTGCTCGCGAACCCAATCTAGAGGATAGGCAGCTTTCTCGCGACTGTAAGGTTTATCCCAAGAATCAGAAATTACGATCTGCTCTGTATGCGGTGCGTTTTTCAACACATTATTGGTCATATCTTCATTCCCTTCTACAATCTCATCAATTTCTCTTTTAATGGAAATCAGCGCTTCTGCAAAACGGTCTAACTCAGCTTTACTTTCAGATTCTGTAGGTTCGATCATCAACGTTCCAGCCACAGGAAAACTCACTGTTGGCGCGTGATAACCGTAATCCATCAATCGTTTGGCGACATCAGCAACTTCAATTCCAAACGCTTTAAACTGGCGGAAATCTACAATACACTCATGCGCAACCCGACCTTTTCGGTTGGAATAAAGAATTGGAAAATGCTCCCCCAAAACTTCTTTTATATAATTGGCATTAAGAATCGCATATTCGGTTGCTTTTTTCAGACCGTCGGTACCCAACATTTTGATGTATGCATAGGAAATATTCAGGACCAAAGAAGAACCGTACGGTGCGCCAGAAATTGCATCAATAGACGCGCTACCACCTGTTTTAATATTTGGATTGCTCGGTAAAAACTTAACCAAATGTTCGGCAACGCAAATCGGGCCAACTCCAGGACCACCACCACCATGTGGAATCGCAAATGTTTTATGTAAATTTAAATGGCATACATCGGCGCCGATATTTCCGGGCGAAGTATAACCCACCTGCGCATTCATATTCGCGCCATCCATATAAATTTGGCCACCATGTTGGTGAATCAAATCTGTAATTTCCTTAATATTATCATCAAAAAAACCATAAGTTGACGGATAGGTAATCATTACCGCTGACAAATTATCACTGTGTTGTTCAGCTTTTGCTTTTAAATCATCAAAATCAATTTCTCCATTTTCAAGATTTTTTACGACAACCACTTTCATACCTGCAATCACCGCGGAGGCTGGATTTGTGCCATGCGCGGACTGCGGAATCAAAACAATGTTTCGATGACTTTCACCACGTGATTTATGATATTCCCGAATAACCATTAATCCTGCATATTCTCCTTGTGCTCCTGAGTTAGGCTGCAAAGAAGTTCCTGCAAACCCGGTAATTTCTGCTAAATCTTTCTCTAATTCTGCAATTAATATTTGGTAACCTCCAGCTTGATCTATTGGCACAAATGGATGTACACTTCCCCATTCTGCCCAAGAAAGAGGAAGCATTTGCGTTGCAGCGTTCAGTTTCATGGTACAAGATCCCAAGGAGATCATAGATTGCGTCAGGGAAAGATCCTTTTTTTCCAAACGCTTAATATAACGCATGAGTTCCGTTTCTGTGTGATATTTATTGAATACTTCTTCCTGCAAAATTGCATCAGTTCTTAAAAATTCTTCTGGAATCTGAACCTCTTCTTTAAAACTTAATTTAAAACTTTGAGATCCTAAAAAGTCTGAGAAAGCATCAAATAAGTATTGAACTTTAGAAGCTGTGGAAGTTTCATTTAAAGAAACACTTACAATTCCATCTGAAAAATAATTAAGGTTGATTTTTCTATCGAGCATCAAACGCATTAATTTTGCTTTTTCGGCTTCCTCCATTCTGAATTTTACGGTATCAAAAATAGGTTCATCTACGATGTCATATCCTAAAGTTTTTAAACCATTATGTAACGCAACTGCTTTAAAATGAATCTGTTCGGCAATAAAATTCAATCCGTTCGGACCGTGATAAACAGCATACATTCCTGCCATTACGGCTAGTAAAACTTGCGCTGTGCAAATATTGGAAGTTGCCTTTTCTCTTTTAATGTGTTGTTCACGCGTTTGCAAGGCCATTCGCAAAGCACGTTTTCCATATGCATCTTGGGAAACACCGATGATACGACCTGGAAGATCTCTTTTATATTCCTCTTTACAAGCGAAAAATGCTGCGTGAGGACCGCCATATCCCATTGGAATTCCAAAACGTTGTGTAGTTCCGACCGCACAATCTGCACCCATATCTGCGGGTGATTTCAGTTTTACCAACGCCATTGGATCACAAGCTACAACCACCTGCAATTCTAAATTTTTGTATGAATGAATCACTTCCGAATAATCGATGATAATTCCATTTTTTCCGGGATATTGCAGAATAGCTCCAAAATAGGACTCATCGAGCTTTTCAGTTTCGTAATTTCCTACCACAACTTCAATCCCTAAACCTTCTGCTTTCGTTTTTAATACGGCAACAGTTTGAGGAAATACAAGGTCAGATACAAAAAATTTCTGTGCGCTTCCTTTTTTCTGGGTTTTTGTTCTGCTTTCAAAGAACATGTGCATGGCTTCAGCTGCAGCAGTAGATTCATCAAGAAGCGAAGCATTTGCTAATTTAAATCCTGTTAAATCACAAACCACGGTCTGGAAATTTAACAAAGCTTCCAAACGACCTTGTGCAATTTCTGCCTGATAAGGAGTGTATGCGGTGTACCAAGATGGATTTTCGAGAATATTACGTTGGATGACACTTGGTAATATGGTATTGTTATAACCAAAACCGATATAATTGTCAAACATTAAATTTTTTGCGGCCAATTCTTTGGAGTGCGCCAACATCTCGTATTCCGACAACGCCTCGGAAATTGAAAGATCTTCTTGCAAGCGAATATTATCCGGAATCGTCTGACCAATGAGTTCGTCCATATCTGCAACGCCAATACGGTCTAGCATTGCCTGCTGATCAGCTTTGTTCATGGAGATGTGCCGGTTTACAAATTGTGTAGTGTTCATATATTTTTACTAGATTTTTCTGAAATAAAGGTTTGTAAAAATACGAATATTTGAGCAACATGCCAATTGATAATTCTCAGGTTCTGCGAATTTCTAATTTTAATTATTATTTTGAATTAGTCTAAATAAGTTTTATATTTGCATCATGAACGGTCAAATTATTCCCTTTAAAATCGCTCCTCTACTATCGATAGGTGGTAGAAAGGAAGAATTAATGTGTGGTAAGAAAAACTGCTGCAAAAAATTTAAGAAAGGAAAACGCTGTAAAAAATGCCCTGGTAGACTTAAAATGGTCTAGAGATTTTCGGTTCTCCTATTTTGATTTCTTAATTCTGCAACATTGCAGCTAGTGCAATTGCCAGAAATAAGAGGAGTAAAATAATTCTTACTGCGCGCGACATTCCTTGCGGATTAAGTCGCGTTTCTTTTTCAGGTTTGAATAAATTTTCAACATCACTTCGAAACTCCTCACTTTTATTTTCAAAGATTTCAGTAATCGTAATACCCTGAACAATAGTTTTATTTAACAGTGAATTGGTGACATGCAACAAAAGCTGAAACTGACCATTTTTAAATTCCGTGATTCGAATGACTTTCTCTCCATATCCTTTCTCTAAACCGAATGGCAATACTTTAACAATATCAGCATTTTGTGTCTGCCAACTGATGATAATTTCTTCCCCTTTTTGAATGCGTACTTTATTAGTGGAAAATGATTTAATAACGGGTGGCAAATTGGGTCTGTAACTTCTCTGTTGATGTCCCAAATTATCGTCATAAATCCTCCGCTTTTCTTTATCATTCAGCATTTCGTAGGCTTCCTGAATCTCCCGAAAGCGGTTTTCAAAAAAGTCATCGCCCGGATTTTTATCAGGATGATATTTTAAAGATAATTTACGGTAGGCTTTTTTGATGTCTTCTTCAGAGGCATTCTCTTCCACACCGAGAAAATAATAATAATTCTTCATTCAGTTTTTTAAGGCTGAGCCGCATTTAATATGCGTACGCAAAAATAGAACTTTTATATTTTTTTGGCGGATGATTCAACTTTATTTTAAAGCGAGGGCAAATAAATACCGAAAAACCAGGTCCAGACAATGAGTATGATCTGCATGGGCAAACGCTCTTTGTAAAGATAATCCATTCCGGGACCGCTAAAGTCACCTTTAAATAAATTTACATTTTTTCGGGAAGAATTGATATTTGCAAAAAATACAAGAATTAAAAAAATAATTAAAAGAATTGCAGTCGTCACGCGCCAGGCTGGAAAGAGCAAACCAATTCCTGCGGCGATTTCAAGAATGCCTGTAAGATATACCAAAAACATTTTTACGGGAAAGATATCTGGAATCATGAGCGCCATTCCTTTCTGATATTTAAAATGCGCCAATCCCGTGAAAATTATAAAAACAGCAAGTGCTAAATTTCCGGAGAAGAGAAAATTCCAATTTCCTTCAATAATTTTAGTAATACCTAAACTTAGAACGAAAGTAACTGCGATGATGGAAAGTAGTTTCATCTAACTTTCCGCAATTTTTTTCAAAAGCTCAAAACCTTTGTTGAAACCTGTATTCATTGCGTCCTGAAATACTTCGTTGGCATGAATGATTGCACGCAATTCTGTAGTATTTTCGTCTATAGCTCGCAAAAAATATTTTTCTTCTGCACCGCTCCACTGCTTTACATCACGACTTTCGGTATCTTCAATACCATTTTTTACAATTCCTAAATGACTGAAAATGACCTCATTCGGTTCATCCAAACTTACAATAGTGGAAACCATACCTTCGCCATTTTCATCTGTGAAATAAGTTTTCCCACCCACTTTCCAGTCCGATTTCATTTGCGAACCTGATTGAAAAAATTGAGTCCACTGCGGATAGGTTTCTTCATTCCAGAGGAGATTCCAGACTTCCTGAATTGGTGAATTAATGTGTATTTCGTAGTCTAAAGTTTCCATAGGTTTTATATATTAGAGAATCAATAATTAATATTTTGAAAGCAAATTTTCCGCTTTGAAATAACTTTAATAATGATCGGTTAAGAATCGTACGCTTTTTCTAAATCTGCAATGATAATTTTCTGCATTGTCATCATGGTTTTCATTACGTTCACTCCTCTCATTTGATCATCACCATTCATTAATTCCAAGAGTTTTTTCGGCACAATCTGCCAACTCACGCCAAACTTATCTTTTAACCAGCCACACATCGATTCTCTGCCGCCATCTGCAGTTAGAGAATTCCAATAATGATCGGTTTCCTGCTGATTATCGGTCATAACGACAATTGAAATTCCTTCACTAAAGTCAAAATCGTGATCGTGCGAATTGTCCATACAATACATCGTATACCCATCTATCTCAAAATCTGCGTGCTGCACATTTTCGGGAATTTCGTGGGTTTCAGTTCCGACATTGTCGCCATATTTTAAGACACCACCAATTTTAGAATTCGGGAAAATTCCCGTGTATAAATTCATGGCCTCCAAAGCTTTTCCGTTGTTCTGATGGATGAACATCAGCGTAGGAATAAGCCGTTGTTCACCAATATTTTCACTTAAATAAAGCTGCCAGGTTACGCCAAACTGATCTCGAACCCAACCATATAATTTTGACCATGCATATTCACCAAGATCCATTAATACCGATCCGTCGGCACTCAGTTTTTTCCAATAGCCTTGCAGTTCGTCTGCAGTCTCACACAAAACAGTAAAAGAAATGGAAGCATTTTTTTCGAACTGCGGTCCTGCATCAAGCAACATGAGTTTCTGACCAAATAATTCAATATTAAGTACCATTTGGGAATCGACAGTAATTTTACCACCGAAGGTTTCACAGTAGAAATCTGCTGCGGCCTTTCCGTCTTCATTGAACCAAAGACAGGGAAATATATGATTTGTCATTCTTTAAAAATATCTAGCGAAGTGAGAAATAAATATTAATGATTCTCTACGTACTTATGAAAACGATCTAAAATGGCGTACCACCCAACACGCTGCATTTCCCTTGAATACTGAACTTCCGGTTCGAAGACTTCAATAATCTCTGTTGTATTTTCATCAATTTTACGGAAGAAAACTTCGATTTTTCTACCATCATCAAGTTGACTGCGAACGTACTCCAACTCTTTAATTTCTTCAATAATTCCCGAAAAATTATAGCCGAAGGTTTTGTCTTTATATTCTAACCGATAATCAAATCGACCACCTTCATGAAAATCGATCTCCGCTTTCGGGCAATGCCAATTTGTTGTGGTGTAATTCCACTTCACAATGTGCTTGGGCTGATAAAAAAAATCCCAGACTTTCTGTATAGGTTTTAAAATGGTAATATTAATAGTAATGGGCTCCATATAGCTTATTTTCCATAAAAATACGGAATAATTTCCAAACGACTTAAGCGAAACAGAAATTAAGGTTAATCGTTTTCTACGTACTTATGAAAACGATCCAGAATCGCATACCAACCTTCCGTTTGCATCTGGCGGGGCTGCGAAGGATCCGGTTCAAAAATTTCGGTGACCTTCGTTGTACTAGCATCCAATTCTTCGAAAATAACTTCAACCTTTCGGTTATCATCTAAATGATATTTAATTTTTTTCTCCGGAACAACCTCCTCATAAGTTCCCTTATAATCAAAACCAAACGCTCCGTCGGCTTGCTCCATGCGGTAATTAAAATGGCCGCCCACGCGTAAATCGTTTTCAGCTGTGGGACAAGACCAGTCTTCGGTCGCAAAATTCCAGTTGGTAATATGCGAGGGTTCTGTGAAAAATTCCCAAACCTTGGAAACAGGTTTTAAAATGGTTATTTCAATAGTGATCGGTTCCATATTTTGTGTTTATTTGTTTTTTAATTTAATTGATACCTACTTTTAAGCTTTTTAAATTTTTACCATTAAACTGTTTTAATGATAATTTTTATACATTTCTAAAAAAGCGAAAGCTGAATTGCCTTTTGACCGTTCGGTTTTTCGGCATCACCAAAAACTGTTTTTCCGCCATATTTCCAGGAATTTGCCCGATCCTCTTCGATGACTTCATTAATATCAAAATTGGGTTCAAAATTCTCCTCAGCTTTTGCCATCATGCGATGTAATTTCTCCACTGATTTCAGCTGGTCAGCATTACCGAGTTTCGATTTTTCAATCCCTTTCTGTAAAATAGAAATCGTTTCATCGTAAACCTTCAGCGGCACTGAAAAAGGATGACCGTCTTTTCCACCGTGCGCAAAGGAAAAGCGTGCTGGATCTTTAAAACGTGAAGGCGCACCATGAATCACTTCACTCACCAAAGCCAAACTTTGCAATGTTCTGGGCCCAACTCCTTTCATCAACAATAATTGTTCGAAATTTTCCGGTGGTGTTTCTCTCGTCATATACAATAAAGCGCCTAATCGCTTCAAGTCGACGTCAGAAGCTTGGACATCGTGATGTGCGGGTAAAATCAGTCGCGCAAAATCCGACATTATTTTTTCAGAATTGGTGTGCGAAATTTCCAGAATACCGGAGCGATTTTCTTTCGCATCTTGGGCAGTGAGATTCAAAATTTGTCCGCGGTTCATTCCTTCGATTCCCGTGTGCGGCTCCTCAATAAATGATTTTAAATTTTCTGAATGCCAGTGATAGCGGCGTGCGGTTTTATCTTTTACATTCATTCCCTGCTGAATCACGGCCCATTTACCTTCATCCGTCAGCATGAAATTATGAGTGTATAATTGGTAACCATCTTGCATCGCGGTATTATCAACTTTCGCGGAGAGTTTACTGGCGCGGATTAATTCAACGCCGTTCAAACCGGTACTTTCAGATATTTTCTGGAGCTCAGTCGGCGTTTGCAATGATGATTTCCCTTTGCCACCCGCAATGTAAATTCCAAGTGATTTTGCATTTGGATTAATGGCTCTTTTCAAAGCTCCCATGACAGAAGTGGTGACACCGGAAGAATGCCAATCCATTCCCATGACGGCGCCGAAACATTGAAACCAAAAAGGATCACTCATTCTTCGGATGACCTCATCTTTACCATAATCACTGAGCAAAACTTCAACGACCGACAAGCCAAGTGTAGACATGCGCTCATAAAGCCATTGTGGAACATAGCCGTAGTGAAGTGGTAAATCTGCTGATCCTGACCGTTTCATTTTACGAATTTCCTTAAATCAAATTTTGAGATTAGACAAAAAACCTCATCAGGAAAATCTCCCTGACAAGGTTAAAACTTATTTTTCTACTGTTTATTTTAGAGCATTTAATGCTGCTTCATAATTTGGTTCTTGCGCAATTTCTGGAACTTGTTCAGTATAAATTACTTTTCCAGCCTCATCTGTTACGATAACTGCTCTGCTCAAAAGTCCCTGCATTGGTGAATCTTCCATTTTTACGCCATAATCATCGCCAAATGATCCGCGGAAATCTGATAAACTCTCTACATTATCCAAGCCTTCTGCGGCGCAAAAACGACTTAAGGCAAATGGTAAATCTTTAGAAACATTGATCACTACAGTATTTTCTAGTTCTGCAGCTTTTTCATTGAATTTTCTGGCGGCCGCAGCACAAACCGCAGTATCAATACTTGGGAAAATGTTGAAGATCTTTCTTGTGGAAGCGTAATCTTCGTTAGTTTTCTCCTTTAATTGACTATTGATTAATTTGAAGTTTTTAATGGTACTTCCTACTTCGGGTAAGTTTCCAACGGTATGCACAGGGCTGTCGTGTAATGTAATATCTGCCATAATTTTAATAATTTAATTAACTCAAATTTACTGAATCTTTAATCAAATGAGGAATTATGAAAGTTAAATAATTCTTAATTCAACTGTATTGAAAATTATTTTAGATGATATTTTAAAAAAAGCCGCTTCAAAATTTGGATGAAATTCTGGCAGAAAACTGCAGAGTAAGTCACAAAAAAATTCCGTTCAGAAGATCTTTTTAAAAAATTTCTGAATGGAATTCTGTAATAGAAAAAGTGGTTTTTAACAACAAGACGGGCCACAACATTCGTCTCGTTTTTCGCCATAAACAGTAATACTGAAAATGATATTTTTGGTGGAATTGTAAACTTCGATTTCTGGTTCGGTCAGATAGTTTTTTAAAATATCATTAGGAATAATAATCGGTTTTTCTTTCTGAATCGTAATATTTTTGAAACCGGAATTTTTAATAATATCCAGATAATCATATTTCCGAATAGCACTCGCCACGCAACCCGCGTACATTTCCGCCGCATTTTTAATTTTCTCCGGAAGGTCACCCGTCAGAACAATATCTGAAATACTGAAATGTCCGCCCACTTTCAAAATTCGGTGAACTTCACTGAACGCTTTTGGTTTGTCGGGAACCAAATTCATGACACAATTGCTCACCACAACATCCGCAATATTGCTCATGGTCGGAATATTTTCAATGTCGCCTAAACGGAATTCTACATTATTATAATTGAGCTTATCTGCATTGTTTCTGGCTTTGTCAATCATCGCCGGTGTAAAATCAATGCCGATTACTTTTCCGGTTTCGCCCGTTTCATGTCTTGCAACAAAACAGTCATTTCCAGCGCCACTTCCCAAATCGACCACGGTATTTCCGGGTTTTATTTTTGCAAATTCGGTAGGTAGGCCGCAGCCTAACTTTAAATCTGCATCTGCGTTATATCCTTCTAAATGATTGTATTCATCACTCATTACGTTATACACTTCGGTACTGCAACCGCCACTTTCGCAGCATGATGAGGCGTTGGTTTCCTGGTCTTGTAAAGCAATTTCACTGTATTTTTGCTTTACCATTTCTTTGATTTCTTCGTTGGTAGTCATGGGTTAGAAGTTAGAGGTTAGAGGTTGGAAGTTAGAAGTCTGAAGTTGGAAGTTGGAAGTCTGAAGTTGGAAGTCTGGAGATGGAAGTCTGAAGTTGGAGTTTTGAGTTCATTGATAGTTGATACAATTAGCAACAAGTGTTTCGCTCGGTTAGTTGGGTGGAAATCTGTTGAAAATAAAGCTGGAGTTTTTCGATGGTTTTTTCATCGATGCAGTAACACACCGAATTTCCGTCGATATTACCTTTGATGATTCCTGCATTCTTCATCTCTTTTAAATGTTGAGAAACGGTAGGTTGCGCCAAAGGAAGTTCTGCCACAATATCCCCACAAATACATTCATTCACTTTTAAAAGATGTTCTAAAATTGCAATTCTGGCCGGATGACCCAAAGCTTTTGCAATGATTGCAATTTCATTTTGTGCTTCGGAAAAGTGCTCAGTTTTAGTCGCTCCCATGTTGTAATTTGTATATTGCAATATTACGATTAAAACTTTAATAATTTAAATAATTCTGATAAAAATTTGAAATTAACTCAAACAAAAAACAGCATCCTTTCGAATGCTGTTCTATATCTTACAAAAATTATATTTTATCCGTGAGTATCAATTTCCTCGTCAACCACTTCTTTCTTTTTTCCAAAGAAAAATTTCAAAAGAATAGGCAATGTAGTCATCAACACAATAATAATGATAATCATTTCCAGGTGTGATTTTAAATCAATCCCAAACTGATTCATAAACAACGCGTCTAAATAGTGTCCCGCAAATATTAGGGAAAAAGACCACAAAACTGCACCAATCACATTATCGATCAAAAAACGGGTTTTATCCATTTTCACAATTCCTGCAACGATGGGCGTAAATGTTCTTACGATAGGTAAAAATCTTGCCATAATCACAGCTAAAGCACCATGTTCCTCGAAAAAATCATGCGCCTGAAAAAGGTATTTCTTCTTGAAAAGGAAGGTATCTTCTTTTTTGTATAGTGCAGGACCGGCTTTCACTCCGAACCAATAGCCGACTTCGTTGCCGATAATGGCTGCAATAGAAACAGCAGTTGCCAAAATGGTGGTATCTAAAAAATCGCTTCCTGTAGAACCGAAAGTTTCTTTAATAATATCGACGGCGTAAATCCCAGACACAAAAAGCAAACTGTCGCCTGGAAGAAAAAACCCAACAAACAAGCCTGTTTCAGCGAATATAATAAACAAAATGAGCCAAAAACCGCCCATCTTTATATAAAATTCAGGATTTAATAAATCCTTCCAACTTTCAAAATTTTCCATGTATTTTCTAAAAAAAACAAAAATACTTTATTAAAATCGGTAATGAAAATTATTTAAGATCATTTAACAATATTTAATTTGAATTCTTTTGCAAAGTGGCAATACGCTCATCTTTTCCGCTGTGATTCCACCCGGGAGCTTTGAAAATATAATTTAGTTTCGCTCGAAAATTAGGAGCTGATTTCACATCTTTTATTAAATT
Source organism: Kaistella polysaccharea (assembly GCF_020410745.1). Taxonomy (NCBI): domain Bacteria; kingdom Pseudomonadati; phylum Bacteroidota; class Flavobacteriia; order Flavobacteriales; family Weeksellaceae; genus Kaistella; species Kaistella polysaccharea. The sequence goes on from NZ_CP084528.1 coordinate 970,376, forward strand.
CCCAAATTCATCGAACACGATGTGAAAAACATTGTGCGTATGAATATTGTGCAGAATTCCGTACTCTTCAATTTTTTCATTTTCAGCTTTGTACGTTCCAAAAAGATGATCCCAAATCATCAATATTCCAGCATAATTTTTGTCTAAATCTTCAATTTTTCTAGAATGATGAACGCGGTGATTGGACGGCGAATTGAAAACTTTATCGAACCAACCAAGTTTTCCGATTGCGTTGGTATGCGGCCAAAACTGAAAAATTAAATTAAATTGATGCATCATCGCAATCATAATCGGGTGAAAACCCACCAAAATAAGCGGAATATACCAGATATCGCGGTATATAATTTCAAACCAACCTTGTCGCAAAGCAATGGCAAAACTGAGGTGCGTCGCAGAATGGTGATTCACATGTCCTGTCCAAAGAAGCCGAATTTTATGGCTCAAACGATGGTGCCAATAAAACCCAAAATCCTGAACTATTAAAACCAAAAGCCATAACCACCAATGTTCCAGGTGCCATTTTAAAGTGAAAAATTCTGAAAAATTCTCAATTCCAAAAATATCGGTTAACCGTAAATGATTGTAAATCCAGAAAAAGTAAGACAGCGAAATGGCTTTCATCCCAAAATCCAAAAATACTGCGCCCACACCCAATCCAACACTGGAAAGTTCATCTTTTACCAATTTCTTGGTAAATAATTTTTGAGGAATTTGATATAAAAATGTTTCACCCAAAATCAAAAGTATAAATCCAGGAACAAAATAAGTAACCGGATCTGTAAAGTCTAACGGACTAAACAAACCAAGATTATTAAAAAATTGAGTGATTGTCTCTTTCAAAATGGGAATATTATTTTAAATATTAAACTTTCAATAAAACTTACAGGTCAAAATCGTCCTCTGAAACCGCGGTACCATCGGCCATCAAAAAAGCTTTTAGAAATGGCGTTAAATTACCGTTCATTACACCGTCAACATCTGAAGTTTCGTGCCCTGACCGCACGTCTTTAACCAATTTATAGGGATGCATCACATAATTACGGATTTGACTTCCCCACTCGATTTTCATTTTACCGGCTTCAATTTCTGTTCGGGCTTTCATGCGTTCTTCAAGTTCCATTTCATAGAGGCGGGATTTCAACAATTGCATCGCTTTTTCTTTATTTTGAAGTTGGGAACGCGATTCGGAATTTTCAATAATAATTCCGGTCGGCGCGTGACGAAGACGAACTGCAGTTTCTACCTTGTTTACATTCTGCCCACCTGCTCCACTGGAACGCATGGTTTCAAAAGAAATATCAGCAGGATTAATATTGATTTCAATCGTATCGTCCACCAAAGGATAAACGTAAACCGACACAAAGCTAGTATGGCGTTTCGCATTTGAGTCGAAAGGGGAAATCCTCACCAATCGGTGCACACCGTTTTCACCGCGCAGATATCCGAAAGCAAACTCTCCATCAATTTCTAAAGTTACGGTTTTAATACCCGCAACCTCGCCATCCTGATAATTAAGTTCACGTATCTTGTAACCTTGATTTTCTGCCCACATGGTGTACATTCGCATCAACATGGAAGCCCAGTCGCAACTTTCTGTACCGCCAGCGCCCGCCGTGATCTGAAGCACAGCCGAAAGTTCATCACCTTCATTGGAAAGCATATTTTTAAATTCCAGATCTTCTATTTTTTGAATAAGTACGGGAAAGGCTTCATCTAATTCCTGGGCAGAATCTGCATCTTCTTTGGCAAATTCCAGCAAAACCTGAATATCTTCAAAACGGGTGAATATTTCTTCGTAATCATTGACCCACTTTTTCTTGGACCTCAATTGCTTCATAAATATTTCCGCCTCTTTCGGATTATCCCAAAATTCGGGTGATACCGTTTTCTCTTCGTCATTAGAAATTTCGATTTGCTTACGGTCAATTTGCAGGTATTTATACAAATCTGCTATTCTGGCTTGCGTATCTTTTATTTGGTCGCTGTTGATCACTAAATATTAATTTTAACAAAAGTAATATTTTTTAAAGGAAAATTTTAAAGGTTGTTGCTAATGATCCTATATTTTAAAAAGTAAGACACGCAGAAATCAGCGATACTAATATATTAATATCATCGAAAAAACGCTTCATTTAATGATCAAAAAAAATCCGGAAACATTGCTGCATCCGGACTGCGTATTTTGAAACAAATTACAAATAAATCTGTTTGTAATATTCGTCGGCCATTCGATCGGAATTGAAGGCAACTTTCACATCATCCATCGCGGTATGCTGTACATTACGCCATTCATCTGGACGGTCGTAATACATTGGAATAATTTCGTTTTCTAAAATTTCGTATAGTTTATTCAGGTCATAATTATCCTGATCATATACACTCATATTGTCGTAATCTGCTTTTGGAACGACGAAAGAGTTCTCTCCGTGTTTCGCAAATTCCGGGATCCAGCCATCATCGGTCGATAAGTTGATAGAACCGTTCATTGCAGCACTCATTCCAGAGGTTCCTGAAGCTTCACGTGGTACACGCGGATTATTTAACCATACATCCGAACCTTGTTTCATCGATTTACTCAATGCGAGTTCATAACCTGTTAGTACGGCCATGTTTTTATAGTTTTTGCTTTCTTCCACCAAACCATTAAAGGTAGAAATTGCAGCATAATCCATGGGATAAGGTTTTCCAGCCCAAATAATCTGCACCGGATATTTTGGATTATTTAAAAGTCTTTCGAAACGTTCTTTATCGTGAAGCAATAAATCTGCTCTTTTGTAGCCAGCAAACCTTCTTGCCCAAACAATTGTTAAAACATTTGGATCAAATAAATTACCCGTTTGGTCAGCAACTATTTTGAAAAATCTTTTCTTTAGATGTTTTTTTCGGAAATCAAACAAGGTAGCATCATCTTCATCTTTTGATTGATAAAGCGGTTTATCTGCCCAGTACTTATATTCCTGTGCGTTGGTGATGGCTTTTATTTGGCAGATGCTCGGGTATTTGCTCCACATAGACCGTGAAACTACACCATGTAACTGAGAAACTCCATTCGCAATTCTGGCCATTCGAAGGGCGCAAAGCGAGTGATTAAAGCGGTCATCTTCTACGCCTTCAATAGTTTTTACTTCTTCAACGGACAAACCGGAAAAGTAAGACATATCATAGCACATAAAAAGATCATGTTTTTCATTACCCGCTTCTTCTGGTGTGTGGGTTGTAAATACCAGTTTTTCTTTTACTTTTTCTAAATCACCACCGAATTTCTTCAATAAATAAAATGCTGCCGGCAATCCGTGTGCTTCATTTAAATGATAAACATCTCTTTCAAAATTCATCATGTCCAAAAGTTTTGCCCCACCTTTTCCAAGTAAAATATACTGGGCAATTTTTGTAGATTCGTTGGCATCATACAAACGGTGACAAATTGTTTTAGAAATATGGTCATTTTCCGGCACATCGGTAGAAAGGAAAAACATCGGTGCCGTGTGAAAAACCTCTGGTGCTAAATAATACACTTTCACCCAAACTGGTGCAGAATGAATTTCAATTTGGAATTTTATGCCGGTATCCTGTAAAAAAGAATACATCTTTCTCGTCCATGTAGCCTGCAAAGTTTGGTCGTGATTTCTCGCTTGATCGTAATAACCGAATTTCCAGAGAATTCCTATTCCTACCAAATCCTGCTTCAGATTATAGGCGCTTCTCATGTGCGAGCCTGCCAAAAAGCCTAAGCCTCCGGAATAGATTTTTAAAGCTTGATCAATGGCAAATTCCATTGAAAAATAAGCAACTTTCTTCGAATAATCGGGGTTGATGCTATACGGCATCGTATAATTTTTAAAATCCATTATCATTAATTAAAAATAAAGTGCAAATGTAAAGATTAATAAACGGTATTAAAATGAATGCGCTCAAATTTTTAAAAATGATGTTCTATCTCATATTTCGAATAAAGAAAACTGTTAATTAGATAATATTTAATTCTTACATTCCTTAAATTTGAGTGTCCTAATATTTACAAAATGAAAAAAACACTATATAAACGATTTCAGCAGTATAAAGACTTAGGCGACAAAACATTTGTTCAACTAACGGCAGAGCAACTAGGTTGGAAATATAATGAAGAAAGCAATTCCATCGCGACATTGGTGAAACATATGCATGGAAATATGAAATCCCGCTGGACAAATTTCCGTACCGAAGACGGTGAAAAAAGTTGGCGTAAAAGAGATGAGGAATTCGAGAACGATATCAAGTCTAAAACTGAAATGCTGCAACTTTGGGAAGAAGGCTGGGAAATATTTTTTAAAGCTTTAGATGAGATAGAAGAAGATAATTGGCAGGATTTGGTTCAAATCGGTGGTCAGAAATTAACCGTTTTCGACGCTGTTCTACGCCAGCTTGCTCATTATTCGTATCATGTTGGCCAAATTGTTTACCTCGGAAAAATGCTGAGCAATGAAAAATGGAGGAATCTTTCCATTGAAAAAAATAGACAGAAAGTAAATACACTGGAAGAACTTAAAAATCAAAATTCCACTGAAATTCAAGAAAATTCTTCGCCAGTTTGCTATGCGAAAAGCGACGAAGTACGCGACGATTATAAAATCTAATTGTCTGATATATATCACTATTGATAAAAGTCACGGCGATAAATCAATTCGCCCAACGGGATGTGTTTACTTTTACAGTATAAAACTATAAGTGATGAAAACACCTCCCGGACTCCAGAATCTCGAGCAGGTTTTAGCAGATTTAAAAGCAAAAAAAAATTTAAGCTTTGAGGAAATTTGTGACCTTCTTTTTACTTTTCAGTTCAAAGATTTTGATGAACTTTTCCAAATAACTCCTTTAGAAGTTCCGGATGAAACCTTTATGAGAGTTCCTATTTACCACGGTGATTTTGTGGCCGCCTTAAAAATTTGGGGAGTCAACCATTATTCTGCTATTCGGGATCATTCGAATTACGATGCCAAAATTAAAGTTTTAAAAGGCAGTTTAACCGAAGTGAGTTATCGGGAAAATATGAATTTTATTGAATATGATTCCCGCGCAATCGCCCGAGTTGGAGATATTTTGGTCGAAGAGCAAACCGATATTAATTCCATGATTAACAATTCAGAAGGAATCTCGGTAAGTCTTCATGTGTATAGAACACCGAAATTACGCCTGGAAAACGTTCGTATTTTCGATACAGAACAACGCCGTATTGCTCATCTTTCAAATCTGGCAAAGTCTTGTTCGTGGATTGCGCCGGAAAACAGTTATAAAAAAATCGCCCAAATATAGATTTACAAATTTTATTTTAAGTTAAATTTCATTTCATTGAAAAATCATACTTCGGTGTAGTTTTTTTTTGTGCGTGAATCGCGTTTTCTTTGCAAAAAAATAATCTTTAAATTTGCAGTCTTAAATTATGGAACATCTAACCCCAAAAACTGCAGCTTTTCATACACTAGGTTGTAAACTCAATTTTGCTGAAACTTCAACTATTGCCCGACAATTAACTGGTGCAGGATACGAGAAAGTGAGCTTTGATGAGCCCGCTCATGTTTATGTAATTAACACGTGCTCGGTAACGGAAAATGCAGACCGGGAATGCAAATTTCATGTAAAACGCGCGATGAAGGCCAATCCCGATGGTTTGGTTGTTATTTTAGGATGTTATGCACAGTTGAAGCCAGAAGAAATTTCGGCAATTGAAGGCGTAGATTTGGTTTTGGGAGCTAAAGAAAAATTTAATATCCTGAGTTATTTGGAAGATCTGCAGAAATCTGATGAACACGGAATTATCCACTCCTGCGAAGTTGATCAGGCCGATTTTTTTATTGGCAGTTATTCCATAGGCGACCGTACCAGAGCTTTTCTGAAAGTTCAAGATGGTTGTGATTACAAATGCACGTACTGCACAATTCCTTTAGCCAGAGGAATTTCGCGGTCCGACACCATAGAAAATGTGGTAAAAAATGCAACAGAAATAGCGTCGCGCGGAATTCGTGAAATCGTTTTAACTGGTGTAAATATTGGCGATTACGGTAAAGGTGAATTTGGCAATAAAAAGCACGAACATACTTTTCTTGATTTAATCTCAGAACTCGATCAGGTAGAAGGTATCGAAAGAATACGTATTTCTTCCATCGAACCTAATCTCTTAAAAGATGAAAGTATTGATTTGGTAGCGAAAAGCAAACGATTTGTACCTCATTTTCATATTCCCTTACAAAGCGGAAGCGACGATTTATTAAAGAAGATGAAGCGCCGTTACATGTCGGGACTTTATTACAATCGCGTAAATAAAATCCGTGAAGTAATGCCCGATGCCTGTATTGGAGTTGATGTCATTGTAGGATTTCCAGGGGAAACAGAAGAAAAATTTCTAGAAACTTATCAATTTCTAAACGAACTGCCGATCTCTTATCTGCACGTTTTCACCTATTCGGAAAGAGAAAATACGGAAGCTGCAGAAATGGCGGATGTTATTCCGATTCCTGAAAGAAAAAGACGCAACAAAATGCTGCGAATTCTTTCGGAGAAAAAGAAAATGGCTTTCTACGAAACTCAATTGGGAAAAACGTTGCCCGTCCTTTGGGAACACGAAAACAAAAATGGAAACATGTTTGGGTTTACCGAAAATTATGTGCGTGTTCAAAAACCATTTGACGAAATTTCCATCAATCAAATTGAACTTTTAAAACTCAGTAAAATAGAAAGCGACGGAACAGTTTCTGTGCACGCCGCTTTCGAAGATTTTTTGAATAAAGTTTAATTGGTCTGAACGGGTTGTGCTTCTCCTGTCGGTAAACTTTGAAATAATTCAGGGAAAAATACCGATAAAATGAGATAAGATATTATGGCGATACCAATCGCAACAATACCAATAATTACAACGGGTGCCGGCTTATTTTTTTTTGTAGGTTCCATATTTTAAAATTTTAATGTTCCACTTTTTCCTGCAATTTCTACACCACCTTATGTAGGACTTTCTGTTTGAGCTTTTGCGAGCTTTCTTTGTGTAAATCGCGGCTGCAGGATTTTGGCAATTAAACCCGTCCAGCCAGTTTGGTGTGATGCTCCTACTCCACGGCCGTTATCGCCATGGAAATATTCATAAAATAAGATGTAATCTTTAAAATCTTTATCTTCCTGAAACCTGGGATATTGCCCATTGAAAGCACGCTTCCCGTTTTCATCTTCCAAGAAAATTTTGGCTAGACGCTTGCCTAGAAACTCTGCTATTTCATCTAAATTCAAATAGGTTCCACTTCCGGTCGGACATTCTACTTTAAAATCTGGACTGTAATAAAAGAAAAACCGCTGCAAACTTTCTATTATCAGAAAATTAATCGGAAACCAAATGGGACCGCGCCAGTTGCTATTTCCGCCAAACATATAACTGTCACTTTCTGCCGGCAGATATTTTACTGTATAATCTGTACCGTCTAAATTGATGTGAAAGGGATCTTCTTCATATTCTTTTGATAAAGCCCGAACGCCGTAGTCACTCAGGAATTCTTTTTCGTTCAACATTCTTTCCAGCAATTTTTTCAAACGGTGACCTCGCAACAACGAGAGCAGATGTTTGGAATCGTCACCTTTCACTTCCCAATGGGAAACCAGAGAAGCCAATTTCGGTTTATTTTCTAAAACCCAATCCATTCTTTCTTTAAAAGCGGGTAATTTTTCCAACATTTCTTCATCAATTACTTCTACCGCAAACATGGGAATTAATCCCACAATGGTACGGATTCGCAAAAACATATTGGTACAATCTTTCAGTTGCAAAGCATCATAGAAAAACTCGTCCTGCTCATCCCAAAGGGAAAAATCACTTTCACCCATATTATCGAGCGCGTAGGCGATATGTAGAAAATGCTCGAAGAATTTGGTGGCCATATCTTCGTAAACCTTATTGTATAAAGCCAACTCCAGCGCAATTCTCATCATATTTAAAGAGAACATTGCCATCCAACTTGTTCCGTCGGCTTGCTCTAAATTTTCACCGTAAGGTAAAGTTTCACTTCGGTCAAAAATTCCAATATTGTCTAAACCTAAGAAACCACCTTCAAAAATATTATTTCCGTTATTGTCTTTTTTATTGACCCACCAGGTGAAATTCATGAGCAGTTTTTGAAAAACTCCTTCCAGAAATTGAATATCGGGTTTCCCTTTTTCTACTTCATCAATTTTAAAAACCCGAAACGCTGCCCACGCATGTACCGGCGGATTGACGTCGCTGAAATCCCATTCATAAGCCGGAAGCTGACCGTTCGGATGCATGAACCATTCCAGGGTTAACAGTTTCAACTGTTGTTTAGAAAAATCTGAATCGATAAGGGCAAAACTTAAGGTATGAAAAGCCAAATCCCAAGTCGCAAACCAAGGATATTCCCACTTATCCGGCATTGAAATAATATTCAGAGAATTGAAGGTTTCCCATTCTTCATTTCTAATATTTCGACGGGACTTCGGCGGTTTTATTTCTGCTGGATCACCGTCTAACCATTTTTCGACGTTATAATGGTAAAATTGTTTACTCCACAACATTCCCGCGAGGGCTTGTCGCTGAACTAATTTTTCGTCATCGGTTTTAATTCCTTTCTGTAAATTTTTATAGAAATCATCAGCATCTTTTTTTCGGTCTGTAAAAATCTTCGTAAAATCATCAAATGGTTTATCAAAATCTTTATCGCATAATCTGAATTCAAATACTTGAGTAGAATTTCCACCGATCACCTCATCGATTAAAAAGGATGCTTTCGTCCCAATTTTATTTGGATTTATGGAAGTTTTAGTACCATTAATAACATAATCATTTATGCCATCTTTGCAATATTTACCGTCATTTTTTGAATGATATAAACGTTGATTATTGGTTTCATTGTCACAAAAAAGTACGTCTTGCGCTTGACTCGCATACAAATTTTTGATTGGTAATTCTTTGTGATTAATGGTTATTTGATTAGAATCAGTAGCCTTTAATTCGGGACGGTAATCATCGTAACCCCAGCTCCAGGTATTTCTGAACCAAATGGTCGGCAAAAGAATCAGGGGCGCGTCCGTGGTCGTTTTATTGGTAACCGTAATTTTGATTAAAATATCTTCTTGTGACGCTTTCGCAAATTCAATAAAAACATCGAAATATTCATTTTGATCAAAAATTCCTGTATCTAGAAGTTCATATTCCGGATTTTCTTTTCCGGCAACTGCGTTTTTTTGCACTAATTCTTCGTAAGGAAAGGCGTTTTGTGGGTATTTATACAACATCTTCATATAAGAATGCGTTGGCGTGTTGTCTAAATAATAGTAATATTCTTTCACGTCTTCACCGTGATTTCCCTCCTGATTGGTCAAGCCAAAAAGGCGCTCTTTGACCATTTTATCTTTTTTATTCCAAAGTCCCAGAGAGAAAATGAGAAGCTGCTTGTCATCGCAAATTCCGCAAATCCCTTCCTCGCCCCAGCGGTAAGTTTTCGCTTCGGCGGTATCGTGTTTCGTAAAATTCCAGGCGTCACCATTGGCACTATAATCCTCACGAACTACTCCCCATTCGCGATTGCTGACGTAAGGACCCCATCTTTTCCAGGAAACATCGGGTAATTTTTTATCTTCTTCGGTCATCGATTCTATTTATTTTTGCAGAAAGGCTAATTACTAGGTATTTACAATCAAACTATTAACCTCCTGTAGAAAATGATTCGAAAGTGGTCATTCCACCATCGATAAAAATGCTTGCACCGGTAATATAATCGGCCAGATCGCTTGCTAAAAAAACGGCCAAATTGCCAATATCTTGCGGCTGTCCAATTCGGTTGTACGGAATAAGCTTCAGAAGTGAATCCAGTTCTTGCTTCGTTTCCCACGCATTTTTATTAATGGGTGTCTGTATAGCACCGGGGCAAATAGAATTTACCCGAATTCGGTCTGCGCCATATTCTTGCGCTAAGGTTTGCATCAACATTCTGATGGCACCTTTGCTGGAGGCATAATTGGCATGTCCAGCCCAGGGAATAATTTCATGTACGGAAGAAATGTGTATGATTTTTCCACACGCAACGGAACGTGATGGATTAATTCCTCTCTTCAAAAATTCTTTAATCGCCTCCCGTGCGCAGAGAAACTGGCCCGTCAAATTCACTCCGATTACTGCGTTCCAGGCGCTCATTGTCATTTCGGTAAAAGGTGAATCGACTTGTATACCGGCGTTATTTACCAAAATATCTACAGTTCCATAATTGGCTGTGACTTCCTTAAACATGTTAATAACTTCTTCCTCCTTGGAAACATCACATTGGCAGAGCATTCCAGTACCGCCGCTGTCTATTATTTCTTTTAATATTACTGCCGCTTTATCCTTTGAATTTTCACTGGGATAATTAATGACCACAGAAGCTCCTGATTCTGCCATAGATTTAGCAATCGCAGCTCCGATGCCGCTGGAAGAGCCTGTAATGATAGCGACTTGGTTTTTCAAAGAAATTTCCATGTGAAAGATTTATTGGTAATTGAATTATTGAGGACTTTTAAATTATTATTAATGATAATACACGTCATCGTACATAACGCCAGCTTCAATTCGGAGCGGAAGAATATTTTCCACCGGAACAATTGGACAATTGTAATCAAAAGCGTTATACGCACAGTAAGGATGATATGATTTATTAAAATCGATAATCATCTTATCTGCTTTAGGAATTTTTAAATCAAGATATTTGCCGCCGCCATAAGTTTCGATGGTATTGGTCTCGTCCCGGAACGGAAGAAAAAGATCGTCCTCATATTTTTTCTGTTTCATCAAATCTAAACTTTGATAGAGAGAAACAGTAAAACTCTTTCCGTCCAAAAGGAAAGTTGCCTTTCCGTATTCCCGATATTTTTTCGTTTTACCGGAAGATGTTGGCAGATCAAAAGGAACCGGATTTTCGGTCTTCACAAAATCTGCAGTCACTCTGTATTTCAGATTGATGGGAAAGAAAGGATGTTTCGTGAAATTGGTAAAATTACTTCCGCGCAAAGGCGTCGTCTTCGCATTTGTATATTCTGAATTTAATTCCTGCTGAAATTTCTTTATTTCCGACGTAGGATTTTCAGAAAGCATACTTGTGCAGGAAGAAAGTAGAAAAAGAGAAATAAAAAAAGAGAAATATTTCATAAAATTAATTTAAGTTATAATACGGATGAATTTGTAAAGAGGCCAACAAATCAAAATTCTCGAACGCACTTGAATACGTTTCCTAGGAGATTTTCACTCTATAAACATCAGTTCCGTTTCTTTTGATATTAGGTACAAAAAAGCCGCCCTCTTCGGGAATCTCTTCCTTCAGATCGAAACTTTTACAATCTTTTGGCAGACCGGAAAAAACCAGGGTAAACCAAAAATCTTTATGTGATGGAACTTCAGTCCAGTAGGGAAAAAGAGATATATTTTCGTGATGAATAAGGGAGCTTTTGTGATCAGAATTTTTATCAATTAAAAAAGTGGAAGACCAAATACGTACAAGCATTCCGGAAAAGGGGCTACCGGGAAAACAACAGTGCACAATGACCTGTTTTTCCTCTTCAACCTTTGGCTGAAGAGATTCCAGAATTTCAGTAGTGATCTCCGGTTTGGTAATTGTTGCTGGATCGCCCATTATTCAGGTAATTTCAATTTTTCTTAGTAATTAAGTTCCAATTTTTCTTTGGTGTACGCACGAACCTTCTCAGTCAGTTCTGGATTCTCAGACAATTTCTGGCCGTAAGAGGGAATAATTTCTTTAATTTTATCTTTCCACTCATTCTCAACCTTATCGGGGAAACATTTTTCAATCACCTGCAACATGGCGTAAGCAGCAGTTGAAGCTCCCGGCGAAGCACCAAGCAACGACGCAATTGTGCCGCTGTTGTTCACTACGACTTCAGTACCGAACTCCAGTTTGCCGCCATCTTCATCATTTTTTTTAATAATCTGCACGCGTTGTCCCGCCACTTTTAATTCCCAATCTTCTTCTTTGGCATCTTTTACAAATTCACGAAGGTGTTGCATCCGCTGATCTTTTGTCATGGCAACCTGCCGTACTAAATATTGGGTTAATGGTAGGTTATGCCACCACGCGCCGAAAAGCGATCTGATGTTGGAGAAGTTTATACTTTCGGGTAGATCAAGATAACTTCCCTCTTTTAAAAACTTAGTTGAAAATCCCGCGAAAGGCCCAAATAATAATGCTTCTGTACCGTCTATAATGCGCAGATCTAAATGGGGAACGCTCATAGGCGGTGCGTCGACGGTTGCTTGCGTATAGACTTTGGTTTGATGTTGAGCAATTAATTCAGGATTATAAGAAACGAGCCATTCTCCAGAGACAGGAAATCCACCATAACCTTCACTTTCGGGAATATCTGAACTATCGAGTAAAGGCAACGCATAGCCGCCCGCACCGATGAATACAAAATCTGCGGTAACTTCGTAAGATTTTTGATGCATTCTGTTTTTTACATCAATTTTCCATTTCCCGTCATCGCGGGGATCGATATCTTTCACGTCATGGTACAGAAAAACATCAACATTAGAATCATCTACGAGAAATCTTCCCATTTTCCGCGTTAAAGTACCGAAATTCACGTCGGTTCCCATATCCATTTTAGTAGCTGCCAGATGTTCATTATCCTTTCGGTGTCCCATAATGAGCGGAATCCACTCGCGTAATTGGTCATGGTCGGTAGTGAACTGCATTCCTTTAAATAGATGAGACTCGGTCATTTTCTCGTGACGTTTCCGGAGGAACTCACTATCGCCTTTGCCAAATACCAAACTCATATGTGGACAGGAATTGATAAAGGTCTTTGGATCTTGAATATAATTTTCAGAAAGTAAGAAAGACCAAAATTGCTTCGAAATTTCAAACTGTTCCGCTATTTTTTCAGCTTTCGAAATATCGATGGTGCCATCTTCGCCTTGCGGCGTGTAATTGAGTTCACAGAAAGCAGAATGTCCCGTGCCGGCATTATTCCAGGCAGCAGAACTCTCCCGGGCAAAACGCCCAAGTCTTTCAAAAATTGCAATCTTTAAGGTTGGATCAAGTTCATGAAGTAAGGTTCCGAGCGTTGCACTCATAATTCCGCCGCCGATTAAAACAACGTCGTAATGGGATTGGGGAACTCTATAAGATGAATAGGAAGGCATATTTTACTATTTTGGTTTTACGAATTTCGGGAAAACTTTTGTGTTAAGGTGAAATAGAATTGTTAAACTTAACTTAAAGAACCGAGTCAAATCACAAATAATGCGATCAATTTCGGCAGATTACAGCACAGCAAATAAATCGCCAAAAGTACCGAACCATTACATTTCACTACAAAACATTAAAACAAAATGAAAAATTTTACAAGCTAGATCTAAGTATTACTCACGGGAATAACATAGTAATAGACCGAAATAAAATGACAGAATGTACCCATCAACACAAACAAATGAAAAATAGCGTGATTAAGTTTTAGCTTATTCGACATATACAAAGCAGCGCCAATTGTATAGGCAATTCCCCCGGAAATCAGCCACATAACTCCTTTTGCACTTAAATTAGAAAGCAGAGTGTGGGAACTGAAAATAATCAGCCACCCCATTGCGACATATAAAATGGTGGATAGTAACGTGAACCGGTCGATAAAAAATAATTTGAAAATAATTCCCATCAAAGCGATTGCCCAAACTATCGAAAAAATAATAAAACCTTCGCTACCATTTAGAGATACTAAGGCAAAAGGCGTGTAACTACCGGCAATCAAAACATATATGGCGGCGTGATCGAAAATATTTAACCGATACCGCAGTTTCGGTTTTGTGGCGGAATGATATAAAGTAGACGCGAGATAAAGGATAATCATGCTGAGACCAAAAATGGGGAAACTAATCGCCGCCCAAAAACTGTCTAATTCAGCTGCGCGTTTAACCAATAAAAATAGCGCGACAACGCTCATAACTAGCCCAAAAAAATGAGAAGCCACATTCAAATTCTCTTCCAGTTTTGAGTAGACGTGAATTGGATATGTTTTCTCGATTTTCATCAGTTGAGCTTTAGCGTTAATTTTTTAAATTCAGTTTCCGCATTTTTCTCTTTATACAAAACGTTATAAATTGTATCAATTATAGGCGTGGTCAGGTTTTTTTCTTTTGAAGTATGGTAAACTGAATCTGCAGCGTAATATCCTTCCGCAATCATATTCATAGATTGTATCGCAGATTTCACGGTATACCCTTTTCCAATAAGATTTCCCAAGTTTCGGTTTCGGGAAAATAATGAATAAGCAGTCACAAGTAAATCTCCTAAATAAGCACTTTCGTTAACATCACGTGGAACTTCATACACTGCTTCCAGAAAAACTTCCATTTCGCGGACCGCATTTGAAACGAAAACCGCCGTAAAGTTGTCACCATATCCCAATCCACTGGAAATTCCGGCACCAACAGCATAAATATTTTTTAAAATTGCACTGTATTCATTTCCTAAAATATCTCGTGTGCAGTGAACATTAATAAAATCGGAAGAAAACAGATCTTTTAATTTTGTAGCCACTTCGTCTTCTGCAACGGCAATTGTCAAATATGATAAACGCTCCATCGCTACCTCTTCTGCGTGACAAGGTCCTGCGATTACCGCTTGATTGCGAAATCCGATTTTGAATTCATCCCGCAGATAATTGCCGACCACATCATTCACTTTTGGCACGATTCCTTTTATAGCAGAAACGAAAATTTTATTATCATAATTGCAGGTCATTTTATCTAAAGCATCGGAGAGATAAATTGAAGGTGTAGCAAGAACTACAATTTCGCATGCAGAAACCAATTCGTTAATATCGGTGGTCACTTTCAATTTCTTCAAATCAAAAGAAACAGACGTCAAATACGTAGGATTATGTCCGCGAAGTTCGATGGCACCTTTTACAAATTCATTGCGAACGCACCAGTGAACGACTTTACAGTTTTCCACCAACATTTTAACGATCGCTGTGGCAAAACTACCGCTTCCGACAACTCCAATGGAAACTTCATGTTGTGCAATCTTTTTCTCAGAACTTTTCTTTTTTATCATATCAGAATTTTAGAGAATTCGCTGAATTTTATATTAATGAGGTCTCTTACACAAAGATATTAAAGGTTTCTGAATAACCATAACTAATTGTTTTTTTGTGCTGGATGAAAGGATTTACGTTAAGTTGAATTGGATGAAATTCGATAGGCTCTTCACACTTAATACTTTATTTATTTTTTTCATAAATTTGCAGCTCATTTTTTTCGAAAACTTTAATACGATTTTATAAAGATGAAAAACTTTTTAAGCAGCAAAAAAAACATTAACTTTATTCTGGGTTTCCTCGCTTTAATTATTTTTGGGCAGGCACTCTATATCGGTAAACTCTATGCTGAAAAGGATTACAAATCCTACGAAGTAAATTTGGTTCCTATAAAAACTGAAAAAGACAGCATCGATTATCTGAGCATGAAAAATGATCTGGCTTTGGTTGATCATACGGTTCGGGAACTGAACTCTTTTCTCGCCTCAAAAAACATTAGCGATGGGAAAATTCAAATGCTCGCGCAGGACAGCCTTTCTAACGCGGTTTATCTTGCAAAACAAACCAATCGCTACAGTCAATATTTGATGGATTTGCAAACCAAACTTCAACAAGTTCCCTTAGGAATTCCTACAGATGGTTATATTTCTTCTCAGTTTGGCAAAAGAACGAATCCTATTCCTGTAAAAACGGTATTGCTGGCTTCTTTGAAACCAGTTAAAGCAGAACCTCAATATATTGAGGAAAAAGACAGTTTAGGAAATATCACAAAAAGAACCTTAGTTGCCGCGACAACTCCTGTACAACAGAATAATGTTCCCGCTGAAAAAGATCAGATTCAATTTCACAAAGGTTTAGATTTCGCCGTTGCTCATGGTTCTGACGTTCGAACCGCTGCAACCGGTAAAGTTATTTTTGCTGGCGTAAAAGGAGGTTATGGAAATTGCGTAATCATTTCGCACGGAAACGGTTTAGACACACTTTATGGTCACTTGTCTCAAATTTTAGTAAAAACAAATGATAACGTAAAAGTAAACGACGTTATTGCAAAATCTGGAAATACAGGACGGTCAACAGGACCTCATCTTCATTATGAAGTTCATAAAAACAATACACCGGTAAATCCGAAATTGTTTATCAATTTGTAAAAGATTCATTTTAAAAATACAAGCGCTCCTGAATTGTCGGGAGCGTTTTTTTTAATATTAGTAGTGAAAAATGCTATAGTTGCAATTTGAAAATTTGCCCACCGCGAAGTTTAATCTTAAAATCTTTTTGCGAAAAATGTTCTACATCTAAAAAGCAATAAAAGTTTGTATCCGTAATTTTATGGAAATGAATAAAGAATTCTTCCGCAAAAGTCACCAACTAAAAAGTAAAATTGAGTATTAGCAAAATTGATAATTAAGAAGATTTGATTTTGATGAAAAATCGCAAAAACAATTTTCTCTTATCTGATAAAATTTTCTCAGATTTGCACCACGTCCCTAAAATGAAGCCGAAGTATGAAATTATGTATTGCTGAAAAGCCCAGTGTTGCACGAGATATTGCCAAAGTTTTAGGTGCAGACATGCCGAAACAAGGCTATTTCGAAGGCAATGGTTATTGGGTAACCTGGACGTTCGGCCATTTTTGTACGCTGAAAGAACCACACGATTATGGTCCCCATTTAAAATCCTGGACTTTGTTTACACTTCCCATTATTCCCAATCCATTTGGAATAAAACTCATCGATAATCCTGGTGTTGAAAGGCAGTTTACTATCATCGAGAAATTAGTTGCCGATTGCGACGAAGTCATTAATTGTGGTGATGCAGGGCAAGAAGGAGAAGTCATACAGCGGTGGGTGTTACACAAAGCGAAATGCAAAAAACCCATGAAAAGATTGTGGATTTCGTCGCTGACTGAAGAAGCCATTAAAGAAGGTTTTGCCAATTTAAAACCTGCCGAAGATTATCAAAATCTCTATCTCGCGGGAAATGCACGCGCAATTGGCGACTGGCTTTTAGGAATTAATGCAACGCGATTATTCACCAAAAAATTTGGCGGAAATAAAACTGTACTTTCAATTGGTCGCGTTCAAACGCCAACTCTTGCGATGTTGGTACAGCGACAGAAAGAAATCGATGCATTTACAACGGAAGAATATTGGGACCTGAAAACCAATTACCGTGACGTTCTTTTTAGTGCTGCGATTGACCGTTTAAAAACGAAAGAAAAAGCCGAAAAAGGGTTAGATTATTTAAAACAACATCCTTTTGAAATTATCTCTTTTGAAATTAAAGAAGGAAAAGAAAAGAATCCACGACTTTTTGATTTAACGGCGTTGCAAGTTGAAGCCAATAAAAAATTCGGGTATTCTGCCGAGAATACGTTAAAGTATATTCAAAGTTTATACGAGAAAAAACACACGACCTATCCAAGAGTTGATACGACTTACCTCGCCGAAAGTTTGCATCCGAAAATTCCGGGAATTCTTCAAAGCATGAATTTCTATCGCGAATTTACAGCACCACTTTTAACTCAACCAATTCCGAAATCGAAAACCGTTTTTGACGATGCAAAAGTTACCGATCACCACGCAATTATTCCGACAGAAATTCCCCCTTCTTCTAATTTAAGTCGAGAAGAAAAATTAATTTATGATCTTGTAGCGAAACGGTTTATCGCCGTTTTTTATCCGGAATGTAAAATTTCAAATACTTTGGTGGAAGGTCAGGTTGGAACGATACCATTCAAAACGTCCGGTCGGCAAATTTTGGAATTGGGATGGCGCGAAGTTTATATAAAAGACAAAAAAGAAGAGCCCGAAAAGAAAGACAAAGAGGAAGAGCAAACGATTCCCGAATTTAAAGTGGGCGAAAAAGGTCCACACAAACCTTTAATTCATCAAGGAAAAACGAGCCCGCCAAAACCCTATACCGAAGCGACTTTACTTCGAGCTATGGAAACTGCGGGGAAACAGGTCGATGATGAAGAATTGCGGGAAATGATGAAAAACAATGGTATTGGGAGACCTTCAACACGCGCCAACATTATCGAAACCCTTTTCAAAAGAAATTATATCGAACGGAAGAAAAAAAACATTTTGGCAACTTCAACTGGCATTCAATTGATCGACACTATTCAGGATGAATTGCTGAAAAGTCCTGAATTAACAGGCGAATGGGAATTTAAACTCAGAAAAATTGAGCGCGGAGAATATGATGCTAATCAATTTAAAGAAGAGTTGATCACGATGGTTACCAATCTAACGCGAAACGTTATCAACGAAAAAGCAAAAGTTATTTCAATTCAGACAAAAGTTCAGACCAAAGAAAAAAAGGAATCTGTGCCAAGAAAAATAACTGCAATTATTTGGGACGATGAAAAATGTCCAAAATGTAAAGAAAGCAAGTTGATGAAAGGTAAAACTGCCATTGGTTGTTCGAATTTTAAAGGATGTGGTTTTAAAGTTCCCTTCATTTTATTCGGAAAAAAATTGACTGAAAAACAAATTCAGGATATCATTATTAAAGGAAAATCTTCAAAACTAAAAGGGTTTACAGCACATCCGCGAAGCTTAGTTGAAGGAGTTGTGCTGTTATCCGATGAATTTATAATCGATCTAATTTCGAATTGATCAGCACTTTCAGAAAAGCTATCATCTGCTCAGAATCTGCTGCAGCTAAACGTAAAAATTTAAAGTAATTGAATTTAATTACCTTTGCAAACGATGGGTTTGAATTGAATTTGACCCATTTTAACACTATAATTTTAATAAGGAAAAAGAAATCCTTGATAACATTAATCTCATGACAATAGACAAAAATCAAGTAGTAGCACTACATTACACTTTAAACGCCATCGAAGAAAATGGTGAAAAAACTTTTATCGAAAAAACCGATGCCGACAACCCTTTCGTTTTTCTTTATGGTGTAGGAATGATGCTACCAAAATTCGAAGAGCAGCTTCATGGCTTGGTCGCAGGAGATCAGCGCTCGTTCACCATTACTCCGGAAGAAGGTTACGGCGAAAAAGTAGATAGTGCCACTACGCAACTGCCCGCAGAAATGTTCGGCGAATCAGGAATGCCGCCTGTTGGGGCAGTTTTGCCGTTGCAAGATCCCGAAGGAAATCACTTGAATGCAATTGTTCTTGAGGTAACTCCAGAAGCGGTGACAGTAGATCTTAACCATCCGATGGCGGGAAAAACTTTGCACTTTGATGTTGAAGTAGAATCCACAAGACCTGCAACAGAAGAGGAATTAGAACACGGTCACGCTCATGGCGTTGATGGACAAGGTGGAAATTAATTAGATTTTCCTTTATAAATACAAGCTACGAAACTTTCGTAGCTTTTTTAATTTCCAATTTAAGACTTAAATTTCTTAGGAAAAAAAACGAAAGAATGAAATCTAAATTCCCTGAAATAACGTATTTTTAAACATGCACAAAATTATTTTACTCAACCTTGGTACGCTCCTTTTCGTTAGCTGCCAGTCCCGAAAATTTAAAGATATCGTTTATCATAAATCTGCGGATAATGTAGATTTAAAGTTGAATATTTTTGTTCCTAATAAGGCCGAAAATAAAAAACTTCCTGTTCTGATTTTTGTTCACGGTGGAAACTGGAATAGTGGAAATAAAGATCAGTACGGGTTTTTCGGCAGAAATTTCGCAAAGAAAGAGGTCATCACCGTTCTTCCCGAATATACTTTAAGTCCGAAAGCGAATATTGATGAGATGACCACCGAAATTGCGGCGGCAGTAAAATGGGTTCAGAAAAATATTGCAGAATACCACGGTGACACCAAAAATATATTTGTTACCGGTCATTCTGCAGGAGCACAGTTGGTTACAAATGCTGTTTTAAATCCGAAATTTGGAATTGATGAACAATCAATAGCGGGAATTATATTAAATGATGCCGCCGGAATTGATATGAAGGATTATCTAGAAACCTATCCTCCGACTGCGAAAGACGATTACTTAGCGACATGGAGTAACAATCCAGAAAACTGGTATCAAGCGTCACCAATCAACTTTCTGGACGAAAATTCTCCACCATTTTTAATTTATGTGGGCTTAAAAACCTATCCCTCGATCACCACTGCCAATCAACATTTTCTGAAGAAATTGAATGAATTTCAACCCGAAGTACAACCAATATTTTTAAATAAAAAACACATTCCCATGATTTTGCAATATTTCTTTCCGTGGAGCGATCGGTTTGATGAAACAAAATCTTTTATGCAGAAAAACGGGAAATAACGATATCTTTTTTATCTTTAAATAAATATAGCGTTTATGAAAGATAATCCCATCGATTTCACCCAAGGTTTACAAAATTCCGTGATCAATTACTGGAATAATTTTGTGCAATCCTTGCCGCGTATTGTTTTAGCGATTATTATTTTAATTGTTTTCTATTATGGTGCAAAATATCTCTCTAGGTTCATCAAAAGAAAATTTTTGAATGCGGACCATGATCCGCTTTTTGTAAATTTTCTCAGCAAAACTTCGAATGTTTTATTGCTCATTGTCGGAATTATCTTTGCCATGCAGGCAGTTGGCCTCAGTGGTATTGCAAAAGGTCTTTTGGCTGGCGCAGGCATTTCAGCTTTTATATTCGGTTTTGCGTTCAAAGATATTGCTGAAAATTTTTTAGGCGGTTTAATTTTAGCATTTAATCGGCCTTTCAGTTTGAATGACACGATTATGATTCGTGATTTCACCGGCCACGTAAAAGCCTTAAACTTTAGAACTACCCACATCAAAACATTTGATGAAAAAGATGTTTTCCTCCCCAACTCTATTGTTGTGAAGGAACCGGTAACTAATTTTACCCGCGACGGACAACTTCGTTTGGATTTTTTAGTTGGCATCGCCTATGAAGATGATATTAACAGAGCAATTGCAATTATTATTAAAACGATTACGCCATTTGCCGATATTATTAAAGATAAAGAGCCTTTTTCGGTGGTAGAAGAATTAGCCACGAGCACTGTAAATCTGAGAATTTACTTTTGGGTAAATACTTTTGATTACAAAAAAGGAGTCTTGGAACTTAAAAGCCAGGTGATTAGCAGCGTGAAGGAAGTTTTAATGGAAGAAGGCTTCTCTCTACCTTCTGATATTCAGGAAATAAAATGGTATGACCCTAAAAAACCTTTCCCAATCGATATTTTAAATACAAAAGACGATTATCCACCATATAATCCAAGTAAAAACAAAGAATGAGTTTCAGCAAGTGGCTTAGAATTTATTACAACAAGACGATTGAAAGTATTGCTTTCTATCCGGCAATTATTGCCATAGGATTTCTGGCGTTATCCTGGGGAATGTTGGTTTTTGATTTTTCAGAGTACGGAAAACATCTAAAATCCAATTTAAGCTGGTTAAGTTTGAAAGATGCGAGCACCGCAAGAACTATTATTTCAACAGTTGCTGGCGCCATTATTTCGCTGACCGTTTTCAGTTTTTCGATGGTGATGATTGTGTTGAATCAGGCGGCTTCGCAAATGAGCAACCGCGTTCTGAAAAGCATGATCGAAAATCGTTTTCAGCAAGTAATTTTAGGAATTTATATCGGCACCACGGTATATGCTTTATTTTTACTCAGTACGATTCGCGATATATCCAGCGGTATTTACGTGCCCGCGCTCAGTATTTATTTGCTTATTGTGTTGACGGTTATCGATATTTTTCTATTTATTTATTTTCTGAATTATGTGACCCAAACAGTAAAGTATGAAACAGTAATTGATCGCGTTCGCGTTCAAACCTATAATACAATCGAACGTGATTTCGCGGAAATTCGTCATATTTTACCGAGCTGGATTAATGATTCTGCAACCATTATTTCTGCACAGAAATCAGACTATTTTCAAGGTTTCAATACCAAAAGATTGCTAGAAATTACAGAAAGCAATCAAGTTCAAATTCAATTTCTTTTTCCGGCAGGCCAGTTTACTTTAGAAGGAACACCTTGCATTAAAGTGTACGGTAAGAATAAAATAACCCCCGAACTCCTGAAAGAAATCGCAGACTGCGCCGACTTTTTCACTGGACAACCCATTGACCGAAACGCAGATTATGGTTTTCACCATCTTGCAGAGATCGCCCTTAAAGCGCTCAGTCCTGGAATAAATGATCCCGGAACTGCTGTACTTGCATTGCACGCACTGTTTGCACTTTTTGATTACCGAAAATATCAGCAGTTACCAGAAACAATTTTAAATGATACAGATGAAATAGCAATATTTCGTAAAAGTTCGAATTTTGATAAACTGTTTAATCAATGCCTACAACCCATCTGGAATTACGGGAAAGATGATGATTACATACAATCGACATTTTTAGAAATGTTGAATCAGCTGAAAAATCAGGATAGTAAACATTTATATTTCAGTCTGTTTGAAGCTTGGATATTAAAAGTAAAAACACATCAGCTCAGTTTAAAACGCTGACAATGTGAAATTTATTTTTAAGAGTTTGCATTGATAATCCTTCACAATAAAATGTTCCAAAGCGAAAATCACTTTGGAACATTTTGATTAATCAATAGAACTTAAGTCTATTTTATTTTTGAAGTTTAGCCAATAACATTTCAGCTACTTTTTCAGATGACGCTGGGTTTTGACCCGTGATCAACAAACCGTCTTCGATTGCATATTCTTCGAAATCTCCTTTTTTACTGTAGATGCCACCATTTTTTTTCAACATGTCTTCTACTAAGAAAGGAACAACATCGGTTAATTGTACCAATTCTTCTTCCGTATTCGTAAATCCGGTTACTTTTTTACCTTTTACCAATGGTTCTCCATCTGTGTTTTTCACATGTTTCAAAGCTGCCGGAGCATGACAAACAAAAGATACAGGTTTATCGGAATTGTAGAAACTTTCGATCAATTTTGCGGAAGTTTCGCTTTCTGCCAAATCCCATAATGGTCCGTGACCGCCTGGATAAAATACCGCATCGTAATCTTCTGATGAAACCTCCGAAAGTTTGTGCGTTTCACTTAATTTTTCTTGTAAAGCTGCATCCGCTTTGAATCTTTTTGTGGATTCCGTTTGATTTTCCGGTTTGTCACTTGTAGGATCAATCGGTGGTTGACCGCCTTTTGGGGAAGCTAAAGTTACTTCAACTCCTTTATCTACTAAATAGTAATAAGGACTTGCAAATTCTTCAATCCAAAATCCGGTTTTTTCGCCAGTGTTTCCTAATTGATCGTGTGATGTTAAGACAAATAATATTTTCATAATATATTTTTTAAGTGTTTGAATTTTTAATAATTTAATGATTATTCATATTGAACAATAAAATTTTAACGAAAAGCCTCGCAAAGGTTTCTTTAAAAGAATGCTGTTTTACGTACTTCTTTAAGTTCGCAAAGGCGTTTCACTTAGCAATGCCCGCAATGAATTGTTAGTTTAATTTTTTAAAATTCTGATTTTTAATAACTCATTTCGATGATTTTCTGAGCATCAGAAGGTTTCAAAGATTTATGTTCGCCAAGTCCTTCCCAACCTCTTTCAGTAAATCGTTTTGCAACGGTACTTCCAGTTTCAGTGTAATCTTTGGTATAATCTGATAATTTAATATCGATTCCCAAAGATTTGAAAAACTCATCGGTTTTGTCGATTCCAGCGTGGGCTTTTTCTTCTAAAATTCCTTCCGTGATATTCCAAACGCGTTCGGCGTATTGCGCCAATTTTTCTTTCTTGGTTTCGAAATTATAACGGTAATGATTTCCGGCTAAAATGGCCAAAGTTCGAGCGTGATCGATTCCGTAAAGTGCCGTCAGTTCGTGACCCATGGAGTGAACTGCCCAATCTCCCGGAACTCCTTGCTGAATTAATCCGTTCAAAGCCATGGTACAACTCCACATAAAATTTGAAGCTGCTTCATAATTGGTTGGATCTTTCATAATTTCCGGAGCCACTTCAACCAAAGTCTGCATAATACTTTCCGCAAAACGATCCTGTAATTTGGCACCAATCGGATACGTCATATATTGTTCCATCACGTGCGTGAAAGCATCAGCAATTCCGTTCGCCAATTGACGTTGTGGAATTGATTTGATCACTTCCGGATCCAAAACAGAAAATTGTGGGAACATTCCCGATCCACCAAAAGCTAATTTTTCTTTCGTTTCGGCTCTCGTAATTACGGAACCAGAATTCATTTCTGAACCTGTTGCAGGAAGTGTTAGAACTGTCGCGAAAGGCATTGCTTCCGTCACTGGTTTTTTTTTAGTCAATAAATCCCAAGGAGTTTCGCCTTCATATAAAGCTGCGGCTGATAAAAATTTAGTTCCGTCGATTACTGAACCGCCACCAACTGCTAAAAGATAAGTAATGTTTTCTTCTTTGATTACTTTTAAAGCCTCCAATAAAACGCTGTATTCAGGATTGGCAGGAATTCCACCGAATTCTACAACTTCATAACCTGAAAGTGCATTTTTCACTTGGTCATAAACTCCATTTTTCATAATACTTCCACCGCCGTAAAGCATCAATATTTTTGAGTTTGCTGGAATTTCAGTTGGAAGATTTTCTATTTGACCTTTACCAAACAAAATTTTTGTTGGATTTCTGTATTTAAAATTGTTCATATAATGTATTTTAATGTTTATATTTTTACGATCATTTTCCCTTTATTCTTACCGTCGAAAAGGTCGATAAAAGCCTGTGGAATGTTTTCAAAACCTTCCACGATGGTTTCTGAATAAGTAAGTTTTCCTTCCGTTAACCATTGCGATAAATGTTTCATTCCTTCCGGAAACTTCTCGGCATAATTCCCAACAATGAAACCTTGCATTAAAGCAGATTTCCGAATTAAAAAATGCTCAACTCTTGGACCTTGAGGAACGGAGGTATCGTTGTAAGCGGAAATGGCGCCACACACAATAATTCTTCCTAATCTGTTGATATTCGCATGAACGCTGTCCGAAATAGTTCCGCCCACATTGTCAAAATATACATCAACTCCATCGGGACAAACCTCTGCAATGGCTTTGGTCATGTTCGTCGTTGTTTTATAATTGATGGCTTCATCAAAACCGAATTTTGATTTTAGCATTTCTACTTTTTCATCTGTTCCGGCGATTCCGATAACGCGACAACCTAATATTTTTCCGATTTGACCAACGATACTTCCGACCGCTCCGGCTGCTCCGGAAACAACAAGGGTTTCTCCTTTTTGCGGTTTTCCAATTTCTGTCAATCCGAAATAAGCAGTTAATCCTGTCATTCCCAAAACACCGAGATAGTTAGAAAGTGGCGCTATTTTATCATCTATTTTTAAAAGATTTTCTCCTTTTGAAGTTTGAAATTCTTTCCAGTTCAACATTCCCGAAACAAAATCTCCTTTTTTGAACTTTTCATTTTGCGATTCTGTCACTTCTGCTACGACTCCGGAACTCATCACTTTTTGAAGTTCAAAAGGTGGAACATAAGATTTTGCATCACTCATTCTTCCTCTTAAATAAGGATCTACAGAAACAAACTTTGTTTTTAAAAGAATTTCTCCCTCCTTTAGAACAGGCATTTCTTCCTCCACCAATTTAAAATTTGAAAGTTGAGGTTTCCCAACTGGACGACTATTAATTATTATTATATTATTCATTGTGTTGAATTTTTTTAATTTTTAAAGAATTGATATTCTGAGAGAAAAAATTGTGACTTGCAGAATATCTCTTATATTTTTATCGCATCCCAAGCTGCTTTAAAAGTCTCTGCTTTTTTTCCCTCACTTAAAGTATATATTTCCCGTTCCTGCATTCCTAATAAAAAAGAAAGTGGATAAACGGTAAAAGCGTATAAAATATAATCGGAAAGCGGTTTTATAATTCCCTCTTTTTTTCCTTTTTCCCAAAGATTTAATAAAGGTTGCAAATTTTTTAAACCTTCTACTCTAATCACCTCCTCTATCATTGGACTGTTGTCACATTGCGATAAAAAGTTGGCTTCTTTAATTCGATTTAGTTTGTAGTTCGCGATATTAAACCAAATGAGTTCAAAACCTTTTTCCACAGATAAATCTTCAGTATAACCTTCAGAAGCGCAATTGCTAAAATCTTCTTTAACTTCCAGATACAACTTATTGACGAGATCCTGTTTGTTTTCGAAATAAAGATAAATCGTAGCTGGAGCAACTCCTGCCAGCTGCGCAATTTTAGACATCGGTGCATTGTGAAAACCATGATTATTCACCAAAGTCAGGGTAGCGTTCAATAGCGCATTTCTTTTATCTGTTATTTTTTCTTTTTTGATCATAATTAAATTCTTGCGAGCGAAGTAAATTTATAGGATTTCCAAGAGAGCCAAATCAATACAAATTGAAAGAACAATCTGAAATACGCCATCGTATGACTTCCGATAACGGGTTGATCTTTTAAAGCATCTGTAATATGAAGTGGTAAGAAAATCACCATCAGAACGAAAATTCCGAACAGGCCGTACTTCGTATATTTTTGATTTAAAAATAAGGTGACAATCCCTAATGAAAGCTCAACAATACCCGACAGGTAAACAATTGCCACCGGAAAAGGTAAAAATGAGGGAACAATAGGAAGGTAAAATTTGGGATTCCATAGATGATAAACACCTGCAACCATCATCAAAACGGCTAAAAGGACACTTGTAATGACCCAAAATATTACTCTCATGATTAGTCTTTTATCTTTTAACAGGACAAAGATACAAAAAAAAGAATGAACGTTCATTTATTTCATCTATTAGGGAAATTTGGAATCTTTTTTGAGACCAATTCAGCGACCTTCATTTAAGTCAAATACTTTTAATTTCTCGGAAAAACAATCCTTTCAATTCCTCTTAAACTCTTATTTTAGCACATCTAAAAATGCCGCATGAATTCCATTGATTATATTAAAAAATTCCTTCCCTTATCTGACAATAATATTAAAGCAACGCTGAAACTTTTGGCGGAAGATTGTACGATTCCTTTCATTTCCCGTTATCGAAAAGATGCAACCGGAAATCTGGATGAAGTTCAAATTGAAGGAATTTTTAAACTCAACAAACAGTTTGAGGACATCATCAAAAGGAAAGAAAGCATTTTAAAATCCATTGAAGAACAAGATGCTTTAACACCAGAATTTAAAAAAAGAATTGATGGAAGCTTTGATCTGCAGGAACTGGAAGATTTGTATTTGCCTTTCAAAAAAAAGCGAAAAACAAAAGCCGATGCGGCGAAAGAGAAAGGTTTAGAACCATTGGCAAGAATGATTATGAGTCAGAACGCCAACCATCTGGAAAGCTTAGCCTCCAGATATTTAAATGATCAGGTTTCTACGGAAGAAGAGGCTTTGCAGGGAGCGCGAGATATTATGGCGGAATGGATCAATGAAAATATGTACGTTCGGAAAAATTTGCGTCGATTGTTTCAAAGAAAAGCGGTCATTACCTCCAAAGTCATTAAGACAAAAAAAGACGAAGAAGCGGCCCAGAAATTTTCGCAATATTTTGAGTGGGAAGAAAGTCTGAACCGAATTCCGTCGCACCGATTATTGGCAATGTTGCGTGCAGAAACTGAAGGATTTGTAAAAACAAATATCGGAATTGACAAAGGAGAAGCATTGGAATTTATTGAAAACGCCCTCATCAAATCAAATAATGAATGCGCAGATCAAATTGCTTTGGCCATCAAAGATTCTTATAAAAGATTGCTGGAACCGGCGATTTCTAATGAAACTTTACAGGAAGCCAAAGAAAAAGCAGACCAGAAAGCCATTGAAATATTCTCTGAAAACCTACGGCAACTTCTACTCGCTCCGCCCTTAGGAGAGAAAAGAATTCTGGCGATTGATCCAGGATTCAAAAGTGGGTGTAAAATCGTTTGCCTCGATGAGAAAGGTGATTTGCTGCACAACGAAACGATTTATCCACATGCGCCCCAGAATGAAACGGGAATGGCGATGAAGAAAGTCCGGTCGCTCGTGAACTCTTTTAATATTGAAGCGATTTCAATTGGAAACGGAACGGCAAGTCGGGAAACTGAATTTTTTATTAAGAAAATTGCTTTTGATAAACCACCACTGGTTTTCATTGTTTCTGAAGCAGGTGCTTCGGTTTATTCGGCGAGTAAAATTGCTAGAGATGAATTTCCGAGTTATGATGTGACGGTCCGTGGAGCGATTTCGATAGGACGGAGACTTTCCGATCCGTTGGCAGAATTGGTGAAAATTGATGCAAAGTCGATTGGTGTCGGACAATATCAACACGATGTAGATCAAACACAATTGAAAAACGAACTCGATTCTACGGTCATGAAATGTGTGAATTCGGTTGGTATCAATCTGAATACGGCGAGTAAATCTTTGCTCAGTTACGTTTCCGGAATTGGGGACAAGATGGCAGAAAACATTGTGAATTACCGCACAGAACATGGCGCTTTTGAAGACCGAAAACAATTAAAGAAAGTTGCAAGACTGGGTGAAAAAGCCTATCAACAAGCCGCAGCATTTATTAGAATTACGAATGGTGAAAATCCGTTGGATAATTCGGCCGTTCATCCGGAAGCATATTCGATTGTTGAAAAAATGGCGAAAGATTTAGGCATTAAAACGAACGAGCTCATCGCAAATAAAGAAAAAATTCAAACCATTAATCCAGAAAATTATATCACGGAAGCGATTGGTATTTTAGGAATTAAAGATATTTTGAAAGAACTGGAAAAACCCGGTTTAGATCCGCGAAAAGCAGCGAAAGTTTTTGAATTTGATCCAACTGTAAAATCCATTAAAAATCTAAAAGCAGGAATGGTTTTGCCCGGAATTGTAAATAATATTACCGCCTTCGGATGCTTTGTAGATGTCGGAATTAAGGAAAGTGGACTGGTTCATATTTCAAAGTTGAAAGAAGGTTTTGTGAGCGACGTGAATGAAGTGGTAAAGCTGCATCAGCATGTTCAGGTGAAAGTGACGGAAGTTGATGAGGCGAGGAAGCGGATTCAGTTGAGTATGATTCTGTAGGAATCAATTTTATTCTTAATTTTTTTTAACGCAAAAACGCAAAGATTTTAATCAGTTTACTTCTTAGAATTACGGTCGCAAAGGCGCTTCGCTCAGCAAATGGATTTATTTAAAATTTGAATAGGAGTTCTGATAAGTAAGTTTTTACAAAAATCTTTTTACTTATTCATCAATTGATTAGGAATGTCGGTGGTGATAAAATCGATGCCTTGTTTTTTCAGTTCTTCAAATATTTCAGGGTTGTTTACCGTCCAGGAATTGGTGATTAATCCGAGAGTTTTTGCCTCTGAAATCCAGGTTGGGTTTTTCAGGAAAATAGAGTAATGATAATCGATTCCATCAAATCTTTTTTCTTTTATTTCTAAAGGTGAAAGTTCTCCATTCAGGTAAAATACTTTAAAATCAGGTTCTTCTTTTTTAATCTGCTCGCAAATATTTAGACTGAAAGAAATAAATTCGCATTGTGATTGTAGCTGAAATTTTTTAACCCACTGAACGGCTTTATGAACCAGGTCATTTTCCTTATTTTTCCACTTGATTGGTTTCAGTTCTATCATCAGTTTTAAGGATGGATATTCTTTTCCTTTTTCTAAATACTCCTTTAATGTTGGAAGATTCTCCCCGTTTTGTAATTTCAGTTTTTCCAAATCTGCAAAATTGGTTTCGGAAATCTCTAAGTTGTAAAAATATTCATCATGATAAATAAGGAGCACGCCGTCTTTTGACATTCGAACGTCGAACTCTGTCCCATAAATATTTAAAATCTGAGCATTTTTTAACGCTTGAAGAGAATTTTCTGTGGTTGGAGGATTTGTTTGCCAAAAGCCGCGGTGCGCGATAATTTGAGTTTGCATGATGAACAAATTTAAAACTAAAAAAAAACAAAGCGAGTAAAAACCCGCTTTTGTTGTAAAGTATTGAAACTCTTTATTGATAAATTTAAGAAGACGATTATGGATTTGTTGAAAAAATAGAACCATTGGCAATTAATGCTCTTCTGTTCATTTTCAAAATATCTCTTACCCATTCTGCAAAATCTTCCGGCTGAAGTACTGTTTCTGGATTTCCATCGGTCAAACCTCCATCAATCGACATATCAGAGGCGATTGTACTGGGTGTTAAAGTAATTACTCTGATGTTTTGTTTTCTCCATTCTGCCATCATCGACTGTGACAGAGAAACGACTGCCGCTTTTGAAGCTGCATACGCCGACATATTGGGTCCACCTTTTAAACCAGCTGTTGAAGCCACGTTTACGATATCTCCCGCACCTTTTTCTTTTAAGAATGGATAGACTGCTTTTGCCGCATAATACACGCCGAAAAGATTGGTCTTAATGACTTGTTCCCACGTCTCAGACGACATTTCTTCTATGCTTCCAAAGTCTCCGATTCCCGCATTGTTGATTAAAATATCTACTCCACCCAAATCTTTTGCCAGATCTGAAATTCCTTTCTGAACTGCACTTTCTTCATCCACACTGAAAATGGAATAAAATGCCTGAACGCCTAAACCTTTCAATTCTTCAACGGTTGTTTTCAAGTTTTCTTCGTTTCTTCCCGTGATCCCAATATGAACTCCTTCTTTGGCCAAAATCAAAGCAATGGCTTTTCCCAAACCTCTACCTCCACCTGTGATGATGGCGTTTTTTCCTTTTAAATTCATTTCAACTATATTTTATTATGCAAATTTAAGGATTACATTGGGGTTTAATGGGTGATCTCCCTTAAATTTCCGACTCCAATTTTTGTCTTATAAATAACCACATTTTTATTTTAGTTTCATCTGAGACTTAAAATTAAGACCTATCCATGACCAGCTTTGCATTGAGGCCGGATCTGCAACATTTTTAAGATGTTTCATTCCTTCTGAGGCAAACATTTGAGAGTGACCCAATTGCATAGTGAAAACTTTTGCAACTTTATAGGTAAAAACCAAATCGGCTTCTGTTCCTAAATATTTTGAATATTCTTCGTTATTAGTTACATTGACTCCTAATTTCGCATTGCT
The DNA here is from genome assembly GCF_020410745.1 of Kaistella polysaccharea. Classification (NCBI taxonomy): domain Bacteria; kingdom Pseudomonadati; phylum Bacteroidota; class Flavobacteriia; order Flavobacteriales; family Weeksellaceae; genus Kaistella; species Kaistella polysaccharea. Next base: position 1,001,417 of record NZ_CP084528.1, read on the forward strand.
TGCAAAACCGTGAAGGTTGAGCGCCAAAGCAGCTTTTGGATTGAATTTAACATTCGACTTCACATAAAAATCTTTCAGCCCAACACTGTTAAAATGGTTTCCTACGAAAAAGTAATCCATAAAACCATTGAACTTATGGTTAGTTCCGTAAAATGGACTGAAGGAATGGTTTATAGAAGTGGCTTCACTATAATCCGTTCCGGAAAGCCATTCAGTTCCCAAAACGACATTGGCATTTTTATTAAGAATGAAATCAACATTTGCGGAAAACTGATAGGCATTTTTACTTTGCGCCCATGTATTTTTTCCCGTCTGCCAGTATGCGGATCCAAAGAAGCCGACATTACCGCAGTATTTTTTTGCATTCACGCCCAGCGTCAAAAGATCATAATGCATTCCGGAGAGATTTTGTACCACATTATTTAATCCAATAAAGGACACAGTTGCTTTAGGCCACAGATATTCATAATGCAGAATCTGCAGGGATTTGGTTCTTTCGCCACTGTCCAGAATGCTGTAAAACTCCCGATCCGGCAAATCATTGGTTTCGATATTATCGTTATTATAAGTGACTACGGCTTCCAGTTTAGATTGCGGACTGAAGCGGAATATTCCTTTCGCTGCATCAAAACTCCGACCCTGCATCTGCCAGTCTAAAGCACCAATCAATCTTTCATCATCGTAAGAGAGAATTTGTCGCCCTACTTTAATCTCGGCATTTGGAGTAAACTGATATTTTGCCCAAGCTTCGTTCACATTCAAACTTCCACTTCGCTGGTTGGTTGATGAAACTTCGCCCCAGATTCGCGCATCCTGCAAAGACATAAAAAGTTCAAGATTCTGCCAGTAATAATCTACGCCAAGTTGTGTTCTGGAATATACATTGGTTTCTGGTTTGTAGTTTTTGGGTATTAACTTTTTTTGACCATGATCTACTTCGGCACGTGTGCGGAAATCGACGTTCATTTTCAGACTGTCTATCTGTGCATTTGCGGAGATTGTAAAAAGAGAAATTGCTCCTAATGCAAGTATATATTTTTTCATGTGGACGAAATTTTTAAAAGTAATAATTTAATTAAGATATTTTTATCTTAATTAAAGTGGCGAATTTAAAAATTAAGCGGGAAAATAATTGGCTGATTATCTTACAAAGCTAAAATCCTGCGAAAAATCATCTGAAAATCATACTTAATGTTGTAATAACTTAAAAAAATTCCACCATTTATAACTAATGAAAATTTATAAATGCGAATTTTTGTCACAAAAACAGCTGAAAAGATTGCGGTATTATAAGATAAAGTTCAAAGTAGAAAAACCTTTTTTAATGAATTGATCGTTTATACATTATGTTCTAACTTATCAGCACGTAAAAATTGGTTCTTGGATCAAACAATATATATTTTAAGAATTCTGATTTTTTTCCGTACGATTTCGAGCATCTACGTCCTCAGGTAAAATCGAAAATTCTAATTTCGGATGGTCAAATTTATAAACACTTAACTCACCAGACTGCTCAAAATATGCATGTTCAACTTCCGACAGAAATTTTATTCCAGCTTGACGCAGCAACATATAAACTTCATTTTCATCAATAACATCGGAAGTAAGATTTTCTTTTAAAAGGCGACCATTCTCTACAAGTTTCATCACTTTTGGATCTTTAATATTACGCACGGTCTCATTTCTGATACCCAAATAAACGTACGTTTTCTGGTATATCGCAATAAGTGTTATTACCGTAATGGCCACCGAAAGCGGAACGGAGGGATAAAACATGGCATCTCCAACCGCACTTCCCATCGCAACAATCAGAAGCACATCGGCGCTTCCCAAACCACCTACCGCTCGTTTACCAATCCATCTGATCATCAAAATGGTATACACCATGATAATTAAGACTCGTAAAATTATTTCAAGATATATCAACGGTCCAAAATCGCCAAATAACATTTTTTGAATATCAAAAGTATATTCGCTGCCCTCAACCATGGTATTAAATTTTAATTAATAATTTGAATATAGAAACCGAAAATTTCTGAATCAAAAATTTAACCAATTTTTAAAATAATAAGTTAAAGTAGAACAGGAAAATTTATTGTTGTAGAATTAATATTGGTACAGCAACTCCGATTTATATATAAACGGCGAAAAACGAGGTGTACTAAAAAATATTTAAATTATAAATGGATGCGTAAAAAAACACCTACATTTCTGTAAGTGCTTCTATTCCAATAATGTGGCCCCACCTGGGCTCGAACCAGGGACTTGCTGATTATGAGTCAGCTACTCTAACCAGCTGAGTTATAGGGCCTAACTTTATTTCCGAAGAAATACCGTCTCAATTGGTTTGCAAAAATAGCGTTTTTTTGAAAAAATCAAAATTTATTTAGGGTTTTTCCTGACAAAGTTCTACTAAAATGCCATTCGTTGATTTTGGATGAAGAAAAACCACCAGTTTATTATCTGCACCATCTTTCGGAGTTTCCGAAATAAAAACAAATCCCAAGTTTTTTAAACGCTCGATTTCTACCTCAATATTTTCTACGCCGAATGCAATGTGATGAATTCCTTCCCCACGTTTATCAATGAATTTAGCGATCGGACTTTCTGGATTGGTGGCTTCCAGAAGTTCTATTTTACTTTCGCCCAATCCGTAAAAGGAAGTGGTAACACCTTCCCTTTCGACCGCTTCCTGTTTATAGTTTTCTTTTCCCAAGAGTTTAGCGAATAACTCGTCTGAGTTCGATAATGATTTAACTGCAATACCGAGGTGTTCTATTTTCATAATTGAAATCTTTTTGCAATTTTTTTGCAGAAAACTTAAACTCTTTTTTCAGTCTTAAATTCTGATATTTCTATAAAAGTGCCCGCGAGAATAATTCAAACAAAAATAGTAAATTTGCACCATGAACGAAAGCAACAGACAAAGAAAAGTCGCACAGATTATACAGGAAGATTTTGCCGAATTTTTCCGCAAACAAGCATCTGAAAGCAAACAGAATTTTTTGATCAGCGTTTCTGATGTAAAAGTTACGGCTGACCTGAGTATTGCCAAAATTTATCTAAGTATATTTCCTACAGAGTTTCGCACCTCTATTATGAAAGAAATTAAAGAGAATAAATCGCATTACCGCAACTTTCTAGGTCAGAAAATGGGGAAACAAGTTCGTATTATACCCGAATTAAATTTCTATTTGGATACCACTTTGGATGATGTAGAAAAAATTGAAAGGGAATTGAAAGGCGAAGGCGATAATCCTATACTGTAATCTGGCTTAACGATTATTTCTTTGAAAAATACCTCATTTTATATTGCGACGCGCTATCTTTTAGCGAAAAAAGGAAGTACCGCAGTTACGTTTATCACCTGGCTGGCTGCTGTGGCGATGCTTGTTGCGGTCGCGGCAATGTTTATTATTATTTCCGTTTTTTCGGGATTAGAAGATTTGAATCAAGATTTAATTGCGAATCTTCATGCTGATCTAACCATTAAAAATGCCAAAGGAAAAACCCTTTCCGATATTGATAAAGCCACAAAAATACTGAAAAACCATAAAGAGATTGCTCACTATTCAAAAGTAATTGAAGAAAAAGCTTATGTGAGATACCGCGAAAATGGGGATATCGCCAACCTTCGGGGCGTTGATTCTGCCTATATATTCGTTAATCCAATCCACCAGAAAATTTTTTACGGTTCTTATCCTAGTTTTAAATATTCGAATGAAGTGTTGATGGAAAATAAGTTGGACAACCGACTTACCATTCCAATTGGCGAAGGTTCTGATTACGCTACGATTCTAATGCCGAAACCAGGCACGGGAATGATCAGCAAAGAAGAAGATATTTTCACGAAAAGAGAAATTTTTGTATCCGGAGTTTTTCCCGGAAATGATCAACTCGACAATACGATTATTTCGCCCATTGAACTGGTGCAGGAATTATTAAACCTTCCCAAAAACGCAGCGTACGAAATCGTCATTAAACTAAAGAATCCTGAAAATACAGACGATGTAAAAGCTGAATTATCAAATTTGCTGGGCAGTAAATACGACATCAAAACGAAAAAAGAAGAAAATGCAGCCTTCTGGAAAATGATCAATACAGAGAAACTATTTATTTATCTCATTTTCATGCTCGTTATCTTTATTACCACTTTTAATTTGGCAGGTGCGATCATTATTTTACAACTCGATAAAAAAGAACAGGCAAAATCCCTTATTTCTTTAGGAATGAATTTAAAATCACTCCGAAATATTTACTTTTATACTGGTTTACTAATCGTTGTTTTTGGGATCATCTGCGGTTTAATCGTAGGTACGGCGATTTGTTATCTTCAAATTAATACTGGGTTTTTCAAAGCTGGCGCCAATACCGATTTGGCATTTCCAGTGCGTGTAACTTTTATGAATTATATAATCGTCAGCGCCACTGCCGGAATATTTGGTGTGGGTATCGCACGTATTTTTTCTAAAGTCAATAAGCGACATTTTAAAGTGAATTAGAAAAATTTCTTTTAAAACTATCTTCAAAATTATAATGAATAAAATTTTTACATTTTTAATAGCTCTTGGGACAGTGGGCGGAACATTTGCACAAATCCCTGCGGGTTATTATGATGGAACCTCTGGCTTAACAGGATATCCTTTAAAATCAAAATTAAGCGAAATAATCACCAATGGCGCTCAGGATTTAGGATATGGAAGAGGAACTGGCGGCTTATGGACGACATTTTTCACCTCTGACGTTGATAATTATTACGAAAAAAATGGAACCGTGCTCGACATGTATTCCGAAAATCCTGCTGGTGCTGATGCGTACGAGTATAAATTAGGTCAATCTTCAGCGGGTGGCAATCAATGCGGAAACGGAAAAAATGTGGAAAATACGTGTTACAATCGTGAGCACACTTTGCCCAAATCTTTTTTTGGTGGAATAGACGCAACGCCAATGGCAAATGATGCACATTTTATTATTCCTGCGGATTACTATGTAAATGGTCAGCGGTCCAATTATCCGTACGGTGAAACCGATTCGCCTGTTTGGACTTCAACCAATGGCAGTAAAATAGGTGGAAGCAGTTTCCCGGATTATGGTGGAACTATTTTCGAACCCATTGATGAGTTTAAAGGTGATCTCGCCAGAATGCAGCTTTATTTTATAACACGCTATCAAAGCAGACTTCCAAATTTTTCTCAATATTACTCGGGTATGAATCCTATTGATGGAACTACCGACAGAGGTTTCAAACAGTGGTACATTAACCTGATGTTAAAATGGTCGTCTCAAGATCCCGTTTCTCAAAAAGAAATTGACCGTAATAATGCAATTTATGACAGACAAGGAAACAGAAATCCGTTTATTGACCATCCAGAATGGGTGAAATTGATTTGGAAATCTACCTTATCAAGTACCGATGTGGCTCTATTCAAAAAAACGCTTTCTATTTATCCAAATCCAGTTCTTAATGGTGAATTGCATTTGTCTGGATACGGACTAGATGACCTATCAAAAGTTCAAATATATTCGATGGACGGAAAATTAGTTCAAACCGTGGATCAAAATTTTAGAAATTCTGGTAAAATAATTCTTAAAAATCAAACGAAAGGATTATATCTCCTAAAGGCCGGTGATCAAACTGTGAAATTTATCGTTCAGTAAAGCATACATTTTTATTGAAAACCGCTACTTAAAAGTAGTGGTTTTTTTTATTATATTCTAAGATATATGCGAATGAAAAAGTGAATTCAGCCCAATATTTTTATGAAAGCTTCCTGAAATTATTTTAAAGGTCAGATGAAAAGAAATAGTTTTAGCTAACTTTGACATCCAAATATTATTAAGATATGAAAAAATACACTACTCTTTTACTGGGCTTTTTATTTACAATCACTTTAGCACAGGCACCTGCAGGTTATTATGATGGAACGGACGGATTAACAGGTTATGCGTTGAAAACAAAATTAAGCACGATCATTTCCAACGGTGCCCAAGACCTCGGTTACGGCGCTTTGTGGGTCACTTATGCGACTTCAGATGTCGATAAATATTACGAAAAAGATGGAACTCTTCTCGATATGTATTCAGAAAAACCACTTGGTCCCGATGCTTATGAATATACAATCGGAGCTTCAGATGTTGGCGGAGATCAGTGTGGCTCTGCGAACCAGAACAAAGAAGGTTTCTGTTACAATCGCGAACATTCTTTACCAAAAAGCTATTTCGGTGATCAGGCGCCAATGGCAAATGATGCGCACTTTGTAGTTCCCTCCGATTATTATGTAAATAGCCAACGCGGGAATTATCCCTACGGAGAAACAATCTCACCCTCGTGGATTTCAACGAATGGCAGTGAATTAGGGCCCTCTAATTTTCCTGGTTACAGTGGAACGATTTTCGAGCCGATTGACGAGTTTAAAGGAGATTTCGCCAGAATGCATCTCTATTTTGTGACGCGTTATGAAGATAAACTAACCTCTTTTACACAGTATCAAAGCGCTGCAAATCCTTTGGATGGAACCACTGATCGAGGTTATAAACAATGGTATATAAATTTATTGTTAAAATGGGACGCGCAAGATCCCGTTTCTCAAAAAGAAATTGATCGCAATAATGCGGTGTATAACAGACAGAAAAACCGAAATCCTTTTATCGATCATCCAGAATGGGTGAAAATGATCTGGACATCGACCTTATCAAGCAATGATGTGGTGTTATTTAAAAAAACACTTTCTATTTATCCAAACCCTGTAAAAAACGGAGAACTTCATTTGTCTGGTTACGGCTTGGGGGAAATATCGAAAGTGCAAATTTATTCGATGGAAGGAAAACTAATTCAGACCATCGAGCAAAACATTAAGAACACGGGGAAAATTTTACTTCAAAATCGCAGTAAAGGAATGTATATTCTGAAAGCTGGAGATCAAAGCATTAAATTTCTCGTTCAATAGGTATAATTTTTCTAAAGAAATCAGTCGCTATTTTGTACAAATAGCGGCTTTTTTCTTGACTCCCGAAAACATTAGAAATAAAACAAAAATATCCTAGTTAACTTTCGTCTTTTTTCTATTTTTGAAAAATGAATGAACGGATAAAACTAGGAATTATAGGAAAGAACATCTCCTACTCTTTTTCTAAAAAATATTTTGAACAGAAATTTGAACAATTAAAACTTCAGAATCTGTCTTATTCGGTATTTGATTTAGATACCATTTCCGAGGTGGAAGAAATTTTTGAGATAAAAAATCTGCGGGGTTTTAATGTTACAATTCCTTTTAAAGAAAAAATTCTCACCTATTTGGATAGTTTAAGTCCGGAAGCCTCAAAAATCGGCGCAGTGAATACAGTGTTGATTCAAGATGGTAAAAAAACAGGTTATAACACAGATGCTTTTGGTTTTGAAAGTACCTTACTTCAACACAAAAGTATTGATCACCAATCGGCGTTAATTTTGGGTGATGGGGGCGCCGCAAAAGCAGTAAAATATGTTTTAGAGAAATATCAAATTCCGTTTCAGACGGTGTCAAGAAAAGGAAAAATAACGTTCGAAAATTTAACATCGGCGATGGTTAGAAGTAATTTACTCATCATACAATGTACGCCTGTCGGAACTTTTCCCAATATTTCCGATTGTCTCAATTTTCCTTTCGAAGGGCTAACCTCTGAGCATTTAGTTTTTGATCTTATTTATAATCCGACCCAAACTCAATTTTTAAAGAAAGCTGCAGAACAGAATGCTATAACGGTTAATGGTGCACACATGCTCGAAGAACAAGCAGAAAAATCGTGGGAAATTTGGAACATTTAATAAAAATAGGTTAATTTAGTCCACGGTTTGCCAATGTCGCTAACCGCTCTACAATTAAATAAAAAGTTTGCTATGATTACAGAAGATTCTCTTTCTGACAAACACGGAAAAGAAATGCCGGTTAACAATGATTTTAAGGAAAATAATGCGGAAGAAAATCAGGTAACTGATACAACTGTTGATGCCAATAATCATATGGAAGAAATTCCATCAGATAACGAAGTAATAGTTCCTACAACACCTGAATCTGCGTCATCTGAAGATTCTGCAGTAGTTTCTGTAGATCAGGAAGAAATGAAAGTTGACGAATCTACTAATCAATCTGCAGCTGAATCAGAAGTTTCCGACAGCATGAATTCTCCAGAAGAAAAAACGCAAGGCGAAGTTGAAAATCATGTAGAAAATTCCGACGAAACCGTAACCGCACAATCCGACGAAAAAATAGATGATTCCAAAGAAGAAAAAGTAGATGCTTCTCAACAACCAGAAGTTGCTGCCGAACCAACGCAAAAAAGAGAAGAGAATACCGCTCCAGAAGAAAAAATTACGTTAGATCATCTGTCATTGGCAGAAATTCTGGCTGAGATGGAACAGATCATCAATCAGGAAGATACTGCGACTCATTTTCGCAAATTTAATCAGTTAAAAGAAGAGGCTAATCACCGAATTCACGAGGAAAACAATAATCTTAAAAGAGATTTTGTGGCGGAAGGAAATCCTGAGGAACTTTTCACGGCCCAAAATCCAGCTCAGGCAAAACTCTCTGGCATCTTGCATGTATTTAGAGAAAAATCCGACAAATATCATCAGCAACAAGAACTTCAGCACAATTCAAATTTAGAACATCGTCAAGGAATTATCGATAAACTAAAAAATCTTTATACCAATACCGAAGCGGGAACCAATCTTTTTAAAGCAATCCGCGAAATAAAAGACGACTGGAAGAACGCTGGACAAGTGGCTAAATCTGAATTTAAGTTGCTAAATAACAACTACTTCCATCATTTAAATCAGTTCTATCAAATGCTTGATATGAACAAAGAATATATGGAGCAGGAATTTGCTCATAATTTGGAGAAAAGAAATCATATTATTCAGCGCGCCAAAGAACTTGAAACAGAACCGTCCGTTCAAAAAGCACTGAACGAATTGCAATATCTGCATAAACTTTGGAAAGAAGAAGCAGAACCTGTAGCAGAGGAATTCCGGGAAAAAACTTGGGACGAGTTTAAAGAACTTTCTAATAAAATTCACGATAGAAAATCTGAGCTTACAGAACAGATTGAAAAAGAACAGAACGAAAATCTTCTCAAAAAGAACGAAATTATTGAGGAGTTGAAAAAACTGGCAATCTCTGCGAAAGAAAGCAACCACAATTACTGGCAAAATTCAATTAGAAAAGTTGAAGATTTACGAACAGAATTTCTTCGTTTAGGAAATGTACCCCGTAAATATTCAAACCAAAACTGGAATGATTTTAAACTGAATTTGAGGAATTTCAACATCAGTAAAAATGAATTTTATAAAGGTTTAAAAAATTCGCAACAGACTAATCTGGACGAAAAATTAAAATTAATTCAGACGGCAAAAGATAATATGCTTAGCGAAGATTGGGAAATTGCAGTTCCACTTTATAAAAAATTACAAGACGACTGGAAAAAAATTGGCCATGTTCCGAGAAGCATGACCAATAAGGTTTGGGACGATTTTCGTGAAGCTTGCAATGTTTTTTTCAATAATTACAGGGAGAAAAATAACACCGCAAACGACAACTGGAAAGAAAATTATAAGAATAAAAAGCAACTTCTGGATGAGTTAAAAGAAATCGGAAACGAAGAAGGAAGTGTAGAAAAAATCGAGCAGATTAAAAGCAGCTGGAATAATATCGGTAAAGTGCCACGCGAAAAAATAACCATTAATACAGATTTTAACAAAACACTTCGCGAAAAACTGAAGTTGAATAAAATTCATGAATATGATCTGAAAGAAGAAGGTTTAAGCGAAAATCAACTTACTGACAAAGCGCGTAAAATTAAAAATCAGATTGCCGATTTAGAAGCTGAAGTTGTAAAAATGGAAAACAACCTTGGATTCTTCAGCAACTCTTCACGAGAAAATCCTTTATTAAAAGAAACTTTTGATAAAATTGATGAAAAGAAATCTCAAATCGAAACCATGAAACAAAGTTTACACAACATTGTAGCTGGAGAAAATTATTAAAAAAGATGTTAAAAAATTTATTTTTGCTGGTCATGTTGCTGGCAGTTTCCAATATAAATGCGCAGGAAAGAAAAGATATACTTTCAATTCCCGGCCCGATTGACCTTCATGGTACAGAATTTTTCTTATCCTGGAGTAAGCCAGTTTCCAAAACATTATTTCGTCAGCAATATTTGCCGCGAGATGAAAAAATGGAAAACTTTACGCAGCTGATCGAATTTTCTTATTTCAATAAAGAAATCGATATTGAATTGGCAGTTCGTCAGAAAGTAGAACAGATTCAAGCCCGGGAAAAAACCGATAAATTGGCTAAGGTTAACGTTTCTCAAAATAAAGATGGGAGTGAATTCATTGTTGATTATTTTATTTCCGAAAATCCGGAAAAGGGCGAACCCTACGTCGAATATATTGTGGATCGCTTTATAAGTGAGGACAAAGGCGCAGGAAAAACGTTCCTGATTTTTTCTTATGTTAAAAGAGCGTACAACAATGTTAAATGGGAATCTCGTGCAATGGCGAAGATGCGCGATGATATTTTAATTAATGTCATCGAATATAAAATCCCTACGATCAGACTTAAAAACATTAATTAAAAATTTAAACACCCAACGCTGGGTGTTTTTTATTAGAATGACACACGAAATCTATATGCAACGCTGTCTGGATTTGGCACAAAAAGCGCTCGGCAAAACCTATCCTAATCCTATTGTGGGCAGTGTAATTGTTTATAACGGTGAAATAATAGGCGAAGGCTATCACGCAAAAGCGGGGGAAAATCACGCTGAGATTAACGCTATAAATTCTGTAAAGAATCCTGCGTTGTTAAAAGATTCCACCATTTATGTTTCGTTGGAACCTTGTTCCCATTTCGGAAAAACACCACCTTGTGCACTTAAACTTGTTGAAATTGGTTTTAAGAAAGTTGTGATAGGTTGTCTGGATTCTAATAAGGCGGTGAATGGAAAAGGGAAATTGATGATCGAAAACGCAGGTATTGAAGTGATCTGTGGCATTCTCGAAGAAGAATGTAAGGACGCTAATAAGCGTTTTTTCACTTTTCAGGAAAAGAAAAGACCTTTTATTATTTTAAAATGGGCAGAATCTGTTGATGGTTTTTTGGACCGAAATTTTAAACCTACGCAAATTGGTAATCCATTAACAAAGCAATTTGTACATTTTATGAGAAGTCAGGAAGAAGCAATTCTTGTCGGTACAAAAACGGCTTTAGTCGATAATCCCAGTTTAACCACGCGGGAAATTGACGGTAGAAATCCGGTGCGAATTTTAATTGATCTGGATCTAAAAGTTCCACTTGATTTTAAAGTATTGAATGAGGAAGCTAAAACTCTTGTTTTTAACGTTCACAAAAATGAGCAAATAAAAAACATTAACTATATTAAAATCAGTAATGAAAATCTAGTCAATGAAATACTTCATCATCTTTATGAACTTCAAATTCAATCTGTCTTGATTGAAGGTGGCGCTTATACTTTGCAGCAATGTATTGATCAAGGTTTCTGGGATGAAGCGATAATCATTAAAAATGAAAATCTTTTATTAGAATGTGGAACGAGAGCTCCTAAAACTAATACGCAATGCGTGAATAAGATTGAGCTGCGTGATAATTTAGTGGAATTTTACAAAAATACTTAAGTGGAATTTTCTTTCGATACCATCAAAACTCCTGTTGATCAAATCTTGTTGCGGGAAAAAGGCAGTAAGTTCATCGGTTTTGCCTTTCCGGTGCGAAATGACTTTGAGATTAAGGAAAGTTTAAATAAAATAAAGGAAATTCATCCTAAAGCTACGCACCACTGCTATGCTTTTCGGCTTGGCGTTACTGGTGAAAATTATCGTGCTAATGATGATGGGGAACCTTCGGGCAGCGCTGGTTCACCGATATACAATCAATTGCTAGCGCATAATGTAACTAATATTTTAGTCATTGTCGTTCGATATTATGGCGGAACAAAACTGGGCGTTTCCGGATTGGTTCGTGCTTATAAGGAAACAGCCAAAGTAACTTTGGAATCTTCAGAAATCATCACTGAAGAATTGAAAAGTGAATTACTCATCCAATTCCCTTTTACGCAACAGAATGTCATTTTCACCTTGCTTAATAAATTTGAGGCTAAAATTTTAGACTTTACTGCAGAAGAAAAATGCAGCATCAAAGCACGTTTAAAAACGGCGGAAAAAGAAAACATCTCAGACCAATTGGCTGAGATGCAAAATATATCATTTGAATTTTTAAATTAATCTCTTCTTCCCATAAGCAGCGATGCCCAATAAAGAAGCTGTGCTAAGGAACCTAAAGCTGCTACAACGTATGTTCTTGCCGCCCACTTTAAAGAATCCTGCACTCCTACATATTCTTCTTCTGTAACGGTTCCGGTAGTTTTCAACCATTTCATAGCTCTGTTACTGGCATCATATTCTACGGGTAAAGTAATGAAGGAAAATAACGTAGTTACTGCAAATAACGCAACACCGATTGCTAAAACCGTAGTATTTCCATTTGGATTTTCAATTGTTCTCGTCGCACCCATCAAAACGATACCACCAATAAGGACAAACTGCATCAAATTCGAACTGATGTTGACCATCGGAACCAATTTAGAGCGTAATTGTAACATAGAATATCCCACAGCATGCTGCACTGCATGTCCACACTCATGTGCAGCAACCGCAGCGGCAGCAGCATTTCTTTGCATGTAAACGCCTTCTGATAAATTAACTGTTTTGTCAGCAGGATTGTAGTGGTCTGTTAATTGGCCAGGAACAGATATTACTTTGACATCATTAATGTTATTGTCACGAAGCATTTTTTCCGCAATTTCTTTTCCAGATAATCCGTTGCGCAGATGGACCTGCGAATAATGTTGGAATTTTGATTTCAACCTGGAGGAAACTAACCAACTCACTAACATTGAAATCCCAATAATTAAATAATACCCTGTCATTCTTTCTTCTTTTTTCTATATTGATAATTCGCTTACTATTAATAAAAAACGTGCCAAAGTTTTGATTTTTCACCGAATCATTTATCTTTGTTTTCTCAAATTCAACCGAATGTCTGTGATTACTATTTTTGAAGTGAAAACTGCAAATGATTTAAAAAATTTCATCAAATTTCCGATGGAACTGTACAAAAGTAACGAAAATTATGTTCCGCCTCTCATTAAAGATGAAGAACATATTTGGAGTCCGAAAGAAAATGCAGCCCTTAATTTTTCCGAATTTAAAAGATATCTTGCTTTAAAAGATCAAAAAATCGTGGGCCGAATTGCCGTGATGATTAATCACAAGGAAGTAGAAGATTTGGGAATCAGCAAAGTACGTTTCGGCTGGCTCGACTTTATTGATGATATTGAAGTGACGAAGGCATTACTTAATAAGGCAATCGAATTTGCGCAACAAAAGGAAATGACGAAAATTGAAGGTCCCATGGGCTTCACCAATTTAGACAAAGCAGGGATGCTAACGATGGGTTTTGACAGGTTGGCCACCATGATTGGACTTTATAATCACTCTTACTATCCAGAACATCTTGAGAAATTAGGATTGAAGAAGGAAAAAGAATGGGTGGAATATGAACTTGATTTTCCGGAGATTCTTTCAGATAAAATACTGAAATTCAGCAGTCTAATTTCAGAAAAATATAAATTAAGAGTTTTAGAGTTTAACAATAAACAGGAGATTTTACCATATGTTTTCCCAATGTTTAAATTATTGGATGAAACGTATAAAACGCTTTCCACTTATACACCTATTACTGACGAACAAATTCAGACTTATAAAGACAAATATTTCAATTTCATTGATAAAGATTATATCGTCTGCATTGTTGATGAACACGATGAACTGGTTTCCTTCGCGATCACAATGCCTTCCTACTCCAAAGCTCTACAGAAGGCGAATGGAAAACTACTTCCGTTTGGCTGGTATCATTTGATTCAGGCTGGCAAAAAAAATCTTCGTGCAAATTTTTACCTCATAGGAATTCATCCGGATTATCAGCGGCGCGGTGTTACATCGCTGATCTTTAAAGAGATATGGCGCAATTTCAGCAAAAAAGGAATAAAATTATTAGAAACAAATCCAGAATTAGAAGAGAATAAAAGCGTGCAGGTACTCTGGCAGGATTATAATCCGGTGAATCACAAACGCCGCAGAACATACGCGATGGATGTTTCCCCACAAACTCCTTTGTTTTCATGAGAAAGCAGCTTTACTTTTACATCGCAATCATTATTGCGTTTATTGCATACAATCAATTTTTTCAGGTCGCTGATCCGAAAACAAATGAGGTGATAAATATCTTGTTCGCCAGTTTTTTATTCTTATATATTGGCTATTTGGCGTATGAGGTATTAAAAAGGATAAAAAAAACCCATAAAAAGTAAGAAGCAGTTTTGTGGGATATTATTTTTTCTATACTACATAATTCCCTAAATTTGCATCATTAAGAAAAATATGTCTACATGAATGTTCCCGCAAATTATATCCCGATCATTATTCAGATTGCAGTTGGTGCAGGTTTCGTTTTACTCTCTATATTAGGTACTCATTTTTTAGGTCCTCGTCAAAAAGCGACTTCTATTAAAAAGAATGAAAGTTTTGAATGTGGAGTTGAAGTAGAAGGAAACGCGCGAACGCCTTTCTCTGTTAAGTATTTCCTAACCGCAGTCCTCTTTGTACTGTTTGATATAGAAATTGTCTTTTTCTATCCTTACGCGGTCAACATCCGTGAATTTGGTGTGGAAGGATTTTTAGCAGTTCTGACTTTCATCTCGATATTTTTCATTGCCTTTATCTACGTTTGGAAACGGGGTGCGCTTGACTGGGACAAATAGTTTAAGAACTGAATCTTTAACAACTTTAAGAAAACAAAATGTCAGATAATAAACCAGTAATTAGAATGGATGCGGAAGCGCCAGAAGGTTACGAAGGAGAAGGATTTTTCGCTACCAATCTCAGCAGTGTAATTGGCATGGCGCGTAAATTCTCATTATGGCCTTTGCCTTTTGCAACGTCATGTTGTGGAATTGAATTTATGGCGACCTTAAACCCAACTTTTGACGCCTCCAGATTTGGAATGGAAAGAAACTCTTTCTCTCCGCGTCAGGCAGATATGTTGATGGTTTGCGGAACGATCGCAAAAAAATTAGGCCCCGTTTTGAAGCAGGTTTACACTCAAATGGCGGAACCAAAATGGGTTATTGCTGTGGGCGCGTGTGCTTCTAGTGGAGGAATTTTCGATACCTATTCTGTATTACAGGGAATTGATAAAATTATACCTGTAGATGTTTACGTACCTGGTTGCCCGCCACGTCCTGAACAGATTATTGAAGGTGTGATGCAGGTTCAGGCACTGTGTGAAAGCGAAAGTATCCGTAGAAGAGATATGCCTGAATATCAAAGTTTACTGGAATCCTACGATATAAAATAAAGGAAATGACAAACGAATTTGTGCTAGAAGCCATTACCCGGGAATTTCCGGAGTCTGTAGTTTCCCATTCCACGCCGTACGATTTTTTAACATTGGAGATTAAAAAGGAAGACATCAAGAAAGTTATTCATCACTTACGGGATTCTTCACTTGAAATTAATTTCCTTACTGATATTACCGGAATTCACTATCCAGAAACTCCAGAAAAAGAACTTGGCGTCATTTATCATTTACAAAACATGAGAACGAATTTCAGAATTCGTTTGAAAGCTTTTATGCCCCGCGAAAATGCGGAAGTTGATACAATGACTGATCTCTACGCCGGTGCTAACTGGATGGAGCGGGAAACATTCGAATTCTTTGGTGTTAAATTTAAAGGACATCCTGATTTACGGGTAATCCTTAATGTAGAAGATATTGGTTACCACCCTATGCTGAAGGAATATCGTTTAGAAGATGGTACAAGAACGGACAAAGATGATAAAATGTTCGGCCGATAATTAATTAAATGCTTGGGTATAGCTTAAGCGCCCTCGATTATGAAAGATAACGCACTCTCTAATATTCTCAATCAACAGGATTCCAACGATCATATCGATGGGCAGTTGTATACTTTAAATCTGGGTCCTACACACCCTGCGACACACGGAATTTTCCAAAATGTTCTTACCATGGATGGCGAGAAAATTTTGCATTCAGAGCAAACGATTGGATATATTCACCGTGCATTTGAAAAAATATCAGAACGCAGAAATTTTACGCAGATTACAACTTTAACAGATCGTATGAACTATTGTTCTGCGCCCATCAATAATATTGGTTGGCACATGACCGTAGAAAAACTTATCGGTTGTGAGGTTCCGAAACGGGTTGATTACATGCGCGTTATTATGATGGAACTGGCACGGATTTCCGATCACCTTATCTGTAATGGGGTAATCGCGATGGATGCTGGTGCAATTACAGGCTTAACTTATCTTTTCCAGGAAAGAGAAAAGATTTACAATATGTACGAAGAGGTTTGCGGCGCAAGACTTACTACAAATATGGGAAGAATAGGTGGTTTTGAAAGAGATTTCAGTCCTAAATTCCATGAATTCCTACAAACCTGGTTGAAGAAATTCCCGAAAATTTTTGGGGAATTCTGTGCTTTAAATGAACGTAATAGAATTTTCATGGACCGGACCATTAAAGCTGGACCAATATCAGCCGAACGCGCATTAAGCTACGGTTTTACAGGACCTAACTTACGAGCAGCAGGTGTAGATTATGATGTGAGAGTTGCCAACCCTTACTCCTCTTATCAGGATTTTGATTTCATTATTCCGATAGGAACTGCCGGTGATACTTATGACCGATTTATGGTTCGCCAACAGGAGGTTTGGGAAAGTTTGAAAATTATTGAGCAAGCCTATAAAAATCTTCCAGATGGACCTTTCCACGCTGATGTTCCGGATTTCTACCTGCCAGAAAAAGCAGATGTTTACACGAAGATGGAAGCATTAATTTACCATTTCAAAATTGTAATGGGAGAAACTGATGTTCCCAAAGGTGAAGTTTATCATGCTGTAGAGGGTGGAAATGGTGAACTGGGATTCTATCTTGTTAGTGATGGCGGAAGAAGTCCTTATAGACTGCATTTTAGAAGACCTTGCTTTATTTACTATCAGGCATTCCCAGAAATGATTCAGGGTGGACCAATCTCCGATGCAATTGTTACCATGTGTAGTATGAATGTAATTGCAGGGGAACTTGATGCTTAGAAAATCGCAATATTTCTAATTGTTAATTTTAATTTTTGTCATGATACTTCTGGTGTTTGATTCAATAATTAAAAAAATATAAAACATTATAAAATTAAGTTTTAGATATCTCAAACTTAGAATTTAAAATAAAAAAACGTGAGCGAAACGATTGCTTTTAAACCAGAAACCTTAAATCAGGTTCAAAAAATAACAGAGCGATATCCTGCAGAGCACAAGAAATCAGCTTTAATTCCGGTCTTACATTTAGCCCAAAAAGAATTCGGTGGGTGGCTTCAGGTTCCTGTAATGGATTACGTTGCCGAACTTTTAGAAATTCAACCTATCGAGGTTTATGAAGTAGCTACTTTCTACAGCATGTTTAACATGCAACCTGTTGGAAAATACGTTCTGGAAGTTTGTCAGACGGGACCTTGTATGCTTAATGGCAGCGATGAAATTATAAAGCACATTAAAGAAACCCTTCATATTGAAAATGGTGGAACAACAGCAGACGGTTTATTTACACTGAAAACGGCAGAGTGCCTTGGCGCGTGCGGTTATGCACCAATGATGCAACTCGGCAAATTTTATCACGAACATTTAACTAAAGAAAAAGTAGACGAGATCCTGGAGCTATGCAGACAGGGTGCGATTGCTTTAGATTAATTTATAAAACTGATGAGTAAAAAACTTTTACTTAAAGACGCACATATAGAAGGAATTCGCACATTCGATGTCTACCGAAAACAAGGTGGCTACGAATCTGTGGAAAAAGCTTTAAAAATGGCGCCCGATGCAATCACGGAAGAAGTAAAAACTTCAGGTCTAAGAGGTCGTGGTGGCGCAGGATTTCCGACAGGTTTAAAGTGGAGCTTTCTGGCAAAACCAGAAGGTGTACCGAGATACTTGGTCGTTAACGCCGATGAATCTGAACCCGGAACTTTCAAAGACCGTTATCTAATGGAGTTCATTCCTCACTTATTGATAGAGGGAATGATTGTCTCATCTTTTGCGCTCGGTGCAAATACCGCCTATATTTATATTCGTGGTGAATATGCGTGGATCGTAGCTATTTTAGAAGAAGCTATCGACGAAGCAAAGGCTGCTGGATTTTTAGGAAAGAATATTTTAGGAACAGGGTTCGATTTAGAAATTTACGTGCATCGCGGTGCCGGCGCATATATTTGTGGTGAAGAAACTGCTTTATTAGAATCACTGGAAGGTAAAAGAGGTAACCCACGTTTGAAACCACCTTTCCCTGCAGTAAAAGGACTTTGGGCTTGTCCAACAGTTGTTAACAATGTAGAAACCATTGCCGCAGTAGTTCCTGTTATTAATTTAGGAGGTGCGGAATACGCCAAAATTGGTGTAGGGAAATCTACGGGAACAAAACTAATTTCTGCTTGTGGTAATATTAATAAACCTGGTGTTTACGAAATTGATATGACCATTACGGTAGAAGAATTCATTTATTCTGATGAATACTGCGGCGGAATTCCGAACGGTAAAAAACTGAAAGCGTGTATTCCAGGTGGAAGTTCGGTACCTATTGTGCCCGCGAATTTACTTTTGAGAACCATTAATGGTGAACCAAGATACATGAATTACGAATCGTTGGCCGATGGTGGATTCGCTACCGGAACAATGATGGGTTCAGGAGGATTTATTGTTTTGGATGAAGATCAGTCTGTGGTCAAACATACGATGTCTTTATCTCATTTTTATGCTCACGAAAGTTGCGGACAATGTACACCATGTCGTGAAGGAACACCGTGGATGTTTAAAATATTAAAGAAAATTGCCAGTGGTTTAGGAACCATGGACGATATTGATCTGCTTTGGGACGTTCAGCGAAAAATTGAAGGAAATACGATTTGTCCATTAGGTGACGCTGCGGCGTGGCCAGTTGCGGCAGCGATTCGGCATTTCCGTGATGAATTTGAATGGTATATCAATAATCCAGAAAGTCAAACACGGAATTATGGCTTAGCAAATTATGCAGATCCAATTCCTGTAGCTGTAAAAGCAGAGTAAATTATTGAAAGATAGAAGAGGTTTTCTCTTTAGGAAATGAAAAAGATTATTGTATTAGCTGCATTTGTACTGGGATTTAATTTTGCATTGGGGCAAGAAATTAATTCAGAAAGAGAACCATTAACTCAAAAAGGTCAGATGCTTATTTTTTGGGGTTGGAACCGGGCAATGTTTAGTAATTCAGATATTCGGTTTAAAGGAAACGGTTATGATTTCACGTTGAAAAATGTTGTCGCTCATGACCGACCTACAGAACTCTCCTATCATAATTATTTTCAGCCCGACAGAATTACAATACCTCAGACCAATCAAAGGTTTGCCTATTTTGTTAAAGACAATTTGGCTTTTATGATCGGAGTGGACCATATGAAATATGTAATGGATCAGGATCAAACAGTTGAATTCTCCGGAAATATTGCAGATCCTGTATATTCTGCAATGGTTGAGAATGGAAAAGTAGATTTACGAGATGAGAAGTTTTTAACTTTCGAACATACCGATGGATTGAACTACATCAACTTCGGTTTAGAAAAGTATAAAAATATTTATAATAAAGAGAAATTTGATATTGTATGGAGTTACGGCGCCGGTTTCGGTCCGATGTTCCCAAAAAGCAATGTAAAGTTGTTCGGAAACGAACGAAGT
Organism: Kaistella polysaccharea; assembly: GCF_020410745.1. Classification (NCBI taxonomy): domain Bacteria; kingdom Pseudomonadati; phylum Bacteroidota; class Flavobacteriia; order Flavobacteriales; family Weeksellaceae; genus Kaistella; species Kaistella polysaccharea. The sequence goes on from NZ_CP084528.1 coordinate 1,021,317, forward strand.
GACAGATTTCATGTAGCAGGTTTTGGGTTAGATGGTCGTACAAGTGTTAACTTTGTTTTTTGGAAACATGTTGTAGCCAGAGTAGAAGCAAAAGCCGGTTACATCAATATGTTCGACATTAAGACGACCTTGAATAATAAACCAGATAAAGCCTTACAGGATTTTGTCTTTGGGCAGGTTAATTTTGGCCTTGGATATACCTTTAATACGAGAAAACTTTAATTAAAAGCCAAATGCTTAAAGCGAATTGCTAAAAGCTAAGATATATGAGCGAAGAAATAAAAAAATTTAAGATAACCATCGACGGACAGACTACAGAAGTTCTGCCCGGTACTTCGATTCTGGAAGCAGCACGACAAATCGGCGGAAAATCTGTACCACCGGCGATGTGCTATTACAAACCTCTTGAGGCAAGTGGTGGACGTTGCAGAACTTGTCTTGTTGAAGTATCGAAAGGTTCTGACGCAGATACGCGACCGATGCCGAAATTAGTTGCAAGTTGCAGAACGAGCGTGATGGATGGTATGGAAGTAAAAAATTTAACTTCTGAAAAAACGCAGGAAGCAAGACATGCGGTTACCGAATTTTTATTGATCAATCACCCACTCGATTGCCCAATTTGTGATCAGGCAGGTGAATGTCACTTACAGGATTTAAGTTACGAACACGGTGTAGAACAAACTAGAACCGAATTCGAGCGAAGAACTTTCGAACCAGAAGATATTGGTCCGTATATTAAACTGAATATGAATCGTTGCATTTTGTGTGCACGATGCGTTTTGGTGGCAAATCAGTTGACGGAAAACAGAGAGCATGGAATCCTATTCAGAGGAGAACACGCAGAAATCTCTACTAATTTAAATAAAGCTTTAGAAAGTGACTTCATCGGAAACGTTATTGATGTTTGTCCGGTTGGCGCTTTGACCGACAGAACTGCAAGGTTCGCAAGTCGCGTTTGGTTTACAAAACCTATGAATGCAACTTGTGAGTGCGACAAATGTGCAGGTAAAGCAGTAGTGTGGATGAAAGGTGAAGAAATAATTCGAGTTACTGCGCGGAAAGATCAATATGATGAAGTGCAGGATTGGATTTGTAATGAGTGCCGCTTTGAAAAAAAGGATGTTAAAAAATGGATTATCGAAGGGCCTCGTCACATCGACAGACATTCCGTAATTTCATTAAACCACTATCAAAAACCTAAAAATATGATTAACCTTTTGGACAATCCGGATGCAAAAGAAATCAGTGAAAAAGACGAAAAATAAACATGGATTTAATTACTTTTAAAATAATACTGGTTGTCAGCCTTTTTACCTTATCATTAGGTGTCGCGGCTTATTCAACCTGGGGCGAAAGAAAAGTTGCCGCTATTTTGCAAGACCGAATCGGACCGAACAGAGCTGGCCCTTTTGGAATATTGCAGCCTTTAGCAGATGGAGGGAAACTCTTTTTTAAAGAAGGTTTTGTTCCTCAGGGAGCCGACCGATTTTTGTTCTACACAGGTCCTGCCCTCACCATGTTCATTTCCCTCATCACCGGAGCAGTTATTCCGTGGGGTAAATCACTTAATATTGGTGGAAATTCATTCGACATTCAAGTCGCTAATATTGATGTTGGTGTTTTATACCTCATTGGAATGGTTTCCATTGGAGTATACGGAATGATGATTGGAGGCTGGGCTTCTAACAATAAATATTCCTTGATTGGAGCAATTCGCGCCTCTTCACAAATGATTTCCTACGAATTGGCAATGGGCCTTTCTCTTCTTTCTATTATTTTAATGGCTGGAAGTTTAGATTTAAACTTGATTACTTTAACACAGGGAACCGGAAAAATCTGGGGTTTCATACCAGCAGATGGTATGAACTGGAATATTTTCTATCAACCCTTAGCATTTATTATATTTTTCGTGGCGGCAATGGCAGAAACAAACCGCCACCCGTTTGACTTACCGGAATGTGAATCTGAACTTGTAAATGGGTATATGACTGAATATTCATCAATGAACTTTGGCCAATATATGTTTGGCGAATATGTGAACATGTTTATTTCTAATGCATTGATCGTTACTTTGTTTTTTGGCGGATTTAATTATCCCGGAATTAACTGGGTTGGCGAGAACTGGGGAGAGAATATTGCCGGAGTTTTGAGTATTTTTGCCATGTTATTTAAAGTCATCATCGGAATATTGATCTTTATGTGGATCCGTTGGACCATCCCAAGATTTAGATATGACCAATTGATGCACCTTGGCTGGAAAACATTAATTCCACTTGCATTAGCCAATTTGGTTATTACAGCGGCTGTAATTGTTTTCTTTGCAAACTAAAAAAGAAGTTTTACTACCCAACATTTTGTTGAGTTAAAACCTACCAATATGAAATTGACAAACAGATCAAAAGTAGTCTCGAACAAAGAGATGACTTTTATGGAAAAATTATACCTCCCAGAAATCTTTAAGGGAATGGCAATCACCATGCGACATGCGTTGGAAGGGCCAAAAGGAAAAGTATATTCTTATCCTGAAGTTGAAAAACCACGGTCCAAAGTATGGCGTGGACTTCATGTTTTAAAACTTGATGAAGAAGGTCGCGAACGATGTACAGCTTGCGGGCTTTGTGCCGTTACTTGCCCTGCAGAAGCAATTACCATGACGGGAGCCGAGCGCACACGTGATGAAAAGCATCTTTATCGTGAAGAGAAGTACGCCTCTGTTTACGAGATTAATATGCTTAGATGTATTTTCTGTGGTTTATGTGAAGAAGCTTGTCCTAAATCTGCGATTTATCTTACAGACCGTTTGGTAGATGTGGAAACCAACCGCGGAAGTTTCGTTTATGGAAAAGATAAGCTTGTTGAAAAAATAAACGAGCGTATTGACATTACTGAACGCCAGAGCGAATTGCAGAAAAAAACAGTTAAGTAATATGGAGCAGATTATATTTTTCTTCGTCGCCTTGTTAGCGGTTACCAGCGGATTTTATTTTGTATTTGCCAAAAACGCGCTCTATTCCATTTTATCACTAATCATCACTTTCTTTTCAATTGCTGCACTTTACATTTTATTGAATGCACAGTTTCTCGGAATTGTACAGATCATCGTGTACGCTGGAGCTATTATGGTTTTGTTCCTCTACATTTTGATGATGTTGAATTTGAACAAAGAAGATGAAAGTAAGAAGCAAAACCTTTCAAAATTTATTGGAGTTTTTACTTCTGGATTATTGCTGGTCGGAATTCTAGGTGCGTTCAAAGGTTTAAATAAAACGACTTTCGGCACTGGTGCTGATGACTCGGTTGGATTAACAAAAAACCTCGGAAGATTATTGTTTAACGAATATGTTTTGCCTTTTGAATTGGCTTCCATCCTTATTCTTGCGGGAATTGTAGGAGCGGTATTAATTGGTAAAAAAGATTTATAGAATTATGGGAGAAGTAAATTCATTTATACAGGTTGTTCCCTTAGAATATTTTATTATTCTGAGTTCCATCTTGTTTTGTCTCGGTGTTTTAGGAGTTTTAATCCGCAAAAACGCCATTATTATTTTAGGATGTGTGGAACTGATGCTGAATTCTGTGAACCTCATGCTGGCTGCTTTTTCCTCCTACAAAGGTGATGGAAACGGACAGATTCTGGTATTTTTTATCATGGTTGTTGCGGCCGCAGAAGTTGCGGTAGGTTTAGCGATTATTGCCATGTTGTACAGAAATACAAAATCAGTAGACATCAGTATTTTTAACAAATTAAGAGGATAATATAGGATGGAAAATTTAGTTTACGCGATTATACTTTTACCTCTTGCAGGATTTCTCTTCAACGGTCTGTTTGGAAAGAAACTTCCAAAAATGTTGGTCGGCGGTTTAGGAACAGCAGTTGTATTTGCCTCATTTCTTATTGCTTTAAGTTTATTTCTGAAGTTCGATGCAGAATCGCAACCAGTTGTTGTGAGGGCTTTTGAATGGTTTAGAGTAAATGGAGTTCAGGTTAATTTCGGATTTCAGATCGATCAACTCTCGTTGATGATGATCATGATTATTACAGGAATCGGCTCATTAATTCACCTCTACTCTATTGGCTATATGCACGATGATTCCGGATTTTATAAGTTTTTCTCTTACCTGAATCTCTTCATCTTTATGATGTTGCTTCTGGTAATGGGAAGCAATTATTTAATTCTTTTCATCGGTTGGGAAGGTGTGGGATTATGTTCCTATTTGCTCATCGGTTTCTGGTACAAAAACAAGGAATATGGTGCAGCAGCAAGAAAAGCCTTCATCATGAACCGTATTGGTGACTTGGGAATGATCATCGGAATTTTGATGATTGCTTATCAAACCAACGCCATCGATTATTTATCAGTTGCACAAAATTCCGGTAAATTCGAACTTGATTCAACCGTCATTATTTTCATTACTGCCAGTTTATTTATTGGAGCGATGGGAAAATCTGCACAGATACCTTTGTTTACGTGGCTTCCAGATGCAATGGCAGGACCTACTCCAGTTTCAGCGTTAATTCACGCAGCTACGATGGTGACAGCGGGAATTTATTTGATCGTACGTTCGAACTTCCTCTTTTCCCTTGCTCCAACAACAATGGACGGAATTCTTTTCATTGGATTACTTACCGCATTAGTAGCCGCATTTATTGGTCTCCGTCAGAATGATATTAAAAAAGTCTTGGCGTACTCTACCGTTTCTCAATTAGGATTTATGTTTGTGGCAGTTGGAGTTGGTGCTTACACCACTGCAATGTTCCATTTAATGACGCATGCTTTTTTCAAAGCATTGTTATTCTTAGGTTCCGGATCTGTAATTCACGCAATGAGTGGTGAACAGGATATGAGATTTATGGGCGGTTTAAAAAAGAAAATCCCGATTACGCATATTACTTTCCTTATTGGAACATTGGCAATTTCCGGATTTCCTTTCCTTTCCGGAATGATTTCTAAAGATGAAATTCTAACTAATGTTTACGGGAAAAACCCGATTATTTGGGTGATTTTATTTGCTGTTGCAGCGATGACGGCCATCTATATGTTTAGAGCTTATTATTTAACGTTCCATGGTGAATTCCGCGGTACAAAAGAACAAGAAAGCCATCTTCACGAAAGTCCTTTGAATATGACTTTACCATTAATCGTATTGGCTGTGCTTACGGTGATCGGAGGTTTTATTAATTTACCGCATTTTATCGGACATGGCAATTATGCAAAATTAGCCGACTGGTTGAAAACAATTTATGTTTACGATGTTGAATTGGCCGAGGTTCCTTTAATGACAGAAATGATTTTATTAGGACTAACGGTACTGATGTTTTTCACCGTTTGGTTTGTTGTAAAAAATATATACGTCAACATGAAAAAAATGGCGCTTCCCGATGAAAATTATACAGGCTGGGAAAGACTTTCCAATAGAAAATTATACATCGATGAGTTAAATAATGCCACTTTCGTGAAATTTATTGAAGGACTCGGTGTGGGTGGAAATATGTTCGACAAAGGTGTTCTCAAAAGATTTGTAGATTATATCGGTATCGGAGCTGAAGATTCAGGTCGCGCTGCCAAACGTCTTCAAAATGGAAATGTTGAGAACTATGTCCTCATCATGTCTTTAGCCATCGGAATTATTTTAATTGTTAACTTTATATTACAATAGTAAATGTCGTACCTATTATTAACATTACTACTATTACCTCTTGTAGGTTCAGGATTGGTGTTCGCGTGGAAAAATCCCGCCAGTAAATATCTCGCCTTAGGAATTGCATTTGCACAAATGTTTTTAACATTTTATATGCTTTCTGATTTCGATTTCAAACCTACCGTAGATGGAGTTTTGCAATATGAAATCAATTATCCCTGGTCTAATTATATCAAAAGTAACTTTCATTTCGGTATCGATGGAATGAGCATGTTGATGTTGCTATTGACCAATATTTTAACACCGCTTATTATTCTTTCAGCTTTTAATGAAAAGCCGGGATACAGAAATACTTTTTTCGGTTTAATATTATTGATGCAATTCGGTTTAATAGGAGTGTTTACTTCTTTAGATGGTTTGTTATTCTATATTTTCTGGGAAATAACTTTAATTCCAATTTGGTTAATCGCTGGAATTTGGGGTCAGGAAAACAAAAAGATTCAGTTTACAACGCGATTCTTCGTGTTTACTTTCGTGGGTTCTTTGTTTATGTTGATTGGGCTCATTTATTTATATACCCATTCAGCATCCTTCGCGCTAACTGATTTATACAATGCAGATTTAACATCTGGTGCACAAACCGTTATATTCTGGTTTATATTCTTTGCTTTTGCGGTGAAGTTACCAATCTTCCCTTTCCATTCCTGGCAAGCAGATACTTATACGTATTCACCAACGCAAGGTTCAATGTTGCTTTCGGGAATTATGCTAAAAATGGCAGTTTACGGATTGTTACGATATTTACTCCCAATTACGCCAGAACCAATTATGGGACTTTCAGGACAAATCGTTTTGGTACTCGCCATCATTGGTATTGTTCACGGAGCTTTAATTGCAATTATTCAAAATGACTCCAAACGAATTATCGCTTACTCTTCTTTATCTCACGTAGGTTTAATTACCGGAGGAATTATCGCATCCGCTATTTTAACAATGCGTGGGACGGTGGTAATTACTGGTGGTGAAGGTGCTTTGGTACAATCGTTCGCTCACGGGATAAATGTTGTAGGTCTATTTTACTGCGCTGATATTCTTTATAAAAGATTTAAAACCCGAGACATCCGCCAAATGGGTGGATTGGCGAAGGTTGCGCCCAAATTTGCCGTTCTATTTATGGTTATTTTATTAGGATCAATCGCGCTTCCTTTAACGAATGGTTTTGTTGGTGAATTTATTTTGATAAAATCCATATTTGATTACAGTATTATGGCGGCGGTGATCGCCGGATTAACCATGATTTTCTCTTCCGTATATCTTTTCAGATTTTATGGTAAGGCTATGCTTGGACCTGGTGATGAAGCTGTTTTAGAAACGGCAGGTGACTTAAACGCTGTTGAATTTTCAGTCTTAGCCAGTTTGGCAGTTTTTGTTATTCTTCTGGGTGTATTTCCGCAGCCAATCATGGATATGGTCAGCAGTTCATTGAAGTTTATTTACGCTTCGATGTTAAATTAAAAAATTAATAATAAAGAAATTAAGAGATCGAGATCAAAGATAAATATCTGAAATCTCAAATCTATAAATCTCAAATCTAAATTAAATGAGCGTTTTAATAATTATTTTCCTTACCGCCTTGGTCGCGCTTTTTGCAGGTGTTTTCGAACAGGGGAAATTCTCACGGTATATCGGTATTCTGGGGCTAATGATTGCTTTTTACGTCAGTTTCCTGCCGGAACTTTCTTTCTTTGCTCAGTATCAGAACATGTTTGAGTTCGGGGCAAACGCAGCTTTGTTCACCAAAATAACCATTGTTATTACCATTTTATTGTTCTTCATCGCAGGTTTCGCATTTAGCAATCACCGCAGTCATCAATCAGAATTATATGCTTTAATGCTATTTTCTTTATGTGGTGGAATTGTCTTATTCGGTTTTCAGAATTTAGTAACTTTATTTCTCGGAATTGAAATTCTTTCGATCCCTTTATACGTTCTCGCCGGAAGTAATAAAACTGATCTACGCTCCAACGAAGCTTCAATTAAATATTTTTTGATGGGTGCTTTTGCAACAGGATTTCTTTTATTCGGAGTTGCACTCATTTACGGAAGCAGCGGCAGTTTTGATCTGTACACCATTCATGCTTTTGCCGTTCAAAATCCGAAAAATTTAATGTTTATTTTAGGTGCTATATTAATGCTGGTAGCTTTGGCTTTCAAAGTTTCCCTCGCACCTTTCCATATGTGGAGTCCAGATGTTTATCAGGGTTCACCATCGTTAATCACGGCGTTTATGATGTCGGTCGTTAAGATTTCAGCCTTCTTCGCTTTCTTTAAATTAATGACGATCGGTTTCCTAGGAATTACCGGCGAATGGATTAATGTGATTGGGGTAATGATTATTATCACACTATTCCTTGCGAATGTAATGGGTCTTGCGCAAACCAATGTAAAGCGAATGTTAGCCTATTCTTCCGTTTCTCACGTTGGTTATTTATCCCTTATTTTTTACGGAATGAACAGTTTGTCGAGTTATAACCTGGCATTTTATTTATTCGCATATTCATTAGCAACTGTAGGCGTAATGATGTGTTTAATCTGGGTTGAAAAACTGAAAAGAGAGACTTCTTATAACGCTTTCAAAGGTTTGGCACATACCGAACCTATCTTGGCGGTAACTGCAACAGTTTCATTATTATCAATGGCTGGGATTCCATTAACTGCAGGTTTTATGGGGAAATTTGCCATCTTTGCACAAGCAATTGATAACACGCCATTCCTCGTATTAGTCGCGGTTTTAGGATCTGCAATTTCCATCGCTTATTATCTTCGACTAATTATGTCGATGTTTTTTCCGAAAGAAAGCAGCTTCAAAACTTCAGAAAAAGTTTCACTAACTTACAATATTGTAGCGGTCTTCATTATCGTGGCATTAGTAGCGATGGGAGTTTTCCCAGATTTGTTTGCGAAACAATTCGGTTTGTAAGATTGAATTAAAAATATTTTTAAAACGCATTTCTTTCGACTTGCGTTTTTTTATAACTAAAATTTAATCATTTGATTAATTCATTTGTTTAAATCAAAAATTTAATACTAACTTTACTTTATAATTTAAGATATGAAAACAGAAGAATATTCTACCGAAGATAAAATCCTGATTGCTGCTTCAAAAGTTTTCACTGAAAAAGGTTTTTCAGGTACACGAACACGCGATATTGCGGAGGAAGCCGGAATTAATTTGGCGCTTCTCAATTACTATTTTCGAACCAAAGAAAAACTGTTTGAACAGGTCATGAAGGTCAAAATCGTTTTGCTCTTTGGACAGATTATTCCCATCATTACAAATGAAAAAACGTCTTTAGATGAAAAAATCAATTTAGCGAGTATAAAGTATTTTGACATTTTAACTAAAAATCCTAACCTACCAATTTTTGTTTTAAGTGAAATTCAGAAGAAAACCTCGGATGTGAAATCAATTCTTCCTTTTGAAAAAGTATTGAACAATTCCTATTTGATGAAACAGATTAAAGAAAGAAAACCTGACGTTAATCCTTTTCACTTTTTATTGAATTTTCTAAGCATGACGGTTTTTCCCTTTTTAGGAAAACCAATTCTTCAATCATTTGATTTGATGGATGATGCTGAATTTCAACAGTTCGTGGAAGAAAGAAAAACAATGGTTCCGATGTGGATCAAGATGATGCTGAATAATTAATAAATCAAACCACAAAAGTCACAAAAGTGAATTGTTTAAAATTGAAAATGCAGCACTATAGAGTTCATATAATTTTTGAAAATCTATAGATTTTCTCTTTTGTGAACTTCTGTAAAACTTTTTCAGAGTGTTCTTTTGTGACTTTTGTGGTTAAAAACTTCGCACATTCTATGTTTAAAATGATAAAAATGAAAATCTTAAAATACATATTCCTCCTCCTCTTCTTCTCAGTCAATGCTCAAACATTGACTTTAGAAGAATGTTACGATTTGGCCAAACAAAATTACCCGCTCATTAAAAGACATGATTTAATTGCGAAGACCAAAGAATACAATTTGCAGAATGCGGCAAAAGGTTGGCTTCCTCAAATCCAGATTGTGGGACAGGCAACTTATCAAAATGATGTGATTCAGTTCCCAATTCAACTGCCCAATATGACCAATGAACCATTGAGCAAAGATCAATATAAAGTATATGCCGACGTTCAGCAAAATATTTACGATGGCGGAATGATTGCCAATCAAAAAAAAATGGCAACCATTAATTCCGAAATAGAACTACAAAAAACAGAACTTGAAACCGATCAGTTAGAAATGAGAATCAACCAAATTTATTTTGGAATTCTACAAACCGATGAGCAACTTCAACAAACAGAATTAACCAAATCTGACTTATCAAGCGGACTAAAAAAAGCCGAAGCACAATTAGAAAACGGCGTTATCTTTAGAAGTAATGTCGATGTTCTGAAAGCACAAATCGTCAATCTCGAACAAAAACAATTGGAGCTCCAATCCACGAAAAAAAGTTTTTTACAGATGCTTTCTCTTTTCATTAATAAAAATATCGATGAAAATACCACGCTCGAAAAACCAGAGAAAATTCTGATTCAAGATGAAAATAAACGTGCAGAACTGAAACTCTTTGAATTGCAAAAACTCGGTCTAGAACAGCAGAAAGCAAATATCAATTCCAAAAACCTTCCAAAGCTCGGAGCTTTCTTTCAAGGTGGTTACGGAAAACCCGGTTTCAATATGTTGAAAAATGAATTCGATGTTTTTTACATCGGTGGTTTGCGTTTAAACATTCCGATTTCGGGATTTTACACCAGGAAAAATGATTTGGCTTTGGTCGAAACGCAACAGCAGGAAATCGACGTTCAGAAAGAAAACTTCCTTTTTAATCAGCAGTTTCAAACCATTCAGAACAACAGCGACCTCGATAAAATTCAGCAATTGATTAATAAAGACAATGAACTCATCCAATTACGTGAAAGCATTAGAAAAGCCTCTTTAGCCCAACTGGAGAACGGAGTTATTACGACCAATGATTATTTGCGGGAAGTGAATGAACTCGACCGGGCAAAAAATCAAAGGATCATTCACGAGATCCAATATCTTCTGACACAATATAATTTGAAAGCACAACTTAATCAGTAGTTGACAGGTGATAGTTGAAAATTAAATAAAGACTCTTTTTAAAAAAGATCCGATGAAAAAATATATTTTATTTACAGCCCTACTTTCCCTCGCTGCCTGCAATAATTCAGATAATTCCTACGATGCGTCGGGAACATTCGAAGCCGATGAACTGATGGTCACTGCCAAAGCCAATGGAACGATCCTGCAACTCAATATAGAAGAAGGTCAGCAATTGTCACCCAATGAAAAAGTCGGCGAAATAGATCCCAAGAACGTAGAACTTCAAAAGGAACAGGTTATCGCTAGCATGGATGCTATTGAGCAAAAAACAAATTCTGCTCTTCCACAAATTCAGGTTTTGCAATCTCAGATATCCGGACAATCTGCAAATGTTTCCGTTTTACAGGAACAACTTCAAAATGCAATTCGGGAAAGAAACAGAACTGCAAATTTGGTGGCCAAAGATGCCGCAACAAAAAAACAACTTGATGATGCAAACGGACAAATAAAAGTGATTCAGAAACAGATTGTTGCGGCTCAAAGTCAGTTGAGTATTTTACAGCAACAGATTTCCACCACCAAACAAAATGTCTCCATTCAAAACCGCGCGATTTTAGGTGAAAGAAAACCAACCGAGAAAAAGGTGGAGCAAATCGATGAACAGTTAAAAAATAACAAGATTGAAAGTCCGATTGCCGGTATGGTTTTAACGAAATATCTAAATCAAGGTGAGTTTGCAACGGTTGGAAAACCTATTTTCAAAATGGCAAATTTAGAAGTGATGACTTTAAAAACCTTTGTGACCGGAGATCAATTGCCCCAAATAAAAATCGGACAACAGGTAAAAGTCCTCATCGACGCTGGAGAAGGAAAAACCAAAGAACTTCCCGGAACAATTTACTGGATCAGTTCCAAAGCCGAGTTTACCCCGAAAACCATTCAAACCAAAAACGAACGAGCCAATTTAGTTTACGCGGTAAAAATCCACGTCAAAAACGATGGCTATCTCAAAATCGGAATGTATGGTGACGTGAAATTCTAAATCATTAAACCACAAAAGTCACAAAAGATAAATGCCTTAAAAGATTTATTAATAACTTCTTTAAAGTCCACAAAATATTTTAGCAGGTATCTTTTTTAAACTTTATGCGTAATAAGGTCCAACTATAAAAAGAAGAACTTTTGTGACTTTTGTGGTTAAAAAAATTTCAGTTAAAACAGTATCAATGAAATCAATCATCGTCAACAATCTCATCAAAACCTACGGCAAGAAAACTGAAAAAGTACTTGCAGTGGATGACGTGAGTTTCGATGTCAACCCGGGAGAAATATTCGGCTTGATTGGTCCTGACGGTGCCGGGAAAACTTCCATCTTCAGAATGTTGACGACGGTTCTTCTACCCGATTTCGGTTCTGCGTCGATTGAAGGTTTTGATATGGTAAAAGATTATAAAGAAATTCGGAAAATTTTGGGTTACATGCCTGGACGTTTTTCACTCTATCAGGATTTAACGATTGAAGAAAATCTGGAATTTTTTGCCAGCGTTTTTAATACGACCATTGCAGAAAACTACGATTTGATCAAAGACATCTATATTCAAATTGAACCTTTTAAAGATCGAAGAGCCGGAAAATTATCAGGCGGAATGAAACAGAAACTCGCTTTATGCTGCGCCTTAATTCATAAGCCGAAAGTATTATTTCTGGACGAACCGACCACGGGAGTTGATCCTGTTTCGAGAAAGGAATTTTGGGAAATGTTGCAGCGTTTGAAATTACAGGGAATCACCATGGTCGTGGCGACACCTTATATGGACGAAGCCGCCTTGTGTGACCGAATCGCTTTAATGCAAAATGGAAAAATTCTTTCAATCAATACGCCGGAAAATATCAGCAAAGCTTATCCTGATTTACTTTTCGAAGTGAAAGCCGGACGAACTGCAAATGTATTGCGTGCTTTGGAAACCTTCGACCAAAAGAAAAATGTCTATGCGTACGGAGAATTTGTGCATTTAAGTGTGGACCAGAATGAAAATTTCGACATCGAAAACATTACAGAATATTTGAAAAAAGAAGGACTTGAAAATATTGAAATCAATCCTATAAAAGCCAGTATCGAAGATAGTTTTATTCGCTTATTATCCAATTAAAATGATGACTTCAGACAACCAAAATATCGCCATCAAAGCAGAAAATATCACCAAGACTTTTGGAGATTTTACGGCGGTTGATCATATCAGTTTTGAAGTAACCAAAGGGGAAATTTTCGGTTTCCTGGGAGCCAATGGTGCTGGAAAAACTACAGCGATGCGAATGTTCAGCGGACTTTCAATTCCGACTTCTGGAACTGCGACGGTCGCAGGGTTTGATGTTTATAAGGAAACCGAAAAGATTAAGAAAAACATTGGTTATATGAGTCAAAAGTTTTCTCTGTACGGCAATTTGACCGTTAAAGAAAACCTGAATTTCTTCGGTGGAATTTACGGAATACCAAGAAAGAATTTGAAAATAAAACGCGATCAACTCATCCAAGAACTCGGACTTGAAAATGAAAAAAACAAATTGGTTTCAGAACTTCCCTTAGGGTGGAAACAGAAATTAGCTTTCTCGGTTGCCATATTTCACGAACCTCAAATTGTCTTTCTTGATGAACCAACTGGCGGTGTAGATCCTGTGACCAGACGGCAATTTTGGAATATGATTTATGAAGCCTCCGACCGTGGAATTACCATTTTTGTGACGACGCATTATATGGACGAAGCCGAATATTGCGACCGCATCTCCATTATGGTTGATGGAAAAATAGCGGCCTTAGATACTCCAGCACAATTGAAAAAACAATTCAATGCGCAAAATATGGATGATGTTTTCTATGAATTAGCACGCGGTGCGAAACGGATAGAATAGTTGACAGTTGATAGTGGAAAGTTGATAGCGAAAACCAAGATGATAAAATTTTAAATTATGGAAAATAATACGGTAGCCGAAAAATCAATTGCATTTTCAATTCGACTGATTAAGATTTACAAAATATTGACCCAAGATAGAAAAGAATATATTTTATCAAAACAACTATTGCGCAGCGGAACTGCAATTGGCGCGTTAATTAGAGAAGCAGAACACGGTCAATCCAAAGCAGATTTTCTAAACAAAATGAATATCGCTTTAAAAGAAGCAAATGAAACAGATTATTGGTTACTCCTACTCTACAAAGGCGAATTCTTAAACGAAAAGGAATATCAATCAATTATAGAAGACTGTACAGAACTACTAAAAATGCTCATAAAAATTGTAAAAACAACAAAAGAAAATTTAGGCAGAATTTAACTTTCAACCCTCAACTTTCAATTGTCAACTAAATAAATGAAACAGTTAATCACTTTTGTGAAAAAAGAATTCTGGCACGTCTTGCGTGACAAGAGAACTTTGCTGGTTCTTTTCGGAATGCCGGTCGTGCAGGTTCTACTGTTTGGTTTTGCTTTAAGTACCGAAGTAAAAAATACTAAAATTGGTGTATTAGATCAAGACAAATCTCAAAATTCCATCGAACTCATTTCGAAAATTAAGGCCAACCAATATTTTGATGTTGACAAAAATCTGAGATCGATCGACGAAGCAGAAGATGCTTTCAAAGGCGGAAAAATAAAAATGCTTCTGGTAATTCCGGCGCAGTTTGCCCAAGATATAAATAGTGGCAAAAAAGCCCAACTTCAACTCATCACCGATGGAACCGACATTAATATGGCGAACCAAATCTATAATTTCATGTCGAATATTATTATGGATTTTTACGGTCAACAGACAATGCAACCCAAGTCCGGCGTACAACCGGAAATCCGCATGCTCTACAATCCACAACTGAAAGGCGCGCCCAATTTCGTTCCCGGCGTGATGGCTTTAATTCTTTTAATCATTTGTGTTTTGATGACCGCCATCGCCATCGTGCGCGAAAAGGAAATGGGCACCATGGAAGTATTACTCGTATCGCCCATGAAACCGTATATTATTATTTTAGCCAAAGCAATTCCGTACTTTATTTTATCGATGATCATTTTGGTTTCCATCCTGATTTTGAGCGTCACCGTCCTCGATTTACCCATCAAAGGAAGTCTGCTTTTACTCTTCGGCATCAGCATTATTTTCATCATCACGAATCTGCTCTTAGGAATTGTGATTTCAATTGTTACAGATAGTCAGCAAACCGCCATGCTTATTGCCTTAGTGGGAACGATGTTACCCACAATTATGCTGAGTGGTTTTATGTTCCCCGTCGAAAATATGCCGCTTCCTTTACAAATGATTGGCAACGTAATCCCCGCAAAATGGTATTATGAGATCGCCAAAAACATCATCATCAAAGGAACCGGCCTGGAAGTCATCTGGAAACACGTGCTCGTCCTCATCGGAATGATGCTGGTTTTATTCGTCATCGCCGTGAAAAAATTTAAAATAAGATTAGAATAATTAATGCCATGAGAATAATTATTTGGGCAGACATTTCCGCCTTCCGCTCCCAATCTTTTTTTCCAGCGTTTAGGCCAATGCAAAAAAAAGGATTTCCGCTCAACTCGGGCTGCAGATTTTAGATAATATAAAAAGTGAGATTAAAATTAGATAATAGACCGCTTTGCTCCTAGATAAAAGATAATAGACAAAAAATGTTTAGAACATTATTCATATTAATCAAAAAAGAATTCCTGCAGATATTCAGGAACAAATCCATATTGGCCATCATTTTCGTGATGCCGGTGATTCAGTTGGTGATTCTTCCGTTGGCCGCAAACTATGAAATAAAAGACATTAAAATCGCCGTGGTTGATCACGATAAATCAACCCAATCCCGTGAACTCATTCGGAAAATTACGGCGTCAGGATATTTTAAAATTATGGATTATGGCGAAAATTACAATGACGCCTATCAGGAAGTTGAAAAAGACAAAATCGATTTAATCCTCGAAATTCCCAATAATTTCGAAAAAGATCTCGTGCGTGAAAACAATGACAAAGTATTAATCGCCATCAATGCCATCAACGGAACAAAAGCCGGACTTTCCGCCAGTTATCTTGGACAAATTCTGCAGAATTACAATCAGCAAATTCAGTTAGAAATGAATCCGGAACTGGAAACGGTAAAGAAAAATTCCGGCTTAGAAATCGTTCCGAAATTCTGGTTTAATGAAACCTATAATTACCGACTTTCTTTAGTTCCGGGCATTCTTGCTTTTCTGGTGACATTAATTGGTGGCTATTTGACCGCTTTGAATATCGTAGAAGAAAAAGAAATCGGAACCATCGAACAAATTAATGTGTCGCCAATTAAGAAAAGAGATTTCATCTTAGGAAAATTAATTCCGTTCTGGATTTTATCAATGGTTGCTTTTACGATCGGACTTTTGGTCACTATTTTCGTTTACAAAATTCAAATGCAGGGAAGTTATCTCCTCCTCTACGCTTTCATTTCCGTTTACCTCATCGCGATTTTGGGAATGGGACTTTTGGCTTCGGTTTATAGCGATACGCAACAACAATCGATGTTTATGGTCTTCTTTTTCATGATGATTTTTATATTAATGAGTGGACTTTTTACGCCGACAGAAAGTATGACCGACTGGGCAAAATATATCGCCTATTTAAATCCGGTCACTTACGGTGTCGATGGTGTACGTTTAATCATGTTGAAAGACAGTGGTCTTATGGATCTTCTTCCGCACTTTGGATTTATTATCGGACTGGCTATTGTCGTTATTTCGTGGTCTGTTTTACGCTATCACAAAACAAGTTAGAAAGGAGAAGTTAAATGTTGGAAAAAGAGCATTGATTTCTTGATGATTCAAATCATAAGAAAATGTACTTATAAACCTTATCTTTAAATATTTATAAAAATGAAAAAAACAATACTTCTTATCTTCCTCATTCTCTTCGGAGCCGTAACGGTTTTTATGAGCAGTTCAGTTCTTTTCGACTGGTTCGGAATCCGAGCAAAAGAAGGAAACTATGTTCCACTGGTTGTTTGGGCGAATTTCCTTTGTGGAATTCTATATTTAATAGCAGCATTTGGAATACTACAGAACAAGTCTTGGGTGAGAATACCGCTTGTAGCTTCTTTAATTGTTCTAATTCTTGCTTATATGAATTTATTCACGCACATTACTACCGGAGGACTTTACGAAACAAAAACCATATTTGCGATGGCTTTCCGATTCGGACTTACCTCCTTATTTCTTTTTATAACAATAAAAATTTTAAAAAAATGAAAAAGATTCTTTTATCAGCAATCCTCGGATTAGCAATCGTTATGTCTTGTGAAAAAAAACAGGAAACAGTAATTGACCAAAATAACAATATGGCAGCAACGGAACAAAATGTTTCTGAAGAACATGCAACCGACGATCATGAAAAATCTGATGACCACGAAGAAGGTGTAAAACTGGAATTAAACAATGGCGCAAAATGGCCGGTGAACAACGAAATGAAACCGTATGTTGCCGAAATGGAAACCCAACTTAAAGCCTACCAACCGGAAAGTGGCGATTACAAAATGTTGGCTGCAAATCTCAGCACTTCTAATGAGAATTTAGTGAAAAGCTGCACAATGACCGGAGTTCCACATGATAATCTTCACGCTTGGTTAGCGCCTCACATGAAAGAAATCGAGAAACTAAAAAATGCAGAGGACCGAGAGCACGCCAATAAAATAGTAGGAGAACTTAAAGAGTCGATGGACGAATACCACCAATTTTTTAATTAATAATGAACAAATAATATTTAAACCGATTTTGCAGCCCGGCTTGAACGGAGCTCTTTTTGTGCAGCGTAGCGAAACAAAAAAACGGGAGTGGAAGACGGAAATTGCTGCCCAAATAAAAATAAACCTTCAGAAACTCTGGAGGTTTATTCATTTTTCTTGGCCTCTTCCCAAAGTTCATCCATTTGTTCTAAATTCAAATCTGCCAAATCTAGATTTTTATTCAAAGCCAGATTTTCCATTTTCTGGAATCGGTTGATGAATTTATTATTGGTTCTTTCTAAAGCCGTGTCCGGATTGATGCCTGAAATTCGCGCGTAATTAACAAGAGAGAAAAAAACATCGCCCAATTCCTGCTCCTTTTTATCAAGATCCGTTTCGGCGTGAAATTCGGCTAATTCTTCATCTACCTTTTTCCAGGCATCTTCTGCATTGGCAAATTCAAATCCGATTCCTTTTACTTTATCTTGAATGCGATACGCTTTTATCAAACTCGGCGTTCCTTTCGTCACCCCAGAAAGCACCGATTTATTTCCTTCTTTCAGTTTCAGTTTTTCCCAGTTTTGCTTCACTTCTTCTTCATCCTTCACTTCAACATCACCATAAATATGCGGATGGCGGAAAATCAATTTTTCATTTAAAGAATTAATGACATCAGCAATATCGAAACTTCCTTTTTCGGACCCGATTTTAGCATAGAAAACAAGATGCAGTAAAACGTCGCCTAATTCTTTTTTAATCTCTTGTAGATCTTCTTCCAGCAACGCATCTGAGAGTTCGTAAACTTCCTCCAAAGTTAAATGACGAAGTGTTTGCAAGGTTTGTTTTTGATCCCACGGGCATTTCTCCCGCAAATCATTCATAATGTCGAGTAAGCGATTGAAAGCGTCGAGTTGTTCTTGTCTGGAGTTCATTTTAAAGAGTTGACAGTTGAGAGTTGATAGTTGAGAGTTGATTGTTGATTGTTGTAAATTTACTTTAAATAAAAAAACCTTGTCAAAATTTTAAAGTTTGACAAGGTAAATTTAGAAAGAAGAAGAAATTTATCCCATTTTTCTATGCGTACTTTTTGGTGCCGACTTCGCTGATGAAGTTGCTGCTTTTACTTTTGGCGTCGTCGTTTTTTCTTTTTTAGGAGCCGCTTTCGTAGCTTCTAATTTATCTGTATTTATCTCGTTTGTAGCAGGTTCTTCCATTTCAGGTTCTGCTTTTACAAAACTTTCCGGCGTAATATATCCTGCTTTGTGCAGAATGTTATACCACTGTGCCAATTTTTTAATATCAGAAATATAAACCCGGTCCGTATCGTAATTTGGCAAAGACTTGGTCATCAATTCTTTCAACTCATCTTCTGATGATTTGTGAGAAATCGTCTCTTTGTAGTCTTCATTTTTTGCCAGATTTTCGAAAACATCAAATAACGGAACTTCGTTATCAAAAGTAAACATGGCGATATTATCTAACAAGCTTACCTGCGAAGAATTAGTTATACTTGCTTTTTTCTTCGTGATGACATCTTCTACGATAAATCCGCTTTTCAACTGGGAGATCAATTTGTAAAGACCCGGTTTTCCGGAAATTGAAATTATTTTTTCTAACTGCATTTTATTATTATTTGTTTGAATTTAATTTTTACTACGCTCCCCCAATTTACTTCGGAAATCTCATTTTATAGGTCACAGAAACATCGCCCTGGGCAATTTTCATCAGCTTACCTTTTACCAATTTTTTCTTGAGGGCACTCAGGTGATCAGTAAACAGAATTCCCTGAATATGATCGTATTCATGCTGAATTACGCGTGCTCGCATATCTGAGAAAGTATCGGTATGTTTAACGAAATTTTCGTCATAATATTCGATAAGTATGGTTTCTTTTCTTTTTACATCTTCACGCACATCAGGAATTGAGAGGCAACCTTCGTTGAATTTCCATTCTTCGCCACTTTCCTCCAGGATTTTTGCATTGATTAAAATTTTTCTAAAATCTTTCAATTCTTCTGCGATATCTTCGTAATCCTCATCTTCTGCCAAAGGCGAAAGATCCACGACAAACAGCCGAATATCTAAACCAATCTGCGGTGCTGCCAAACCAATGCCGTTTGCACTGTGCATGGTTTCGAACATATTGTCGACGAGCGTTTTCAACTCTGGATAGTCCTGCGGAATATCGTGACATTTTTTTCTTAAAACGGCATCTCCAAATGCTCTTATCGGTAATATCATTTCTGTTTCTGCTCTAAAAAATTTTGCAATATAATGGTTGCACTCACTTTATCAATCAATCCCTTTTCCTCTCTTTTCTTTTTTGTTTTCCCACTCTGTGAGATGGCGAAAGAAGCCATTTTAGACGTAAAACGTTCATCAAAACGCGCTACTTCAACCAATGGAAATTGGGATTTAAACTTTTCTATAAATTTTAAAATGTCAATTTCCACCTCATTTAAATTTCCCTTTAAATCAGTCGGAAGTCCCACCACAATCTGCTCTACTCTATTTTCTAACAAGTACTTTTTCAGAAAAATAAAAATCTCTTTCGTAGGCACAGTCTGCAAACCGCTCGCAATGATTTGCATATCGTCGGTAGCTGCTAAGCCGCACCGAGCTTTTCCATAATCAACGGCTAGTATTTGTGACATCGTGTGCAAATTTACAAATATTTGCCTTTGCTCACAAAATTATAAAAATACTGATTAAAGTCACCTGATTTTCAGAAAAGTCCATTTCAAATCTACCTACCTTTAATAAGGCAAAATCTGCCTAAATAAAAATCATACGGATTATGAAAGCTTTAGTATTTAAAGGACCCGGACAAAAAGACCTCGTCGATTGTCCGATGCCGGTGATCAAAGAATCGACCGACGTGATTGTAAAACTGGTAAAATCTACCATTTGCGGAACCGACCTTCACATTTTGAAAGGTGATGTTCCGGCTGTAACTCCCGGAAGAATTTTGGGACATGAAGGTATCGGTATCGTAGAAGAAATTGGGGACGGCGTTACCAATTTTAAAAAAGGAGATAAAGTGTTAATTTCCTGCATCACTTCTTGCGGAAAATGCGATAACTGTAAAAAACAACTCTATGCCCACTGCGACGATGGTGGCTGGATTTTAGGACATTTAATTGATGGAACACAGGCAGAATACGTTCGGATTCCGCACGGTGATAATTCTCTTTATCATTTAAAGGATGATATTAATGAAGAAGCAGCCGTGATGTTAAGCGATATTTTGCCGACTGGTTTTGAAATCGGTGTGCTGAACGGAAAAGTAAATCCCGGTGACACCGTCGCAATTGTTGGTGCAGGACCTATCGGTATTGCAGCACTATTGACCGCACAATTTTTCTCTCCTTCAAAAATTATTATGGTTGATGTTGACCAGGAAAGACTGGAACTTTCCCGAAGTTTTGGCGCAACAGATATTGTAAATAGCGGCAATGAAGATCCAATTGAAGCCATTAAAAAAATTGCAGGAAAAGAAGGTGTTGATGTGGCGATCGAAGCGGTAGGAATACCAGCGACGTTCGATATCTGCCAAAAAATTCTAAAACCTGGCGCGCACCTCGCTAATGTTGGTGTACACGGCAAACCAGTAGAGCTTCATATTGAAGAACTTTGGATCAGAAATGTAACCATAACGATGGGTTTAGTCTGTGCAAGTACAACACCGATGCTGCTGAAAAATGTAGAAAGCAAAAAGCTACAACCGGAAAAACTCGTTACGCACCGATTCGATTTTACAGATATGATTCATGCGTACGAAGTTTTCGGAAATGCATCAAAAGAAAAAGCGCTGAAAGTCATTATTAATTTTAATTGATAACTTTAAATTTTAATTTAAAAAAGAGAAGCTTACAACTTCTCTTTTTTTTAATTAATTTTATTGTTTTAAAACTATTGCGGAATGAAAACATTAATTCTAGTGCGTCATGCGAAAAGCGACTGGCCGGAAAATACAGATGATTTCGATCGTCCTCTCGCAGACAAAGGAGAAAAAGATGCTGAAAAAATGGCTCACTTCCTAAAAGAAAATAATATCGAGATTGATAAATTCTTTTCTAGTCCTGCTTTGCGCGCATTCAGTACGTGTGAAATTTTTAACAAGGAATATAAAATAAAGATTGAAACCCTACAGAAACTCTATAACGCCTCGGAAACTAATTTTGAATCACTTGTCACAGAAATTCCAGATGATTTAAGATCAGTGGCAATGTTCTCGCACAACAACGGAATCTCTAATTTCGCGAACAGCATGTCGGACATTATGTTTATGTTCCCCACCTGCGGCGTAGCAGGTTTTGAAATAGACTGTGATTCTTGGTCTGATTTTCATGGTGCAAAGAAAAAACTCATTTACTTTTATGAACCGAAGAAAATTTAAATCTTCCATAAAGACCAAAAAACCTCATCAAATAATTGGTGAGGTTTTTCATTAACATTTTCAAAATATTATTTCTTTCGCTGCAAATCCAGATCTTCAAAATCGAAACTAAAATCGGTAACATCCGAAATTGGTTTTAATTTAATCGCGATTGCTTTTCCGTTTTCGTCCAGGGCAAAGTTTACAAATGCATCAGCATCATAACTTCTATCGTCCCATTTTACAATCATCACGTTGGGTGAATAGGGTAATAATTCTCCTTTCAAGCGCGGTGAATTTTTACTTACCAAGCGTAAATTTTTTCCTTCTGAAGTTATCATTACATCACCAAACCACGGATCATTGTAGGTTCCGGTAATTTGATCATTCTTAATTTGGCAGTTTCTATCTTTTTTAAAGTTTTCTGATTTTGCAAAAACTTCTTTTTTACCTTTTTCATAATCCGCATTTATCTTCGCCATGCGATCACCATATGTTTTTAACCAATCTTTTTCTGGCATTCCCAAATAAGAATCTTTTATGGTATTGGTAATTGTACTAAAAGCCGCACCACTCTGCTGATTCGTTAAGACCACAATTCCTAATTTCATATCTGGAATTAAGGTAAACTGCGTCACAGTTCCAATTAATCCGCCCGTGTGATAAACCTGTTTATGACCTTTCACATCGGTCACAAACCAACCTAATCCGTAACCGCCAAAGTTCGTATCATAAGCATTTTTCAAAGCAACAGGTGTTGAAATTTGCAAGTTCCACAACTGCTGGATCTGCTTATCTGAAACCAATTTTTTTCCATCTTTTGTTGTAAAGCCATTCATCAGAAATTCTGCCCAAGTCGTCATATCTTTAATATTACTGATGATACCTCCCGCTGCGTTCGCCGTTTCATTCCAATCATGCGGAACCGCGATTGCCTTTCCGTTGACAGGCGCGTGCGCTTCGATAATATTCTGAACGTTGGCAGCTTTTGCTCGGTTATAACTTCCGAAACTGGAGGTCATTCCCACAGGTTTTAGAATTTTCTGCTCGATAAAGTCTGCCCAGGAAAGTCCGGAAACCCGATGAATGACTTCTCCCGCCACAATAAACATGATGTTATTATAATCCAAAGTCGTACGGAAAGGATTTTCTGGTTTCAAATAACGTACGTTGTGAATAATTTCGTTGACGGTTAAATTACCACCTTCCGGAAAAAACATTAAATCTCCCTGTCCTAAACCTAATCCGGCACGATGCGTAATTAAATCCTTAATGGTAATATTTTGGGAAACATAGGGATCATTCATTTGAAATTCAGGAATATATTTAGAAACTTTATCATCGAAATTCAGTTTTCCTTCATCAGCTAAAATAGCCAGCGCTGTTGCGGTAAATCCCTTACTGTTAGATGCAATTCCGACCAAAGTCTCATCCGTCATTTTCTGGTTTGTGTTGAGAGATCTTACTCCAAAACCTTTAGAATAAATCACTTTGCCATCTTTTACAATTCCCACCGAAATTCCTGGTACATCAAATGTTTTTAAAGTATTTTGAATTAGCTCGTCGAGTTTTTTTTCTTCAACTTGAGAAAAGGCAAAAAAGGAAATAAGAATTAAAAGAAATGAAAATTTTGTTTTCATAGGTAAAGGTTTATTGATTTGATTTATTTAAAAAGACTTCAAATTATTAGAACAACTTGCTACTTTTCGGCTGTTTTTTCAAAGGTAGAAATTTTAAAGCTTTTGACCACAATTGCCACGGAAATCTCTATTCCTGTTTCCTTTAAAATATTAACTTTGTCTTACAATAAAAAGTAAATGGAAACTAAGAAAGAATTTTTTCTCGAGTGTTACAAACTCGGCATCATTAAGTTTGGGAGATTTACCCTGAAATCGGGTATTGAAAGTCCTTTTTATGTGGATTTAAGACCACTTGCTTCGGATCCCAAAATTCTTAAATCACTCGCCAATTATTTGCTGGATATGCTTCCGCTGGATAATTTCGATTTGATTTGTGGCGTTCCGTACGCCGCGTTGCCAATGGCCACTGCAATGTCGCTGGAAAGCTATATTCCACTCATTATTAAAAGAAAGGAAGCCAAACAGCATGGCACCAAGAAAATGATTGAAGGAATTTTTACGAAAGGTCAAAATTGCTTATTGGTAGAAGATGTCATTACTTCTGGCGCTTCTTTGCTGGAAACCATTCCAGAAATCGAAAACGAGGGAATTTCTGTTTCGGATATTGTCGTTGTTCTTGACCGCCAACAAGGCGGAAAAGAACTTTTAGAAAACAAAGGGTTCCGAGTGCATACGCTATTTACCATCTCTGAGGTTTGTAAAATGCTAAAAGAAGAAGGACACTTAACGGACGATGAAGTTTTAAGAATTTATGATTTTCTTGCTGGTAATGTGGTGAAATTTGAAGAAGAAAAACGACTGTCTTACGAGAAAAAATTAGAAATCTGCGACCATTCTGTAGCCCAAAAATTACTGCAAATTGCAATTGAAAAGAAATCAAATCTTATTGTTTCTGCCGATGTGACAACAACGCACGAATTGCTTGCATTAGCAGAAAAAGTAGGTCCGCATATCGTTGCGCTGAAAACACATATTGATATTCTTTTAGATTTCGACTCAGATGAAACGATATTGAATTTGAAAGATTTGGCAACCAAGTACAATTTCCTTTTGATGGAAGACCGGAAATTTGCAGACATCGGAAATACGCAGGAATTACAGTTCGCGTACGGAACTTATAAAATCTCTAACTGGGCAGATCTTGTTACCGCGCAAGTTATTGCGGGTTACGAATCGCTAGACTGTTTTCGAAATGTGGGAGTTGTTGCAATCTTAGGTATGTCTTCGAAGGGAACTTTAACAGACAAACATTATCAAGAAGAAGCCACAAAAATTGCTCTGGCGCATCCGAATGTTTTTGGTGGAGTTTCGCAGCATAAAATCCCGAATGAACTTCTTCTCTTTACGCCGGGAATTAATCTCGCAGATTCTGGAGACGGAAAAGGTCAGCAGTACAACACGCCGCAACATGCTTTTAAACAATTAGAAACCGATTTTATCATCGTGGGACGCGGAATTTACAAAGCAGATGATGCTGAAATTGCCGCCTTAAATTATAAAATCGCGGGCTGGAATGCCTACGAGGAAAGTTTATAGAATTTACTAAAAAAGGCTGAAATCAATTTAAGAGATTCAGCCTTTTATTTTTTTTTAAACCAACATTGTTTACAAAATTAAAATTTGTCTAATTTAATTTTACTTTTTATCTGTCTCTTCCTCGGCGTAATCCTGCGGAAAACAAAGTTGTTTCCAGAGAACGGCCATTTGGCGCTAAATGCTTTCGTCATTAATATTTCCTTATCTGCTTTATCACTCTATTACATTCCAAAAATTGTATTGAATTTTCAAGTGATATTTCCAGTGTTGGTTCCCTGGTTAAATATTTTGCTGGCGTTTTTATTTTTCACCTTTTTAGGAAAAAAATTGAAGTGGTCCAAAACGCTTATCGGCGCATTAATTATGTGTGCGGGTTTTGGCAACACGTCTTTCGTTGGCATTCCTGTGATACAATCAATTTACGGTGAAAGTGGTTTAAAAACAGTAATGCTCGTTGATCAACCCGGATCTTTTGTAGCGCTGTCAACCATCGGAATTACTTTGGCTAATTTTTATTCGTGTGGAAAAAGTTCAAGTTCGGAGATTTTAAAAAAAATATTAAAATTTCCACCTTTTGTTACCTTCTTAATTGCGGTAATTCTAAATATTTTAAACATCAATGTGCCACTACAAATTGATGAAGTATTTAATAAACTAGGCGCAACCACCGTTCCGTTGGCTTTGGTATCTGTAGGAAGTCAGTTAAAATGGCAGAAATTTGACAAGGAAGCAAAACCTTTGTTTTATGGACTTTTATTTAAGCTCATCTTATTTCCAGCGGTGATTTTTCTCTTTTATTTTATTATTCTAAAACAGCGTGGCGAAATAATAGAAGTTGCCTTTTTGGAATCTGCCATGGGACCAATGGTAACAGCGGCGATTATTGCGGTCGCTCACCAACTCGAACCAAAACTCTGCAACCTCATGCTTGGCGTGGGTATTCCGCTTTCTTTATTAACTTTAACAGCTTGGTATTTGGTCATGAAGTACTCCGGATTAGTCGGAGTTTAGTTAATTAAAACCTTCTTCTTATCATAGCTCAATACGTAACAATTTAGAGATTCTTATCTTTGTCTGTATAAATACAAAACATATGAAAGTAGATATTTGGAGTGACATTCGTTGTCCTTTTTGTTACGTCGGAAAAAAGAATTTCGAAAATGCCTTAGCGCAGTTTCCCAACAAAGAAAATATAGAAGTGACGTGGCACAGTTTTCAGCTGGATCCTAATTTAAAAACACAGCCCGAAAAAAGTTCTTTGGAATATTTCTCCGAGGCGAAAGGTGTTTCTGTGGAGCAGGCAAAAGAAATGTATTCCCACGTTTATAAATCAGGAAAAGATGCCGGAATTGAATTTAATTTTGACCATCAAAAAGTGGCAAATTCTTACAAAGCCCACTTGCTGTTGCAATTAGCACAAACTAAAGGTTTAGCCAATGAAACGGAAGAAGCTCTTTTTAAGGCCCAACTGATCGATGGTAAAAATATTGACGATGATGCGACCTTGGTTGAAATAGGAACGTCGGTTTCTTTAAATGAAGATGAAATAAAATCTGCCTTAACATCAGATGAATTTGGCTTAGCGGTTTCCCAGGATATGATGCTCGCGCGACAAATGGGAATTTCTGGAGTGCCGTTTTTTGTCATCAATGATAAATATGGTGTTTCTGGCGCGCAACCTCCGGCTGTTTTTAGTGAGGTTTTAGAAAAATCCTGGCAAGAATTTTCAGCAGGAGATCAAGGTTTGCAAATTATTCACAAAGGCGAAAGCTGCGATACTGATGGAAACTGCGATTAAAATTAAAATTCATCGAAGAATTTAAAATGTAAATAAAACGTCTGAAATATTACCTTTTAGACGTTTTTTTTATTTTAACACCGTTCTTACTTTAATTAAAATTTGGAGTGGAACTTGTATTCATTCGCCTTAAAATTGACTATTATGAGCAGAGGTTTTGTAAAAGAAGATGATCAGGAAGAAGTTCCCTTAGTACCGCCCAGAGCAGATTTACCACACGGTACAGAAAATTTCGTTACTCAAAAAGGCATGAATTCTTTAGTGAAAGAAAGAGAAATCTTACTTGAAGATCAGGAGAATTTGGATTCTTCTCAAGAGAAAGAATATCGGATCGCCTTTAACCATATCAATGCAAAACTTCAATTACTAAATGAAAGGATTGCTTTTGCAAAAATTATCGATCAGACGAAATTACCACAGGATGAAATTCATTTCGGCGCGACTGTAACTTTTAAAAATTCGGCAAACAATTCCACACAAACATTCCAAATTGTGGGCGTTGATGAAGCTAATATTTCAAAGGGGAAAATATCATTCACAACTCCATTAGCGAAAGCACTGATGCATAAAAAAATTGGCGACAAGGCTACATTAAAGTTGAATGAGAAGGAGAATTATTTCGAAATTTTAAATATTGTCTATTAAAATTCTTGAATCGCTTCCTTTCAAATTGTTCTTTTATTGGTAAGCAATTGCACAAACACAATTATTCCGGAAAAAACCAGACCTAAAACCGAAACACCGGTCCACCCAAAATAATTCCAGGCGAAGGAACCTAAGCTTGTCCCTGCTGCGCCACCAATGAAAAAACCCACCATATAAATAGTGTTTACGCGGTTTCTGGCGTCCGGGTTTTTAGAAAATACAATATTCTGATTGGTGATGTGAACGGATTGTACGCCAAGATCTATTAAAATTACACCAATTATTAACCCGATAATTGAATGTGCTGAAAATAGAAATATCACCCAGGAAATCACAATAACAATTCCGCCAAATAATATTAAAGTTCCTTTATTCACCCGGTTATTTAATTTTCCCACGACTGTTGCTGCAAGTGCGCCAGCAATTCCAAATAAACCAAAGCTTCCGGCAACAGCGCTGCCGTAATTAAACGAATCTTCCATTAAAAAAACGAGTGTAGTCCAAAATTCACTCAGACTTCCAAAAGCTAAAGCACCGCGCAAAGTGGCGAGACGCAAAGTTGGTTCTGTACGGAAATAAAACCACAGTGATTTCATGAGTTTTGCATAACTGTCGCCATATTTCGGTTTTATTATGGGCAGTTTTGCGTTCAGTAGAAAAAATAAAACAAACATTAAAGCTGCAGCGCCATAAAAAACAGTTCGCCAGCCAAAATATTCTCCGACCAATCCACTTAAAACGCGGCTCCCTAATATTCCGATGAGTAAACCGCTCATCACAATTCCAATCGCTCTTCCCCGACTTGCATCACTGCTCAAATGCGCTGCCATTGGCACAAATAATTGCGGAAGCGTTGACGTAAATCCGATGAGAAAACTGCTGACTATTAAAAAAAATAAAGATTGTGAGAATGCGGCACCTAAAAGAGATAAGATGAGGATTAGAAAATCAATTTTTATAATTTTCAAATTGCTGATCTTATCACCTAGAGGAATAATCAGCAATAAACCCAGCGCATAACCAATCTGTGTGGAAAGCGCGACATTACTCACGTGAGAATCGCTTACATTTAAACTTAACGCAATATCATGAAGCAGCGGTTGGTTGTAATATAGATTTGCCACCACCAATCCAGCGGAAATGCTGAGCAAATAAAGTGTGGAATTGGATAAATTATTTTTCATTGAAATTCGATAGTTATTTCGAGGTGCAAAAATAAATTATTACTCCGGATGTTTAGAGAATTAATCATTGTCTTACTAAATCATGACTGAAAAAATCATCTATGAAAAAACGTACACAAAAAATTTAATTAATTTTAAAACCTACTTTTCAAAACATAAAATAGGGTCAATTTTAGAAAAACATCGTTATATTTGACGCACTTTTGAAAATGAAAAGATATTTTTTTGCTTCCTTCTTCCTTGTATTATTTGCTGAAGTTTCTGCTCAGCAGGATAGCATTTATATTTCAGCCAAAGTTTCGGAGAACCGGAAGGAAATTTCGGTAGAACAAACCATTGTTTACTATAATGCTGCTAAAGTTCCGCTTGATAAAATTAAATTACTGAACTGGAGTTCTGCCTATAAAAACCGAAATACTCCATTACTCAAAAGAACGCTGGAAGACCGAAAAAATGACTTGTATTTTGCAAACAAATCAGACCTTGCATCCGTTGAAAATTTAAAGATAAAAATTGACGAAAATTGGGTGGAAACTAATTCTGCCGAAGAAAATATTTACCTTCCCTTACAACACCCGCTAAAACCCGGCGAAAGTAAAACCATCACTTTACAATATCTCATCAACGTTCCCGATTCCCAATTCACGGGGTATGGAACATTAAATGGCGAAACGGAACTGAAATATTTTTTCATCGTACCTGATGGTTTTGAAGATGAAAATCAAAGTCCGAAATATTATCGCGGAATCGAAGAAAATCAAAGTCCCGGAAATTTCTGGAAAGTAAATTTTATATTACCGCAGGATTTTGAAGTTAAAAGCAATTTAGCTCAGGAAAGTTCAACGACATTCAGTGGTAAATTATTGGTAGATCCTGAATTTTTACTCACAAAAAACCACACCGATTTACTTACGAGTACGATAGATGGGCAAAATATCAAAATTCAGTTTGGTTATTCTTTAGAAGACAGTGAAAAACAAGCGTTGGAGTTTTTTCTGCCTTTGCATCTTCAATTTATTAAAAGGAAATTAGGCGCATTACCCGACAAGATTTTCATCAGTGAAAAGTTTCGGGATGACGAAGATTTTGTCGGAATCGATGATATTAAATTTTGGAAATTTCATTTTAAACTTTTTACAGATTACGAAAAAACCGATCTTACTTATTTCAGCATTCTTTCCCAAGCCATCATGCAAAACTCGGCAGTGTTTGAAAAAAATGAAGATCATTGGCTGACCAACGGTTTGAAATCCTATCTGGAAATTCAATATTTGCATCAATATTATAATGACCGGAAATTACTGGGAGATTTGCCCGAAAATGCAAAAATATTCGGCATAAAACCTTTGAAATTTTTTCATGCTTCTGATTTAAAACTCACGGAAAGATATGGTTTAGCGTACCAATATATGCTCACCCAAAATCTGGATCAAAAGATTGGGGAAGATTTTGTAGACCTCAGTAATTTTAATGCGACCGCCATCAGCCATTTTGAGACCGGTAGTTTATTTTCATTTCTCTCGGAGAAAATGGGCCACGACCGATTTGCACAATTTTTACAAAATTATATTGCAGAAAGTAATGACAAACGGGTTGATAAAAAAGACTTTTTAGAAAAACTCACGCTGGCTTCTGGCTATTCAGCGGATTTTTTAGAAGGTTTTATCGAACATAAAAATCGCGTAAACTTTCGGTTAAAAAGATACCGCAAAATGGGCGAAGATTTTCAAGTAAAAGTGTCCAAAAATACAACTCAGGCGATTCCCTTTAAAATTGAAACTGAAGAAAAATCTGGTATCAGCAAAACTTTTTGGTTTGATACTGATGAATCGAAAAAAACAGTGCAGTATAATATTCCGCAGTCTAATGCGGAAAAAATAATTATTAATGATGACTATATTTTCCCTGAAAAGAATTTCCGGGATAATTATTTGTATACCAAAGGTCTTTTTGCAAATACGAAAAAGATCAAATTAAAATTGTTAAAAGATATTCCAAATCCGGAGTATAACGAAATTTATCTCAGTCCACGGTTTAATTTTAATGCGTACGATAAAGTTCTTTTCGGTCTAAATATAAAAAATACTTCTTTATTTGAGCGAAAATTCACCTACTCATTTACCCCATATTACAGTTCAGGGACCGGAAAACTAGCGGGTTCTAGCGGTATTGGTTATTCATTTCAACCCGCTGAAGCGTTTTACCGAAGTTTAGATTTGGGGATTTCTGCCTCGCATTTTCATTATGATTACGACTTAACTTACCGAAAATTATCAGCTTCTGCTAATCTTAATTTTGCTAAAAATCCGCGCACCGATATCCGTCGGAATGTAGCTTTTTCCTATAATTATTTAGAGAAAGATGTAGATCCGAAAGACCTCACCAATACAGAATATTCGAAATATAATTTGTGGAATTTAGGATACGGTTATTCCGATCGACGTCTTATTCATGAAAAATATTTCGGCACCGGGATTCAGTGGATGGAAGATTTCCAGAAGATTACAACTGAAGTTTCTTATCGCTATGAATATGCAAAAGATAAAAAAATAAGTCTGCGTTTTTTCGGGGGATATTTTATTTCTAATAATACGAAGAACAATCTTTTCGATTACGGAATTTCGCGGGTTTCTAACTACGCTTTCTCCTATGGATTATTGGGACAAAGTGCTACTTCTGGTGTCTTAGCACAGCAGCTTATCGTTGCAGAAGGAGGTTTTAAATCTTATATCGGAACTACAGCAAACCAATGGATTTCAACGGTTAATGTAGATACGCACGTGTGGCGTTGGTTTAATGTTTACGCAGACGCCGGAATCTACAAAAATAAATATGAAAACCCTCAGTTTATCTGGGATTCAGGGGTTAAATTAAAGGTTATTCCAGACTTCCTGGAGGTTTATTTCCCAATACAGAGTTCGTTGGGTTTTGAACCCTCTTTTAAAGATTACGGCAAAAGAATTCGTTTCACCCTCAGTTTAAACTTTTCAGCCATTACCAGTTATCTCCGGCGTGGTTGGTTTTAAAATATAAGAAGCGGCTCCATCTTGAACCGCTTTTTTTTATTAAAGTAAAACCTTTTAGTTTTTCATCACTTTTCTGCTCACTTTTGCAGTACCATTATCAACAGTTACAATGTACATTCCCTTATTTAAAGAAGATGTGTTAATTGAATCACCGCTGTTTACTCGGTTTGAACTTACCAATCTACCTTCAGCAGAATAAATATTTACTGTTGCTTTCGATGGAAGAATAACCGTTAAAGCATTTCCAAGATTTGTATTCATCTTGATTTGTTTGTCAAAATTAGATACATCAGAAACAGCCATTGTCGCTTTGTTCATTACGGAGAAATCATCGAATTGTGCAATCGTGGCACCATTATATGCTCTAACAGCAACATCTAAGTTTGTAGCAGTAGGACCAGCAATCATCTCAGCTGTATGTTTAGTCCATTCAGCTGCAGGTGTTAGATAGCCATCATTTGTCCGAAAAGAATCCGTTTTTGCGTCCGCGGTTGTATATACGGGAGCATTTGCGGCGTCTTTATAAACGCTCCATAATCTAGCGTCGGTATCGTCACCTGTGGCTTTATACCAAAAAGAAATAACATAAGTTTCTCCTGCAGTTACTGGGATATTTTGATAAAAACCAGTGGTAGCAGTTGGAGCAGTATAACCCGCAGATTGGGTCCCACTATGAAAATTAGTGGTAGATATTGTGGGAGCGGTATAGCTTGAGGAAGTTCCCGCCGCCCAAGGCGCTAAGCCTGTTTCAAAACCAGGGTTTGATAACAATTCTTGTGAAAATGCAGTCGCTGTAATTGCAACAACACCTAAAATAGTAAAGATTTTTTTCATAATAATAATTTTATTGATTAAAGTATTTGAAGTCCGAATTTAAGCATTTCTTTTATAAAAAAGAACTGGAAACCGAACTTTAACATTCAAAATATGGTTAAATGTTATTTATTAAAATCGAAGAATTTTAAATTCTGACGGCTTTTGAATTGGCTATTTCAGGTACGGCAATTCCTCACAGGGACATTGCAATTTTAGAAAGAGTTTTTCGTTATTTTTACACCTTGGTTTTCCCGATTTTGACTAAAAAACTACTTTCTTTTCTCCTTTTTATTTCGGCATCTTATTTCCTGAGTGCGCAAATTTTCACGTGGACCAATCCCAACATTCCAAAAGATTCGCTGAAAAAAGATTCGGTACTCGCCCAAAAATTAAATCGAGATGTTTTCTCAAAAGACACTTTGGATTTTATACGATTACCCAGCAAAACAATTGTTGATGACGGTGTTATCGTGAAAAACACAAAATCACAAATGTTGGGAGATCTGAATTCTAAAGGTTCCATCATACGCGGAATAACATTCGGTAATAATCAGGGCCAAAGTGTACAAAGCTCCATGGATCTGCAGATTTCCGGCAAGTTATCAAAAGATGTTTCAGTTCTGGCGTCGATATCTGATCATAATCTTCCGGTTCAGGCGGATGGTTATACGCAAACATTGGAAGAATTTGATAAAATTTATATGCAGCTCAACATCAAGGAAAACTCAATTTTGCGGGCTGGACATTTGGATTTGGTTGATGATGAAACATTTTTCGGCAGATTTCAGCGACGAAGTATGGGTTTACAGTTTCAAACTCAATTCGGCAAAGAAAACAAAACATTTGCAGATTTTTCGGCCGGCGTCGCACGAAGTGAATTTCACCGCGTACGGTTTGAAGGTATTGAAGGAAATCAAGGACCTTACCGCTTAAACGGAAAAAATGGAGAGCAGTTCATCACCATAATTTCTGGGTCAGAACAGGTTTTTATTGATGGTATTTTAATGAAAAGAGGTGAAAGTCTGGATTATATCATTAATTACAATACGGGTGAAATTACGTTCACGAGTTTTCGCCCCATTTTCAAACAGAATTTTATTACCATTTCTTACAATTATACCAATCGAAATTATACCAGATTTCTCGTAACGGGCGGAATTCAGCATCAAAGAGAAAAACTGAAATTTGGCTTTAACTGGTTTCTGGAAAACGATAATAAAACTGCGCCTTTAGCCTTAAACTTATCCAGAGAAGATGAGAAAATTCTTGCTGACGCGGGCAATAATCCGGAATTAATGTTTGCACCCTCCGGAACCGTTTCGGAATATGATGTAAATAAAATTCTCTATGAATTGCTTCAAACTCCGAACGGCAATTATTACGAATTTTCAACGGATGAAAGCCGCACATTGTATCAAGTTGCTTTTACCAATTTCGGTGAATTTAATGGAGATTATAGTTTAAAACAAACCACTAATAACGGTAGGGTTTTCGAGTATGTCGGCTTGAATGCTGGAAACTACCGCGCGGTCCGAAAATTACCTGCACCCCAGAAATCACAGGTTTTTTCTACGAATGCAGAATTGCTTTTGAATGAGGGAAAAGTAGGTGCTGACTTTTCATTAAGCAACTTCGACATCAATCTTTTTTCTTCAAAAGATAACAATCAAAATATAGGTTATGCGGGTCGGATTTTCGGCCACAAAACTTTCACAAAAAACTCCTGGAAAGGAACGCCAAGCTTCGAATATCAACACATTAATTCTCAATTTCATATCCTGGACCGTATTAATAATGTGGAATTTTCGAGGGATTTTAATCTGGCGCAGGAGTTTAACCAGATAACACAAAATCGATTGATTTTCAGTTTTTTAAATCTATGGAAAAACACTTCTTTTCTTAATTATCAAATCAATTATCTGGATGAGAAAGATTCCTACCGCGGAATAAAAAATGATCTGGATTTTGGCTGGATAAAAAAGAAATTTAATACCAAAGGAAAACTTTCCTATCTCGATACGGAATCGGTTTTTCAGGATACTAAATTTATCCGGGGAGGTGTAGAAACGGAATATCTGGGAAGTAAGGGAAGTTGGAGCGTTGGCGCCGGGATGGAACATAATCTGAAAAAATTTAATCAAACCGACCTTTTAGATGTCACCAGCTTTAGGTGGAAAGAAATTTTCCTTCAGAAGAAAATCGGCGATTCATCAAGAATAAAACTTTTAAGTAAAATTTATATCCGAGACAATGATTCTGTTCGGGATAATCGCTTAGAAAACATCAATCGGATTTTAGGTTTTATGGCGGAAAGCCAAATCATTAAAAATGAAAAAGCCACTTTGACCGCACTGCTTCACTATCGAAAATTCTTTAATCAGCGAGATGAATTTAGTACCGATTACAACAAAGATTTTGTCGTCGGCAATTTAACTTACCAGCAACAGTTATTCAATAATGGTATCCGTTTGCAGGCATTTTATGAATTGGGAAATGGCCAGGAAGCGCAACGTGAATTCCAGTATATTAAGGTTACGGATGCGCAGGGAATTTATAAATGGACCGATTATAATGGCGACGGAATTCAGCAACTTGACGAATTTGAAATTGCGGAATACGCCGATTTAGCTCAATATATCAGGATTTACACGAACACCGTAAATTATTTACCTTCTAATAAAAACAAAATGCAAGTCGCACTTTTTGTGAATCCATCGGTTGTTTTTAATTCAGAAAATCAATTTTTAAAGCGCTGGAATTTCAATATTTCCATTAATTCTCAAAATTCCTACTTAAAAAAAGTAAAGGCTTTGGTTCTTAATCCGTTTGATAAAAATGAAGAACAGATTTTAAAGAACCAAAATGTTTTGGCCTCGGTACAATTTAATCCCACTGATAAGTCTGGGTGGAATGGAAATTACCGATTTATTGCAAACAACAATTTAATCAATGCAAATTTCAGTAATGAAGAGCGCAGTCAAACTTCTCATTTCTTAAATGTTGGACACTGGTTTAGCAAGGATTTCCGAATTGACTGGGAAAATTCGGTACACGATATTCAAAACGCTTCGCAACTTTTCACGAGCAGAAACTATAAACTGCAAAATTTCGAAACGAAACCAAAAGCGACTTATAAGTTTACGGAAGCAATTCAGGCAGAAGTTTCCTCGGCGTTTCGCCAGAAAAAAAGAATGGATGGCGATGAGTTTCTGAAGACACTTGACTTAACCGGAAGTTTGCAGTGGGAAAAAAGAAAAACTTCAGTACGCGGAAATTTCTCTTTCATCAATAATAATTTCACGGGAAATAATTTCTCGATTGTGGGAAATCAAATGCTTGATGGTTTGAAACCTGGAAAAAACCAGGTTTGGTCTCTGTTTTTACAACAATCTGTAAATTCTTTCATTCAATTAAATGTAAATTACGAAGGCCGAAATTCCGGTGACCGAACCATTCATATCGGATCAATGCAGGTGAAAGCGAGTTTTTAAAACAAGGAGAAAGTGAGAAGCGTTGCCAAACATTAAATAAATGATCCGTGCGGTTAATCTTCGTAAATGATATATTTCGCTCTGATTTTCTGAAATGCTTCCAGATCATTTTTCCAGCTTTCTTTAATTTGAGCCGCACTTTTACCCGCGATAATTTGTTTTCTTAACTGATCTGTACCCGCCAATTTATCGAAGAACAAATTCTTTAAAAAGAAATCCTGTTGTGGGTTTTTATAATCTTTGTAAGCAGCGATGAGCCAGTTTAAATTAATGGCGCGCAAATCACTTAAAGGTTCAGAAAGATTTTCACCATAACATAATTTCCCATTTAGAAATGGATCTTTTGCTCCGGCAGAAGGTTTTGGTGTAAATTTGTAAGGGAAACTTTTCGTCCAGGGTGAACCAAAAATCTGGAAAGGCAAATCGGTACCGCGACCTACAGAAACATTTGTTCCTTCGAAGAAACATAAACTGGGATATAAATTGATAGACTGCGCATTCGGCAGATTGGGCGAAGGTCGCGCTGAAATTTCATACCGCTGATTTTTATGATAACGTTCCATCGGAATCAAGGTGTATTTGGCCTGAATTCCTTTCGTTAACCATTTTTCACCGTTGACCATTTTCCCATACTCACCCATCGTCAAACCATAAACTACGGGAATTGGGTGCATTCCCACAAAACTTTGCCACTGCGATTTTAAAACCGGTCCATCAATGTAACCATCGTGGGGATTTGGACGGTCGAGAACCATCACTTCAACATTGTTTTCCGCCGCAGCTTCCATCACATAAGTTAATGTTGATATATAGGTGTAAAATCGTACGCCAACATCTTGAATATCGAACAGAATTATATCAAGTCCTTTAATCTGCTCAGGTTTCGGTTTTTTATTGCTGCCATATAAAGAAATTATAGAAATCCCTGTTTTAGTGTCTGCGCCATTTTTTACATGTTCACCCGCATCAGCTTCGCCTCGAAAGCCGTGCTCGGGAGCAAAAATCGTTTGTATTTTAATATTATTTTTAACCAGAAAATCTACGAGAAAAGTTCCATCGCTCATCAAGCCGGTTTGGTTGGTAACAATTCCTATGGTTTTGTCTTTCAACAAAGGCAGATATAATTCTGGACGATCAGCGCCCGTTTTAAAACAGTTTTTATCAATGTTTTGTGCAAAACCCACTTGGCAAAAACCAAAATAAATTAGCACAATCAGAAGTAAATCTTTAATTTTGGCACTTAAACTCATTTGCTTGAAATTTCCGTTATATTTCTCTAAAAAAATAGCTTTTTCCAAAGATAATAAAAATAATCTCTCACGGGTTATTGTCTTTATTGGTCGTCTTTCTGTTGCGCTCGGCGTCATAGTTTCGTTGATTACAGTGTCGACCGGATTAGGCTCAAAAAAAGCAATTAAGGAACGAATGGCCGATTTCTCGGGGCATATTTCTATAAAATCAAAGCAGTCTAATAATTCTTACAATTCATCCATCTTAAGCACCGAGGGATTACAGGTAAAGAAAATCAAAGAGTTGCCCGATGTTGCTACGACGCAAAAATACGTAGCAGTGAGCGGAATTTTTCGGAACGAACATAATTTCGCGGGGATTATTTTTAAAGGTGTAGGTAAAGATTTCGACACGGAACGCTTCAGCAAATTTCTAATTGCGGGAAAATCGCCAAAAGTAACTGAAAACGGCTTTAATAATGGGATTTGTATTTCAGCAAAAATCGCTAACGATCTTCATTTAAAGGTAAAAGACAGCATTGTTGCCATTTTTTCTAAAGAAAATCAGAGTCCCCTCTATCGTAAATTTGAAGTTGTAGGGATTTATAAAACTGATATTAAGCAAATTGACGATATTTTTGTTATCGGCGGAATTAACCATGCTCGAAAAATTCAGGGCATGAAAAATACAGAAGTTGGCGGAATTGATGTATTTCTGAAAGATATCAACGATATCGATATTGATGCGCCTAAGATTGACAAACTCGTGGGTTATAAAAACTACACGGTAAAAGCGACGGAAGAATATCCACAAATCATGGATTTTATCGCTATTTTCGACATGAATATTGCTTTAATTATCATCATTATGTTGGTGGTTGTGATCATAAATATTATCATGGTTCTTTTAATTTTAATCATCGAAAGAACGAATTCTATCGGAATGCTCAAAACTTTGGGCGCGACTAACGGCCAAATACGAATGATATTCATTAATTACACATTGCTCATAATGGTTCCGGGATTACTTATCGGAAATTTAATCGGGATTGGATTTTTACTTATTCAAAAATATTTTGGCGTAATCACTTTAAATCCAGAAAACTATTATTTGAGCGTAGTCCCTGTGGAACTTAGTGTGGTGCATATTGTCCTGATTTCGGCTGGGATTCTTTTAGTTTCAGGAATTTCTCTCGTTTTACCGAGTTATCTTATTAGTAAAATCTCTCCAGTAAAAGCCATTAAATACAATTAAAATTTAAAATTATATCTTTGCAAATTCGTAATTATTGTATCTATAATTACGGAATTCACAACTTTTACACTTATGAAATACGCGGAAAATATATTAGAAACCATTGGAAATACTCCACTTGTAAAAATCAATAAAGTGTTGGGAGCAGACTTCCCAGCATTAGTTTTGGCAAAAGTAGAAACCTTCAATCCAGGAAATTCTGTGAAAGACAGAATGGCGGTAAAAATGATAGAAGATGCCGAAAAAGATGGACGTTTAAAACCAGGCGGGACCATTATCGAAGGAACTTCCGGGAATACGGGAATGGGCCTGGCTTTAGCAGCAATTGTAAAAGGTTACAAATGTATTTTCGTTACCAATGCAAAACAATCAAAAGAAAAGAATGATATTTTAAGAGCAGTTGGCGCCGAAGTGATCGTTTGCCCGACCGACGTAACGCCAGATGATCCGCGTTCTTATTACTCTGTGTCTAAAAGATTGGGCGAAGAAACCGAAAATGGGTGGTACGTAAATCAATACGATAACTTATCAAACCGATTGGCTCATTACGAATCCACAGCGCCTGAAATCTGGGAACAAACAGAAGGAAAATTAACGCATTTTATGGCGGGTGCCGGTACAGGTGGTACGATAACTGGTTGTGGAAAATTCTTTAAGGAAAAAAATAAAAATATTAAAGTAATCGGAGTTGATACTTATGGATCGATTTTGAAAGAATTTCATGAAACAGGTGAATATCATCCTGATCATGCGCATTCTTACATTACGGAGGGAATTGGAGAAGATATTATTCCCGAAAATTTCGACATGTCGGTAATCGATCATTTCGAAAAAGTTACGGATAAAGACGGTGCAATTTACGCTAGAAAATTAGCAAAAGAAGAAGGTATTTTCTGTGGCTATTCCGCTGGAAGTGCGATTGCCGCTTTGATTCAAATGAAAGATCAGTTCACCAAAGATGATGTGGTAGTTGTTTTGTTACACGATCACGGTTCCCGATATGTAGGGAAAATCTACAACGATGAATGGATGAAAGAAATGGGTTGGTTGTAAAATAATTTGGGCGTGCCCTTTATAAAAATAGCCGTAAAATTAAACTTTTACGGCTATTTTTATAAACGTCGGTATTCGGTTGCCAAACCTAACGAAGTGGTTCGACGAAGTCAATCTTTTTTAACCTTCGCTTCTGCCCTTGCCAAAAAAAAGGATTTCCACCTTCTCCCTCACGCAAGGTGAATCACAAAAGTTCAGTCAGTTTTTTAGTTAGATTTTTTCGGGAGAATTGTTCAATATTTTGAGTCTGAGAATTTAAAATTCCAGATTTCCAATCTTCAAATTTTTCAAGTAAAAACACTTTTAATTCTGATTCATCTTCATAGGAAAAATGTTTCCCAGCCTGAGTTTCTTCTAATATTTTCTTGACATCACTTTCTTTTGGACCAAAAGAAACGATTTGTTTTCCCGTCGCTAAATATTCAAATATTTTTCCGGGAATAATTCCTTTTGAACTGTCATTAGGGAAATTGGTAATTAATAGTAAATCTGAATTCTGCATTTCCACATTTGCTTCTGAATGAGAAAGATATCCTAAATTATTTACTGAATCCTTCAATGAAGATCTTTCGATCTCAGCCAAAATTTTATCATCAATTCTGCCGACAAATTTTAATTCGAAAGCATTTTTAAAATCCTCATGTTCGGAAAGCAGCTCGTTTAAAACTTTCCACAAAACTTCTGGATTACGCAACTGTTCCAAAACTCCAATATAACTTAAAGTAAATTTTGAACTCTTCTGCTCATCCTTAACCTTAACCTTATCAAAACCATTGGTAATACAAAATGCATTGGCGCCTTTTTGCTTAAAGTTTTCAGCGTCGGAAAAACTGGTGGCTAAAGTAACATCAGCAGTTTGAAAAACTTTTTGTTCTAAATTTCTGTGTTTTTGATCTGCAGATTTCGTCAGTTTTAAATGTTTGTAATACGATATTTCTGTCCACGGATCGCGAAAATCGGCGATCCACTTTAAATTTGGAAATTCTTTCTTTAATTCCAAACCAATCAAATGCATCGAATGTGGTGGACCAGTTGTTACAAAAGCATCAAACTGGTTTTCTTTTAAATATTTCTTCAAATATTCTACGGAAGGTTTTACCCAAAAAACGCGTGCATCAGGAATGAAGAAATTCCCACGAACCCAAATCGAAAGTTTAGATTTCCAGGATTGATTTGTTCCGACGTCGAACTGTCCGGCTTTAAATTTTTTATTGTCTTTGCCGAAAAATTCAGCTATTTGGTAGGGTTCCCAAATTTTGGTTTTAATGATTTTTAAATCTTCCGAAACTTCATTTTCCAAAGTCTCATCAATAATCGGATAACTTGGGTTTTCAGGCGTAAAAACGGTAGGATTCCATCCAAATTCTGGAAGATATTTCACAAATTTCAACCAACGTTGTACTCCTGGTCCACCTCCTGGCGGCCAATAATAGGTGATGATTAAAATTTTTTTTGACGGGTTCATAACTTAAATTCGAATGGTCAAGTTGAGAAATTTCCAAAAACCAGAGGTTTTAAATTATTTCGAAAAAATGTAATGTATGGTTAATTGATCTCTATTGGAAATTTTCAATTTTCAGCCAGGTCACGACCTGTCCCTACAGATTTGCGGTATAAAAAGTAAATCCCAAAAACACTTAAAAGTACAAATAATCCAAACGCAATCATCGAAATGAGTTTTCCAGTCGCAATAACATCCGGTGCAAAAATCATATTTATAGTGTGATTACCTGCAGGGACATAAACTGCTCTCAACAAATAATCTGCTTTGATGTAAGGAACTTCTTTTCCATCAATACTTATTTTCCAGCCTTTCGGATAATAAATCTCGGAGAAAACTGCCAATTGTGGAGTTTTAGATTGTGACTTAAATTCCAATTCATTAGCCTGATACTTCGAAAGATTTAAGAATGCAGTAGAATCTTGTTTCAAAGGTTTTCCTTCAAAATACTTTTGATCTTCTTTCGCAATAATTGCCACCTTTTTGTTATCAACGATTCCAATTTGATCAAGTTCTTCATTAGGAGTATCTACGAATTTCAATTCTGAAACAAACCAGGCATTTCCGTTTGCGTCGGCATTTGTAGCACCTTGTGGATTTTCCGCATTGCCGAAAATCATATATTTCGTATTCAGCATATTAAGAATTCTGGGTACTTTCACGGTATCCATTTTCCCGAAATATTCATTAATTAAATCATCATATCGTCTTAATTTCACGGCATGATATCCACCGACAGATGATTTAAAATAGGAGGTATTGGTTTCGCTGAACGCCCCCAAAGTCTGATTGTAAATTCGATA
Organism: Kaistella polysaccharea; assembly: GCF_020410745.1. Lineage (NCBI taxonomy): Bacteria > Pseudomonadati > Bacteroidota > Flavobacteriia > Flavobacteriales > Weeksellaceae > Kaistella > Kaistella polysaccharea. The sequence goes on from NZ_CP084528.1 coordinate 1,063,166, forward strand.
ATGCGACTTGTCTTTTTCTGAAATTGTTTCTAATGTTTTGTTGACATTCACATTATCCAAAAGTGATTTAAGATTGGCATTTTGACCCACTTTCTGCATCAGCAATTCCGAATTTTCAGTTTGGAAAGGATTTTCAGTAAATGCTTTATCAATAAAATTTTCATTATTTAAATACCTTTTATTAACGCTCCACAGATCAAAGAAACTAACACAACCTATAATAATAAGCGCAATATTTTGAGTGATTTTATTCTTTAAACTTAAAAATAACACACCACCAGTGATTGCCACAAATAATATCGCTTTAACAGCATCGATGGCAAACATTTTAAATCGTTCATCCACTAGAAATTCTAAGAGATACGGCGGGAGATAAGTCTTTTCAGTATCGGTGTAAAATCCTAAAAGCGACTTCCCAAACAAAAGTAAAAGCACAGTAATGCCCAGAAATGTGGCACTTACATAGATTAATATTTTCTTTTTATAATCCTCACTCAAAATGTTTTCAGTTGAAACTTCGCTAATATCTTTTGAATTAAAAAATCGGAATAAACCAACAATTGCAATTAATGGAAACAACAATTCAACAACAACCAAAATAGAACTCGGCGCTCTAAATTTATTGTAGAAAGGAACGTAATCAATGAAAATATCAGAAACGACTATAAAATTACTTCCCCAAGCCAACAATACCGTTAAAACCGAAGCTCCCAAAATCCAATATCTGTACTTTTTCCAGCCGAAGAAAAAACCAAGTACGGCTAGAAAACACACCACTGCACCCTGATAAGCCGGCCCCGACGTTCCAGGTTGTTCTCCCCAATAAGTTAATGATCCGAAACCTTTTCCGATTCGGTCCATCTCTTCCTGCGATGTCACATTTTCCTGTACAAGCTGCTGTACTTTTGCCATCATTTCATCAGAACCATCTTCATTACTCGAGCCACCCATTAATCGCGGAATAAATAAGTTCAGCGTTTCCAGTTTGCCGTAGCTCCACATGAGCATGCTTTCTTTATCCATTCCTGATTTGTCATCGGAATGTCGCTCATTATTTAAAATTTGTTTTCCCCGGACAGTCTCCGTTATATATTCGGAATTCGCCATAATTCTTTGGGAATTCATGCCGATTCCTAAAACAAAAGCCAAAGCCAAAACGCCCGTTGAAATCCCAAAATGCTTCCAGTCTGTTTTACCCTGAATAGCTCGAACAAGTTCTGAGACGAATAAAAATGCCAATGCAATAAATAAGTAAAACGTCATTTGTGGGTGATTTGCCGCAATTTGTAAGCCCATAAAAAGCGCTGTAACAATAAAGCCGACAATGTATTTTTTTCGGATATAAACCAAAAGAATTCCAGCTAAAAGCGGCGCAAAATAAGCGACAGTGTGTATTTTACCGTTATGACCGGCAGCAAGTGCAATATAAAAATAGGTTGAAAGACCAAAAAAAGTAGCGCCTAACAAAGCGTATTTCCAATTTCTGACCGCGACTAATCCTAAAAGAAAAAATCCGGAAAAAAGCAGAAAAATGTAGTTCGCGGGTTTTGGTAAAAAATTCAGGAAATTATCAATATTTTTAATGACATCACCTCGAAATTGCGCACCCATTTGATAGGTTGGCATTCCCCCAAACATGGAGTCGCTCCAGTAGGTTTCTTCTCTGTTTTGCGCACGGTAGTCCAGCAATTCCTTTGCACCGCCTTTATATTGCACAATATCGTGCTGAAAAAGTTGCTTTCCAGTAAGTACGGGATTGGCGTAAATAACCGCCAACAAGACGAATACAATCAGACTTCCGAAAATGAAAATTAAATTTCTATTTTTTACCATTTTAAACTTTATTATTCTGAAAAACCCTTTGACATGGTCAAAGGATTTATTTAGGTTTTGTCTCTTTTACTTCTTCATACTCTACCGTTTCTGCATCCCATTTTATAGTGGAATCCAGAGTTTTGCTCGTTTTCTTCTGGTCGACATTTTCCTCCTTCTTTCCAGGTTTTGGAAATTTGAAAATCGCAGTAAAGAATATTCGTTTCAGGATATTCCAAACAAAGAAAATGACTACCGTAGTCAGAATCAATTCTAAAATATATTTCATTGATGATCTTTAAGATTGAATGAAGATTACTTTATAATATTAATCTTTAGGCTAAATTATTTGGATGGATTTACGACAACCGTAGAATTAGAAGTTGATTTCATCGTTTGGGACTGTTTTCCATCGGAAAGCGTTTCCGATTGCGAGGTTTTTACAGCAATATTCTGGTTTTTCACCCAACCTGTATTTTGATCCAACGTGATTGTTCCATTTTGAGACAATTCAGAACTCATACTGCGGGTAATTCCTTCCTGCGTTTTTTTATCAGATTTCTTTGGGATTCCACCGGAAACTCCAATCTGTGCAATACCATTTCCTACATTCTTCAACACATAAGTCGTGGTGAGTTTAATTTTCCCATCTGGACTAGCATTTTCAGTTTGAGTCCATTTTTCCCCAATTTTAACTCCGTTTTCTGGAATCAACACCAGGTTTTTAGAAAACTGATCTTTCAAGACTTTCTCATTAAAGCTTTGTTTGAAACTGGTGATAAAAGCGGTTTTATCTTTCGCATCTTTGATGGTACTTCCAACTGCCGCAGCCACTTTATTGTAAACGGTGTCGAAACCGGTGATGGAAATTACCTTTCCAGTATCGCTCATTTTTAAGTTTAATTTATTCCCGACCAGCGCCTTGTTCACTTTCCACATCATTTTCAGCTGCTCATCTTTCGGTTCACCTTGTTTTGTATCTACGGCAACCGTTTTCCCATTTGCCGATTGGGAATTTCTTTTTCCGGTAAGGTTGATGGAAATATCATAAATACCATCTTTAAAATCATTCACCGTGAACGACATTTCGTCGGTCATTTCACTAGTACCACTTTGCGATTTACCATCGGGTGCTTTCATGGTTTGCACATCTTTCTGATAAGTAATCAATGGATATGTTTGACCTTTTTCCAATTTGAAGGTTTGTTTGTAAACTCCAGCTGCTTCGTAAATTGCGGGCGTAGAAACCACTGCATTCGGCTGCGCAACCTTTGTGGAATCGGTTACAGTTTCCACAGGAACTTCCACAGTAACTGTTTTTCCAGTTTCCGGATCAACTTTGGTAATTGTTTTTGTTTCTTTTTTACAGGCAACTAAAGTTATAGCGAGAAGCGCGAGGGCTGTGAGTTTTTTCATTGACTAATTTTTCTGAATTTTAAAATTAAACAGCTTTTCACATCTGTTTTAACGACGGACAAATTTAAGGTAATTATTTTAGGTGATTTCAAACCGCGAAGCCTTTTTTAACCTCTTGATGAAATAATTTAAACGTGGTTAATTTGAACTTATTCCTACGAATCCTAAATTTTTGAAAATAAATTTTTACTTAAATTTGTGAAATAACCGAAACTCTAGAATAACACCAATAAAATACAGATGCAAAATCCTTTATTACAGCCATTTTCAACTCCTTATGAGTCTGCACCATTCAATGAAATAAAAGAAGAACATTTTCTGCCCGCATTTCAAGAATTGATTATCACCTCTGAAAAAGAAATTGATGCAATTGTAGAAAATCCAGAGAAACCAAATTTCGAAAATGTAATTGAGGCATTGGCATATTCAGGACAAAAACTGGAGGTAGTTTCAGGAATTTTCTTTAATTTAAATTCTGCCGAAACCAATGACGAAATTCAGAAAATCGCACAGGAAGTTTCCCCAATTTTAACTGAATTCTCCACGAAAATTTCTCAAAATACCCTACTTTTTGAAAAGATAAAAAAGGTATTTGACGAAAAAGAAAAATATAACCTCACCGAAGAACAACAAATGCTCTTAAATGAAACGTACAAAGGTTTTGTGCGAAGCGGTGCATTATTGGATGATGAAGAAAAGGAAAAATTTAAAAATATAAGTATTGAATTGTCTAAAAAATCATTGCAATTTGGACAAAATGTATTGGCAGAAACGAATAATTATTTCAAACATATAACAAACGAAGAAGAGCTTTCAGGAATTCCAGAAGCGATTTTAGAGCAATATCGCGAAGAGGCAAAAGAAAGAAAGCTCGAAGGATTTGTGATTACTCTACAACATCCGAGTTTTTTGCCGCTGATGACTTATGCGGAAAATCGGGAATTACGGAAAGAACTTGCTTTAGCGAACGGAAAAAAAGGATTTCAGCAAAACGAATTCGACAATCAGAATTTAATTAGAGATTTAATTTCCTTAAAACAGGAAAAGGCAAAACTTTTAGGCTACGACAGTTATGCAGATTTTGTTTTAGAAGAACGGATGGCAAAATCCCCAAAAGAGGTCACCTCTTTTTTAAATGAATTATTAGAAAAAGCAAAACCATTTGCGGTAAAAGAAATCGATGAATTGAAGAAATTGGCGAAGGCCGACGGAATTGATGAAATGGAAAGCTACGATCATACCTACTATGCTGAAAAATTACGAAAACAGAAATTTGATATCGATGATGAGGAACTGAAACCATTTTTCCCTCTTGAAGAAGTGCAGACCGCGGTTTTCGGGTTGGCGAAAAAACTTTTTGGTCTGGAATTTAAAGAAAGAGATGAAATTCAGAAATACCACACTGACGTAAAAACGTACGAAATTTTTGAAAACGGCAAATTTAAAGCTTTACTCTACGCCGATTATTTCCCGAGAAAAGGCAAGAGAGCCGGCGCTTGGATGACGAGTTATAAAAGCCAATACATTAAAAATGGAGAAAATCACCGGCCTCATATTTCGGTTGTCTGTAATTTTTCAAAACCTTCGGCAGATACACCAAGTTTGTTAACTTTTCAGGAAGTCACCACACTTTTCCATGAATTTGGCCACGCTTTACACGGTGTTTTGGCGAATACAACGTATCCAAATCTTTCCGGAACTTCTGTGAAATGGGATTTTGTTGAATTACCTTCTCAGTTCTTGGAAAATTACTGCTATGAACCGGAGTTCCTGCAGACTTTTGCAAAACATTATCAAACAGGCGAGATTTTACCTCAAGAAAAAATGCAGAAAATATCAGACTCCAAAAATTTTATGGAAGGTTATCAAACCATGCGGCAAATTGGATTTGGGAAGTTAGATATGGGTTATCACACCAATTCTGCAAAGATTGGCGACATTAAGACATTTGAAGTTGAAGAAACCAAGGCGACAAACCTTTATCCCAGCAATCCTGAAACGGTAATGAGCACGAGTTTTTCTCATATTTTTCAGGGTGGCTATTCGGCAGGATATTACTCTTACAAATGGGCAGAAGTTTTGGATGCTGATGCTTTTCAATATTTTAAAGAAAATGGAATTTTCAATCCGGAAATCGCTGCAAAATACAAGGTTTTACTTTCCTCTGGCGGCACAAAAGATCCGATGGAATTGTATAAAAACTTCCGTGGTAGTGAGCCAAAAGTGGAGAGTTTGCTGAAAAGAGCTTTTAATGTTTAAAGGCTTATTTTAAAATCTAAAAAGGGATCCCTGTTGCAGCGATCCCTTTTTAATTAAGAATTTTTTACTTTAAAATTTCTGATTTTTTACCGCTGCATTCCGGGCTTTTGCCAAAATAGGAATCGACACCGCACCCAAAACGAGCATTATAACGAGCTGCATCGTGTGAGATATAAATGCATAGGAAAGTCCGACTTCTCCACCTTCTTCCGGATTTTTACCCATTGAAAGATAGAGTGCCATTATGCCAAATTTTAACGCCAGGTGAAAAGCACCGATTCCGCCAGAAGCAGGAACCATCATTCCCAAAGTTCCGACTACAATAATGAAAAAGCCATCGGCAAATGTAAACTCAGACGTTTCTGGCAAAGCAAAACACACCAAATATGCGGCAAGGTAGTAGCACATCCAGATTCCTACAGTGTACGCTATAAATTTTCCTTTTTCCTTCATTTTAAAAATAGAAGTCAAGCCGTGAAAAATACCTTTTACAAAATCCAACACCTTTTGATAAATTGAAAATTGTGCTAATTTTTTTCGCATTAATAATAAGATAATACCTAAAAAAAAGACAATTAATCCAATAATTAAGAGTTTCAAATTTGATGTAGGTTCTGCAGTTTTCCCTTTCTCCTCAGTTAAATAAGTATAGAATGCAACAATGGCTTTGTATTTAAAAATCAGGGTAAGACCTAAGAACACCAACATGCACATCAAATCGACGACACGCTCTAGAATAATGGTTCCAAAAGACTTATCAACAGGAACTTTTTCTACTCCAAATAAAGCCGTAGAACGAGCAAGTTCACCACTTCGTGGAATGGTAAGGTTCATTAAATATCCAAAAGAAATAGTCCAAAAGGAATTTGAAGTCGAAATTTTATAACCCATCGGCTCTAAAAGAAGATTCCAGCGCACGGCACGGAACCAATATGCGAGTACCCCAAATATTGCGGCAATAAATACCCAAAAGTAATTGGCTTTTGCAAAATATCCGGCGATTTTTCTAAATTCCATTCCTTTCAACGCCCACCACATAAAAAGTGCGGCAATCGCGAGAGAAATAGCAATCGTTAAGAATGTTTTAAAAAAGGTGGATTTTGTAGGATTTTCCAAAAGAAAATATTTCAGAAATTAAGTAAGAAGATTGGTTTTCTCGTCTGGAAAAATAATTTTTGGCTGAAAAGTTTTGGCTTCTTCAGGTGTCATCTGCGCATATGACATGATAATAATGATGTCATTTTTTTGAACCAGTCTTGCTGCAGGTCCGTTTAAACAGATTTCTCCAGATTTTCTTTTACCTTTTATGGCGTAGGTATCGAAACGTTCACCATTATTTACATTCACAATATAAACCCTTTCGCCAACGATGATTCCAGAGGCATCAAGTAAATCCTCGTCAATGGTAATGCTCCCAATATAGTTGAGATCAGATTCAGTTACATGAACACGATGAATTTTAGATTTGAAGATTTCTATTAACATGGCGCAAATTTAATTATTTTAATCAAAATACCGTACATAAAACTTTTTACTTTCAGCTTTTAATAAAATTTTTATCCACAAAGAAAATATCTTAAATATCTGTTTAATAAACCTTTACAAATAAAGATAAAACAATTGAAAGAAGACTCTTCTATTTGATAATTCACAATTATAAACGCAAAGTTTAAAATTTCAATTAAATACGACTAACATTAGGTTTGGCACAATTATAGCACTCTGCAAGGCTCATTAATCAAGTAAATCAGGTTTTTTAAGTTTGTGTTAAATTTCCTTATTTGTTGAATATTGATTAATTATTTCTAAAAAATTTGTGCAATATGAAAAAAGTTTTATATTTGCTATACAATCAAATTAACCCTAACTAATTATTATTATGAACAAGTCTGAATTAATCGACGCTATTGCAAAGGATGCGAACATCACGAAAGTTGCAGCAAAAGCAGCTCTTGAATCATTTATTTCTAACGTGTCTAACACATTGAAGCAAAAAGATGGTAAAGTATCTTTGGTAGGATTTGGTACTTTTTCTGTAGCTGAAAGAGCTGCAAGACAAGGTATTAACCCAGCTACCAAAAAACCAATTCAAATTGCAGCTAAGAAAGTTGCTAAGTTTAAAGCTGGAGCCGATTTAGCTGGAGCCGTAATGGAAGGTATGAACGCTGCTGCCGCTAAAAAGAAAAAATAATCGTTAGATTATGATACAAAATTAAAGTCCCGATCACTCGGGACTTTTTCTATGGGGCTAATCGGCTGACGATCCAGTCGAAATCATCATTAAGATTATAAATAAGTCTGTCGTGTAACCGATTAGGGCGACCTTGCCAAAATTCAATTTCATATGGTTTTGCAAGATAACCACCCCAATTTTCCGGACGGGGAACATCTTTTTCTGCAAATTCACTTTCTAATATTCTTAATTTCTCTTCTAAAAATTCCCGATTCGGAATGACTTGACTTTGTGGAGAAACCACAGCACCCAATTGACTGCCTTTTGGTCGAGAGTGGAAATAACCATCACTCAGATTCGGAGCCAATCTTTCCAAGTCAGCTTTTATAATGATCTGACGTTCTAAATCTGGCCAAAAAAAATGAAGACAAGCTTTATGGCTGTTTTCAATTGCTTTTCCCTTTCGGCTTTCATAGTTGGTATAAAAAATAAAACCTTCCCAAGTGTAGGCTTTTAATAAAACCATTCGGGTACGCGGACAACCATCAGATTCAACAGTAGAAATAGACATGGCATTCACTTCTGCTACCTGAGCATCCTCTTCTGCTTCGGAATACCAATCCCGAAACTGCTCCATCGGATTCTCTTTTATTTGGTTTTCTAAAAGTTCTGACCGGTCATAAATTTTTCTTTTATCGTGTAAGTTTTCCATTAAATTTTTATTACTTTTGATCAAAGGTTCTTTATTTGACCTCACATTTCAGATGAATTATTCTTACAAAGGTAAAATTTTAATTTCCACTCCAGATATATCGGGCGACATATTTTCCCGATCAGTGGTTCTTATTATTGACCATAATGAACAAGGTGCTTTTGGCTTAATACTGAACAAAAAGAACGACAACATGACCTCAAAACTTCTAGATATTTTTGGATTTCAGGTTTCAGTTTATGATGGTGGTCCCGTAGAAAATGATAAAATATTTTTCATTTGTAAAGGAGAAAAAATAACCGAATCTTATTCTGAAATTAGTGGGGAATTTTATCTCACAGAAGATATTGAAAATGTTGTTGCCGCGATCATCGATCTCCGAATGCCAATCAATAACGTGAAAGTTTTTTCCGGCTATACGGGTTGGGGAATACAGCAATTGGACGGCGAAATTCTTCGTAAAATGTGGACACCTGTAGATATTTACAATTTAGATTATACCTCGCCCAACGACCAAAACCTCTGGAAAAAAATCATGCAGAATTTAGGTGGTGAATTTCTTTTGTGGGCCAATGCGCCCGAAGATGTGTCTATGAATTAAGCTCAAAAAACTTTAACAAAATTTTAATATCCATCGCATAACAACCGATTGATATTTAATCTATCTTCGCAATACTAAAGTACTAAAAGCCCGGTTACTGACCTTTCACTGAGGTTGCTGATCGGGTTTGCCAATTCTAGGAAAAAGTACCTGACCAAGCCAAAATCATTTGCGAGAAACGATCGTTTTCAAAGGTTTTGTTCCGAATTTTGGTAACAGGAAAAATTCCTTTTTGGTCAGAAACAATGATAATTTCTTCCGCTTTCTGAGATTCAAAAGCAATCATTTCAGCTTCTTCAATTACGGCGAGTTTATTCTGGTGAACAAAAGTCACAAAACTTTCCATCAATGGCGAAACAAAAGCACCTTCAGTCTGTTTGGGAATTTTAATAGTGTCGCCTTCCAGAAATAAAAGATTGCCATAAATTGTTCTTGCAATTCGCTTATTCGGATTTAAAAAGATGACATCGTCCAGGTCATTATCTACCGCATACACTTCTGCATAAATATTTTCTGGAGAATGAACATGAATTCCACTCAAAACATTCGTGTTTACATTGATTTCTTTGATCAGATCGATCTCAAACTTTTTCTGTAATTCTAGAACATCAACTTCCGAATCTGCTTCAAAATAATACGAAATATCATTTTTTGAAAGTGATTTCTCACTTTCGGTTCTGTAAACATTAAAACTAATAATTCCCTTTGCAAATCCTTCATTTATAACTTTTTCCGAAAATAAATTCTGAAAAAATTCCAGCGTGTAAGTCAGCGGAATTGCCATTCTCATTTTGCGCATAGAAGCCATTAAGAAAAAATAGCATTCTTCTGCTAAAATTAATTTAGACTGATGAACAAAAAAGGAAACCTGCACCGCATCACCATACAAAAAAGCGCGATTGTTAAGCTGAGCGGGCTCTGAGTGAACAGATAATTTCAAAATGATAAAAGTATTTAGAGGGTAAAAAAATAATGAACGAAAAATCGTTCATCATGATATTTTCAATAAAAAATTAGGAGGCGCCTAATTTCAATTTAAGATTTTCGATAAGGTTTTCCCAGTAGAGTCTATTTTCCTCTTCGTCACCGGCATCGCAAAAATCAACCACATTTAGGGCCAAATCTTCTGTAATATCATCAATAACGATGGTCATTTCAAAATAATTTTTGGTTCCTTCATCTTCTTCCCAACGAAAACGCACGAAGCTTTCTGGCTTATAACGAATAAGCGTAGCTTTCTCTTCTGGCCCACTACCCCAGCTAAAGAAGAAATCGTCTCCTTTTTCTTCTACATCATCTGCAAACCACTCCGAAAGTCCCTCTGCGCTCGCCATATATTCGTATAAAATCTCTGACTGACAGTGCATTGGAAATTCATATTGCACTTTCGTTTTCGCCATATTGCTACCTATTTTTAATGTGTCGCAATATATAAATTAATTTCTTATTTAAACAATATAAATCGTTCAAAACTTTAAATAATCAGAAGCTTGAAGTTTGATTTCTTCTGCTAAATCCCGTCCCGCTGTCCGCTATATCCCCGATTGCGAAATTCCCGCTATTATTACATGATTTATATCATCGGGGGATGCCGCTCCCATCGGGGCTAAAAGAAAATCCGTTTCCTTTTTCGAAGATTTTAAAAACGCTCTTTCACTTCCAGAATGCTGAGAAAAAAGTAAGATCGGAAAAGACATTTTTTAGAAAAGCTCAGAATTATTTGCCCGAAAATATCTTCTACTTTGCCTTCAAGATTTAAATTAAAAGTAAGTCGTAGAAAAATTACTTAATTTCATTTAAAACCTCCAGAATAATCGCACAACCTTCTCTAATTTCCGCTAAAGAAATCGTCAATGGAGGCGAAATTCGCAGATATTCATTTCGGTACAATTGCCAGAAAACAACCAAACCCTTTTCCATACAACTTTTTGCAACTTCCAAAGTAAAATCTGGAGTTCCTAGATTTACGGCCAACATCAAACCTTTTCCGTTGACATTTTTAATTTTAGGATGAACCAATAATTCCCGGAATAGATTTTCTTTTTCCTGAATTTCATCCATTAAACCACTTTCTAAAACTTCCTGTAAAGTTGCATGACTTGCTGCTGCGATAAGTGGATTACCACCAAATGTCGTGATATGGCCTAATTTCGGTGAATGTGACAGACAATGCATAATTTCTTTAGAACTCATAAAAGCACCCACCGGAACGCCACCTCCCATTCCTTTTCCCATCACCAAAATATCAGGAACCATTTCGAAATGTTCGAACGCAAAAAGTTTCCCAGTTCGTCCAAATCCAGGTTGGATCTCATCGAGAATCAATAACGCGCCAACTTCGTCACAACGCTTTTTTAAATTTTTAAAATAGTCTGAATCAGGAACTAAAAATCCGGCAGCACCTTGAATGGTTTCTGCTAAAACACACGCCGTTTTTTCGGTAATTTTTGAGAAATCGTCTTGATTATTAAATTCAATAAAACTCACCATCGGCAAGAGTGGACGGAATTCCCGTTTGTGATATTCATTTCCCGAAACGGACAATGCACCGTGCGTATTTCCGTGGTACGAATTCGTCATGGAAATAATTTCTTCCCTGCCCGTAAAACGTTTTGCCAACTTCAAAGCACCGTCAATTGCTTCTGCGCCAGAGTTGACAAGGTAAGTAACTTCTAAAGGTTCAGGTGTAGCATCAGCGAGGAGTTTGCATAATTTTACCGGCATTTCCTGCGCATATTCGCCGTAAACCATAACGTGCAGATATTTCTCTGCCTGAGTTTTAATGGCTTCAACAATTTTCGGATGAGAATGGCCCAATGTATTGGCAGAAACGCCGGCCACGAAATCCAAATAGCGTCTCCCGTTTTTACCATAAATATAAGAACCTGCTGCTTTTTCTACTTCGAAACCTGCGGCGAATTGGGTGGTTTGGGCCTGGTATTTAAAAAAATCGTGTTGCATAAAAGAAAACTTTGTCCAAAATTTAAATCTTTGACAAAGTTCGGCAAAAATTTAGTTGAAAGTAAAATGAATCACCCTTAATTCTACTCTGTTTTTCAAATTAATATTTAATCTAAAACTATAATTTCATCTGTGATTTTATCTAAATAATCTTCGTGGGTGACGATGAAAAATAATTTATTTTTATCTAAAATTTGATCCACAATAATTTTTACACTTTCTTGGTCTAAAGAATTAAAAGGTTCATCCCAAAAAATATACTGTGGATCATTAATTAAAGTTCTTGCTAATTCAGATTTCTTTTTCATTCCTAGAGAATAGTTCTTATAAAATTCTTTTCTTGGTAAAGAAAAAAGGTCTTGATAAAAAGCAATCTTGTTCTCAACCTCACCTTTTTCCATTTTTAATATACCGCCGATTAGCTGCATGTTATCTTCAAAACTTAGATCATCAATTAAGATATCGACATCTAAAAGAAAACCAGATTTTTCAAAAAACAGATTATCATTGTAATTAATTAATCCAGAATATTTTTTAATAAATTTAGAAATAATCTTTAATAAAGTTGATTTACCAGTTCCATTTCTACCTTTCAGAAGCACAATTCCACTTTCTGGTATCGAAATGTTTACATTATCTAAAACCACTATATTTTTAAAAGATTTGTTAAGATTTTTTATTTCAATGAGCATTTAATAAAGTTTTAAAAATGTTAAACGTAAATCCGGGTAAAAGTATCGCGAATATTAAAGTCGGTGGAACAATTTCCTTAAAAACCACTAATAAGAAACTGGCCAAAATTACATTAAAGATCGCAATAAAATAAATCGGTTTTTGATACAATTTACAAAGGATGACTACGTCTTTGAAGTCAGAAAATAATTTAAATTGCTGAATAAAAATATTGGCTAAAAGTACAAACGAGAGGAAGCTTTTGATCTCTGCACCTACAAAAAATAGACTTACTAAGGTCAAGTAATGAATCCAAAAGAACCTTTTTAAAAAAAGAATCAGATAATATTTGAAAAGCATCACAATTTGGTTTTTACATAATAATGAATTGCAAGTGAGGAAAATAACAGCAGCCCTAAGATCATCGCAAAATCAACCAGATTAACTATTCTATTTGCATCGAAATAAGCATTTGCTACAAAACCAACGACGAATAAAACTATAGTAGAAACAGAAGTGTTTACGCTCAAATTTTGTTCTAATACATAAAGCAAGGTTTCAACTGCATTTAATAAAACTATTGCAAAAAAAAGAAAAGTGTAAGCAATAAAAATGTTCAAGTAAATATTTGCTGAAAAATAGAAAGGAATAACGATAGGAATTGCAAATAATGAACTCACTAATATTCTAAAACCATAACCATTAAAAAAAATAAATTTGTTTAATTCCCATAATCTTTTTGTCGGATTCTGGAAATACAAAGTAATCATGTGAAAAAAAGTCTGGCTTTGCTTTATTGCGGTTTCAGACATCAATTTAAAAAAAAGAGACCCTAAAATTAAAACGCTGGTATAATTATAAAAATTAAGTGTTGGAAAGCGTTCGTTATTAAATAAAAACTCAATTCCATTTTCAGCTCCAAAACCAATTGAAACAAAGCTAATAAGAGAAAAAAAGATAAAAATAGAAACGATATAAAACCAAATGAAATAGCGATCTAACACTTTCATTAACCAAGTATTGACCACTTCACTGGCTTTGAATTCGCCACCTTCATTTAATCTGGTTTTGATATATAGTAAAATAGAAGTCATGCTTATCCTTAATTAATAGGACAGCAAAATACAAATTTAAACTAAACTTTAGAAGCAATCAGTTTGCGCCCCGACCTGAGTGGAGCTCTTTTCGCGAGGAGGCAGGACGAGTGAAAAAGCGGGAACGGAGGGCGGAAAAAGGCGCCCAAATAAAAAAAATTATTTCCGGACGCGTTTTGGTTTTTTGGCTTCTTCTTTGGCTTTCTCCTCATCAATAGCTTTCTGCGCGGCTTTGTACAACACATCATTTGCTTCATATTGAATCTCTTCATAATTTGGAGAATCTACAAAAATATCTCGCCAGGTGCGCAGGCGATCTTTGGTATTCCAATTAAAATCGGGAAAAAACCGCTGTTCTCGCGAAATTAAACTCATCGGATACGTATCTACATTTGCACCAATATTGCAGGAAATAATCTGAACTTTTCGGTCTTCAAATTCAGCTTCAATCGTTCCGCAAGTGGATAATGAAACTCCAATTCTTTCAACTTCTTTCGTTTTTTCGTTTCGATCATCAGCATACGTAATTGCCTGCGCATTTCCGATTACTTTGGCCAGTTTAACGTCGTTTTTCTCGTAGTAAACCGTCATTAATTTTCCTTTGACCTGATTGAATTCGTCTTTCAAATTCAAAGAATCTGCTTTGCTGATAGCAAATGCATCGCCGATGACACGCAAAGAATCTATAAACTCATTTTCGGTATCGAAATACGCTTCAATTTTATTTCCGGTGATCTGTTTTTCTCCACTCCAGGCGATCGGATTACCGTTCAAGTGCATGATACCGTCTGTTTCATTAAAGCTTAGAGAATCCGCCCGAAGCTGAATATTAGATTTAAACATTCGCGCTTTGCGGTAAGCACGCAAAAAGCTCTTTTTCTTTAATGGATTTTGCTCATCTATTTTCTGATAAGCCAAAATTCGGTCCGCTGAAAAATACATAGAGTCTTTTTCTAAAATCTTCACTGCATAAGGTTTTTCGGTCATCATCGCCGAATCTTTTTTCTCATAGATTTCGGCATAACCTCCTTTCATATACCTATTTTCCCTGGGATCGCGCAAGGTTACATTTCCTTTGGCAGTTCCAAAACCGGTAATTTGATTGAAGTACATGTCGTCGCCTGTAAGTAACTTTCCGTTGTAGTGAATTCGGGAATTCTTTTTGAGATATACTTCCTTGGAATTCATATTATACGTTCCTTTCTCCGTGTAAATCAGGTTGCTCGGGTTCTTTTTATTCGTAATCGTAGTAGCTCCGTTAAAAGTTGCCGTATTTGTATTTTGATTTTGAACAATATTTACGCCTTCAACCGTATATTCAGGATTATCAATCTTTACGTTTCCGGTAAAATCAATGATTCTGCTGTTTAAATCGTAGGTGGCCGACTTGGTATACATCACGTTTCCGTCTTTCGTAATCGTCCCGCCTGTATTGAAGTAGGCTTTGTTCGAAAGGCGGTCGTAATAAAGTGTTTCGGTTTGAATGGTTTGACCCGGATCGGTAAGTAAAACTTTTTTTCGGGCAATACCTTTTTGTGTATTTCCGTCGTATTCCATTTCTCCGGACGTGATTACCGAACCATCAGCATTCTGAAGTCGAACATTCCCGATGGCTTTTACGAAGTTTTGTTCCTGATAAAAGATGACCACATCAGCAGTTAAAATTGAACCCTGATGCGCGAATTGCACATTTCCGGAAAAGTAAGGATTCCCATTATATTTATCTAAAGCTTTCTGAAAAAAATCGGAGTGAATGAGTTTTACTTTTTCAGCGGTTGCACCTGTCTGGGCATTATTAAAGTAAGGATCTTTTACCAAATCTTGTTGAGGCTGGGTATTGATCTGCGCAAAAAAATGGGCGCTGATGAAGAGAAAAAAAACGAAAAGTTTTTTCATTAATCCTTTTTGGTTCCGTAAAAATAAAGTGAGTGGGAATCAATATTTACGCCAAAAGCCTCTTCAATCGAATCCTTAATCCCTTGAATTCTGGGATCACAAAATTCAATAATTTCCTGTATTACCTTGTCGGAATCTTTTTTATAAATAACCAAATGATCGTGCTGCTTATCAAAATAAGATTTCTCGTAGGATGAAGAAGTCAAGGTTTTTTCGCCAAACTGATGTTTTCTGATCAGGCCGGCATCCAAAAATATTTCGATGGTATTGTAAATAGTCGCTTTCGAAACATGGTACTTTTTCTGCATCATCAAAAGATAAAGATCATCAACATTGAAGTGATGCTCCATATTGTAGATTTCCTCTAAAATTGTATACCGTTCTGGCGTATTTCTAAACCCTTTTTCCTGCAGATACTGTCGTAAAACCTCTTTAATTGTGGCAATATTAAGCTCTTTATGTTTCGCGTCCATCTAATTTAAATATGTGCAAATTTACCGATAATTTTATTAATGGCTGATAGACTAAATTTTGCAAAAATGCTTTAATTAAGAATCGTAGCGACGGAAATTTACCTGTTTAATTTTATTTGTAATAATTTTCTGATCCAGCAATGGCGCAGATTCTACGACTACATTATGCGCGGAAATTCCCCAAGCTTTGAAATCATCACTGCCAATATATTTCACAAAATTATAGATATTAAGAATAATTTTCTCTTTCACAGTGAGCAAAGTATCATTAATGTAAGTATTATCAATAATAACATATTTTAAATCCGGCGGAACATTATAACCACGCAAAGATGGATGGCTGCTGCGAGACGGAATACTTCCATCTTCCATCATATCTTCTAAAACCTGATCGAAATAGTCATTAATCCGGCGATCAACTTTAAAGCCTAACATAAAATTAACGCGGTAAATTGTTCCTGGCATAATTTCGTCAACGGTATATTTAAAGGTGAAAGGATCTTCCTGATTCGAAATATTAAGTATAAAATAGTGATCTGCTCTTTTCGGCTGTTTCCTCATAATCGAGTAGATGATCTTGGCTTCAACTTCATCTGCTCTTTTCGCACGGCTTAAAAAGGCAAGATTCGTGGCGTATTTTGGGATTGTTTCATCGAGTTTCAATTCTTTAATAACAGGAACATATTTGTCTAGTTTAACGAATTTGATGAATTTACCTTTGATAGAACGCCCATTATACCAAGCATACATACAGACTGCAATGAATCCGCCTAAGACCATTGTCAGCCAACCACCGTCGAAGAACTTAATAACATTGGCATAAAAGAAACCGAGTTCAATGAATAAGTAGACTACAATAAAGCCAATTGCAAAAACCCGTGTTGCTTTATTACGGCTGAGCCAGAAAAAGAGTAAAACGGTCGTCATCAACATCGTGATGGTAATTGTTAAACCGTAGGCAGCTTCCATGGCTTCAGATTTCTGAAAATATATCACGACGATGAAACAGAGAAACATCAATCCCCAGTTTACCCGCGGAATGTACATTTGACCTTTCACTCCAGACGGATAATCGATTTGTTGGTTGGGCCAAAAAGTCACAGACATTGCTTCCGAGAACATGGTGAAAGAACCTGTGATCACAGACTGACTTGCGATAATTGCAGCAGCCGTCGCCAAAATAACACCAGGTAAAATTGCCCATTCTGGCATGATTCCAAAAATTGGATTAATTCCTTCAGAGACTTTTAGAGGATTATCTAACAACCAGGCACCTTGACCTAAATAATTTAAAATCAACATCGTTTTTACAAAAATCCAACTTACACGGATATTCTTTTTGCCGCAATGTCCCAAATCAGAATACAAAGCTTCAGCTCCAGTCGTACATAAAAAAACCGCGCCCATAATAACAATCGCACTCGGTGAGTGTGTAATTAAATTGTAAGCGTAATATGGATTAAAGGCTTTTAAAATTTCAAAATGATCAACGATATGTATAGAACCAAATATTCCTAAAACCAAAAACCAAAGCACCATCACAGGTCCGAAAAGTTTTCCGATAGAAGCTGTACCAAACTGCTGAACGATAAATACGATTGCTAAAATTACCAGCGTAATTCCTACAACTGGCGTATGAGGCGAAAATATTTTAAGGCCTTCGACCGCAGACATTACCGTTAAAGAAGGGGTAATAATACTATCTGCCACCAACGTCGAGGCGCCGATAATTGCGACGACATACAGCCATTTCTTCTTTAGTTTTTTGACCAATGAATATAAAGATAAAATGCCACCTTCCCCTTTATTATCTGCCCGCAAGGCAATCACCACATATTTCAGTGTCGTTTGCATCGTCAGGGTCCAGATGATGCAGGAAAGCGCACCTTCAATATATTCATCGAACGGTAGATTTCCTGTTCCATGGCGCGCATTTACGATCGCTTTCATCACATAAAGTGGCGATGTTCCGATATCGCCAAAAACGATTCCGAGCGAAACTAAAACTCCTACGGCGCTGAGTTTCTTGGTATCAAAATGCGAGGTAATGCTTTCAGACATAAGCTGGAAAAATTTCGTCAAAGGTAAACGATTCTCTGCTTTTCTTTTGCACTTTTTTCAAATAAAAAAAACTCCCTTTCGAGAGTTTTATATGATTTAAGCTTTAATGTAAAGTGCTTTTTTAATTTCTTCTTTTACCTTTTCTAATTTAGGAAACCATTCGGCAAAAAGCGGTGCAGAATATGGTGCAGGAGCATCTGGCGTCGTGATTCTTTTGATAGGAGCATCTAGATAATCAAAAGCTTTCTGCTGAACCATATAGGTAATCTCAGTTGCAATAGAGCCAAGTGGCCACGCTTCTTCTAAAACAACCAAGCGATTTGTTTTCTTTACAGATTCTAAAACAGTATCATAATCAATAGGACGAACTGTTCGTAAATCGATAACTTCTACAGAAATTCCTTCTTTTTCTAAATCTTCAGCTGCCTGAATCGCCAACTTCATGATTTTTCCAAAAGAAACTAAAGTAACATCGGTACCCTTTTTTTTAATATCTGCTTTTCCGATTGGAATATAATATTCTTCTTCGGGGATTTCCATTTTATCGCCATACATCTGCTCAGATTCCATAAAAATGACTGGATCATTATCTTGAATTGCGGTTTTCAATAAACCTTTTGCATCATATGGATTGGAAGGAACGACAACTTTTAAACCCGGAATATTGGCAAACCAAGATTCCAAAGATTGGGAATGCGTTGCTCCCAACTGCCCTGCTGAAGCCGTAGGACCGCGAAAAACAACTGGACAACTCCATTGCCCACCACTCATTTGGCGGATCTTCGCTGCATTATTTATAATTTGGTCAATTCCTACCAAGGCGAAATTGAATGTCATATACTCTACAATTGGTCGGTTACCGTTCATAGAAGAACCGATTGCAATTCCGGTAAATCCAAGTTCAGCAATTGGAGTGTCAATCACTCTTTTTGCACCAAACTCATCCAACATTCCTTTAGAAGCTTTGTAAGCACCATTGTACTCGGCAACTTCTTCACCCATTAAATAAATGGATTCATCTTTTCGCATTTCTTCGCTCATTGCCTGCGCAATCACTTCTCTAAAAGTATATTCCTTCATAATCTTTTCAAAAATTAAAGTACAAAAGTAAAGATTTTTCCGCTAATTTCGGTATTTCAAGACATGAAAAAAAGCATCTCTGTAGAGATGCTTTTTATATGAGTTGTAGTAAATTGTTATTTTACAGCGTGCCAAGTTTGAGTTCTCCCAATAAGTGAGAAGCCAACGTAACCTCTTACATTCAATTTGTCACCTTCACGGGTGATATTACATTTGTAAGTTTTACCTGTTTTTGGATCAGTAATCGTTCCGCCTGTAAATTCAGAACCTTCTTTTTTCATATCACGAATGACTTCCATTCCCAAAATTGGTTTGTTTTTACGGTCGTCTTTACAATCTGTACAGTTTGCATTGGCCGGTTTTATTAAGAGCTGCGTAACCTTGCCATAATATTTACCGTTAGGTTTTTTGGTAATTTCTACGATAGATTTAGCCTGACCGGTTTCATCATCGATTGTTTTCCATTTTCCTTCAATTTGAGCATACGACAATGTCGCGAAAAATAATGCTACGAAAGCAAAAACTATTTTTTTCATTTTAATAATATTTTTTAATTATTGATTGGATAAAAGTAATTAAAAAAAGTTAAACGCCAAATGTTTAATTATTCATATCATAACTTATTAAAAGATTCAGCAATATCTTAGAAATTAAACAAGCGTTTATTTTTTAGTAATAATTAATCCAGTTTACGGTTGATCACGCGATGCATATAATCCTGATACCATGCTTTTGTCAAAAGAATTCCCTTTTTCATTTCTGGATTTAAAGCCTGTTTTATTAAATTATTCTGCAAACCTTTATCTTGAATAGCATAAATTCCAGTCACTTCTTCCCCATTAAAAAGATAAATATAGTTCCCAATCATCATCTGTTCATTGATTGAATCTGAATTGATGATCATATAATCTTCTTTTTTATCAGATACTAAACTTCTCCCCCAACTTCTGATTATTTTATTATAACCCATTAAATCAACCAAAGTCGGATAAATATCAATCTGCTGAGCGGGTTCTGTAACTTCTCCTTTTAATTGATATTTTTGATTCGGTGAGTAAAACATAATGGGAATTGCAAAACGATTCATCGCTTTTTCATACTCCGGATAACCGATCTGATTGGTATGATCCGCTACAAAAACAAAAATAGTATTGTCAAACCAAGGCATTTTTTTTGCGGTTTCAAAAAACTTTTTCAAAGCGTAGTCAGTATACTCAATGGGTTCATGAATTTCCAGCGGACCTTTTTTAAATTCACCCACGTATTTTTCCGGAATTTTAAAGGGATGATGTGACGAAACAGAAAACATCGTTGCCATAAACGGGGTTTTTTTTGTATTCAAAGTTTTTGCGAAATACTGAAAAAAAGGTTCATCCCAAATCCCCCAAATTCCATCAAAATCTGCATCATTATTATACTCCGTTTTTCCGTAATAATGTTTGAATCCCAAAATATTTCCAAAACCTAAAAATCCCATGGAACCGTTTGGCGCACCATGAAAGAAAGAAGTATCATAACCCATTTCATTGGAAACCGATACGATAGACTGAATTTTCTGATTAGAAAAAGGTGAACTCGTAAACGCATCTTTCAGACTGGGAATCCCTGCCAGAACGGAACTCATTCCATGAATTGATTGCCTCCCGTTTGCAAAAGCATTTGTCGCAATTAAACTTTGCGAAGCTAAACTGTCGAAAAACGGCGTATAGGAAACAAAGTTTTTAATATCGGTATTTTGATTAAAAGCTCCGGAATATTCCTTGCTAAAACTTTCAAGAATAAAAATCACAATATTAGGTTTCGGCGAAACTTCCTCGCGAATATACAATTTATAGGGCTTGATATTTTCCTCGATAAAACTTTCATCTACAAAATGAACTTCTTTAAAGTTATTCGTATTCAAAGTTCGGAAAAAAGAGAAAACACTGTTCAATACCAAATTTGCCTGCACGGGTTTGGTAACGTGGCGATTCGCATCTACAAGATTGATCGGTCGTGTTGAATGTTTAAAATCACCCCGAATTCCGCCAACGACCAGAAGCGCAGTTAAACAAAGTGTGAGTATTGAAAGTATAAAATAGGGAATGAGTTTTTTAGGTGTATTTCCTTTTACCTTAACCTTTAGATAAAGAAAAACCCAAGCAATCATCAAAATGATAAACCATATTAAAACAAAAGGATATTCTACAAGCGAAGCAAGAAAAACCTTACCAATATTACTTTCGTGCTGCGCAACCTGTAGCGCTGCCGTTGTAAGGCGTGCCTGGGAAAATTTATAATAAATAAAATCCCCGAAATTTAAGCAGTAGCCAATTCCATTCGTAATGAAATAAAGGTAAAAAAGAAATTTCTGATAAGATTTCTTCGTATTTATTAAAATAGGAATTAAACTTAAAAGAATAAAAAGAGAATTTACATAGAGAATCGCTGTGGTATCAAAAGCAAAACCGCGGTAAGCGATATTTAGATAATCTAAAACGCCATCTACAGGAATTAGATTTTTATTGAACACCCAAAAAAGAATGCGCGCTACCTGATAAAACAAATAGGCCAAAAATATTCTGTACACTAATGCGAAAATTTCTTGCTTTCTAATTTCTTTCATTAATTTTCTGAAAATAATGGTGCAAATTTACATTATTTTCGCATCTTGAACGGATTCTGGTCTCGGTCGGAAAAGCGGCGAAAAATCAATAAAAACCTTACTTTTGTATCTATGAGTTTCTTTAAAAACAATTTGGCCAATATGCTGACTTTAGGAAATCTAATGTCGGGCAGCATCGGTGTAATACATCTGATTACTGGAGATTACAAAACAACCGCGATTTGCATCATTATTTCTCTGATTCTGGATTTTTTTGACGGCTTTGTAGCGCGTGCTTTAAAATCGAATTCACCACTTGGCGTGCAGCTCGATTCATTGGCAGATATGGTGAGTTTTGGTTTATTGCCTGGCGTGACGATGTTTAAAGCTTTAGAACCATTTGGCACACAGCTTTTAGGATTCGACTTACCTTTTGAACTGAAGTACATCGGTCTTTTTATCACCTTGTTTTCTTGTTTGCGTTTGGCAATTTTTAATCTCGACGAAGAGCAAACTTATTATTTTAAAGGTTTAAATACGCCTTCAAACACCATTTTAATTTTTGGACTTTATTTCGCTTTTTTAGCAAATGGTGCTTTCAAAATATTTTTCGATAATTCCCTGTTATTAATCGTGATCACTTTAATTTCTTCGCTGATTTTGGTGAGCCCGATTAAAATGATTTCAATGAAATTCAAATCGATGCAGGTAAAAGACAATTATTCGAAAATTGCTTTGCTTTTAGGAGCGATAGTACTTTTAATTTTATTTAAAATTCCGGGCATACCGCTCGTTATTTTGTATTACATTCTCGTTTCTATGTTTTTTCAGAAACAGTTGAAATAAAATTTTCTTCTTTTACAATCCGATTATAAAATCCAATCTATTTAAAATGAACTTAAAACTGCATAAACCACTTTGCGTATTTGACCTGGAAACAACAGGAATACAGGTTGCAAAAGACCGCATCGTAGAAATTTCGATATTAAAAGTAAATCCCGACGCCTCACGCGAAAGTAAAACTTGGCTCGTAAATCCAGAAATGTTTATCCCAAAAGAATCATCAGATATTCATGGGATAACTAATGAAGACGTAAAAGATTCGCCAACATTTAAGGAAATTGCCGGAAAGGTAATCGATATGATTACGGGATGTGATTTAGGTGGTTTTAATTCAAATCGTTTTGATGTTCCGCTCTTGGCAGAAGAACTTTTGCGTGCAGGTTTCGATTTTGATCTGACTAAATTTAAACTGGTTGATGCACAAACTATTTTTCATAAGATGGAACCGCGAAATTTAACAGCAGCTTATCAGTTTTACTGTCGAAAAAGCCTTGAAAATGCCCATTCCGCAGAAGCAGATGTATTGGCAACTTTTGAAGTTTTAGATGCACAGGTGGGTCATTACCCAGATTTACCGAATGACATTGCCGGATTGAGCGAAATTTCATCACACCATAAATTTGCAGATTTAGCCGGTTTTATTGCTTTTGATAAGGAAGAAAAAGAAGTTTTCAGCTTTGGCAAATATAAAGGTCAGCGCGTGAAAGACGTTTTCCAGAAAGATTTGGGATATTACGGTTGGATTCAGAATGCTGATTTCCCTTTATATACCAAGAAAGTTTTGACAGGAATTCAGTTGAGAAGTAAATTTTAAATAGTAAATAAAACGATATGAAAATCATTTGCATTGGTAGAAATTACGCAGAACACGCACAGGAATTGGGAAATGAAATCCCGGAAAGCCCCGTGATTTTTATGAAACCCGACACGGCGATCTTAAAAGGAAATGATTTCTATATTCCTGAATTTTCGAACGATGTACATTATGAATTGGAGGTTGTTTTAAAAATATCCAAAGGCGGAAAATATATTCTTGAAGAAAATGCCGACAAACATTATGATGAAATCGGCTTAGGAATTGATTTCACCGCACGCGATTTACAGAGCAAACTGAAATCGAAAGGATTGCCTTGGGAACTTTCAAAAGGATTTGATGGAAGCGCGGTACTTTCAGAATTTTTCAATAAGAAAGAGTATGATATGAAAAATCTCAATTTTTCACTCTTAAAGAATAAGCAGGAAGTTCAAAATGGAAATACCTCGCTGATGATTTTCTCCCCAGAACAAATCATTGCTTTTGTCTCTCAGTACTTCACTTTACGAGTCGGTGATTTAATATTTACAGGTACACCAAAAGGAGTTGGGAAAGTTTCCGAAAATGACGAATTGCAAGCATTTCTGGAAGATCAGAAGGTTTTTAAACTTAGAATTCAATAAGCAAATAATTGAAGGTATCAGAATATATTTGTAACTTTAAGGAACAAAATTAAAGATCATGATAAACATTATTTTACCCGTAGATTTTTCAGACGCGACCGAAAAATTAGTGGAAGGCGCAGTGAAATTTGCAAAGGAAGCCAACGGAAAAATCTGCCTGATTCATGTGGCGCCGGCAGACATTGGTTTTGCGATTGGCGATATGGGATTTCAATATTTTCCGGAAGTGGAGCAAAATGAAATCAAGCAGGAATTGATGCAGTTGAATAATTTAGAACAACGCATTATTGCACAGGGCATTGATTGTGAACATCTTTTAAAACAAGGTGTTGCCGGTGATATTATCCTGGAATATGCAAAAGATAAATCTGCAGGATATATTGTAATGGGCTCTCACGGACGAAGCAATATGTATGATGTTTTTGTGGGAAGTTTAACCAAAGAACTCACCAGAAGATCTCACATTCCAGTTTTAGTGATTCCTATTCATTAATAAAAAAATAAAAATAAAATCCCGAAATTCAAAAAATTTCGGGATTTTTATCGTTAAAACGATATCAATTATTCACTAGTCTTTTTTGTAAATTCTTGGGTCATAATAAGGATAATGGCCTTCTGTTGGAGAAAAATATTCTTTATCTTTATTTCCGCCCAAAACTTTTACTAAAACGTAACACCAATAACAGAAGAGTGCTACTGCAGCAAAGAATAGAATCCAGTTTACAAAATTAGATGCAAAATCAAAAAAACCGAAAGACCATTTAAAGAACTCGCTGATTAGTAGAAATATTGATGTCATTTTTTCCTTTTTTAAATTAACTTTGCACAAATTTATAAAAAATGTTTCGATTACTTTCAAAAGAAAGCAATATTTTTTCTGTTCCGGTGTATATTGGTATATTGCTTTTAATTGTAATCAGTTTTAACTTTTTAGATTTCAATACTTTAGAAGTTATTTCGGCGGTGGTAACATTTGCAGGTGTGGCACTTGGATACTTCTGTTTTAACGCTATCGATCTTAATTACCAAAGTCATTTGCCTCTTTTTGTGTACACCGTTTTTGTCTTCGCCTTATATCCCGGAGATCTCGACATTGGAATTGCAGTCTCACTATTCACCAATTCTATTATCCTTCTTCTCCTCACTGATGATGATTTATTGGTGCGTAAAAACTCATATATTCTGGTAGGCACCATCTTGGCTTTTAATTTCATTTTTCTGCCGACAACGTGGCCCATGTCAATTTTCGTTATATTTCATATTATAGGAACATCTGACCGCATCGGGCTGCACGTTTTTCGATTGTTTTTCGGATTTCTTTTGATTGCAATTTCCTATTTTTCAGTTGCTTATTTTTTTAAATTAAATTCCTGGAATACCGCCTATTTTCCCTTCGGAGGATTTACAGCAACCAAGAAGTTTGACCATCTTTTGTGGCTTAGTCCTGTGGCTATTTTTCTCATTCACGCCGTTGCGGACCACTTTCGGAACTTTAACAAAAAAAGTCCGACCAGCCGTTTTAAATATACATTCTTACTGGTATTTTCTTTGGCTCAGATGATTACCATATTTTTGTACATGGGCAAAACCTATGAATATCTATTATTGTTGGCTCTGCCAGCTTCTATTATACTCAGCAGAATGTTAAAATTTTCTAAGAAACATTGGCTTCAGGAAGCCGGTTTGTGGACCATTATTTTTTCGTTGCTGCTCTTTAAACTTTCCTCTTATTTTAATTTTTATTAAACATGATCCAAATTGACGATAAATTAATTTCTGAAGATATTTTCTCTGAAGAATTTGTATGTAATTTAAGCAAATGCAAAGGCGCCTGCTGTGTAGAAGGCGATATCGGCGCGCCCCTGAACAAAGAAGAAACCGTAATTCTGGACCGTATTTTCGAACAGGTAAAACCTTATCTTCGAAAAGAAGGTGTAGAAGCGATCGAAAGACAGGGAACTTGGGTAATAGATCCCAATGACGGTGATTATGTAACGCCAATGGTTGAAGATAAAGAATGTGCGTACGTTATTTTTGATGAAAAAGGAATTACCAAATGCGGAATTGAAAAAGCGTACGAAGACGGCGCAGTCGACTGGCAAAAACCAATCTCCTGCCACCTTTATCCAATTCGTGTAGACGAATACAGAACCTTTACAGCACTGAATTACCACAAATGGGATATTTGCAGTGATGCGTGCACTTTGGGCCGGGAATTACAGGTTCCTATCTATAAGTTTGTGAAAACTCCACTCATTAGAAAGTACGGTGAAGAATTTTATCAAACTCTTTGCGACGCTGCCGACGAGTGGAAAAAAGAATACGGTTCGTAAATAATTTCTATCTTTAAATAAAAATGTCCGAGCACTTTGAACTTTTAGATATTTATAAAGCAATTATCTCTTTGATTGCCGGATTAATTCTGGGTTTCGAGCGCGAAATGAAAGACAAATCCGCGGGCTTAAAAACCATTACCATTATTTGTCTGGGTTCTACCCTTTTTTCCATTCTTTCCTACAAATTGGCAGGAACCGGCGACCCAACCAGAATTGCATCTTATATTGTGAGCGGAATTGGTTTTCTGGGCGCTGGCGTAATTTTCAAGGAAGGATTTAATGTTTATGGTTTAACTACGGCCGGAATTATCTGGATTGCAGCAGCCATCGGAATGTCGATTGGTTTTGGGGAAATTTATATTGCGTTTACCTTTTTAATTTCAGCGCTGATTATAATTTATGTTGCTAAAGTTTTGACCAAACATCTTTTAGCTTACCATCATAATAAAATTCTGAAGTTTAAAATTTCAACAGACCGTTTTCAGGCGAAAAAGGCGATTGTAAAGGATATTAAAAATATATCGAAAGTAGGTTATCAAATTGCTCTGGAGAAAAGAGACGATTTTATATTGGTGACCATGGATCTTCACATTACTAATAAACAGCTTGAAGATCTAGAAATATACCTCATTGAAAACGAAAATATAAATTCTTTTAATTACTAAAATTTAAGAATTTTCTCCATAAAAAAATCCGTCTCGATAATAGATCGAGACGGATTTTATATTTAAGAGAAGAGTTTACTTTTTCAATTCTTCTAAAAACTCATCGTGAGAAATTACAGTTTCTTTTTTGGATGCTTTTTCTAAAATCACATCTTTCAATTTCGCCATTCCAACTTCAGATGAAATCTGACGAACCTGCTCCTGATCTTTTAACATTTCCACAGCGTATTTCTGTACTTCTTCATCCGGTAAATGGTGAATTCCGTAGATCGCCAACTGATTACGAACCAATTGTTCAGCTTGTGCTAAAACATCAGTATAATCTAATTTAATATCGTTATCGGTCATCAATTTCCCTTCAAGAATTTGATATTTCAATTGACTTTTTTCTGTTTCTAAAATTTCTTTTGCCTGTTCTTCTGTCGTTACATTTTCATTGCTGAAAACCAACCATTTTACCAAGAAATCTTCCGGAAGTTTCACGTCTTCTTTTTCAGTAACCTGCGCTAAGACTTTGTTTACGAAATGAACATCTGCATTCTGCTGGAAATATTCATCCAATTCGGCTTTTACTTTTTCTTTTAATTCTTCTTCAGATTTTATAGTTCCTTCACCATACACTTTATCGAATAATTCCTGGTTCAACTCTGCCAATTTAAGACCGAAGAAATCTTTCACTTTAACCTCGATTTGGTCGTGGTGTAAATGTTCAACTTCTTCTTTGGTGAAGCTTAGTTCTTTCGCCAATTCCTCATTACTTTCTAATTCTGCTTTAGAAACTTTTACAGAACCATCCATTTTCAAATCTTTTACCAATTTGAAAGCTTCTTTTCTAGTTGCATCGATGGTTACATTTTTCGGCGGATGATTGTGCGCACCTTCTGCATCTTCTTCAACAACTTGGCTAATTTCCAATGAAATGGTCGTGTCTTCGCCGATTGCATCTTGTGGAACCTGCTCTGCGAAACGCTTCTGCATATTTTCGATGCTTTGTCCAATCTCTTTTTCAGAAGCTTCTACTTTATAATGTGGCGCTTCATATTTCGATAAATCGATTGTAAATTCTGGTTCATAACCTACTTCAAAACCTACAGAAAGCTGGTCTGCAGTATGATCTAATTCCTCAACAGGTTGTGGAACTGGCTGACCTACCAATCTTAATTTATTGTCATTAACATAGTTGTTCAGTGCGTCTGAAACCTGCTTGTTGATTTCTTCGAAAGCAATTCCTGCTTCATATTGTTTTCTCACCATGCTCAATGGTACTTTTCCTTTTCTGAATCCAGGAACTTGTGCATTTTTTGCGTAGTTGATCAATTGCTTTTCAACTTTATCTTTGTAATCTGACTTATCTAAAGTAACTGTAAGTAACGCACTTACTTCGTCGTGGTTGGTCGCTGTAACGTTCATTGTAATTTATTGAAAATTTAGGTTGCAAAAATAGTAATTTTTTTTTGAATATTTTTATAGGACGTGAAAGTGTGGGAAGCAATAATTTGGCAACTGAAACTTTTAGAGATTACTGATCTCGTAAGTTGCCATTGCATCGGTTTCGCCACCTTGAACTGTGCCGAAAACACTGCCACTTTTCTCTTCATTTACCGAAGATGCGTCGTGAATTAAGGTCAATACCAATTGCGGGTTTTTTCCGTTCTCGGCTTTAATAACCGTCCATTTCGTGGTAAGCCCAATTCTTTTACCGTCACTTCTAACTGCAGATTCCGCATCAATTCTTTTCAAATCAATATCAGCATTCTGAAAACTGAAAAGCAGAAAATGCTCATCTTTCGCTTCGATGATGCTTTGCGTTTCGTCTTCATTTCCATTTAGGAAAACGGCATTTACGGTATAAGTTTTTCCATCTGTTAATTTAATATCCGGATTCGTTGTAGAATTAACGGTGTAATTATAGGTAGTTGTAATGCCGGTTATGTCGTCTTGTACATTTAAAATTATATTAGAAATATCTTCCTGAGAAAGAACATCTTCATCTTCGTCAGCACGGCTACAGCTTACTGAAAATAGTACTATTAATAGAAAGACGAAATATTTAAGTTTAATTAATGATTTCATTTTTAATGAATTTAGAAGTTATATTTTACATTGAAAATAATATTTCTGCCCATTTCAAAAGAGAAATAACGCATTCTGTTCAGGTAATCTTTGTAATTCGTATCAAAAAGATTAGTCACATTTAAACCAGCCGTAAAATGTTTATTAAAATCAAACCCGGTTTGAATACTCCACAAAGTATAGGTTGGCGGCGGCGTAGACAGATCTAAAGTTTTCTCAACCTCTACTCCATTTTCGAAAATATTGATGGTTGGATTGTAAACTGGAAATCTTTTTTGTTGTAAGAACGTTTGCTGTTGAACTTTGAAATAGAAATTTCTCCAACCTTCATTTTTAAATTCTAAACTGTTGGTAAAATTCGTTGGAACCATCAGTATTAAAGGTTGATTGTTGGTTTCATCTTGACCATTGATGTAGGAGAAATTACCGTGATATACAAAACGATCATTTAATTTTAACTGCGCATCAACATCTACACCGTACATTTTTGCGTCGATTTGTTTGTAAGACCAAACTGGGAAAACACCTCGGATCGTATTCTGAATGCCAGTCGGAATTTCAGTGATGAAGTTTTTCGTGATGAATAAGTACGGGTTTACGGTAATTCTGAAACCATCTAAAATATTTAATTTCCCATCGATATTTAAATTAAATTGGTTTCCATCTTCATTTTTAATTCCCATATTTCCCACTTCGATGATCGCCGCGGAATGATGCAATCCATCCGCAAAAAGTTCTGCAATATTGGGCGTTCTTCCGACTTTCGCATAGTTTAATTTGATATCTAAATTCTTGGAAGGCTGATAATCTAATCCTGCATTAAATGATAGATTCTTGTACGTCAAATTTGGTTTTGTAAAAACACGGTTACCCTCCGTCTTCACATAAAACTGTGAAAAATCATTCGAGTACAGATTTTCCCAATCGCTTAAATCGTACCATTTTTTGACTTCATATTTTGCAACATCATATCTCAATCCAGCTTCTGCATTTAATTCTGGAGTCAACTTACATTTGAAGACAGAATAAACGCCGCCAGAATATTGATCATAATTTGGAACCAATCTTCGGGCCTGAGTTTCTGGCGTAGAATAATTAAACTGGTATTTTAAATCGATTCCAGTTTCTAAACTCCAGAACTGTCGCTCGATAAAATCATTGATGTTAAATTGATTCGTAAACAATTCCAAATCCAAAGATGGAATTTGAGCCAATTCACCTCTTCTCACATCATATTCCTTTCTATGATTGTATTGAAAGTTATAATCCACCGAAACTTTCCCCAGATTTTCAAATCTTTTAAAAGCAGAAATTTTGGCAATATGATGCTGAACATCTTGTTTTGGATTATCAATCGAATAAGAAAAGTCTCTTTCATAAATCGGAATATCGAAGGTTAAGGCTTTATAAAAATCTTCTAAATTGCCCAAATCAGAACCTCTGTAAATTCCGATCTCAGAATTGGTCACGCTGTAATCAAAAGAAATTCCTCGTAAGAAAGTATTGTTCTGAACCGTAAAACTGAAGGATTGATTTTGCAAACCGGTATTCATCAAATTATAATCAGGCGTTTTCAAGTCTCCTAATTTCTTAAATCCGCCCGTTGTTTTTATAGCCCAACCATTTTCCCAGGTTTTTAATAAATTAATTCCAAGTCCAACGCCTCGACCGTTTGATATTCCAGAAAGATTTGCACTTCCCTGAATGGTATCTTTTCTTTTAAAAACGGCAGGTTCCAGTACAACTACTCCACCGATGGCGTCACTTCCGTATTTTAAGGCAGAAGCACCTTTAATCACATCGACATGATCAAATTGGTTAACGTCAATATTTGGTGCATGTTCAACGCCCCATTCTTGATCCGCCATTTTTACGCCATTATTAATGATAGGAACTCGACTTCCGTACAATCCGTGGATAATCGGTTTGGCAATATTATTTCCACTTTTCAAGGCGCCGACACCCGAAATGCTCGACAAAATATTTCCTAAATTTTCTGTGGAATTACGGTCGATTTCACTTCTATCCAAAGATTTTACAATAAGGGAATTGGTGTTTTTATGCGTTCCGTGAAGTGTAATTGTTTCAATTTCTTCAACGTGATGTTCCAGTTGAAGTGTAATCTCCAAATCTTTATTCACGTTGAGTTCTTCCGTAACCGCATCACAATCGGGGTGATTTGCAATAAGCGTGTAATTTCCTTTTTCTACTGTTTTAAAGGTAAAATTACCATTAACATCCGAAACTTGGGTTGTTTTGCCAATGATAATTGAGGCGTCTTTTAAGGGAACTTTGTCGTGATAATCGATCACTTTCCCTTTGACTGTAAAAGTCGTTTGCGCGTTCGCTAATAACAATCCAAAAAAGATTGCCATGATATTTAAAGTAAATTTCATTTAAATTGAGTTTAAGAATAAAAAAAACGTGAACATTAAAAAACTGAAAATCAATTCTTTAGTATTCATTTCGAAAAAAGGTTGTAGTTAAATGAAAAATACGGGCGGGCCGCGTAAGTAATAATTGTAGAATGCAGAATGAAGCGCGATTTTTTCAAAGGAAAAATTTCCTAAGTGAAGTTCCTCCGCTGCTATTGCTTTAAAGAAAAAAGCCTGAGCGGTTATATATTTTGCTTCGTGCAGAAAATGACAGGAAAGACAGTCTGTATAATGTACTATTTTAGAGGAGGTCGAAAAGGTTTTATCGACCTTTGTAAAATGGAAATCTTTTAAAATTTCCCCACTACCATGTTCATGAAAATTTTGAGAAAACAAAGCCACAAAAAGATAAACGCCCGCGAAAAGCGTCGCTAAAAATTTTTGGTGTGTTCTGTTTCTCAACATTTGGCAAAAATATACAAATTTAAAACAGAAAAAAAATTCAACCTTTTTTAAATCGAGATTTGAACATAAATTCTCATCTAGTGACTTCTTAACCAGAGGTGACAAATCTTCTGTATCAAAGGCTCAAAAATTCCTTTAGATTTCGTAAATTTGTGCTGAAATTTTTTTATATGATAGACAGTGCGGTGAAAAAGATTGTGGTACTTACTTCAGGAGGTGATTCTCCCGGTATGAACGCTGCTCTACGTGCAGTTGTTCGAACTGCAAGTCACTACAAGATAGAATGTTACGGCGTAAGAGAAGGCTATAATGGTTTAATCAATGACGATTTTACGAGAATGGGACCTCGATCCGTTAAAAATATTATCACGGAAGGCGGCACCATTTTAAAATCTGCACGTTCATTAGAATTTAAAACTGCGGCCGGCAGAAAAAAGGCTTTTGAAAATTGTCAGAAACACGGCATCGATGGAATGGTTTGCATCGGTGGAGATGGAACTTTCAAAGGCGCAAAAGTTTTCTGTGAAGAATACGGCATTCAGGTAATTGGTGTTCCCGGAACGATCGACAATGATATTTTCGGTACCGATAATACCATTGGGTATGATACCGCTTTGAATACCGCCATGGAAGCCATCGACAAAATCAGAGATACCGCAACTTCACACAACAGAATTTTCTTCGTGGAAGTAATGGGTCGTGATGCCGGTTTTATTGCTCTAAACAGTGGTTTGGCTACGGGAGCCATCGGAATTTTAATTCCAGAAAAAAAAGACAGTATTGAAGAACTTTTCGCTACTTTCGAAAGAGCAGAAAAAGCCGGAAAAGCCTCAAGTATCGTAGTTGTAGCTGAAGGTGAAAAATTGGGTAGTATTTACGATATTGCAAAAGCCACTAAAGCAGGTTTTCCTGATTACGACATTCGTGTTGCGGTCCTAGGACATATTCAGAGAGGTGGATCACCAAGTTGTGCCGACCGTGTTTTAGCGAGTAGATTGGGATACGGCGCCGTGATCGGACTCATGAAAGGAAAAACCAATATGATGGTCGGAATGAAGTCCAACAAAATGGTATACACGCCAATTGAAGAAGCTGTAAAAAAACACAATGAACTCGATCAGGATTTGCTGAAAATTTCAGAAATTCTGGCCATTTAATTAATAAATATAATCTTAAAATAGAAATTATGTCAACAATCAAAGTAGGAATCAACGGATTCGGTAGAATTGGTCGTCTTGTTTTCAGAGCAATGGCCGAAAGAGAAAACATCGAAGTTGTAGGAATCAACGACCTTATCAATGCCGAATATATGGCGTATATGCTAAAGTATGATTCTGTACATGGTGAATTTAAAGGAGATATTTCTGTAGAAGGAAATGACCTTATCGTAAACGGAAAGAAAATCAGAGTAACTGCAGAAAGAGATCCTAATAACTTGAAATGGAACGAAGTAGGTGCAGAATACATCGTAGAATCTACTGGTTTATTCCTTTCGAAAGATTTGGCTCAGGCTCACATCAACGCGGGAGCAAAAAAAGTAATTCTTTCTGCTCCATCGAAAGATGATACGCCAATGTTTGTAATGGGTGTGAACCACAAAGAATTGACAGACGATATTAAAATTTTCTCTAATGCTTCTTGTACAACCAACTGTTTGGCGCCGATTGCAAAAGTAATGCACGACAACTTTGGGATTGTTGAAGGTTTAATGACAACTGTTCACGCAACTACCGCGACTCAAAAAACAGTTGACGGACCATCAATGAAAGACTGGAGAGGTGGACGTTCTGCTTTGAACAACATCATCCCTTCTTCTACAGGAGCTGCAAAAGCAGTAGGAAAAGTAATTCCTGCTTTGAACGGAAAACTAACCGGTATGTCTTTCAGAGTACCAACAGCAGACGTTTCTGTAGTTGACTTAACGGTAAGATTAGAAAAACCAACTTCTTACGAAGAAATCTGTCAGGCAATGAAAGCGGCTTCAGAAGGTGAATTAAAAGGAATTTTAGGATACACGGAAGATGCGGTAGTTTCTCAAGATTTTGTAGGTGAGAAAAGAACTTCAGTTTTCGATAAAGATGCTGGAATCATGTTGTCTCCACAATTCGTGAAAATCGTTTCTTGGTATGACAACGAAATGGGATACTCTAACAAATTAGCTGATTTGTTGGTGCATTCTGCTTCTCTATAGGACATAAGTAGTTGATAATAAACAATTAGCAATAGAAACCTCTCGAATTTTCGGGAGGTTTTTTTGTATGATAATTTGGGCAATCCCCTCGCCTCGCTTTTCCAGCCGCGTGGGTCGGGCTATACGTTGCAATCTTTTTTCTGAGAAAAAAGGATTTCCACTACTATCCCTATTGCAAGGCAGTTGTAGCAACAAAGTTGGTTTAAAAATTGATAAAAGAATTGCGTATCTTAATGAAGTTAAAATGAATTTTATTTATAAAAAAGATCAATTTCTCTTTGCTAAGTGAAATCGAAGATTCGACGAAGTCAAACGCCTTTGTGACCGTAATTTCAGAAGGATGATGTTTAAAAATCTTTGCGTCTTTGCGTTAAAATAACTAATCCATTTCAGCCATATAAACCATGACACCAAAATTCCAAAACGCCACTCATTTCAAAAACTTCTGGGAACGGGGAAACGGAAAAGAACTACTGGATTGGTCAGAATTAAAACCAGATATTCAAACCTTTTACAAATACGCTCCACTCTACCATCAAGTCGATGAGTTGGGAGATGAAGTCGTGAAAGAAACCTATTTGAAACTCAAATACAAAGATGCAAGTAAATTAATTCATAAATATTCAGCAGAACCAATTTCTGAAAATGATGATGCACCAGCGAATTTGAAAAAATTCTTCTTTCACCTGCAGAATACACCAGAATGGTTTGATGAAAGTTTAGCCAACACAGGCGCACGATTCTGTATGAGAACCGGTGCAAATGGTTTGATGATTCTACGAGATTTTACGTTGATGGGTGGTTATGATTTCGCTTATCTGAACAAACCATTGATTTTCACAGAAGCGCTAAATAAAGGCGCTGTAAAGCGTTTGAAATACACATTGGAGTTCTGGGTAAATGTCACGCGAGAAAATGCTTTAAAACCTCAATTAGAGGCACACCAATTAATTGTAAGAACGCGATTAATGCATTCTTACGCTCGTTTAAAAATTAAAGAAAAGACAGAACAGTGGGATTTCGATAATTGGGGCGAACCCATCAATTCCTGGGATATGATTGCAACTTACACGGGATTTTCATTGGTATTTATGCAAGGTTTAAAAAAGTTAGGAATTATCATTTCCGATGAGGAAGAGAACGGACTTTTTCATCTTTGGAAATATATCGGTTATCTCCTTGGAATTCCTGCCGAGTTTTTACCAGATAATCGCCAAGAAGCCGTAGCACAGTTTTATTGGTGGACAACGATTCAAGATCAAGGCGATGGCGATTCAGTTCAATTGGCAAAAGCCTTACTCCAGGAAAATTTAGAAAATACGATTTACAAACATTCCTTTCAACGAAAAATTTTGAAAAACCTTCATCAAAGCATGAATTGGTTTTTATTGGATGAAGAAATTAATAAAAGACTTCAAATTCCAAAACCGGCAAAAGCATTTTTAGTTTTTCCTCGAATTGTGGTGAAAGGAAATAAAATATCTCAGAAAATCTATCTGCGTAATTCCACGAAATATCAAAAATTGGTGGAAATGGGAAGTGAGCAACAGCTGAAAGTTTTAGCGGATTACATCAAACATACACCGCAAGAATCTCCTCATTAATTCATAAAAAAACGGTTTGCTTATTTAGCAAACCGTTCTTTTTTATATTTAGAAATAGTTACTTCACAATCATTTTTGTTACTGCAACTCCTTTTTCAGATTTCAACTGAAGGAGATACATTCCAGTTTGCAAACCGTTTACAGAAATGGTTTCGTCCCCATTATCTTTAGAAATTTTAATCGTTTTCACCAAAGCTCCCGCAAGATCATAAATCGCAACTTTTCCATTTTTCGCGTTGGTGTATCGAATTGTTGCAGTTCCGTTTGTTACAGGATTCTGAGTTAACATTAGTGAAACTGAATTTGTAGTTTGACCAACTTCTGTTGTTTCCAACACTGCTTTCGCATCGCCGAAAATTCGGAAGCCTCCTGCTTCAATCGTGATCGGAGCTGTTTGACTTGTCACGTCAAAGGGAACATTATCCATTAAGTTCACCCAAGTTCCAGTTTTTGGAAAACTCGGAACAATATTTTGGGCAGTTAACGTAAAATTCGCCAGAACTACGACGTTTTTCAAATCTGCTGAAGTCGTTGTATTGGTAATGAAAATTCTCGGCATTAAATTACCGGACTCCACTTTAAAGTCTTTGGTATCGAAAACTTCATTGGATAATCTCAAAGAAAGAATTTTCGCCCAAGTGTTATAGACGGATTGTCTTGCGGCTTGCTTGTCATAAGCAAGTCCGAAGGCTGATTCTTTATTGTCGAGTTTACAATCTCCAGGAATTGAATCATCCGGACTATTTACAGTATCGTCAGCACAGGTGAAAATACTTTTGTCATATCCCAATTCCGCAAATTGCCAAATCATTTTTGGTCCCGGCACTGTTAAGAAAACTGCTGCATATGCTTTTTGTCTTTCCAATGCTGTAGCCAAATTTTTCACATTATAACCGGAGGTGGAGTTTCCATAAGCCAGATTTTTAAACATGATTCGTTCTTCATCATGACTTTCGCCATAACTTAGCGCTCTTCTCTCGGTAAACGTGTGCTCTTCAAAATCAACATTTTTAAATTCACTTTTTAAACCGCCATAGCCCATTGTATTTTCATTGTACGGTTCGGTCTCTTTATCCCACATCATTACTCCTTTACCTTCTTCGATTCTATAGTTCGCCCACTGTCTTTCCTCTATTGGTAAACCTAAATGTTCGAAAATGACATAAGAATTTGTATCATAACTCCATTGTTTGTCGGCATAAGCTTTTAGAATATCAACACGATCTTGCTGATATCTATTTGTACAAGCATTATCACCTGCAGAACAATTTTGAGTAAATCCTTTGGTTAAATCCCAACGGAAACCATCTACTTTGTATTCTTTGATCCACTGTTCCAAAACGCGTTCTACGTAATATTTTGTGGCAGAGGATGAATGGTTAAAATCATTAAATACACTGTAAGCATGCTTTGCAGTTTGATTAAAATAGGGATTATTTGCCGCAGGATCGCCGAAGCCATCACCGTCTGGATCAACCATCCACATTCTTTCAATAGGGCTTCTACCCGTTGCGTGATTTAATGCGATATCAAGGATTACTGCAATCCCATTCTGATGACATAAATCGATAAATTCTTTGAATTTTTCTGGTGTTCCGTACGCTTTATCCAGCGCATAATGAAATCCTGTGTTATAACCCCAAGATTCATTTCCGTCGAATTCCATTACAGGCATTAATTCGACCGCATTAATATTTAATTCTTTTAAATAGTCAATCTTTTTAATAAGTGACTGCCAAGTTCTCTCAGTTGTAAAATCCCGAACGAGCATTTCATAAACCATTAATTTTTCTTTTGCAGGTTTAGCAAAATTAGAAACCGTCCAGTTATATTTTGGTTTAGCAGTTTGGATAATAGACACTTCAAAATTCTGTCCTGCCGGATAAGCAGGAAGATTTGGATAAACTGCCGAAGTTATATACGGATCGTCGAACGGCGATAGAACTAGGGGCGAATAAGGATCTGCCACTTTAATTCCGTCTGCGGTGCGGTACTGGAAGGTATAAATTTGTTGTGGCGTAAGTCCTGTAACTTCTAACCAGTATAAATCAGGATTTGATGTATCCCTTTTCATCAGGAAAGTGCTGCTTACAGTCCAGTTATTAAAACTTCCAATAACATGAACGTACGGTTTATTTGGTGCGTACAATGCTAAACCAACCTTCGTGGCATCTGTGGGGTCATACGTAATTCCTTGTCTCATATACGATGGAATTGCGGCAGTTTGCACAGCTGTTGACAATGCTACGGTAAATGATTTGGTAACCACAGCGGTCGCATCAGCTGCGTTAGTCGCTATAACTTCAATCAGAGCATTTTGAGTTACCGTATAACTATAATTTAAGGCTGTAGCTGAACTTGTACTTGTATAGATGGTAGTTCCATCTGCTTTAACGACATAATTCGCTGGTAAAGTTGAAGTTCCTATAATATTTAAAACAGTTCCAGCAGCTACAATATTTGTACTTCCTTGTTTAGGAGCCGTTAAATCAAATTGAAATTTCCCAAC
This sequence comes from Kaistella polysaccharea, assembly GCF_020410745.1. Lineage (NCBI taxonomy): Bacteria > Pseudomonadati > Bacteroidota > Flavobacteriia > Flavobacteriales > Weeksellaceae > Kaistella > Kaistella polysaccharea. Next base: position 1,101,458 of record NZ_CP084528.1, read on the forward strand.
ATTAACAACGGTATCCTGCGACTGTTTACCCCCATCTAATGTTTTAACTAAATAACCAATTTTTGACAGTGGAAGCGCTCTGTTTCCGTAAAATGACTTTACGGTATTCATGGTATACGTATATGTTCCTATAGAACCTGAACTTGAAACGTAGGTTAATTTACTGGTTGAACTTGATGCATTCCAAGCTCCATTTGTGGGGGAATCGTTAAGCGTATTAGCAGAGTCGTAAGACCAAGCCCATAAATAAAGCGCGTGCGATGTTGCAACACCAAAGGCGCTCTCATCTACCTTAAATGTGATCGTAATTGCATCGGTTTCATTAAACGACGCAGGGTTTATTGTACTTGTAATGTTGGTACTTTGCCCCAATGCGAAATAGGGTAAAAGTATCGCAATCAATAGCGTATAAAAATATTTCATATTAAATTGTTTAAGAGTGTAAAAGTACTAAAAGTTCAGCTCGTAAATTATTTTTTTTTATAATTCACCAAACCAAAACAAATGTTTTTATTAAGATATTTAAGATTCTTTAGTTATAGTGGGTTTATAATCGATAAAGTTTTTACTTTCAGAAATAGCAGCAGCATTTTCCAGAATAAAGTTTTTACCAGCTAAAAGTTCCGTTAAAAGAGTGCGCATCTGTTCAGCAGCTACTTCCGGTAAATGCGATTTTTTTGCAGCTTCAATCACCTGCCGTTTCCCGTTTTGTTGAATTTTTGCCAAATCATCTTTACTGAAAAGATTGAAAAACTGCTCTTCGATATTGTAATATTTGTAATCTGTTTCTGTAGAAAGAATTTGAGGTGCCGGAAAATTGAGCAGTTTAACTTTTCTATTGACCTCATCAACCTCCCACTGAAATTTTTCAAAATCATAACCCACCAAAATTTTCGCTTCGATAATCACCAAAGCTTTCTTTTTGGAAGGAATAAAGTTGAAGAGTTTCGTCGATTCTTCATAATTATAAATTTCATTGAAATGTCCTTCGGCGGAAACCACTTTAAAAACCTTTCGCATACTTTCAGCAATTGTATGAGAACTTTCGGTAATTACTGGTGCAGAAGATGTCATTTTTTTTGAGGCTAAAAAGGCAATCGCGCCACCTAAAACCAATCCAAGAAGCAACATCAAAAGTGTCATCATGGAATTTATTGAGGAACTCTGTGTCATCTGATAAAGAATATATCCAATAAAAATAACAGCTAACGCTCCTAAAGACCAGAAAATAAATTTATATTTTTTAAAGTTCATTTTGTTTCAATTTACGTAAAGGTATGAATTTTCAAAAACGAATTAAGTAAGAATTAAGTTTAAAGGTTTTCTGAAGAATTCACTTCTGAGGCAAAAATTTAGGCGGTAAAATCAGTTCTTCAAATTTCCCTTTAACTTCTAATTTTTTGTAATAAAGGTTTCTCGCCATTAATTTGAGCATTAAATCCTTGTCAAAAAATTTCCAGAAAGGTTCTTGGTGGACTTTCGTAGGATTTCTGATAACATCAAATGTCGTAACCCAGGAATCAGGATTGTGATAAAACTCTATAATTCCACAATGTTTCGGAATCGTGTCTGCTTCGATCATTCCTTGTGGCAAAAGAAAACTGAATTGATTGCACGGATAATCTCCACAGGAAATTTTATCGTGTTTCAGAAATTTTTCTTTCGACTTCTGATTTTGATATTTCTTTTTAAAATCATTTTTAAAGTCAGCTTTTGAAAATTTGATTTCCAGTTCATGACTGAAGCCTTCTTCATTAATAATTAAAATATCAGCTTCCCAATCAGAATGAAAATGATTCGTCAATACCAAATCCTTCTCAAAATCACAAAATTTAGAAATATAATTATATGTAAGTTCTTCTACTTTAAGCATGAAATTTAAAAATTAAGAAACCAACAAACTGCAACCGCGAATGTCGGAATGATCAATTCGTCCTAACACTTGAAATTGGTTTTGATTAATTTCTGGCAAATCCTTGTCATTCTGAGCAACGCGAAGAATCTCAGAATTCAACAGAATTCTGCCCAAATCCTGCGTCGCAATAAAGCTGCAGGAATGGCAGTTTGCTAAATCGATAATATTAATAGCTCCATTTCTTCCGGGTTCAACATACGAAAAAGGATCTTCGGTATTTCTAATGAGAATACGCATCCAATTTGGACAATCGTAAATATTCTGACCTAAAGAATACGCTTGAGAAAGCAATTCCGTCATCGAATATTCGGAGTAAATTTTTTCTGTTCCAAAACCTTTGTGAAAAATGGCCAACAATTCATCTTTGGTCATTTCTTGCTTACGACCTTTCATTCCGCCAGTTTCGATGATGATGAATTGATCTGAAAATTCAACGATAAGATCATTTTTTTTAGCAAAATCCAGAAAATCCAGCAGCGCAAAAGCAACTCCGAACAAGATGACTTTTTTATTTTGCTTTGAAAGTTTCTTTAACACTTCAAAAAGTTCTGCATGGTTGTAAAGAAAATAGCCGTTTTCTGGTTTGCCTGATTTCTTCATCAGAAAATCCACCATATATATTAAGGAAGAATTCTGCTTTTCCAGATAACTTGGCAAAAGGCCGAGGAAAATATAATCTTCTGCTTTTCCAATAAACTGTTCGAAACTTTTTTCAATACTTTCCTGATACAACTTTTCATCAGCGATCCAATGTTTGGAAAGATTCATTTGAGTCGTTCCGGAACTTTGAAAAAACAAATCCGCCCTTTTATTTTTATCTAAAAGCGTATGATTTTTAAACATTTCAATCGGTAAAAAAGGAATTTTTTCAATTGCCTTAATCTCGTTGGGATTAATGTTTAGAAAATCGACAAACTTTCGGTAAACCTCAATATTATTGTACTGATATTGAAAAGTTTCCAGACATTTCTGCTGGAATTCTTCTTCGGTCTGGATCTGAAAAACACTCATCGTCATAGTTTGCAAAAATACTGATAAATAATAGGAAGAAGAAACGATATACGTAACAATAATAAAGGTGAACGATGAAGATATTTTCAAAGAGAGGTAAAAAATATCACGCCTTCGGCGTTCATTTGCTATCATTCATGCTGTTAGAATAATATCATTCCTTCGGAATTAAAAAAACAATCATCAGTGCATTATTCGATTAAGATATATATTTGGATAAGTGGTGAGTTGATCTTCACATTAATAAATAGGTAGCACGAACCTCGAAGCGGTTAAATTATATAACACTAATCTAGTAATTTCCGAACGCCGAAGGCGTGTTATTATTCTAAAAAATTAAAATCAGCTGAACCGCGAAGCGGTGAAATAATTATAAGAATTACCCAAATCGAAATGCAAAACGCCGAAGGCGTGTTATTATTCTAAAAAATTAAAGTCAGCCGAACCGCGAAGCGGTGAATCAACAATTGCGTAAAAACATCGAAGTGCGAACGCCGAAGGCGTGTTATTATTCTAAAAACTACGACAGTAAAATGAACCGCGAAGCGGTGAAATAATTATAAGAATTACCAAAATCGTAACGTAAAACGCCGAAGGCGTGTTATTATTCTAAAAAACGCTAAAGTGTACTCAACCGCGAAGCGGTGAATCAATTATTGCCTACCAACATTATAATGTAAACGCCGAAGGCGTGTTATTATTCTAAAAAATTAAAATCAGCTAAACCGCGAAGCGGTGAAATAATCGTAAAAAATATTTAACAAATACTACTCATCACCATAAAACTCAAATAAATATTCTTCTTGATAATCAATTTCAAATCTCTTAAGAAGTTCCACATATTCTTCTTTAAAACTCTTTTTTTCGTGATGAGTTTCCTGATTTAAAATATACTTATAAACATTATCTATCTGGGATTGGGAATAAGAAAATGCACCGTAACCTTCCTGCCACGCAAATTTCCCCATAACAAATCTCTTTTCATTAATAAAGTTAGTCGTATTATTTTTAATGTCTCTTACGAGATCAGAAAGGCGCATACTTGGCTTTATCCCAATAAAAAGATGAACGTGATCTTCAACACCATTAATAATTATACTTTTTTGTCCTTTAGCTTTTATAATTCCGCTCATATATTTAAAAACTTCTTCTCTAAAAGTTTTCTTCAGAATATTCTCTCTGCCTTTGACGACAAAGACGAGCTGAATATAAATTTGTGAAAATGTTCCGGAACTCATATTGTATTTTTCCTTAGCAAGCGTTCTTAAAAGTACAACTTTTAAAAAAGAAAAAGCGAAATTCAAAATTTAAATTTGAATTCCGCTATAAAATTTAATTACAGAAAAAACTACTATTAGTTTCCTCTATATGTCGAGTAACCGTATGCGGAAAGCGTGATTGGTACATGATAATGTGTATTATCAGCGATTTGGAAAACCACTTCTACCCACGGATAAAAACTTTCAGTACCACTTTTTTGGAAATATTCCTTTGTATAATAAGTCAGTTTATACGTTCCATTATTTGCCGCACTGCTGTCTAAGAAATTCGGTACACGACCATTTTTGTCGGTAACTTTTTCATCTGCAAAAGCCCAGGTTTTTGTCTCTGGAATGTATTTTTCCAGTTTAATGGTTACACCTGCTGCAGGCATTCCTTTAGAAACGTCCAGAATGTGACTGGAAAGTTGATACGTTTTTTCAGTACTTTGACCAAATGCCGTCGTTGAAATCATCGCAAATATAAATGCGAAAATAAAATTTTTCATAAAATAAGTTAAGTTGTTAAATGGGGCACATCGAGTACCGTCAAGCGAAATCGATTCAAGGTGGCAAAGATAATGTCTTGAAAATTTAGTTTTCGAATGTCTTCAATTGAAAATCAGTCGAAAATTCACCGTAGGTAAAGTAAGAAATCCAGTCACCAAGGTTGATGTAGAAGGCTTTTCCATTTTCTAAATCCAAAACCATTGGCAAGTGTCTATGACCATAAATGAAATAATCTATCTTTTCAGTCTTTAGTTTTTCTTTGGAATAAATAATGAGAAATTCTTTGTCTTCTCCCAAAAACTCTTTGTCTTCTTCGCCTGAAATCATTTTATTTTTAGTCGAAAAATAAATGGCCATTTTCATGGCAATATCCGGATGCAACCATTTGAAAGCCCACTGTGCTAAAGGATTGGTGAAGAGTTTTTTCATTCTTTTATATCCTTTATCGCCCGGACCTAAACCATCGCCGTGAGCAAGTAGAAAGTTCTTGCCATTGATTTCAAAATATTGTTTATCAAAAAAAACTTTGCAGCCGATTTCTTCTTCGAAATAATTTTTCATCCACAAGTCGTGGTTTCCGACAAACATATAAAGGTCTATTCCAGAATCTTTCAGTTCGGCTAATTTTCCTAAAACCCGCACATATCCTTTCGGAATAACATGATTCCACTCGTGCCAAAAATCAAACAAATCGCCCATCAAAAATAAAACCTGAGCATCAGCTTTTATTTCGTCCAGCCAACGGATAAATTTATCTTCGCGAACTTTACTTTCTTTCGGCGAAGGTGCACCAAAATGCTGATCGGAAGCGAAATAGATTTTCTTATTTGGTTCTAATTGGATTTTCATACTGCGAGGTTCGGGTTGCAAGTTTCGAGGTCCTACAATTAATTTTTAAAAATATTTCTAATAAAGATTTAACGAATCGTCAAATTACTTAAAAAAAATCATCACATCGACTGATCTTCTGCAAACCATTCCCCGTACGAATTTTCGGTTTCATGGAGTTTAAGATAAGCTAAAGAAACGGTTTCCGGAAGTTGCTTTTTTATTTTAGCTGCGATATCATAAAGCATATTCTCGCACGTTGGCTGATAATCGCAGTAAATTACTTTATGACCTTGTTGTTCTAAATCTTCACCTAATTGTTTGTGCGGAGAATTTCCATTCAACATAACGGCATGATCCCAAACATTAAGAATTTCAGATTTTACAATTTTTTTGATATCGCCAAAATCTACAACCATTCCGTTTTTTGGATGGTCTAAATCGTTAATTGGATTTCCTTTTACCGTAACGAATAGTTTATAGGAATGTCCATGCATATTTTTGCATTTGCCATCATAATTGTAGAGAACGTGGGCGGTTTCGAAAGTAAAAATTTTGGTGATTCGTATCATGGGACAAAGATAAAGAAAGTTTCAACTTTTTTTAGTAATTACTTATTATGCTAAATGCTTTTAACGCAAAGACGCAAGGATCTAATTTAATTTGTTCTCCAAAAAGTTACGAGCTTGGAGGCGTTTGACTTAGCAAAGGAAAAGATATTGAATTAACCTTGTCACGGTTTAGAACCGTGACAAGATTTTGCTAGAATTAATAGGCTTTTGATAGATAAAGTTTAAAAATTACACAGAAAATTGAAGCTTATTTATATTTTAAGATTGGAAGAAAGCGGAATCCCGCGTGAGCGATTGCAGTGGAGATCCTTTTTTCGAAAAGGCATTCGCGGGGGCGGAAAAAGATCGGAACGGAAAGCGCGGTCTTTTGCGCTGGAAAATGTGGCTGCGAAAGGCACGCCCAAAAAAAATCCCCTCCCAAAAAAATGGGAAGGAATCTCTAACAATTTAAAAATATAGAATATTTGTATTTTTAATTAATGAAACTGTTCTGCTTCGGTAGAACCGGCTAAGGCGTTCGTAGAAGAAGTTCCGTCTGTTACAACCGTTTGCACTTCATCGAAATAAGACGTTCCAACAAAACTCTGGTGTTTCACCGCGCGGAAACCTTTGGATTGCAGGGCGAATTCTCTTTCCTGCAATTCGCTGTAACCGGCCATTCCTCTTTCTTTGTACGCCAACGCCAACTCGAACATAGACGTATTTAATGCGTGGAATCCGGCTAAAGTAATGAACTGGAATTTGTAACCCATCGCTGCTAATTCCTCGCGGAACGTCTCCATTTCTGGAACGGATAATTTCGCAGCCCAGTTGAAAGATGGTGAACAATTATATGCTAACATTTTTCCCGGGAATTTTGCGTGAATTCCTTCTGCGAATTTTCTCGCGTAATCCAAATCAGGATTTGAAGTTTCCATCCATATCAGATCGGCGTAAGGTGCATAAGCCAAACCTCTGTCGATTCCCTGCTCTACTCCATTTTTCACTTCATAGAAACCTTCACTTGTTCTTTTTCCGGTCACGAACCTTTTGTCTCTATCGTCAATATCTGACGTCAATAAATCTGCAGCATCAGCATCAGTTCTTGCTACCAGAACGGTTGGAACGCCGCAAACATCGGCAGCCAAACGAGCGGCAACTAATTTATTAATCGCTTCCTGAGTCGGAACTAAAACTTTTCCACCTAAATGTCCACATTTTTTTGCGGATGATAATTGGTCTTCAAAGTGAACTCCGGCTGCTCCGGCTTCAATCATTTGCTTCATCAATTCAAAAGCGTTTAAGTTTCCACCGAAACCTGCTTCAGCATCTGCTACGATTGGAACTAAATAATCTTTGCAATCTTCACTTTTAACTTCATTTACAGACTGAATTTGATCGGCGCGCAACAACGCATTATTAATTCTTTTCACTACAGACGGAACTGAATTCGCAGGATACAAACTTTGATCTGGATACATTTCGCCACTCAAATTCGCATCGGCGGCAACTTGCCAACCTGAAAGATAAATCGCTTCCAAACCGGCGTCAACTTCCTGTACGGCTTGGTTTCCGGTTAAGGCACCTAAACCTGCTACGAAATCCTGGTTGTTTAATTTATCCCATAATTTCTCCGACATTAATTTGGCAATCGTGTAATCGAGTTTGTAAGATCCCCGAAGTTTCAATACTTTTTCTGCGGCGTACGGTCTTTTGATACCGTTCCATCTTGGACTTTCTAACCATTCTTTTTCCAGTTGCTGGATTTGTTCTTGCTTGTTCATATCGATTTGTTTTTGTGATTTGTTGTTTTGTTTTGGATACTTTAACGCAAAGACGCAAAGTGTAAATTCGTAATACTTCTGAAATTACGGACGCAAAGGCGTTTGACTTTGTCGAATCTTCGATTTCACTTAGCAAAGGGAATGTTCTTTTTCGTACTTTTAGAATAAAGATTATCTTAAACTTTTGTGACTTTTGTGGTTTTATTCCTCGTGCCTCTTTTTACTTTTTCCTTGGCTCTTAAATAAACTGATACGCTTTCAAAGTCAGGAATTCTGCGAAGTTGTAATTGAGAATGAGGTCATCAAAAAGTTCGGTTGCTAATTCGAATTTTCCGTTGTCGTAGCGATCGTCGCCGACATAATTTTTGATTTTCTCTAATTCTTCTTCTTGCCAGGTCAAAACCATTTCGGGCATTAAGGTTCTGCCATCGTCTAATTTTGCTTCATTTTTCAGCCATTGCCAAACTTGAGTTCTGGAGATTTCTGCGGTTGCGGCGTCTTCCATTAAATTGTATAAAGCGGCGGCGCCAACACCCATTAACCATGATTCTATATATAAGATTCCGACATTAATATTTTTTCTAACACCTTTTTCAGTAATTGTTCCTTTTGGAATTTCAAGAAGATTTTCTTCTGAAATATGATACTCTTCAAATTTTTTATCAATTTGATTTGGAGTCGGCATAAATTCATCGAATATTTTCTTGGCCACAGAAACCAATCCAGGATGCGCAACCCAAGTTCCATCGTGTCCGTTTTTAACTTCACGTTGTTTATCCGCACGAACTTTTGCATAAGCGATTTCGTTTTCTGCTTCATTATTTTTTACTGGAATCTGAGCGGCCATTCCGCCCATCGCGTGAACATTTCTTTTGTGACAAACCTGAATTACTCTTTTCGAGTAAGCACTCATAAAAGGAGAAGCCATCGTAACCTGATCTCGGTCCGGAACTAAAAATTCAGGGAGATTTCTAAATTTTTTGATGTAAGAGAAAATGTAATCCCAACGTCCACAGTTTAAACCGGAGCTGTGTTCTTTTAATTCATATAAAATTTCGTCGAGTTGAAAAGCAGCCGTAATGGTTTCAATCAAAACTGTGGCTTTGACAGTTCCTTGAGGAATTTCTAAATAGTCCTGAGAAAATTTGAAAACGTCATTCCACCATTTCGCTTCTTTATAATGTTCTAATTTTGGTAAGTAAAAATAAGGTCCGCTTCCGTTCTCAATTAACTTTTTAGCATTTCTAAAGAAGTAAATTCCAAAATCAATTAAAGAACCTGAGGCTTTTTCACCATTAAATTCAATATTTTTTTCTCCTAGATGCAAACCTCTCGGACGAACTAAAAGGGTGGCTAAATTTTCACCCAGTTCATATTTTTTACCATTTTCATTTTCAAAACTGATGGTTCTGTTTACGGCATCTGAAAGATTTCTTTGTCCCTCCATACAATTTTCCCAAGTCGGAGAATTACTGTCTTCAAAATCGGCCATAAAAGTGGAAGACCCTGAATTCAAAGCGTTGATGACCATTTTTCTTTCCACAGGTCCCGTAATCTCCACTCTTCTATCTAATAGATCTTTCGGAAGTGGATTACAAACCCAGTTTCCAGTTCTGATCTCCTCCGTTTCAGGTAAAAATTTAGGAAGTTGATGATGATCAAATTCAACCTGTTTCATTGTTCGTGAATGCAAAAGCGCAATTCTTTCATTATTAAATCTCGAATGGAGTTCAGTTAAGAACTTAACTAATTCGGAAGTAAATAGGTCGTTGTATTGTTCTTGAGGAAGAATTTGAAATTGTGTTGCCGTTTCCATTTTGTATAAACTTTAATGATTTGGTATTACAAACATAAGCAAAAAACTTTCACCAACAGCGAACGTTCGCTAAAATTATTAAATAATTATTATGCGAACAACCGCTTAATTTTATTTACCTTTGTATTCATCGGATTTTACAATCTATTTAGAAATAGTATAAATTAATTTTTACTTAATGGCAAGCGACAGTGATTTTATAAAAACAGTTTTCGGATTGAAAATGAAGCAGTTCCGACAAAAGAAGAATTTTTCTTTACAAGATCTGGCGAATTTAACAGGCGTTTCTAAATCTTATTTAAATGAGATTGAGAATGGTAAAAAATATCCGAAGCACGATAAAATTGCGCAACTTGCCACCGCATTAAACTGTACTTACGACGATTTGGTTTCCACAAAACTTGATAAAAGTTTAGCGCCGATTGCAGAAATCATACAGTCAGATTTTTTCAAAGAAATTCCGCTGGACCTTTTTGGAATTAATAAAACGAACCTCATCAGCATTATAAGTGATGCTCCGAAAAAAGTCACGGCGTTCATCAATACTTTAATTGAAATTTCAAAGAATTACAATTTAAGCAAGGAGCGTTTCTTCTTCGCTGTGATTCGAAGTTTTCAGGAATTACATGACAATTATTTCCCGGACATTGAGGAGAAAGCAAAGGCTTATATTCTGGAAAATAACATTTCAAATAAACCAAAATCCGGTGAATTTGAAGATATTTTAAAAACACAGTTTGAGTACGAAATCAAATCTTTGGATTTGGAACAATACGGCGCTTCGGGGAAATTACGGTCGCTTTATATTCCGGAAAAGAAATTACTTTTATTGAATGAACTTTTAGATGAAGATCAAAAAACCTTTATTCTTGCGAAAGAAATCGGGTTTAATGTGATGAATCTCAATCCCCGTCCGAACACATATTCCTGGTTGGATTTCACCAGTTTTGAAGAACTTTTAAATAACTATTATGTTTCTTATTTCGCCGGTTGTTTGCTGATTCGCAAAGAAATATTAGCCCAGGAAATCAACGAATTTTTTCAAAATCCTGAATGGAATCCAAAACTATTTGAAAATCTAATTGAAGAATTTACGAACTCGCCGGAAACATTCTATTATCGTTTAACGAACATTCTCCCACAAGAACTGGGAATTAAAGATCTGTTTTATCTCTGTTTCACGAAAAAGAAAAATTCAGATAAAATTCAGATTTTAAAGGAATTACATTTGAATCAGCAACAAGCGCCTCACGCCAATGCAACGAACGAACATTATTGCCGACGCTGGATTGCGGTGAAAAACCTTTCAAATTTAAAAGAAAACGAGAAATTGACAGATGCTCAAATCTCTCACTATAAAGACAGTGGCTTAACTTATTTGGTGATTTCCACTTCACAGAAAAATCCTTTTTCGGACGGAACAAACCGAAGTTACTGTATCGGGATTTTATTGAATTCGAATTCTTTAAAGAAAATTAAATTCGCCAAAAGCGATCAGATTAAAACCGTAAATGTTGGTGTAACCTGCGAAGTCTGCAGCATTCCAGATTGCGAGGTTCGACAAGCGCCACCTTCAAGGTTGGAAAAGGAAATCTTTAATGAAAATATGAAAAAATCTATTCAGAAAATTCGGAAGGAAATACTTTAGACGCTGAAATCACTACATTTTTTTGACCACAAAGTCACAAAAGCAACATGAATAAATGAATGATTAAAAGTTCACAAACGGAAAATCTAAAGATTTTCCTAACTTTCGTTAATTAATGTAATTGATATTTTTGTTATCATTTTTGCCATAAAGACTTTTTTGACTTTGTGGTTTTATAAAACTAAATCGTAACTTTCAGTAAACAAATGAAGTATGTTTTTAGTCGACTTACTTTTTCCGAATCGCTGTTTGGAATGCAACCGAATCATTCATCATGAAGAAGTGGTTTGTGAACTGTGTTTTGATCAGATTCATTTTACACATCATCACCATTCCGAAAGCAATCTTTTACTGGAGAAATGTAGGTTACTTTTTCCGATTGAAAATGCTTTTGCGCTGATGCAGTTTGAGGAAGAAAGCACCAGTCAAAAAATTATTCATCAGTTAAAATACGGCAGTCGGGAGAAAATTGGAAAAATCATCGCGAACTGGACTTTAGAAAAAGTTGATTTCAATGCTATTAAAATTGATCTTTTAGCAACCGTTCCACTTCATCCGAAAAAAGAGAAAGAACGTGGATATAATCAGCTGCATTCGTATGCTGAGGAACTGTCGAAACAATTAAAAACACCTTGTGATCACACTTTAATAAAAAGAAATTTCTATAAAAAAGCTCAGGCCAAAAAAAATAGAGATCAGCGAACCTTTAACGAAGATTTATTTTCAATTACGAAAATGATTTCCGATCAGCACATTTTATTAATTGACGATGTTTTTACCACAGGCAATACGATGAGCGCTGTAGCCTGGCAAATTTTAAAGGACGGACATAACAAAGTGAGTGTTTTGGTCATGGCAATGGATTAATCCTCACCCTAAATCCCTCTCCAATGGAGAGGGACTTTTAAGAATATATTATTATCGGTGGAAATCTGTGAAATCTGTGCGCAATATTACTCGCACAGATTTGCACAGATTTACACGGATTTTTTTTATGAAATACAAAATAGCAGATTATTATCGCTGTAATTTTTCACCGTAAGATAAATCTCCTGCGTCACCTAATCCTGGTGTGATATATCCTTTTGAAGTTAGTTTTTCATCAATAACTCCAACCCAGATTTTTGCATTTGGATACGCTTTCTGGATCGTGTCAACTCCTTGCTGAGAAGCGATGGCTGCAACGATATGCAATTGTGTCGGTTTTCCGTGGTTCAACAGATCTTTAATGGCTTCAATTAAACTGGCACCTGTTGCCAACATTGGATCTGCGACGATTAACGGCCTTCCATCAACGCTCGGACAAGTTAAATAATCCTGTTTAATGGAAAAATAATCATTAGCGTCATGTTTTCTATAAGCGGCAACGAAACCACAATCTGCTTTATCCAAATAATTTAAAATCCCCTGAAATAAAGGAACTCCTGCTCTTAAGATCGTAGTAATTACGGGTTGAACGGATACTTCTTGTGCTTTAATTTTATCTAAAGGTGTCGTAATTTCAATTTCTTTCTGTTCCAAACCTTTGCTGATTTCAAAAGCAGCGATCTCTCCGATTCGTTCCATATTGCGGCGGAATCTCAAGCGGTCACTTTGTATATCTATATTCCGAAGCTCGTTGATCCAAGTATTAACTAATGAAAATTGTTCTGAAAGGACTATAACCATGATTATTTTTTAATGTGGGAAAGTTCGGGAAAAATTTAGGTAATAAAAAGCCCTTTAGAAAAATCTAAAAGGCTTTTGTTTTTATTTCTGTCTAAAATAGATCTCTATTGGAACTCCGGTGAATCCGAACTCTTTTCGAAGTTGATTTTCAGTAAATCTTTTGTAGGCTTCTTTTACATATTGAGGTAAGTTGCAGAAAAATACAAACTGTGGACTCGGCGTTGGAAGTTGTACGCAATATTTAATTTTCACGTATTTCCCTTTCAATGCTGGTGGCGGCGTTCTCTCAAAAATGGGAAGCATGATCTCATTCAGTTTCGAAGTTTTAATTTTCTTCGCTCTGTTTGCATAAACTTCCATTGCAACTTCAACAGTTTTCAAAATTCTTTGTTTTGTCAAAGCAGACACAAAAAGAATAGGAATATCGGTAAATTGCCCAATTTTTTCTTTAATTTTCGCTTCGAAATCACGCGTGGTATTGGTTTCTTTTTCAACCAAGTCCCATTTATTCACAACGATTACGATTCCTTTTCTATTTTTCTGTGCCAATCCGAAAATATTCATATCCTGAGATTCCCAACCTAAAGTGGCATCAACCATGATAATTACGACATCAGAATATTCAATAGAACGAACCGATCGCATCACGGAATAAAATTCTAAATCTTCTTTTACTTTCGCTTTACGACGCATTCCTGCGGTATCAACCAAAACAAATTCATGTCCGAATTTATTGTATAAAGTTTGGATAGAATCACGCGTTGTTCCAGCAACATCAGTTACTATATTTTGTTCTTTGTCTAAAAGTGCGTTGGTTAAAGTAGATTTTCCAACGTTTGGTCTTCCCGCAATCGTAATTTTTGGCAAACCTTCGAAAGGATCTTTGTATTCGGTAGTCGGAAAATCTTTTACGATATCATCCAACAACTCTCCTGTACCAGAACCAGTTGCCGAAGACATGGTGTAATATTTTGAAATTCCGAGTTGATAAAATTCGGTTGCGGCTAATTCTTCTTTTGCAGAATCAGCTTTGTTAATTACGATATACACCTGCTTATTTGACCGGCGTAACATTTCGTGAATTTCGATATCTGTATCTGTTAAACCTTCAGCAACATTCAGCATGAAGATAATTGAGGTTGCTTCATCAACGGCTAATTCAACCTGTTTGATAATTTCTCCCTGAAATGCATCTTCAGTATCAACTTCGTAACCTCCGGTATCGATAACGGTGAATTCAACTCCATTCCAGTCAGATTTTCCGTAATGACGGTCTCTGGTAACTCCGGCGGTTGAATCTACGATTGCTTCTCTACGTTCTAGAAAACGGTTAAAAAGGGTGGATTTCCCAACGTTGGGACGTCCTACTATGGCGACGATATTCGACATAAAATTTTGTTTAATAATGTTATTATTAATGGGTTACTCAAACTTTTCGAGCCCAAAAATTTTTGCAAAGATAGTTTATTTCCCGTCGAATTGGTATTGTTAAAATTTGTAACTTTCTAATCCGTTTGATTACTTATTATGTTAAGAGGTATTGAACTTAATAAAAAAAATTAACAACTAAAACTTTAAATCATGATTGCTATTATTATTCTGGCAGCATTAGCCATCTTTTTCTTTTATGGTTTTTCAATCTACAACCGATTGGTAAAATTGAAAACAATGGTTCAGGAAGCCTGGAGCAGCATCGATGTGATGCTTAAAAAAAGACATGACCTTATTCCCAACTTGGTGGAGACGGTGAAAGGATATGCTACCCACGAAAGAGAAACTTTCGATAGTGTTACGCGAGCAAGAGCTGCAGCGATGGGCGCAAACTCGATTCAGGAAAAAGAAGCGGCTGAAAAAAATCTGAATCAGGCGATGATGAATTTGAATGCGGTGGCTGAGCAATATCCTGATTTGAAAGCGAACACAAATTTTCTACAACTTCAGGGTGAGCTTTCTACCTTGGAAGGCGATATTGAAAAATCGAGAAGATATTATAATGGTACGGTTCGCGAAAATAATATTTTGGTTGATACTTTCCCCAGTAATATCATTGCAAACATGTACAAATTTACAAAAGCAGCCTTCTTCGAATTAGAAAACATTGCTGAACGTGCCGTTCCGTCGGTTAAATTCTAAAATCATGAAACGGTTTTTCTTCTTCTTTTTATTAATACTTTCCATCGTTGGTTGGGGACAAAACCTCGGTGTAGATTCTTCATCTGCACAGAGCTACGAACATATTCTTTCTTTTCATGCCGATATTGTTATTGATAAAAACGCTCAAGCCACTATTACGGAGAAAATAAAAGTGTACGCAGGAGGTTCTGAAATCCGTCGCGGCATATTCCGATCTTTACCACTTTGGCGAAACATTAACGGGAAAAAGAAAAGAATAAAATATGATATAATTTCTGTTCTGCGAGATGGTAAAAAAGAAGATTATCACAACGAAAACACCAGTTCTGATTATGCGATTTATTTTGGAAATAAAGATGTGGTACTAACTCCTGGAGTTTATGAATATGAACTGAAATACAAAACCTCAGACCAGATTGGTTTCTTTGATAAATATGATGAATTTTACTGGAACGTAAATGGCACATTATGGAATTTCCCCGTCGATGAAATTTCGGCTAAGGTAACGCTTCCGGATGCTGCAGAAATTATTCAGCAATCTTGCTACACGGGAAGTTATGGATCGAAAGAATCCAACTGTGCGGGGAAGCAGTTAAGTTCAAATACGGTTGAATGGTCCGCGAAAAATTTAGGTCAAAATGAAGGATTAACAATTGCTGTTGGCTTTAATAAGGGCGTTTTTGCACCTCCACCACCGCCCGGAATTTTAGAGAAGTATGGAGTTTTTGGACTGCTTATTCTTGCGGCTTCAAGTTTACTCGCTTACTTTTATTCCAGTTGGCAGAAGTACGGAATTGATCCGCAGAAACCAGTTGTTTATCCGCAATTTAATTCGCCGCAAAATCTTTCACCCGCATCTCTGGGTTATCTGGAAAACGAATATTATTCCGAACAAATGATTTCTGCAGCGATCGTTAGTTTAGCGGTTAAAGGGTTCATTAAAATCATTGAAGAGGATAAAAGAATATTAGGGATTTTCGGTGGTAAAGAATATACTTTAGAGAAAATAAAAGAACAGGATCAAACTTTACCTAAAGAAGAAATTAATCTTATGAATAAGTTATTTTCAGACGAAGCAACAACCGTTTCTTTTGATGGAAAGTACAACTCAAAAATTGAAAATGCGGTTAATGATTTCAAAGCAAGTCTAAAATTTCAGCATGATGCTTTCTTGGCAAAAGGAAATAATACAAAAAAATTAATCCTTCCGATTATTGCAATCGCGGCACTTTACGGCCTCGGATTGTTCTTCAGTTATAAAACGAGCTACAGCGAATCTCATTTAGGAGCGGGGATCTTTTTATTTGCAGCGGCTCTGTTTGTCGGAATTTTTATAGCCGTCTTTTTTGAAAGATCACCTGTGGTGAAAATACTTTTTGCATTTATTTCAATAGGATTGATATTTATTTTAGTAACCGTGTTTTCTCTTGATGACTACAGGACAGAAAACCTGGGCTTCTATGCAAGTTATGGCTTCCTCCTCTTCGGATTTATAGCCATGGTTCTTTTTCAATTTCTTATTAAACAACCCACTGCAGAAAAGTTGGAAACCCAGTCACTCATTGATGGATTCAAAATGTATCTGGGAACTGCAGAAGAAAAAACACTTCAATTTCACAATCCGCCCGCTATGACTCCAGCGGTTTTTGAAACAATGTTGCCGTATGCAATGGTTTTAGGTGTCGATAAAATTTGGGGTCAAAAATTTCAAAATATGCTGAAAAATTCTGCTTTAGGTAATCAGCAATACAACTCAAGTTGGTACGTGGGAAGTTCGATGATGCATATGAACTTTGCCAATTCCTTAAATTCCTCATTATCGCAATCAATCGCGAGTTCTTCAACCCAACCTTCCAGTTCAGGAAGTGGTTCTGGTGGTGGCGGATTTTCTGGCGGTGGCGGTGGCGGCGGTGGCGGTGGCGGCTGGTAAATAAAATAAAAAAAACGTTCTGAAAATCAGAACGTTGTACCTAAAATATTTTTTTTCTCTTAAATCCTTTCGATGTCTGCACCGAGGGCTTTAAGTCGACCGTCGATATTTTCATACCCTCTGTCAATTTGTTCGATATTTTGAATGATCGATGTTCCTTCGGCACTTAACGCTGCAATTAATAGCGCATTTCCCGCTCTGATATCTGGTGAAACCAAAGTCGTTCCGCGCAAAGGATATTCATGATTTAAACCAACTACCGTCGCTCTGTGTGGATCACAAAGAATAATCTGCGCGCCCATATCAATCAGCTTATCAACGAAAAACAATCGGGATTCGAACATTTTTTGATGAACCAAAACGGTTCCTTTTGCCTGAGTGGCAACGACCAAAATGATCGACAGTAAATCGGGCGTGAATCCTGGCCAAGGTGCATCAGAAACAGTCAAAATAGATCCATCGATAAATTTCTGAATTTTATAATTTTCCTGGGCTGGAACAAAAATATCATCGCCTCTTTTTTCAAGCTGAATTCCCAATTTTTTAAAGGTATTTGGAATAACACCAAGCTCACTCCAGTTCACATTTTTGATGGTAATTTCTGATTTTGTCATGGCTGCTAATCCAATCCAGGAACCAATTTCTACCATATCGGGTAACATGGTGTGTTCCGTTCCACGCAAACTTTTTACCCCTTCTATGGTTAACAAATTCGATCCAATGCCAGAAATATTGGCGCCCATTCTGTTCAGCATTTTACAAAGTTGCTGTAAATAAGGTTCACAAGCTGCGTTGTAAATTTGTGTTTTACCTTCAGCTAAAACCGCTGCCATTACAATATTTGCCGTACCAGTTACCGACGCTTCTTCCAATAAAATAAATTTCCCGTGAAGCGATTTCGCTTTTAATGAGTAGTACAATTGCTTTTCATCATACTGAAACTCCGCACCCAATTCTACTAAACCTTGAAAGTGAGTATCTAAACGGCGGCGACCAATTTTATCTCCTCCCGGAGTGGGCATATAGGCTTCGCCATAACGCGCGAGCATCGGGCCGAGTAGCATGACGGAACCGCGAAGTCTGGCACCATCTTGCTTAAAATCCTCTGATTTTATGTAATCAAAATTTACAGCATCCGCTTGAAAAGAGTAATCTCCGTGCGCATTTTTCGTAATTTTTACACCAAAATCCCCAAGTATTTCAATAAGTCGGTTAACGTCATGGATATCCGGAATATTCTTAACTCGAACAACCTCATCGGTTAACAGAACGGCGCATAAGATTTGAAGTGCTTCATTTTTCGCGCCCTGCGGCGTAATTTCCCCATGTAGCTTTTTTCCTCCTCTAATTTGAAAACTTCCGCTCATGCTTATTTACGGTTTTTATTATTTTGAAAATTACGACGCTTATTTTGACTGTTTGGGTTGTTTTGATTGCCTTGATTATTTTTACCGTTGTTAGGGCGGTTTGTGCGATTGGTCGCGTAATAGATCTTACTTTTTTCCAATGAATCTAATACTGTAAGATCCAGCCGGTTCCCAGAAAGATCTTTTAAATGACGAAAAATTACATCATCCTGAACATGCTCCTTGTTATACACGTTGTAGGATTTCTTCATATTATTTGCAATAACCTGTATTAGAGCATCTTTTTCATCACCACTTTCTAATTCAATTGCCTTATCGATTAATTGCAGTATACTTTTACCATAAAATTTAAATTCTCCCTGTAAAACTGGGTAATCCATTCTTTTAGGTTTAACCTGCATTTCTTCAGCGGTAGGAATGTGATAAGGGGAATCAACATCTAAATCATAACTGGCCAGAATGAATAAGTGGTCCCAAAGTTTATGTTTGTAATTATCTTCATCGCGCAATTGCGGATTGCGTTGTCCCATAAAATCTACAATCGCAACGGCCATATCATTTCGCTCCTCTCTATTCTCGATCTCCTTGCAGCGTTCTACCAACTGCTGAATAATGCGGCCATATTCTGGCATTTGTAAGAGCGTTTTCTGTGTATTGTATTCCATAAGGGCAAAGATATGAATTTGTAGAGTTTTTCTGTTTTAGAATTGTATAAATTTTGGGCGTGCCCCTTTCCGAGCTAAGCAGCCGCATGGGTCGGTCTTCGGCTCCCAATCCCCGAATGCTCGGGGGATTTCCGCCTACGCCCTCACGCGAGACCGTATATACCTTGAAAGTATAAAGTGAGGTGTAAAGTTTAATCAATAAATTTCTTCCGTTCCTCCGGCGTAGGAATTTCACAGGCTTGAGTTGCCAATTTTTTCCGGTTTTCGGCTACCTGATCGTATAAGAAATCCGTAATCCCTGTGGGCAAAAATCGGAGAATTGAAATGAATTGATACAACCCACCAATTATTTCTGTAATTTTAAATACTGCGTGTGATTTCTGAAGATAATATTGATCGGGTTTCCACAGATAAAGTGTATCCAAATCCTTAAGTTCCAGATTTCTCTCCTGCAAAAATTTTTGTCCAAAATCCGATTGCAGCGATGCAAATAAAAAATGGTCTTTATTATCGCGCTTTAAAATCCAGTGAACCCAGAAATTGCAAAAGCCGCATTCACCATCGTAAAAAATATAGTATTTATTAGAATCTGAGTTTGTCATTATTGTACTTTAAATTCGGATTTTTGAACTTCAGTGGGAATATTATTCATCAAACGGGTTTCCTGAGCTAGTGTTTTAAAATAATGAACAAGCTCCTCTTTTTCGGCGGCTGTAAATTTAGCTTCGGGGTGACCGATCACGTAGGAATCCAGAGGCATTTCATTTTTCTCCAACAATTCCGCGGCTTCATCAAACTTTTTCGCTTCTTTTTTCTTTGGATAAGTCGCAAAAGTAGAAAAATTTAATTCTTTTCTGCCTTCTTCGATATGATTTTTCAAAAACCATCCAACAGGTTGTACATTCGAATACCATGGATATTTAGATTCATTGCTGTGGCAGTCATAACAGCCGTTTTTTATTAAATTAGCTGTGTGCTCCGGTGTATTTTTAATTTTTAAAAAATCCATCTGTGGCGTGAGCGGGGGATTATTCTTATCGATAGGGAAAAACTGAATTAATACAAATGCAACGACGAGAATAATCAGAATTTTTTTCATGACTTTAATTTTAGATTTGTGAATTTACTTAATTTTTCTGAAATGATGTTTAAATGATTTTTAAAGACCTGATTTTTCTCAGCTCACTGGCAATTGATTAAAACAATTATTAACTTTACTTCTGATAAAAGATAACGTTCATCACAACTCTTAATGTTATAGATTTTATAAATCGAAAATCCTTTATCAATTGATGAAAACGTTGTACTTTTGCACTATCAAAATTTAAAACAATATATTATGTCATTAGTAGGAAAAAAATTCCCAAACATCTCCATCGATGCAATGTCTGAAATGGGTGATGATTTAAAAATTAACGTATTCGAAGAAGCAGCTAAAAATCAACAAAAAGTATTGTTGTTTTGGTACCCAAAAGATTTCACTTTTGTATGCCCGACTGAGCTTCACGCTTTCCAGGAAGCTTTAGTAGAATTCGAAAAAAGAAATACAAAAGTAATCGGTGCTTCATGTGATACGAACGAAGTACATTTTGCGTGGTTAAATACACCGAAAGATCAGGGTGGCATCGAAGGAGTTACCTATCCACTTTTATCTGACACTCATCGTCAGTTAGCTAATATTTTAGGAATTGTTGATCAGGATTTCGATTATGATGAAGAAGGAAACGAGTCTTTCACTGGATCTAATGTTACATACAGAGCGACTTACTTGATTGATGAAACTGGTAAAGTTTTTCACGAAGCAGTAAACGATATGCCGTTGGGAAGAAATGTAAAAGAGTTCATAAGAATGATTGATGCTTATTCTCACGTTCAAAAACATGGCGAAGTTTGTCCAGCGAACTGGGAAGAAGGAAAAGACGCAATGCAGGCGAACAGAAAATCAACTGCAGAATATTTAGCTCAACAAAACTAAGACAATGTATACAGAATTAGCAGAAGATACCTTGCAGCAAATTGTTGCTGATAATGAAAAAGTAGTTGTACAATACGGCGCTACATGGTGTGGAAACTGTAGAATTATGAAGCCTAAATTCAAAAAACTAGCTTCAGAAAACGACGAGATTCCCTTTCTTTACGTAGATGCTGAGAAATTACCGGAAAGCCGAAAATTAGCCAAAGTTGATAATTTACCTACTTTCGCCATTTTTAAAGATGGAGTGTTGGTGAATCAAGTGCAGTCTAATCAAGCGGAAAGTTTAAATAATCTCTTTAAAGAATTAAATTAATGAAACTCCCAATTATCCGACAGTTTTATCAAACGCAGTCTCCTGAAAATCTAGAAAAAACACTGGAAGTTTTGGAAGCTTTTTCTGAATTCCGCGGAACTACGGAAGAAGATTTAAACGTAGCTGGTGAATTAATTACCAACATTTGTGGTGCTCTGGAAGTTCATGCAAATGTAGCAAATGGAATGGTTGAGCGTGATGCTTTGAACTCATTTGCGCAGAAGGTTTTAGGGTCGATTGATAAATAGGTCTTTAATTACATAAAAAAAATGCGGAAAAATTTCCCGCATTTTTTATGTCGTTCAGTGAACTTATTTTCTTTTATTATTTTTTCCTTTCTTGTAATTCTTATTATTCTTTCCTTTGTTGTGTCCCTGGTCGTTGTCGTTATCCCAATTTCTATTTTGGTTCGCTCTTTTTTTCTGTTGACCTTTCGCATAATCAGTGGCTTGTCCACCATAGATTTTCTTAGCTTGACCTGGAGGCAGATTTCTTTGATTATTGTTTGGATAATAAACTCCATTTGTACTATTTCCTCCTAAAATCCCTGGGTTACCAGTGACGTCGCCAGTTCTGATAACTCGTCCATTTTGATAAACGTTTCCACTTCGGTCTCTGTAAACTTCACCCCTTCTGTAGACTGCACCATCATTAGCTCGGTAAACCGTTCCACTGTTCGTACCGTTTGTCGGATATCGGTTGTTTGGATAGTTATTTCCGTATGCATCATTTTGAGTTCCGCACGATGATAAAGCCAAAGCTAAACCAGAACCGATAATTATATTAAATAGATTTCTCATTTTGAAAGATTTTAAGATTTATATCAATACGCTCAATGTTAGTGCCAAACTAAAATACGAGCGTTTTCATTCTTACAAATCACTCATTTCCAACAACCTTACTTCTCCTTTCTAAGAGAATAACATCTCGCCACATTCCGTTTAATTCTCCCAACCTTTCACGCGTTCCTACGACACGGAAATTTTGTTTTTCGTGTACCGCAATGCTCGGCTCATTTTCAGGGAAAATACCTGCCTGAAGTGTCCAGAATCCATTATCTTCACTATCTAAAATTAATTTTCGAAGCAACAATTTTCCTAAGCCTTTTCCTTGAACAGAACCGTCCAAGTAGATGCTGACTTCAGCAACCCCTCGGAAACAGTCGCGGTCGCTTACGGGTAAAAGTGCGCACCAACCAACTGCTTCATTAGATTCATCTTCCAGAACAAAACGACATGAATTCAAATGTTTAGAATCCCATGCCTCCCAGGTAGGAAGTGTTTTTTCAAATGTTGCATTTCCACCATTGATGCCTTGCTGAAAGATCTCTAAAACTTTCGGTCCATCTTCCTGTTGCATGGGGCGAATTTCGTAATTCATTATTTTTTATATTAAATTTTTTGTGCTATTATTTATGACTTTTTCTAGGAAATTTTCTGCGCCGTCGTGTATAATTTGTAGATCCGTTTTCTTTATTTAAAGAAATTACACTTATGTTTCCATCTACTTCCAGAACAGCCAATCTTACCTCTTCAATCTTTTCAACACCATGTTCCCGAACAGCTTCTTCCAATTCATCAAAACTGACTTCCTGTTCCTTCATTTTGACATTATCTACAATCCCATCTTTAATTAAAATGACAGGATCAGATTCCACAAGACTTTTAATTTTCGGATTTTTAAAGATTACCTTTTTTACCAGAAAGTTTGCACCAAATAGTACCAATGCGGCGACCAAACCTCCTTCTAAACTTACATTAGAACCCACCATCGCATTTTGTACCGCATTCGAAATTAATAGTAGTAAAACAATATCACCCGCATTTAACTGCGAGAGCTGATTTTTCCCGAAAATGCGAATGGCCGCAAACATAAAGAGGTAGACAGCTAAACTCCTTAAAGCGACATCAAGAAATGGATTAATCATCGTAAACTTAAAATACAAAGTAAAAGAAAATAAAAAAACCGAACATTACGTTCGGCCTTGATTTTCAAAATAAATATCAACTTATTTCAGTTCTCTTTTTAAAAATTTCGCAGTTAAAGATTTTTTTGAACGGGAAACTTCTTCTGGTGTTCCTTTCGCAATAATTTCGCCACCGCGGTAACCACCTTCTGGTCCAATATCGATGATATGATCTGCCAATTTCATGACATCTAAATTATGCTCAATAATAATGAAAGAATTTCCTAAATCAACGAGTTTGTTAATAGCTTCCATTAATACTTTTACATCTTCAAAATGCAATCCTGTTGTCGGTTCATCGAGAATATACAGGGTGTTTCCAGTTTGTCTTTTCGATAATTCTGTGGCGAGTTTTATACGCTGAGCTTCTCCTCCACTCAAAGTAGTTGATTGCTGACCGAGTGTTATGTAGCCCAATCCAACATCCTGCATCGTTTTTACTTTGGAGTAAATCTTTGGAATCGGCTGGAAAAATTCAGTAGCTTCATTAATGGTCATTTCCAAAACATCGGAAATAGATTTGCCTTTGTAACGCACTTCTAAAGTTTCCCGGTTAAATCTTTTACCGTTGCATGTTTCACAATGCACGTAAACATCTGGCAGAAAATTCATTTCTATGACTTTCAAACCGCCACCCTGACAGGTTTCACAGCGGCCGCCTTTTACATTAAATGAAAATCGCCCTGCTTTATACCCGCGGATTTTAGATTCCGGAAGCTCTGCAAAAAGATTTCTGATATCCGTAAACATTCCCGTATAAGTTGCGGGATTAGATCGCGGTGTACGGCCAATTGGCGTTTGATCTACATCAACAATCTTGTCTATATTATCAATTCCTTCAATTTTTTTATAAGGCAAAGGATCTTTAACCGCTCTATAAAAATGCTGATTAAGAATGGGATACAAAGTTCCATTGATCAGAGAGGATTTACCGCTTCCCGAAATTCCGGTGACCACAACCAATTTCCCAAGTGGAATTTCTAAGTTTACATTTTTAAGATTATTTCCTGTAGCACCTTTTAAAATTAAAGATTTCCCGTTTCCTTCGCGGCGCTCGTCGGGAACTTCAATTTTCCGACGTCCCGTAATATAGTCGGCAGTAATGGTATCTGCGTTTAGTAAATCTTTGGGTTTTCCCTGCCATAAAATTTCGCCACCAAATTTTCCGGCGCGCGGACCAATATCCAAAACTTCATCGGCCTCCATAATCATGTCTTTGTCGTGTTCTACAACAATTACCGAATTACCGATATCACGAAGATTTTTCAGCGAAGCGATGAGTCTTTCGTTATCTCGTTGGTGTAATCCAATAGAAGGTTCATCTAAAATATAGAGCACATTTACCAATTGAGAGCCAATTTGTGTAGCCAAACGAATCCGCTGAGATTCGCCGCCAGACAAGGTGCGCGAGCTTCTACTTAAACTCAGATAATCCAGACCGACATCAAGAAGGAACTGCAGTCGAGTTTTAATTTCTTTTAAAATCTCATGGGCAATAATTTTATTGTTTTTACTGAATTTATCTTCGACCTGAATTAACCAATCTTTCAAATCTGCCAAAGAAAGGGCATTAATTTCAGCGATATTTTTACCATCGATTTTAAAACTCAAACTAGAAGCTTGCAATCGAGTGCCGTGACAGTCGGGACAAATTTCTTCGGTGGTGAAATGACGTTCGAGCAAGATCGCATCGTAGCTTTCTTTGTCATCGATCATATCATTAATTAAAGCAATAAGCCCATCGAAATTAACTTTAATCTTTTTGTTAATTCCCGCATATTTTAAATCTTTATTAAATTCTTTGTGACAGCCGTTGTACATATAATCCAAAGCTTCTGCAGGAATATCTTTCATAGGTGTCGTTAGGGAAAGTCCGAATATTTCTAAAATATTTTTAATCTGTCCCAAAATCCATTTGTTGGATTTTATATCTTCTAAAGGCAATAATCCCCCTTGATTAATAGAAAGTTTCGGATTGTCGACAAAATAATCGGTATTTACTTTTTTTACGGTTCCTAAACCTTTACAATACGGACAACTTCCTTTTGGGGAATTGAAGGAAAACGTATTGGGCTCCGGCAAAGCCAGCGAGTGTCCCGTATCAGCATCCATTAAATTCTTAGAAAAATATTCAATATTTTCAGTTCCCAATTTTTGAATACCTACAATACCTTCGCCCATTTGCAGGGCTGTTTTCAAGGATTTCTCCATTCTATTTTCGGAGGCACTTTCACCGATAATCCATCGATCAATGACAATATCAATATCATGGGTTTTATAACGGTCGAGTTTTAAATCATATTCAATATCCTGAATTTCGCCATCAATTCTTGCCTGACCATATCCTTTTTTTGCCATCTGAACAAAAAGCTCGTGATAATGACCTTTCCTGGAACGGACAACCGGAGCCAAAAGCATTACTTTTTCTGCCTTGTAATTATTTTTAATGGCTTCTAGAATCTGTTCTTCGGTATAACTTACGAGCCGTAACCCAGAAGTTAATGAATAAGCATCGGAAACGCGGGCAAAAAGAAGCCGTAAAAAGTCATACAGTTCGGTAACCGTTCCTACTGTAGAACGCGGATTTTTATTGGTTGTTTTTTGTTCGATGGCAATTACTGGGGAAAGTCCGTCGATTTTATCAACGTCAGGTCTTTCTAAACCACCGAGAAACTGCCGGGCATATGCTGAAAAAGTCTCAATATACCGTCGCTGACCTTCCGCAAAAATAGTATCGAAGGCCAAGGATGACTTTCCGCTCCCCGAAAGACCGGTAATAACGACCAACTCATTACGCGGAATTTTAACATTAATATTTTTTAAATTGTGTTCACGAGCGCCGTAAACTTCTATATATTCTTTGCTTTCTTTCATTGATTTGCTCTGAAATTTCAATTTTCAGAATTCTGCAAAAATACGGATTTTTTAGAGGATTACCATCTTACCCTAATTCTATCATTTTTAAACGGAAGAGCAATTGGTGACATAAAACAGCATTAAATATTCTATTAAAAAATTGATTTCCACTAAATTTGACTGATTAAAACAATAGATATGAGCTTCCCAACCGATCTTGAAATTGCAGAATCTGCGAACATCCAACTAATCAAAAACATTGCCGATAAACTAAATATCGATCATGATGATTTAGAATATTACGGAAAATATAAAGCGAAGATCCCCTTAAAATACATCGATCCTGAAAAGATTAAAAAGTCGAAATTAATTTTGGTTACCGCCATTAATCCTACACCTGCGGGAGAAGGGAAAACTACAGTTTCTGTGGGTTTAAATGATGGTCTAAATAAAATCGGTAAAAAAGCAATCGCAGTTTTGCGTGAACCTTCGCTTGGGCCTGTTTTCGGTGTTAAAGGTGGCGCAGCTGGTGGTGGCTATGCACAACTCATTCCCATGGTGGATATTAATCTTCATTTTACGGGAGATTTTTCCGCAATTGAGAAAGCCAACAATTTACTTTCTGCCTTAATTGATAATAATTTACAAAACAGAAAGTTTTCTCTAAATATCGACCCGCGAACCATCGTTTGGAAACGCGTAATGGATATGAATGACCGATCACTACGAAATATTGTCGTTGGCTTAGGTGGATCCAACAATGGAATTACACGCGAAGAAGGTTTTAATATAACACCTGCAAGTGAAGTAATGGCAATCTTGTGCTTAAGCAGTGATTTTGAAGATTTAAAAAATCGGTTAGGAAATATTTTTGTGGGTTACACTTTCGACAAAAAACCAATTTTTGCGCGTGATTTAAAAGCGGAAAACGCCATGGCTATTTTATTAAAGGATGCTATTAAACCCAATTTAGTACAAACTTTGGAAGGGAATCCTGCAATTCTTCATGGCGGACCATTTGCAAATATTGCCCAAGGAACCAATACAATTATCGCGACACAAGCAGGTTTATCATTAGCAGACTATGTGGTAACGGAGGCTGGATTTGGCGCTGATTTGGGTGCAGAGAAATTCCTGCATATCAAATGTCATTATGGCAAAATGAAGCCAGATGCATACGTGATCGTTGCGACAATTCGTGCCTTACGATATCATGGCGGCGCGAAAAAAGGAGAATATGAACATCCAAACTTACCATTCCTGAAAAACGGATTTGAAAATCTGGAAAAACATATCGAAAATGCACTGAAATTTGGAATGCAGCCTATCGTTGCTATTAATCATTTCGCCACCGATTCTCAGGAAGAGATTGATTATTTGATTCATGAATGTGCAAAACTAAATGTGAAAGCGATTGTTGCAGATGAATTTACAAAAGGCGGCGACGGAATGACAGAACTTGCTGAAGAAGTGGTACGTTGCGCTGCCCATTGTGGTAATGATTTCAAACCGTTATATAACGTGGAAGATTCTGTGGAGCATAAAATTGAAACGATTGCAAAAGAAGTTTATGGTGGCGATTCAGTGGTTTATTCCCAAAAAGCAAAAAACCAGTTGAAAACAATTTACGAACTAAATTTCGACAAAATGCCGATTTGCATGGCGAAAACCCAGAAGTCTCTAAGTGACGACGAGACTAAAATTGGTCGACCTTCTAATTTTAAAATCACCGTCCGTGAGTTTGAATTCGCCGCCGGTGCGGGATTCATCATCCCGGTTTTGGGTGATATGATGAGAATGCCAGGCCTGCCAAATGTTCCAGCAGCAGAAGGAATGTTTATTGATAAAAACGGAAAAATTACGGGATTGAGTTAAAATTTAGATCTATCAAAAACGGACAAATTTTCTTTAAACATAAAACAAATCTGGTTTCCAGCGTGAATTGCGCCCCGGATTGCAACGGAAATCCCGGAACAAGCGCAGGGAAAGTAAAGGCGTGAGGAATTGCAGTGGAAAGCCGGAAATGTGCGCCATAAAAAAAGAGTTACAAATTAATGCAACTCTTTTTTTGTGGAGGATATCGGGATCGAACCGACCACCTCTTGACTGCCAGTCAAACGCTCTAGCCAGATGAGCTAATCCCCCAAGAAAATCTAAATTTTAAATGCTGATTTTTAGATTGAGATCCTAAATTTTAGTTTTTAAAGTTTGAATTTTAGATTTGCAATGATACAAATTTTTGTGATTCAAAAGCAACAGTGTGCACGATTATTTTTTCTCCGCGACAAGGGAGAATAAAAGCGGAAGTTTATTTCCAAATTTTTTTATTTGATATTTTCCTGTTTCAGTTTCTGCCATATCACGGAAACATGGATAGGGCGAATAATTATATTCCTGAAAAGACTTTAGTTCCAGATTTTCATTGAGTAGGCTGGTCAAAACTTCCGCGGTCGGATGATTCCAGCCAACTTCTTCATTTTTTAAATCTGCATTGTGGTCTGCGTAAGTTCCTTCGTTGGTTTCCGTGATTGCGCCCTCGTTAAAATAACTGTACTGAACAAAAGTAAAGTCATTATTGTACATCCAAACAACGGGATGAAATTCTACAAAAATCAATTTGCCACCAGGTTTTAAAAAGTGGTTGATGACTTCGGCCCATTTTTGCAAATCGGGAAGCCAACCAATTGCGCCGTAACTGGTATAGACAATGTCAAATTTTTGATGCAAAACACTTGGCAAATCATAAACATCTGAAATGATGAATTGGGTATCTGTTCCGCATTTTTTTGCTAAATCATTTGCTGCTTCAATCGCTTTATCAGACAAATCAATTCCGGTGACTTTTGCGCCCAATCGGGAAAGCGAAATAGAATCCTGCCCAAAATGACATTGCAGATGCAAGATTTCTTTTCCTTTGATATCTCCTAAAAGATCCAGTTCAATTGAATTTAAAGAGTTTCTACCTTTTATAAATTCATCTACGAAATAGAAGTCAGATTTTAAATGCGAATCTACTTTTGCATTCCATAATTTGCGGTTGATGTCGAGATAGTTTTCCATGAGAGGTTTTCCGTAAAAATAGAATTTTAAAAACAAATTTTGGATGACCAATTTCAAGTACAAATGTTTGCTTCTTAATATCTATATTAGCACTCAATCATTTGGGACAAAATAATAAGTGTCAACTTGCCGAAATTTAATTTACTATCAATGAAAAAATCTTTATTCCTATTTTTGATGGTTATTTTAAATTGGCAATGAACTGTTGTCACAAAAACCGAAGTTTATCTTTGTAACAGCGATGGTGGCAAAAAATACCATTATTCAAAAAACTGCAGAGGATTGTCTAATTGCAATGCGCAAATCATCAAGGTAAGTCTTCAAAAAGCACAGACTTTAGGTAAAGATCTTTGTGGCTGGGAAGATTAATTCTCCATTATTTCCAAATTAAAAATAAAGTTCCAGCGATGATTAAACAAACACCAACTGCTGTTTTCCAGGTTAACGTTTCCCCTAAAAATACGACGGCAAAGATTATGGTTAAAGCCAAACTGAGTTTATCGATTCCGGCAACTTTTGATACTTCACCCATTTGCAAAGCTTTAAAATAGAACACCCAGGAAAGTCCCGTTGCGAATCCAGAGATGGTGAGAAAAATCCAGTTTCGGGAAGATAATTCGCCGATTCCTTTATATTCATTTCGGAAGAGAACAATCATCCAGATCATGACCAAAACTACAACCGTTCGAATGGCAGTGGCTAAATTCGAGTTTACATTTTCTACGCCGACTTTAGCGAAAATCGCGGTTAGTGCAGCAAAGAAAGCCGAAAGTAAAGCGTAAATCCACCACATGTTTTTAAGTTATTAATTGTAATTAAAATCCAGTTTTGATAACAATGAAAAATTTAAACGCAAAAATTAATTCGTAAAATTATGTATTTCATACTTTCTTACGCGCAACGCTGTTTGACTTCTCAGAATCTTCGATCTCACTTACCAAAGATAGTATTAAACCGTGTCAAGGCTTAGAACCTTGACACGGTTAATTCTCGATTATCCCAGAAACTCTTCGGTCGTCTGAATAATCTGTTCTCCCGTTTTCAGATTCTTAATGGTAATTTTTCCTTCTGAAATTTCCTGGTCGCCATAGAAAACCAAGTTTGGAATTCCTTTCTTTTCTGCATAGGTAAATTGCTTTTTCAGCTTTGCAGATTCTGGATAGAGTTCTGCAGAAATTCCGTTTGCACGAAGTTGACCAATAATTTTCATTGCGGCCGACGATTCGGTTTCACCATAGTTAGCGAATAAATATTGAACTGTTTTTACAGAATCTTCGGGAAATAAACAAAGTTCTTCCATCACCAAATAAATGCGATCCAGTCCAAATGAAATTCCAATTCCGGGAATATCTTTTACGCCGAAAACTTCGGTTAAGTTATCATATCGTCCACCGCCACCAATGGAACCCATGGCAACATCTGTGGCTTTTACTTCGAAAATAGCTCCAGTATAGTAATCGAGTCCTCTGGCTAAAGTAATATCGAATTTCAAACTCTCTTCTGAGATTCCTAATTCAAAAGATTGGGTCAATACAAATTCCAACTCTTCTACTCCACTTGTTCCAACTTCGTTACCTTGAAATTTCTCTTTTAATTGAGATAAATTCTCAAGCGCATTTTCACTTTGGGTAAAAAGAAAATCCAATTTATCGATTGAATCTTGGTTGATATTTTTTTCTAACAATTCTTTAACAACGCCTTCTTTACCAATTTTATCGAGTTTGTCCAATGCAACAGTAAAGTCAATCAGTTGGTCAGAAATTCCAGCAAATTCTGCCAATCCAGAAAGAATCTTTCTATTGTTTAAATGAAGAATGACCTTCACATTTAATTCCGAAAACGACTTTATATATAATTGAACCAATTCTACTTCTTGCCACAAACTCACACTTCCGACGACATCGGCGTCACATTGATAAAACTCCCGGAAACGCCCTTTCTGTGGACGATCAGCACGCCAAACTGGCTGGATTTGATATCGTTTAAAAGGGAAAGTCATCTGCCCATGATTCATGGCAACATATCTTGCGAACGGAACGGTTAGGTCGTAACGAAGTGCTTTTTCCGAAATTTGGGAAATCAGTTTTTGCGAATTCTTGGTTGACCAATCTTCATCTTTTGTTTTCGATGCATAATCCCCGGAATTCAGAATCTTAAAAATTAAACGGTCTCCTTCTTCACCATACTTTCCGGTCAAAGTAGAAAGATTTTCGAAACTTGGAGTTTCTAAAGGTTGGAAACCAAACAGTTCAAAATTCTTCTGTAAAATATTGGTAATAAATTTTCTTCGGTAAACTTCTTCCGCAGAAAAATCTCGAGTTCCTTTTGCTAAACTGGGCTTCATATTTGTGCTAAATTTTAGATTTTTTATTGACTGCAGAGTCAAAATAAAAGTAAGACCGCAAAAATACAAAATTATTCATCTAAATTCTTAAAGATGCTTGATCATCCAAAGGTTGCAACCGCTATGTCCCGAATTGCCCAAAGGTTTTTCCAGGTAACTAAAACCCTGCTTTTCATAAATGGAAACTGCGGTAGAAAATTCTGGTAAACTTTCTATATAAATGGATTGGTACCCCGACTTTTTTGCAAACGCAATACTTTCTTCCATTAACTTTTTTCCCAAACCTTTGCCTCGAAAATCTTTACCAATATAGAATTTTACAAGTTCACCACATTTTTCCGGCAAACCTTCAGTGGGAAAAATTCCGCAACAACCGCATAATTTGCCATCTACCTCAGCTACAAATAATGCTGAATTTTCTTCTGTAAACAATTCGTATAAATGATCTGTTGCTGGATCTTCGTAAACAGTTGCTGGCGTCGGAACCTCAAAATCATGAAAGCAACTTCGTATTATTTTTGCTAACAATTGATTATCCGACTTATTAATTTTTCTAATAGTTGTTTCCATCAGATAAATTTAGAAAAATCTTCCTGAATTAATAAAATTAATTAATTACTCTTCACATTAATTTACAGATCCAAAAACCGAAGAAAATTTCTCCGGTTTTTATAAAAATATATTGAGTTTGTGTTTTTAAACTGTTTCTAAAATCTCGATAATTTCTTCACCATAATTTTCAATTTTATGTTTGCCAAAACCTTTAATCTCGAGAAGTTCCTCTTTTTTGGCGGGCTTATACTTTGCGATAGAAAA
The DNA here is from genome assembly GCF_020410745.1 of Kaistella polysaccharea. Classification (NCBI taxonomy): domain Bacteria; kingdom Pseudomonadati; phylum Bacteroidota; class Flavobacteriia; order Flavobacteriales; family Weeksellaceae; genus Kaistella; species Kaistella polysaccharea. The sequence goes on from NZ_CP084528.1 coordinate 1,133,873, forward strand.
AAGCTCCTTATTGGTAGCGATGAAATAAACCGGCAACTTCTGATCTTTCGCTTTCTCCGACCGCCAAATCTTCAGGGAATCCAGAATTTTAATTTCATCTGCAGAAAGCGCTACGTCACTTTCCGCACTATATTTTTGCGGCTTGCCTTCATTCACCAGAACTTTCATTTCTTCAAAATAAAGCATGACCGACCAATAACTTTCGTCATCTTTTACAAAAGCCGTTTCATACTTTAATATATTATTTTCCTCTAAAAAATGATCAAGCAACTTTTGATCGGAATAAATATAATCCTCGGATAATCTGATTTTAAAAATTTTAACTTTCATGACTTTGTATTTTTATTCGAAATTAATTTTAGAAAAAGTTAGAGCCGAATTTTTAATATTAGGTTCAGCTCCAACGTTCATGGTTTATTTACCGCCCAAAAGCACAAGTTCTTCTACGCGAATTTCCGTGAAATACCGTTTCACTCCCTCTTTATCATCGTACGTTTTATAGACGATTTTTCCTTCTACGGCGATTTCCTTGCCTTTTTCCACGTATTTTTCCATGATATCAGCTAACTTTCCGTTCACAACCAAATTGTGCCATTGCGTTTCTTCCACTTTTTCGCCCATTGCGTTGGTGTAATGATCGGTTGTTGCCAAACTTACTTTAGCTAATTTTCCGTTTTCGAATTTTACGATTTCGACTTCTTTTCCTGTTCGACCTACAAGGTTTACTTTGTTTCTTAGTGACATGACTTTAAATTTTATAATTAAACATTAGAAGTGAGGCTTACTTTTTTTCCTCAAATCTCTGGAGCAAAGGTTCACCAGAATCTAAAATTTAGTCGGTAAAGAATCACTTATTGTCATTTGTAGTCGTTTGCAACGATTATAAAACTGACAATCAACACCTTATCAGTAGCATAAAAATCATGTTTTCTTTTTAAAATCATACCCGCTGTACATTACAATCTTTTTTGCCCCCGCGGAAATCCATCCAAAAAAAGGATTTTCATTTCCATCGGGGCTAAAATGAAGAGCGATTTTTCTTTCGTAAATAATAAATGGCTCTCAAAAGTTCTGAAAACTGAAAGAAGTATTTTATATTTGAGAGTTCTTTATCCCAATAGAAAATTCCAAAAATGAAAGACTTAAGCCATCAAATAAAATCTGCACTCTTCGGCGTAGCAATCGGTGACGCATTGGGCGTTCCCGTTGAATTTAAAAGTAGAGAAATCATTCGTCAGAATCCAGTCACAGACATGATTGGGTACGGCACCTATAACCTACCACCCGGAACTTTCTCGGATGACAGTTCGATGACTTTTTGTTTGGCAGAAGCCTTAACCCACGATTTTGATTTAAACCGAATCGCACAAAATTTTGTAAAATGGTATCATGAAAATTTTTGGACAGCCCGCGGTGAGGTTTTCGATATTGGCATTGCAACCCGAGAAGCCATCAATAGAATTGCAAAGGGAGGACAGCCAGAATTCGCGGGAAGCACCGACGCATCATCCAATGGAAATGGTTCTTTAATGCGAATTTTACCGCTACTTTTCTATATAAAAGATTTGCCAATCGAAGAACGTTATCAAATCACAAAAAAAGTTTCATCAATAACACACGGCCACATTCGGTCGGTAATTTCCTGTTTTTACTATATTGAATTTGCAAGAGCAATTTTGTTAGGAAAAGAAAAATTTGAAATTTATCAAAACCTGCAGACTGAAATACCAGACTTTCTAAATACGCGTTCTATTAATCCGAATGAAATATCAATATTTAATCGGCTTTTTCAAGAAAATATTTCTGAATTTGAAGAAGCGGAAATTTTCAGCAGTGGTTATGTTCTCCATTCATTGGAAGCGAGTATTTGGTGCTTACTGACTACCGAAAATTATAAAGACGCCACATTAAAAGCTGTAAATTTAGGAGAAGACACTGATACTACTGCCGCAATTGCAGGCGGACTTGCGGGATTGGTTTACGGTTTTGATTCAATCCCAAAAAGTTGGGTTGAGCAGTTAGCGCGGAAAGAAGATATTGATGATTTGGCAAAAAGAATGTGGGAAAAGTTACACTAAGAAGGTATCAAAGTAAATTGATTCACCGGAATTTCCAACTGATTAATGGTGCTCGAATCTGACTTATCCCTTTTACGGAGCTGTTTATTAATCGTCTTTAAAGCTCCAAATGTTCCAATTTTTATGGAGTTCTCCGCAGATCCAATCAGTCTTCCACCTTTTCTATAGGTATCGTAGGAAGTTTCTGCCAAAAGATTTCCTGTAGAAGAAAAAACTTTTAAACTCACAATAACCTGATTAGAAAACACATACTTTCCTATTCCTACCTTAAAATATTTCACTTTTGGAATAACTGCAAATTGTGCATTATTATTTTCGCAAAATTCAGTGATTAGTTTGGGGTCCGCGTCTTCGTATGGAATATTATAATCTACTCGCAAGAGTTTATTGGATCGTGTTTTACTAAGTTGATCAGAAAGCGCGGAGAAAAAAGCGGTGTAAGTAGGTTCTTTTATTTCGTCAATATCTGGAAAAACTTCTGGATTAAAGTAAAGAATTGTGTAAAGTTCCGCATCTCTATTTAAAGGCATATTCTGACTAAACATCGCGTAGCCAGTAAGCATTAAAATAACTGTAACAGAATTTCGAACTAAATAAAGATTTTTCATCGCTTTGTGTATTGCAAAGATATTGCCACGGGATAATATAAGCAATATAAAATTAAGATATTTTAACAATTTCCAGTAGATTATTACTTTTTAGAATATTTAAAGCTTTTAAGAATAGAAAAATAGTTGTACTTTTGCACCCGTTACATAATAATCATTAAAATAATATTGGAATGTACTTAACAACTGACAAGAAGAAAGAAATCTTCGCAAAACATGGAAAGTCTGATGCAGACACTGGAACAGCAGAAGGACAAATTGCCCTTTTCACCTTCAGAATTAACCACCTTTCAACTCACTTGAAAAGAAATCATAAAGATTACGCAACTGAGCGTTCTTTGGTACTTTTAGTAGGTAAAAGAAAAGCCCTTTTAGATTATCTTAAGAAAAAAGATGTTCTACGATATAGAGCTATTATTGCTGAATTAGGATTAAGAAAATAATCTTTTTCGCTTCAAGCAAAATTTAGAGCAACTTAGAAATAAGTTGCTTTTTTATGTTTAAAAGTGTAGGCGTTAGCAACAATTTTTTAGAATAGGTACAAGACAAAAAAAAGCAACTCGTAATGAGTTGCTTTTGCGTTTAAAGAATAAATCTTTACTTATACTTTTCCTCTTGTAAATAAATTTACAATGGCTAACAATACAATTGCACCGATTGTTCCTGTTAAGATTTCTCCAACAATACCTTCACCTAATCTACCTCCTAAAAGAAAGTAACCGATAAAACCACCCACAATACCAACTACGATATTTCCGATTAATCCTAGACTTCCGCCTTTAAAGATTAATGATCCTAAATAACCTGCAATTGCTCCGATAATAAGTGTCCATAAAATTCCCATAATGTTTAATTTTTAAAGTTTAATGTTTATATTTTAATTATGTTAAAATTACCATCCAATTTTATGCCGAAAAGTTTAAACGTAAATATTTTTATTGCGTAAAGCAATGCTCAACTCATCAGTAGCACTGCATTTTAGTCTTAAACATCAATTGGTGAGAAGAAAAAATGAGGTTTAAGATTTAAGAATTAAATGAATTCTTTTAACAAAATTATTACGAGTCTAAATGAAGGTATAGGTTGTCAAATAGTTCATCATTCTAACGATAATCGCCTAAAGAAAAAGCCGTATCTTTGCACACGAAAATTTAAATATTTTAAATAGTAACGCACTCAATACGGAGTGCCAAAGACGATCAAATTTTATGAATGCTCCACAAGCAATTATTGAAAAAATTCAATTAAGTGATGGTAGAGAAATTACCATCGAAACAGGAAAATTAGCGAAACAGGCTAATGGTGCTGTTGTAGTAAGAATGGGCGGAACAATGCTTTTAGCAACTGTTGTCGCCAGTAAAGATGCCAAACCAGGTGTTGACTTTTTACCTTTAACTGTAGATTACAGAGAGAAATTTTATTCCGCAGGAAAAATCCCAGGAAACTTTTTTAGAAGAGAAGCTAGACCATCTGACGAAGAAATTTTAACAATGAGATTGGTAGACCGAGTTCTTCGTCCATTGTTTCCTTCTGATTTCCATGCAGAAGTTCAGGTGATGATTTCCCTGATTTCTTATGATAAAGAATGTATGCCAGAATCTTTGGCAGGATTAGCCGCTTCTGCAGCAATCGCAATTACCGATATTCCTTTCAACGGACCAATGTCTGAAGTTACTGTCGCAAGAATCGACGGTAAATTAGTTGTAAACCCAAGTATGGAAAATTTAGCGAAAGCTGATTTGAATATTATGGTTGGTGCAACAAAAGATTCTATCGTAATGGTAGAAGGTGAAATGGAAGAAATTTCTGAACAGGAAATGATCGAAGCCATTAAATTCGCACACGAAGAAATTAAAGTTCAGGTAGCAGCTCAAGAAAGATTAGCCGAGAGAGTTGGTAAATCTCTTCCAAAAAGAGAATATTCTCACGAAGATCACAACGAAGAAATTCGTGAAAAAGTTTGGGCAGCCACTTATGATAAAGTATACGAAGTTGCAAAAACTGCTTCTGCTAAAGAAGAAAGACATGACAATTTCCAGGCAATTTTAGAAGAATTCTTAACTCAGTATTCTGAAGAAGAATTAGAAGTTGCAAAACCTTTCGCAAAAATCTATTTCCACGATGTAGAAAAAGAAGCAATGCGTCAAATGATCTTGAACGAAAAAATCCGTTTGGATGGAAGAAGTCCAGAGACGATTCGTCCAATCTGGTCAGAAGTTGATTATTTACCCGGAGCACACGGTTCCGCAATCTTTACAAGAGGAGAAACTCAGTCATTAACTGCAGTAACTTTAGGATCTGTAAAAGATGCAAACATGGTAGACACGGTTGCCATCAACTACGATCAAAAATTCTTCTTACACTATAACTTCCCACCTTTCTCAACGGGAGAAGCAAGACCTTTAAGAGGAACTTCAAGAAGAGAAGTAGGTCACGGAAACTTAGCGCAAAGAGCTTTGGCGAAAATGATCCCTACCGAAAATCCTTACACCATCCGTATCGTTTCTGATATTCTAGAATCAAATGGTTCGTCTTCAATGGCAACGGTTTGTGCCGGAACTTTAGCATTAATGGATGCCGGTGTTCAAATTTCAAAACCAGTTTCCGGAATTGCGATGGGATTGGTAACAGATCCGAAATCAGGTAAATTCACGGTACTTTCTGATATCTTAGGAGACGAAGATCACTTAGGTGACATGGACTTTAAAGTAACAGGAACTGCAGACGGAATAACCGCTTGTCAAATGGATATTAAAGTAACTGGACTTTCAATGGGCATTATGGAAAAAGCCTTAATCCAAGCGAAAGACGGAAGATTGCATATCCTTAACGAATTATTGAAAACGCTTGATGCACCAAGACCAGACGTGAAACCACACGCACCGAAAATGGAAGTATTGGAAATCTCTAAAGACTTCATCGGAGCGATCATTGGACCTGGAGGAAAAATTATTCAGCAAATGCAGAAAGATTTCGACACGGTTATCGCGATTGAAGAAATCGGTGAGATCGGAAGAATCGAAATTTCTGGTGTCAACAGACAAAACATCGACGCAACCATTGCAGCGATTAACGAAATCTGTTTCGTACCTGTAGTTGGAAGTGTGTACAACGGTAGAGTTGTAAAAGTAATGGATTTCGGCGCATTCGTAGCGATTGCAAAAGGAACAGAAGGTTTGCTTCACATCTCAGAAATCGAATGGAAACGTTTGGATACCGTTCCTTACAACGAAGGCGATATGGTAGAAGTGAAATTCATGGGTTACGATGATCGTAAGAAAATGAAACTTTCAAGAAAAGTTCTTTTGGAACGTCCTCCACGTGAGGAAAGACCACAAGGTGATCGTCCTCAATACAATAATGACAGACCGAGAGAAGACCGTCCACAAGGCGATAGAGGTCCGAGAAGAGATGACCGCAGAGAAGGCAACTTCAATGGTGGAAATAACAGACCTCAACAGAGCGGACAAACCAATGAGCGTCCAGCGGGGGAAGACACTTTCAAACCTTTGAATGAAGGAGAAAATCCAACAGACAGCAAGCCAGAAGGTTTTTAATTAAATCCGAAATGCTTTAAATACAGAAACCACCTCGATTTGAGGTGGTTTTTTTTATAATCCAGGATTTTCAAAGTTTTTCTTCCAAAGTTTTTTCTTTCCTAATTTTCTAAATGTTACCCTTTATAAAACTGTTTAAAATAATTATATTTAGTCGAATCTTTTATCGAATCGACCGTCAACAATGTTGACGATCGTTCCTTTATCACCCATTGCTTTAAACTCAAAGTTTCCCGATACAATATGATTTTGCATATCTATACGCGAAATTTTTATTGTTCCAACATAATTTGATTCAGTTGAGTAATATTCCCCATCTTTATCAGTATATATTGCATAATTATAATCTGAATTTGGATCTTGATTAATTATAGAATAATTTTTATTTAATTCTAAATTAATAATAAGAACTTTTATAAAAATTGAATTACTATAATTGTTTACATCAGATCGTAAATCTAATTTTATAATATAATTGTCATTGTACTTTTCACAATACGTACCACTTCCATTTGCAGTATTTAATCTATTTTTAGTGGCCACCCAAATTTTACCGTCAATTAATGCTCCGGCAGTGTTAGCGCCAGACTGAGTGGCTTCTGTTAAAACATTTGGGTTTGCGTAGCGGTCTTTGGTACAGGAAGAAAGTCCCATGATAATAATTAATATAAAAAAGAAACTATTTTTCATAATTTTTTTTAAAAGATACATCAAAAATCTAAAAGAAATTATCGAGTTTTCGGGGCAATTATATTTAAACATGCGCTGCCGATTTTTTCAGCAAGCGTACCAATTTGCAATAGTAATTGATGTAAACCAAGAAACAACAACCAGAAAATTTAAAATTATCTTTATCATTTAAGTTTCGCCGAATTTTTAATGAATTTTTTTTGTATCTTTTTTACAAATTGTTCGATATGCCAAATTTATTTTCCAAAGTCAGAAACGCTATTGAAATATTCAAATCAATTGATCTGGATGAACTTTCAAAAATATCCGGAAAAGTAGATCTTCCCAAAATGATGGAAGGTTTTTCTAAAATGAATGATAAACAGATCAAAATGCTCATGCGCGCGATCGATCCGGAAAAAAAGAAAAAAGATCTTCCACCCGTTGATGGCGATTTCTACGATGTTTTCGAAACATTGACACCGGAACAGAAAGAAATTCAACTTAAAGTTCGAACTTTTATGGAAACCGAAGTCAAACCTTTGGTGAATGATCATTGGCTGCACGATTCTTTTCCTTTTGAAATTATTGAAAAGTTTAAAAAACTCAATGTCTGCGGCGTGACTTACGAAGGTTACGGATGTCCCGGCCTACCCTTTTTAATGGAAGGTGTTTTGGCCATGGAAATGGCACGAGTAGATGCGTCAATCGCGACCTTCTTTGGCGTACAATCAGGACTTTCAATGGGCTCCATTTATCTTTGTGGATCGGAAGCACAGAAACAAAAATGGTTGCCTCAAATGCAGAACTTCGATAAAATTGGTGCTTTTGGTTTAACAGAACCGGAAGTTGGTTCCGGCGCGGCAGGCGGTTTAACCACAACCTGTAAAAAAACACCGGAAGGTTATATTCTGAACGGTCAGAAAAAATGGATCGGCAACGCCACGTTCGCGGATGTCATTATTATCTGGGCAAGAAGTTTAGATGATGGCGAAGTGAAAGGTTTCATCTTAGAAAAAGATAATCCCGGCTTTAAAGTGGAAAAAATTAAAGGAAAAATGGCGCTTCGAATTGTGCAAAATGGTTTAATCACTTTAACCGACTGTTTTATATCTGACGAAAATAAACTGGAACACGCCAATTCTTTCAAAGACACGGGAAATGTGTTGCGCATGACCAGAGCCGGCGTGGCCTGGATGGCGACCGGTTGTGCGAGAGGCGCTTACGAAAGTGCTTTGGCCTACACCAAAACGCGCGAACAGTTTGGAAAACCCATTGCGTCTTTCCAGATGATACAGGGACATTTGGTCGAAATGCTTTCTAATTTGACGGCGATGCAAACTATGGTTTTCCGTCTCTCCGAAATGCAGGACGAAGGAATTTTAAAAGACGAACACGCGTCTCTCGCCAAAGTATTCTGCACCATGCGAACCCGTGATATTGTTTCCCGCGCCCGCGAAGTTCTGGGTGGAAACGGCATTTTATTGGAATACGACGTCGCCAGATTTGTCGCCGATGCCGAAGCCATTTATTCTTATGAAGGCACGAAGGAGATTAATTCTTTGATTGTGGGAAGAAGTATTACTGGGTTTAGTGCGTTTGTTTAGAAACAAAAAACCCTTCAATTGATGTATTTCTGCGCCGTTTTTTGTAATTTCTTTTATCTTCATTCCATAATTGTATACTTGTATTTATAATCCAATAAATGCGAAGTTGGTAGTTTTCCCTCAGGTGCATGATAAGCATGAACCTGACGATGTTTTTCTGATATTAAATGCAAATTTTTTCGTGCTCTAGAAGCCAAAACATATAGCATTTTTTTAGAGTTTGCAGTTCCATTTATTTTATCTGAAAAATGTGGAACAAAACCATCCAATAAAGCAAAGCCTATCACAGTATCATATTCTTCACCCTTAGTGCCGTGGATAGTAGATACTGTAATTCCATCTCGCTGTCTGAATACTTTTCTAAAATTTTCAATATCTCCAATATATGGATTTCCTTCATCAATTAGTCTCTGAATTCTACTTTCAGAACTCGCAAAAAATGAATTGAAATGTTCATTTAGCACGGGGAAATTTCGTAAAGTAATTTTCAGCTTTTCACAAATTTTGTTAAAAAAAGTTCTTAAATAAGATAATCCTTCTTTTTCGTTTATCTCTAAAGAATTACAAATTCTTAAAAAATTTTTACTACCAATATTTGAAACATCAACTCCTGCATTACCAAGTTCATTTAGTATTTCGTTACTCCATCTCAACCTCCTTACATACATAAAAGGAGAAGGTTCTGTCAATGCAACTCTTGAAACCTTGAACCAAAAATTATCGATATCCCGAGAGAAAGGAGCCATTCCAGGTCCGTCGAAACTTAAATCAGGGAGTCTAATAATAAGTTTTCTTGTAATACTTGCGATATGAATCCATTGTGGTGCAGTGATGCATATTTCGTTTGGGCTAATTCCGGCTTTTTCTATATTATATAAAATCAAATGAGCTAATTCTTCAATTAAATCATCTACTGAGACCACTGAATTGAATGTAATTGTACTTCGATAATCTTTTCCATAACCAAACGCAACAATTGGCGTTTCGAAAGTTTTATAATAATCAAAATAGTTGATAATAGCCGACGATGATCTATAGTTTTTATCTAACGTTAATGGGGTTAATTCAAATCCCAATAATTTTTCTAATTCATTTTTTGGCATTGGAAAGCCTCCCAAAGATTCATAAATAGATTGATTTGGATCGCCAACGATAAGAGTTTTTGAATTGCAATTGTTTACGCTTAATATTTTAGATATGATGTGATACTGTATTTCCTTAGTATCCTGATACTCGTCAATTAAAATAAAAGGAAATAATTTGGACAGAATGTTTGCTACAACTGGTTTAGATCTGAGTATTTCATAGGCGTAAAACAAAATTTGTTCGAAATCAATCTGCCTGTTTTTTTCAAGGATTGCAAAATATTCCCCAAGAATTTTTTTTAAAGAATCATGCTTTTTTGTGTCTGGACAAGTCAAATAGAAATCATCTGTTTTGGCAAGGATGCCACAATCATAGTAGCTTATTTTCTCTTTTTTATAGGGTTCGCATAATTCGTTTAGTATATTTTCACTGTCAAAAGAATTGATAACCTTATAGCCTGTTTTCAATCTTTCAGAATACAAATGATACGGCTTTAAAATCCATTCCATACAAAAAGAATGGATAGTACCAATCCATAATTGTGTTGTGTCAACGCCTAACAACTCTACTCGTTCCTTAATCTCATCAGAAGCCCTATTAGTATAAGTTATGGCTATAACGAACACCCGATCTGATTTCAATCTACTTAACTCGTAAGCAATTTTGAATGTAAGAGTTCTTGTTTTGCCGCTTCCTGGGCAAGCAATTAGAAGTACACTACTTTCTTCAAGAATTGCATTTTCCTGTTCTTTGTTAATACTGTCCTTTTCCCAAATAAACATATTATTTCAGTTTATCTATTAATGTTGAGATTTGGTCACCTGGAATTGCAACGTCGAAATCAAAAGATAAATCTTCTAATTTATTTGTTCCATTTCTATACTTCAAAAGTTCCGCTTTACAATTTGTAAAATTTATAGTATCATCATCTTCAAAATGCTTAGTCATTCTGTATTGGAAAATGTCAGCAACAATGTTTGAAGAATAGGTTTCTTTTGCAAAAATAATAGCATCAAGAATATAAGCGGGAATTTCAGTTTTGTAAAAAATATGTTTACCCAACATAATTGCAAACCAACCCTTACCTTCTTGTTTAGCCATTGTAAGCACCCGTTTTCCATATACAGCAACATCAGCATTTTCTATATCTTCCTTTGCTTGGATACGTGTTGCTGAGTCGATGTAGACTTTTTTAATAATTTTCTTAACTTCCTCTTCATTTCCTTCGGTGATAAAATCAACTTCGAATGTGTGTTGTGAATAAAAAGCTTTTACCCAATTATTACCTGTTTCAAATACATCTAATTTTGCTTTTCTTTCTACTCCTTTTTGCATAGAACCAGCAACTTTCTTCTTATATTTTTTCTGGGCAGCACTGTCGTCAGCATTTTCGGTGGTATCACAGATCGCATCATCTAAGTCAGTCAGAATAGCACATTTTCTTTGTATCCTGTCATTATGGAAAAGTTGCGCGACATTTTCAAAACCTGTGCTTCTAATGTTTATCAAACTTATTCCCAACTCGTCCAAACTTACACCAAGAACTTTTTTCACCATAATAGGAATTAGAATTTCTTCAGCATCACCTTCTACCAAAATAACACCTTTAGCAAAGAGTAAATTGGTTCTTACAGCATCCAAGTAACGCTCTACCTGATTAATATTTTCTGCAGCTAATCCTGTAGAGGGTTGATAGACCTCAGCATAATTTAATTTTTTAGCTAAGATATTTATGTTTTCTACATTACTTACTTCAGATATTTGGGTAGAATGAGTTGAATATATGATTTGAGTATCGCCATAATCTAAATTGTCGAACAATGTCTTTTGAATGTGATTATGTATATGAGCTTCTGGCTCTTCTATGATTAAGAAATTTGCAAAAGTATCTTTTGATTTTCGATATTTAAATTCCAAAAGTTTTAATGTGAGAAAAATAAGATTAGCACCTCCTAAGCTTAACTCGTGGATACCGCCTTCATATTCTTCTCCGGGTTCTCCAATAAATAATTTCAAGGATTGAAGCAGTTTTTCTGCTTCATCAGGAACACTGGATTTTATAGATAAAGATGAGGGAGAATAGGTAAGCCCAACAGCATCTTGAATTGTAGTTTTAATGTCTTCACGGATAGTCTGTACATCTGGAAGAGCTTCAATGCTATTATTTAATTGAGTAACTAAATCACTGATGGGTTGGTAGTCTGTATCCTTTATTTCACCACTTTTATTTTTTAGAAGAGTTATTAGAGGGTTTGTTCTGTTATTATGAAAATCACTTACGACATCTCTTAATGCCTGTATGAATGTAAAAGAAACTTCTTTTGCAATAGATAATTGATGAGGAATTTTGGAACCAAATTTTGATGCATCAATAGCAGAGGGAAAAATGACATTTTCAAAATCACCTACAAGTTCTTTGTATACTTCAGGATTGTTAAAATCTGCTGTACTCTTACCTGTAAAAAAAGTTTCATAGTTGTCTAAAATATTAATATCGTCAAGAATTTTTTGTAATCCTACTTTGTCCCCTTCAGCTAACTCAGAAAGTTTTTGTCTGATGTCTGCTTTTGGACGAAAAAAAAGATTGTAAGTAGCTTTTTTTACATAGTCCGCTTCGGCAATACCAGTTCCGTGTATGAATAATGATTGAATAGCTTCTTCATCATTAAGCTCATTAAATTCAATACTGATAATAATCCAATGACCTTTCCATTTTCCTTTGTCTAAAATTCTATTAAAATCTCCTTCAGTTAGTTTATATGCAAACTGAAGAGAAGCATCTTCTAAAAGTAGTCTGATTGCTTTAAAAACGTTGGTTTTTCCTGAACCATTTTCACCTATAATGGTGTTTATTCCTTTATTGAAATTAAAATATGCATTTGCAAAATTTCTGTAATTGACAAGACTTACTTTTGATATATACATTTATTAAATTGCTTTTTATTTAGTTTGTTATGAGAATTCGGCTTATTGGTAAATATACAGAAGATTTTTTTTCATAAAATATTAAATACTCCAAACAAAACTGACCATTCAACCTAGCCCCGATTGCAATGGAAATCCTTTTTTATAAATCTGCGAAAGCAGTTTTGTAAACAAGATTGTAATGGAAAGGAGGTACAGTTTTCGGAAAAAGCTAAACCTTGTTGCTCCTTAATTTCTTTATTATTTCCGTAATTTCGCTACAAATTCAAAACAAATCCGTGTATAATTATCCTCCAAAAGTTAGCGAAAAAAGTATCTGGAAGACTTTACTGAAGTTGAACAGCGATCCGATTGCGATTATTTCTCAAAACTTTCAGGAACTGGGAAAAACGTACACCTTAAGTTCTTTTTTAGTAAAAAAGCGGTTCGTCTTTAGCCGCGATCCCGAACTGTTTGATTTTGTGTTGCGCAAAAATCAAAAGAATTATGAGAAATCTGCCATTCAAACGCATGTTTTAGGCAAATATCTGGGTAAAGGGTTATTGACAAATACTGGCAAAGACTGGCTGAAACAACGCCGGCTTATTCAACCCAATTTTAGCAATAAAAATATTGAACTGCTGCATCAAACGATGGTGGATGAAATAAACGCCGTGATTGAAGATCAGATCAAAAATGAGACGATTGATCTTTATAAGATGACCAATACGCTCACTTTTAATATCATCGCGAAAACTTTATTCGGAAATTCGATCGACTACAATCAGATCCTGAGAATTTCGGATTCCATTACGGAGATTCAGAAAATGTTCATCAAAGAAGTGCGCAAACCTTTTTTGATGTCCTGGTATAAAGTCTCCGGACAACTGAAAAAGCACCTTCAACTTTCGGATGAAATGCGTGAAGTTTTCCGGGAAATCATTTTGAAAAGGCAAACTGAATCGGGAGAATACAACGATATTCTACAAAATCTACTGGAGTCCAGATATGAAGACACCGGCGAACCCATGACGATGGAACAACTGATCGACGAAATCATCATCCTCTTCGTTGCCGGACATGAAACCTCCGCCAATGCGCTGGCTTTTACCTTGTTTTTAATTGAAAATAATGAGAATGAAAAGCAATTGTTAATGAAAGAAATTAACGATCTGGACGACGATTTTTTATCTTTAAAAACACTTTTTGGAAATTCTAAAACAATGACCATCATCAAAGAATCATTGCGCTTGTATCCACCCGCGTGGATTATTGACAGAGTGGCTTTGGCAGATGATACTTATAAAGACTTCTCTTGGGAAAAAGGGACGATCGTAGAATTTTTGCTTTATGATATGCACAGAAATCCGGTTTATTGGGAGCAACCGAATTCTTTTCTTCCCGAAAGATTTGAAGATAAGGACATTAAAAGCAAACCTTATTTTCCTTTTGGAAATGGAGCGCGACACTGCATCGGCGAACATTTTGCCTACATGGAAATGATCCTTTTTTTACGGTTATTTTATAAAAAATACGAGTTGGAACTGCAGACCAAAGAAATGAAAACCATCGCCTTAATTACCTTGCGACCGGTAGAATTAAGAGGAAATATCATTTTAACTTCCCCAAAATTAAATTGAAAAATTATCCAAAAGTAATGCTGCACCAATTAAAAACTTCACCTGAAGAAATAGATTTTAAAGAAGTCATTTCTTTCATCGATAAAAACTACAAATTCACGCCGACCAAATTCACAAATGGAAATACCGTAAATAAAGCCAATCAAAATAATGGTTCCTGCAAAATTTTCAGTTTTGCGAAATTGAATGATTTATCAAAAAAGGAAACTTTGGCTTTGTTTGGAGCCTTTTATAGAGAGGACGTTTTGGGAAATCCAGAGGGAATTGATCATCAAAACATCCGGAATTTTACAGATTTTGGGTGGGACGGAATTTCTTTCGAAGGAGATGCTTTGAGCATAAAGTAATTATTAACCTTGTCAAGGTTCAGAACCTTGACAAGGTTTTATTTTTACACTAAAAGCTCGGAGCCCGACCTGTGTGGAGCTCTTTTTTTCTGGTATCTTATCGAAGCAAAATTTACTATAGAAAAAACGGGAATACTTCGACTTTGCTCAGTATAAACTTCGGGCAGATAAAGATGCCTTAAATAAAATGTATTCCTGTTTGGCAAATTTTTTGCAAAACAATTTTCAACAAAAATTTAAATTATTATGGGAACACTATTTAGAAGAGTTTTAATCTTCGCAGCACCAATGTTATTGGGTTACGTTATGAAAAAAATCAAGGGAAACAAACAAAGCTCGGTAAGAACGAGATAGTCGAAACCCTGGAACCGACTAAAGGTTCATATTAACACATAAAAAATTCCGTTTCAAGTTTGAGACGGAATTTTTTGATCTACAAAACGAAGGAATTTGCTGACCGATATTCTCGCAGTAAATTTTCAAAAACTTTTTCAACAGGTAAAATTTCTTTAATTAAAGCGGAAACCTGCCCGATTTCTAATTCGCCTTCTATTAAATCACCTTCAAACATGCCGCGTTTCGATCTGGCTCTGCCGAGGGTTTCTTTTAAAGCTTCAACGTTTCGCCCGGTATCGTAGAGTTTTTCTAAATCATGGAAAAATTTATTCTTGACCATTCTTACCGGCGCGAGTTCTTTCAAAGTTAAATGGGTATCGCCTTCATCTAAAGAAATTATTTTATCTTTCCACGAATCATGCGAACTTGCCTCAACTGTTGCGGCAAAACGGGAGCCGATCTGAACACCATCAGCGCCAAGAATCATGGCGGCTTTCATTTGGGAACCCAAAGCGATTCCTCCCGCGGCGATGAGCGGTTTTGAAATATGTTGTTTTACATTTGGAATCAGACAGAACGTGGTGGTTTCATCACGTCCGTTATGGCCGCCGGCTTCGAATCCTTCCGCAACAATTGCGTCCACGCCGGCATCTTCACATTTCATGGCAAACTTAGTAGAGGAAACGACGTGAGCGACTTTTAGACCTTCTTTTTTTAATGTTTCTGTATAGGTTTTCGGATTTCCGGCAGAAGTGAAAATAATCTTCACGCCTTCTTCTAAAATAATCTGAATAACTTCTTCTAAATTCGGATAAAGCATCGGAACATTCACCCCAAATGGTTTGTTGGTTGCCGCTTTACATTTCTGAATGTTTTCACGGAGAATATCGGGATACATACTTCCCGCTCCGATTAAACCTAAACCGCCGTTATTAGAAACTGCAGAAGCCAAGCGCCACCCGGAATGCCAAATCATTCCACCCTGAATTATAGGATATTTTATGTTAAATAAGCTGGTGATCTTATTTTGTTTCTCACTCATTTCTTTCATTTTTTTGGCCACGCCAAAATCTAAAAAACTACTCATGGCGTAAATTTAATTAAATCGTCGAAGAGGAAAAAATGTTGGAGTGGAAAATTAAGGATCGAAATAAAATTAAGGCAAAGAACGCAAAGTTTTCTTTACAAACATGCTGTTTTACGCACGTCTTTAGGTCGCAAAGGCGTTTCACTTCGTAAAGTTTTCAACGAATTGATAGTTATGACTATTGCTAGACATTAAAAAAATATTTAGAAGTTTTCAACTGTCTCAAAAACTAATCTTTAAACCGCAAAAGAGGCAAAAAACAAATAATGACATGATGATTTTCAGAAGAATGCAAAGTGCATAAACTTATATGATGAAGCATTTGTTAATCTTTTGCAGTAAAAAAAAAGTTGTTGATCAATTTTTATTCTGTAATAATTTTATAATCACCGAATTTACCGTTCCAGTTTTCGCCGTAGGTTGTAAATTCGATGTAGAGAATTTGACCGTCGGTGACATCAATGACATAGCTTAATCCTTGTTTTAAGCCTTTGACTTCTATATTTTCTCCACCGCTGAATAAGGCATTGATATCTTCGAAAGTAAGTTCTTCTTCAGTATTAGTGTATTCAAAATTGACCGTCATTCCGGTTTTTGTGATTTCCCGATCTTTCACTTTTAGATACGGAAGATGAGATTTTAATGTAGGATATTTTTCGATTAAAAGGTTTAAAAGATTTGATTCGAGAGTGGTTAATTGTTCCATAGTTGTGCGCGTTTTGGTGGCATTTTATCTGATTTTGATCGAGGCGAATAAAAGGTAAAGATTAGAATAAAAAAATTAATATCGGAAAATAATTATTTCAATTTTTAAGTTTTGAAAAAATCATATAAAAGGAAGAGTTCGACTTCGGCCTCTCAAACCTGCGTAAAATCCTAGAAAAAGAGTTGTCATTTAGCTGTGGAAATTAAAACTGACTGAAGTTTTAGCCCTGATCGCAGTGAAAATCCCGGAATGAGGCGCGAGCGCAGCGAGCGCCGAAATGAGGAATTGTAACGTAGAGCAGGTTATGATTTTGAAAGAAGCAAATATCTTGTTGCTCCTGAAAAAACAATTTCGTGTTGCAAGCAATGTCGATCATTAAATAATTTCCTGAAAAATTCGCCTTATTATTTTAATTCTATGACCGGATCTATTAATTGATAAAAAGTGTGGTTATCTTTGCAAAAAAAGTAGCATGCCCAGACTCATCTCCGATTTAGGAATTATCAAAAAACTTCAAAACGCTTTAACCGATTTAGAAATTACGGTGGCGACTGATATTCAGGAACAGGTGATTCCCGTCATTCTAGAGCAGACTGAAGATTTGGTGGCGCTGGCAAAAACGGGAACGGGTAAAACTGCCGCTTTCGGATTGCCGCTTTTACAGTTGGTGGAGCCTGATAATGCGACCATACAAACTTTGATTTTATCACCGACCAGAGAGTTGAGTCAACAGATTTATAACAACCTAAAGGATTTAGGAAAATATATGCCTGAGGTTTCCATTGTTTTATTAACAGGCGGAAACACCGTGAAATCACAAGTTGAAGAGTTGAAATCGACTCCCCAAATTATTGTGGCAACACCAGGTCGTTTTTTAGATTTGCTGGAGAAAGGTGAAGTCGATATTAAATCGCTAAAAAACTTGGTTTTAGATGAAGCCGACGAAATGTTCCAGGCATTGAAAGAAGATTTAATGTCGATCCTGAAAGCGGTTCCTAAAAACCGACGTACGTATTTATTCAGTGCGACCATGCCGGGCGAGCTGAAAGATATCGTTCATAATTATATGTCGAAAAATGCGGTTTCCATAAATTCTGATATGGCGACGATTGGGCATGAAGGTATTTATCATCAATATATCGTGGTCGATCCGATCGAGAAATTAGATGTGCTTTTGCACTTTTTGAATTCGCAGGAAGGCGGAAGAGGAATTATCTTCTGCAAAACCAAAGCAGCCGTAAATAAATTAGCAAAAAATTTAGCGATCCGTAAAATCTCATCCGGCGCATTGCACGGAAGTTTGACGCAGGGAATTCGGGACCGAATTATGGATCAGTTTCGTGAAGGTTATATCGATATTTTGGTAGCAACCGACTTGGTGGCACGTGGAATTGATGTGAAAGAACTGGCGTACGTTGTGAATTATCATTTGCCTGACACCCCTGAAGCTTATGTTCACCGCAGCGGCAGAACGGGAAGAGCGGGTGCAAAAGGACTTTCGATGACGATTATTCAGGAAGAGGAAGTGAAAGAAATCGCTGATTTTGAGCAAGAATTAGGCATTAAATTTCATCCGGTTAAAAAAGCAGACGCATCAGCTATCGAATGGAATAATACTTTGGTTTGGGCGAAGAAGGTATTTAAAACAAAACCAAACCGCGAAGTTCCAGAAGAAATAAGACAGCAAGTGAAAACGATTTTTCACCATTTGACGAAAGAAGAATTGGTGGATAAAGTTCTTTCAAATTATCTAGCGGAGAACAGTAAATAGCTTTAAGTACATTATCAAATAATAAAGCGGTCTAAATTTGAACTATTGTGCTCAAATTCAGACCGCTTCTTTTTTGTCAATCATTCACAGATTTTATTTTACCTGTTTCAAAATTTAAGTTAAAAGTTATTCAATTACTTTTTTTACTCTTTCGATGGTATCAAATTTCGATAAAGTTAATCTTACAATACTGTCTTCCTGGGCCAGTAAATCGTGCGGAACATTGGCTTCCAGAGAAATCAAATCACCTGCTTTTAGCGACATTTTTTCGCCCTGAACACCAAATTCAATTGTTCCTTCGTGAATCTCCACTGTAATTGGAAAACCGGCTTTATGCTCCTTCATTGTTTGCCCTTTTCTAAAAAGGATTCGTATCTCTTTTGATGATTCAGTTTCCATCATCACCGTCACGGCAACTTTATCTTCGTTGTAATTGAGGTCATTTCTTAACGAGGCTGTTTTCATAATATGATTTTTAAAATAATGACATCAATTTACCAAAATTTTTTGAATGTTTTTTCTTGGCTGTGAAGGCAATTTTAATTAATAGATTTGAAAACTCCGGTACATTGAAATTACTAAACGTCAACAGACCCTCGCCATTTTCTTGAATTTAAATAGATTTATACCGTTAAATTTCGTTCTCTTACCTCATTTTCAAAAGCTTTCTTCCGCGCATTGTTTTTAAGAAGCATTTGGCTAAAAAGCACGGGAAAAAAAGTGAGAATCCCAAAACCATTATTATAAGTGCTGTAAGCTGCAATGCCAATCATTAGACCAAACAAAACGGCATTAACAATATTACCTGATTTAATTTTTTTACCTTCCAGCAAAAGTTCTTCATTTGTTAGATCTGCTAAAACCTTTTGAGTCATTTTATTATTTATTTAGTTGGCCAAAGTATTTTCGCTTTGAAAACATTCTTCATTCGCTACATTTTGAATTGCTTGGAAAACTTGGGTTTTATAAAATTCACCGAAATAACTGATAAAGTGTCCCTCCTTTGAAATAACCACAAAACTGCTGCACGGATAGTGATTCTGAAAGAATAACCGTTCGATTGTTCCGGCTGGATCTTTGTGCCAATTAACAATCCCCTTATATTTTCGTAAACCTGTGTCGTTTTTATATACGTAAATAGGCTTAGTTTGCGCGATTTTGTTCACCCCATCTTCTAATTCACGAAACCTGTTTCTTAAAAATGTTTGACCTGTCAATCGAGATGAATTACACTCGTCTTCTCCCGGATGAAAAATAATTACAAGTGGTTTTGAATCATCGAGCTTTTCATTTATCGCCTTTTCTATTAAAGATTGCAGGGCCGGTCTGCTGCTGATATTTCCCCTATTTACTCTAAAAATAAGTTTCTTATGATTCATAGAATCTCCGGGAACATCAAGAAATTTATGAGTCGCCCGAATTTCATCGAATTTAGTTTTGGTTATTTGATTATCATCTTCATCAAAGTATTTTATCTCCTTTGTTGCAGCTGGTGTCGCGGAACAGGAATACATTAAAATTGCAAATAGCAGTGTAGGTAAAAGATTTTTCATCGTTTAAAAAATTTATAACTGCAAGAAATTTAGTTGAAGACTGCTCATAACGAAAAGTTTACATGGTTTTAAGGAAAATAACGTTCGAGTGAACGTTTTTTTAAGGTGTCAAAGCCATTATTTGAGATTTAAAATTTTCAAGTTTGATCAAATAATAACCAGAAAATAATAAGACCCAAAGCATGAAAACTAAATAAAACGGAATGAAGTTTATTTCAGAATTTTGGATTTGTGCACTCATCAATAAAATTCCAACAATTATTCCACCGATGAAATTATAAATCATGGCGTTTTTAAGACTCATCGCAATTAATCCCGTTAAAAAATTCCACCCGGTTAATTTGTCTTTTATTTTAATTTTATTGGGTTCAGAAAAGTCAATCATAACTTTGTGTGCAAAATCAAGATTTACAGTCACGTGATTTGCGTGTACTGCATATTTAAAATCATACCTCTCAAGAAAGTTTATAATTTGATCTTTTCCCATTATTTAATTTAATGATTTAGTAATAATGCGCGTACCGTACGTACCGTACTGCATTTCGAAAACCAAGACTAAATATACTGAAACTTTATCTTTAGAAGATACTTTAATGCATCTAAATTTTCTGAAATAAAAGTTGAATATCTTATAAATACTTCCCTCCTACTGTCGGTTACCTTAGATTCCATTTTTAATTGAAGGAGGCGGTACCCTCACCTCATTTGCTTTATTAATTATTTCTGGATGATTTTTTTTCCATTTTTCATTACAAAGTGAGTCCAACTTATTAGGATGTCTATTCAAGGGGACTATTTTATCAAGTCTTTGTAAATATAACAAATTGAACAATTAGTGGAAATCTTTAAACTTACGAATATCCCACACTATTGCAAAACAGCTGTTATCTGATCTTTTTCATTTTTTCAAGAAATCCAATATCTTTTTATTTAGAATTCCAGGTTGCTCGAAAGGAATATTATGGGTGCTGTTCTCAATTATTTCTAATTTTGCATTATCAATCATTTCTGCAATTTGCACCGTGTGTTCTTGTTTTATATCATCATCGTCACCTGCAAGAATTAATACAGGATTTTTAATCTTCTTTAAATCATCAATGGTAATATTGGGATAATTGATCATTAAATTTAATCTTCTTTTTTCCTTTTCATCTTTGGAATTTTCATAACCTTGCTTTATTGATTGCATTAATTCATCTTTCACTCCTTGAGGATTTGTATTCGCACCAATTGTAACCAGTTTATTTACCAAATCATGATTTTTAGCATTGAAAATTAAACCTGTAATTCCACCATCGCTCCAACCCACGATATTTACTTTTCCCAATTTCAGTTCCTTTATTATTTGTAACAAATCGTCAGCTAACTTCTCATATCCGTAATTGTTTTTTGCAAAATCAAGACTTTTTCCTTGTGCTCTCGTGTCTATTGCAATCACCTTGAATTGTTTTGTGAAGTATGGAATTTGATTATAAAAATCTGAAATTATTCCATTATTTCCTTCTAATAAAATGAGTGGTTCTCCGCTTCCATATTCTTCATAATAAATTTTGGCATGGTCAAGTTTAATATATCTTCCATTCGTATTTCTTCCATATATTGTTTTTATGCCTGCTTCTCTGCCTTTATAAAAACTGATTAGTTCTTTTTCAATATGATTTTCTGTTGGCTCTTCATTAATTATTTTATAATCAAAATTTGTTTGTCCTTTCTTCTCATAACCGACATTTATATTGGTAAGAAATGTGCCTTCACTTTTTTTCCATTGAGATTGGCTCTGATATTTGAATATTAAATTTTCCGATAGAGATTTTTTAGCAGAAATTCCAAAAACAAAATCTTCATTATCAATAGGATTGTAATCTACCAGTTGTAAGGTAATTGCAATTTTATCTAAGTTATTGAATATCAATTTATATTTTAATAAATCAATTATTTGCCAACCTGTTGATGAAGTTTTAAAAATGATATTCTCATTCAAAATTGATCGGTCTGGCAACGAGTTTTTTACGCTATAGATATTTAGTTTTAAAGTTATTTGTTCAAACTTCGAACTTGGTATTATGTGGAAACTGAAATAATTTAATTTTGTTTTTTTATAAATTTCAAAAATATTTCCCTGTTCAATGGTTGGTACATTCTTATCAAACATTTTTGAAAAAGTTATAATGGGACGAGATTTCTGACCAATCGTTTTTTCTTTTAATTTTTTTGCGGTTAAAAAAACTTCTTTAATATTCTCAGTTTTAAATTTTAGAATAACGTTCGGATTTTCTTTTAACTCTAAAAAATTAAATGTTTGCTCCAGATAACCTTCTGCCGTTATGATTACATTTTCATTTTGAAATTCATTTGGAATACTTATTTTGTAAAATCCTCTTTCATCTGTAATTGCACCTACATTTGTATCTTTAATACCAATAGCACAATACGATAAAGTTTTGTTTTCCTCGTTTTTTATAACCCCCTGAATAATGGTTTGAGATTTAACTAAAAAGAAAGACAATAATAAGAAGAAGATAAATTGCAATTTCAGTTTCATAAAAATTAGAGGAATTTTGAAAATATTAAATTAAAAAAATTAATTGTCTTAAGATGGCAGATAACGTTTTGCGTATTGGCGATGGTGTGGCTTTAATGCGAAAATTTTATTGTTATAGGTTAAACTTCGAAATATCTAAAAGTTTAAACTTGCAAAAAACCCGCACTATTGCAAAAACCGCTGTTATCTGCAGGTATATTTTTCAATCTTATTTAAACTGTAATTTTGCTGACTCAAAAATTAATTCAGTTATTTTACGAAATTTCTCTCCTTTCTTTGGATTTCCTGTATAACAGAAGTCTTTTTTAAATTCATTCCTTCTATATTCAATATTGAAATAAGGTGGGTCAATCCCTTCCATTTTTGCTGTGTCTTTGATTGAAATTTGTTTATATAAATCTACAATTTGGTTGTATTCATTTTTAGATATTTTCCGATTGTCCAACTTTTTATTTGCGTAAAATATTTTTACAGTTTCATTTTTCGCTCTTTTTTTATTTGTAGGAATCAAAGTTATACTTGTCTCACCTCCAATAATCATTGCATTTCCAGTTTCAAATTTGAGATACTCATTACTTTGGGTTTTACAAGAAATTACCAATACAATCAATAATAAAAATAGTAAATTTTTCCTCATTTAAATTTGTGCTTTTTGTTGGTAAATTCTTGCAGATAACATTTTGCGGCTTTGCGATGGTGCGGATTAATATGATAAATCTTTCTATTATAAACTGAACTTCGAAATATATAAAATCTTTAAATTTGCGAAAATCTCGCACTATTTCAAAACCGCTGTTATCTGTAGTGCTTTTTAATAATAATCAATTTTTCTAATCCATTTAAACAAGTCAACACCATCAACATTTTTTATAATTTCAATCCAGTTATTTTTTGAATCGTATTTGTATCTGAAAGATATTTTATGTTTTTTACCTTCTTCTATATATTGTAAATCGGAAATGCTACCATTTTTATATTTAAACCTTTCAATTATCATTGATTTTTTTATATCTACATTACAGCAATTGCGCTCTGTTACGTGATTTAAATTATTATATTTAAAATAATCAAAACTTTCCATTCCTGTCCTATATCTTCTTTTGGTTGAAATTAGATTGTCATTTTTATATTCATATTCAATCCTATTTGTTAAAAGAGGCTCTTTGTGATTTTCGTCATCTTCGTACAAATCATAATTTTCATATTTGATTAATCTACTTTTCGCATCATAAAAGTTTAAGATATCTTTATAAACAGTTAAAAGTGAATCTTGAACACCATATGACCAACTCCTTTTTCCTTCTTCTTTCCAAGAGTTCGGATTTTTGTAAATTCTGTATTTCAATTTTCCTTTATCATTATAATAATATTTGTATTCATTAACAGTTCCATCTTCATCAAATTCTTTTAAAGTTGTCAATTTCCCTTTATCATATTTTTTGTAAGTATGACGAAAAAAATCATTTTTAGAATTCTGTCTTATAATGTTTACATCTCCGTAATCAGAATAATAGTAGGTTGTGGTATATTTTGAATAATTACTTGAGTCTATTTCTTTTTCTATTTTTTATTAATATTATAAATTTTTTTATATGAATTCATAAAATTGTCCTTTTTGCCGAACCACGTATCAACTGTTATATTTCGGTTTTTGTCAAAATTTCTTTCATAATTTATAAAATAGCACAAATCAGAAGTATACCAAGTGTCTTTAAATCTCGCAATAGTTGATTCTGGACCCATAAATCCAGAATGTCCATAATCATCATAATAAAGAAGTTGTGGATTTTCAGTTTCAGTTAAAAAAAGAACTTTTTCTCTAATTTTTTTAATATTCCAAAAATTGTATCCTTTGGCAAATAGTTTTGCGATTTAAATTCTGTAAAAAATAATAATGTTAAAAGTGTAAAGAATAGACATTTTTTCATTTAATGACGGTTTTGTTAGCATTACAGATAACGTACGGGTATTTCTGCAGGCGGGGCTTAATATAACCACCTTTTCTATTTACGAATATATTGAAAATATCTAAAATCTTCAACTAAAAACTGATCCCCGCTTGCAGAAATATTGTGTTATCTGCAGTTTCTTTCATTGAATTTCCGAGTTGTTTTCGATAAATCTCTTGTTTATTGGATCAGAAATTAAAAATAAACTTCCCATCTCATTGCTATAATTTGGATTATAATATATTGTGCTTGAATCAGAAATGACTTTTATGATTTCTCCAGTTTTCCTTTCCACAGAAACCGTTGCATAAACTTCTGCGTATCCATTTTTGATTTTATATGGGAACATATTTGAATTTATTTTTCTATCGAAATTCTTAATGTTAGATTTAGTTAGTTCTACGCCAATAATTCCAAAAGCATGATTATCAGAACGCTTTAAGTATTTAATTTTTCCTTCAAATTTTATATTATTTGTTAAAGCTTTGTCAGAAAATTCACTGGTTTGCCTACTAATTTTTAAGTCATAAAATATAAAAATAATTAGAGCAAAAAGTAAAATTAAAAATCTATATTTTTTCATTGATTTCATAACTTTTTGTTCTAGGCAGTTTTTTGAAATTGCAGATAACGGTTGGGTATTTCTGTTGGCGGGGACTTTTTATAACAAGTCTTTGTAAATATAACAAATTGAACAATTAGCAAAAATCTTGATGATAGGAACTTCCGCCCCGCTAATAGAAATACCTTGTTACCAGCAGTTTTTTTTGTGGTTAGTAGTTTAAAGTTATAAAGAGAATTTTCTTGTGAATCATTTTTCAATTTCATATTTGTAAAGCAATTCCTCGTTTTATTGTGGGTCCGATTTATTCCACATTTCTAAAAACTCAACCTCTGTCATTTCGTTGTCGATAAATTCAGTAATTTCAAGTTGTTGATCGGCTAAACCTCCAAAATCATCTTCTAAATACTGTTCGTTATATTTAAGAATTTTGCCATTTCGGAAAAGTTGAATTTGCTTTATAACATTTAAGTTTTTGTCTGTTTCAAAAAAATAAGTTGAATCACCCCAAGAATCAGTCAATTCTTCTCCAGTAGTTTCTTCCCAAAATTTTTTAAAATATCTTGTATTCATATAAAAACGATTCTTTTTAAAATTGCTGGTAACGGTTGGGTATTTCTGTTGGCGGGGACTTTTTAAAACAAGTCTTGGTAAATATAAGAAATTGAGCAATTAACGAAAATATTTATGATATAATCTTTCACCCCGCTAATAGAAATACCTTGTTGTACGACGTTTTTTTTACTCAATATACTTATTTAATTTCGGTTGCAAAATCCAAACTCCAACTATATAAAACCAAAGTAAAAAGAAATTCCCTGCTGTTCCAAAAGTCTCAAGATTTTTATTCTTTTCATATTTCGTTAAACTTTCAGAACCTAGAAGAAGTAATATTAATCCACATAGAATTGCAAATAAATGAAAAGGGAATATTTTTATAAGTCCGTTTCCATTATTGACTGAAATATCATAAATCATATAAATTATTAAAACAAAAAAGTAAAATATAGAATAGAAAGTCGAAAATTTTGTTAACAGTTTTCTTCCAGAATTATTTGTTCCATTTTTTTTGTCAAATTCCGTGATAATGGAATACATCCACAAGTAAAAAGGGGCACCGAGAAAAAATAAAAAGAAAATTTTCGTGGCATTTTGATTTAAGTACCATTTAGATATTTCTTCCATAATTTAATTTTACTCTTGTATGTGCAGTTTTATTAAAATGTCGTACAACGGTTGGGTATTTCTGTTGGCGGGGACTTTTTATAACAAGTCTTGGTAAATATAACAAATTGAACAATTAGCGAAAATCTTTATGATAGGAACTTCCGACCCGCTAATAGAAATACTTTGTTACCAGGAGTTTTTATATTTCCATTTCTACCATTTCGGCTCTTGCCCCAAATCTAATAGGTAAAATACTCGTTCCAATTCCTTTTGAAATATACATTTTTGGCTCCGAGTCTTTATACCAACCTTTTAAATATCTTCCACTTCCTTGAGGTTTGAATGGAACAATTCCTAAGAATGTAATTTGTCCTCCGTGAGTATGACCAGAAAGAACTAAATCAATATTTATATTTCCTTTTTGTTTTGTAATTATATCTCTATGTTCAGGACAGTGTGATAAAACAATATTTGTTGCAGAGCTTTTTAGATTTTCAGTCGCTTTTACGAAATCAGCATCGCCACCAATAAAATCGTCAATTCCAATTATTGATATATCACGGTTTCTTATTGATATAGTTCTATTCTCATTTATTAACAATTCGCAATTATTTTGAAAATAGACACTTTTAAGTTCATTTAGATTAACATTTCCCCAATATTCCCAATTTCCCGTTATAGCATATTTTTTAATCGAATTATCAATTAATTTGAGGAATAAGTTCAAATGTTCTATTTTTTCTGTTTTGTCAACAGAATCCCCAGTGATAAATATTAAATCGGGTTTCAGTATATTTATTTTTTTCGCTATAGATTTGTGGAAAAATCTTAATTGATCAAAATGTAAATCCGAAATTTGTATGATTCTTATTTTATTCTTTTCCGATTTTGAGATGTCAAAATAATTCCAGTCAATAACATATTTTTCAAACCAAAATGAGTCTAAAAGAATTAATCCAGATGTGGCTAATATTCCTGTTTTTATAAATTTTCTTCTGGTTAATTTTTTCATTTCTAAAATTACTGGTAACGGTTGGGTATTTATGCAGGCGGGATAAAAATACGAAAACTTTATACTTGCTAAAATCTTAATTAATTGCTAAAATCTTCGATGAAAACGTCTGACCCGCTTGTATAAATACCTTGTTAGTGGCTGTCTTTTTCTATTGTTTTTTCATCTTTTTTAAATATTTTTTCATTATCCAACCTGTCTGTGGTAAGTTGTCAATTGGACTAAAGTAACTTACATATGCCCACTTGCTATTAAATTGTAAGATTGTAACTTCAAAATCAACTGGAAGGCTTATAATTAGAACTGCTTTCGATCCAGGTTTTGATAAAACTTTGCAAACTCGATCTACAATTCGAAACTCTTTATCTTCTTTTAATTTGTTTTGATAAATACCAAATTGTTTACTAATCAACGTTTCAACTTCTTGTCTAGTTGAATATTCAGGTTTAGGTATCCAATTTCTCGCTTCACTCGTCAACGTAATAATAAAACCTAACAAAGTCAAAATTTTCCAAAATAGAGTTTGACCGTCTGAGTCAATATTGTCAACTTTATTTTCAATTCTTTGAAGAAAATCATTCAGTTCATTATACCCATCCTTTGTAATTCCATTTTCATCGAATATTCTTTCATTTAATAAAACTACTTCTTGCGTAATTTCCTCAAAATCCTTTATTAAATTCCATTTTTTGTGGGCGGTTGCAACAGAAGATAACTGTCCTGACAGTCCACTAACTGCAAACTGTATATTGCCAATTTGAGAAAATAGGTAGTCATTTCTATTAAATACTTCGGATATACTTCTAAGGTTTCCGAAAAGTATATCGTGTTGCTTACTTATAGATGCTATTGCAGTAATAGTTGCTTGTGGAATAGCAAATTGAGTTAAACCATTAAGTCCTTTAATTGCTGCCAAAGATGAATTCAAACTAGTTTGCTGTAGTGAGGCATTTATGCCAAGTGCATTTAACATATTTATTCCAGTAAGATTGCTAAATGGCTTATCAATTTGTTGAAAGGTTTTGGCAAGTTGACTAATTGTAGTAAATCCAGCCAAATCACTTGAGATTTTTCCTTGAGTTTTGAGAATTTCAGATATTTGTGAACTTACTCCAAAAGACTTAGGAAGATTCTGCATCCATTCGGTAGATTTTATTATGTCTTCAATTCCTTTCATCTTTTATGTTATTTTCTGCTTCGGATAAGGTTGCCACTAACGGTTGGGTATTTCTGTTGGCGGGGACTTTTTATAACAAGTCTTGGTAAATATAACAAATTGAACAATTAGCGAAAATCTTGATGATAGGAACTTCCGCCCCGCTAATAGAAATACCTTGTTAGCAGAAGTGTTATCTTTTTTCAAGTTTTTGAATAAATTTTCTATTTATTCGAGATTTGCTCTTCAGTTTAAATAAGCTGTATAATTTAGAAGTTAATTCTATTTCTTTGTTTGTATTTGTTCCTTCAAAACCACCAATAGAATAGACTCGATTATCGTTTAAAACAATAACTGTATTAGTATTTGCTCCATCAATTACAGGATGTTTTTTTTCATCCTCTTTAAAGTCATTCTCCGTGAAAGAAGTAATGATTTTTTGAATGGCTTTTATCTCATCCTCATTTAATTCTAAATATTCAGGTTCCAACTTTGGATTGTCGTCTATGAATTGTTGATGTTCGGTTCTCCGATTTTCTAATTCCTTCTCACTTGCATCTTTTGATGGTGGTGGAGGCGGTGGAATCAAATATTTAGAGGGATTATAAAATATGAGAGATTTGTCACTTAGATTAGCAATGATCTCAAATTGCTGAATAAAGGGTGGATAATATCCAAACTTTACCAAATTTGCCTCGTTAGAATTAATTTTCTTGTCACAACTTACGGTTGCGAAAATCAGAAGAATTATTGTGAAAAAATATTTCATGCGGATCGGGTTTCTAACATTTCTGCTAACGGTTGGGTATTTATGCAGGCGGGATAAAAATACGAAAACTTTATACTTGCTAAAAACATAATTAATCGCTAAAATCTTCGATGAAAACTTCAGACCCGCTTGTATAAATACCTTGTTACCTGAGGTCTTTTCTACTCACTAAGTTTTCCGTCTTTGTAATTCTGAATTACTTTTTCCTTTCCATTCTCATTATACATTTCCCATGGTCCGTCATAAATTCCATTTTTCCAATTTCCAATTCCTCTTAATTGTCCGTTTTCGTACCAGTATTTATGAGTTCCATTTGGTTTACCGTCGATGAATTCTCCTTCACGTGCTTTTTTGCCGTTAGAATGCCAAAATTCCCACTGTCCATTTTCTTTGTGATTTTTAATTTCACCTTTTGAAAATATATTACCATTTAAGAAGTATGCGGTTTTACTTCCGTCGGTTATAGGTTTGAATTCAAGTTTTTGAGATTTATCTGTCGGTATGTTCTGAGCATTTTTTAAAAAATCTGATTTTCCGATCAATGTTTCTCCAATATAAATTTCGTAATCATCCATATTGATGTTTTGAGAAAACATATTTAAAAAACAGAACATTGTAAAAGTCAATGTAAAAAATATTTTTTTCATGCGGGATTTTGTTTTTAAGATCGCAGGTAACGGTTGGGTATTTCTGTTGGCGGGGACTTTTAATAAAAGTCTTTGTAAATATAGCAAATTGAACAATTAGCGAAAACCTTTATTATATAAACTTCAAACCCGCTAATAGAAATACCATGTTGTACGCAGTTTTTATTTATTTTAAGAGGTAACTACCAAATATTATAATCGCAAATATACCACTTGCAATACTACCATAAAAAGCCGATTGTGCTGAATACTGATATTTAGTTGTTTTAGTTAAAGGCAGCTTACAAACAACGAGTACAATCAAACAAAAATTTATAAGAATTAGAGATATCAATAAGGATTTTTCTAATTTTTCTATATCAGTAAACTGAATAATTAACAAATCAATACCAAAGATCGCTAATCGAGATAACTCGTAATAGTTTATTTTCTTAAAAATCCTCAAAATATTACTCATTTCAACTCTTCATATTTGTTATTAATTTCATAGTGAAGAATATTAACTAAGAAATCTATTTAGTCTGGTATTTCCGTCGGCGTTGTGAATTGCGGACAACGGTTGGGTATTTCTGTTGGCGGGGATTTTTTATAAATGGTCTTTGTAAATATAACAAATTGAACAATAAGCTAAAATCTTTATGATAGGAACTTCCGACCCGCTAATAGAAATACTGTGTTACCTGACGTATTTATTTTCACAATCTTGTGCTTTTTTTATCATTAATGAGTCAAAACGCTGACTTTTTTTAAAATTTTCAACTTTTCTATCAGTATAACTTCCTACAAAAAATTCTTGGTAATAATATTTTTTGGTCGTTGCCGATTCTGCATAATTACCAAGCGTTCCCCATCCAAAAATTCCAATTTTTTGTCTTGAAGGTTCGTTTAGATTCTTTTCAATTGTCCATTCCTCATTGAAATCTCTATTATCCATTTGAGGAATTTCAGATTTATTTCCTTTATCATCAACAAAAAAATACTTTTGATCAATGAATCCATCATCTAGTTTATTTGAAATTAGTAATATCCCGTCGTTTGGTATTTGATAAATTATTTTTCCGTCATTTTCTTTTATTTCTGGAGCGCATTTTAGATTGTAAATAATGTTTACTTTTCCTTTAAAATTTTGCGGAATTAAAAAAACTTCGGGAGATTTAGTATTTAGTTGCTTCCATATGAAAAGAAAAAATGGAATTGAAATTATTGGAAAAAGGGTCCACAATATTTTGTGAAAAATTTTTGTTTTGCTTATCCAAATTAATATTAAACCGATAAACAAAAATACAACAGGTAGTAAATAATAGTAAATTGTTCCTGGAGCAAATCCGATAAGCACAACAGTTATTATTGTTATTAAAATACCTGAAATGTAAAATTTTTTGTTTTTAAACACGATTTTTATAATATGGCAGGTAACGGTTGGGTATTTCTGTTGGCGGGGACTTTTTATAACAGGTCTTGGTAAATATAACAAATTGAACAACTAGCGAAAATCTTTATGATAGGAACTTCCGACCCGCTAATAGAAATACCTTGTTGTAGGAAGTTTCTTAATCCTTTACCTGTAATAAAAGGTCATTTATTTTAGTTTCGTAAAAGTCCAATTTCATTTTTTTAAAATCAATTTCGTTTACATCTAAAATAATCTTTTTTGAAGTTATGATTTTATTATCAATTAATTCCTCGTTAATAAATTTTGCTATTTCTGGTTTTTCATTTTGATCGAAATAAATTGTAGTTTGATAAGAAATCGTTTTAGCAGGAATTTTTTTATTTTTTTTGAAGAAGTGAATTTCTGAGTTTAAAATACGAACTAATTTCCCATCGTGGTTTCTGCTAAATTCGGTTTCAAATCCAATTGAACCAATTATTTTTTTAGACTTATTTTTTATTGTTCCAGAACCTTCAATTAGTTTCGTTGGAAATGATTTTGAGTAAGTATTTATTGTGTCCAAATACTTATAAGATTCAAATCTGTTTTTTAAAGCATTATCTTTATTTTGCGCAAAAGTTTGAAATGATAAGAAAAATAAGATCGGAATTAATGCTTTCATTCTTAATCGGTACTTGTGTGAAATTGCCTACAACGGTTTGGTATTTATGCAGGCGGGATAAAAATACGAAAACTTTGTACTTGCTAAAATCTTAATTAATTGCTAAAATCTTCAATTGAAAACTTCAAACCCGCTTGTATAAATACCGTGTTATACGGGGTTGCTTTGTTCCCAATCTTCTTTATTAATCTGAAATAAATCCATTAATTTACTTCCATAATTTATTTGGCGATTTAATTTCATTCCATTTCTTGAGGCAACTCTTTTTGAATTTATATTTTCTTGAACAATAATAGAAATCAATCTATCGTGAAAATTGTTTTCAAAAGCATAGTCTCTGCATTTTTTTGCACTTTCGATCGCAAAGCCTTTCATTCGGTAATTAGGAAGAATAGAATATGCTACTTCTAATTCAAAATCTTTTTCAACTTCCCTTACTAAAAGTCCACATTGTCCAATTAATTTATTGTCCTCTTTGCAAATTAATACATTTTGCCCACCGAGATTATTTTCATACCGGTTAAATGTCCATTCGAACCATTTTTCACAACGTTCTTGTGGCGACTTGTATTCTGCCATTCCGAGTAATTGTGTGGTATGATCATCCTTGAATAATTCCAACCACTTTTCAAAGTCAGAATCTTCTAATTGTCGAAATTTTAATCTTTCAGTTTCTTGGTTTGTTAAAAGAAATTTCATTGGCTGACGATATTTTTTTGCAATCTCGTATAACGGTTGGGTATTTCTGTTGGCGGGGACTTTTAATAAAAGTCTTTGTAAATATAGCAAATTGAACAATTAGCGAAAATCTTGATGATAGGAACTTCCGACCCGCTAATAGAAATACCGTGTTGGGCGATCGCTTTTTTACGGTTTCTGATATTCTTTTAAATAGTTATAAGTCGCGTCTTTTAACGACTTTTTTAAATTATTCATTTCATCGCCACCACCACTTTTGCGAATTCCAGTCGCTTGAATTTCTCTATTATCTCTTATGTTTTTGAAATTTATTACCGTTTTTAATGTTGCTACAGAGAAACCAAAATGCCAATTGATTATTGAAATATCAGTATCAATTATTAAAGGTTCTTCACCATCAACTTCGTCAAAACTTTCAATAAATTTTAAATTTAAATTGGTTTCGTTAGCAAGTTCTTTGATAGATAATTTGAAAGTTTCCTTGACATTTGGTTGCGCTATTCCTCCGAACACCGTTCCAACCATTCCTGAGAAGTTTATAGTATTTTGACTTTTAGTGTTTAATTGGAAATAAATAGTTTTTCCATCGTAGAAGTTTTTATTTAAAGTGCTATTTGTATAATTATGAGAAGTGCCACAACTCAATAATGTCAGCATAGTAATAAATTTTAACAATAATTTCAAGTTTTTCATATATATATCTTTTTTTAAAGTGGCGCCCAACGGTTGGGTATTTCTGTTGGCGGGGACTTTTTATAAGAAGTCTTTGTAAATATAACGAATTGAACAATTAGCGAAAATCTTCATGATATAAACTTCCCACCCGCTAATAGAAATACCTTGTTAGCGGTTCGGCATATTTTCTTGATTTTCTATTAATTTTTTTGTCAAAAGGTTTTCCAAGTCATTAAAGTTACATTTTAAAGTGTTGGAAGTTATAGATAATGGTGTTCCATATATTTTATTATTTCCCTGTAAAAGTTTTTTCTTAAAGCCATTTACTCTTTCAACATAATAGTCAGGATTTGATATATAAATTAATAAAAATTTTGTCGAAGCAACTTTTTCTGTTTTTATTTCGATGATATCATTCCATTTTATAAGTCCAACACTTGAAGCATTTGAATTATCCAAAATTCCGTCATCATCAACTGTTAATCCAATTTTTCTCTCTAATAATTTTTTAATTCCGTAAATGCCTGTTGCAGAGAAAAAAATAATAGCCGCGATACCTGCGATTCTTATTATTTCCAGACTTCTGAAAAACAATGATATAAACATTTCAGGTTTAGTAGAGAATAAAATTCCGCATACTACAAATAAAATAGACGCAAAAGTTCCAAGAAATAATTTCGTTTTGCTTAATGGAATTTCAATTTTGTTCATTTTAATTTTTTTCGAAATCTCATTCTTTATTTCTCGGTTTTTTTGCTGACCGCTAACGGTTGGGTATTTATGCAGGCGGGATAAAAATACGAAAACTTTATACTTGCTAAAAACTTTATTAATCGCTAAAATCTTCGATGAAAACTTCATACCCGCTTGTATAAATAGCTTGTTAGTGGCTGCCAATATTTAAAGAAATAATCTCTTATCGTTTTTTTTAGCAATTTCTAAAGTGTCCATATTATTTTTAAAATCTTTGTTTTTCTTTAAAAGAACAAATAATTCTTCTTTAAACTTATAAATTTTAACTTCTGTCTTCGTAAGTTTTGATTCGGTTAAATTAACTTGTGTTGAAATATAAATCTTGCATTTAAGTTTGTTTCCTTTTTTTAAAGTAATTTCATCTTTAAAATTCGGCATCATTAGATTTTCTTTTCCAAAAACATAGTTTTTGCCTTTCAATTTTTGAATACTATATTTATAAATCAGTTCATTTAAATGGTCTTTTTCATTTTTAGAAAACTCAATATTACTTTTATAATTTTTATACCAGTCTATTTTAAACTCTCCATTT
This sequence comes from Kaistella polysaccharea, assembly GCF_020410745.1. Taxonomy (NCBI): domain Bacteria; kingdom Pseudomonadati; phylum Bacteroidota; class Flavobacteriia; order Flavobacteriales; family Weeksellaceae; genus Kaistella; species Kaistella polysaccharea. The sequence goes on from NZ_CP084528.1 coordinate 1,168,339, forward strand.
TCAACATTTAGATTATAATTTACGGTTGAAATATATAAATCAAATTTTTCTTCTTTCGAACAACTTGTTATTAAAATGACAACTAAAATCAAGCAAAAATTTTTCATTTTTTCTTCTTTTTGTTTTCGCGCGGGTTGGTTGCCACTAACGGTTGGGTATTTATGCAGGCGGGATAAAAGTACGAAAACTTTATACTTGCTAAAAACTTAATTAATCGCTAAAATCTTCGATGAAAACTTCAGACCCGCTTGTATAAATACCTTGTTAGCCGTAGTATCTTCTTACTATAATATTTTGTCGATTGAATCAGGTAATAATGGTTTAATAAATTCACCTGTATCTTTTAAGAATTTTCTATTCTCTTCTTTTGAAACCCACGTAAATATTTTTCCTCCAAAAGATTTGAACCAATTTCGTTTATTCAAAACTTTTGATTGACCTTTAAGTTTTTCAATTTCTTTATGTAACTCTTCAAGAACGTCTTTTAATGCTTCCTTATCTTTAATTTCGCTTTCTAATTTATCAATGAATTGATTTTCTAAATTTTCTAATTTTTCATTGAGTTTTGTTATTTCATCCTTAGAAAAATAATCTTCAGGAACATTATCGAATTTTTCATTTATTTTTTGAATTTCTTCATCAAGATCTTTCAATTTTCTCAGTTCAGGTGCGAACGTTAATTCATTCCATAGATTATTTAGCCAATTATTTAAATATGTTAAAACTTTAGCCTCACCTTCAAATTTGAAATGTTCCGTTTCTGAAACCGTTCCAGGACTTAACCTTCCTGAAAACTCATATTGCTGATACTCAATTTCCTTTTGATTTGAAAGAATTCCGAAAGAACTTGTTTGTTTTTCACTGCGAGATAAAATAGACATTTCAGATGGAATCTTTAGTTCGAAGAAGTAAGTTTCTGTATAATTATAGTTAACATTTAATTTCCCATATTCTTCAGTAACAGAAAAATCATTACTGCCAAAATATTTGCTTTCGTCAATTTTCTGCTTTAATTTTAAAATGAATGTCTTATTTACCATGATTTTATTTGATATTACGGCTAACGGTTGGGTATTTCTGTTGGCGGGGACTTTTTATAAAAAGTCTTTGTAAATATAACAAATTGAACAATTAGCGAAAATCTTTACGATAGGAACTTCCGACCCGCTAATAGAAATACTTTGTTACCTGCTGCCCTTTTTTAGTCTCCGTCATTTTTCCCCTTATTTAATGTAATTTGCATTTGTCAGATTACGCAATAAATTAGTGTAAATCCAATAAGAGCTGAAAATGGTGAAATTAATTGAAAGTAAAATGGTTTTAAAATGTCAGCCGCTTTGTTTGAAAAATTATGATGAAATTTATGAGGCACAAAATATAATACCAAAGAAGTAAGCAACATAAACCAACCAAAAGTTTTAAAAATGTCAGGATATTTTGAAATGTTTGCCGATAAAATCAGTGCAGTTGCTGGAATAATTCGTACCGTTATTTCAGCGTAATTTATAAAATTCGTACTTCCTGCTTTTCGTAAAATTGTTCTTGCGATTTCGGGTTTAATAAGCATTAAAACTCCAACACAAATAAAAAATAGACCGAAAAGTATAATTGTCCATTTAGCTAATATTTCTATCATTTTATTGTCTGTTCGTTGTTTGCGAGGTTTATTTTAGGGTTGCAGGTAACGTTTGGGTATTTCTGTTGGCGGGGACTTTTTATAACAAATTTTTGAAAATATAACAAAATGAACAACTAGCGAAAATCTTGATGATAGGAACTTCCGACCCGCTAATAGAAATACCGTGTTAGCGGTAGGTTTTATTTATTTCTATATTTTTTCCATTCTTCAAAACGTTTGTCAATTTTAGGTTGCAAAGTTTCATAATCTTCAAATGTATTTTCGATATGATAAAGTGTTTCATATTCAAAACCTAATTTTTCTGCTTTTTGGTCAAAAACTTCAGAATAGTCATCTAAATAATTAGCGAATTTTTTACCAAATTCCGTTGCATTTTCAAAATAATCTATGGCAAATTCATTTCCTAAATCATTTAAATCTTCATCAGTGAATTTTTCATCGCAGTTGTCAATCAAAAATTCGGCACCAGTTAAGTTTCGCTGTTTTACTCTTTCAATATCTTTAGTGTTTTCTTCAAGTTGAAATTCAGATACTAAATCATTATCTATACACCAATTTATAAACATTCCAATATGTGTCGCTCCATTTTCTGTTGGTAATTCATCAGGAAATTCTCCTCCATAATGCCACGATGCGTCGTCATATTTTGCCATATTAATTTACTTTTCTTTGAATATTTTTGGTTTCACATTCGGTTTTCTAAACTTACCGCTAACGGTTGGGTATTTCTGTTGGCGGGGACTTTTTAAAACAAGTCTTGGTAAATATAAGAAATTGAGCAATTAACGAAAATATTTATGATATAATCTTTCACCCCGCTAATAGAAATACCTTGTTGTACGACGTTTTTTTTACTCAATATACTTATTTAATTTCGGTTGCAAAATCCAAACTCCAACTATATAAAACCAAAGTAAAAAGAAATTCCCTGCTGTTCCAAAAGTCTCAAGATTTTTATTCTTTTCATATTTCGTTAAACTTTCAGAACCTAGAAGAAGTAATATTAATCCACATAGAATTGCAAATAAATGAAAAGGGAATATTTTTATAAGTCCGTTTCCATTATTGACTGAAATATCATAAATCATATAAATTATTAAAACAAAAAAGTAAAATATAGAATAGAAAGTCGAAAATTTTGTTAACAGTTTTCTTCCAGAATTATTTGTTCCATTTTTTTTGTCAAATTCCGTGATAATGAAATACATCCACAAGTAAAAAGGGGCACCGAGAAAAAATAAAAAGAAAATTTTCGTGGCATTTTGATTTAAGTACCATTTAGATATTTCTTCCATAATTTAATTTTACTCTTGTATGTGCAGTTTTATTAAAATGTCATACAACGGTTGGGTATTTCTGTTGGCGGGGACTTTTTATAAATGGTCTTTGTAAATATAACAAAAAAGAACAATTAGCGAAAATCTTTATGATAGGAACTTCCGACCCGCTAATAGAAATACCTTGTTGTAGCGCGTTTTTATTTTTCAATTTCTATTACTTCGACAGTTTTGTTTACGTATAAAACAATCATGATTCCAATGATAACGGTAATTCCAGTTGTAATGTAGTGAAGGGAATTTGCGTTCACAAAATTATCAACAGCATCCTTCAATAACCTTCCAAAAAATTGAAGTCCAGAAGCGATTATCAAGAAAATTATTGACCAAATTTTAATTCCAATTTTAGCATATTGATTCCTCGTTAAGATTAATGCGAGTAAAACTCCTTGAATAGTTATTGGAAGTATTCCACTTAATTTGCCTGTATCTATAGTCGCATAGATATTCCACATCATTAATCCTCCGATGACAGCAATAATTGTCCAATAGACTGTTTGGTTATTAAATTTTGATATTTTCATCTTAGATTTTAAAATGTGCTACAACGGTTGGGTATTTCTGCAGGCGGGCATAATAACCAAACTTTTTCTACTCGAAATATACTAAATATATAACACAAATCTCGTTTTGAAAACTTCCAGCCCGCTTGTAGAAATACCGTGTTGCCCGCAGTGTTTTTTTGCGAAATTTAGTCCAAAATTTCAGTTGAGTTAAATTCGTAATTATTTAAAAATACCATCATTTAGCTCGATATTTTTTCCTTAGAAATTCCAAAATTTATTTCCGCACATTTGCGGCATTTATTCGGTGCGATTTCCAATATTTTTTTTTCGTCGCTATTTTCAATATTTATTCCGGTTTTTTGTCGTCCGCTCTTTAATATTCACGCTGTCTGTTTTGAGAATTTCCACACGTTTAGCACGGAATTTTTTAGATTTTTATTTCAGAAATTTTAGCCGTTAAAACAGTAAAATTTTAATTTTGAACGATATTTTTCACATTGCGGGCAACGGTTGGGTATTTCTGTTGGCGGCAACTTTTTATAACAAGTCTTTGTAAATATAACAAATTGAACAATTAGTGAAAATCTTGATGACAGGAACTTCCGCCCCGCTAATAGAAATACCGTGTTGCACGCAGTTTTTTTATTTCTCAATTATTTTTAGTTTCTCAAGAGCGTTAGGAAGAAGAAATGTTTTAGTTTCTCAAGTCTTAATTCGCTTGAAAGTCCGTTTTCAAAGTCGAAAATTTCAGATGATTCCGATTTAATACTCATCATTATGTCAGAGGCGTCATGTTGTATAAATTCGGTAGAATTAAAATTTTTCTCAAAAGGTTTTATTTGAGTTTTTATTCTAAAATAATAATTCTTTGAGTATCCTGATTTTATCAATAATATGAAGATAATTGTATCGCTACTTTCTAAAAAATAAGAACTTTTAAACTTCTTAAGATTTAATTTTTTACAATTTATATCAAATTCATTTCGAAAATCTTTAATCTCCATTCTTTCAACGATCGTGGTTTTTAAAATTGCGGGCAACGGTTGGGTATTTATGCAGGCGGGATAAAAATACGAAAACTTTATACTTGCTAAAATCTTAATTAATCGCTAAAATCTTCGATGAAAACTTCAGACCCGCTTGTATAAATACCTTGTTAGCAGATGTGCTTTATTTTGGTGCGTTAAATTTTAAGAATTCTATGCTGTTTTCCTCAACATTTATTAACGCGTTAAAATAGCATTTTCCTCCGCCTTTCACTGTCAAAATTTGCGAATCGAAATATTCTGTTTTTCTACATGATGCATTTACGTAAATAAAGTTTTTGTCAAGTTTTTTTACTCCGACATACTGAAAATAATAATTTGAGTAGTTAAGTTTTTTCTTTTGTAATTCGTTTTTGAGTAATGAATTTACAATTTCTATATTTTTAACATTTGGTAAGAATTGGTCATAATTTTCAGTGCCTTTTTCAAGGTAAATTTTTTGTCCACTAGCGAAGCATATTTCTTTGTCCGTCAACTTAACTTGAGCGAACGTAAATATTGAATTTATTACTAAACCAAAAATAAAAAGTTTTTTCATTTCTTTTATTTACATATTGTTAACCGCAATGTCTGTAGCATATCTGCTAACGGTTGGGTATTTATGCAGGCGGGATAAAAATACGAAAACTTTATACTTGCTAAAATCTTTATTAATCGCTAAAATCTTCGATGAAAACTTCAGACCCGCTTGTATAAATACCTTGTTATCGGCAGTGTTTGTTAATTTCTTCGGTCTAGACTTAAATTGGATTCAATTATATATCGCAAAAAGTCTTGTCCAAAATTAGTTATTGTAAGCGAATTTGATTCTTGATCATAGTTAACTAATTTATTTGAAATTAAAAATTGCAAATAATCTTTATAAAGATAGTTCTTATATGTTTCGGGATAAATCTTTACAGCATTGTCAAAATAAAACTTCAGTTCATCAATATCTTCAGTTATAGAGTAATTAAGTCTTTGTAATATTCTTATCTGACTTCCAAAAATCACCAAATAAATTCGCTCAAAATTCTTTAACAATACAATTAATTTAGAGTAATCATAGAGTTGTTCGGCTCGAGTTTGAACATCATTTATTTCAGTTAAATTTGTTTCGGAATTAATTATTTCGTCAAGTTCAATATTAGTCGCTTGTGAAAATTTAGACAAGTAATTTTTGAAATTACTTTCATTAATTTGAGAGTCTATATTTTCCAATTCCGCGATTTGTTCTTTTTGATTTGATTCAGAAAACGTTTCTAAAAGCGTTCCTCCGTAAGATAATTTTTTCAAATTCAGCAATAAATTTGAAATAGGCTTTTTAAGTGATAAAAAAATAACGAGAACAATTATTGGCCAAGCAATGGAACCAATAAACTTTAGAATTATTTCAGTAAAATGATATATCATATTTTAAACTTTTTTTTAACATTGCCGATAACGGTTGGGTATTTCTGTTGGCGGGGACTTTTTATAACAAGTCTTTGTAAATATAACAAATTGAACAATCAGCGAAAATCTCGATGATAGGAACTTCCGCCCCGCTAATAGAAATACCTTGTTATCTACCGTTTTTTTACTGGATCCAATAACTGTTGCAGTAATCTATAACTTGTCCATTTTTCACGATTATATCAAAATTATTTCCATGCTCATAATCTTGCTTGGTCATAAATATTCTTGTCAAATAGATATCTTCTGCAATCTGGATTGAAGATGAAACTTTCAGATTGTATTTTTGGGAAAATATTTTATTGACTTTATATCTAAATATTCCCGCTTTTCTCTCTTTCGTTTTAAGTGTTTTTCTAAATTTTATATTTTCTGGAATTCTCAAAGTCGTTAATTTCGAGTTTTTGACATTCGCATAAGTTAACATTGTTTTAAAGTCATAGTTTTTGTCAATATTGAACGTGTAATTGTTTGAAGAATTTTTACACGTTTTATAGTCCCATAAAATTATTTCAATAATCGTTTCCTCACCTTCATTTTTACTAATTGGCTCATATGAAGATTTATTAATAACATTTCCATCGTAATATATTACTGATTTCTTTATTTTTGGTAGAATTTTGGACGCAAAATAATCAAGGCTAATTTGTTCTGTTTGAGCAAATATAAAATTAGAAAAAATAACGAAAAGTGTTAATGTTACGCGCTTCATAAAATGGTAGATAACGGTTGGGTATTTCTGTTGGCGGGGACTTTTTATAACAAGTCTTTGTAAATATAGCAAATTGAACAATTAGCGAAAATCTTGATGATGTAAACTTCAACCCCGCTAATAGAAATACCTTGTTATCTGCTGCCAAAGATCACAAAAACATTCTGTCGTCGTACTTTTTAACTGATTTTAAAGTATCTAGACATCTTTTAAAGTCGGGATTTTGCTTTAAAATATTAAGTAAGTTTTTTTTAAAGAGCAATATGTTTTTCTCCTTATCAGGAAGGTCGTCAATATTTTTATAGTCGCCGTTTACTATTCTTATAAAAGACTTATTGAATCCTTTGTAATAAATATAAAAAGAATCTCCAGAATTTGGCATAATCATCATTTCATTTTGGTCAACAACAATATTGTCGTTTGTCAAAGTGTCAATAAATTTTTCGAAAAATACTTTCGCAATTTTATTTTCCTCAGTTCTAGAAAGTTTTATAGAGTCAGAAAATTTGTAGAAATCTATTTTAAATTTACGTGACTTCATATCGAATTCGTAATCGGTGTTTACTAAGTTGAAAGAGTAATTTTTAAAACTATCAATAGGATAATTTCTTTGAGTTATAGCAACTGATTTTTTCTCATCATTACTACAAGAAGTGAGGATTAATGAAACAAGGAAAAGTATTATCAATTCTACTCTCATTTATAACGCAAATTTTATTTTGGTAGCAGATAACGGTTGGGTATTTATGCAGGCGGGGTAAAAATACGAAAACTTTATACTTGCTAAAAACTTAATTAATCGCTAAAATCCTCGATGAAAACTTCAGACCCGCTTGTATAAATACCTTGTTAGCGACAGTATTGTTTTACATTTGCTTTTCAATTTCGTTCATTTCAGTTTCGAGATCTATTATTCCTTTATTAATTTTAATATGTTCAGACATTTTGTATTCTGCAATATTTGAAATTAGCAGAATTTCATCAAATTCTTCTATAATATTCATACATATTTTTTCCATTATTTTTAAGAATACTAATTTTTCATTTAATGTGTCTGGAAATGAATATTCGTAAACCTTATTCTCTTCGTTATCAAAAAAAGACTTATTCTTAATTTGGAAGTTATGAGCCAGAAGTTGATTTCTAATATCGTATAAATTTGTCCATTTATTTATTCTTTTTAATCCGTATTTATTTTTATCTCGTACTTTTCTTATTCTCGCCTTTAAAGATTCATTATCAGTTAATGTTTGATTAAATTTTTTGTATTCATCTAAAAATGAACAAAACTGAATTACTGAGTAATTAGAAAGTAATGCACGAATCGAATTACTAAAAGGAGTTCTATTATAAAATTCTTCATCGAATTGAATTTCATTTATATATTCACTTTTAATCAAGCATTTCTCAATTGAAATAACTGTTAATTTAGTTTGCGTAAATAAAAAAGATAGTCCTTTGTAAACTTCGACTAATTGTTTCATAAAATATTGTCGCTAACGGTTGGGTATTTCTGTTGGCGGGGACTTTTTATAACAGGTCTTGGTAAATATAACAAATTGAACAACTAGCGAAAATCTTTATGATAGGAACTTCCGACCCGCTAATAGAAATACCTTGTTGTAGGAAGTTTCTTAATCCTTTACCTGTAATAAAAGGTCATTTATTTTAGTTTCGTAAAAGTCCAATTTCATTTTTTTAAAATCAATTTCGTTTACATCTAAAATAATCTTTTTTGAAGTTATGATTTTATTATCAATTAATTCCTCGTTAATAAATTTTGCTATTTCTGGTTTTTCATTTTGATCGAAATAAATTGTAGTTTGATAAGAAATCGTTTTAGCAGGAATTTTTTTATTTTTTTTGAAGAAGTGAATTTCTGAGTTTAAAATACGAACTAATTTCCCATCGTGGTTTCTGCTAAATTCGGTTTCAAATCCAATTGAACCAATTATTTTTTTAGACTTATTTTTTATTGTTCCAGAACCTTCAATTAGTTTCGTTGGAAATGATTTTGAGTAAGTATTTATTGTGTCCAAATACTTATAAGATTCAAATCTGTTTTTTAAAGCATTATCTTTATTTTGCGCAAAAGTTTGAAATGATAAGAAAAATAAGATCGGAATTAATGCTTTCATTCTTAATCGGTACTTGTGTGAAATTGCCTACAACGGTTGGGTATTTCTGCAGGCGGGCATAATAACCAACTTTTTCTACTCGAAATATACTAAATTAATAACAAAAATCTCCTTTTAAAACTTCCAACCCGCTTGCAGAAATACCGTGTTGCCCGCAGTGTTTTTTTCAGGAAGTTTATTCTTAAATTCCCGCTGAATTCGTTTCGTAATTTATTTAAAATTGCAAGAATGTAGCTCGATATTTTTCCTTAGAAATTCCAAAATTTAAATCCGCAATATTTCCGTCATTTATTCCGCGCAATTTTCCAATATTTTTTTGCGCCGGTAATTCCAATATTTAGTCCCATTTTTTGTCGTCCGCGGTAAGAAGTTCGCGCTGCTTTTTTTCTAAAATTCCACGCGTTTAACTCCAAGTTTTTTTACGTTTTTATTCTCAGAAATTCTAGCCGTTAAAAAAGAAAAATTTAATTTTGAACGGTACTTTTCACATTGCGGGCAACGGTTGGGTATTTATGCAGGCGGGATAAAAATACGAAAACTATATACTTGCTAAAAACTTAATTAATCGCTAAAATCTTCGATGAAAACTTCAGACCCGCTTGTATAAATACCGTGTTACAAGCTGCGCCTGTTTGCAAGTTTACTGAGAATATATTACAACAATTTATGCACTTTTAACTGTCAGTTTTTTTTCGTCAGAACAGCAATTTTCCATTATTCTTTAATGATGTGTTGAATCTAAAATATTAATCCGTCATGTAATTTAACGCAATAATTTAATTGTACAACAGAGTAGAAGATGTCTGGAAAGTCAGTTTTAATTTTTAGAAAAAAACTTTATTTGATTCCGTCTTCTAATAATATTTTTCTGGGGTTTAAGAGTTAAAAGTGGAAATCAAAATTAAACATAATTCACAAAAAAATTTGATCAGAATCCAGTTTTGCTGAAGTCAAGTTTCAGTAATTCGAGAACTTCGGAATTAGCACAAAATTTTCTATGGCGTTGCTTGTAACGGTTGGGTATTTCTGTTGGCGGGGACTTTTTATTACAAGTCTTTGTAAATATAACAAATTGAACAATTAGCGAAAATCTTGATGATATAAACTTCAGCCCCGCTAATAGAAATACCTTGTTGTAGGCAGTGCTTAATATAGTTTTCCAGGATATTCTTCCGCAATTATTTCCTCGATAGATTTATGATCTTTTATTGAATTTAAATTCTCTAATATTTCTAGAGTTTCACGATATTGCATTGCTTCTGGCAAAACGGTAAATTCAGCTTCAAAGCCAAGTTCAGCAATTTTATTTTCGATTTCGGCTAGACTGACATTAAAAAATTCTTTTCTATAATTCATCATATTTACCTTTCTTTCACTGAAAGCTTTATGAAGTTCAGCTTCTAGCGTTCTTGCTTCATCAGAATATATCATAGCGTGAACATCAAACTGAAATGGTACTGAAGCATCTCCAAGTTCACGTACTCTATCAATAGGTTCCAATCTTCTGGTCATTCCAATTTTGTAAACGTTTTCACCAAAAGATCCGAGGTTTGAAATTATATAAACATGTCCACGTTTAGTTTGTTGAGCCATCGATAAAGCTCTTTCCTTTTTTTCTTGTGCATTTAGAAGTTCCTGTTCAAGAAGAAGAATTTGTGCATGTAATTGTTGTTGTAGTTCTCCAGTTGCTTTCTCAACTTCTTTTCTAGCTTTTTGTAATGCTTTCTGAAATGTTTCTTCTTCCTTCTCTGCCTTTCTTTGAGCTTGCTCAAATTCACGACGCGCCTTTTCTTCTTCGCGTAATTCTTCTTGAATTGCACGCATTGCTTCTTTCTCGTCTTGGCGTTTTACTTGAAACTCATATTCTAAGATTATTTCTTGTAATTTAAGTTCTAAATATTCGTTCGAGAGATAAACAGTAGAGCTTTCACCAAGTTTGTTTAACGTTTCATACGATTTTTTAATCCTTTCTTTAATCTGATTGATGTTATTCCATTTAACTTTTGATATTAAAGCATTGCACTCACCATTGAAAGCACGAAGAATTAGTTTAGTGAATTTTTTTGTCGAAGCTCGCCCTTTTGCCTCACTGCCATCAATGGTCCATCTCGTATTACAAATTGCAGCTGTATCGAGTTGAATCATGCTTTTTTGTTGTTCGATAATGCTTTTTTGTTCAGCACGGTACTCTTCAGATTTTTCAAAATCGTAAATAGGTTCATAAATTCCAAATTCAATTAAATCTATTTTCGATTCAAATAAGCTCACATCTTTTCTCAGTCGCGTATAAGTTTCCAAGGAAGCTTGGTAAGTAATATCTAATTTTTCAAAATCACTCTGCAGCTTTTGAAGTACTTCTGTTTTATTCTCAATTGTTGTATTTAGTTCCTTGGTCTTTTCAAATATTAAAGATTGTATTTCAATTTCTTTGTTGACGATTTCTTGTTCAATATTCGAAATTGGTTTGTACTTTTCTAGTTGCGTTTTTAACAGTTTAATTTCATTTAGTTCTTTTCTCTTCAAAAAGTCAAATAATCCCATATTTCATGTTTTTATCTCTATGTTTTTGTATGCGTGATCTTGGTTGCATTGCCTACAACGGTTGGGTATTTATGCAGGCGGGATAAAAATACGAAAACTTTATACTTGCTAAAAACTTAATTAATCGCTAAAATCTTCGATGAAAACTTCATACCCGCTTGTATAAATACCTTGTTATCGGCAGTTTATTGTAATCGAAATTTACCGGTATTCATAGACTCGTAAAGTGACGTTATCAAGTTTCCCATCAATAGTTTCAATTTTTTGAATCCAATTGCAATAGTTATCATAAACATATTCATAGCGATTGAATCTATTTCCAGTTTTTGAAGTACATTTCTTTTCTATCATGTTGTTGTTTGCATCAAATTTGTATTCACATTTGAAATTTCCAATAGGTCCATCATAGTGATAGCCAATTTGATTATTGTTAGAATTATACTTTTTAATCTCAGTACTTTTCACCTTTTTATTTTGTGAATTTAAACCTATTCGTTCTATTTCATTTCCTCTACCATCATACTTTAGAGAAATTATATCATTAACTAATTTTCCATCTGCATCATATTGATATTCTATGATCGCTTCTTTCTCTCTTTTTCTAATTACTTTTGACTTTAAATCATTTCTTTCATATTTGATGACTTCAATTTTCTTTCCAGTAGAATCAAAAACGTTTATTTCTTTTCTAAGTAGAGTAGAAATTGTATCTTTTATTTTATATGTTATTTCCTCAATATTTTTTCCATTGCTGTCAAATTTGTAAACGTTTTTTATCAAAATATCCTCAATTTGTGTGTTCGGTTCATATAAATATTGAGCCATTACTTCCTGAACATTTCCATTAATATCAAAAAAGAAGGTTTCGTGAACGTGATTCCGTCTTAAGTCAGTTTTATAAATAAGTTTATCCGAATTTGATACTACTTCATGAACTGTTGATTTATATGATCTGACTTTTCCTTTTAAGTTATCATTTGCTAAAGTATTACCTTCATTTAAATTATTTTCGCAATTAATTCGCTCTTTTTCAGAGTTTGATATTTGTCCAAACATAAATGTTATTTGACAAACCATTAAAATAGGTAGTAAATATTTTTTTTTCATTCTTAATTCTTTCTATCGAAGTGGTGAGTAAATTGCAGATAACGGTTGGGTATTTCTGCAGGCGGGATAAAAATACGAAAATTACATACTTGCTATAAATTTGACAAATAGCGAAAATCTCCAACTGAAAAACGTCCTACCCGCTTGTATAAATACCTTGTTGCGCGATGTTTTTATTTGCAGTTTTTTGTTTTTCGATCCTCAGATATTTTCTTTAAAAAACGGATTTATAATCTTCCACAAAGTTTTAATAAAATAGCGCGCAACGGTTGGGTATTTCTGTTGGCGGGGACTTTTTATAACAAGTCTTGGTAAATATAACAAATTGAACAATTAGCGACAATATTCATGATAGGAACTTCCGCCCCGCTAATAGAAATACCATGTTGTGCGAAGTATTTTATTTCCAAACTTCAAAAATATTCGAGTCATTCAGTTTGAATAATTTATTCGAAACAATATGATCTCCTGTTTCATTTATTTCTTTTACTCTATTTTTTAGTTCTTTAATGTCAGATATAGAACTGCTTCCCGTTACAAAAAGTAAATCTCGTGCTGGAATTGCTATGATTATTTCCCCATTAACCGGAAAATTATTATGATTCCAAATGTCTAATAATATTAAACTTGATTCATAATTTCCGCCCGCGATTAACATGAAAATTTCTTCGTTGCCATTTCGTTCAATATTCTCAATTATAGAATTCAAATTATCGATTGCTAAATTTTTAAGTTGATTAAATTCCAAGTTTAAAGACTTTAAATCGTCTTTTTGTAAATAAGAAATATTGCTTTCAAGGTCTTCGGCGTAGAAAATATACAAATCCGAATTATACTTTTCATAAACGTGGTCCTGAAAATTTTCAGTTAGATTAGATAATTCTATTACAAAGCGGTAGTCTTTAATTATTGGAATAATCCTAGACAATTCTATTGATTCTTTTTTTGAATACAAAGTTTTAGAAGCGTTTATGTATCGTTCTATTATTTCATCAAGTTCTTCTGGATTAAAACAATACTCAGAATAACTGTTATTTAAGTAGTGAGAAAATTGTTCACCTTTTCTGTCCTCTGTTTTAATTTCTAAATTATCAATGCTGAGTAATGAAATCTCCTTTACTTTCTCGCATAGTTTTTCATAGAAAAGATTTGAAAACTGAATTTCTGTTAGAAGTTTATTCTTTAATTTTTCCATGAATTTATAACATACTTTGTGAAATATTGCGCACAACGTTTGGGTATTTCTGTTGGCGGGGACTTTTTATAACAAGTCTTTGTAAATATAACAAATTGAACAACTAGCGAAAATCTTGATGATAGGAACTTCCGACCCGCTAATAGAAATACCTTGTTGGCGGCAGTTTTTTTATTCAGTGCCGAATAATTTTCCATTAAAAGTATGAGTACAGCAGTTACAAAATGTGTTCATATCTTTTGCTTTTAGATTTGGATTCGAGATTTGTAAAATTCCGCTTTTGTCAACATATAAACCAGAAAAATAAGAGGATTCTCCAGTTCTTACAAAATCTTCTTTTTCATCTTCTCTTAAAGCGACCATCCCAAATATTGCATCAGAACTATTTAATCTAGATTTTGCTTCACTAAAAACAGTGTCCCAATCCGATCCAACTTTTGACAACAGAAATCTATAAAGTGGTGTGTAATCTAAACCTCTTTCTTTTCGACCAAACATTTTTCCTTTCGTTTGTTCTAATGTTTCCTTTTTACTGTTTCTTGTACGTTTAAAATCTCCACCAAAATTATGATGAACATTATATGTTTTAGTATTTACTTTTCTAAATAATTTAGATTTTTCTTTGTTCATTTTTTACTTTTAAAAAAAAACTGAATATCATTTTTTTTTCGCGGAATATCTTTGATTGCAGTCGGTTTAAAATTGTCGCCAACGGTTGGGTATTTCTGTTGGCGGGGACTTTTTATAAGAAGTCTTTGTAAATATAACGAATTGAACAATTAGCGAAAATCTTCATGATATAAACTTCCCACCCGCTAATAGAAATACCTTGTTAGCGGTTCGGCATATTTTCTTGATTTTCTATTAATTTTTTTGTCAAAAGGTTTTCCAAGTCATTAAAGTTACATTTTAAAGTGTTGGAAGTTATAGATAATGGTGTTCCATATATTTTATTATTTCCCTGTAAAAGTTTTTTCTTAAAGCCATTTACTCTTTCAACATAATAGTCAGGATTTGATATATAAATTAATAAAAATTTTGTCGAAGCAACTTTTTCTGTTTTTATTTCGATGATATCATTCCATTTTATAAGTCCAACACTTGAAGCATTTGAATTATCCAAAATTCCGTCATCATCAACTGTTAATCCAATTTTTCTCTCTAATAATTTTTTAATTCCGTAAATGCCTGTTGCAGAGAAAAAAATAATAGCCGCGATACCTGCGATTCTTATTATTTCCAGACTTCTGAAAAACAATGATATAAACATTTCAGGTTTAGTAGAGAATAAAATTCCGCATACTACAAATAAAATAGACGCAAAAGTTCCAAGAAATAATTTCGTTTTGCTTAATGGAATTTCAATTTTGTTCATTTTAATTTTTTTCGAAATCTCATTCTTTATTTCTCGGTTTTTTTGCTGACCGCTAACGGTTGGGTATTTATGCAGGCGGGATAAAAATACGAAAACTTTATACTTGCTAAAAACATAATTAATCGCTAAAATCTTCGATGAAAACTTCAGACCCGCTTGTATAAATACCTTGTTACCTGAGGTCTTTTCTACTCACTAAGTTTTCCGTCTTTGTAATTCTGAATTACTTTTTCCTTTCCATTCTCATTATACATTTCCCATGGTCCGTCATAAATTCCATTTTTCCAATTTCCAATTCCTCTTAATTGTCCGTTTTCGTACCAGTATTTATGAGTTCCATTTGGTTTACCGTCGATGAATTCTCCTTCACGTGCTTTTTTGCCGTTAGAATGCCAAAATTCCCACTGTCCATTTTCTTTGTGATTTTTAATTTCACCTTTTGAAAATATATTACCATTTAAGAAGTATGCGGTTTTACTTCCGTCGGTTATAGGTTTGAATTCAAGTTTTTGAGATTTATCTGTCGGTATGTTCTGAGCATTTTTTAAAAAATCTGATTTTCCGATCAATGTTTCTCCAATATAAATTTCGTAATCATCCATATTGATGTTTTGAGAAAACATATTTAAAAAACAGAACATTGTAAAAGTCAATGTAAAAAATATTTTTTTCATGCGGGATTTTGTTTTTAAGATCGCAGGTAACGGTTGGGTATTTCTGTTGGCGGGGACTTTTAATAAAAGTCTTTGTAAATATAGCAAATTGAACAATTAGCGAAAATCTTGATGATAGGAACTTCCGACCCGCTAATAGAAATACCGTGTTGGGCGATCGCTTTTTTACGGTTTCTGATATTCTTTTAAATAGTTATAAGTCGCGTCTTTTAACGACTTTTTTAAATTATTCATTTCATCGCCACCACCACTTTTGCGAATTCCAGTCGCTTGAATTTCTCTATTATCTCTTATGTTTTTGAAATTTATTACCGTTTTTAATGTTGCTACAGAGAAACCAAAATGCCAATTGATTATTGAAATATCAGTATCAATTATTAAAGGTTCTTCACCATCAACTTCGTCAAAACTTTCAATAAATTTTAAATTTAAATTGGTTTCGTTAGCAAGTTCTTTGATAGATAATTTGAAAGTTTCCTTGACATTTGGTTGCGCTATTCCTCCGAACACCGTTCCAACCATTCCTGAGAAGTTTATAGTATTTTGACTTTTAGTGTTTAATTGGAAATAAATAGTTTTTCCATCGTAGAAGTTTTTATTTAAAGTGCTATTTGTATAATTATGAGAAGTGCCACAACTCAATAATGTCAGCATAGTAATAAATTTTAACAATAATTTCAAGTTTTTCATATATATATCTTTTTTTAAAGTGGCGCCCAACGGTTGGGTATTTATGCAGGCGGGATAAAAATACGAAAACTTTATACTTGCTAAAAACTTTATTAATCGCTAAAATCTTCGATGAAAACTTCATACCCGCTTGTATAAATAGCTTGTTAGTGGCTGCCAATATTTAAAGAAATAATCTCTTATCGTTTTTTTTAGCAATTTCTAAAGTGTCCATATTATTTTTAAAATCTTTGTTTTTCTTTAAAAGAACAAATAATTCTTCTTTAAACTTATAAATTTTAACTTCTGTCTTCGTAAGTTTTGATTCGGTTAAATTAACTTGTGTTGAAATATAAATCTTGCATTTAAGTTTGTTTCCTTTTTTTAAAGTAATTTCATCTTTAAAATTCGGCATCATTAGATTTTCTTTTCCAAAAACATAGTTTTTGCCTTTCAATTTTTGAATACTATATTTATAAATCAGTTCATTTAAATGGTCTTTTTCATTTTTAGAAAACTCAATATTACTTTTATAATTTTTATACCAGTCTATTTTAAACTCTCCATTTTCAACATTTAGATTATAATTTACGGTTGAAATATATAAATCAAATTTTTCTTCTTTCGAACAACTTGTTATTAAAATGACAACTAAAATCAAGCAAAAATTTTTCATTTTTTCTTCTTTTTGTTTTCGCGCGGGTTGGTTGCCACTAACGGTTGGGTATTTCTGTTGGCGGGGACTTTTTATAACAAGTCTTTGTAAATATAACAAATTGAACAATCAGCGAAAATCTTGATGATAGGAACTTCCGACCCGCTAATAGAAATACCTTGTTATGCGAGGTTTCTTTAATTAGATAACATTGTTAAAAGTTCGCATTTTTGTTTGTCAGAAATAGTATAAGTTTCACATATTTCATTATGCTTATTATTTTTTATTCCTAATTCTCCAGGAATTGGCCTAAATAGTTGAAAGACATTAACAAAACTTAAAGCGTTTCTTTTAAAGGAAAGTAACAAATTAGGTTTATTTCCATAGTCATTAACAATTTGAATTTTTAGTAGAAATTTTCCAAAACTTTTTCCAAAAAAGGTTTCTAAAATGGGATTTAAAATTATTAATAATGCAAACGAAACAGCAAATAATTCATACATGTCATTAAATTTGCGTCCAATTAATTTATAAATTATTATTCCTAAAATTACATAAATAATTAAATCAATAATTTTCGCAAAAAGTCTAATGCTAAAATTTCGAATGGTAGGATTGTATTTTATGTCAAAATCCACCACTTCTTGGTAACGATTTCCATAAGAATCTTTTTTTATTCTTCTAACTTTTTTTTCGGTTGTTAATTCAGAAATTTTCTTTGACATTTTGAATCCTATATTAGGTTTTTTACACAATCTTTATGAAATCTCGCATAACGGTTGGGTATTTCTGCAGGCGGGCATAATAACCAAACTTTTTCTACTCGAAATATACTAAATATATAACACAAATCTCGTTTTGAAAACTTCCAGCCCGCTTGTAGAAATACCGTGTTGCCCGCAGTGTTTTTTTGCGAAATTTAGTCCAAAATTTCAGTTGAGTTAAATTCGTAATTATTTAAAAATACCATCATTTAGCTCGATATTTTTTCCTTAGAAATTCCAAAATTTATTTCCGCACATTTGCGGCATTTATTCGGTGCGATTTCCAATATTTTTTTTTCGTCGCTATTTTCAATATTTATTCCGGTTTTTTGTCGTCCGCTCTTTAATATTCACGCTGTCTGTTTTGAGAATTTCCACACGTTTAGCACGGAATTTTTTAGATTTTTATTTCAGAAATTTTAGCCGTTAAAACAGTAAAATTTTAATTTTGAACGATATTTTTCACATTGCGGGCAACGGTTGGGTATTTCTGTTGGCGGCAACTTTTTATAACAAGTCTTTGTAAATATAACAAATTGAACAATTAGTGAAAATCTTGATGACAGGAACTTCCGCCCCGCTAATAGAAATACCGTGTTGCACGCAGTTTTTTTATTTCTCAATTATTTTTAGTTTCTCAAGAGCGTTAGGAAGAAGAAATGTTTTAGTTTCTCAAGTCTTAATTCGCTTGAAAGTCCGTTTTCAAAGTCGAAAATTTCAGATGATTCCGATTTAATACTCATCATTATGTCAGAGGCGTCATGTTGTATAAATTCGGTAGAATTAAAATTTTTCTCAAAAGGTTTTATTTGAGTTTTTATTCTAAAATAATAATTCTTTGAGTATCCTGATTTTATCAATAATATGAAGATAATTGTATCGCTACTTTCTAAAAAATAAGAACTTTTAAACTTCTTAAGATTTAATTTTTTACAATTTATATCAAATTCATTTCGAAAATCTTTAATCTCCATTCTTTCAACGATCGTGGTTTTTAAAATTGCGGGCAACTCTCAAATATACGCAACTTTCACAATCCCACAAATTTTTTTTATTTAGGGTTAATTCCTCACTATCAGGTATTTATTTTTTTTATACTTTCGTAGTTATACAAAATACGCAAGTTTAACTATTCAAATACGCAGGTCGTACTATGGAAAATACCTACTCCACTTTTGATAAGAAATACTTCATTCCCGAAGAATCTACTCACCGGGATCAAAACATTATTCTCCTTAAATTCCCCAAAGATTTCGCTTTGGTCAACATGCTGAAAAGCGCTGCCAAATGCCGTTGGTCCCAGACCAAAAAATCCTGGTATGTCGCCGACAGCCCTTTCAACCGCGATCTCTTTGGTCTCGATCGGAAAATTGTCGGCAAAGAAGTACTGCTCAAAATTCATCCTGTAAACTTAGATGAATTTGCAAAATACCAGAATCACCTTATTCTCAAAGGATTCAGCCAAAACACCATACGCGTCTATTCCCTGGAATTTGCGCAGTTGCTTTACATTCTCAAATCATTTCCCATAAAAGACCTCACCAAAGAAAAACTTCAAAGTTATTTTCTCTACTGCCACAAAGAATTAAAACTTTCCGAAAACCAAATTCACAGCCGAATGAATGCCGTGAAATTTTATTTTGAAAAAGTGCTGCATCAGGAAAAAATCTTCTTTGATATTCCGCGACCCAAAAAACCTCTACTTCTTCCCAAAGCATTGAACACCACCGAAATTAAAAAACTTCTGAATGTCACGGTGAACCCAAAACACAAACTCATTCTTCAATTATGCTATGGCATGGGTTTGCGCGTAAGCGAGATCGTAAATATTAAAATAGAACACATCGATTCTAAAACCATGAAAGTCTTAATTGCTTCAGCCAAAGGAAAAAAAGACCGTTACGTAAATCTTCCCCAAACCATACTCCAGGATTTACGGCAATATTACAAAGCATTTACACCCAAAATCTATCTTTTCGAAGGACAGTCTGGCGGCAAATACGCCATCAGAAGCGCCCAATTTGTTTTTAAAAACTCCATGAACAAAGCCGGAATAATAAAAACAGTCGGCATTCACAGTTTACGGCATTCCTACGCCACACATCTTTTAGAATACGGTACCGATATTTCCCTCATCCAAAAATTACTGGGCCACAACGATATCAAAACCACGCTCAACTATACGCAGGTCGCCGACCGCACCATTTCCAAAGTCCAGTCACCTTTAGATCACCTCTAAAACGTGGCAAAATAGTTTTTTTGGGAGCAACACGGTTTTGGCTTCTTTGCCAAACCTTACCTGCTCTCCGTTACAATTCCTCATTTCGCCGCGCTCCGCCTCGGCGGAGCGCGCCTCATTCCGGGATTTTCACTGCGATCAGGGCTAGAATGAAGTTTCAGCTTTTTCTCACAGGCCACACGCAGATTTTGTCGCGGTTACTTCCATCTAAAAAAAGATTTTTTAAAACGTCGAAGTGCAAAAAACATCTTTTTAAAAGCAAACTACTTTCGCAGGTAAAATTTACTTCTGTCAAAATTCTAAAAATTTAAAATGATTAAAGTAAACTTTTAGCAAAATATTTTACGTGTGAAGAGATTTCATTTTCCGGAAGTTCCGGAGAACAGAAAAGCAAAAAAATATGCTTTTAACGCCATTTTTATTCGAAATAAAAAACGAAAAAAAAATGCACATTTAACAGCATAATTTTATAAAAGGAAGTTGGGTTAAAGTTTTGCTGGCACCACGCAACGTGATAGCGCTGTTAGAGCTCAAAGCTCTAACAGCGCTTTAAAACTCTTTTCGACGCTCGCTTCGCTCGCGCCCTGCGCCACTATTTTTCAGTAAATTTTTGGCTGATACAAAGGTAAATTTTATCAAAATCGAAAAGAAAGGGCAAAAAACTGAAACTATAAAAACGAAAAAAAAGCACATTTAGCAGCATATTTTTTCAAAACCAATTTCATTTCAAATTTTCACCGGTAAGACGCTACAAATACTCTTTTCGGCGCTCGCTTCGCTCGCGCCTCATTCTCAAGCCAAAATAAAATATGCTAAAACACCAAAAAAAATCTCCGCCGAAGCAGAGATTCATTTTAATTAGAAGCGCTTGTTTTCCGAATGTCGGTTTTGAAAACGCAGTCTTTATAGCGATCGTTGATGGAGATAAATATATTCGGTAATTTTTCTTTTACCCATTTTTCTACCATTTCATTTTTCTTTTTGTTCAGCGCCATTTGTTTAATTCTGTTGTAATCTGTCGCAATATCCAGTTGGTGTGCTGCGATTACATCGTCGATTTTAACAATGGTTACTGTTTTTCGGTCCTGTTCAGCCGTATCTTGAAATACATCAGTAATATCGCCTTTATTCAGACCCGCAATTTGATACGAGATGGTTGGCGGCAAATTTAATTTTTCAATTTTATCTGACCCATCTTCGGGCGATGTTAGAATTCCCGCGTTAAACTTCGTTTTCTTATCATCTGAAAAACGGTAAGCGGCATCTTTAAAGCTCATCTTTCCGTCGATAATTAAAGTTCGGATGCTATCCAGTTCTTTTTTAGCGGAGGCGATTTCTTCCTCATTAGGCTCGGCTTTCAAAAGGATATGACGGGCGTCGTAATTTTTTCCACTTTTCTTCACCAGTTGAATCAGGTGATAGCCGAAATCAGACTCTACGGGATCCGACATTTCGCCTTCCTGTAAATTCAGCGCTGCGGCTTCAAACGGTTTCACCATTTTCCCTTTAGAAATATTGGTGTAAAGACCGCCTTTCGACGCCGATCCTGGATCATCAGAATAAATTCTCGCCTGACTTTCAAAGGATTCGCCCGCTATAATATCTTGTTTGATTTTATTCAGTTTAGCAATGATTTCGTCTTTGTGCGCATTCGTCAATTTAGGATACATTACGATCTGCGACAGCGAAACTTCATCTTTAACTTCCGGGAGCTGATATTTAAAGGTATTATAGAAATCGGTTACTTCATTCGGCGTAACATCGGCTTTTTCTGTAATCCGGCCATATTTACTTTGCCCGTAATAATTATCGGAGTCTATTTTTTCAATGGCATTTTTCATTTCATAAGACGTCCGGAATTTATACTGCGCAAGCATTGCTTTTTCATCGGCGAACTGACCTAAGATCTGGTTATATTTCTGCGAAGCGTTTTCTTTAAGTGCCGCCGACCGGTTTTCAATTAAAGTATCACGCTTGGCTTCGTAGATTAAAAGCTTGTTGTTTACGATGCTTTCTACAAATTCACACCGGTCAGAAACTGGTCCGCCCTGTTGTTTGGCAAAGTTTGCCTGATCTGCAATATCAGATTCCAAAATAATTTCGTCACCCACCACTACTGCAATTCCATCAACCAAATCACCGGCTTTCATTTTAGACTGCGCCTTCGTAACAATGCTGAAAAACACCATCATAAGGGTGAGAAGAAAAATATTTTTAACGTTCTTGTTCATATTTAATTTTTAAGGACTTGCAAAATTATAATTCTAATCGAAATAATCTGCATTTTTTATTATAATTATTTCTTAAAGTTCTTCTCTAAACCCGTGATAAATTCAGGTTGAACAATGATTTTCGTTTTGGCTTTCTGCTCGGCGATGATCTCATTCATTTTCTGCTCGTTTACTGCATCTCTTACCTCATCCAGGGCTTCTTCCTGCGTCATTTGTTCCGGTGGCAAAATTTTATCAATGACAATAACCAAAGATCTTGCGCCCAAATCTGCTTTGTGAACGCCTGGTTTAAAAGGAACTTTGTATTTCGTAAAAACTTCTGCTTCCTTCGCCATTTCTCCTGTTTCGAAAGCTACTAAAACCTGTTTCTTATCATTCAGCTTTCCGGCATATTTTGCTTTCAGCGCTTCCCAACCTTTTATATTTTTAATTTCTTTTGCGATTTCCTTCTCTAATTTCGGATCTGCAATAATTGCCACGCGACCATCAGCTCTTTCACCCCACATAAATTTGCTTTTATTTTGGTTGAAATATTCAGTTAGCCATTCTGGATGCTTCGCAATTTCATCTTTCAGATATTTAGATAAAATAAAATCGGAATAAAGTCCTCTTTTAAATTCGGTTAACTCTTTATTTACTTCTCTTAAAGTGGTAAAATTTTGGCTGTAAATTCGCATCAGATCCTGGGAGTTTACATTGTTGATGGCTTCCGTCCAGGCAGCAGGTGCAAGTTTTGCAGCTTCGGCTTTCTTATCGCCCATCATTTTTCTTAAATCTCCAACGGTAACTTTCTGACCTTTATATTGGTACAATAAATCCGCATCTTTTGCTGCAGAAAAATTAGCAAACGATTTCTTAATCTGTTGGAAAGCGGGGAACTCCTTGTACGTTTGATCTGTTTTCAGATATTCCGTCATTTTATCCTGTAGAATTTCTGCATACAGCGAGCTGTTCATTTCCCGAAGTAAAAAAGCACGGTTCTTATCGTTCAGCACATAAGGATCTACACTGTAAATATTGAAAATAAAATAATTCTCTCCGAAAAGCAAAGGTTCTGGAGTATAATAACCGGCCTTTTGTCCTTTGAAAAGGTCATAAACCTCGTTGGGCAAGGTCGGCGAACCCATCACCACGCCTCCGTTTTGTTTTTCGTGCTCGTTTGCACCATACAATTTAGCCACTTCCTGAAAGGATTTTCCGGCTTTTAAATCGGCGTATATCTTTTGTTGAAGTGCTGCAGAATTTTCATTCTTCGGAAAAGAAATGGTACCGAAAATCATGTAACCAAGACTTGGCCGTGAATTCACCACTTTCGCAAAACCGATATAAGAGGGCGTATTAAAAAATTGAGTGTACGTATTATTCGCCGCAGTTTTCACCTCGTTGTACATCAAATTATCCAGACTTCCAGGTTTGATGTAAATGGGTTTACCACTTCCTTTTGTGTATTTGGTAATGGCTTCTTCCATAGTGATTTTACCAGCTTTCACATCTTTATAAACCTGCTCGTAATTGTTGGTATCACCTGCTTTCTTTTCCAGAATAAAGACCTGAACTTCTTTCTCCGTCTGATTATCTTTAACATAACCGTTTAAAATCGGATCGATCACTTGAGCCGGAAAGAAATATTTACTGCGCAATTCAGTTTCTTTTTCCGCCATTTTCTCCCGAAAATCAGACAAAGTATCTGCCTTTTTATCGGCCGCAAATTGCTGAAATAAATAGAAATTTTGGGTGGTCGCAATTGTCTTTTCGATCCCCGCATTTTCCAGGCCGTATTTGTATTCCGTTTTAAACTGATTCAGGGAAATGCTGTCATTCCCAATGATCATATACTGCGCAGACATGGTGCTCACAAGGCCGAACATGGCGATAACGCCAAAAATTTTATTCATTTTTTTTACTTTCATTATTTTCTTAAAATCAAAAGCATTACGCTAAAAGATCGTGAGATTGGTGGAGTATTCAATTTTAAAACCTGTCAAAATTTCAGACTCCTTAAAGATTACTGTTTAGGTCTAAGGTTAAACTTCAACTTCAAATGTTGTTAATTCTTTGAAATTTTTAATTCTCGCGATCATCTCGCCTTCTGCAACTTCCTGTAGCTTTTGCGTTCCGAATTTTTCCACAGTGAAAGAAGCCATTGCAGAACCTACGATTAAAGCAGACTTCATAGTTTCAAAACTGAAATCTTCTTTCTTAGCCAAATATGCTGCAAAACCTCCGGCGAAAGTGTCTCCCGCGCCAGTTGGATCATAAACTTCTTCTAACGGTAAAGCTGGTATAGCGAAAATCATATCGTCATGGAAAAGCAAGGCACCGTGTTCTCCTTTTTTAATGATCACAAAACGAGGTCCCATTTTATGAATTTTTTTAGCTGCTTTTACAAGAGAATATTCTCCGGATAATTGGCGCGCTTCTTCATCATTAATGGTAATAACATCCGTTTTACCAATGATTTTAACCAAGAGATCCCACGCAGTATCCATCCAGAAATTCATGGTATCTAAAATGACCAGTTTCGGTCGGGAAGTCATTTTTTCTAAGACAGAAAGCTGAACGCCAGGATGAAGATTGCCAAGAACTAAAATCTCTGAATCTTGCATCGAATCTGGAATTTTCGGATCAAAGTTTTCCAGCACGTTTACTTCAGTCACCAACGTATCACGGGAATTTAAATCGTTGTGATATTTACCGCTCCAAAAAAATGTTTTACCATCTTTTACGACTTCAATACCTTCTATATTAATTCCTCTTTCTTCAAACATGTCTAAGTCACTTTGGGGAAAATCGCCACCAACTACGGAAACAATACCAGATTTAACTTTCAATATAGTGGAAGCTAAACTGATATAGGTAGCCGCACCACCCAAAATTTTATCAGTTTTTCCAAAAGGAGTTTCGATAGCATCGAACGCAACTGAACCTACAACTAATAATTTCATATTTATTTTTTTTCTAATTTATTTCCACTCGAATGTATCGATCAAGTGAAGTAAGTCTTTTTTAATATAATCTACCGCCGGACCCAAAGAATCTGGTTTCGGTCGGGAATTAAAATACAAATTGGCGGTGACATAATGCCGCGTAGAATCGGTCACAAAAAATTGGAGATTGCTTGCGGTTGGACCTTTAAGCTCATAAAAATTTCCGTACACATTACGTTCCGGATAACTGAAAGATTTGGTATCAATCGCACTGGCTTTGATGGTATGTTCGTACACCATTTTCTCTGATTCCTGCACATGACGATCAAAATCATTTTTAATGGGAAAGTACGTGATGAATACTTTCGCTTTCATTGCAGGATATTCTATATAATACCAGCAGGGATTTTTTGCCTCTTTTACTTTCGCAAATTCCGAATAGTCAAACGAGAAATTGCAAGGTGATATAAACCGCTGATATTTCGCTTCTGGATACTCTAACCGAAGTTCACCCGTAGGTTTTGGTTTTGTGTCTTCTGCACAAGAAATCAAAACGAATCCTAAAAAAGTTAAAATGAGTTTTTTAAACATTGCGCAAAAATACGAATTACTTTTAAATTTTAAGTATCAATATAAGGAGTGTTTCACAGAAAATAATTAATGATAATTAGTTCTCACAAACCGAACTCAAATAGGTTTCTAAGGGTTTGGGAAAGGATTTCTGTTTCGCCTCTTCTTCATTAATGATAATATATCCTTCTTTCTGCGCAAAATTCATTAGCATTGTCCTTGAAGGGAGTTGAATATGATCAAACTGAATCGTCAGATTCTTATGCGTAAGTTTATGCAAAACCGTTTTTTGGTTCACCAAATAATCGCTCCAGTCGGCTGGAACTTCCATCGGAAAATCGTAGAGT
Organism: Kaistella polysaccharea; assembly: GCF_020410745.1. Classification (NCBI taxonomy): domain Bacteria; kingdom Pseudomonadati; phylum Bacteroidota; class Flavobacteriia; order Flavobacteriales; family Weeksellaceae; genus Kaistella; species Kaistella polysaccharea. Next base: position 1,194,445 of record NZ_CP084528.1, read on the forward strand.
TTCTTCCAGATGAAATCTTCTTTGCGCTGTCGAATTAAAAAGGAACCTTTAAATTCTACAAAAGAATACTTTAATTTTAAATCGGTCGGCTTCGTCTTCTTCGTTTTTACGGGAAAATCTTGTACTCGCCCGAATTCGAAGGCGAGACAATCATTATTTAAAGGACAACTTTCGCACACTGGATTTTTGGGTTTACAGATCGCCGATCCCAAATCCATAATGGCTTCATTGAAATGTCCGGCTTCATTTTCGGGCATTATTTGCCTCGCGAGGTCGGAGAAATACCCAAATGCTTTACTATTTGAAACATCAAAATTATCGGCAAAGATGCGCGATAAAACACGGTAAAAATTGCCATCGACGGCGGGAATACTTTTTCCAAAACAAATACTGGAAATTGCAGCCGCCGTATATTTGCCAACTCCTTTTAAGGTTAGTATATCTTCATATTCCTGGGGGAAAACCCCTTTAAAATCATTAATAATTTGCAGAGATGCTTTGTGTAAATTTAAAGCTCTGGAATAATAACCAAGTCCTTTCCAATATAATAAAACATCATCTGTGGAGGCTTCAGCTAAAGTTTGAACATCCGGAAATCTTTCGATAAATAGATTGTAATGATTTAAGCCCTGTTCAATACGGGTTTGCTGGAAAATAATTTCACAAATCCAGATCTTGTAAGGATCATTGGTTTTTCGGAAGGGTAAATCGCGTCCGTGGATTTGATACCAATCGAGCAGTTTCCTACCAACATGAAGAAAATCAGCATTTTGTTTTTTTGTTTTCAAAAATTCTTGTTATATTTGCACACCAAAAATATAAATAAATAAAGGAATGACAAAGGCAGAATTGGTGAATACCATCTCAAATAAATTGGGAACTGAAAAGAATGAAACACAGAAGGTTATAGAAGCTTTTATGCAGGAGATCAGAACATCAATGTACAATGGAGACAATGTTTACTTAAGAGGTTTTGGATCATTCATTATAAAAACCAGAGCTGCAAAGACGGGAAGAAACATTTCTAAGAACACAGCAATAGAAATTCCTGCACACAATATTCCGGCTTTCAAACCGTCAAAAACGTTTGTAGAGAAAGTAAAAACCAAAGTTGCAGTAAAATAGTCAAGCAGTAAATAGTTATAAAACAATTAACAAAAGAAATATACGTTACAAACCAAAAAATTTAAATTATGCCAAGCGGAAAGAAAAGAAAGAGACATAAGGTTGCGACCCACAAAAGAAAGAAAAGAAGAAGAGCAAACAGACACAAGAAAAAATAATCTCTTTGCGATTAACAATATAATAATATAGTTGGTGTTTTTATACGTATAAATTTCACCGACTATATTTTTGTTTTTATCCAGCGGTAAACGGCGAATATTTAGTATTTTTACGAAGGATTTCGTCTTTCCTTACCCCAAAAACAAAAAACACAAACCATTAAAAAAATTGAGTCATTGTATTTTGAATTATCGAAATGTAAACCACACTCAATTATTTTAATCCCTTACTAAAAGAATGAAGAAAGAACTGATAATATCACATGAAGATGCGCAATCAAAAATTGCCCTACTCGAAGACGGCCGTCTCTTTGAACTTCACGAACAGGAAGACAAAAGAGATTTTGTTGTTGGCGATTTATTTATCGGTAAAGTAAAAAAACTCGCGCCCAATTTAAATGCGGCTTTCGTCTCTATTGGTTACGAAAAGGATGCATTTCTTCACTATCAGGATTTGGGTCCTCAGTTTCTGACGTATAAAAAATTTCTTCAGGATACCGTCACCAACAAACAGCAAAACTCCTCATTGAAGAATTTCGAAATTCAAAAGGAAATTCATAAGAACGGTCTCATTGAGAAAGTTTTAGCAAAAGATGACAGCGTTATTCTTCAAATTACCAAAGAACCTATTTCTACAAAAGGTCCCAGAATTTCTACCCAAATTTCCCTCACGGGACGTTTTTTGGTTTTAATTCCCTTTGATAAAAGTGTTTCTATTTCGAAGAAGATTGGAAATGGTGAAGAAAAAGAACGGCTTCGTACTCTTATTGAAAGCATTAAACCAGAAGGTTTTGGCGTAATCATCCGTACGGTAGCAGAAGGAAAGAAAGTAGCAGAACTTCACAACGACATGAATCAGCTGATTCAGAAATGGGAAACTGCTTTTAAAAATCTTCAGAAAAACAAAGTTCCCAGCAAAGTATTGAGCGAAGAAGATAAAGCCTCTTCGATCTTGCGCGATAACTTCAATGCAGATTTCGTTAATATTTACTGTGATGATAAACAGATGGTTGACGATATGCGCAATTACCTGGAAGTAATCGCACCCGAACGTAAAAATATCGTTCAGTTCTACGACAAACCAATTCCTTTAATGGAATATTATAACGTAGAAAAACAACTGAAACAAAGTTTTGGCAAACACGTAAACATTCCAAGTTCAAAAGGTGCTTATCTTGTGATCGAACATACGGAAGCACTTCACGTCATCGATGTAAACTCCGGAAACAACCTATCTTCCGGCGCTGGTGCTGGCAGTAAAGAACACGCTTTAAACGTAAACAAAATGGCAGCAACGGAAATTGCACGTCAGCTTCGTTTGCGCGATATGGGAGGAATTATCGTCGTCGACTTCATCGATATGATCAGCGCGGATCACCGTAGAGATTTATACGAACATTTTAAAGAAGAAATGCAACGTGATAAAGCACGTCACAAAATTTTACCGCCAAGTAAATTCGGACTTATTCAATTGACGAGACAGCGAACGCGACCGGAAAAACAGATTAAAACCAAAGAAGACAATCCAAACATCGATGGGGAAATTCTGGCGCCAATTGTGGTGGTAGAAAGAATGGAAGAAGTGATTCGTAATCTGATTCAGACCGAGAAAGGCAAACTTTTTCTGCATGTTCACCCTTTTGTAGAAGCTTATCTGACCAAAGGTTTAATCAGCATTCAGGTGAGATGGTTTTTGAAATATAAAAAATGGGTAACAATTATCCCAAGAGATTCTTTTAAATATTTAGAATACAAAATGGTAAATTCTAAAAAAGAAGAATTGATGAGCTATTCTAATTAAGACTACTAAAAATCGCACTAAAATATACAACTTCCGAAAATTATCGGAAGTTTTTTTGTGGTTTAAATCCGTAGAAGACAATTCGGAAAATAGTTTTATATTTAAAATTCAAAACACAAAAAACATTCATTATGAAAATCAAAATCTCTGTAGTAATTCTTCTTTTTTCTTTTACGGCTTTGATGAGCCAAAAATTCGACAAGTTAATCTATTCGAAAAAAGATAAACCGACGGTTATTATTAATGAAATTATCATCGCCAATTGGGAATTATTAAATTCAATCCCAAGCAGTAAAATAAAGAAAATGGATGTCATGAAATCCAAGTCGAACGAAGCGGATCAATATTCCGCAAAATATCCTAATTTAAGTCAATATGGATTAATCGTCTGTACTGCAGATGTTGCTCAACTTGAGTCGAAAACCCAAAATCAAATTCGAACTTTCTTTGGCACAGATCCAAAAACTAAAATATATGTGGATGGTTTTCTCTTGGTAAATAATGATTTCCGGATCGCTACAAAAAGCATCAGAGAAATTGAAATGATCAAACCCAACGAAGAGGAATTCAATACAGAAATGATTATTAATGTTTGGACTTTGGATAAAGAGAACAGAATATCGTCTTTGACAATATCAAAAAATGAAATTATAAAAGATTTTTAATAATTTCAAAAGAATGCGCAATATTTTCCGAGTACTTGTGGCGTTAACTTTTGCATTAATTTCGTGTAATCCTAAAACCGAAAAAACCATGAACTCTACGAACTGCGCTTGATGAAACCCAGTTTGAACTCGCCATCTGCACTATTTTCACTTTGGAAAGTGGCCTTATAACGAAAGACTTCACCTATTATGATAATTTCGATGAGGAGGAAATGAAATAATTTAGATCAAAAAATTAATATTTCTTAAGAAATCTTTTTTACATTAAATTTTCAGTAATTTAGGTTTTTATTAATTTTCAGATTTACAATTAACGCATGTCCGATTCTTTTTTCATCGACCAAACTTTTGACAAAATAGACTTTACTTTAAATCAATTACCAAAAGGCGAATATGAAAACTGTATTTTCCGAAACTGTGATCTTAGCGATTATAATTTGTCTGACTTTAAATTTAATGAGTGTGAATTTGTAGATTGTAATTTGAGTTTAGCCCAATTACATGGAACGGTTTTTCGGGATGTTAAATTTAAAGAATGCAAAATGCTGGGACTTCAGTTTGAAAATTGCAATGATTTCGGTCTTGCTTTTACTTTCGCGCAATGTCAGTTGAATCACTCCTCTTTTTTCCAGCTTAAAATAAGAAAAACAGTTTTTAAAGAGTGTCAACTGCGTGAAATCTATTTTTCCGAAGCTGATTTAAGTTTCGCAACCTTCGCAGATTGTGATTTATCGTTATCTAACTTTTACCAAACTGTTCTCGAAAAAGCCGATTTTCGGACGGCTCAAAATTATTCTATCGATCCGGAAAATAACCGCATCAAAGGCGCTAAGTTTTCCTTATCAGGAATTTCTGGCCTACTCTACAAATATCAAATTAAGATTGAGGAATAAGTAGAATTACAATTCTTTCTACATTCAACTTTAATCTAAAAGCACTAATTTATTTCTTGCTCTATGAAGTTCATAAATCTTCATTGTTTTTCCCTTTCAACATGATTTGAAAAAGGAATCGGCAGGTCATTTTCTTGGACTTATATTTGTTGCTATGGAACGGATTTGCAAAACAGACATTTCATGCCTTGCGTAAATGAACGATAATGTTGTGAAATAATTTCACATCCTTTAAAACTATATTGTAATACATTTCGTATTTTACAGATACTAACAGAAAGTGAGAAATGATGGATAAGAGGAAAAATAGTGATTTAAATTTTGGAAAGGGTTTCACGTTTAGCAAACACACCCCAGAAGAAATTTCTCATTTTGATCGGGTTTTCGATGTTTTTAAAGATCTTCTCACCCATACTTCGGGTGACATTGAAGAAGCCTTTGAATGGCTGGAAATGCTGGATAAAGAATATGACATTTTCACCGATGAATATACCTTGGAGAATTTTGAAGAAGACCTTAAGAAAAGAGGCTACATCAAAGAAGAAATAGATCCAAAAGACGGAAATGCTGGAACTGGGAAAGGTAAAAATATTTTAACCGCTAAACTAGAAGCTGCTTTGCGGGAATTTGCTTTAGACCAAATTTTTGGGAAACTGAAAAAAAGCGGCATCGGAAATCACAATACCAAAAAAGTTGGCGTTGGTGATGAACGCGACGGTGAAAATCGAAACTTTCAATATGGTGATGATCTATCAACCATCAACATGACCGAAAGTTTAAAAAATGCTCAGATTAATAATGGAATCTCAGATTTACGCTTAACCGAAGACGACCTCATCGTTGAGGAAACAAAACACAAAGCGCAAATGAGTACGGTTTTGATGATTGACATCAGCCACTCCATGATTTTATACGGCGAAGATCGGATCACGCCCGCGAAAAAAGTGGCCATGGCTTTGGTGGAACTCATCAATCGAAAATACCCAAAAGACTCCATTGACATTATTGTTTTTGGAAACGAAGCGTGGCCCATAAAAGTGAAAGACCTTCCCTATTTACAAGTCGGACCTTACCACACAAATACGGTTGCAGGTTTAGAATTGGCGATGGATATTTTGCGTAGAAAGCGAAATACAAACAAGCAGATTTTCATGATTACAGATGGAAAACCGAGTTGCATCACCTTGCCAACGGGGGAATTTTACATGAACAGCAATGGTTTGGATGAAATGATAGTTTCCCAATGTTTGACAAAAGCTGCACAAGCCCGAAAATTGAAAATTCCAATCACCACTTTTATGATTGCACAAGATCCTTATTTACGGAAATTTGTGGAAGCTTTTACCGCACTTAACAAAGGAAAAGCATTTCTAACAGGACTTTCCGGATTGGGCCAAATGATTTTTGAAGATTACGAGAAAAACAGAATAAAAAGAATTTAACGATTGTACAAAGTATAATATACCAGGTAAATTACTTCGTACATTTTTACATTTGACATCGTACAACTAAAAAGAATATGAAAACAGATATTACATTTAAAGAATTAAAAGATTCCGGTTACCAACATAAAACCATTAACCAGGAAATTCAGGCAAATTTAATTGCAAAAATAAAGGCAAAAGAACCTGTTTTCGAAGGTCTTTGGGGTTATGAAGATACGGTTGTTCCGCAATTGAAAAAAGCAATATTAGCAGGACATCACATCAATCTCTTAGGTTTACGCGGACAGGCAAAAACAAAGATTGCACGAAGTATGGTGAGTTTGCTGGATGAATATATGCCGATTGTGAAAGGTTCTGAAATTAACGACAGTCCTTTTATTCCAATCTCAAAATACGCAAGAGATCTTATTGAGGAACACGCCGATGAAACTATGATTTCCTGGGTTCACCGTTCTAACCGTTTCTTTGAAAAACTGGCAACTCCCGATGTGAATGTAGCCGATTTAATTGGTGACATCGATCCGATTAAAGCAGCAACTTTAAAATTGCCCTATTCCGATGAACGCGTTTTGCATTACGGAATGATTCCACGAGCAAACCGCTGTATTTTCGTATTGAATGAATTGCCCGATTTACAGGCGAGAATTCAGGTTTCTTTGTTTAATATTTTGCAGGAAGGTGATATTCAAATCCGTGGTTTTCAGTTGAGAATGCCACTGGATATTCAGTTTGTGTTTACGGCAAATCCAGAAGATTATACGAACCGAGGAAGTATAGTAACTCCTTTGAAAGATAGAATTGGATCTCAAATTTTTACCCATTATCCAAAAACAATTGCACTGGCGCGTCAGATTACGGAACAGGAAGCCATGATTTCTTCCGAGGATCAATCGCAAATTCAAGTCCCAAGTTTGGCAAAAGATTTATTAGAAGAAGTTGCGTTTGCAGCGCGAGATAGTGAATATGTAGATGCAAAAAGTGGCGTAAGCGCGCGACTCACCATTAGCGCCATGGAAAACTTAATCGCCGCAGCAAAATTAAGATTGATTGAATCAGATGCGACAAAAACTTCAGTTCGACTGGTCGATTTTATGTCCATTATTCCATCCATTACCGGAAAAATTGAACTCGTTTATGAAGGCGAGCAGGAAGGTGCGGATCACGTTGCGAAGTTGTTAATCGACAAAGCAGTCATGACCCAGTTTGAAATGATATTCCCGCGCGTTCCGAAGTTAGAAAAAGAAGGTATTAAAACGCCATACACCGATTTAATTAATTGGTTTAACAAAAAATCAGTTCAACTCAATTACGCTGATTCTGACGAAGAATTCCATACCAAACTGAACAGCATTACTCCGCTTCACGACATCGTAGCCGAATATGCGGAACAATTGGACGACGATGATCAGGACTTTTGCAAAGAACTCATTTTGTGGGCATTAACCATCAGTAAGAAATTAGACAAGTCGGAAAGTGAAAATGCTTTTACCTTTGATTCTGCGGGAATTGGTAAATATTACAGCAATTAAAAACAGATTTTCAGATTAAAGAATTTCAATTAATTTAAAGTTTTTTTTTCAACTTTGAATTTTATTAATTTAACCTCTCTTAAATATTATAAGAGAGGTTTTTTTAATATAATTGCGGAAAATTATCCTACTTTGTACTCAATAAAAATGAGGTAATTTTGAAGTTTAAATTTAATTTTTAAAGGAGCTTATTATCAAAAAAAATCTTCTTTTTAAATCCGTGTAAAACAGAAAGAAATGGACTTACTCAGCAATATAACCTGGAGCTTTACCGAAAAAGGATACGATTTGCAAAATGAATTCAATGCCGATATTTCAGAATACCAAAAGGAAATCAAGCAAGAAAAATCATCCTGGAATCCAACTGAAATCGTGATTGAACATCCGAGCGTGGATATCGTTTTCGTAGCCTGGATCGATGTTAATGGTTTGGCTGAAAACGAAATTCTTTTAGAAGACGAGGATTTTTTTGATGATGAAAGAACCAGTGAATTTGGTTTATTTCAAGCTGACATTCAGGCTCGTCTCCACGCTGAAAATGGAAAGAATTTCTCTGCTTTAGAATTAATGTATAAGCTCGATCAACAGTTAAAACCCAAAGAACTTGGTGATGATCTCTTTTTTGAGGGTTTGGGAAGTCTTGAAAGTGACGGTAATATTCCTAAATTTTATTTATTCTGTGGCAGTTGAGATTGGATAAATAGAACAACTTTTCGCACAAATTCTACTGGTGATCAGAAAATGTACTTTTAAGAAATTTAGAAATCTTTAATCCCAAAAGCAATAAGCGACAATTGCGATAAATTAAGGGTTTTAGATATATTTGTCTTCAATAAGCTCAACTTAAAATCTGAAAAAGATGACGCAAAATAAAATTGAAATAATCAATTTTTCGGAAGGTTTGGAAGAACCCATAAAAACCCTCAATTATGAATGGCTGGAAAAATATTTCCGAGTTGAAGAAAGTGACATCCGTTCTCTTTCAAATCCAAAAGAAGAAATTATTGACAGAGGCGGATTTATTTTTTATGCAAAACTAAATGATGTTATCGTTGGGACCTGTTCTCTTCTGAAGAAAGATGAAACTGTTTTCGAATTAGGGAAAATGGCCGTGTCAGCAAACGCACAAGGACACAAAATCGGGACAATTTTACTGGAACACTGTTTAAATTTTGCCAAAGAAAAACAAATTAAAACGCTTATTTTATACTCAAATACGCAATTAAAATCTGCCATTCACCTTTATCTTAAATACGGCTTCAGGGAAATAGCCCTGGAAAAAGGATTGTATGAAAGAGCAGATATTAAAATGGAAAAGCAACTTTAGTCAAATTAAAATCTTCTGATTTTATTTGAATATTATACGTTATTTTGGGAAAAGAAGGATCAAGCCCAAATCAAAATTTTGACTCAACTTCCAAAAAAAAACGGCACCTTTCGGTGCCGTTTATCAATTATTTAAAACAGAAATTATTTAAAATCCGCTTCTGTCGCGTTGTTTAATTCATACGACTGAACATCCAACTGCATGTCTTGTCCCATTTGATTTACTTTGATGGTAAACGGTAATTTCACACCGTCAACTTCTTTGTAATTGGAATAGTACGTTGGGGTTTCAATTTCTTTCCCCTGCATTTTCTGCTTCTTCACTTCACCTACTTTTAAGCCCGTTTTCACGTCATAGTAGTAAGTAGCATCAGCTGTTTTGACTGCGTACGCATCAGCACCGTCAATTTTTTCGATACCTCCCAACGTGTAATCTTTAGAAGTTCCAAAAGTTAATTCCGGGAAAAGACTTTTCTCTTTGGCATAGGCTGCCTGCATTTCTGCGGGCATATCCATCTTATTTCCCTGTGCGGACATTGAACCTTTGTTTCCGTCATACGTCATTTTCTGCACTACATTACCCATCATGGAAACTTCCATATTTACTTTTCCACCAAGAGCTTGTGTATTTTTGATACCCAATTCCATTCCCTGCATTTTTGTGGTCGCAACAGAAGTAATAGAGTTAATTTTAGAAACTTTGTCTTTACCGCCGATAGCAGCAATGTACTTATCTCCAATACTTGCAACAGTTACATTGGCATCAACCTTCTTCACTTCTGGTTTTGCAACCGGATTTCCGTAGGTGTCAAAATATTTTACCGGATAACCTAAACCATCCAGCTGATCCGCAAACTGACTCGATTTGCCTGCCACAAATATTCTCATATTGTTCGGCTTAATAAAATAATCAGATGCTTTTTGAACTTGATCAATCGTCAATCCATCAACCGATTTCAGATAATTGGTGTAGAAATCTTTTGGTAAATCCTGCGTAATTAAATTTAAGGCAAAACGCGCAACCGTTTCCGGTCTTTCTAAGGACATGATAAATGTACCTTTTAACTTCTCTTTTGCATTCTTCAATTCTTCCGGTTTAATGGTTTTGATGCCTTTAATTTCCGTCATGAATTCTTTGATCGCTTTGTCGGTTACTTCACCACGAACATTCGCAGTTCCGCCAAAATTAGAATCGTATTTCGATGTGTCTAAGGCAGTATAAGCTCCATAAGTAAACCCGTTTTTCTCCCGAAGGTTCATGTTCACTCGCGTTTCCAAACTTCCGCCTCCTAAAATATAATTGGCTGTAGTCGCTGCAAAATACTGTGGATCTTTCATTTTTAAATTATGAAGATCTCCTAATTTAATTACAGACTGTGCTGCCGTTGGAACATCCACCACATCGATTTCAGTTTTGGCAACATTGGTAAACTTCGGTAAAGAAGGATATTTGTAATCTGATTTTTTCCAACCTTCAAACGCATTTTCAACCATTTTCTTCACCTCGTTGTACTTCACATCCCCGATAACAACAAGGTATGCGTTGTTCGGTGCGTAAGATTTTTTGTAATAATCCTGAACATCAGCCAAATTAATGGCATTTAAAGTTTGCTCAGTTTCATACTCACCTAAAGCAGAATTTTTGCCATAAGTTAAAACATTGAAAACACGTCTTCCGATTACTTCGGCGCTTAGTTCACTTGATTTTAAACCTGCAATTCCTCTTTCTTTTGATTTACTTAATTCTTCATTCGAGAATTTTGCATCGGTAGCTCCAGCAGCAAAAAGGGTTAAAATTTCTGGGTAATATTTTGAAAGTGTACTTGCGCTCGCGCCATTTCCTCCATAATTAATGCTAGCTCCCAGGAAATCTATTTTTTTGTTAAACTCGTCTTTCGATATTTTCGAAGTTCCACCGCCCAAAAGATCGGCCATCATACTACTTACACCTGCTTTGCTTCCTTCCACCATCGGCGGACGATCAAAGGTTAAAGTAGTACTTACACGCGGTAATTTGTGATCTTCTACCACCATAACAGTTAAACCATTTTTCAGTTTAAAGGTTTGGGGCGTTGCAATATTTACAGTCGGCGTAGGTCCTGGTTTTGGCATTTGGTTAAGGTCGATAACCTGTGCACTCATAAAGCCAGAAATAAAAAATACGGCGGCAATACTATATAATGATTTTTTCATCTTCGATTATTTTTTTTCTGGTAAATAATTAATAATAACTCTTTGGTTGCTGTTCAGATATTTCTTTGCAACGTCGCGAATATCTTCACGGGTAATGTTTCGGTAGATTTCAATTTCTTTATTAATTAAATTGGCATCGCCCTGTAAAACGTGATAGGTCGCCAAAGAACTTGCAATTCCCTGAATACTGGAGTTCGCATTTACAAACTGATTTTCAAACTGGTTTTGCAATTTTTGGAAATCTTCTTCACTGATTAAAGTAGTCTGTAATTTTTTTATCTCAGCATCGATATCTGATCTTAACGTAGCTTCAGTCGTCGTTCCTAATGGAATCGCAAAAAATGCAAACACACTATAATCTTCTTCACCTAAATTGATCGCCTGCACCTGAAGCGCTTTTTTATCTTGATCAACCAGTTTCTTGTAAAGCACAGATGATTTACCGTTACTTAAATACGAAGAAATCATATCCAAAACTTTAGAATCACGTGTTTTATCACTCGGCGTTCTATAGGTGTAAAGGTAAGCTGGCAACTGAATATTAGGATCAGTAAAAGTCATTACCGTTTCTTTTGTAATCGGATCTTCCTGTGGTAAGTTTCTTACAATTGGCGCTCCTTTAGGGATGCTTGCAAAATAAGTATCAATTAATTTCTTTGTTTCCTCCTTTTTAAAATCTCCCGCTACAACTAAAGTTGCGTTATTTGGAACGTAATATTTTTTAAAGAAAGTTAAAAATTCTTCCAATTTTGCAGAATCTAAATCTTCCATTTCACCAATGGTCGTGTTTTTATAAGGGTGTTTTTTAAAAAGTCCGGTTTTAATGGCTTTCATAATATTCCCGTAAGGCTGATTATCAACACGCATTCTTTTCTCTTCTTTCACCACTTCATTTTGAGTATCAACTCCAATTTGATTGATGACAGGATGTCTCAAACGTTCTGATTCCATCCACAATCCAAGCTGAAGATTATTGGAAGGGAAAGTTTCGTAATAATACGTACGGTCGTCTGTCGTGTTGGCATTGTTTGTACCGCCGTTGGCACCCACAATTTTCATCCATTCACCACGTTTGATGTTCGGTGTTCCTTCGAAAAGCAAATGTTCGAAGAAGTGTGCAAACCCAGTACGGTTTGCGATTTCATCTTTTGCACCTACGTGATACATCACAGCAGTGGTAACAACAGGCGCCTTATTGTCCTGATGCAGAATAACATGCATACCGTTTGGCAAATCATATTCTTCAAATTTAATTTCCTGAGCCTGTGACAAAACTCCCAAAAGAAGGAGGCCAAAAGCTGAAAAAGATTTTTTTATCATAATGTTGAATTATATTATTTTCAATAAGTAGCAAATTCTCTATAAAAGTTACATAATCATATAAATTATTATCGTCATCGTCTTAATTATTATTGATATTAATAAAATAGTTCAAAATCATCAGCGTAAGGTCAATTGATTAACACACGTATCTTTTTGTTGATTAGAAGTTGCGGAAATAATGAAAATGCATTTTTACTATTTAAAAAAGCTTTTCTACATTTGTTAAAATTTTAGAAATGCAATTGATAAAAGTGGGACTTTGCGCCTTTGGAATGAGTGGAAGAGTATTCCACGCACCATTTTTAAAAGAACATCCGGGATTTTTTATGGCAGCGATCGTAGAACGAACCAAAGAAGAATCTAAATCCTACTATCCCGAAACCGATATTTACAGATCGGTAGAAGAAATGCTTCAACATGCTGATATCGAATTAGTTGTTGTGAACACACCCGTTCAAACACATTTTGAATACGTAAAAAAAGCACTGGAAGCCGGCAAAAATGTTATTGTCGAAAAACCATTTACCGTAAATGTTACCGAAGCTGTGGAACTCGTAACGTTAGCAAAAGAAAAAAAGCGCTTCCTCAGCGTCTATCAAAACCGCCGATTTGATCGTGATTATCTTCAAGTTCAGAAAATTTTAAAAAGTGAAAAATTAGGAAATATAAAAGAAGTTGAAATTCGTTTCGACCGTTTTCGTACTGAACCGAGCGCAAAAGAACATAAAGAAAATCCACAATTAAAGGGTTCTGGCGCCTTGCACGATTTGGGATCACATCTGATTGATCAGGCAACGCAACTTTTTGGTTTCCCCGAGAAAATTTTCGCTGATGTAACTTCAATGAAAGGTCCTGAATTCGCCAATGACTATTTTGAAATCATCCTTTACTATCAAGATGGTCTGCGCGTCCGATTAAAATCCTCGGTTTTCAGCAAGGAAGCGCATTACGCCTATATAATTCACGGCGACAAAGGAAGTTTTTTACAGGAAAGAAGCGATGATCAGGAAAAAGAATTGGTTGCTGGCGCAATTCCCACATTCAATGAAGATTGGACAAAACCGTTAAATGAACCCGACGGAATTCTAAATTATAGAACAGAAAATTCCGACACCAAAAGAAGTTTAACGTTGAGCGAACCCGGCAATTATATGACCTACTATCAGGAGATTTACGAACATATCGCTTTCGGATATCCGTTACCTTCGTCAGGAGAAGAAATTATTCAGAATATGAGAATTATTGAAGCTGCGTTGGAAAGCTCGAAAGAAAACAAAACGATTGCCCTATCTCATCATTAAGTAGGCTTTTGAGGAAAGGTTTCACGAGAAAGATATGTAATATTTGGGCACCTTTTTCCTTCCTCCACGCTCACTTTTTTATCAGTGGTTTTGACTTCCTTCAGCAATCATTAAAAAAAGTATTCCATTCATTCCGCGTCTCGGCTTGGGAATTAAAAAGTATTGTGGTAAACCGCTGGACAATATAACCTACAAAAAAGTTATGAAATTGTTAAATGAAACGCACTTTAATGTTAATCTGATGTTAAACCACAGCTCAATTTTTCAAAATAACGCCGTATTTCATATCTTTAATTGAAAGTATAAATAAACACTTTAAACGTTAAAAAAATATGGAAATCTTAATCAACACCGACAACAATATTACTGCAAGTGCATAGATGAGAACGCATCTAACAGCAGATTTAGAAGCAAACTTCGAACGTTTTGCCGAGCATCTATCCCGCCTGGAAGTGAAAATTAGCGATGAAAATAGCCACAAAGAAGGTGAAAATGATAAAAAATGTGTGCTCGAAGCCCGCTTGCGCGGAATGAAACCTATAGCCGTAACAGGTCAAGGAAATTCGATTGATCAGGCGCTGAGTGACGCTTCTACCAAGTTGAAAACCTCCCTGGATACGACCATGGGAAAATTACGCAGCTATTAAGAAGAACTTACTATTGCTCATTATAAAGACGTTTTCTCAAGCGTCTTTATTTTTTTGCCTTTCAGTTTCTGGAGATGTATGTTTTTTTATAAATCATGTAATTTTCGGTCTGCTTTTGACTAAAATTTCTCATAAAACGTATTATTTATAAATTAACGAAAACATTTTTATCTAATAATTCTCTTTGGTATCTTTGTCACCTGTTCGAAAGTATGAGAAAACACCCACAAAATAGATTACAAACTCAAACTTCGACAACCGCCTAAAAGTTGATGAAAAAGGAACAAAACAATTGGACTTTCTGCCCAGACTGTCAGAGTCTTGGCAAAAAAAAGCGCAGAATTAAAAAAAGTCTGAGACTTCGCTACCAAGAGGAACTGGAAAAATTCGAAAAGGCAAATGGCAAAGGAACTCCTCCAGTTCGTCCCGAAGCTCAACTTTATACTTGTCCAACTTGTTCTGGCGCTGGAATAATTCCTTTGGAACACCCGCCGATTCCAGATCCTGATAATTATCCAAACGTTGCCATTATTGGCGGCGGAATTGGCGGCGTTGCTTTGGCAGTCGCTTGTCTCCATCGCGGAATCCCTTTTACACTTTATGAACGTGATCAAAGTTTTGATGAACGCTCGCAAGGATATGGACTAACGTTGCAACAGGCGAGCAAAGCCATCGAAGGATTTGGAATTTTAAAGCTGGAAAAAGGCGTAGTTTCTACGCGACATTTAGTTCACACGACCGACGGGAAAGTGGTCGGCGAATGGGGAATGCGGAAATGGTTGGAAACTGAAACCGAACAGAAAACTTCTCCAAAAAAAACCAATATTCATATAGCGAGACAATCTCTGCGCCTGGCACTACTGGAACAACTCGGCGGAAATAAAGCGGTCAAATGGGGATATCAACTCCTCGATTTTAAAGAAAATAAAGGCAATGGAATTGAGCTCAACTTTCAAGTCGACGGGAAAATAAAAACCACCAAAGCAGATCTTATTGTTGGCGCGGATGGAATTCGCAGTGCTGTCCGGAACTTGCTGATTGACGAGGAAATCTCTCCATTGCGTTATCTGGATTGCATCGTGATTTTGGGAATTTGCCCTCTATCTGCGTTGCAAAATATTGAGAGTGATTTATTAGATTCCGCTACCGTATTTCAAACAGCCAACGGCAAGGAGCGAATCTACATCATGCCTTTTGATTCCGACTCGGTAATGTGGCAATTGAGTTTTCCTATGTCAGAAAAGGAAGCCAAAGAATTGAGCGCAAAAGGAAGTAAAGCGCTGAAAGAAGAAGCAATTCGCAGAACACAATGGCACGTTCCAGTTCCCCAGATTTTAGCAGCTACTCAGGAAGCTCAGATTTCCGGTTATCCAGTTTATGATCGCGCTCTGCTCACTTCAGAATTATTAAAAAATGCTGGGGCTGCAACCTTGATCGGCGATGCCGCACATCCGATGAGTCCATTTAAAGGTCAGGGCGCGAATCAAGCTTTGCTGGATGCCCTTTCTTTAGCCCGTGAAATTTTTAAAAAATGCAAACCATTATCTCAATGGAAAGAAAGTGGAATTAGAGAAAGTGTTTTAACTGATTTTGAAAATGAAATGTTAGAACGCAGCAAATCGAAAGTCGAGGATTCTGCCGCCGCCGCAAAATTTCTCCATTCTGAAATAGCTATTTATGAAGGTGATGAACCGAGAGGAAGGGTTTTGAAGAGGAACGAAGTCTGAATTTCGACTTTATTTGCTGCTACTTTTTTGTACCTTCTTTTTAGCAATCTATATTCTAACAGTAAAATTCAGAACAAAAACGAACAAAAAAAGCACAATCCCTTTCGAAATTGTGCATCTATATTTTATAAAATAACAGAAAATTAATCCGCCATTGCTTCACCTGCTTTTCTGTAGGTGTAATTTCCGTAAATGTGTCTTCGTGCAAAACGGCTCGGCGAATCTGAATTTACCATTTTGATGTAGGCATTTCTAGGAACACCAATGTATTCGAACATTTTTCCATTCAAATGCTGAACTTTCAATATCGATTTTTCTAAATAGAAATCCTGAATATTTGATTTTGATATCGTTTCGGTATATTCTTCTTTGTACTTTTCCTGCGTCTCTGGGTTGATGCTTACCAAAAAGTGGTAGGCTTCAATCACCGACTTGCTTTTTTCTTCAGCGTCGAGTTTCGCAGCTTCGTCGTTTACAAATTTATCTGGATGAGAATCTTTCATCGTATTCCGGTAAATTGTTTTTAAATCTTTTAAGGTGGCGGTTTTATCTACTCCAAGAAGCTTTCTGTGCTCTCCAATTTTTTTCATGTACTGAATTTATTTTTGCGGGTGCAAAATTAGGCTTTTTATATTTAATAGGAATATTAAAAAGCTTCAACTTCCTCAAATTCATCACAAAATTTATCTAATCGCCGACAGTAGGACTTCACACAGAATATTGCCAAAGACGATCAGTGTTGTAAGAATTGCTCAACTGAAGCACGATGCAGTTTTACCGAACAGCGCCTTCGGGGAATTTAACCTGGTTAGGAGATTCATTCAGCTTTGGTAAAGCGTATTTTAAAATTCGAGTTCGGCGACCAGTCGTATCGGTCGGTTCTACTGGATAAGAAACCACGGCTTCCATCCAGGCGTAAACATTATTCCTAAAATAAACAGCTGGTTCCCATTGTCGGTGCTTTCGCATATCAATTCTCGGATATCTTTCATTAAAATCCTGTCGTGCAGCTTCTAGCAGACAATCTTCTACAAATTGTAAATCACTCGTGTATGCAACCTGAATCGCCGTTTCATTCCAGATAAAAGGAACTTGCGGACCGGAATAATTAATGATTTCTTCGCGCAAAATTAAACTGTTTGGAAAACGAACAGTTCTACCACTTCGTCGGTCATTGCCAAGATAGTCTCCGCTACATTCTAAAATAGAAGTGTCTAAGTAATTAATTTCAATGACATCGCCACGAAACCCTTTGATCTGAATTCGATCGCCTACCAAATAAGAACGGCGCAAAATCAAATAAATCCACGCGATAAAGGAGGAAATGGGTGCCTGCAAAGCAAAACCTAAAACCAAAGAAATCAAACCGAAACTTACGGCGGCGGCCATTAAATTTTGAAAAAGAAAAGATGCCGCCACAATAAGACTGAAAACGAGGGCAAGAAAACGTACGATTCGCAACAGATTATACCGGTCGCCTTCCAGATGGTTTTGACTGTAGATCAGTTTATCGATGAATTTACTGATGAGGTAAATGATGGATATTAGAAATAAACTGATACTCAACTTTCTAATAAAAGGAATATAATGACCCCAAGAATTGAAAATCGGCAAATTCACGAGATAATAGATTGCAATTAAAGCCACGGCGATGGAACTATAAATGATAATCCATTTTTTATTATTGTGCTTGTCCATAGAAAAGGTGTTCAAATTTAAAGTCGAAAGGAAAAAGAATTCTTTAATATAAACTTTAAAGTTAAAAAAAGATATTAAAAAAATACCCCCGTCGTAAACCTTTGCTGAAATTAATCACTGAAAGGTTTTTAAAAAAAATAGAAAATAGCCGCTAACCTCTGAACAAAAAGAAATCATCTTTCATATCCTCAATTTGCGAATCTTCGTTGGTAATGATATAATCAATCGCTCTCGTGGTGAATTCATTTCCCTTTTCAGTTAACGAAACGATACCATGTTGGATGGTGAAGAGATTATTTTTCAATCCTAAATTCAAGACGGTTTTACTGCGTATTTTTTGCCAGTTGATGTGTTCATTAAGATGGTGAACGTGTCGCTCTTTCACTTCGTGATGATTTTTAAGATGCAGAATAAAAGTGATTAAGGAGACTTCGATTCGTTGTTGCTTTTCTCGATAAAGTACCGCGAATAAACCTTTGCTTGGCGCAAATAAATACACTATTAAAAACACAACGCCCAACATGGTAGCAATACTTCCGGCAATAGAAGCATCTAGATAATTGGCAGCCCAATAACCTGCAACAGCGCTGAAGACGCCAAAGAAGCAAGCCAGCAGAATCATTTTCGTGAGATTTGTCGTCAGCAAATAAGCAGAGGCTGCGGGAGCAATCATCAATGCCACTACCAGAATTGCACCTACGGCATCGAAGGCTCCAACAGTTGTAACCGACGCCACACTCATTAAACCATAATGAATGATCGCTGGAGAGAAGCCCAGTGAAGTCGCCAGTCCCGCATCAAAAGTGCTGATTTTTAACTCTTTATAAAAAGCCAGTAAAAGCGTAATTGTTATCAGCAATATAATCCCGATTACCCACATTGATTTAGGGCCAAGATCAAATCCGTCATAATAAATACGGTCAAAAGGAGTAAAAGCCAATTCGCCCAAAAGCACCGCATCGATATCCAAATGTATATCATTGGCATATTTGGCAATCATAATAACGCCAATACTGAAGAGCGCCGGAAATACCAATCCGATGGCTGTATCTTCTTTGACCAGTTTGGTTTGCTGAATTTTTTCCACCATTACCACGGTAAGCACGCCCGTTAAAGCGGCTAGTAAAATGAGCAAAGGCGAATTTAAATCTTGCGTGATAAAAAACCCGATTACCAATCCAGGTAGAATAGAATGACTGATCGCATCGCTGATCATCGCCATTTTCCGAAGGACTAAGAAGGTTCCCGGAATAGCGCAGGCAATCGCTACCAAACTGGCAATGATCTGTATTTCTAATTGAGCACTACTCATCCTTCAGGTTTTGATTATACATATTGGTAGCTGCTTTTACGCCTGCTGGCGTCAGACTCCACATGTTTCCATGGAGCGTCACATAGTTTTTATTGACGAGCTGTCGAAGTCCTTTTCGGCTGTAACCTTGGAAATTATTCAAAATTTTAATTGCGTGCGGATGCGAACTGTCTTCGTGATCTTCAATAATATGATACATAAAGGCCAATGTTTTCTGAAATTCTAAATCGTTTCTATTTTGGATCAATCTAATTTGTTTGAATAAAAGTCCGCGGGTCGGTGAAAAAATAAAGGAGAATAAAACAAAAACCGAAGCGACTAAAACAATCACAGGTCCGGTTGATAAATTATTTTGAGTAGAACTGATGGCCGTTCCAAAAACTCCAGCACTTGCTCCTAATATTGCGGCGAGAAAAACCATTAATCCTAGACTATTTGTCCATTGTCTGGCCGCAGCTGCAGGTGCTAAAAGCATAGCGCTCATTAAAACCACGCCGACCGTCTGTAAGCCAAGAACAATGGCTAGGACAATAAAACTTGTTATTAAAAGATCAATGAACTTGGTGTTAAAGCCTAAAGTTTGCGCGTAATCTTTATCAAAAAGTAGGATTTTAAATTCTTTCCAGAAAAGTAAAAGAACGATTAAACATAAACCGGTGACAATACTCATTAACCACACATCACTTTCTACCAAAGTGGCGGCTTGTCCGAAAAGATATTTATCTAAACCCGCCTGATTGGCGTTGGGTTGTTTCTGAATGAAAGTCAAAAGTAACATTCCGAATCCAAAGAACACAGAAAGAATTAATCCTAAAGCAGTATCAGATTTTAAATGGGTTTTGGTGGTAATTCCACGAATCCATAAAGTGCCGATGAGTCCACTTATTAAGGCTCCAATTAACAGAACATTGGTGTCTTTGGAACCGGTAATTAGAAAGGCTATAGCAATTCCCGGCAAGGCAGCATGAGAAATAGCATCGCCCAGTAAACTTTGTTTTCGCAACACGGCAAAACTCCCCAACATTCCAGTAACTCCGCCCAAAACAGCGGTGCCCAAAGTGATGGTTCGCAAAGTATAATCGCTAAAAACGAGTTTGATGTATTCTACGATATCCATTTTATTTCTGAATACTTACTTTGTAATTAATGCCGTAGGTCTTCGTCAGATTATCATCATTAAAAATATCTTTCACGGGACCAGTCGCAATTTTCTTAACGTTTAAAAAAGTGACCCAATCGAAATATTCGGGAACGGTTTGCAAATCGTGATGGACAACCACCACCGTTTTATTGGCTTTTCGAAGTTCTTTTAAAATATTGATAATCGCTACTTCAGTTGTGGCATCAACTCCCTGAAAAGGTTCATCCATAAAATAAATTTCTGCGTCCTGAACTAAGGCACGCGCTAAAAATATACGCTGTTGTTGGCCACCAGAAAGCTGGCTGATCTGTCGATCTTTAAAAGAAAGCATTCCCACTTTTTCTAAGGCTTCCAAAGCTTGTTTTTTTTCTTTTTCTCTCGGTCGCTTAATCCAACCTAAATTTCCGTAGGTTCCCATCATGACGACATCAACGGCAGTGGTTGGGAAATCCCAGTCGACACTTCCCTTTTGAGGAACATACGCTACTTTTTTTCTTTGCGAATCGTAAGGTTGATCGAAAATGGTTACACTTCCGGCGATGGGTTTTAAAATTCCTAAAATAGCTTTAATCAATGTTGATTTTCCAGCACCATTTGGTCCGACAATCGCCATCAACACGCCTTCTGGAATCTGCAAATCAATATCCCACAAAACCGGTTTGTAATTATATGCGACCGTAAGATCATCTACTTTAACTGCTATTTTTTCCATTATTTTAAAGCGCTGACGATGGTGTGAACATTAAATTTAAACATGCCGATATAAGTACCTTCTGGAGTTCCAGGATTCCCTAACGCATCAGAAAACAAAGTTCCCCCGATTTTCACGTCGTGATTCTTAGAATTTACCGCAGCCTGCAAAGCTTCCACAGTTCGTCTCGGAACAGAACTTTCAATGAAAACAGCTTTTACTTTATGGTCGATGATATAAGCGGCAGTTTTCTGAACATCTTGCACGCCGGCTTCCGTTGCGGTAGATAATCCTTGCAAACCAACAACATCAAATTTATAGGCTTTTCCAAAATAATTAAAAGCATCGTGAGCCGTAACCAGTCGACGTTGATCTTGGGGAAGTGTGGCGATTTCCGCTTCAATTTCCTGCTGTGAAATTTCTAATTTTTCTAAATATAACTTGGCATTCTTTTGAAAAAATTCTTTATTTTCCGGCATTGCAGCTGAAAGTTGTTTTTCGACAAAAACGGTAATTTTCTTCCAATTATTAACATCAAACCAAATATGAGGATCGTAATTCGACGCAAAAAGCGTGGAACCAATTAAATCTTTTTTATCTAAAGCATCCGACACCGCTACCGTATTGATTTTTTGTCTTTTCATCTTTTCAAAAACTTCTACCAGTTTACCTTCCAAATGAAGACCGCTGTATAAAATCATATTTGCATTGGATAATTTAGAAACATCACCTTCACTGGCTTTATAGAGATGTGGATCTACACCTGCGCCCATTAAACCTTCTATCACCACTTTGTCACCACCGATATTTTTAACCAGATCCGTAATCATGGAAGTCGTAGTGACGATATGGAATTTACCGTCTTTGGGTCTGGTATCTTTACAACCGAGAAGAAAGAAGCTTAAAAAGGCGATGAGTAAAAATTGTTTCATTAATCTAACATTTGAAGCGAAGTTATAAAAAAAAGCTGGCTTACAACTCATAAAATAATCAAAGACAATAAATTGACGGTCAAAAATTCAAAATAATTTTTCCTGAAAAAAATCAAAAGTTACTATCACTACAGGAATTTTAGTGAGGTTGACCGCTCTGTGTTATAATCTTATATTTGCCGCAAAAAAAAATGAACCTGATTCACGAACCGTGGCCGTGGTATGTTGCCGGACCCATGATCGCCTTAACCATGTTTTTATTACTCTACTCGGGAAAACATTTTGGAATGTCATCGAATTTAAGAACGATATGTTCGATGGGTGGCGCAGGGAAAATCTCTTCCTTCTTTCAATTTGACTGGAAAAAAGAACGTTGGAATTTAATGGTGGTGGTTGGTGCCATCATCGGTGGATTTTTAGCCTCTAAATACATGTCGAATAATGTAGTAGAAATCAACCCAGAAATCGCCTCTCAACTTTCCGAAAAATACGGAATTGAAAGTGCCAACGCAGGTTATTTGCCAACGGAAATATTTAGTTCAGAAAATCTCTCTAATCCTTTTACGCTGGGAATTTTAATCTTGGGTGGATTCCTGGTTGGTTTCGGAGCAAGATATGCTGGCGGATGTACTTCTGGTCACGCCATTTCTGGCTTAAGCAACTTACAAGTTCCTTCCTTGATCGCGGTTATTGGCTTTTTCGCAGGTGGTTTAGTGATGATTCATTTATTATATCCTTTCATTTTCGGTGTATGAAATATTTAAAATTTTTAGCAGTAGGTATCTTTTTCGGAATTGTGATGTACAAATCAGAGGCAGCGTCATGGTTTCGAATTTACGAGATGTTTCATTTTGCCTCTTTCCACATGTATGGAATTATTGGCTCCGCAGTGATTATCGGCTTAATTGGCGTACAGTTGATTAAAAGAAAAGATTTAAAAACATACGAAAATCAGGAAATGTCTTTAACGCCAAAGAAGCCGGGAATCTCTAGATATTTAATTGGAGGAACCATTTTCGGGCTTGGTTGGGCATTGACAGGAGCATGTCCCGGACCGATGTTCGTCTTAGCAGGTGCAGGATTTTATTCAATTTTAATAGTGATTGCGGGATCAATCTTGGGAACTTTAGTTTATGGAGTACTGCATAAAAAACTTCCTCATTAATAATGTAAATGATCAATAATATCGCTTTTATAAGGTTGAATTTAATTTGAAAATTATTCATCACCATTAATAAAAATAGGAAATCCATTCTCGAAAACTTGACGATTGTACTCCTCTCCATCTCCCTCAAAATTCCTACCTTTGCGTCTTAAAATTTTGCAAGAAAATGAACGCTTTTATTGAAGAACTGAAATGGCGCGGCCTGTTTGCCGACATGATGCCGGGAACCGAAGAACAACTGAATAAGGAAATGACCACGGCCTATATTGGCTTTGATCCTACCGCAGATTCGTTGCATATCGGAAGTTTAATTCCAATCAAAGTTCTGGCCCATTATCAGCAACATGGTCATAAACCCATCGCTTTAGTGGGTGGTGCTACAGGAATGATCGGTGATCCATCTGGAAAATCGAATGAGCGAAATGCTTTAGATGAAGATACGCTGAATCATTATGTGGAATGCTTGAAGGGTCAACTTTCTAAGTTTTTAAATTTCGACGGTACCGAAACCAATAATGCAGAACTCGTCAACAATTACGATTGGATGAAAGAAATTTCTTTCCTGGAATTCATTCGGGATATCGGTAAAAATCTTACGGTAAATTATATGATGGCTAAAGAGTCGGTGAAGAAAAGAATTACTGGCGAAGGCGGCGCAGAAGGAATGAGTTTCACAGAATTCTCTTATCAACTCTTGCAAGGTTATGATTTTCTGCATTTGTACAAAGAAAAAAATGTACGATTGCAAATGGGTGGTTCTGATCAGTGGGGGAATATTACGACCGGAACAGAATTGATCCGTAGAAAAGTGCAAGGTGAAGCTTTTGCTTTAACCGTTCCATTAATCACCAAAGCTGATGGTTCTAAATTCGGAAAATCGGAAGCGGGTGAAAATTACTGGCTCGATCCGAAAAGAACGTCACCTTATAAATTCTACCAATTTTGGGTAAATGCTACAGATGCAGACGCTGAACGTTTTATAAAATTTTATACATTTTTGAGCAAAGAAGAAATTGAATCTTTAATTGAAGACCATAAAACCGCTCCGCACGAAAGAAAGTTGCAGAAAAAATTAGCGGAAGAAGTAACCGTTTGGGTTCATAACCAGGAAGAATTTGAGAAAGCGGTAAAAGCTTCAGAGATTTTATTTGGTCGTTCGACAGCAGAAGATTTAGTGAGTTTGGATGAAGCTACCTTTTTGGAAGTTTTCGAAGGTGTTCCACAAAAAGAGATCCTGAAATCTGAAGTAATTGGCAGCAACATCGTCGATTTAATTTCTGAGAAATCAGGTTTCCTTAAATCAAAAGGAGAAGCAAAAAGAGAATTGACCAGCAACGCCATTTCCATTAATAAAGAAAAAATAAGCGAAACCTTCGAAGTAGCAGAAAAAGACCTTATCGACGGTAAATTTCTTCTTTTACAAAAAGGAAAGAAAAATTACTTCATTTTAAAAGTGATCTAACAAAATAGAATGCAACTCGTAACAATTAGTATGTCGAACCGCGTTAAACTTTCACAAACAATCTAATTTTAGAAGCATTTCGTATATCTTTACACCAAATAATTTAATCAATGACAATCATTATATTCATCATCGTTCTCTGGTATTCAGGGTTATTTTTTCAAACTTTTTTCCTGCACCGTTATGCAGCACATCAATCCTTCAAAATGTCAAAATTTGGCGAAAAGTTGTGTTATGTTTTAACGTGGGTTACACAGGGTTCTAATTATTTATCCGCTTACGGATACGGCGTTATGCACAGAATGCATCATGCTTATGCTGATACCGAAAAAGATCCTCATTCTCCGAAATACGATGATAATTTATTCACCATGATGTGGCGTACAAAAAAAATCTACGCAGATATCAACAGTCAGAAAGCGATCATCGAAGAAAAATTCACGAAGAATGTTCCGCAGTGGGAAGCTTTTGATAAGTTCGCCAGTTCTTGGGGTTCCAGATTAGCTTGGGGAATTGCTTATACCGCATTTTTCTACTTTTTCGCAACCGCTTGGTGGCAGTGGCTTTTGCTTCCTGTTGCTTACATGATGGCGCCAATTCACGGCGTAATCATCAACTGGTTTGCACACATTTATGGTTATACCAACTTTAAAGTTTCTGATACTTCTAAAAATTTATTGAAATTTGATTGGTTAATGATGGGTGAAGCCTATCACAACAATCACCACAAACACGGTGGACGAGCGAATTTCGGTGGAGTAAGATGGCATGAAATGGATGTCACATATCAGATCATGATTTTGTTAGACAAAATGAAACTGATTAAACTGAATCCAGTTGCAGTGGTTAAAAGAGAACATTAAAAATAAACCGAGTTTACGCTCGGTTTTTTTGTGATTAATTTTAAAGTTGGGTTATTTATTTATTATAAACGAAAGGTTCGAACTTGCAATCTATTATCATATTATAATATACTACTCTACAATAATTTTTCCTTTCATTACGACATGAACCGTGCAGTAATAGTCTGAGGTTTTTTCTGGTGTAAATGTCCACGACTGGCCGTTTGCCAAAAGCGGCGAAGCCCAGGAATTGCCCTTCTCAGTAGCATTGTGCTGCACAATATCATCATTACTGAATTTTACTTTATCGCCTTTTTTTACGGTAATTGTGGCAGGATTAAATTTCATATTATTGATGGTCACCACATGAGTTTCTGCTTTTGAAGCAACCGCATCGCTTACCTTTTCATTTTCAGTTGTCACGACACCACCGACTGGCAAAGCACTGGAAGAATCTATTGGAGAACTTGCGTTCGTGCTATCACTAGTAGTTTGCGTATTTGCTTGAACAGCAACTTCCTTATTTTCTGAATGACAACTCCCAGCACTTAATAAACTTCCAATCGCAATCAATGCTACTCGTGATCTGTATAATTTTGAAAGCATGATTATTTTTTAGGAGTGTTAAATCCTTTCTGAACCATTTTCGCATGGTCAAGGTGCATTTGCAAAGTCGGCATAATTTTTACGAGCAAGGCTTTGAGTTCTGCATTTTGTGCTTGTGGAATCAACATTTTCTCAACGGCATTGATGACCGCTTCATGATAACTTACTTCATTATCAATATATGCTTTGTCAAAGGCATGTCCTTTTTTCATATTCAATGTGGCTTTTTCTTTCGCAGCTCCGGCTAACAAAGATTTCGAAACATCATTTGTTTCTGGGGTCACATTGAGTTTTGTAACAAGCTTAACCGCCATATCAATTACTGCAGCATGATCTCGCTTCATCGTATTTGCAAAGTTTTTTACTTCTTTGTTGGTTGATTTTTTTAAGGCGATTTGAGCGTAATCCACATCTATTTGGTTGGCAACAACGGCTACAGAGGCAATTTCAGGATCAGTGAGTTTTGGAGTTTTTGGGTCTTGAGCGTTCACGTTGGTAGAAAGTGAAACAGCAATTAAGAGCATTGTTCCACTTAAAGCTAAATTTTTTAGCGTTTTCATTTTGTCTATTTTTAAGTTAATATTTAGGTTTTTTTTCGCTGTTAATGAAATTCAGAGGACAGGAAAATTTTTATATTATTTTTAAGAATGTAAATGGTAAGATTAAACTGTATAGAAATTGTATAAAACTTCGAGGCAAGTCAACCCAATCACTATTGCAGACTTTTTTCTAAATATATAGAGTTTGGCAAACAGGAAAAGGTTACAAAAACTTTAACCCAAAGAATATTTTAACTCATTTTAGAAAAAAAATAGGTAGTAAAACAGGATCGATGATGATCTCCGAATTTATCCTAAAACCTTATCTTTGCTTCATGGATTTACATTATCGCGTTCGCGAACCTCAAATAATTACTTCAAAAACCCCTTTACTTATTCTCCTCCACGGTTACGGCAGCAACGAAGAAGATCTCTTCAGTTTTACGCCGACATTGCCAGAGGATTGGTTAATCGTAAGTTTTCGTGCACCTTTTAGCAGCGCTTATGAAGGTTATTCCTGGTACGATATCGATTTAATGAATCAGGAGAACCGCATCGATCTTCCGCAGGCGAAAGAATCATTGCAGACCGTTCTAGAAAACATCATGAAAATTACCAATCATTACGAGTTGACCGACAATCAAACGCATTTAGCAGGTTTTTCTCAAGGCGGAATTTTGAGTTACGCTTTGGCTTTGCAGAATCCAGATCTTTTCACAAAAGTGGCGTGCCTAAGCTGTTATTTCGAAGAGAAGTTAGTTGGAAATATCAGCGGTAACAAAAAGAAAATCGAAAAACAGCGTTTCTTTATTTCTCACGGAACGGACGATGCAGTTATTCCGCTGGAATGGGGCCGAAAAGCTGCCGATATTTTATATGATTTAGGCGCCTATTTTTCGTTCCGCGAATATATGAGCGGACATGACGTCAATCAGAAAAACTATATGGATCTGATGGAATTTTTCGAAAAGTAAACCGAAATTATTTTACTATTTCTAAAGAATAATCCTTAATAATTCAATTCATTAACAATCAAAAACCTATGAAAAAACTTTTCCTTTTGGTCATTTTAATATCTACTAGTGTAGTCGCACAAATTA
Source organism: Kaistella polysaccharea (assembly GCF_020410745.1). NCBI lineage: Bacteria > Pseudomonadati > Bacteroidota > Flavobacteriia > Flavobacteriales > Weeksellaceae > Kaistella > Kaistella polysaccharea. The sequence goes on from NZ_CP084528.1 coordinate 1,222,066, forward strand.
CACTCAAGATTACGGCCGTTCCTACCAATACTCCAGCTGGAGCCACCATCTATGTTGCTGGAAATTTTAATGGTTGGAATCCGAGCGCAACTCCGATGGTCGCCGATGGTGCCGGAAATTATACCTACACTGTAGCTGAAGGTAGCGGTGTTTTAGAATATAAATTTACACGCGGAGCCTGGTCTTCAGTGGAAGGAACCGCAACCGGAGATGAGCTATCGAATCGTACTGCTACTTTCACCGGAACTGCACAAACATTAAATTTGACTGTTGCTTCTTGGAAAGACTTAGGTGGAACGGCAAATCCAAGTACGGCAGCTTCAAATGTGAAGATTTTAAGTAACGACTTTTTAATTCCACAATTGAATAGGACTAGAAAGATCTGGATTTATCTACCACCGGATTACGAAACGTCCACGAAAAGATATCCCGTGTTGTATATGCAGGACGGTCAGAATTTGTTTGATGACAAAACTTCTTTTTCGGGAGAATGGCAAGTTGATGAAACCTTGAACAGACTTTTCAGCGAAGGCGACTACGGTGCAATCGTGATTGGTATTGAAAATGGGGGCGAAAGTCGTATCAACGAATATACGCCTTGGAACAATCCAAAATATGGCGGCGGTGAAGGTGATCTTTACATGAAATTTATGGTGGAAACCCTGAAACCTTACGTAGATAAAAACTATCGAACACGACCTGGAAAAGAATATAATGCATTGATAGGAAGTTCTTTGGGTGCTTTAATTTCAAACTATGGCGGCGTAAAATATAGCGACACTTTTTCTAAAATAGGATCTTTCAGTCCGGCGTATTGGATCGTAGCTTCGGAATTTAATAGTTTTATTACCAATTCAACTGCAGATTTATCGGGATCGCGAATTTATTTTGTGGCTGGTTCTAAAGAAAGTGAAACGATGGCAAGCGACATCGAAAGCGTAAAAAATAAGATGTTCACCAAAGGACTTACCGCAGCAAATACTTTAATAAAACTGGACGCTGAAGGACAACACAATGAAAATTACTGGAAACGTGAATTCGGAGCTGCATATGAATGGCTCTTCAAAACCACCGTATTGAAAACCACTGATGTTGTTAAAAAAAAACTCGTTGTTGGTTTCGAAAAAAATCAAATCTTCGTTAAAGGATTAACTGGAAAATCGGAGGCGAGAGTTTACGACATGTCTGGAAGATTGCTGCAGAAACTCCAACTGAATAATGGTTGGAATACTTTTAAAAATTCTTTACAGAAAGGTAATTATATTCTGCAGACCGAAACAGAATCTATTCGTTTCATCTACAAATAAGCAAGGAATACAAAATTTAAAAAAACGAAGTTGATTTTTTCAGCTTCGTTTTTTTTATGCAGTAAATAGTTGCAATTTTCTTTTATTTCTATGGTTCAATAACGGTAGAATTCTTAACTTCTTTGATCATAAACGAACTTTGTGTACTCCCAATATGTTGTAGATTCGTGAGTTTACTCACCATAAATTCCCGATATTCAGAAATATCTGCGACACAGATTTTTAAAATATAATCGTAATCACCAGAGACATGAAAACATTCTAAAACCTCCGGAAATTGCGTGATTTCTTTTTCAAATTGAACAATATATTCTTTCTTGTGTTGTGCTAATTTTACGTGACACAAAACAACAAAGCTCTTATTCAGTAGGCTTTTATTGACCAACGCCACATATTTCTCGATTACTTCGTGTTTCTCTAATTTTTTAATACGCTCGAAAACTGCAGTAACAGACAAATCCAAGTCTGCAGCCAGTTGTTTGGTGGTTTTCTTGGAATCATTCTGCAGCAAAATGAGTAATTTTTTATCTTTTAGATCTAAGTTCATCTGTAATATTTTCGGGATTTATTTTAATAATCATTCAAATATAAAATTAAAAACTAAATTTTATTAGTTTTACCGTTTTATTTTCTAAAAATATGGGAAGTTATTGGTTAAGAATTGGAATTTTAGCAATTTTATCAAAACAAAATAATATCATGGAAAATTTTAATCCGGCAAACAACATTCAGGATTTGCAATACTTTGGGGAATTCGGGGGCGTAAATCCATCTATTTCAGACAGTTCTACATATACGTTCCTTTCGGCAAAAACCATGTTCGATACTTTTGAAGGCAACACCGAAGGATGTTATTTATATTCAAGACATTCCTCGCCAAGCAACCTTTATCTCTCTGAAGCTTTAGCCCAGATGGAAGGTACAGAAAGCGCCAATGTAACAGCCTCTGGAATGGGAGCGATCACTTCTACCCTTCTTCAACTCTGCAAAAGTGGAAATCACATTATTTCCAGCCGAACGATTTACGGTGGAACTTATGCGTTCATGAAAAATTTTCTGCCAGACTTTAATATTAGAACTTCTTTTGTAGATATTACCGACCTTTCGATCGTTGAAAGCGCAATCACCGAAAATACAAAAGTGATCTTTTGCGAAACTGTCAGCAATCCTTTATTGGAAGTTGCGGATTTAAAAGCCTTGGCCGCAATTGCTAAAAAACACAATCTAAAATTGATCGTTGATAACACCTTTTCACCCCTTTCAATTTCCCCGACCATTTTAGGAACAGATATTACGATTCACAGTTTGACCAAATTTATTAATGGGAGCAGTGACGCTGTAGCAGGCGTTGTTTGTGCATCGTCGCAGTTTGTAAATGATTTGAAGGATGTAAATTCGGGCGCCTGCATGCTTTTGGGACCAACGTTGGACAGTTTGCGTGCTTCGAGTATTCTTAAAAATTTACGGACGCTCCATATCAGAATAAAAAAACACAGTGAGAATGCGCAGTATTTAGCAGAAAAATTTGAAAAAGACGGATTAACGATTAAATATCCAGGCTTGGAAAGTCATCCGCAACATGAGCTTTTTAAAAGTATGATGAATGTAGAATATGGCTTCGGCGGATTGCTCACGCTGGATGTAAAAACCGTAGAAAAAGCAAATGAATTGATGGAGTTAATGCAGAAAGAAAACCTCGGTTATCTTGCGGTGAGTCTTGGTTTTTACAAAACACTTTTCTCAGCTTCCGGAAGTTCAACCTCGTCAGAAATTCCAGAAGATGAACAAAAAGAGATGGGACTTTCCCAAGGATTAATCAGAATGTCTATCGGTTTAGATCACGATATCAAAAGAACGTATGAAAAAATGAAATGGTGTATGCAGCAAGTTCATATTTTGTAATCATAGAAAGCAGAATCAAGTTTTTAAAATTTTAACCAAAAAAACAACCACATTATTCTGGTTGTTTTTTGGTATTTAAGAAAAAATTCTGCAATTTAAAGATCAAAATTATTGGGATGCACTTTTTTAAGCTCAGTTACCGTTCCCAAGACTTTATCTTTTAGTGAAACCTGATAATCCTCCAATTTCTTCGAGATTTGCTCATCCGAAGTTCCTAATATTTTCGCCGCCAGAATCCCGGCGTTTGCAGCACCATTCAAGGCGACCGTTGCCACAGGAATTCCGGATGGCATTTGCAAGATAGAAAGTACAGAATCCCAACCATCAATAGAATTCGAAGATAAAATAGGTACACCAATCACGGGCAACGTTGTACCACTCGCCACCATGCCAGGCAAATGCGCTGCACCGCCGGCACCAGCAATGATAACTTTCAAACCACGAGATTTTGCAGATTTTGCATATTCGAACATCCTTTCCGGCGTTCTGTGCGCGGAAACTACCGTCAATTCATAAGGAATTTCCAGGGAGTTAAGAAATTCAGCGGCCTGTTCCATGATTGCAAGATCACTTTGGCTTCCCATTATAATTCCGACCATATTGATATAAATTTTAAGTTTTAAAGATAAGAAAATTTAGGTGTTTACTCATCAATATCCATTTCAAAATCGGCTATCGCCTTTGCAACCCACACACCCGTACTAAAACAGGCTTGCAAAAGATAACCTCCTGTCGGCGCTTCCCAATCAACCATTTCCCCAACGCAATAAACATTTGGAAAGTCTTTTAGTTCGAAGTTTGATTTTAAAGAGGGAAATGAAACACCGCCCGCCGTAGAAATTACTTCATCAATCGGTCGAAAACTTAAAACTTCTATGGGAAATTTTTTGATTAATTTCGACAGTTTATCCACATCAGTATAATTTTCTTTATCCAATGTTTTTAAAAGATTTAACGCGGTAGTTGACAGCTTGAATTTCTTTTTTAAAACCGAACTTATTTTATCAATTCCGCTTAAACCTACTACTATTTCTTGCTCCGTCAAATTTGGTTTCAGATCAATATTGATCGTCAGCGGAAAATTGTATTTCCTTGTAAAACGATTCAGATAATAAATTGGACTGCCTTCAATACCGTATTTTGTAAAAACTATTTCACCCGTTTTTTGGTGACCTTCAAAAGAAACTTTGATATTTTTTAGATATTGACCTTGTAACTGATGAAAAACAGAATTCGTTTCATACCCCGAATTCGCAGATTCTAAGGGCGTTATAGAAATATTTTTCTGCTCTAGTATTTCAACCCATTTCGCATCTGATCCGGTTTTTTTCCACGAGCCACCTCCCATCGCCAGAATTAGTTTTGAATAATTTACTTCTATTTCCTCTCCATTTTTACGTAAAATAACGGTAGAAAGATCAAAGTTTAAAAAAGTATGCTCGTAATGAATGATGACTCCAAGTTCTTCCAAACGATCAAGCCAAGCTTTTAGGACGTGAATTGGTTTAAAGTTTTTGGTCGGAAAAACTTTGCCTGAACTTCCAACATAAGTCGTAATTCCCAAATCAGCAAGCCACTGAACAACTTTCTGATTATCAAAATTCTGTACGATATTCCGGATTTCCGGAGATCCATATTTATCTAAAAATGATTCTAGATTTTCGCTGTGTGTCAGGTTAAATCCTCCATTACCAGCAACTAAAAACTTACGTGCGGCGGCTTTATTCTGCTCATAAATATGCACTTTAAAACCTTTTAAAGCCAAATGCTGAGCTGCCATTAAACCCGCGGGACCGGCTCCAATTATGATGATTTTATTTTCGTGCATCGTCCTGCAAAAATACGATTTAAGTTTCTTTGAGAACAATAGATTACTTGAGTTGAAGTCCTATTTCCAGTCCTTATAAGGTAAAAGCGTCAGGTTTGAATTGTAATATTTATCCTCACCTGTTACTTCATCTGTAATCCAGGAAGGAATGTTGAATTTTTCGTTTTCACTTTTGAGTTCAATTTCGGCCACGATAAGTCCTTTATTGTCCGCCAGAAATTCATCAACTTCCCACAAATGACCATCAAACCATATTTTATATCTGATTTTTGAAAGTGCACTGGCTGAAAATTGATCTAATAATTCACCCGCCTCTAAAAACGGAATTTCATATTCAAATTCAGATCTTGTTGCGCCAACTGAAATTCCTTTGATGGTTAGAAAACCTTTATCTGGAGTTTGTCGCACGCGAATCGTTTTTTCTGGATCCGTCAATAAATATCCCTGTCGGTAATTTTCTCCCTCAGGTTTTTCCAAATGATCCCATTGTTGCTGATCCACCAAAAATTTTCTCTCTATTTCTATTCCCATCACACTTTTATAAATTCTGCATTCACTTACCCACAAAGTACAAATATTTCAAGTCTAAAAACAAGCTTTAAACGTAAGTTCTCCGAAATAATTTAGCCAACTTTATTGCTCATCGGCGACATAAAATTTATCTTTGCAAAGTTACAGCAATCGCCTTTTTTTAAAAATTCAGGTGCTTTCTCTATCCCATAATCCTTCATTTTACATGTTCAAAGATCCCAAATTAGTTATCGCCATCGTTACCGTTGCATTAGTTTGGGGCACAACTTTCTTGGGAATTCGTATTGCTGTAGAGACTATTCCACCTTGGTTTGTTGCGGGAATACGCCAGTTTTTAGCAGGGATTTTACTCTTAATAATTCTTCTTTTTTCAAAAAATCTAAAGTGGATCGGCTGGAAAAATTTTGGAAATCAAATTATATTATCTTCTTTAATGCTTATTGTTGCCAATGGGATGACGACCGTTGCAGAAAAACAACTCACGAGCAGTTTGGCTTCTTTAATTAGCGCAACTTCGCCCCTTTTGGTATTCATTCTCAGTATTTTTTTTAGTTTACAGAAATTCCGATTTCGTGGATTAATAGGAGTTTTACTGGGATTTTCCGGAATATTCCTCATTTTCAAAGATGGCTTACAGGACCTATTGGATCCAGAATACAGAATGGGCGTAATTTTTATGTTTTTCGCGATTTCGGGCTGGGCTTTCGGAACAATTTTTACAAAAAAAATAAATCATCAACCCCAAAATATTTCGCTGAACCTTTTCTATCAGTTTAGTTTTGCCGGAATCGTACAAATTATCTTTGGTTTCATCGCTGCAGATCAGATCGATGTTTCTACGTGGACACTCACCAGCATTCTAGCAACGGTTTATTTGGCAATATTTGGATCTGTAATCGCTTTTTTCGCTTTCCATTTTGCCTTAAAAAAAATTACACCCACACAGATATCAATTCTCTCCTACGTTAATACGATTATCGCCATTTTCCTCGGTTGGCTCATTTTGAACGAAACAATTTCAGCGACATTTATTACCGCTACCGCGCTGATTATTTGTGGAGTTTTCATCACGAATTATAAACCGGGCATGTTCAGAAGATCCTGATTTTAGCTGTAATTTTGGCTATTCTTGATTTTACAGAACTCCCGTTTTTGCGTCCCTATCTATTCGCTTTAAAAATCAACTTTTATCCCCACATTCAAATTTCGTTTCGCTGATGGATTATAATAACGATTTCCAAATGCGTTAATATCGTACCCTAAAACATATTCTGAATTGTATAAATTCTGAACCTGAACTCTAAGGTCAAGTGTGGTTTTTCCAAAATTCAGCGGATATCTCACCTGAATATTTCCTACAAAACTCGGATCGGCCCAAACGGAACTGGCATCATTCAAAGGCATTTTTGAAGTATAAAAATGAGAGAAATCAACGCCTAATTTTTTAAAGAAAACAAAATTCAAAAGACTGCTGAAACTTTGAGAAGGAACGCCTGTTAGATCATTTCGAGAAAAATCATTTTTTCCCTGAAGGTATTCCCCAAATTTAAACTGATACAAATTTCCAGAAAATCTAAATTTAAAATTGTTGAAAAGATCATTTTGTAAATTGAAATTTTTCGACTCCAAAAGAATCTCCAACCCTTTTTGAACTGTATTTCCCTGATTTAAAAAATATTCCTGCCCGTTTTCATTTTGCCGTCGGACGATTGCATCTTTCAACCGAAAATCAAAATAACTTGCCTCTACAAATAAAGAATTGATAAACTCTTTTCTGATACCAATTTCTTTGCTCCAGCCATATTCCGGCGAGAGATTGGTATTAAATTCCTGCGTCGAAGAACGAATTTCCTCATTCGTAGGCGCTGAATTTCCTTTTCCAATTTTTCCGCGGACTGAAAAGCCTTTTGCGAAGACATAAGTAACTCCAAAATTTGGCAGCATCTGATTCTTAAATTTCACATGTCCCATTTCAGGAGAGGGATAAATTTTTTCCCAATCGTAAGAATTGTAGTTTAAACTTAAAGAAATATCAGTGAAAAATTTCTCACTAAAATTTAGTTTTTGAGAAAGGAAATAAAATCCAGAATTATTTCGAAGCTTGTCAAAGTTCTGCGGATTTCCTTGAATTCCTTTATTATTATCAAAGTTTTTAATAAAAATAGAATTGGTGGCACCTTCGAAGCCGCCACGCCATTCAACGTTTACATGAGCCCAATTTTTCGCATAATTCAAATGTGTTCTCAGCGCGAAATTGCTTTCAAAACGATTTTCAAAGTTTGTAATAAAGGGATTTTCAAAATCAACGTATGAACCCTGAACCAAAACAAAATGCGATAAATCGGGGCGTAACTTGATTTCATGTGAAATTCCGCCTAAAATCATTTTATTTCGAATTCCGGCATTTTGCTCTTTAGCACCGGGAAGTTTTGCGGTTGCTGGTCGCGCTTGTCTTCGATCAGCAATCATCTGTTCAAAGGTCAATCCACCCGGAGTTTCGTAATCTAGATCCGAATACAAAATCATGGTTTTTAGTGCGGCGTTTGCAGCGTAAGAATAATCATCTTTTAGAAATATCTGTTTCCGCTGTACTGCAGATTGTTCCCGATAGGAATCGGTTTGAAAAAAGTTCTGAAAAAGCTGAAAAAAATGTTTACCTGAAGTTTTTGAAAAAATAATGCTTTCATTAAACGTATTATAGCTACCCGCAGAAACATTAACGGACGAATTTTCAGAATGGCGTGTTTTCAATAAAAGTGTCCCACCAGTGACGGCACCAAAATCACCACTTTCTGGCCCTTTATAAATTTCAATTTTATCTATTAATTCGGGAGAAATTACATTAAAATAGGTATTTCCAGAGGCATCAGATAAAATGAAATCGTCCAGATAAACCTTAATATTTCTCACTCCGAACGGAGAACGCAACGAACTTCCCCGCACAGAAATACGGTAACTTCCCGGCGACCGCTCCTCCACTTTGCTGCCTGGATTTTGGTTGATTGATTCCAGTAATCGTTCTGGTGTATTGCTGTCGAGTAAATTTCGTGAAATTAAACCTACCGATTTTGTAGAAAAAAGAAAAGAAGTCGGCTTTTTGTAAGCTTCTATTTTAACTTCAGAAATTAATGTTGCAGAATCCTCTTCCTGTGCGAAGACGACGAAGAAACTGGCAAGAAATAGTAATAAGTAAAATTTATTCATAAAATTGAAAACTCAGCGGAGCTTTTATTATTCTGAAATAACTTGTACCAACGATTTTATATGAATGAGCTGATCCAAAAGTTCTTCCCGCGAATTTGCTAAAACATTGATGTGTCCCATTTTGCGACCAGGTTTTGTGTCGGTTTTACCGTAGAGATGAATATAAGTGTTTGGTAATTTCAAAACATTTTCCAAACCATCATATTTCGCTTTTCCCGTAAAGTTTTCTTCGCCAACTAAATTGAGCATTCCAGAAAACTGGTACGATGAAGTATCCGCTAAAGGAAGGTTTTTCAAAACACGATAAAACTGCTCAAATTGCGAGTTTGCATTTCCTTCCTGCGTTTGATGCCCCGAATTGTGTAAGCGTGGCGCGGTCTCATTAACCCAAACTTTTCCCTCTTTATCCAGGAATAATTCAATGGCGAATAATCCTGCGGAATCAGCAGCGTTCATAAACTGATCCGTAATTTTATCAATTTGGTTTTGAACTTCTCCCGAAATTTGCGCGGGACAAATATTGAAATCCAGTAAGTTCAATTTTGGGTCGGCAATCATCTCTGTAACCGGAAATGTTTTGATTTCGCCTTCTTCATTTTTGGCAATAATAATGGATAATTCTTTATCAATATCTACCAAGCTTTCCAATACTGAAGGTTCGTCCCACATTTTTTCTAAATCATTTTCAGTACGAATGACCTGAACACCTTTACCGTCGTAACCACCCGTATTTAATTTCTGAACAAATGGAAAACCAATACGGATTTCCTCCTTTAATGATTGAATTATCTGAAAATCCGGACTCGGAATCTGGTGGTGTTTATAGAATTTTTTCTGCAAAATTTTCTGCTGAATAATTTTTATAATTTTTGAATTTGGAATCACCTTTATACCTTGATTTTCAAGTTCTTCCAATGCTTCTGCGTTCACATGTTCAATCTCGATGGAAACTACATCTTTCCCTTTTCCAAAATCAAGAACATCTTGCTGGCTATTAAAATTTCCTTTGGTGAAAAAAGAAATATTTGCGCAGGAACAATCGGCATTTGGATCGAGAACGTAAAACTCATCATCGTATTTTAATGCGTCCTGAATTAACATGCGTCCCAACTGTCCGCCTCCTAAAATCCCTATTTTCATTGTTTATTTACTTTAATTTACTGAGTGCCAAATAGCCGATGAAAGTGTAATTTTCCTGATTTTCAACCCCGGTTTTCTCTAAGATAATTGAATACTTTTCTTTCATTTCCTGTGGGAGGATATCATCTATTTTGAAAATTTCATCAATGTCAACGCCATATTTATCATCAATATGACTCTCTGCATTTTTAAATCCCATTGTTTTATAAAAATCAGTTTTTTTCACTCTTCTGATTATTTCCGCCAATGATTTACCAACCATTAAATATTGCTGATGTTTTTCCTCAAACTTTCCGGGTTCATAACCACCAAGATTTATAAAAAAAAGATAATCGTCCGACGGGTCTGATATTTTTTCCACGATTTTAACTTCAAAACCATCTACAAATTGTACTTCCTTGTAACCATCGATATGAATTTTACCTTTTGCCTCTGGCCAGAATCTTTTCATTTCAGGCACCAGTTCTATCAAAGAATCGGCAATGCCAAAGAACACATCGTGTTGCTCCGTATTTCTTCCTTTGGGCGTGGCGCCAAGAATGGTGTAAAACAGTTTCATGCTGAACAAAAAACAAAAATACGGTTTAAATAAGTTCTGTAAAATTAAAACTCAAATTATAAGGTTCAAATTTTTCAGGAAAGCAGATAATTCTTAAATTTGTGAAATGTCGGAAATCTTAATTCTGTTCTTTGGTGCCGTCTGCGCGGGTTTACTTGGTTCTTTAACCGGTCTCGGCGGTGGCGTTGTAATCATCCCTTTATTAACCCTTGGCTTTGGAGTTCCCATGCACTACGCGATCGGAGCATCATTAATATCAGTTATCGGGACATCTTCTGGTGCGGCGGCCGCCTTCGTGAAAGAAGGTTTTACGAACGTACGAATCGGTATGTTTCTGGAAATCGCGACGACCACCGGAGCGATTGTTGGCGCCTTAGTATCGGGACTTTTAAATCCAAATACCATTGGGATTATTTTTGCGAGTATTCTAATTCTGACGGTCATTTTAAATCTGAGAGCAAAACCTGATCATCAGGAAATATTAATTAAAGGAAGTTTAGAACATAAACTACAACTCTACGGCTCTTTTCCAGACAAAGGAATTATTAAAGATTATTCAGCCAGAAATACAGTTTCAGGTTTTTTCATGATGGCTTTTGCTGGAGTGATGTCCGGACTTCTAGGAATTGGATCTGGTGCGCTAAAAGTTTTAGCGATGGATAACATGATGAAACTGCCTTTTAAAGTCTCAACGACAACGAGTAATTTTATGATTGGAGTGACCGCTGTCGCGAGTTCTCTTATTTATTTTCAGCGCGGTGAAATTATTCCTGTAATTGTAGCGCCTGTATTAATCGGTGTGGTGGTGGGCAGTTATATCGGGTCAAAAACACTTATTGTTTCCCAAACCAAAAAACTAAAATTGGTCTTCGGTGTGGTGGTCACCATTTTATCAATTTATATGATGTATAATGGTATCAGTCAAAATTTCAAATAGATGAAGCGTCATTTTACAGATCTAGATCTAAACCGTTCCGTCGGAAATCTCTTGCGGATTGGCGTCGTTTTATCCGTTGTAACCTCATTTATTGGATTTCTGAAATTATATAAAGAAGGTTTTGAAATGCCAAAAGACTATGCGGCACTCGAAGTTCCGGAAGGTAAAATTTGGGGCAGTTTCTGGACTTCACTTTTAAATCTGGAAGGTGTCGCCATTATTCAGCTGGGAATATTACTGCTGATTTTCACGCCTTTGGTGCGTATTATTTTTGCGATGGTTGGTTATCTGAAAGAGAAAGATTACACGTATGTTATCGTTTCCCTAATTGTTTTGGGAATAATGGTGGTCAGTTTTCTGATGGGATTTTCGCACTAAATTCTGCTAATTCTAATTTATTTAGAACCTAAAATTTCCTTTAAAAGTCCCTTAATCTTCACTAAAACACAGATTATTCAAAATAGCCTCCGCTTTTAACTCAGTTTCCTGCCATTCTTTTTCGGGTGAACTGTCGGCCGTAATGCCACCACCAACGTAAATGAATGCTGCATTATTCAAAAATTCTGCACACCGCAAATTAACGAAGTACTGAATATCCTGCGAAGTTTCAACTTTGATAAAACCTGAATAAAAATTTCGGGGATATTTTTCAAATTCAAGAATCGCTTTTTTACAGAAATCTTTTGGAATGCCACAAACTGCCGGCGTTGGGTGAAGCGCTTCGATGATACTTTCCACATCTTCCGATTTTATTTTAGCTTTAAAATCAGTCCTCAAATGTTTTATATTTCCTGAAATATGATCGTAGGTTTCCGATTGTTCTACCTGATCTGAGAAACCGTTCAAGGTTGTTTTAATGAAATCTGTTACCGGTTTCTGTTCTTCAATTTCTTTGGTATTCCAGCTTTCTTCGAGTGGAAGCGTGGCTGCCAAACTCATGGTTTCAAACTGGCAGGTTTCTTTATTAAATTTTCCTAAAACTTCAGAAAATGCACCGATCCAACATTTTCCATTTTCCAGAAACAAGTAGACAAAAGCGTTTGGATAGCTTTCGCATAAATTTAAAAAAGTTTGGGTGAGATTAAGCTTTCTATTTTTATACTTTACCAATTTACGCCGGGAAATGACGAGTTTTGAGAGGTTTTCGGTTTTGACAAAACTAATAACATCGGCGATTTTATCAATATATTCGCCTTTTTCTTCGGGCATAAATTCATACAATACCTCTGAAATATCTTCATTAGATAGTACACTTTGTTGAAATTTCTCTTTGGATATTTCTTTGATATTTCCTTTAAAATGAATGTGTTGCGCACGATCAAACGAAAAAAAAGAAACTACATTATTATCTGACGAATGATCAGCAGTTAAGATGTGATCTGAAAAAGGAAAGCGAAAATAAACCATTGATTTACAAAACTTTAAATACAAAGAAGGTTACAATAAAGTAAAAACTGCCGATGTTTAGCGCGGAATTATATTATTGGTCATGGTCGTATGATTGATAAGCGTGCCTTTTTCATCACGAATTTCTATTTCAGAAACGTGCATCGTATTCCCTTTTCGGATAAACCGAGCGGTTCCTGTAACCATTCCTTCTTTTTTACTGCGCAGATGGTTTGAATTAATGTTCGTTCCAACGGGCGCGTATTTTTCAATATCCACATGCAAAACCGATAAACAAGAACCTAATGTTTCTGCCAAAACACAACTTGCTCCACCGTGCATAATGCCGTACGGCTGATGAATTTTTGGCGTAACTGGCATTGTTGCAGTGAGTGATTCATCGGTAACATCAGTAAAAAGAATGTCTAAAGTTTTACCGAGCGTTTCGCCGCCCCACGTATTTAATTTTTCTAAAATCTGCTCTTTATTTTCCATGGATGATTTATACTATTTCTAAAATTCTGGTATTAAAATTTAATTAATAAATCTTCGGATTCCACTGCTCAGGAAATTTCGGATGTATCTTTTTATAATATTCTTCCATTTCTGCCATGATCTCTTCGTACGTGCGGGTTTCTAAATCTTGCACCGAAATTTTTCGGCCTAAATACATTATTTTTTCTTTGAAATCACCTGCAGCAAATACGATAGGAACTTTGGCAGCCAAAGCCATATGATAAAATCCTTTCCGCCATTTCGGCACCCAACTTCTTGTCCCTTCTGGAGTAATTACCAAACTAAAATCTTCTTTATTAAAGAGATCTACGACAAATTTCACAAGATCATTTTTCTGAGACCGGTCTATGCCAATACCGCCAATGGCTTTCACTAAAAAACCATACCATGCTTTGGTATGCTCATCTTTGATAATAACCTTCAAAGGTTTTCCTAAAGACCAATATGCAAGGTTGCCCAGCAAATATTCTTCATTTGCGGTATGCGGAGCCACTACAAGTATGCAGCGATCCAGATTATCAACATCACCTTCCAGCACCACTTTCCAGCCTACCAGTTTAAGCATCAATTTGCCAAATAGTTTTTTCATAAAATTGAAGTTTCAAGTCGTAATTCCCGTAGAGAGATGGGAACATTAAACAAAAAAGTATAACCAAACTCAACTGGTTATACTTTACAAAGATATTGAATTATAATTCGTCTTATAATAAATTGCTGACGAAATCTACAATTTTGATGGCTATTTCTAATACAAATTGTACCATAATTTAAAATTTAAAATGTTAATCGGTCTCAATAAAATTAACTGTACGAAATTAGGGATTAAAACTAATATAAAAAACTTTATAAGTGTTAATTTTTATTAAACTTTGAAGAATCGTAAAAGCTCTTGAAAGTCTGTTGAGAAATCTGCACTTAAAAACATTCTACTTGGTTTTAATAGAAATTTCTTTTTTTCCGTCTTTAATAGAAATGTTTAAATCTTTAATATTATCAGAATCGAATTTCATTTTTTTAATCATAAGCTCCGCTTCTTTTTTTCCAACCTTTTTTCCGTTGACAATAATACTATCTGGATTGCCAGATGGAAGTACGATAGAATTTGAATTCGTATTCACGGTTACCGAATCATCGTCACTTGAATTATCATCATTATCGGTTGCGCCATCGTCGTTTACAGAAAATCCTCTTTCGTCATGTAGCGCAATCACTTTCATATTTTGGGGAACAATCAACTCATAATCTACGCGGTAATCGCGGAAACGGTCTTGATAAGGATATGAAAAATAGTTCGGAAGTATTATTTTATTATCTACAATCTGAACAGGAACCGATACTTTTAAAGGAATATTATAACCATCAGCTCTTTTTTTAATTTCGAGATAAGGTGCTTTCACGTCTTTTCTGATGACATCAATTCGTGGATAGTCTTCTTTGTAGATCGTTTTCCCATCAGAATAAACATCGTCCCAGTATGCTTTGAAATTTTGTGGAATAACGACTTTATTTACATCGATCAAAATAGAATCGGAGACCGTATTAATCGCGACATTTTGTGTGTCATCATTATTACCACTGTACTGAGATTTAAATTTAATAGCGCTGAAACCTGTTATCGCAACCAAAGCAATCCAAAGGAAGACCAAGGCACCAATCACATAACCTGTATTGTTAAATTTGGTTTTTGGGGAAAATAACTTCAAGGCAATATAACAGAAAATAAGAGCTGGAATAAAAGTGGTCAAAAACCCTAAAGCAATGACTAAAAAGCCAATATTACTGTCTTGAAGATAAAATCCAAGATTGTTGAAAAAATTGAAATTGCTGCTTCCTGAGAAACCGAAACCTAACAGCGTAAAAGCACCAATCAGCATGGAAACGCCCATCACCGCAAAAATGGCTCCCAACAAATACCGCAATACATTCCAAATACCGCTCCCGGCTTTATTGATGTACGGTTTATTTTCG
Organism: Kaistella polysaccharea; assembly: GCF_020410745.1. NCBI lineage: Bacteria > Pseudomonadati > Bacteroidota > Flavobacteriia > Flavobacteriales > Weeksellaceae > Kaistella > Kaistella polysaccharea. The sequence goes on from NZ_CP084528.1 coordinate 1,237,344, forward strand.
TTGTAAATTTCGCCTACGCGTTGTGTTGATTCGTTCGCAAACTGTACAACTTTGGTCGATTCCTGTTTTAAATTATCAAAATTTAAGGGCTTTCCCTTCATTTTCAAAAAATCTGTGGCCGTTTGAGCATTGGGCAAAACAATCCAAAGAATAATGTAAAGGAGAATGATCAACGACGTTGAAATCGCAGCCGTGAAAACACCTAAAAGTGCAATTCCAAACCAGATGGCACGCATCGCGCTCATATCTAACCCAACATAATGGGCAAGTCCTGCGCAAACACCACCAATTTTAGCATGTTCTGGATCGCGAAAAAGTTGCTTTTGGCCTGTGAAAGCAGTGGATGTTTTTTCTTCTTTTCTTTTACCGTTTGGCTTTTCAGAAAAATACACTTCTTCCTGTTCTTCGATCATTTCTGGAGATCCGATTTGTGAGATCACCTTTTCAACATCGATATCGTTAATTACTTCACGCTTTCCCAAGAGATCGTTGAAGATTTCAACCATTCTTATTTCGATGTCGTGCATCACTTCTTCAGCTTCGGTGGCATCTAACGAGCTTCTAAGCGCATTCAGATAATCACTGAGTTTTATGTAAGCGTGTTCCTCTATGGTGAAAGAGTAGCCCGCAAGTCCTATAGAGAGTGTCTTGTTCATAGTTTTAAGAATTTGGTTGGAACGTACTTTCGGCAGCGTTCGCTGGGTTATTGTTTTTAGTAATTTGATTCACGGAGTCAGTCAGATCGATCCAGGTATTTTGAAGTTCGGTAAGGAATAATTTTCCTTTTTCCGTCATCTGATAATACTTTCGGGGCGGTCCGCCTGTTGATTCTTCCCAACGGTAGGAAAGAAATTCGCCATTTTTCAGGCGGGTCAGCAACGGGTAGAGAGTTCCCTCCACCACATCCAGTTTTCCTTTTTTAAGCTCTTCGATGAGATCGGAAACATACATTTCACGACCATTGATCAAACTTAAAATACAGAATTCCAGAATGCCTTTTCGCATTTGCGCTTTGGTGTTTTCTGTGTTCATATTAATTAGGTTATTATTTGGTTCAATTTTGCAAGAAGTTTAGATTTAAAGATTTTCTTCTCGATTATTTCTAAAGTTAATATCTCAACCTCTCCATTCTTACAATACAAAGATATAAATAAATAATAGTATTATGCAATACAAAGTAGTAAATATTTTAAAATTATTATAATATTTAATTTCCAGTCCCTCTTTTCAAAATACAATTCAGTAAAAAACCGCCTGTAAAAAGCGGTTTGATGATATTTTGCGCGCAAGAAATAACTTTGCAAATTTATTTGAATGTTAGATAAATTGTTTAACTTTTAGATAATTATCCATTAAATTCCCTAAAAAAAGCACTTTATTCTTCTGGCCATTTTAATGAATGACGGTTTAGTTGCCGATTTTCTGACCGCAATTTCTCTAATTGTTCCAACAGATGATTGATGACTTCCAGGCCGGGCAAATTCACTTCCAAATCATAATACCAGGTTGTAAACCTTTCAAATGCAGGCAATTCTTCGTACATCAAATATTTGATTTCATTTTCGGTGATGGTGGAAACCAGACCCGCTTCTTCCAGAGAATCAAAGAAGGTGATTTCTACATTATATATTTTTACGAGTTCTTCTCGGGATATTCTTTCGCTCATTTCGCTAGATTTTTAAGTTGAAGGAATAATTCTTTTTCTTCTTCTGACAAACTTTTCGGAAGCTGCACATTATAAGTCACTAGCAAGTCTCCAAATTCGCCCTCATTTTTATATACAGGAAAACCTTTTCCTTTCAGCCGAACAGTCGTACCATTCTGTATTCCGGGTTTTACTTTCAGATTTACATTTCCGTCCAGAGTTTCCACATGAACTTCTCCACCCAAAACTGCGGTATATAGATCAATATTTAGCGGCGCACTTAAGTTGTCGCCTTTCCGTTTAAAGTGAGAATCTTCTTGAATATTAAAAGTTATGAATAAATCACCGTTTGGTCCGCCGTTATGACCCTGATTGCCGTGCCCTTTCACTTTTATTTTTTGACCATCGGCAATTCCTGCGGGAATGGTAATTCGTACTTTCTTACCATTAATTTCAAATGTTTGCTGATGGGTTTTCGCAGCATCTCGCAGGTGCAGATTCAAAGTTGCTTCCACGTCCTGACCTTTAAATTTTCCTGCAGCACTGCCCCGTGTTCTACCACCGAAACCGCCGCCACCGCCGCCGAACATGCTTTGGAAGAAATCTGAGAAGTCTGCGCCATCGGAAAAATCATCTGCGCCAAAACCTGCGTATGCACCTTGCTGTCCGCCAGGTTGACCACGATATTGATTTTGTGCTTTCTGATATTCTTCGCCATGCTTCCAGTTTTCCCCATATTTATCATATTTCGCACGATTTTCTTTATGACTCAAAACTTCGTTGGCCTCATTTATTTCTTTAAATTTACGTTCTGCCTCTTGGTTGCCAGGATTCACGTCGGGATGATATTTTCGAGCCAATTTCCGATAGGCTTTTTTGATCTGATCCGCCGAAGCTTTGGAATCAATCCCTAAGACTTTATAATAATCGATATATGCCATGAAATAATGCTTTCTTCAAATTTATAAAATCTAAAATGGTTTTTCCTTTAAAATTATGTTAAAAATTTGTCGCAGATTTTATTTAAAAATTGATTTCTTAAGATGTAGGAGATTATTTGATTGACGAGAATTACCATTAATAATTACCAGGTGAAATAATTGAGCGATCTTTCATCTGTTTTAATTTCATTACCTATCAGAATGTACCAACAGTTTAAAAGAATCATTAAGACGATTATTCCGCAAAAAATTCTGTTTGAGCAGGAAGAAAATTTGCGCAGAGTTTTATTGCCATTTTATAAGGGAAATGACCATACGTGTGTGATCTGCGAGACAAATCTTAGCATTTTCGCTGAGGCTGAATATGGAACCTTACTCTGCCCTATTTGCGGAAGTTTACCCAGAACCCGTAGATTGTGGAAACTTTTGAGTGAGGAATTTCTAAAAAATGGAATTTCCGTGTTGGATTTCTCCCCTTCCAGATCAATCTACAGAAAGTTAAAAAAAGTTGAAAATATCCATTATTTTTCTAGTGATTTTGAAAACGAATTTTTAGCTGATTATCGGTTTGACATCACCAAAATTGAAAAAACCGATAATACCTTTGATTTAATAATATGCTATCATATTTTGGAACATATTGTTGATGACGTTTCGGCAATCAGTGAACTGTATCGCGTTTTAAAACCTGGCGGTCACATTTTAGTTCAAACTCCATTCAGAGAGGGAAATATTTACGAAGACTCTTCGATTGTAACAGAAATTGATCGAGAGAAATTTTTTGGGCAAAATGATCATGTGAGGATTTATTCTGCAAACGGCTTACAGGAAAGGTTAGAGAATAGCGGCTTTATCACGCAAATCCGTACGTTAAAAAAGGATCGCTATTTAGGTTTGGTGGAAAACGAGCGAGTAATTGTTTGCACAAAATAAAATACTGCTAATTCTATATATTTGTTTAATTTCCCTTTAATTTATTTCTGATTCACATGAAATCTCCATACTATTTGATCACATTACTTTTTCTATTTAATTGCACAAAGGAGCCGGTTGTTGATTATACCGATTCATTAACAAAAGATTCCATCACTATTTCTGCGGAACCCACGATTAATAAAAATAGTGAAGACTTTATTTTAAAGGATTTTAACGACAAGGTTTTAAAAAGTTTGAAAGAAAAAGATTATAATCAATTTGCCACTTTCATTCATCCCGAAAAGGGGATTTCGTTTTCGATGTACGGGTTCATCAATCCAAAAAAAGACAAACATTTCACGCCTGCCGAATTTAAAAAATATATTTCAACTGATATCAAATTTACATGGGGCGAAAAAGATGGAACCGGGGATTTACTTCAAATGTCGCTCAAAAATTATCTGGAAAAATGGGTCTTTGTGAAAGATTTTACGCAAGGTGAGTTTTCTTTAAACGAAATTAAACACAGCGGAAATACCATTAATAACCTCAAAGAAGTTTATCCAAATTCGATCTTTACCGAAAATTATTTAAAAGGCACGAAAGAATATGCTGAAATGGATTGGAATTCACTGAAACTGGTTTTTCAGGAATATAAAGGAAAATTATTTCTGGTCGGTATCATTAATAATCAGTGGACGATTTGATTCTGAACTAACCAAAATTACATTTACCTTTGCTCAAATTAAAATAAATGAAGACCATTTTACAAAATTATTCCGGAATTATTTTGCTTTTGGGCGGCATTATCATCGGAAGTTTCATTGGAATTTTTTCTCCAGATTTCGTCATTTATTTAAAACCACTTGGTGATATTTTCCTGAATTTATTATTTGTAAGCGTGGTTCCGCTCGTTTATTTTGCGGTGGCAAATTCCATTGCAAGTGTCGAAAAAGAAGGCAAATTTGGAAAAATTATTTTCTCCATGATTTTTACCTTTCTACTTTTTATTATAATTGCTGCACTTTTTACCATTTTAGTGGTCTATTTATTTCCCACCGAAGCCTTGCCTTCCACTTCTCAAGATATCATTGAAAGTAATGTAGATGAAAGTTGGGGAGACCGAATTGTAAGTTTTTTCACCGTGGGCGAATTCACCCAATTATTTTCCCGCAAAAACATGCTTGCTTTATTAATTTTCGCATTTTTAACAGGAACCGCAACTAGAAAAGCTGGTGCAGCTGGAGAAAATTTCCGAAATTTTTTAAGCTCAGGCTATGAAGTCATGAAAGAACTTTTACTGCTCGTTATGAAAGTGGCGCCAATTGGTTTAGGTGCTTATTTCGCGTATCAGGTTGCGACAGTTGGACCACAACTTTTCGGATTTTATGCGAAACCACTCGGGATTTACTACGCTTCAGGAATCGTTTATTTCTTTTTATTTTTCACCATTTATGCATTTGTAGCGAATGGAAAAGCCGGTGCTAAAAGTTTCTGGACGAACAATATTTATCCCAGTTTGACGGCAATTTCTACGTGTAGCAGTTTCGCGACGATGCCTGCAAATTTACAAGCGGCCGCAAAAATTGGTGTTCCAGATGCAATTGCAAATATTGTAATTCCGATCGGCAGTACGCTTCACAAAAATGGTTCATCTATGTCTTCCATTATTAAAATTTACGTGGCATTTTTAATTATCGGAAAAGATTTTTTCGATCCGATGAACTTATTGTTAGCTTTAGGAATCACCATTTTTGTAAGTATTGTTGCGGGCGGAATTCCAAACGGAGGTTATATCGGAGAAATGTTGATGATTTCTGTTTATCAATTACCACAAGAAGCAATTCCAGCGGTAATGATTATCGGTACTTTGGTTGATCCTTTAGCAACAGTTCTAAATTCAACAGGAGACACGGTTGCCGCAATGTTTGTGACGAAGATTTCTGGGGAAAGATTTGAAGCACCGAAAGAATTTGCACCTTGAATAAAAACAAAAAAGATTGCTTCTTTCGAAACAATCTTTTCTTAATTTATCAATTCTACATCATACAAAAGAAACTTATTTATAAGCGTCAATCGTTTTGTTAATTAAATCAATCTGCGCATTAATTGTTGTGCTTGAAGGATTAGCTTTCAAAACCTGCATTTTTTTTGCAAGTCCCTCTTGCAAAATCTTTACAATCATCATTTTTGCTTGTGGATTGCTCCCAATTTGACCTTTGACCTGAGTTAAAACTTTCGTTAGGTTTTCGGTTGCTTTCAAATTATCAGAACTCATGATCCAATTAAAACCGTCTTCTGCTGCCGCTCCCAGCTCCGGATTCTGAAATTTCAAAAACGGATAGAATGCAGCCGTGGACGCAATTGCGGGCATTTGCTTTACGATTTTATTTTTTACAATCGTCGGCAAAAGCTCGGCGATTAAATCATCACCGGAATTTTCCAAATCAATTTTATCTGCTAAGGCTTCTACTCTCGACGGATCGATCGCCACAATAGCTGAAAGCGAATTTGCCTTTACAGCATTTGAAACCGCATTCATTCCTTTCTCGAAAAGTGGAAGGTATTTTTTATCCTTCATTTTTGCTAAAGCAGAAATAGCTGCTCCCTGAACCAGCGTTTTCGGATCTGAAGAAGCCATTTTTTCAACTTCCGACAGTACAGATTTTGCTTGATCAGCTTTGGTTAAATCTAAACCACTGAGCGCCTTCATTCTGATTCTGAAATTAGAATCTTTTAAAGCAGCTGTTAATGTTTTCAAAGCAGCAGGATTCTTGGCCACATTCTCTGTAGCGTTATCCACGGCCTTATATCGGCTTAAAAATTCTTTAGAATTCTGATATTGCATTAAAAATTGTTCCGGCGTTTTATTATCTGTAAATTCTCCGACAATTATTCCATCTGCATTAATGTTGATAAAGTCTGGAGTTTTCGAAACATTGAATGTAAATTCATTTTTTTCTTTGGCGCTTACCCACACATTTTTGCGGGATGGTTTGCCGTTATCATACACATCAATCGCCAACGGAAATTGAAAACTTGGGCCAAGTTGCGTTTGATTAATGCTTACCGTAACCTGTTTTTTTATAGGTTCAAAATTCGTAGTGTAGGAAACTTTGGGATGTCCGCTGCCAAAATACCATTGGTTAAAGAACCAATTCAGGTCTTTCCCGGAAACTTTTTCTAAAGACAATCTCAGTTGATGCGCTTCGCCGGTTCCGTATTCGTTGGTTTTTAAGTAATCCGTTAATCCATTGAAAAACGCGTCATCACCCAAATAATTCCGTAACATGTGTAAAATCGCACCTCCTTTATTGTAGGAAACACCATCAAACATATCTTCACGGTTATGATAATTGAAACGTACTAAATCTTTTGTCGGATTTGATGGATCCATGAAATAGCCCTGCAAAGCTTTCATCATTCCATAATCCGCGAAGTCTTTTCCGTACTTATTTTCATTCCAGAGATATTCGGAATAATTTGCAAAAGATTCATTAACTGTAAGATTACTCCAACTTTCGGCCGTTACCAAATCGCCAAACCAATGATGGAATAACTCGTGAGAAATTACATCTTCCCATTTATTTTCATCGATGAGATCGCCAGGTTTTTGCTGTGCAGATTCCTGGTGGAGAACCGCTGTTGTATTTTCCATCGCGCCGGAAACATAATCTATACCTGTAATTTGTGCATATTTTGACCACGGATAATCGTAGTTCAGTCTTTTAGAAAAGAATTCTATCATTTCTGGTGTATTGCCAAAAATCTGCTTTGCGTAGGGTTCATATTCCTTTTCAACATAATAATCAACGTCGATATTTCTCCATTTATCTTTTACGATGGCATAATCTCCTACACCCATAAAAAATAAATAGGGCGCATGTTTTTTATCCATCACCCAATAATCGGTGCGTAAACCGTTGCTTTCTTTTGTAGAAGATTTCATGAGGCCGTTTGATAAAGTCACATATTTATCGGGAACGGTCATATAAATTTCCTGCGTAGTTTTTTGGTTTGTTTTATCAATGGTTGGAAACCAGGCAGAGCTTGATTCGGTTTCTCCTTGCGTCCAGATTTGAGTAGGTTTATCCGCTTCCTTTCCCTGAGCGTTGATAAAATACAATCCTTTTGCATCAGAAATTGCTGCGCTTCCTTTTGTTTTTACTTCATTTGGCCGCGCCGTATATTTAATGTAGACCGTATAATCCTGATTTCTGTTGTAGATTTTATCAAGGTTAATTTTGAGCATATCGTCTTTATACTCAAATTTTAAGGGGCTTTGAGAACCGTTTTTATCTAAAGCTACTTCATGAATCAACATTGCCTTCGCATTTAAAACCAAAGAATCTGTTGGATAAAAATAAGGCGCTGCCGTAAGCCATTCTTCACCACTCATCTGCTCTTTTTGATAATCAAACTTTACCTTAAGTTTGGTATGCTTAAGTTCGGTCATTTTGGTGTGCGACGCGTGGTAGATTTCTGTTCTGCCGGAAGTTTCAGTTTGGGCAAAAACATTTCCGGAGAATAAAATCCCCAGCAAACTAATGGAAATAATTAGTTTTTTCATTTATTAAGTAAGTATTTTATTTAAGAATAATGATTAAAAAATTTAAGATTTTTTATTCACAAAGGTTTCAAATAAATCATTCACAAACGATTCATAGTCGCCACTTTTTAACTGTTCCTTGCTTTTGTTAACCGCCTTTTTTAAATCGCTTTCATCATTTTCATGATTGATGAGTTCCACAGATTTAATGCCTTTAATTTGAATTAAAAGCTCGGTCAATTTGCCGAGATCTGCATTTTCTTCAAGGTTAATTTTTAATGATTTCATTGAATAATTGGTCTATGTTTTAAGGGAAAAGTTACAAAAAAAGTGAAGTCTAAAAACTTCACTTATAATAATTATCTAATTGCAATATCAACGGCTGTTCTAAGCAATAGATTGCAGCCAGACAGGAAATGATCCCGATGTAAAATCGTGACGGAGTTGAAGGCGGATTAAGCAGCCCAAAAAAATATAAATTTGAACATTAGATCGCAACCGGCGCTTTAATTCCGGGATCCGGTAAATAATTTTCTAAAGTAAAATCTTCAAAATCGAAATCGAAAATATCTTTAATTTCCGGATTCAGTTTCATCGTTGGTAAAGGTTTCGGTGTTCGCGAAAGCTGTTTGTTGACTTGCTCAAAATGATTATTATAAATATGAACATCGCCGAAAGTATGTACATAATCTCCAACTTCCAAATCACAAACTTGCGCAACCATCATCAACAGCAAAGCATAACTTGCAATATTAAAAGGAACTCCCAAAAACACATCTGCACTTCTTTGATATAATTGAAGAGATAATTTTCCCTCAGCAACATAAAACTGAAATAGAGCGTGACAAGGTGCCAAAGCCATGTTCGGGATTTCCGAAACATTCCAGGCGGAAACAATTAATCTTCTGGAATCCGGATTTTTTTTAATTTGGTCAATGACTTCTGTAATCTGATCGACCACTTTTCCGTTTGCTCCGGTCCAACTTCTCCACTGCGCGCCGTAAACAGGACCGAGATCTCCGTTTTCATCCGCCCATTCATTCCAGATTGAAACCCCATTATCATTCAAATATTTAATATTGGTATCACCTTTTAAGAACCAAAGCAATTCATAAATAATCGATTTTAAATGAACTTTCTTGGTCGTAACCAAGGGAAAACCTTCAGACAAATCGTAACGCAACTGATAACCAAAAATACTTCTGGTTCCGGTTCCTGTTCGGTCGGTTTTGTCGGTTCCTTTATCTAAAATATGTTGAAGTAAGTCGAGGTAATTTTGCATGATTTAAAATGAGTAAGGAGTAATTAGCGATGAGTATTATGGAAAATTTATTTAATGATTTACAAAAATAGGAATTTTCACCACAGGTTCTGAATGATTTGTTTGGTGTTATTAAATGAAATTTCTTCTCCTTTTTTCTTTCCAAATAAAGCTGTACCCAAAGGACTTTCGGTAGAAATAACGAAAATTTTCTTTTTATCAGAAACGATTTCGCCCAAGGAAACTGCGATATAAAACAAACCTTTATTCGTTTCGACCAAACTTCCTAAACCGATGATTTGGTGCGGATTGGCATTAATGAATTTCAAAGAATTTTTTGCTTTTACATTTTCGTTCAGCTGGATCTGCAAATTATTAATTTCCTGCTGTACCATTTCTCGGGAAGTTTCATATTTATCGCCCATGGAACTCTTCGTCTCATTGTTGGATGCACGAGTTTCGGCAATCATTTTTTCTAAATTTTGAATTTTTTCGGAAAGTTTAAATTGGATGATTTGTAAAATTTCTACTTTATTCATTTTTGCAAAAAACAGTTTAATTTCAATCTATTTTTCCATCACAGCATAACCGCCAATTGGCAAGTAGAAACTTTTATCTTTTCCAAAATCTTTCAGTGGTCCGCTGAAAACATTTTTAAAGCTTCCGGAAACCTGATCATCATTGATGGTAAATGAAACATTTTCTTTGGAAAAATTTAAAACCGTTAAAACCTCATCTTTTCCATTCTTACGCACGTAAGCAAAAATTTTATCATCTGCAGATGTTTTCAAAATATGAGTTGTCGCAGCAGGATCACCCCCACGAAGCGCGGGATTTTGTGATTTTAAGGTGAGTAAAGTTTTATAAAAATCTTGAAGTTCATATGTACCATTCCACGGAATTATATCTTTCTCGAAAAACTCCAGACGTTTTGTTTTCAAAGGCAATTCTTGCCCATTATAAATAAGTGGAACTCCATTCCAAGTCACTGAAAAGACCGCTAAAGGAAGGGCCAAATCACCGTATTTTTCGTATTCGGTGCCGTTCCAGGTATTTTCATCGTGATTGCTGGTAAACCAAGCGCGCATCGATGAATCACCGATGTCGGAATATCTGGCTAATAACGCTTTTAAGTCTGTAAACGATATTTTACCTTCATTATATTCCTGTGTTTTGTGCATCCAAGTCCAAACGTAACTGGCATCAAATACTTTCCCATATTCTGGATTATCGAGTTCGTCGAATTCACCTAAAAAGAACATGGGTTTCACTTTTTCAATTTCAGGTCTGGCTTGCTCCCAAAAATCAACTTCAACCCAACTTGCAAGATCACAACGGAATCCATCAATATTTGCTTCGCGCACCCAAAATTTCATCGCCTCGATCATGGCAACTCTCATCGCAGGATTTGAATAATCCAATTCTATAATATCATCCATTCCAGAGGCAATTTGAAAATCATTTGTTTTCGCATCTTTCAGATAATATTCAGGATGAGTTTTGGTCCAGACATGATCCCAACCCGTATGATTTGCCACCCAATCAATAATTACTTTGAAACCCATTTTATGCGCTTCATCAACCATATGCTTAAAATCGGCCATCGTTCCAAATTCCGGATTGATGGCGGTATAATCTTGCGCAGCATATTGGCTTCCTAAACTTCCTTTTTTATTTTTTTGGGCAATAGGAGTAATCGGCATAAACCACAAGGTCTTCACGCCCATCTCTTTCAGCCGCGGCATCTCTTTTTCGAAAGCGCGGAAAGTTCCTTCTGGCGTATACTGTCTGATGTTAACTTCGTAGATATTGGTGGTGTGTTTCCACTCACTTGGTAATTCCATTTTTGAGGTATTTTTTTGAGTCGTACAGGAAATCATTCCTACGCCAAGAATTGCTAAAAGAATAAGTCTTTTCATGGGTTAAGATTTAGGGCAAATGTAAAGTTTTTTAATTGAATTCTAAACAGATGAAGCAGGCGTTTTCTCGCTTTTGAACTGATAAATCATAAAACATTAATCTCAATTTTTCCCATAAAAAAACCCTGATTAGTTTCAGGGTTTTCAATGTATTTTAAATTTAATTCAAATCGTCATCAAAGTTGTCATCTGCAAAATTCTCCTCATCTTCATCGAAAGAGTCATCATCTTCATCCGCGAAACTTCCGGCGGCAAATTCTTCTTCAAAAGAACCGAATTCGTCTTCGGTTAAGGGAATAACTGAATTTTTCTTGCCTTTCGAAGCAGTTTTCGTGGGTGCTTTCAGCGGCATTTTTCCAAATCTGAAAACGGTGATCGGGTAATTTACTGCAGGTTTTTCATCGATAATTTCTACGAGTTCACAGAAAAACTCCCATAAATCCATAAATCCATATTGGAAATGAATCTTGTCGCCAGCTTTCTCGAAAACTTCCGTAATATAAACATCAGACATAGTTTCGCCTTCGCCATCGTCGCTCATGTCTTCCAACGGAACAGTTTTCACCACGATTCCCTCTTCATCCAGAATACTGAAAATAGACAAATCTTCGCCCATCAAGGAAAAAGCACTTTTAATCCCCAAATGAAGGTTCCAAAGTGTTTGCTTGCCTTTAATTTCTACGTCCCTGAAAATATCATCCTTGGCGTCTAAAATTATTCGGAGTTTATAGACCATTATTATCTTAAATTTTATAATTAATTTTTAGATTTCCTTTTCGGGTACAAATATAAAACAATTGAAATTCGGCAAAAAAGTTATTCACTTATTTTATTAAAAAAGTTTTTCATACATTTTGACCCTTCCTATATTTTCGGAAGAGAAAAACTGAATTTGGTACCTTCTAAATAAATACTATCCACCTTTATCGTTTCGTCGTGCGCTTCTAAAATGTGTTTCACGATCGCTAAACCAAGACCAGAACCGCCGTCATTTCTGTTACGGCTCGATTCTACCCGGAAAAACCTTTCGAATATACGCGGTAAAGTTTCTGGTTTTATACCCATTCCATTATCTTCAACGGTTACCTGAATTTTATTATTATGAATGACTGTTCTTACGGTAACCGTGGCTTTTTCCCGATTGGCGTAATTGATGGCATTTGTAATTAAATTCATTAAAACCTGCGATATTTTCTGTTTATCTGCCCTCACAAACATTTGACTGGTGGAAGTTTGCAAACTGATGCGGGTATCTTTTTTCTGTGCTTCCAAATCGAGTAAATCAATCATTTCGCGGATCAGTAAATTCACATCGAAACGACTTTTGTTTAGGGTGATTTCGCCACTTTCAAATTGGTTAATCATGTCTAAATCTTTCACGATGGTGAGGAGCCGCTCCACTGATTTATCAATTCGGTCCAGGTATTTATCACGAATCGCGAGATTTTCTATCGCACCTTCTGTCAGTGTATCCAAATAACCTTGAATGGTAAAAAGCGGGGTTTTGAGCTCGTGAGAAACATTGCCAATATATTCTTTCCGGTAGATTTCCATCTCCTTCATGGTATCGATTTCGGTGGTATTTTTCAGATTAAGATCGGAAAACCTTTTGCCCAGTTCTTGTAAATTTAGCTGATGATCTTCTTCTCCAAATTCCTCTGGCAAAATGGTTGATATTTTGCGAATCTGTCTCTTTCCATAAAAATTAAATAGAAAATCGACCACCAAATAATTAATAACAATCAGCAATAAAGTGCTAACTCCAACTGCCGACAAAAATTTGCTATTCGTGGTGATATATTCATCTTTAACCTCATCAAAAACAAAAACGAGCAGCAACATAGACGCCGTGAGGAATAAAGCCGCCAAAAATGTAAGTCTGTAAATTTTCATATCAATAAAAGGAGAAGTAAAGATAAATTGAGGAAACCAAAGTTAAACAACTAATTTATAACCAATTCCCTTTAAAGTTTGAATGGTGTTAATTCCCAGTTTTTCGCGCAATCTACGGATATGAACATCGATGGTTCTTTCGCCCACAACAACATCATTTCCCCAAACTTTTTCCAGAATTTCTTCACGTTTAAAAACTTTTTCGGTATTTGATGCGAGAAGATAAAGAAGATCGAATTCTTTTTTAGGCAATAAAAAATGCTGTCCATTTTTGGTCACTTTCACATTATCTTTATCGATGACCAAATCTCCGATGGTAAGAACTTTTGCATCGTTACTTACTTTTGAAGTCAGTTGTAAAAGAGCATTAATTTTCGAAATGAGAATTTTTGGTTTAATAATTTTGACCACATAATCATTAGCGCCAGCTTGAAAACCCGCTAACTGAGAAAATTCTTCGCTTCGGGCAGAAAGGAACACAATCAACGTATTTTGTAATTCTTTAATCTGACGTAATTCCTGACACGTTTCAATTCCATCTTTTTCGGGCATCATGACGTCCAGAAGAATTAAGTCGGGTATCAATTCTTTGGCTTTAATAAGTCCTTCGTTCCCATTATTCGCGGTTGTTACCAGATAACCTTCTTTTTCAAGATTATAGGAAATGATTTCTAAAATATCTTCTTCATCGTCGATTAAAAGAATTTTCTTTTGGTTCATTAGTTCTAATTTATCCTTTCAAAATTAATCAAATTAAAGGTTCCAAACAGTACTGCACAAAATGTTCATAATTAATTAATATGTGAGCATTTTTGTTAAACTAATCGTAAGATAAAATTAAAACTCCCGAAACACCATTTGACTTCTGAATTTCTTCCTTTGTCCCGAAAGAAATATAAAGAAAAAGAAGAAATGAAAATCAGAAAACTGAGTCTTGCCCTTGTCTTGTTGAATGCCTCTGCCACTTACCTGTACGCGCAGGTTTCCGTAAAGGATACTTTGAGTAAGGAAAAAAAAATTGAAGAAGTCATTATCAAAAGTTCCTCTAATAAAAAAACAGAAAGTGCACTTTTAATTGATCAAAAGAAAGCGATTATTCAAAAACAATCGATGGGTTCTGAAGAAATTTCCCGAAAAGGAATTTCAAATATTGAGCAGGCTTTGGTAAAAGTGACCGGAATCACCAGTGTTGAAGGACGAGGTTTATTTGTAAGAGGTTTAGAAGACCGTTACAATACCTTATTGATCAATGGTTTGGGTTCGCCTTCAAACAACCCGTTTCAGAAAATTATTGCGTTGAAACAATTCCCAACTGATGTGGTTGGAAAACTTAATATTTACAAAACTTTTAATTCTAATCTATACGCGGATTTTGCGGGAGCAACTTTCGATATTGAAACTCTGACATACGAAAAACCTTTTTCTAAAATTGAGTTTGGAATCGGAGTGAATACTTTGAGCACATTTAGAAATGATTTTAAAATTAATCCAAACGCTAATTCTATTGAAGGTTATGTTGGTTTAAATTCGAGGGATAAACAATTGCCAAATGAGATAAAAGGATATCGACCATCCAGTTATAATTTTAATGCAAATCAGTCCCGAAATTCTTTTGGTGAAGGCTGGAATGTAGATAATATAAAATCTTTACCGAATACGAGTTTGGGTTTTACGACGGCTCAGAAATTTAAAATCGGTGAAACTTCAAACTTAGGTTTTCTCTTTTCATTAAATCAAGGAAACCATTATGAATATAAAGATGGCGTAAAAAATCAATTTCGTTTAAATGGAAATTCAATTGATTATAACAACAACCTCAACCGAAAAGAATATACCTACGAAACCGAATCATCCGTATTATTAGGATTGGGTTTTAAAAATAAAGGCACTGCCATTAATTTAAATGGATTTTTTCTTCAAAACTCCGAGAACCTTATTCAGGATTATTTAGGATTTAGAAATGGAGAAACGAATAATCAGCAGTTCATCCGCGTAAATCAACAGGATATTTCAAGGTTTACAGATTTACAGTTAACTGCGTCACAGAAAATCAACGACAGACATTCCGTAAAAGCAGGCGCAAGTTGGGTGAACAATTTCTATCAGCAACCGGACCGTAAAATCATGTACGGACAACCTGGTGAAGGCAACGATATTAATTTATCTTTTGGTGGAAACAATTTACTTCGTCAATATTTGGACGTAAATGGTAAAAACTACTTTTCTGCCTTTGCGGAATATGCTGTAAACCTTGGTGAAAAAGGCGATAAAAAAGATTATCCGTGGCAATTGGCGATTGGTTATAATGGTTTTGCAGATATTCGAAATACATCTTACCGATTTATTTACTCTGTTTTAAATGATCCTTCACAATCACAAGTTACGGTAGACAGAGATGCGCCACAAGCGATTTTTGATCAGTCGATTTTAAATGGAACTTACCATTATCGTGAAGGTTCCACGTCGGAATACAAAAACAATTTGTATCAGTTTGTGAATGCGGGCTACCTAAACATTAATTATAAGCCATCGGAATTGTGGGATATTTTAATTGGCGGAAGAGTTGAAAACAATATCAACATCACGCGATACAAACGAATCAGTGTTGGAGTTAATGACGATTTTGATAATATCACCAAAAACCAATATTATATTCTTCCCTCTTTATCGGTTAAGCGTGCTTTGAATGAAAAATCAAACATTCGTTTTGCAGCCAGCAAAACGATTACAAGACCGATCCTTATTGAATATATGCCAATCACTTATATCAATCCCGATAACGAAAACATCTTCGGAAATAAAGATTTGAGCAACAGTGAAAATTATAATATTGATCTGAAATACGAATTGTTCCCAAGCAATAAAGAAATGTTTGCGGTTAACCTTTTTGCAAAGAAAATTGACAATGCAATTGAACGTTCTTACATCGCTTCCGGAAATTCAAACGGACAAACGATTACCTTCTTTAATGCTAAAACCGCAACATTGGCGGGTGTTGAACTGGAAGGAATACTTTCATTGAGCAGAATTAGCGAATCTCTATCAAGGTTTACTTTAGGCGCCAATACAACGATTATGTATTCTGATGTAGAACGCAGCGCAGACCAGAGTAAAGAAACCGATGTGGAAGCCAATAGAAAACGTGCTTTGCAAGGCGCAGCGCCCTGGACGGTGAATGCAGACTTGAAATACGAATACAAAAACAGTCAAAATCTAACCAAAACTTATTCTCTCGTTTACAATGTTTCCGGGAAGAAGATTTATGGCGTTGGCTTCTCCCAACTAGACAACATTTTCGAAATGCCTTTTCATCAGCTGGATTTCGTGTACAATAACCAAATAAGTAAAAACTGGAACGTAAAACTGACCATTCAAAATTTATTGAATTCAGAATATCAACTGAAATTGGGCGACAACAGTTTGGCGCAGGTTCAGGAAAGTTCGCTATTGATGGAAAATTATAAAAAAGGAACTTCATTTAATATGACCGTTGGTTATACTTTCTAACTCAAATTTAAATCTCATAAAAAAGTAAAAAAGAAATGAAAAAAAACATTTTAACTTTAGTATCGCTGGCCTTGGTTTTATCGGTTACCTCTTGTACGGTAGACATTCGTGAAGATAATGACATGCCAACAAACACAGGCGGAAATCAACAAACGACCGGAAATGTGATGGATGGTTCCGGAACTTTAACGGGAGAAATTTCAAAAGACCTTTTGATAAAAAAAGGAAATTATATTCTAAAAGGTATTGTTAAAGTAGTCTCCGGAGCAACACTTACGATTGAACCGGGCGCTACGTTTACCGCAACGACAAGCGATGTAAGCGGACTAGTTATCTTAAAAGGCGCAAAAATTAATGCAGTTGGAACTGCTGATTCACCCATTGTTTTCACCTCTGATAACAAAACTCCTGGAGATTGGGGCGGTGTAACTTTGTATGGTGATGCACCGATTAAAGCCTTAAACGGCGCAACAACCGCACTCTCTGAAGATGGTAACAATCAGTATTACGGTGGCTCTGATGCGAATTCAAACTCCGGAACCATGAAATTCGTAAGAGTGGAATATGGAGGACGGAAAATTGGAGACGGAACTTCTGAAACCAACTCGATGACTTTCTACGCAGTTGGTGCCGGCACGACTTTAGAAAACTTAGTCGCTTATAAAGGAACCGATGACGGTTATGAATTTTTCGGTGGAACGGTAAGTGCTAAAAATCTAATTTCTTACGGAAATTACGATGATGCTTTTGACTGGCAGGATTCCTGGAGCGGACAAAACAATTCGAACTGGTTTGCTTACCAAACGGGAATTGGTAATTTCGGGATGGAAATCGAAGCCTCTTCAAACGCAGATAATATCGCACCTAAAGTGAGCAATATTACTTTGATGAGAGCCGCAGGAACGTTACCTGAAGTTTCAGGTTCTGCTGAAGTTTCAGCCATTCAGTTTAAAAAACAGGGAACCGGAATTTTCTCCAATGTTTATATCGACGGGTACAAAAATACGGGTGGGAAAAATGCCTTTGCAATTTTGATCCAGGATTTAGCCACGGAAACGAGTCAATTGGCAACCGGTAAAATTAAAGTTGAACCGATATTTACAACAGCCAACAACGATAATCAATTAAAATTTGGATACGGCTTCACCTCAACAAATCCATTAACCTACACCAATGCTGCAACGGTAACCAAAGTTTCTCTGGTTGGCGGCGCGTGGGCAACTGTAAACGGCCAAAACTTAATCGCGCCACTTCAATAAATTCTTCATTTTTTCCATATCAAATTAAAGGGCTTTTCAATATTTTTGAAAAGCCCTTTTTTTATTCTGTATCCTCGTCTTCATACTGTTCCAGATAATACGCAAACGAAAAATCTTCAAGTTCCTCATCCGCATCTTCTAAAGTCGTGAGCAAATCTTCGAAATCTTCGAGTTGTTCCACGCTCATATTGACGAATTCGATATGTAAAGGAAGTTCTACAAATCCCGTAATCGAATCGTAAAGTGCGTCTAGATTATCGCCAAAGGTTTCGGGCAGTTTTAATTTTTCTTTTAACTGATCGAAGAAATCTTCCATATCTCCGATTTCTGTAAAGTCTATATATACGGTGTTCATATTTTTAGGTTGTGGATTTTAGTTTTCAGGTTTTAGTTCTAAAGTTTATTGATATAAAGTGAAAATCTTTTTTTAACGCAAAGACGCAAAGTTTTTTCTATTTTATTTATAAAAAATTATGATCGCAAATCAAATATTAATCGATTCCATCAAAATCAATAAATAAATGAGATAAAGGCGCTTCGCTTAGCAAAGGGAAACACACCAGCATTTCACTTGGCTCTTTTTACTTTTTACTTTTTACTTGGCTCTTATCTTACTGCTTTTCAAAACTCATATAATGATTCTTCGTCAGCCAAACTTCTCCATTTTTTGTGAAAACGATTCGGTCTGCATTTCGGTTTCCGCAGTTGTAATTGACGTCGGCTTCGAAATATTTATTTCCGGAAGGAAGGGTTTTTTCTCGGTTACTGAAATTATCACCGCCAATCGCTCTTCCTGGCAGAACGTCACAAAGATTTCCTTTTGAGGCAATCCAACCCTGTTTTCGTGCTTCGCCTTTGGTGATATAATAATCCGGAAGTCGGTGATTGCTCTTCACATAATCAATGACGGTATTTTCATTGGTCAGTTCATCAATATTTCCTGAGAAATTTGGTGATCTTGAAGTTTTATTTTCTTTAAAGTTTTCATTTCTATTTTCATTAATTGAAACCTCCGAATTGATGACGTCTTTATTTTTCTTTTCAATGCGGTAATTGTTGATAAAATACATCGCCAGAAATGCCGTGAGCAGTCCGATGATGAAAAATAAGAAGAGTTTTATGTTTTGATTGTTCATATGATGCAAATGTTACTTCTTGTTTTAGATAGCGTTCCTCCGGAACGCGACTTTATTTATTAATTGCTACAGAGATACCGTTCCTACGGAACGCTTTTAAATCTCCAATCAATTACGCCAATCTTCCGGAATATCGCAAACCGGAATGGGTTGAATTTTATGCTGCGCCGCACGATTCATTCTTTGGAAAATTTTGAAAACTTCTAAATCACGTCCTGAATAATCTGCTTCTGTTTTCGTTCCCCACTCTTTTTGGATTTTCTCCAGCTCCGGATACGTTGCGCCAATCTGCTGTTCATCGGTTCGGGCTTCGTCCCACAATCCATCTGCCGGAATGGCATTTTGAATGGATTCTACAAGATCTAATGATTTTGCCAAAGCGTAAACTTCTGTTTTGTACAAGTCTGCAATCGGCGAAACATCTACTCCACCATCGCCGTATTTGGTGAAAAAACCGACACCGAAATCTTCTACTTTATTTCCGGTTCCGCAAACGAGAAGACTGTTGATTTGTCCGTAATAATACAAAGTCAACATTCTTAAACGGCTTCTGGTATTGGCAAACGCCAGTTTCTCCGCCGGAAAGTCTTCATCTTTAACATCAAACGTTTTATACAATTCTTCAAATGCGGGAGTCAAATTAACGGAAATCGCTTCTACATTTGAGAACCGTTTTTTCAAATGTTCCATATGTTCCCAGGCACGATTTACTTCATCCTGATTCTGGCGGATCGGCATTTCAATGAGCAAAGTTTTTAAACCTGTCATTGCACAAAGCGTAGAAACGACCCCGGAATCAACTCCACCGGAAACTCCGACGACATATCCTTTGACATGTGCTTTTTCAGCGTAATCTTTGAGCCAAGAAACTATTTTATCTGTTATTTTATCTGTTTGCATTGCTTAATTTTAAAGATAAAGGTTCGTATTTAGAAAAGGATAATCCCTAAAAATTTCCTTATTTTTGCAATCCTAAATACGATGTAAAAATAATGAAGTTTTTTAAATATCTCTTTTTTTCTGCACTATTCCTCATGAGTAGCAATTCATGTCAGAAAAATAATACAAACCGGTGGGAAATCGACGTGAAAGATACTGCTCAAAAGGTAGATATTACTGATATCTCTAAAGAGTTCTATGATTCTTCAGTGCCGCTGGAAACATTTATCCAGAAATATCCTTGGTTTCAGGGAACCGTGCCGAATGACGAATTTGCTTTACGCCGAAATGATACTGAAGAATCAAAAATTTATAAGGAAGCCATTTCTAAAATTGACGTAACCAAACTTCAATCAAATTTAAGTCAGCTTTTTGCGCACATTAAATATTACTTCCCTGATTTTGTAAACCCTAAAGTTTTTCTTTATTCATCGGCACTGCAAGGTGCACTAGAACCTGTTTTTTATAAACCTCAAGAAAATTTATTGTTTATCGATGTGACAGGTTTTATGGGTGATAATAATCCCAATTATAAAGGAATGGAAAATTATTTCCAGAAAAGTATGAATCCCCAAAATATACTGGCAAAAGTTTCAGTTGTTTTTGCAGAATTATTTGTTCCGATCACTGGAGATCAGCAGAAATTTATAGATCAAATCGTTTATGAAGGGAAAATTATGATTTTGCAAGATACATTCTTGCCTTCAGAGCCGGATTTTTTAAAAATGAATTATACACCCGCGCAATATGACTGGGCAAAAGCGAATGAAGCCAACGTCTGGAATTATTTCGTAGAAAACAACCTTATTTTCAGTGATGATACGCGACTTCCGGAACGATTTATCAAGCCTGGCCCATTTTCTAAATTTTATACTGAAATTGATAATGAATCCTCGCCGCAAATTGGAATATTTACCGGCTGGCAAATTTGTAAAAAATTCTTCGTAGAAAATCCCAAAACAAAACTACAGGATTTCCTCAAAATGAACGCACAGGAAATCTTTAATCAAAGTAATTACAAACCAAAAAATTAATGAGAAAGACGCAAATTACAATAGATATCGAACTTGATGACAACCAGGTTCCAGAAAAAATGACGTGGAATGCTGAAGATGGCGGTATTGAAAAACAAGATACTAAAGCAACCATGATTTCGGTGTGGGACGACAAAAAAAAGGAAGCTTTGCGAATTGATCTCTGGACGAAAGAAATGCCCGTTGATCAGATGAAAATGTTTCTTCATCAAATTTTAATTTCGCTCAGCAGCACTTACGAAAGGGCAACTGGTGAAGAAGATGTCGCCCAATGGATGGAAGATATGGCGGAAGAATTTGCCCAGAAATCTGCAATAAAAATGTAAATTCTTATCGCTTTTATTTATCATCTTTAATTAAATATTAAAAAAAATGAACTTCAATACAAAAGTAATTCACGGTGGCCAACACCACGAATCAGCAACAGGATCAGTAAATGTACCGGTATTTTTAACCTCAACATTTGCACAAAAATCACCCGGAATTCATTCAGGGTACGAATATTCTCGGGCTGCAAACCCGACAAGACAAGCTTTGGAAGACAGTTTAGCTTCTATTGAAAATGGCGCGCGAGGTTTGGCTTTCGGGTCTGGATTGGCTGCAATCGATTGTGTCTTGAAATTATTAAATCCTGGTGATGAAATTATTTCTGTAGACGACTTATATGGTGGGAGTTACAGAATGTTCACAAAATTATTTGAAAAGTACCAATTGAAATTTACTTTCGTTAATTTTGATGATGTTTCAAAAATCGCAGATGTAATCACCGATAAAACCAAATTGATCTGGTTAGAAACTCCGACCAATCCATTAATGAAGTTAGTGGACATCAAAGCAGTAACTGATCTGGTGAAAGGAAAAGATATTTTGGTTGCCGTTGATAATACTTTTGCAACTCCGTATATTCAAAGACCAATTGATTTGGGAGCTGACATCGTGATGCATTCGGCTACAAAATATTTAGGCGGACATTCCGATGCGATTGCAGGTGCATTAGTTGCAAATACTGCTGAACTGGGAGAAAAATTACATTTTATTCAGTTTGCAAGTGGCGGAATCTTAGGACCACACGATTCTTATTTAGTTTTAAGAGGAATTAAAACTTTGGCTTTAAGAATGCAAAGACATTCCGAAAATGGGATCGCAGTTGCAAAATATTTAGAAAGTCATCCTGCGGTAGATAAAGTTTTTTATCCAGGATTAGCATCTCATCCGCAACATGAATTGGCGAAAAGACAAATGAAAGATTTCAGTGGAATGGTTTCTTTCACATTTAAATCAGGAAAAAAAGAAGATTCCATCAAGTTCTTGGAAAAAGTAAAAGTTTTCACTTTGGCTGAATCTTTAGGCGGTGTAGAATCTTTGGCGAATCATCCAGCATTAATGACGCACGCTTCAATTCCTGCAGAAAAAAGAGCAGAGTTAGGAATCACCGACGATCTGGTTCGCCTTAGCGTAGGGATTGAAGATAAAGAAGATTTGATCGCTGATTTGGAAAGGGCTTTTGCTTAAAATCCTTTTACAATTGCTTTACTATTTATAACCACAAAAGTCACAAAAGAGAAAGTAAAATATTTTGCTTTTTAAAGGTAAAATAAGATCAATCAATATCGTTTTTTACACTTTAAAAAGTATTTTATTTTAACTTAAATAAAAATTTTTGTGCCTTTTGTGGTTAAACTAAAACACTACCATGACAGAATTTCAAAAATATATTCAAAGATATCTGGATTTAATTCCAAGCGACAATTGGCTGGAAGAAATGAAACTTTCGGGAAATCAAACTTTGGAAATATATGAGCGACTTTCAGAAGAAGAATCCAATTTTGCTTACGCGGAAGGAAAATGGAGTTTGAAAATTCTGTTGCAACACCTCATCGATGCGGAACGTATTTTCGATTATCGTGCTCTCAGATTTGCCAGAAAAGATCAGGCAGAATTGGCCGGTTGGGATGAGGAATTGTACGCCAAAGAATGTGACCTCGAAAATGTATCTCTTAAAAATTTAATTTCAGAATTTGATAATTTGCGAAAATCAACGATTCATTTTTTTGAAAATCTAAATCAAGAACTTCTTTCTCAAACTGGAATTGCAAATAAGAATGAGATTTCTGTAGAAACGATCGGGAAATTAATTGTTGGTCATAATATTCACCACCTCAATATTATTAAAGAAAGGTATTTACCCATTCTTATTTAAAATTAAATATAGAAAAAAAATGAACTGTCCCTGCTGTTCCGGAAAATCGTACGAAGAATGTTGCAAACCTTTCCACCTCGGTCAGCGACATGCTCCAACTGCTGAAACTTTAATGCGTTCAAGATTCTCTGCTTTTGCTATACCTAATGGAGAATACTTAATGGAAACAACTTTACCCACAAAAAGAAAACTCCACAATAAAGAAGATTTACAGGAATGGGGAAAAATTAATCAATGGACAAAACTCGAAATTGTGAGTGCACCATCTGCTGATGAGGTAGAATTCAAAGCTTATTACACTGACGAGAAAGGTAAGCCACAAATTCATCATGAACTTTCTTTGTTTGAAAACTTGAATAATCGCTGGTATTATGTTTCCGGTGAATTTTTAGATTAGAAAATTTAGAATTTAACCATTAAGGTTGATGAAGTAATTAAGATCATTAAGATTTGCTTCGCACAATAAGTTTACAAGTAATTTCGCACTCTTTTGATACTTTAAGGTCACCTAACTGTTGTGCCTTTTGCGGTTACAAAAAACCTATTCTCTTAACCTTTCCTCCTTCTTTTTCTGCCTCAAAACATACAGATACAAACTTTCCACTTTAGTTCTTGCCCAATCGGTTTTTCGTAAAAATTTCAACGACGATTTAATACTCGGATTATCCGTAAAGCATTTGATATTAATCTGTTCACCCAGTTTTTCAAATCCATTATAATAGTCAACCAATTCTTCTAGAATCGCATCAAGGCGTTTTCCGTGTAAGGGATCTTTCGATTTCTGTTCCATAATTATTGGTAAAAATAACGATTTTACAATTTACAATTTGTAAAAAAACTTGTGCTTCTTTAACAAAAAAAATCAGGTTTAAAATCAGTAAAACTAGAAGTACAAATTAAAATCCTCTTTTTGTTTCTTACATTTGAGATATGAAAATTCTGCATACCGCCGATTGGCATTTGGGTAAACGTTTGGACCGTTTTTCACGCTTAGAAGAACAAATTTTAGTGATGGACGAAATCGTTCAGATTGCCGATGAACAGAATGTGGATGTTGTGTTGGTGGCCGGAGATTTATTCGATAATTTCAATCCGAGCGTTGAGGCGATTGAACTTTTTTATAGAACATTGAAACGTTTATCTCAGAATGGAAAACGCCCCGTAATCGCCATTTCCGGAAACCATGATTCTCCCTATTTAATTGATGCTCCGGATCCGTTGGCACGGGAATGTGGAATTATTTTAATCGGTCATCCGAAAGCAAAAGTAACTCCTTTTGAACTTGAAGATTTTGAAATTTCAAATTCAGTGGAAGGTATGATTGAATTAAAAATCAAAAACCTCGATTTCCCTATTCGAATTGTACATACCGCTTTTGCCAACGAGATCAGGTTAAAAGAATATTTCGGTGAAAATAAAGAAGACGCACTTAATCAGGTTTTGGCCGAAAACTGGGCAACTATTGCGGACGAATTCTGTGATGAAAATGGCGTCAATATTCTGATGACTCATTTGTATATGAATAAAAGAGGCGCACCCATTCTGGAAGAACCGGACGGTGAAAAACCCATTAAAATTGGAAATGCTGATTTGATTTATTCCGATACGATTCCGCCGCAAATTCAATATACGGCTCTAGGACATTTGCATGCTTTTCGAAATATTGGAACGACAGAAAAACCGGTTGTTTATTCGTCTTCGCCGCTGTGCTACAGTTTTAGTGAAGCCGGACAGACGAAATATGTTTCGATTATTGAAGCCAAACCGAATCAAAATATGTCTTACGAAAAGATCGCCTTGAAAAACGGGAAATCTTTGGTCCGTAAAACTTTTGATGAGGTTGAAAAAGCAATTGAATGGTTGTCTGAAAACCAGAATACTTTCGTCGAACTCACCTTAGAAAGTGAAACGTACTTAAAAGCGGAGGAACGAAAAATGATCAATAATGCGCATCACGGAATTGTGCACCTTATTCCGAAAGTTAAAAATCAGGAATCCACTCAAAAGCAATTGCATGATATCAATCTCAACCAAGATATTCAGAGTTTGTTTAAAGATTATTTTAAATCTAAAAACAACGCGCAGGAACCCAATGAAGACTTACTCAATTTGTTCAACGAAATTTTAAACCCATAAAAAATGATTCCTATTCAATTAACTTTAGAAGGTTTGTATTCTTATCAGGAGCGCCAAACAATCGATTTTACAACATTGACAGACGCCGGTTTATTTGGAATTTTCGGCTCCGTTGGTTCGGGTAAATCTTCAATCTTAGAAGCGATTACCTTTGCACTTTATGGCGAAACTGAAAGGCTGAATTCCCGCGACAAGCGTGCTTACAACATGATGAATCTGAAATCTAACCGGTCGTTTATCGCGTTTGATTTCATGAATTTTGAAAATAAAAAATTTAGGGCAACCCGAGAATTTAAGAGGAATTCTAAAAATTTCGAAGATGTAAAATCTCCAAATGTGATTTTATATGAATGGAAAGACGAGCACTGGATTCCGCTGGAAAGTTCCAGTACGGAAGAAATAATTGGATTGAGTTACGCCAATTTCAAACGGACCATCATTATTCCACAAGGTCAGTTTAAAGAGTTCATCGAACTCGGTGCCACGGAACGAACCAATATGATGAAGGAAATTTTTGGCCTTCATCGTTTTGATTTGCAAAATAATGTTGCCGCATTAAACACTAAAAATAAATCTGAACTTGATCAGTTAGAAGGTGAATTAAAAGGTTTTGAAGAAGTAACTGAAGAACACATTTTAACTCAAACTGAAAAATTAAAACTGGAGAAAATTCATTTTAATGAAACTGAAAACAATTTTAAAAAAATTGATCAACATTATCAACAACTTAAAAATTTAAAAACAGACTTTCAAATTCTGAAACAGAAAAAAGAAGACTTCACAAAATTATCGGAGAGAAAATCCGCAATCGATGCTTTAGAGGTTAAAACCGAATTATTTGACCAGGTTTTTAGAATTTTCAATCCGTTGGTTTTAGAGAAAAATAAACTACAAAAAGAAATTTCAGCCCAGAAAAAAGAAAAAGAAAATCAGGACGAACTTTTAAAGAAAATTGAAATTGAAGTCAAGTCGCTCACTGAACAGTTAAAGTTAATTCTTCCAAAATATGAAGCATTAAATGAATCCAAAATTCAGGAAAATGATTTGAACTTAATTTTGCAAATGTTGCAGTTTTCGGAAGAAATAAAAACACTAAAAACTCGTACTAAAGATGGTTCAGAACAGGTAAAAAAAGTTGAGCAAAACATTAAAAACATTCAGCAAAATATTAAAGATCTTTCTGAGAGATCAGAGTTATTAAAAGGCCAAAAATTAGATTCGAATCTTTTGGTAACTGTTGGAAGTTGGTTTTCAGAAAACAAAAAACTGAAAGAAAATCTGGGAATTCAAACTAAAAAAACTGAAGAACTTCAAATCAAAATCAGTAATATCTCAATTGAATTAAAACCTTTTAAAATTAATGTTGAAACATTTAATGAAGATTTCAATGCAAAAAATAAAGCATTAGAAATTGTAAAAAAAGAACTTTCCGAAAAAAGAACGCATCTGGAAGTTCAACAAAAGTTAGCACATTTTTCAAGTGATTTGCACGATGGCGAATCCTGTCCGCTTTGTGGCGCTTTAGAACACCCGAATATTGTTGCTTTCGAAGATGTTGAATCTGAACTGCATTCAATTTTAAAACAAATTGAAAATGCGGAAAATCAACAGAAAGAACTTCAGAAGAATTTAGCTGAAATTGAGAAAATCCTTTATCGCAAAAAAACTTTTGAAGAACAGTTAAATGCGGAACAGGAAACACTCGGCCAAATAAAAATTCAACTTGATAAGCATCAGCAAAATTTTATCTGGAAAGAATTTAAAGCCGAAAATGAATCTGAATTTGAGCAGAAACGCCTACAGTCTTTTAGTATCGAAAAGCAAATTGAAGAATTAGGTCAATCCATTTCAAGCAAGCAGAAAGACCATGAGAAAGAGAGGGAAACCTTGGAAAAATACAGCAAAGTTTTGGAAGAATTTAAACTTAAAGAAGCACAAAAAGAAACGCAGATTAATTCTAATCTTTCTAATCTTAAAGTCTTAAACTGGAATGATTTTGAGGAAAAATCAATAAATGACGTCGAAGCATCTTTGCAGCAATTATCAAAACTTAATCTTGAAACAGAAAGGAATTACAAGCAGTTGGTTGAAAAGGAGAAGGAAATTTCGCCCAAGTTCGCTGCACAAAAAACAAGTGTCGATCATTTAGAAAAAAGAATTGGTGAATTAGAAAAAGAAAGTTCGGATAACGAAAAGCTTTTAAGTCAATCTTTAATAACTCAAAATTTTGTTGATTTCAAAGAGGTTGAACTCATTTTAGCGCAGGATATTAAGGTCACAGAATCCAGAAATCAAATTCAGAAATTCAGGATCGAATTTGAAACTTTAAAGAACAGTGTTGACGAATTGACTTCGAAACTGAAATGCTTTTCTTTTGATGAAGAAGAATTTACGAAGGTTGAAACTCAATTTCAAACTGCTGAACATCAATTAAAAATCGCAAACGACGCGGTCGTAAAAACAAATGCTGACCTCGAAAGACTGGAGAAAGAATTTAAGAAAAAAGAAACTTTATTAAAAAATTTAGCGAAACTTCAGAAACGGTCAGATGATCTGAAAGTGATGTTTAATCTTTTTAAAGGAGCAGGTTTTGTGCAGTTTGTCTCCTCTATTTATTTAAGACAATTGTGTGATCACGCCAATATTCGGTTTCATCGCATGACGAGAAATCAACTTAGTTTGCAACTGAATGAAAATAATGATTTTGAAATTATCGACTATCTGAATGAGGGAAAATGCCGAAGTGTAAAAACGCTTTCTGGCGGTCAAGCATTTCAGGTTTCGCTGAGTTTGGCTTTGGCGCTCGCCGAAAGTGTACAGTCAAATGCGAAGGCAGAAAAGAATTTTTTCTTTATCGATGAAGGTTTTGGAACGCAGGATTTGGAATCGGTGAACGTGGTTTTTGAAACATTAATCAATCTTCAGAAAGAGAACAGAATTGTGGGAATAATTTCCCACGTTGAGGAACTGAAAGAGAAAATGCCGGTTTCCCTGAATATTACAAAAGATGAGGAAAGGGGAAGTTTAATCGAAGTAATTTAATTTGAGGGCGGAGAAATCTTACGGAATAAAAAAATTATTCAGATCAAAATTTTCAATAAAACAAAAGGCGGTAAAACCCGCCTTTTTTATATATTTCTTTTATTGAAAATCTATCTAACCAAAGGTGCTACTTTTTCACCGAACAGTTCAATTGATTTCATCATAACGTCATTTTCCGGTGCGCCAACATCCATATGCCCGATAAATCGGGTGAGACCGAAAATCTCTTTCACCTGCTGAATTTTGTCTGCAACTTCATTGGTATTCCCGATGAATAATGCGCCGTCTTTGCTTCTTCCACCGTCGTACTGCATTTTGGTGTAAGGTGCCCAACCTCTGGTCGTGCCAATTCGGTCCATTTGTGCTTTATAATTTTCAAAGTATCCATCAATTACTTTCGGATCTTCACTTACAAAAGTGTGGGAATGAACGGCAATCTGCATGTCAGATTCTGAGTGACCGGCGGCCAGATATTCTTGCTTATAAAAATCGACCAGACTTTTAAACTGAAGCGGCATTCCGCCAATGATTGCCACGATGAGCGGCATTCCTAATTTCGCGGCACTTAAGACCGATTGTGGTGTTCCGCCCACGGCTCGCCAGATTGGGAGTTTGCCATCATTCTTAGCCCTTGGATAAACCGTCTGATTCTTCATAGGTGCCCGAAGTTTTCCTGTCCAGGAAACGTTTTCTTCGGAATTTATTTTAAGCAAAAGGTCCAGTTTTTCATCGAAAAGTTGTTCGTAATCATTAAGTGAATATCCGTACAAGGGAAAAGATTCGGTGAAACTGCCACGACCCACGAAAATTTCAGCACGACCATCAGAAATTAAGTCCAAGGTTGCGAAATCCTCATATACCTTTACAGGTTCTGAGGAACTTAAAACAGTTACTCCACTTGCTAATTTGATGTTTTTCGTAATGCTCGCCGCCGCAGCTAAAAGCATTTCCGGCGATGAAACTGCGTAATCCTGGCGGTGATGTTCTCCCATGGCAAAGACGTCGATTCCGACTTCATCCATTAATTTTACCTGACCTAAAATTTCGCGGATTTTAACGCCCGCATCTTTATATTTTCCGGTATTTTGGTCAACGGCTAAGTCACCAAACATTCCAATTCCTAATTCCATAACACTTTGATTTTTGATTTTACAAAATTACTTTAATTGAAATTTAAAAGCATTGATGAATGATAAGAACCGATCTTAAAAATAAACTTCAAATTTTTAATTACTTTTGCATCTATTGAAATTTTAAAAAAGTTCACCATAAATAACCCATGGAAAAACTCATCGAAACTTTAAAATCCGGCGGAACCATCCTTTATCCTACCGACACTATTTGGGGAATCGGGTGCGATGCGACCAATATTGAAGCCATCAATAAAATTTTTGAAATCAAAAAACGGGAGAAAAACAAGTCGATGATCATTTTGGTAGAATCTGCAAAACGTTTGGAAGATTTGGTTGAAGTTCCCGAAATGGCCTGGGAAATTATGGACTTGTCGGAAAAACCGGTAACTTTAATTTATGATAACCCGAAAGGTTTACCGAAAGAAATATTGGCTGAAGATGGAAGTATTGGAATTCGGTTAGTCAATGATTTATTTTTAAAGAAGATTATTACTAAATTAAATAAACCTTTGGTTTCAACCTCAGCGAATTTTAGTGGTGAAAAATCGCCAATGAAATTTTCAGATATTTCTCAGGAAATTATTGATTCTGTAGAATTTGTGGCCGAAGAAAACCATGATAAAATTTCGGAACACTCGGGTTCTTCGGTGATTAGAATTTGGAATGATGGACGAATTAAGGTTATTCGGGAATAATTTTTTTGAACCACAAAAGCCACAAAAGTTTAGTGATTACTAAGGTGAAAATTATATGCATAAAAGTTCATAAAAGATAATGTGTGAAACTGTTTTCAACCACAAAAGTCACAAAAGTTTAATGATTACTAATTGAAATTATACTGCATAAAAGGTCACAAAAAGCAATTGCTTACTTCTTTTTAAATTCCCTTTCATATAAAGTAATCCAATCTTGTGGAGTTATTTTCTGACACAACTCCGCAATTAGTTCAAACGGAATATCTTCAAATTTCTTGAAGCGAATGCATGATTTTCCCATATCCAATTTTCTTTTAGAATATTTTGGATATTCTGCTACGAACCAGTTTAATAATTCTGGATTGGCATAAATGCCCATGTGGTAAAGTGCAATAAAATTTTTCTGAGAAGCCAAATTAATAAAAGGCAAAGGTGTATTTGGCGTACAATGATAACCAGGCGGATAAGTTTCCAGTGGAATACTCCAGCCAATCATTCCGTAGCTGAGCTGCTCCTGAAAACCAGGAGGCAAATTTTGAGAAACAGTTTCATACAATTTTCGGAAAGAAGCTTTTCTTTCTTCCGGAACTTGATTCAAATATTCTTCCACAGAATTTACCTCGATTTTCATATTTTATTTCTTCAAATATTCATCAAAATAATCAGTCACTTTTTGCATCAAATGAACTCTGTCTTTTCCTAAAACATTATGCTCATGTCCCGGATAAACGAAGTAATCCATCTGCACACCATGATCTACCGCTGCCTTTAAAAAGTTCATGGAATGTTGCCAAACCACGACATTATCCTGAGCTCCGTGAATCATCAATAAATGTCCTTTTAGGTTTTGAACTTTGTCTAAAAGATTGGCCTGTTTATAACCTTCCGGATTATTTTGTGGAGAATCCATATATCTTTCGGTGTACATAATTTCATACATATTCCAGTCGATCACGGGACCTCCTGCTACTGCTACTTTGAAAACGTCTGGATGTTTCAACATAAAACTCGTGGTCATAAATCCACCATAACTCCAACCGTGAATTCCCAACCGATCGGCATCTACGTAAGGTAGAGATTTCAAATAAGCAACTCCTTGCAGTTGATCTTTCATTTCGGTTTCACCCGCATGTCTAAAAATGGCCTGTTCAAATTTTAATCCGCGGTTAGAAGAACCTCGTCCATCCATGGTGAAAACGATGTATCCTTTTTGCGCCATAAATTCGTACCACAAATTCCCTGAAGCCGGAAAACTATCGGTTACCAACTGCGCGTGCGGACCATTATACAAATACACAATTACCGGATATTTTTTGTTCGCATCAAAATCGGTTGGCAGAATAATTTTACCGTATAAAGGTGTTCCGTCATCTGCTTTCAAAGTGACATTTTTTATTTCCGGTCTGTCGTAATTTTTTAACGGATTTTCAGCACTCAGAATGTTTCTGGTTTTCAAGGTATTGGTGTTGATAACATTTACGACTCGGGGCGTAGTGGCATTGCTGTAAAAATCATACAGTTGACTACCATCTTTACTCAATATTCCGGTATGCATTCCCACACCTTGGGCAAGTCGCTGGGTTTTAAAATTCGTCCAGTCCACTTTATAAAGATGTCTTTCGAGCGGCGATACTTGTGTAGAAACATAATAAATTTCTTTTTTCTTTTCATTAAATCCGAGCACTTCGGTTACGACCCAATCACCTTTAGTCAGCTGCGCGACCAAACCTTTATCTACATTATAGTGGAAAAGATGATTGTATCCGGTGCGCTGACTTTGCCAGATAAAATCGGTATTTGAATTGGGGAAAAATAATAAGGGATGTTGAGGTTCCACATATTTATCAGACTGTTCCTCGAAAAGTTTTTTGATGAAGTTTCCCGACAGTGCATTATACTGATTCATTTTCATATCATTCTGATCCCGATTTAGCACGCCTACAAAAATAGATTTAGAATCGGGACTCCAAGTTATCGCAGTAAGATACTGTTCGGGGTCCCCTTCGATATTTAAAAATCTCTTGGTATTGCTTTTAATATCGTAAACTCCTAAAGTTACATGGTGAGATGGTGTTCCCGCCATTGGATATTTAATATTTTTATTCACCGCCGGAACCACGCTCCAGTCGATAATCGGATAGTCGCCTACCATAGTTTGATCCATTCTGTAAAAGGCGATTTTAGAATTATCCGGGGAGATAAAAATTCCCTTTTCAATCCCAAATTCCCGTTGATGAACCGCTTGTCCATTTACAATATTCTCCTCACTGTCATCGGTGATTGCAACAATTTTTCCATTGCGGTTGAGGTATAAATTATTTTTAACAGTGTACACAAATCCTTCGTTATCACTGAGCATTTCTATATTCTCCGCTTCCTTATCGATGTTAATCCAATCACGAACTTTCCAATCTTTACCCGAACGTTCCACCCAGAAATAATTGGAATCCTGCGTAAAATATCCTTTGTCTTTGGTGATAAAAGTAATTCGCGGAAAAGTTTTTAATTTTTTGTCAAGATCTAAATTTTTATTCAGCTGATAGAGCGAAACCAATGTGTCGCCTTTATGACTCGCGAGATCCGTAACCATATAGGCGTTTTTTGCCGACTGATAGTAGGATTTGCCATCATCAGCCCAGGAAAACTGCGAAATGTTTTTCACGGCAAGATTGCTTCTTAACCCGTTTACGGCTTCAGCAATAGTAAATTTTTGATTTTGCGCGAAAAGAAAACTTCCAAGAAAAAGAAATAATAAAGAGAGTTTAGCTATTTTCATGTGTTTTTAATAGGGTTTATAAATCAATGATACAATCTGTAGATATATTAAACATTATAGATTGCATTACAGGACGTTAAAATTAATAAATAAAATTGGTATTTTTTAGTTTCTTATTTTTGCCGAACTTTTGTACAGTACAGCCAAAGGATCTTGATCAGATTTGGGTTTATTCCATTGATACTGATGCGTCCAATACGCGACTTTCATTGAAAGAATTCCTAATCCTGCGCCAAAAAGCACATCAGAAATATAATGCTTATTATTTGCCATTCGCATAACGCCCACCGATGTTGCAACGCCATAAGCAACGTAAGGCACCCACTTATGGTTTTTGCCATATTCTATCGAAAGCATCGTTGCACCTGCAAAAGCATTCGCAGTATGGCCTGAAGGAAAAGAATATGCGGTGCCGTCAGGACGCGTTTCTTTAAGAGTTTTCTTAAGGATATACACTAAGCCCAAATTGAGGATCTGTCCTTTAATTAAGATTGCAGTACGGTTTTTCCAGTCCGTTTGCGCTTTCATGCCCAGTGCTTCAAAACCATAAATAGCTACTAAGGGAGAAAATTGAGCGTAATCATCAAGGTGATTTGTAAAACCGAACAGATGCTCGTTTCGCTCTTCTACAACTTCATTTTTTAATGATTCCTGGCCTCGGCCATCAGCAACAATTCCCGATATCATTAAACCTGCGGGAACGTATAATTTTTTATACTGGAAGTCGAAAGGTTTATCTTGGATTACCAAAGTAACCTTTCTCTGCGCCGGACTCAACATTACAAAAAAGCAGTAGACCCAAAAGAAAAGTATTTTTTTCATAAATAAAAGAATGAACAAATCTAAAATTTAAATATTTATTATCCTACATCAACATAATTAGCATGTGAGTAACCTAAATTTGCATTATCATTAACACCAAAAAATATTAAATATGGCAACTCAATGGAATTTAGATCAAAGTCACAGTGAAATCACTTTTAAAGTACGTCACATGATGATTTCTAACGTTAAAGGTTCTTTTACAAACTTTAACGCAACAATGGAAGCGGCAGATGATACCTTTAAAACCGCTAAAGTAAATGCGACTATTCAGACAGATTCTGTGAATACCAATAGTGCAGACAGAGATACGCATTTGAAAAGTGAAGATTTTTTCAACGTAGAAGCAAATCCACAAATTACATTTGAAACTGATTCTTTAAATAACGAAATCACGGGAAATCTTACGATCAATGGCGTTACGAAACCGGTAAAACTTGATGTAGAGTTTGGTGGAATTAACGTAGATCCGTGGGGAAATACAAAAGCAGGTTTTTCATTCGAAGGAAAAATTAAACGTAGTGATTTCGGTTTAAACTGGAATGCAGCCTTGGAAGCAGGTGGCGTTATGGTTTCCGATGACGTGAAAATCGCGGGCGAATTACAGTTCGTTAAAGCATAATTACCAGCTTCTAAAAAAACAAAAGTTCACCTTTTTGAGGTGAACTTTTGTTTTGAGGAATTTTGTATATAATTAATAGGTAATCCAGAAATAGGATTGATAGTCTGTTACAATTCTTCTTGTGCATTGTACTGAACTCACTATTAATTCTACTTTTACAATGGGCATCTGTGCGGAAACTTTAACCTGCGGATTTATTTCCTTTGAGGTCTGTTTTGTACCATCTCCGTAAAAAATGGTCCAATCATAAGAATAGGCATGATTCGTTTCTGATGGTTTAAATACAATTATTCCTTCGGGATTTTTAACAAAACTGAAAGAAGAAACTTCAATTTTACATTTTTCAGAATTGAGGTAAAGTTCTTTTCCAGCGACTACTTCGATGGTTTTCTGGCATTTCAGAACTCCTTCAGCTGATTTTACATTCAAAGATAAAATAGCGTTACCAGGAACTGCTCCTTTGATAATTAAAGAATCACGTTGCGTATTCCCTTCCAAAATAATCTTCTGATCGCCGTGTGCCCATTGGAAACAATCGGTACAGTTTGCAGGTTTTTCGGCAATGGAATAAGCTTGTTTGTCGCCAATCTGCAGTTGTGCCGGTCCTTTAATAGTACATTGTGCCGCCCCAAAAATAAATAGGATCAGCGCAAAAAGAGTGTAAGTTTTTTTCATTTCAAGAGTTTTTAATGAATTTTAAACCTGAATAACTCCAAGATTAAATTTCTCTGTAATAGGTGCGTGATTTGCGGCTTCAATTCCCATAGAAATCCATTTTCTGGTATCGACCGGATTGATGATCGCATCCGTCCACAACCGCGCCGCCGCGTAAGTGGGCTCGGTTTGTTTTTTATATCGTTTCGAAATGGTATCTAAAATTTCCTGATGCTCTTCATCTGAAATTTCTTTCCCTTGTTTTTTTAAGGTTGATTCCTGAATTTGTGCCAATACTTTCGCCGCCTGAGTTCCACCCATTACCGCTAGTTCCGACCAAGGCCAAGCTACGATTAATCGCGGATCATAGGCTTTTCCGCACATGGCATAATTTCCGGCACCATAGGAATTTCCTGTAATTACCGTAAATTTCGGAACTACGGAATTGGCTACTGCATTCACCATTTTCGCTCCATCTTTGATAATACCGCCATGCTCAGATTTACTACCCACCATAAAACCGGTTACATCCTGCAGAAATAAAAGCGGAATTTTTCTCTGGTTACAATTGGCGATGAAACGCGTCGCTTTGTCAGCAGAATCAGAATAGATAACGCCACCAAACTGCATTTCTCCTTTTCCGCTTTTTACCAGCTTTCTTTGATTCGCTACAATTCCTACGCTCCAACCATCGATTCTTGCGGTCGCGCAAATAATGGTTTTACCGTAATCTGCTTTATATTCTTCGTATTCAGATTGATCAACCAAACATTTAATAATGTCAAATGAATCATACTGATCACCTCGCGAAACCGGCATGTGACCGAAAATATTTTCAATGCTTTCTTTGGGTGGAAAACTTTCCGTACGATCGAAACCAGCTTTATCATAATCGCCTATTGATTTCATAATCGTTCTGATTCTGTTCAGCGCATCCTTATCATCTTTAGCTTTGTAATCGGTTACACCGGAAATTTCACAGTGTGTAGTTGCTCCGCCCAAGGTTTCATTATCGATATTTTCGCCGATTGCAGCTTTTACCAAATAACTTCCTGCAAGGAAAATGGATCCTGTCTTATCAACAATCATTGCCTCGTCACTCATAATTGGTAGATAAGCTCCACCAGCTACACAACTTCCCATGACTGCAGAAATCTGAATAATTCCCATAGAACTCATTTTTGCATTGTTCCGGAAAATACGTCCAAAATGCTCTTTATCCGGAAAAATTTCGTCCTGCATTGGCAAGAAAACACCCGCAGAATCGACCAGATAAATAATTGGCAGTCTATTTTCCATTGAGATTTCCTGCGCACGAAGATTTTTTTTCGCTGTAATCGGGAACCATGCGCCAGCTTTTACCGAGGCATCATTGGCAACAACCAAACATTGCTTCCCCGAAACATAACCCATCACAACTACAACACCACCGCTGGGACAACCGCCTTGCTCCTCATACATTTCATATCCGGCAAAGGCTCCAATTTCTATAGAATCAGAATTTTTATCAAGAAGATAGTCGATGCGTTCGCGCGCCGTAAGTTTTCCTTCATCTCGCTGCTTCTGCAATCTTTTTTCGCCACCACCTTTTTTGATTTCACTCAATAAGCTGTTGATAGCGCCTAATTTTAATTTATTCTGATCTTCTCTTTTGTTAAACTCTAAATTCATAAGGTGAAAAAATTTGGTTTAAAGGTAAGATTTTTAATTATAATAGTTGTAAAAAACGAGACTACGAGTGCTGATTTTTAACTCAGTGAACATTTAGCATTTTTTAACATTATAGAAAAAAATAAAGACTAAAAATTTACGTTTACCCTTTAGAAGTTGAAGTTATTCAATTCCTAGTTTTATTTTTTTAATAGTTTATTATTTGAAGGACCCTAAAAGTTGTAGAGATTTTTAGGGTTTTTCGCTTCTGAAATGCATATTTTACGCAAATATCTAAATGGGATTTGTAGCTTTGCAAGAAGTATAAAAAAATAAAAATAGTGGTTCAAAAATCTGCCCTCTTTCGTCTTCATCTTATCGTTTTTTTATGGGGTTTTACCGCAATTTTAGGGAAACTTATTCATGCCGATGCCAGCATTCTGGTCTTCTACCGTATGTTTTTCGCTGCGCTCTTTCTGTTTATTTTCATCCGTTTTTTTAAAAAAGAGAGTTTGAAAATTTCAAAGAAGTTATTTTTGCAGTTAAGCGTTATCGGGGGTTTTATGGCGTTTCACTGGCTCTGTTTTTTTTATTCTATTAAAGTTTCCAATGTTTCAATTGCATTAAGTTGTCTTTCGCTTTCAACGCTCTTTGCGTCTGTTTTAGAACCTTTGATTTTCAAAAGAAAGATTGATGTTTCTGAAGTTATTATGGGCGTAGTTATTTTAATCTGTATGGGATTAATCTTCAAGACCGAATTTCAGTATAAAGAAGGTATTTTTTATGGAATTTTAACAGCTCTTTTCGGAACTATATTCTCTGTATTTAACGGCAAAATATTTGGTAAAACAAGCTCTGGAAATATTATATTTTACGAAATCTTTTCTGGGTGCGCCATTCTCACTGTTCTTTACCTCTTCACCGGTCAACTTTTTCAACTTCACGAAATAAGCATGCGTGACCTTACTTTAGTGCTCATACTGGCAAGTTTTTTTACCGCGTATCCAATGTTAGAATCTGTAAATTTGATGAAGTATATTTCCCCATTTACATTGATTCTCACCGTAAATTTAGAACCAGTTTACGGGATTATCCTTGCTTTTTTTATCTTTGGTGAATCTGAGCAGATGAGTCCAATATTTTATGGCGCTTCTGTGGTTATGATATCTGCGATTATCGTAAATGGGGTGTTAAAGGCTCGAAAAAGTACGGCCGCCAAAAAAGTACAGGATTCATGATAAAAATATTATTTGCTGCGTTTTTGTTTTTCGGATTTATTTCTGAAGCGCAAATCGTGCGGAAATATTCAAATGAATTTCTAAGTATAGGTGCTGGTGCGAGAGGACTCGCAATGGGTGGTGCCGTAATTTCCAGCCAGAATGATGTGTATTCTCCCATGTGGAATCCTGCAGGTTTAATTGGAGTAGAACGTGATTGGCAGGGAGCGGCAATGCATGCTGAATATTTCGAATCTATTGCCAAGTATGATTACCTTGCTTTTGCAAAACCAGTGGATAATAAAGGCGGCGCGTTCGCAATTTCAATTGTTCGTCTCGGTATTGATAACATTTTGAATACCACTCAATTAATTGATCCCGAAGGAAATATTGATTATGACAAAATCACCAGTTTTTCGCAGTCGGATTACGCAGCTTTGGTTTCTTACGCATTTCATCCAGGAGGAGATCAGCGGTTAGATTTTGGTGTGAATGCAAAACTCGTTTATCGAAATGTAGGTAAATTCGCCAGTGGTTATGGTTTTGGATTTGATTTAGGCGCGATTTACCACGCCGACTCAGGCTGGAACTACGGCGCCGTTTTAAAGGATGCCACAACAACCGTAAACTTCTGGACGGTCAATCAAAAAGAACTTTCAGCGGTTGTAAATGGTGAAGAATTTAATCCTGCGCCCAAAGATAAAATGGAGCTTACCATGCCCAAACTTAATTTAGGACTCAGCCGAAATTTCGAACTTAACCGTGATCTGGAACTTCTTCCCGAAGCCGGAATTAATGTAGATTTTGCAAAAACAGCAGCGGTCATTTCAACAGATTTTGCCAGCATAACTCCTTATGCGGGTGCAGAACTGAAATTTCAGGATATGGTGTTTGTGCGTGTTGGTGTGAATAGATTTCAAAACATTACCGATATTGAAAATTTAAAAAGAAAAATTTCCTTCCAACCAAGTGCTGGAATTGGGATTAAATATCAGGGTTTAACATTGGATTATGCCATTACAAATTCAGGAATTGGCGGATCTAATTTCTACTCCAACTTTTTTTCTTTGAAGCTCGACATGGGCGATTTCCGAAACTAAGAGCCGGAATTAAAATATTCCCAGACCATTTTACCTTTCGATTGCCCCAGTATTTCCTCTAAAGTTTCCAAATTAGATTCCTTTACCCTTTTTACCGATTTTAGTTTCTGCAGCAACATTTCAATCGTCTTCACCCCAACACCCGGAATTTCTTCAAGTTCAGATTTGATGGTTGAATTTTTCCGTCGCGTTCGGTGATGTTTTACGCCAAAACGATGGGATTCATCTCGAACTCTTTGTAAAATTTTCAGCGTTTCAGATTTCTTATCCAGATATAATGGAATGGAATCTTCCGGGAAATAAATTTCTTCCAGGCGTTTTGCAATCCCGATTATGGTGATTTTACCATAAAGACCAAGAAGTTTTAAACTTTTTACGGCAGAAGATAATTGGCCTTTTCCACCATCAATTAAAATAAGTTGTGGCAACGGTTCAGCTTCATCTAACAGCCTTTTATAGCGGCGATAAATAACTTCTTCCATGGTTTTATAATCGTCTGGACCCACTACTGTTTTCGGATGAAAAATTCGATAATCTGCTTTGCTTGGTTTTCCATCTTTAAAAACTACACATGCTGAAACTGGATTTGTCCCCTGAATATTTGAATTATCAAAACCTTCAATATGACGCGGTTCTTCAGGCATTCGCAACAACTTTTGCATCTCAGCCATAATTCTGTTCGTGTGTCTTTCCGGATCTATAATTTGAACCTGCTTCAGTTTTTCAATGCGGTATTCTTTCGCATTTTTTTCCGAAAGTTCTACAATTCGCTTTTTGTCGCCCACTTTCGGTACGATCAATTTTACATTCGGAATTTCTAATGTTAAATGAAAAGGAATTAAAATTTCTTTAGAATCAGAATTAAATTTCTGGCGGAT
Organism: Kaistella polysaccharea; assembly: GCF_020410745.1. NCBI lineage: Bacteria > Pseudomonadati > Bacteroidota > Flavobacteriia > Flavobacteriales > Weeksellaceae > Kaistella > Kaistella polysaccharea. The sequence continues at coordinate 1,277,267 of NZ_CP084528.1, forward strand.
TTCAATCATGGCTTCTTCCAACATATCTTCGTCAGATTCTTCCAGAATTTTTTTAATTTCTGTAGTGAAACTCTGTATAATATTTCCGTTCTGAATTTTAAAATAATTAATATAGGCGGCGGTCTCATCACTCGTCATTCCAAAAACATCAACATCATTAATGCTGGGATTTACTACCGTATGTTTTACCTGATAATTATCCAGCAAATCCATCCTTTCTTTCACCATCTGGGCATTTTCAAATTCAAGATTCTCGGCGAAGCTCATCATTTGATTGACCAGATATTCCTTCGCAATACGGAAATCTCCTTTAATAATACCCCGAATAGCTTCAATCTTGCGGTCGTAACTCTCCTTCATTTCCAGCATTTCGCAGGGACCTTCACAATTTTTGATGTGATATTCCAGACAAACACGGTATTTTCCCTCCGCAATTTTAGCGGGAGCCAGATTTAAATTACACGTCCGGATTTTATAAATATGTTTAATGGTATCCAGTAGAAACTTGGCGGGACGCACTTTCGCATAAGGTCCAAAATATTCTGAGCCATCTTTAATTTTATTACGAGTCATGAAAACACGCGGGAAATCTTCATTTTTAATGCAAATCCAGGGATACGTTTTATCATCCTTCAGCATCACATTATAAAAAGGTTGATGCTCTTTGATGAGATTATTTTCGAGCAGAAGCGCGTCGTATTCACTATTTACAACAGTCGTTTCCAAGCGAAAAATTTTAGCTACCATGATTCTGGTGCGGTAACCAGCCTGGTTTTTATTGAAATAAGATAAAACTCTTTTCTTTAAATTTTTCGCCTTTCCGACGTAAAGAAGCTGATTTAATTTGTCATAATACCGATAAACACCTGGGTCTGATGGTAAAGTTTTTAATTGAAGTTCTAAATCCGCATTCATCAGACAAAATTAAGTATTTGCTTCTTAGGAAAAGAAGAGATTTCTGAAAAAGAAAATCAGCCCGCCATGAAGACGAGCTGAATCATAAAATTTATCAGATTATTACGCGGTAATTTTCTCCGGAATTATAAGTGCTGATATCTTTCTTTTGTACTCAGAAAGCTGCGTTTCTATCGTGCGGGAATTTGTCTTAAAGTAGTGGGATTTCGCGAAAAGGTTTTCGTAATAGGAAATTCCATCCAACAAATTAATCTGGAAGTTCTTCCATTTTTTAACCTGCGCATTTGTAAAACTTTCAGAGAATTCTTCCATCTCGTTTTTCAGATAATCCACATATAATTTTAATTCATTAATAAATATATTCGGACGATTATCAGCAGACATCACATTTTTATTTCCGTAAATATGCTGAACCATATCGGCGAGTGAGACTTCTTTATCAAAATAAGCCAGATTAGGTCCGGGACAAATAACCACGCCTTGCTTTTCTCCTTTCACTGAAATGTCTTTTTCCAGATAAGAAGAGTTCCCAAGTCCAACACAAAGACAAGATTTTTCGGTAATGCGGCGCTTTCTATTTTCAAAATCACGGTCGGTAATATCATTTTTTAGAAGATCTAAATCTTTTAATTTGATTTTTTGATATTTACTGGATGCCGTGCAAATTCCTTCCGGGGAAAACTCTTTGCTCAAAGCCAGAAATTTTTTGGGGCAAGAACTGCCCGGTTTATTCCGAAGAATTTTCTCTTTTTTTAAGGCCTCATTTGTTGTTCCTCTCACCGTATTGAAAGGTACGCCCAACGGAGAAATATCGCTCAGGTAAAAATCTTCTTCTTTCGCCTTCGATAATAGTTCACGTGTTTCATGGTCTACCGAAGTCGCTTCGGGAACGAGTAAAAACGGTGAACCCCACCCGATGCTGTCGAGGTTATAATTTTCTAATAAAAACTCATGTTCTTCGGCTGTTCCTACACCACCTTGTGCCGTAATTTTCATGGCCAGCGGTTCGGCCAAAGTTTGGATTTGTTTTTGCTCCAAGGCTTTATCCATCAATTCGTGAGCAGAAGCAATAAGGCTATTTTTCTTTTGTAGAAATTCTTCCATAATGGGTCCTAAAAGCAATCCTTCTGTTGCGAAAGCGTGACCACCACAATTTAAACCAGATTCTACGCGATATTCGGAAACCCAAAGACCTTTTTTAGCTAAGAAATTTCCCTGAATCATTGCAGATCTAAAATCACTTACTTTCAAAATGATTTTCTTTTTTAGAATACCATTTTCATCAGGTAAAAAATCGGCGAAAGTTTCCAGATAACTGTACAACCGTGGATTCATTCCTGCAGACAATACGACAGATGAACTCAGTTTACTGTTGGCAAAACCTCGTAAAGAAACGTGCGCATCATTAAAAATAATGGGCAGTTGAACTTTTTTATTGAAATTATCTTTGTCTACCTTGGTCATGATATTCACATCTATACTTCCCGCACTCAAGTTATTATCCAGAAAACTTTTGATATTTTCTGTAAAATTTTCTTTTTGCTCCCGTAAATTTTGAAGTCCTTTTTTAACGTCAGATTTATTAGGAAGGATAGCGATATACTCATCAAGTTTTTCCCTACTTGTACTCAAATCCTCTTTAAAAGTTTTAAATTTTTCCTGAACAACATACTGAATCATATCGAGATAGGCAGTAATGCGTTTGGCACGGTAATCCTCAGTTTTTGGGGAAATTTCAGAATAATTAATTTCGTTTTTAGTATGATAAAAGCGGTTCATCTTTTCGATGAGTTCATCATCCATAATAGAGATTACAGATGAAATCCCGTAATGTGCCACACGAAGCGGGCTGTCGATGGTGTAGGCAAGTCCCATGACGGGAATGTGAAAATTATGTAGTGTTTTATTTTTATCCATGTTAATGAATTGATTGTTTTTATTTACTTTTTATCAGAATAACCCTCAAAATTAAGGTTATAATTTTTAATTATGCATTGAATAATACATTTAATAGCATTTGTTTATATGACATTTATCACGTCAAACAATGAACTCGTTCTTGCTTGACAGATTCTTAAAAAAGGTGTAATTTTAGGCAAAATCTTAAAATGAAAATCTACGGTATCGATGAATTTACCATCGAAGATATAATCGCCATTTTGGACGATCCCAAAAAGGCACAACTTAACGAAGAAGCAAAGGAAAAAATCTTAAAATCACAGCGAAACGTTCGGGAAATTGTAGAATCCGATCGTACGGTCTACGGCATAAATACAGGTTTTGGACCACTCTGCGATGTCAAAATTTCCGAAGAAGAAACTGCTCTTTTACAACACAATCTAATTATTTCACACGCCGTTGGCGTCGGAAAACCCATAGCAAAAGATTTATCCAGAGTAATGATTATTGCGAAAATCCACGCTTTATCAAAAGGATTTTCAGGAGTTTCTTTAGGCGTTATTGAACGCCTGATTTTAATGCTCGAAAAAGACATTATTCCTGCAGTTCCAGAACAAGGCTCCGTTGGTGCGTCTGGTGATTTAGCACCTTTGGCACATCTGGTTTTGCCTCTTTTAGGATTAGGTAAAGTTTGGCAAGGTGACGAAATCAGAGACGCTGCAGCTGTTCTTGCAGAAAATAATATCGAACCTCTGGAACTCGGTCCAAAAGAAGGTTTAGGTTTAATTAATGGTACACAGTTTATTTTAGCACACGCGATTTTAGGTTTATATAAATTCGACTACTTACTTGACTTAGCAGATTTAACTGCGGCCTTAAGTTTAGAGGCCTATCGTGGCTCAGCGAGTCCTTTCAAAAAAGAACTTCATGACATTCGACCTTTTGTTGGAAGTAAAAAAGTAGCTGCCAGAATGGTGAAATTCCTGAAGGATTCTGAGAATTTGAAAAGCCACGAATATTGCGACCGTGTACAAGATCCTTATTCTATGCGATGTGTACCACAAGTTCATGGCGCAAGCAGAAATGCTTTTGAACATTTAAAAAATTTAACTGAAACTGAGCTGAATTCAGTTACCGACAATCCCATTATTTTAAGTGCTGCAGAATCGATTTCAGGCGGGAATTTCCACGGACAATTATTGGCTTTACCCTTGGATTACGCAACGTTAGCTGCGGCTGAACTTGGTAATATTTCCGATCGAAGAAGTTATCTTTTGCTGGAGGGGAAATATGGTTTACCAAGATTATTGACCGAAAGTTCTGGTTTAAATTCAGGCTTTATGATTCCGCAATATACTTCAGCAGCTTTGGTTACAGAAAATAAGACCTTGTGTTTTCCCGCCTCCGCAGATTCAATTCCTACGAGCTTAGGTCAGGAAGATCATGTGTCGATGGGAAGTATCTCGGGACGAAAATTCAACCAGGTTTTAGGGAATTTAGAAAACATTCTTGCGGTAGAACTTATGTTTGGGGCTCAAGGTTTAGAATTCCGACGTCCCGCAAAATGTGGTAAACATGTCGAAAATGCCTATTCTTTAATTAGAACGAAAGTGGCCAAATTAGAAAACGATCGTTTAATTGGTGAAGATATGCTGGCGATTGCAGAGTTGATCAGAGCGCAGGAGTTTGAGGTGACCTTAACTAAATGATCCTAGTTTCCTGGGACATTTTCCTTTTCTTTCCACAATAAAATGTTTTACCAAAAAAATGAAAAAATTATTAAGTATTTTCCTCTTTGTACCTTTTCTTTTAATTGCTCAAAACTCGCAGCCGTCTGAGGTATTTTGGAATAAACTTCAGTCTCACTGCGGAAAAGCATTTGAAGGAGAAATTATTTCCGGTGGAGTTGCGGGTGACGGATTCACCGGAAAAAAATTAGTCATGCACGTACGAAATTGTGCGCCGAATGATATCAGAATTCCCTTTTTCGTGGGCGATGATAAATCGCGAACGTGGGTTTTGCATAAAAATGAGGCTCAAATTTTAAGGTTGAAACATGATCACCGAAACGCAGATGGTACCGAAGAAAAATCTACGCAGTACGGCGGCACAAGTTCTAATGTTGGTTTAGATAATTTACAGATGTTTCCCGCCGACGCTTATACAGCAGAACTTTTACCGAAAGCTGCGACGAACGTTTGGTGGTTTACCCTAGAAGCAGATCACTTCACTTATAATCTCAGAAGAATCGGAAGTGATCGATTGTTTACGATAAAATTCGATTTAACAAAACCGGTTGCGACGCCTGAAGCACCTTGGGGAACAAAAGATTAATCAGAAACCAAAAAATATTTAAAATAGAAGAGAAATTTATTCGATTAAATTCTAAATAAAGTAAACATTAACAACAAAAAAATAAACTGCAAATCAAGGTCTGCAGTTTATTTTTTTGAATATTTTACATTCTTACTTTCGTCGAGAATACTTATAATTTTAAAGTATCTATTTTCTCTGCTTCTTTTTTCTTTTTCTTTTCTAATTTCCTGAAATAGCCGCGGAATAAGAAATTATGTTTTAGAGCTTCCATATTTTGATTTAATTTATCAGTCGCCTCTTTCACATTAATAACTGTAGAATCTATGTTTTTTACCAAACCTTCGTCTTTAGCGATATAATTTAAGGAGCCTTTTCCATTTTTAATTTCATTCACATAACTATCTAAACTTTTTGACACCTTATTAATATCCTGACTGGATTTCTCCAAATTGGTAAAAACATCCTGAATTTGTTGTCGAGATTTTGGATCACTCAAAAGAACTGCCGCTGCACTTTGATCGTAATTGATTTTAGAAATTACTGCATTCACTTTAGCCATTGCGATATTGGTACCTTCTGCGGTTCTTTTCAGGGCAGATACGGAACGTCGCAGATCATTTTCTAAATCGGCATCACTTAACAATGCACCCAACGGCCCATTTCCTTCGACGACTTTATGGGTAATTTTTGCCAAATCAGAAGTGATCAAAGCGGCACTTTCATTGGTCTTGCCGAAAGTTTCCAATATTTCATCAACGGTAATTTTACTTTTCACAATAATACGATCTCCAGCTGTGACGGGCTTTGCCGCTTCATTTTCTCCGGGAACTAAATTAACGACCATACTTCCCACCAAACCATCTGAAGCAATACTTGCAACCGCATCTTTTTTGATAAATCGTGCAGCTTGCTCATCCACAGACATTTCTACTGTAATTTTTCCTTCGGCAGTCATTTCTATTTTGCTCACCGTTCCGACATTCACGCCAGAATAACGCACATTATTCCCCAGCTGCAATCCGCTTACATCTGCAAAAACAGAATATAATTTGATGCTTTTGCTAAATAAGTGCTGTTGCTTACCTACGAAATAGAGCGCGGTGACAAGTAAAATTGTCCCAACGACTACAAATATTCCGACGCTCATTTTATTGGAGGATTTTGCCATAATTTTAATTTTTAAAGAAAGCCTGAACTTGGGGATCTTCTGATTTTAGAAGTTCTTCATAAGTTCCTTCGGCATAATTAACACCATCTACCAAAAGGATCATTCGATTAGAAATCACTCTTGCACAATCTACATCGTGCGTGATAATGATGGAAGACGTTTTATATTTTTCCTGAATACTTCGCAATAATTCAATGATCTCCTTTGAGGTGATCGGATCTAAACCAGTCGTAGGCTCATCGTACATGAGGATTTTTGGTTTTAGAATCAAAGCTCTGGCGAGCGCTACTCTTCTCTGCATTCCGCCAGAAAGTTCAGCAGGCATTAAATCAATAGTTTGCCCTAAACCTACATCTTCTAAAGCTTCCATCACTAAAACTTCAGTTTCTGCGGAGCTTTCTACTTCGTCGCGGTGTCTTCTTAAAGGAAATTCTAAATTTTCTCGAACCGTCATGGAATCGTATAAAGCGCTGCCCTGAAAAAGAAAACCTATTTCGGTGCGAAGAACATCCAATTCTTTCTGACCCATTTCTGTAATATCTTCCCCGCGAATACTTATACTTCCACCATCAGGTTTCAGTAAACCTACGAGACATTTTACCATGACTGATTTTCCAGCGCCTGATTTTCCCATAATGGTCAAATTCTCACCTTCAAATAATTGAAGATTAAAACCTTTGAGCACCTGATTATCACCAAAACTTTTGGTAATATTTTTTAGTTCCAAAACTGGTTTTCTGTTGTTCTCAGCCATAATTAAATATCAAAAATAATATCGGTTACAAATACGGCAATGAAATCAATTATAAAAACAAGCATCGACGTATACACTACAGCCGCATTAGAAGCTTCACCTACTCCCACTGTTCCTTTCGCACAATTATATCCTTTATAGCAGCCAATTAATCCGATTGCAAAACCAAAGAAAAAAGATTTTATGGTAGCAGGAATAATATCTCCAAAAGATATCGCTTTAAAAACCTGACTAAAATATAAGGTAAAAGACACCTCCGATTTAAGGTTTTCTACAATTGCAGATCCAAATAAAGAGATCGCATCGCCAATAATAATAAGGAGTGGAAGCATTAAAGTTGTCGCCAAAATTCTGGTAACCACTAAATATTTAAAGGGATTCGTTCCGGAAACTTCCATGGCATCAATCTGCTCGGTAACCCTCATTGAACCGAGTTCTGCACCGATTCCGGATCCTATTCTTCCTGCACAAATAAGGGCAATAATTACAGGTCCGATTTCACGAATTATAGAAATACTGATCATGGAGGGAATCCAGGATTCTGCCCCGAACTGCTCTAATGTCGGTCTGGACTGCAGCGTAAATACGAGACCTAAAATAAATCCAGTCACTGAAACCAGCAATAATGATCGGTTCCCAATATTATAGCATTGCCGTATTAATTCTTTAAACTCAAAAGGCGGCAAAAACACTTCGCGAAAGAAACGTCCTGCAAATAGGGTGATGTCTCCAATTTCCGCAAAAAAAGATTTTGTATTATCGAGTAAAGCAGAATTTTTAAACATACAAATGAGTGTTACTCAAATGTAGTCATTATTAAAGCGAATACAATATTATAAAACAAGGTATAAGTCAGGAAATTTCTGAATTTTTAATGTGGACACAATTCTTTTTATCATTAAAAATCAATAGCCACGAAAATAGGGTTGAATCACCCAATATATAATTTAATGAACCACTAAATTTGTATATCATTAAAAACCAAAAAATGAAAACAATTATCAAAATCTTCTTACTTGGTGCTTTCTCGGTTTTACTCAATTGCAAAGAAGCAAAAGATGTGAATCCTATCGATAACACAGCATGGGCCGGAGTTGCTAACATTCCTACGGCTCAAAATATCATTCTTGAATTTACAGGCGAAGACATCAATGTTTTGCTAAAAGATAAAATGGTAGAGCAAATGAAATATACAGTTTCCAATGATACACTGCATATTGAAAAAACGATGGGCGGTTCACCTTGTCCCGTAAAAAGTAAAGGCGTTTACAAATATATTATTAAGGGTGATCAACTGAGTATACAATATATTTCAGATGAATGCAATTCTCGGCAATATAATATGACGGTTTCAAATTTTAAGAAAGTACAATAACCGAAATATGGATTTTTACAGAGAATGTGTTCGTTAAATTAAATTTCAAAAAACAATCTCTAGTTCCATCGCATAAAAAAAAGCCAACCTTTTAAAGGCTGGCTTAATTTCTACTCATTTCAATTTCAGAAATAGTAATGGTCTTCCAGATATTATTCTACCTTATCTTTTACATTATCGGCAGCATCTTTTACATTATCTAATTTCGCTCCTGCTGCGTCCTCAATATTGTCTAGTCTTGTATCTGATCCGTCACTTCGGCCATCTGTAGCGCGAATTGCTTCTCCAGCATTTTTCTTAATCATGTCTAATTTAGCCTGCAATTCGTTAAGTTTAGTTTGCGCTGCATCAGTCAGGACTTGATCTCCTTTTGCAGTTGCATCGTCTAATTCTCTTTGAGCAGCATTTACAGCCTCTTGAGCATTAATAACATCGTCGTTAAGATCCATTTGTGCATCTGCAACATTTTCACCCTCTACATTCACTACATCTGTTGCAACAGCTTCTTCTTTAACTTCTTTACTGCAAGAAACTGCGAATAATAAAGCCGCTCCCAAGGCGGATACGAATAATTTTTTCATTGTTTGATTTTTTAATGTTAAGAGTAAATATACAAATTTTAGAATAAATAGGTAAAATTACAAACAGCCAGATCGTTCTAATCTGTATTAGGTGAGCACTATGCAATACTATCATTGAACATTTATACAAATTCTATTTAATAATTATTAGCGATTTTATGGTCTGAATTGTTAGAAACTATTAATAGTAGTTGACTTATATCAACGCTACACTTTAATTCTAAGTTTCCTCGAAAATATTTAAAAGCAATTACCTTCGACGAACATTTTCGAAAATATTGGCGCTACCACTTATAATTTATATCATTTAGTGAGAAGAACTTTTTATCTTTAGGCCATGATTAAATTTTTCGGTGGCATTTGCCTTTTTATATCACTTATATTTTCAGCACAGTCCGTTACACACAGCTCTTCAGAAATATACGATGATTTGCTTCGGTTGCAAAATAATACAACGGTCATGTATCTCGCTGCGCATCCGGATGATGAAAACACCAGAATTATTTCCTGGTTTACTCATGAAAAACATGTTGATGCAGTTTATCTTTCCTTAACTCGGGGCGATGGCGGACAAAATTTAATCGGTACCGAAAAAGGAGAATTATTAGGATTACTCCGAACTCAAGAACTTTTAGAAGCACGAAAAATTGATAAAGGAAGACAATGGTTTACGCGAGCTTTAGATTTTGGATATTCTAAAACTGCCACAGAAACATTGAAATTCTGGGACAAACAGAAAATATTAGCCGATGTTGTTTGGGCAATCCGGAAAAATAAACCTGAAATTATTATCACCCGTTTTGATCCAAATTCAAACGGTGAAACGCACGGACATCATACTGCTTCGGCACTTTTAGCCATGGAAGCATTTGATTTAGCCGGAGATCCAACTGCATTTCCGGAACAGTTGAAATATGTAAAAGTTTGGCAACCAAAAAGAATGTTTTACAATACAAGCTGGTGGTTTTTTGGCAGTAAAGAAAACTTTGATAAAGCAGATAAAAGTGATTTATTCTCCATCAATGTTGGAAATTACTACCCCACACTCGGAATTTCGAATAACGAAATTTCTGCGAAAAGTAGAAGCAAACATGCTTGTCAAGGTTTTGGAATGGCTTTGGAAAGAGGCTCGGATTTAGAATATTTAAAATTTTTAAAAGGAGACAAACCGAAATCCAATGATATTTTCGAGGGAATAAATCTGTCTTTTGAAAATGGAACTCTTAAAACTCAGATGGATAAAGCTGTTTCTGAATTTAATTATAAAAATCCCCAACTTTCATTAAATAATCTACTTCAAGTCTATAAACTCTTACAAAAAAGTAATGCAGATGATTTAAAATTAAAACAAGTCAAAAATTTAATTTTAAAAACTCAGGGAATTTACTTTGAATGGACGACAAAAAATGCTTTCGGAACAATAAATCAGGAAATTTCAACCAACTTAGAAATTACGAATAGAAGTGATGCAGCAATAAATATTTCGATTTCTGGAAAAGATAACAAAGAAATTTTAGCAAACCAATCTTATAAAGCGACAGAGAAATTGAAGATTGATGATCCGAAAATTTCAAATCCCTACTGGCTTCAGGAAACACCGAAAAATAATTTATATGTGGTTAATAATCCACAAAATATCGGACAACCTGAAATTTTATATCCTGTCAAAAAATCGATTACCATTGATTTTGGTTCTACAAAAATTGATTTCAATATTCCTTTGCAGCAAAAAACAGTCGATCCTTCTATTGGTGAACGATACGAACCGTTTTATATCGTTCCTTCCTTTGTAGCCAATTTTGACCAGGATAATTTCATTTTCAGCAATCAGCCAAAAGAAATAGCGGTTGAAGTAGAAAGTTTCCTTCCAAATTCTACAGCAAAAGTTTCGTTAAAAGGAAGCAAAGACTGGAAAATGTCACCACCACAAACTATTAATTTTAAAGAAATTGGGGAAAAGAAAAAGATACGATTTAAGGTGGAACCAATTTCCAATGATGCCAATTCTACGATAGATGCACTGGTAGAATCAAATGGAAAAACTTATAATCAATCTTTAAACGTTGTCGAATACCCGCACATCGACCGACAAATTTGGATTAAAAATGCGCAGGCAAAAATTCAGAATTTAGATTTGAAAATTCCAGATGTTAAGATCGCTTATTTGAAAGGTTCTGGCGACGAAATCCCTTCCTCACTTCGAGCAATTGGTTTATCTGTTGACGAATTGGATTTAAAAAACTGGAATCCGTCGCTTCTAAAAAATTATGATGTTTTAATTTTAGGGATAAGAATCTATAATACACAGCCCGAAATGGCTTTGATCAATAAGGATATTTGGAAATTTATAGGAAATGGTGGTTTGGTGATCAATCAATACAATACCAATCGCGGTTTATTGACCAATGAAATTGCTCCTTTTAAATTACAGTTAGGAGCTAATCGAATTTCTGAAGAAGATGTAAAACTGAAATTTTTGGTTCCGAATCATCCAGTCTTTAATGTTCCAAATAAAATTACAGAAAAAGACATGGACAATTGGGTTCAGGAAAGAGGATTATATTTCGCGGACGGTTGGGATCAGAATTTAATTCCACTTTTAGAAGGAAATGATACGGGAGAATCTCCACAAAAGGGAATTTTATTGGCGGGAAAATACGGAAAAGGAACTTACGTTTATACGGGTTTATCATTCTTCAGAGAATTACCTGCTGGAGTTCCGGGGGCGTATAAATTGTTTATGAATATCTTGGCTTTGGGAAAAACTAAATAATCTAAAAAATCTCAGACCACAAAGTCACAAAAGTTTAGGTCTGAAAATGCTGTTGAGAAGTACATAAAAGATCATATGGTAATCGCGAAAATCTGCGCCCCGACTTGAGCGGAGCTCTTTTTACTTGGTGGCTGAGCTTGTCGTAGTAGTTGAGCCTGCCGAAACTAAGCCAAGTAAAAAAGCGGGAGCGGAAGACGGATTAAGGCGCCCAAATAAAAATAAAATATGAATCAGGAAAAAGATACGAATTGGAAAAGGCTTTATATTGCCCTCTTGGCCGTCACGGTTTTGATGATTTTTGCCATGTTACTCTTTCAAAACTACTATAAATGAAGAATTTAGATTGGGCAGTTCTCATTTTCGTGCTGTTGTTTATTGTGATTTACGGGATTTATAAATCCAAAAAAGTAAAAACATCGGAATCATTTTTGGGTGGCAAAACCAATCCGTGGTGGATGGTCGGCTTAAGCATTATGGCAACACAAGCAAGTGCCATCACATTCCTATCTACGCCCGGACAAGCGTACCACGACGGTTTGGGCTTTGTGCAATTTTATTTTGGTTTACCCCTTGCGATGGTTATTCTATGCGTTTGGGTACTCCCGAAATTTTTCAAAATGAATGTTTTAACGGCGTATGAATATTTAGAAAAACGATTCGGACTTTCTACCAGGATTTTAACCGCGATTCTATTTTTAATTCAAAGAGGTTTAGCAGCAGGGATTACGATTTTTGCCCCGGCCATTATTCTGTCGACCATTTTGGGTTGGAATCTGATTTTAACCAATATTGTTATTGGAACTTTGGTGACCATTTATACTTTAGTTGGTGGCACAGAAGCGGTGAGTCAGACGCAGAAACAACAGATGTTCGTTATTTTTATCGGGATGTTTTTGGCGTTTTTTCTGATCGTTCAAAAATTACCCTTAGATTTAAATGATGCGTTGCTTTATTCAGGGAAAATGGGAAAGCTTAATGCCGTGAATTTTGAATTTAATTTAAATAACCGCTACAATATTTGGTCTGCGTTTTTGGGCGGGACATTTTTATTCCTGAGTTATTTTGGAACCGATCAAAGTCAGGTTCAAAGATATTTGACTGGAAAGAGTTTGAAAGAAGCGCGACTTGGATTGCTTTTTAATGGCTTGTTCAAAATCCCAATGCAATTCTTTATTCTCTTTATCGGCGTGATGGTTTTCGTTTTCTTTCAGTTCGAAAAGACGCCTTTAAATTTTAATCCACTCTCTCAACAACTTCAAAACAACACAGAATATCAAGCTCTAAATTCTAAATTCGATCAACTTCACGAAGAGAAGAAACAGAAAATTGCAATTTGGAAAACCGATCATTCCGAAAAAGTAATGTCGGAATTAGAGGATCTTCAGGCAAAAGAAGTCGTCATCAGAGAAGATGTAAAAAAGTTAATTGATAAAGAGGCCCCGGCAATTGAATCGAATGACAAAGATTATGTTTTCATCTACTACATCTTAAATTATTTGCCGACCGGAATAGTCGGATTATTAATCGCCGTTATTCTTTCCGCGGCGATGAGTTCTACTTCTTCAGAATTGAATGCTTTGGCCACAACGACCGTGGTAGATATTTATAAAAGGAATTTTGCACCCGATATTTCAGAAAAAAAATATTTGAATGCTTCCAGACTTTTCACCTTAATGTGGGGAATAGTCGCCATTTTCTTTGCAGTAAATGCGAGTCTGTTTGAAAATTTAATTCAGGCAGTTAATATTATTGGTTCCTTATTTTACGGCGTAATTCTAGGCGTTTTTGCAATCGCCTTCCTCTTTCCAAAAATCGGTGGAAAAGCAACGATGTGGAGTATATTGATCGTAGAACCTGTGATTATTCTACTGTACTTTTTAGATGTAAAGGAAATTATTGAGTTAGAATTTTTATGGCTGAATCCTATTGGGTGTTTGTTGATGATAGCGAGTGCGAGTGTACTTCAACCAATGTTTAAGAAAATCGAAATATAAAAAAAGGACACCAATAATTGGTGTCCTCATTTTGAAAATAAATGGTTTGTTATTTCTTACTCCACTTCGCAATATTATCCGCATTCATTTTCACATAATCATCATTGCTCGATTTCTTTGCCAACTCCATTGATTTCTTCGCGGTTTCGATCGCCTCTTTCTTCATTCCATTTGCGGCTTGAATCTCAGATTTCAATTTTAACATATAAAAAACGTCCGGTTGCATTTCATTTGCCTTCGTTGAATATTCCAGGGCCTTCTTTAAATCCATTTTCTCTTGCAAATAGTAACCAGCAGCCTGATTATAATCTCCCGCCTTCGCATCTTTAGAACTTAAGGTCGTATTGATGGATTCCAAAACCTGCTTTTTAGAATCAATTACGATAGGAACTTTCACAATTGTATATTCCCAACTCATGATTAGATTTGCTTTATCCGTTTTAAGATCGCTAAAACCTATCGAGAAAGTTTCTACAGGTATCGGGTTTTTCTCTGACTTCACTTTTGTTGTAACCACCACCTGATCGTCTTTCAATTCCTTTGGTGCACCCCATTGTTCTGTATCCTTATAAAGAATTACTTCCCATTCGTTTGCTGATGGAATAGTGTATAAAGCATACTTACCTGCCGGAACATTAACTCCATTAAAACTCGCATCATCTTTAAAAGTGATATCCGTAGATCCATTGGCACCCGTTCTCCACAATTGATTTATCGGAACCAAATTACCAAAAACTTTGCGATCATTGGCAGAAGGGCGGGAATACTCTACTGTAATTTCAGACAGTCCTACGGTTTGTTTTACAGTAGCAGCAGGGCTGGGCTGTGGTGCTTTAACCTGAGCATTACCAAATGCAAATGCTCCCACTAAAAATAGCGATAAGATATTTTTTTTCATTGTTTATTAATTTAGTATTTACAATCTTTAAATCTACTCCAAATTTTACTTAATTACAACAAAGAGGTAAAACTACTACTTAGAAATATGTACTTCATTAACTTTTCAAGAATGAGCAACATAGCTTTCGCTTGTTACAAAACCTCTCCGGCTGTCCGCTGTATCTTTTTTGCTTACAATATTCTAGTTTAAATAAAACCAGTGATAAGCAAAAAAGGATGTCGCTACCATCCGGGCTATAATTTCTGGCAATCATTTTTACCAAGAAAAATATTTGTACTTGTTTTCTATCGCAATATCGAGTATTCTAATTCGCGAATCAACTATTATCTCTCATCTTTATACTTGGGTCTTAAGTTTTGACTCTCGATTCTAGACTCTTGAATCTTTAATCTTGATTCTTGGATCTTGAATCTTGGCATTTCTCTCAAATTATTGGTCACAAAAAAGCCTCATACAAATAAATGTATGAGGCTTTTAAAAAAGACTGGCGGCGACCTACTCTCCCGCGTTAGCAGTACCATCGGCGCTAGAGGGCTTAACTTCTGTGTTCGGAATGGGAACAGGTGAGCCCCTCTGCTAAAACCACCCTAAAGGCTGTTTTGTACAAAAGGATGTACAGTATATTATTATTTATAAGACTCAAGATGATAGAGCCAAGAGTCAAGACTTTAAATATCTTGGTTCTTGAATCTTGTTTCTTGATTCTGTATAAAAAATCGATAAAAACGTTCACAAAGAGACAACCGTAGTTGCACTATCGAGTACCTTAATTAGGCAATAAATCTACGGGTAATTAGTACTACTCGGCTATGACATTACTGCCTTTACACCTATAGCCTATCAACGTTGTCATCTCCAACGACCCTTAAAAGATGTCTCATCTTGAGGCAGGTTTCGCACTTATATGCTTTCAGTGCTTATCCTTTCCAAACGTAGCTACTCAGCGGTGCTCCTGGCGGAACAACTGATACACCAGAGGTTTGTTCAAATCGGTCCTCTCGTACTAGATTCAAGCCCTCTCAAACATCTAACGCCCGCAATAGATAGAGACCGAACTGTCTCACGACGTTCTGAACCCAGCTCGCGTGCCACTTTAATGGGCGAACAGCCCAACCCTTGGGACCTTCTCCAGCCCCAGGATGTGACGAGCCGACATCGAGGTGCCGAACCTCCCCGTCGATATGAGCTCTTGGGGGAGACTAGCCTGTTATCCCCGGAGTACCTTTTATCCTATGAGCGATGGCCCTTCCATACGGAACCACCGGATCACTATGTCCTGCTTTCGCACCTGATCGACTTGTAGGTCTCACAGTCAAGCACCCTTATGCCATTACACTCTACGCACGGTTACCAAGCGTGCTGAGGGTACCTTTGAAAGCCTCCGTTACTCTTTTGGAGGCGACCACCCCAGTCAAACTACCCACCACGCACTGTTCTTCCGTTAGGAAGTTAGGCTCCAAATAAACAAAGGGTGGTATTTCAACGTTGACTCCACCGACACTAGCGTGCCAGCTTCAAAGTCTCCCACCTATCCTACACATTGTTTATTCAAAGTCAATACGAAGTTATAGTAAAGGTTCACAGGGTCTTTTCGTCCCATTGCGGGTACTCGGCATCTTCACCGAGACTACAATTTCACAGAGCTCATGGTTGAGACAGTGCCCAGATCGTTACACCATTCGTGCAGGTCGGAACTTACCCGACAAGGAATTTCGCTACCTTAGGACCGTTATAGTTACGGCCGCCGTTTACTGGGGCTTCAGTTAATTGCTTCGCCTTGCGGCTAACAACCTTCCTTAACCTTCCAGCACCGGGCAGGTGTCAGACCCTATACATTATCTTTCGATTTAGCAGAGTCCTGTGTTTTTGATAAACAGTCGCCTGGGCCTCTTTTCTGAGGCCAGCATTGCTGCTGGCGTCCCTTCTTCCGAAGTTACGAGACTATTTTGCCTAGTTCCTTAACCATGATTCACTCTAGCACCTTAGGATTCTCTCCTCGACTACCTGTGTCGGTTTTGGTACGGGTTGCTTCACTTCGGCTTTTCTTGGAAGCACTTTCCCTACAACAACTTCGCCCGAAGGCTAGGTCTTGACTATTCCGTCAGTCTCCAGTAAGTACGGCACTCCGTCCCCTTTTTAGTGTGAGCAAGTTAGGGAATATTAACCCTATGTCCATCCACTTCCCCTTTCGGGTTCGCGTTAGGTCCCGACTAACCCTCAGCTGATTAGCATGGCTGAGGAAACCTTAGTCTTTCGGTGAGGGGGTTTCTCGCCCCCTTTATCGTTACTTATGCCTACATTTTCTTTTCTGTCCGCTCCACCAAATCTCACGATCTAGCTTCTGTGCAAACAGAATGCTCCCCTACCAGATATAATTCAAAAATTATAAATCCATAGCTTCGGTACTATACTTATGCCCGATTATTATCCATGCCGAACCGCTCGACTAGTGAGCTGTTACGCACTCTTTAAATGAATGGCTGCTTCCAAGCCAACATCCTAGCTGTCAATGCAGTTCAACCGCGTTATTTCAACTTAGTATAGATTTGGGGACCTTAGCTGTTGGTCCGGGTTCTTTCCCTCTCGGACATGGACCTTAGCACCCATGCCCTCACTGCTGCAGAACATTTATTAGCATTCGGAGTTTGTCAGGAATTGGTAGGTGATGAAACCCCCGCATCCAATCAGTAGCTCTACCTCTAATAAACTATATTGCAACGCTGCACCTAAATGCATTTCGGGGAGTACGAGCTATCTCCCAGTTTGATTGGCCTTTCACCCCTACCCACAAGTCATCCGAAGACTTTTCAACGTCAACCGGTTCGGTCCTCCACTTTGTGTTACCAAAGCTTCAACCTGCCCATGGGTAGATCACAAGGTTTCGCGTCTAATCCTACTAACTAAGCGCCCTATTCAGACTCGCTTTCGCTCCGCCTCCGTACCTGAAGTACTTAAGCTCGCTAGTAAAATTAACTCGTAGGCTCATTATGCAAAAGGCACGCCGTCACCCAACTTGTGGGCTCCGACCGCTTGTAGGCGTACGGTTTCAGGTTCTCTTTCACCCTTCTATTCGAAGTGCTTTTCACCTTTCCTTCACAGTACTTGTTCACTATCGGTCTTTCAGGAGTATTTAGCCTTGGAGGATGGTCCCCCCATATTCAGACAGGATTTCACGTGTCCCGCCCTACTCATTTATCATCTATGTATGCCTTTCAAATACCGGGCTATCACCGTCTTTGGCTGTTCTTTCCAGAACATTCTTCTAAACATATAAAGACTTTTGGGCTAATCCGCTTTCGCTCGCCACTACTTACGGAATCTCTTCGATTTCTTTTCCTCCGGGTACTTAGATGTTTCAGTTCTCCGGGTTTGCTCTCTAATAAATTAGAGTGACTGGTCTTCAACCAGCCGGGTTGCCCCATTCAGACATCTGCGGATCAATTCGTGTGTGCCGATCCCCGCAGCTTTTCGCAGCTTACCACGTCTTTCTTCGCCTCTGAAAGCCTAGGCATCCGCCATACGCCCTTAACGATTTCTTTCCTAATAATATATTAGTTCAGTTTTTTGTCTAACACCTAAGTGTTAAACTAGTTTTATTTAAACTCGGCACTCGAAAGTGCTCGGTTTTCTCTTTGTGATGTTCTTATCGTTAATGTCAATGATCTTATCTCTTCTTGCCCTTCTGATGAACAGATGTGTTTTTGGCTCCATCCGTAACTTTTAAATCAGTCGTTCAAAACTGTGAATAATATAGGTTCGATCCTATCTAAACTTCCTAATCTCTTAGTCCGTCCTGCCTCCTTTCGGCATCATTCTAATCTGTATCGTAAATATCTTCTATTCTTGCTTCTTTTCAGAAGCTTTTCGTCACATTGCTGTAACTTGTTCTCACTGTATCCTAAAATACATTGTACTTGGTACATCGTAATTGATACAATAATGTGGAGAATAAGGGAGTCGAACCCTTGACCTTCCCGATTTTAGTCGGGACGCTCACGCTCCTATCAGCGTAAATCCAGTTTTTATCTCATTGTATTGCTACAATTTGTGGAGAATAAGGGAGTCGAACCCTTGACCTCCTGCGTGCAAGGCAGGCGCTCTAGCCAACTGAGCTAATTCCCCGCTAGTATAGACTCTGAGATTCAAGATGCTAGAAACAAGATTTTAACGTCTTGACTCTTGGCTCTTTTATCTTCCCGTCTTGTTATTAGTAGTCTCGGGCAGGCTCGAACTGCCGACCTCTACATTATCAGTGTAGCGCTCTAACCAGCTGAGCTACGAGACTCTATTTAATTAATAACTATTAATTAATAATTGTTAATTATCTCTCTTCCCTGATTACTAATCCTAGTGGGTGTATGTTTTATAAATATCAACCAAATAAAGAAAAACTAAAGCTAACTTTGAGCAAGTGCTCTGGTACTTGCGTACCGTTTTGTTTGTTTATACTCTCCTAACGAAGAGTCTCAAAAATGAGATGTTCCAGCCGCACCTTCCGGTACGGCTACCTTGTTACGACTTAGCCCTAGTTACTTGTTTTACCCTAGGCAGCTCCTTTTACGGTCACCGACTTCAGGTACCCCAAACTTCCATGGCTTGACGGGCGGTGTGTACAAGGCCCGGGAACGTATTCACCGCGCCATGGCTGATGCGCGATTACTAGCGATTCCAGCTTCATAGAGTCGAGTTGCAGACTCCAATCCGAACTGAGACCGGCTTTCGAGATTTGCATCACATCGCTGTGTAGCTGCCCTCTGTACCGGCCATTGTATTACGTGTGTGGCCCAAGACGTAAGGGCCGTGATGATTTGACGTCATCCCCACCTTCCTCTCTACTTGCGTAGGCAGTCTCACTAGAGTCCTCAACTGAATGTTAGCAACTAGTGACAGGGGTTGCGCTCGTTGCAGGACTTAACCTAACACCTCACGGCACGAGCTGACGACAACCATGCAGCACCTTGAAAATTGCCCGAAGGAGAGTCTATTTCTAAACCTGTCAATTCCCATTTAAGTCTTGGTAAGGTTCCTCGCGTATCATCGAATTAAACCACATAATCCACCGCTTGTGCGGGCCCCCGTCAATTCCTTTGAGTTTCAATCTTGCGATCGTACTCCCCAGGTGGCTAACTTATCACTTTCGCTTGGTCTCTGAAGCTTGCGCCCCAAAAACGAGTTAGCATCGTTTACGGCGTGGACTACCAGGGTATCTAATCCTGTTCGCTCCCCACGCTTTCGTCCCTCAGCGTCAGTTAAATCATGGTAACCTGCCTTCGCAATTGGTGTTCTAAGTAATATCTATGCATTTCACCGCTACACTACTTATTCCAGCTACCTCTAATTTACTCAAGACCGACAGTATCAACGGCAGTTTCATAGTTAAGCTATGAGATTTCACCACTGACTTATCGGTCCGCCTACGGACCCTTTAAACCCAATAAATCCGGATAACGCTTGCACCCTCCGTATTACCGCGGCTGCTGGCACGGAGTTAGCCGGTGCTTATTCGTATAGTACCTTCAGCTTTCTACACGTAGAAAGGTTTATTCCTATACAAAAGAAGTTTACAATCCATAGGACCGTCATCCTTCACGCGGGATGGCTGGATCAGGCTCTCACCCATTGTCCAATATTCCTCACTGCTGCCTCCCGTAGGAGTCTGGTCCGTGTCTCAGTACCAGTGTGGGGGATCTCCCTCTCAGGACCCCTAAAGATCATTGACTTGGTGAGCCGTTACCTCACCAACTATCTAATCTTGCGCGTGCCCATCTCTATCCACCGGAGTTTTCAATATTAAATGATGCCATTCAATATATTATGGAGTATTAATCTTCCTTTCGAAAGGCTATTCTCCTGATAAAGGTAGGTTGCACACGTGTTACGCACCCGTACGCCGCTCTCTAGTTTCCGAAGAAACTATACCGCTCGGCTTGCATGTGTTAGGCCTCCCGCTAGCGTTCATCCTGAGCCAGGATCAAACTCTCCATTGTATGTTTGTCTGACTCACTCAAAGCTATTGACGCTCTAATTTTTCCTTACTTTTTTGGTTGTTATTTGTATGTCAATGATCTCTTTCTCTTCTCGCTTTATTTCCGAAAACTAATCTGTCATTGTTTCCGAATTGCGAGTGCAAAAGTATAAAGTTTATTTTAATTGACCAAATGTTTTTGGAGAAATTTTAAAAGTTTTTTTCCAACTCCCAAAATCTAATCCCTAACAATTCAATCTGCTCCTACTTCGCTCCCCGTCTCTCTCGATTTGGGATTGCAAAGATAAGAACCTTTTTTTAATTCACAAGCTTTTTCTGAAATAAATTGTAAAACTTTCGTCCCAAATCAAAATCCTCAATTACCTGTCTCTCTACTTCGCTACTCTGTTTTAGAGTGGTGCAAATATACTAACACACTCTACATCTTGCAACTCTTTTTATAATTATTTTAAACATGTGTATAATTACACCCACTAACTTACTATCACACACCTATTTATTATCCAAATTAAGTTATTAACATTATCGCTTCACAACACCTTTCTAACTTTAAAACCTTAATCCAACCGTTAATCAAGTCTTTTTAACCTTTAAGTAACATTAAAATAAGCCGGAATTCTTCCTAAAGAAAGAGAAGGAGATATATCGAGAAATATCTTAAAAAATATTCCTGAAAAGTCTTCAAACTAATATCGACGAAGATATTCAAGTAAGAAAACCGCGAAATTAAAATTAATTATAAAGGAAAAAATTTCCTTCTATATATAGGTAATTTAAATGATGAAGTGAAAAAGTTTTGAAAAGGTGGCAATTTAAAAGGAAACCTTTTGGAGTTTTTTAAAAACTACATATCCCAAAAGAACGCCCACAGTATCTGCAACTACGTCTAGAAATTCCAAAGAACGGCCAAATGCCATCTCATCCTGAAGAATTTCTGTAAGAAGCCCATATGCAATCATGATTTGAATAAAGTAGAGAAACTTTATCCGCGGAAATGCGCTCATAAAGCAAAACCCAAGAAGGGCAAAAATACTCAGATGTAGAATTTTATCAATTCCCTGAAACATAAAAGGATATTCCAGATTTTCTACGCCTGGTTTGAGCAGCATAAAAGTAAGAAATGCCCAGTAAATGGGCAAAATCTTACTAAATATTTTTGAAATCTTATCCAAGTGAAGCTTGATATTCTTCTGCAGTTAACAATTCAGACCGATCAGCATCTTCTACTAATTCAAGTTTAATAATCCAACCTGCGCCATAAGGATCGGTGTTCAGCAACTCAGGCTGATCTTCAAGGTCGCTGTTGAAAGCAGATACCGTTCCAGTTAGTGGCAAGAAAAGATCAGATACCGTTTTCACTGCTTCTACACTTCCGAATACATCTCCTGCGGAAAGTTCATCGTCAACGGAGTCAACATCTACAAATACGATATCGCCCAATTCGCCTTGTGCAAAATCTGTAATCCCGATGGTAGCGGTGTTACCTTCAATCCTAACCCATTCGTGGTCTTTGGTGTACTTTAATTCAGCCGGTGCATTCATTCTGTTAATTTTTATTGCTCAAAAATAATTAAAATATTGCGATCCTCAAAGTATATGAGGCATTTAATAATCATGTTTTCAACATATGCTTAAATAGCCTGATCAAAGTTCTAATTTTTTGAAATAATCATGATTGGAGAATTCAATGTTTCTTTCACGTCCATTTTCTTAAATTTGTAGAACGACTTAAAAAAAAGAAGTCCACCTTTAATATATATAGACAACATGAACATCAACAATAAATTAAATACTGCACAGAAAACCTTCGAAATCTGGAAAAACGTTTCATTTAAAGATAAACAGAAACTGCTAAAAAAACTGGCCAAAGTATTGGATAAGGACGCGGAAACTTTTGGAAAACTCATCACCAAGGAAATGAACAAACCGATTACGCAGTCTGTCGCAGAAATCAATAAATGCGCACTCATGGTTCGGTATTACGCGGAAGCCGAAAACGTGCTACAATCTGAAAAAATTGAGACTGAATTTAGAATTTCCGAAATTCAGTACGTTCCCAAAGGCGTCATTTTAGGGGTCATGCCTTGGAATTTTCCTTTTTGGCAAGCGCTACGATTTGCGATTCCTGCAATTTTAGCGGGAAATACGGTCGTTTTGAAGCATGCTTCCATTTGTTTTGGAAGCGGAAAGGCGATTGAAGATATTTTTCTGAAAGCTGGATTCCCACAAGGGGTTTTCCAAAACCTAGAAATTGGTCACGCAGAAGTCAAAACCGTTTTAAAAAACCCGATTATTAGAGGAGTAAGTTTAACGGGTAGTGAAAAAGCAGGCAGTAAAGTCGCATCTATAGCAGGTAAAAACATTAAAAAATCCTTATTAGAATTAGGCGGTAGTGACGCCTTTATTATTTTAGATGACGCCAATTTTGAAGATGCTGCAGAAAGCGGTGCAAAATCACGGCTGGCAAATTGTGGTCAAGCATGTAATGCAGCGAAAAGATTCATCATTCAGAAAAACATCGAAAAGGAATTCTTGCCGATCTTCATCAAAGAATATCAAAAATTTGTCGCTGGCGATCCATTTAACAAAAAAACCAATATTGCTGGAATGGCGCGCCCAGATCTGGCTGATGATTTGGAAAAACAATATAATAGAGCATTGCAAGAAGGTGCTGAAATTATTTTACCCCTAGAACGAATTTCAGATAATGAATTCGTACCAGGTTTAATTAAAGTAAAAGAGGGGAACCCCATTTTAAAAGAAGAACTTTTCGGTCCGCTCGGCATGGTAATGATTGCAAAAGATGACGAGCACGCTGTAAAATTAGCGAATGCTATACCTTTTGGTTTATCAGATTCGGTCTGGACAAAAGATAAAAAAAGACAGCAATATTTCATTGAAAATTTGGACGCCGGAACCATCAGTGTGAATAAAAGTTCAAGTTCTGATCCCAGACTTCCGTTTGGTGGAACAAAAAGCTCTGGTTATGGAACTGAACTTTCTCTGGTAGCGCTAAAGGAGTTTGTGAATGTGCGAACCGTTGTCGGAAATTAAACAAGCTTTTAATAAAATGAAAAATCCGTTCAAAGATGAGCGGATTTATTTATCGATACTGCAGGCGAGATTTAACTTTTCTAATAATTTAACCTCTACTTTAAAACAGTTCCATGAAAGCAGGCACTTTTCTATCTTCTTTTATTATTTTATTTTTAATCTCTTGCACTTCGAAAACTCCTGATTTTTTAGTAATCAATGACCTCAATTCAAGTTTGGATCAATTGTCAACTTCGGAGGGAAAAGATTTAAAAGCTGGAGATTTCCTCATGTATGCAACAGAGAAAAATTTAGAATTTCTTCTGAAAGAAAAGAGAGCTTCTTTTGTCGTTTTTGGCTTAGCGACTAATGATTATTCCGATTTTGAGAATAAATATGGCATCAAAGTAAAAACTGAAAACTGTGTTATTTCTCCGGGAATTTCCCAAATTGCTACAGAAAACAACAAGTTAATTTCAGATTATCTCACTAGTAAGTATAAAGATGAATGGAAAACGGATTTGAATTTCGTTCCTTTCGGTCTGGATTAACTCGCCGCTTTTTCCACTTTAAGTTGTGATCTATAAAGTGTAGAATAATATCCGTTTTGAGAAAGTAGATCTTCATGTTTGCCTTCTTCCACAATTTTGCCGTGATCCATCACGATGATTTTATCAGCGTTTACAATGGTTGAAAGACGATGGGCAATAATAATAGAAGTTCTGTTTTTTGTAATCTTCTCCGTCGCGCGCTGAATTAATTTTTCACTTTCATGATCAATCGAGGACGTCGCTTCATCAAGAATTAATATTTTTGGATCAGAAAGATAAGCTCTTAAAAAAGAAAGCAATTGCCTTTGACCAAGAGAAATCGAGGAACCTCTTTCGCGCACAACGTAATCGTAACCGCCAGGTAGACTTTCTATAAATTCATCAACTTCAATATCCTTTGCGACTCGCTTTATTTTTTCTAATGTTACCGACTCATCACCAAACGCGAGATTCTCGAAGATACTTCCATGAAACAAAAAGACGTCTTGCAAAACCACTCCGATATGACTTCGCAAATTGTAAAGTTCATATTGTTTTAAATCGACACCATCCAAACAAATTTTACCAGAATTAATATCGTAAAGTCTCGTTATTAAGCTAATAATTGTCGATTTTCCAGCACCAGTTGCGCCAACAATTGCTACAGTTTCGCCGGGATTTACTTTAAAACTGATTCCTTTTAAAACTTCCTGTTTTTCATCGTAAGAGAAGTGAACATTTTTAAATTCTATTTTTCCCTCAAAATGAGATTTGGCAATTGTTCCATGATTAGTCATGGCAAAATCCTCATCCATCACGCCCAGCACTCTTTCTGCGCCAACAATTCCTCTTTGAATATTATTAAAACGATCTGCAATCTGGCGCAGCGGACGAATTAACATTGAGATATATTGAATAAAAGCAATCACAGCCCCAGCTTTAATGGTAATAAAACCACCATATAATAGGATAAAGCCTATAAACAGCGAAGAAATAAGTTCAACAACCGGAAAGAAAAGTGAAAATATAAAAACGGTTTTTAATAACGCACTTTTCAGGGTGATATTAATATCGTCAAACTTTTTAAATTCCGCCTGTTGACGGTTAAAAACCTGCACCAAAGACATTCCCGAAAGTCGTTCCTGTACAAAAGAGTTTTGGTTGGCCGTCCAGGTTCGTTCGTCACCGAAAGCTTTTTTCAATCTTTTCTGAAAAAATCTGGTAATAAAAACCATCAGCGGAAGAATCACCAAGGAAATATAGCTTAAATGAACATCAACCTGAAACATCATGATCAAGACGAAAACAATGCGCAGAATATCTCCAAAAACCATCAAAAAACCATCAGTATAAACCGTCGCAATAGTTTCTACATCGCCAACAGCTCGCGTCACCAATTGTCCGATCGCGGTTTTATCAAAAAAAGAAGTTCGGAAATAAATCAGTTTATGATACAATCTTTCCCGTATATCACGGATTACATTCTGGGAAATATAATTGGAAAAATAGACGAGAAAAAAGTTTAGAAATGTTTCGCCGAAAACCAAAGCCACCAGAATATAAATGTGCTTCATCATCAAATCCTTGTCACGAAGTTGAATAATATCGGTATCAACAATCTGCATCGTCAAATACGGGCGATAAGTAGAAATAATAGACAAAACAATGGAAATAATAAGCGTCACAATAAACCACGATCGAAATTTCATTCCGATTACGAATAGCCGTTTAATTATATCCCAAGTCGATTGTTTCTTCATATTCTATTTAAAATTCCGCTGCAAAAATACGGAATTTTGCAAAGATGTGCAGTGCACAAAAATTGAGTTTAGATATTGCGGTGATTGATATTTAGAAATCGTAACCTACATCTACCAAAAATAAACCTTGTGGCGGCGCAGAAGTTCCCGCAGAATTTCGGTTTTTGTCTCCGATAATCCGCTGCAAATCTTGCGGTTCTAATTTTCCATTTCCGATTTCGACCATTGTTCCAACAATTGCACGAACCATATTCCGTAAAAATCGATCTGCAGAAATAGTGAATATTAATTGCGAACCAGTCTGCTCCCAATTGGCTTTGTAGATTTTACAATAATTGGTTTTGGTATTGGTATGAAGTTTAGAAAAACTCGTAAAATCTTCGTAGGTGAGAAGAATTTCGCACGCAGCGTTCATTCGATTCACATCTAAATCACGCTTCCAAATCTGCCAGGACGAATCTTGGGTGAATGGATTTTTCTCTAAATCAATGTAATATTCATATGTACGAAACGTTGCATCAAACCGTGCGTGAAAATTTTCTCTTACCGGGAATATTCTTTTGATCGCAATATCTTGCGGCAAAAAACTATTCAGTTGATAAATTAAATTTTCCCCCAGATTTTTTTCAGTATCGAAATGCGCAAATATTTTCTTCGCATGAACGCCGGTATCAGTCCTCCCGGCTCCTGTAATTTTAATTTCTTCGCGAAGAATTGTCGATAACGCATTTTCTAAAACTTCCTGTACAGAAATTTCATGAGGCTGAATCTGATAGCCAAAATAATTTTTACCCAAATACGAAAAGTCGATACAATACCTCATCACGTGCAAATTTACTGAATTTTTGGGAGCATCAAATGTTCGATTGTTGCCAAGTTCAGTCCGGCTTTCCGTTTCAATCTTTTTTGCCTCGTTTTTAAACGAGACAAAAAAGGATTTCCTCTACAATCCGGGCTAAAACATCAAGCGGTTTTTCTTTCCCTATTATTTATTAATATCCAAAAAAATGCAAATCTAATTTTGATATTTATACTCCCACAGATTAAGAAAATCGGCGAGAGAACATTAAATATAAAAAAACACCGATAAATTATGCTGAACAAAACCTTTATCACTTTGCTTTTTTACTATTTTCTTTTTTACAGGAAGCAGTAAACTTTGATTTGTAGGTAAAAATAAAAGTAAGAAATTTACAGCATGAAAATATTGCTCCTCTCCGACTCACATTCTTACATCGACGATCGGATTTTAGAATACGCAACAAACGCAGATGAAATTTGGCATTGCGGAGATTTCGGAAATCTTGAGGTTATTGAGAAAATAGAGAAAATAAAACCTCTACGCGGCGTTTACGGCAATATCGACGGCACAGAAATCCGAAAAATATTTCCCGAAATTTTACGCTTCAAATGTGAAGATGTAGAAGTTTTGATGATTCATATCGGCGGTTATCCAAACAAGTACACACCATTAGCTAGAAAAGAAATCTCCGAAAAAGCGCCGAAACTATTTATTTCAGGACATTCCCATATTTTAAAAGCGATGTATGATCAGAAAAATAGTTTACTTCATCTTAATCCTGGTGCGATGGGAAAAGTCGGCTGGCACCAAATGCGAACGATGATGCGTTTTGAAATTAATGGCGACCAAATCGAAAATTTAGAAGTGATCGAACTGGGAAAAAAGTAATATTTAAATATTTACTTCTTTTGGAGACCGTCATAAATACTGTGAATCAAACCATCTGCAACAGATATTTTCGGCACAAATATTTTGTCAATATCACTCCAACTCATTACATTATTGAAAATTTGCAAAGCCGGAACCAAAACATCGGCGCGGTCTTCCCGCAGATTAAACTTGCTCATGCGCTCGGCAACAGACAAGTCATTCATTTCTTTATAATATTTTTTCAGATAAGCGCTGGACATTGGTTTGCCATCCTTCGTTTTGCTCATCGAAAATATCTTATTAATATTTCCGCCTGATCCAATGGCTACAACCGGCTTTTTACTATTAATATTTTTTCGGATTTCCTCCTTCATTTCCTTCCATAAATCTTCAGTAACCAAACCGTTCAGCAAGCGAATCGTTCCGATATTGAAAGATTTCTCATACGCCATCAGACCATTTTCGTAGAACATAAGCTCTGTGGAACCGCCGCCCACATCAATATAAAGATAGGCGGAGTTTTTATCGAGTGCATCGGCGACATGGTTTTCAAAAACCAAACCTGCTTCCTCATCTCCAGAAATAATCTCGATGTCAATACCCGAAGATTTCTTGACTTTCCCAATAATTTCAGGACCGTTCTTCGCATCTCGCATTGCACTGGTCGCACAAGCCCGAAAATGCTCGACTTTATAAATTTTCATTAGATTGCTGAAAACTGTCATCGAATCCATAATCATCTGCTCTCGCTCTTTGCCGATTTCACCTTTGGTAAAAACATCCATTCCCAGACGCAGTGGAATACGCAAAAGATTAAGTTTCGTGAACTGTGGTTTTCCTTTTTTAGGTTCCGTTACTTCATTTATAAGCAGGCGCGCTGCATTACTTCCGATGTCGATAGCGGCAATTCTCATGGTTTTATTTAAAGATATGAGGAATCAAAAGAAAAGGGCAAGAGTTCCCGAATAGATTTTGTTTTGTAAATGGCTCCACCAAGAGAGGCAAAATAAATCTCGATCTCTTCATTTTGCTTGGCTTCATATTCCAAAATAGATTGTCGGCATGCTCCACAAGGCGGAATCGGAACAGATGAAGTTGCATTTCGAGGCGCACCAATAACGAAAAGTTTTTTGATTTTGACGTCTGGATAATTTGCTCCGGTATAAAAAATGGTTGTTCTTTCGGCACATAAGCCTGAAGGATACGCTGCATTTTCCTGATTGCTGCCGGTTATAATCTCACCATTCTCCAGTAAAATTGCACAACCAACGGTAAAATCAGAGTACGGCGCGTACGCTAAATCACGAAACTTCATTGCTTTATCGAATAGCATCTTCTCCATTTCATCGAGATGATCATAACTTTCAATAGATTCAAACTTTATAGTATGTTCTTTTTGCATGTATTAAAAATAGGAAAGTAAAGATAGCTGATTTTTTTAAAAACCATTGAATCTCCATGTAATATATACCTGCTAATTTTTCTGCTGCAGTTTGGCAGAACGCATTAGTATAATTATTCTGCCGTGAATTCAAAATTGATTTAGATAAATAGTATAAACAAGGATATTTAACACCTGGAATTAGAGTTTTCTTATGAGTACAATCATAGAAATAAACCGTGAAAAGACTCCCTTTTTTACAAATCTCTTATCGTAGTTTTACCTTTGGAATATTCAGTTTTTACCTTTCCAAAATAGTACAATGATCGCCATGAAAAATATTGATAAACCGATTCGTTCTTTATCAAATAATAAAATTTTAAAATCCCAATCTGAACTGGAAATTTTTTTTATTCACTCTTTACAGGAGATGTACGAAGCGGAATGCGTGATAGAAGAGGAATTCGGTAAAATTGAAAATAAAATACTTTCACCAAATTTACATGATATTCTCAAACGTCATTTTGCAATTCACCTCAGACATATGGTTAGAATGCGGAAAATCTTTCAGCTGGAAGGTGAAACTGTCACACGTAAAAAATGTGAAAGCATCAACGCAATTCTCTCCGAAGCAATCAGCCACCTCTATCTTTTTTCTGATGATATTGCAAATTGGGAAATCGCCTTAATTCTTGTTTCTCAAAAATTAGCACATTTAAAAATTGCATCCTACAGCGGATTAGCTCATTTAGCAATTAAGCTGAAACATTATGAAGCTGCTACACTGTTTGCGATTTGCGTACAAGAGGAAGAAGAATTCATCGTAAATAATTTAAATGGAATTATCAATGAATTTTTAGCATCTCATATCGATGGCTACAAAAAATAAATAGTACGATTTTTAAAAATTATTTATAAAGAGGTTTTCGTTTTGAGGGTCTCTTTACCGTATATCGATATTATAAATGACAAGCGATCAAATTTCAACTTCACTTTTTGTAAATTTGACGTCTTAAAAAAAGTTTATGATATTATATTCCCCTATAAAATTTAGAAATCTCGAATTAAAGAACCGTTGGGTAATGTCCCCGATGTGTATGTACTCTTGCGATCAAGGCGTTCCGAATGATTTTCATTTTGTGCATTATGCGAGCCGCGCCCAAGGCGGAACAGGTTTGCTGATCGTAGAAGCAACTGGAGTTGTGCCGGACGGAAGAATTACGCACAAGTGCACGGGACTTTGGAACGATGAACAAACGCAAGGTTTTAAAATAATTGTAGATTTTATACATCAGAATTCTGAAAGCAAAATCGGAATTCAACTAGGACACGCGGGAAGAAAAGCCTCAACCTGGGTTGGTAAGCAGCTTTCTTTGGAAGATGGTTGGGAAACTGTCGCGCCTTCAAAAATTCCTTATGCCGAAGGAGAGCGAATTCCACATGAATTGACAATTCCAGAAATTAAAAAGTTAGTTGAGGATTTTAAAGATGCTACGAGAAGATCTTTGGAAGCTGGCTTTGATTTAATAGAAATTCACGCAGCACACGGCTATTTGATTCACCAGTTTATGTCTCCATTATCAAATGTAAGAACTGATGAATATGGCGGAAGTTTTGAAAATAGAATCCGATTTCTTATAGAAATTGTAGATGCTGCAAATGAACTTTTGGATGAAAATCACCCTTTATTCGTGAGGATTTCTGGAACTGAATACGCAGAAAATGGTTGGGATATTGATGACAGCGTAAAACTTGCAGAAGTTTTAAAGAGCAAAAACGTCGATTTGATCGATGTTTCCAGCGGAGGAAATATTGCTGGTACCAAGATCACTTTGTTTGATGGATACCAAGTTCCATTAGCCGCGCAAATTAAAAAAGAAACCGGAATGAAAACCGGCGCTGTTGGATTGATAAAATCTGCAGAATTGGCAGAAGAAATTTTGGAAAAAGAAGAAGCTGACTTGATTTTCGTCGCTCGTGAAATTTTAAGAAATCCCTACTTGGCTATTCAAGGTTCCTTCGAAGCAAAAGACGAATGTGATTTTCCACATCAATACGACAGAGCACGAATATAAAAATTTGGCACTCAAAATAGAAAAGCCAGTTCGAAATGAACTGGCTTTTTTGGCTTATAAAATAATATATAAATATTAAGAATATTCAAACTGTTGAATCACGTCTAATGTTTTATCGATTTCCTTTTCTTTTATCGCATCAGAAATAAACCAGGTTTCGTAACCGCTCGGTGGCAAATAAATTCCCTTCGCCAATAACTGATGAAAGAAATTATTAAAAAGTGCATGGTTTGCATTGGCAGCTTCATCAAAATTTGAAACCGCATTGATGTGGAAAAACACACTCATCATCGCACCTTTTCGGTTGATTCGATGTTCGATGCTTTTAGAATTCAAAATTTTTCCAATTTCAAAATCTAAAGTTTCGGTCGTCTTATTCAGGTTTTCGTAAAAACTATTATCATTTTTAATGATTTGTAAAGTCGTTAATCCGGCGCGCATCGCCAATGGATTTCCGCTTAATGTTCCGGCTTGGTAAACTGCTCCTTTCGGCGCAAGATGATCCATGATTTCATTTCGTCCGGCAAAAGCACCCACAGGAAGTCCGCCACCAATCACTTTTCCGAAGGTGACTAAATCAGCTTTCACATTATATAATTCCTGAGCGCCACCAAATGCCAAACGGAAACCCGTCATAACTTCATCAAAAATTAAAAGCGCTCCGTTTTCATCACAAAGTTTTCTCAGTTTTTGTAGGAAATTATTTTCCGGTAAAACGCAACCCATATTTCCGGCAACAGGTTCGATAATAACTGCAGCAATTTCACCTTGATTGTGACGGAATAAATCTTCTACTTGTTCAATATCATTATATTTTGCGTTCAAAGTATCGTGCGCTGTTCCGGGCGTTACACCAGGAGAACTAGGATTTCCAAAAGTTGCAGCTCCACTACCCGCTTTAATTAAAAAAGAATCGGAATGCCCATGATAACAACCTTCGAATTTGATGAATTTATTTCTTCCGGTAAAACCCCGAGCCAAACGAATGGCGCTCATACAGGCTTCTGTGCCTGAAGAAACCATTCTAATCTGGTCGATATTTGGAACATTTTCTACAATAAATTTTGCGATTTCAGTTTCCAGCTCGGTTGGTGTTCCGTAAGAAAAACCTTTTTCTGCCTGCTTTTTAATGGCTTCTAAAACTTCGGGATGTGTATGTCCGAGAATTGCGGGACCCCAAGAATTGATATAATCGATGTACTGGTTATCGTCGGCATCAGTAAGGTAAGCACCTTTTGCAGCTTTCATAAAAATAGGAACGCCACCTACGGATTTAAAGGCACGAACGGGAGAATTCACGCCGCCCGGGATATATTTGTAAGCTTCGTCAAATAAAGCTGAACTTCTTTGGTAATTCATGAGTGATAATAATGAGTGATGACAAATAATAAAAGTTTAACCTTTACAGTCTAACTTCCTTCCTATTTCTTTGGTTTTTTGCTTTGTAGATAAATAACTTGCCCAACTTTCGGCTGTCTGCCAAAGTCCATTCGATTTTTCGAATACAATTTTTTTACTTTAATTCCGAATTTTTGGGAAATATCGTGCATCGATTCGCCAGATTGTGCTTTGTAGGTAGCAACATTTCCAGAGGAAGATTTCGATTCTAAAAATAAAATGTCATTTCTACGCAACCGATTTCCGTCGAGTTCGTTCCATTTCATTAAACGACTTTCTGAAACACCAAATTTCTTTGAAATGGCTTCAAGACTAATATCATCAGGAATAATGACAAATTTCTTACCGCCATTCGGGTGAC
Source organism: Kaistella polysaccharea (assembly GCF_020410745.1). NCBI lineage: Bacteria > Pseudomonadati > Bacteroidota > Flavobacteriia > Flavobacteriales > Weeksellaceae > Kaistella > Kaistella polysaccharea. The sequence goes on from NZ_CP084528.1 coordinate 1,310,139, forward strand.
TTTTAATTAAAATAGATTTTAAAGTTTCTGCTTTCGAAACAATATCATTTACATTTTTTTGCTGTTTTGCATAAGAAACTTGTTCGTATGGAACTTTTACCGTTACAGGTTTAGTAGTGGCCCGGCTCTGATCCATTTGCGCCATAAAAATACGGTCGTTTTTCAAATCTGGATACATTTTTAAAACAGCATAAAGAACTTCTTTAGAATTTGTTTTGTCGAATTCGTAGAGTTTATTTTTTTCAATTTTATCGATTAGTATATAGGCATAACGTGGATTTGTGGCATAACCAGCTTTTTTCAAACCGTGAGCCCAGGCTTTATAATCCATCATATCGAGCTTGAAAAGATTCACGTAATATTGACGGTATGCCAAGAACTTCGAATGATCTTCATAGGAATCACGGGGATCGTCATACACGCGAAAACATTCATTTGGCGCATCGTCCGTGTGTTTCATTGTTTTGCCCGTCCAGTCTTCTTTACATTTAATTCCAAAATGATTATTTCCCTGCTGAGCCAAGCGACTTTGTCCGCCGCCAGTTTCCAAAAGTCCTTGTGCTAAAGTAATCGACGCGGGGATTTTATATTTTTCCATTTCTTCTACGGCGTAAGAAGCAAATTTCTGGATATATTGCTCATCTGTCTTCCAGGTTTGAGCGTGAAACTTTGCTATAATTAGGAGTGCCAAAGCAAAAAATACTTTCTTCATATATTAATTTTAATGATTTAAAAAACAGTAGTTTTTTCGATCATATTTATTTGATAAACAGTTATATTTTATTTTTTAATCTCATCTAAAGGAGGCAAAAAATATTTCTATAAACTGCTTTTTTTAAGGCGCAGAGGTTTTGATCTGAAGATCAAATTTTCTGTCGTTCGCTGATTCTGCCGAGGCGCAGAGTTAATATAATTATTAATCTGCTTAATCTTTAAAATCTGCGAAAGAATCCTTCTGTCTCAGCTTCCACAATGATCACTTCAATCTTTAATGACTGTTTAGTTTAAAATCTTATCAATTCTCGATTCTGTTTTTTCAATAATTCGTTGGCTCCGAAGATTCCCTGCAAACCGCCCGTATGAAAAGCCAGAATTTTAGCGCCATTCGGAAAATAATCCTCTTCAATCCCCTTTAAAAGATGACGCATCATTTTTCCAGTATAAATTGGATCCAGTTGAATGTCATATCTCTCTTTGAAATCATTGATAAAACGAATATTTTGGTCACTTATTTTGCCGTAACCTCCATCGTGCGCTTCAAAAAGTGTAAAATTATTTCTGTTTGAAAGTTCTAAAACCGTACTATTCAAGGAAATATCATCCACCACCTTAAAACCTAAAACCTTTTGATTCTTCTCTGCAAATTTAGAAATTCCAGCGATTGTTCCGCCAGTTCCTACTGCGGTGCAAAGATAATCAAAACTTTTTGTTTCCTCAGCGAGCATAAACTGAATACCGTCGACTGCCTGATCGTTCGTTCCTCCTTCGGGTATAATTAAAGCATCAGTGAATTCTTTTTGTAAAATCTTTGTTAAAGCATCTTTGTCTTTGTATGCTGAACGGGTTACAAAACGAAAGTCCATCCCATTTTCGTGCGCAAGTTTTAAGGTGGGATTCAGTTGCCATTTGTATTGAATTTCCTCTCCACGAATAATTCCCAGAGATTTCAAATTGTATTCTTTCCCTAAAGCCGCAGTTGCGGCAATATGATTGGAGAATGCGCCACCAAAAGTAATAATGAAGGGATTTATTGGGTTTTGTTTTAAATAGGAATTGATATTATAAAAGAGTTTCCAGTATTTGTTCCCTGAAATGTGCGGATGAATGAGATCTTCTCTTTTCAGAAAAAGCTGAATATTTTTCTGAAGAGGAATTTCGGTGAGGGGAATTGAAAAGTTGGGGATTTTCATTGGGTGCAAAGTTCGGGAAATAATTGCTGTTTTAATTTTTAACGTAATTTAAATTTTTATGATTATTCCTACTAAATTAATTATATTAGAGATAAGTGGTAATAATTAAATTATGAAACAAACAAATAAATTAGAACTTATCATCAATAACTTATATAAAAGTCCCAACGATTCAAATTTATTTGGTGAGGAGATAAGTAAACTTCTCAAAAGTTGTACTCGAATTTCTCTAAAATTATTTCCAAAAGATTTTAATTTTAAAAAAAAATACGAAGTCTTTCAAAAAGCAGTATGCATTCTTTCTGAAAAAGGATGGTATGTCGAATATGGAATGACTTTTTCAAATGTTACTTTCGCTGCAAGTTTAATCGAAAACAATAAAGTTGAAGACGCAGATCTATTTTTGAAAAACTATTTTGACAATGAAATAGATAATATTCAAAAAATAATCACGAGCAGATCTCCAGAAAGAGCACATGTACTAAATGCTTCCCTTAACGCTCATCGCAAATTAGAATTTTATTTGTCCACACCAGTTTTTTTCGCACAAGCAGAAGGGATTTGTCTCGATTTAACAAATTACAGATTTTTCTCTTCACAAAAAGGACAACCAAAAACTAAAAAATATTTTAACTCATTTAAAGGAACTGAAATATTAAGCGACCTTTTAAAACCACTCATTAAAATTGATGTGAATAGAAATTTTCAAATAGAAAATCAACCTGATGGTCAAAATAGACATGATGTATTACACGGACAAAGTAGTGATTATGGAGAAAATTCGATTAATAGCTATAAAGCATTGTCTCTTCTTATTTACATTTCAGATATTGTTTATAGCTCAATAAATTAAAATATCTACTGCGCCCCGACTTGAACGGAGCTCTTTTTGTGGAACGAAGTGCAACAAAAAAGCGGGAGTGGAAGGCGGAAAAAGGCGCCCAAATGAAAGTTAATCCAAAATATATTTCCAAAAACTCCAGATTTTTCGGGAGTCGAGATAGTTTAAATCGTTTTCCATGGCATACGCTTCTCTTTCAAAGGAAATTGATTTGTAGGCGAGAAAGGAATCTTTCAGCTTGAAATAAAGATAATAATATTCAACCACATACCACACGTAAAAGAAAATCACCAACAATTCTGCTTGCTGGCGTAAATGGATTTTTTCATGGTTCAGAAGTATTTGATCCGTTCGGTATTCGGGCTTGCGAAGAATGATGAAAGGAAAAAGAGTGATCCCTGAAATTTTTGTATTTTTGAGAAGTCGTTGCCAAATGAGGATCATCAAACAAAGATATTAATTTCGACCCTTCTGATTTAACTTATGTACCAGAAAATTATCAAAGAACACGAAGACTTTTACTATAATGAACAAGGTTATAAAGTTTTTACGGAAGCCTATCACTTAAAACGCGGTTATTGCTGCAAAAGTGGTTGCAAACATTGTCCTTACGGTTACGATAAAAAGACAGACACTTTTAAAAAAATAGCAAAACCGGAAATAAAGAAGACTGCAGAATGATTGATGAAGTAGTTTAAAAAAAATTTACAAACAAAATAATATACATATCATGAGCAAAAAATATATCTTACTTTTATTGGCATCTGCTACTTTGGGACTGACTTCTTGCAGCCCTTTTCAGGTGAAATCTGATTATGCAGAAACTGCAAATTTCAATATGTACAAAACGTATAAATTACGCATTGATGATTTGAAATTAAACGATATTGATAAAGACCGTGTTTTGAACGAAGTCTCACGACAACTACAAACTAAAGGTTTAAGCGTTTCGGAAACACCCGATTTGATTGTGAATGTGAAAGCAAATCACAAAAAAGTACAGGACATTCAATCGTCCAGACCTTATGGAATGTACGGTTGGGGCGGACCTTTCGGTTACGGTTTTGGTGTAAATAGAACTTGGACTTCAAATTATAATCAAGGCGCCTTAGTTCTTGATATGATTGATGCGAGAACGCAGAAGTTGGTTTGGCAAGGAAGCGGAACAGGAATTTCTGTAGATTCACCGAAATCTAAGCAAAAACAAATTCCAGAAATTGTAGCGGAAATCATGGCAAACTATCCGCCAAATAAAATGAAATAATTTTTTAAAGACTATTGAAGACTGCAGAAATGCAGTCTTTTTTTTTATCAATTTTTTGAACCAGAAGAATTGTAGAATTTCTAAAGCACAAGTCACATGAGTTTTTAGAAAACAATTTTGTGATTTTGACGAAGAAAGAATCTCCTCATTTGATTTAGATATTTTATATTTTTATTCTTTTGTCGTGAAACAAAAGAAGCTGCGGCCAATTAAATTCCCGCGTAATTAGCAAGTAATGATTTTATATAAAAAAACCGCTCGGAAGCGGTTTTTATTTATAGAAGTTCCTCCTAAAATTATTTTCCAATCACTTCAATGATCGGATTTCCCACATTCCCACTTGGAAACTGAACCCTTAATAATGCGGACAAAGTTGGTGCAATATCGGTCATATTATATTCTTTGTTGCTTTCTCCTGATTTAATTCCCCAACCCATAAAAATTAAAGGAATATGAGAATCATAAGAATTCCACGCGCCATGTGTAGTTCCTAATTTTGAATACGTTGGCAACCAAGAATCATGATAAATTACTTGAATATCGCCACTTCTTTGCCAGGTATATCCATTCACAATTCGCGTTCTCACTGGTTCTGGAATAGTAGCTGAACCCGCTTTTTTCATATCAACAGCGAACAAGACTGATTTATCTTTGTTCAATATATCAATTAAATACTGTTTCACCTGGTCGGCGTCTAATTTATTGTCGGTCATTAATTTATCATCCAAATAAACTTGATTATTGGTCACTTTTGCAACCAGATTATCAACATTGAATTTAGATTTTAATAGGGTATTAAATTCTTTATTGTCTTCGCCATAAAATCCGGTTGGCATTTTATGTTCTTCCATGAAACCTTCTGCGTGCGCACCTCCATGATCTGCTGAAAGGAAAACCGTATACTGATCTTTTCCAACTGTTTGATCTAAATATTTGAAAAACTCGGCCATATCACGGTCTAATCTCAAATACACGTCTTCTACTTCGATCGCGTTAGGACCAAAACGGTGTCCGGCATAGTCGGTAGAAGCCAGGTTAACCACCAGAAAATCAGTAATTGCGTCGGCACCTAACTGCTCGCCTTTAATTGCGGCCTCTGCAGCTTTCATGGTCAAGGTATTTCCAAAAGGAGTGGATCGAATAACGTCTCGTTTTGCCTGATAATCTGCTGCAAGATTGTTATACGGAAAAGTAGGCGTTTTTGCACTGCCTAAAAGTCCTTCCCACGGCGAATTATCTGGAGAACTTTCGGTATATTGAGCTATCGGAAGTAACGTATTCCAGCCATTTTTCACCAATTGTTCTGGCATTTTTTGATTATTAAAATCATTGACCCATTTTGGCAATTCATTCATATAGTAGGAACTGGTGATAAAATTACCTGTAGTATCATCAAACCAATAAGCGCCGGTTGGATTATGTCCCGCCGGAAGAATTGAGGCGCGGTCTTTTAAAGAAACTCCAACTACTTTCGACTTAAAGTTCGTTGCTAACATTAATTCGTCGGTAATGGTTGTTGACCATAAATTTTTGGGTGAATGACTTCCTGATTTTACACTTTCTGTTCCGACCGGTTTTACACTTTCGTCCGTTGTGCAATACACATTTTTTCCCGTGGTTTTATCAAACCAGTCGTTGCCAGCAATACCGTGAATCGCTGGGACGGAGCCCGTGTAGATTGTGGTATGACCAACTGCTGTATAAGTCGGTATATAATTTATATGAACGTTGTTTAAAGAATAGCCCTCTTTCAGTAACCTTTTGAAACCATCATTCTGGTATTTCTCATAATACCGATAAAGAAAGTCCCATCGCATTTGATCCACCACCAAACCCACTACGAGTTTTGGTCTTTCGACTTGTGATGATTTATTTTTCTGGGCATTGAATCCAGAGCACAATACGGCTAAAAGAACGACGCTTAATTTTTTGAACATATTTTGGTAATTAATATTTTGTACGATGAAAGTGAAACACAAATTTAAGGATTAATTCTAAAGGAAAGAATGCTGACAGAGGTTTGATGCTTGTTCAGCTTTCGGAAAAAACGAGAATGATATTATAGCCCCGATCGCAGCGACATCCCCCGAATCGCGCAAGCGATGAGGGGATATAGCGGAGAGCGGGATGGATCTTAAAAGAATAATAGATCGTGAAGCTTCAAAAAAAAACGCACCTTCGAAAAGATGCGTTTCTATTTATATGGGGAAATTATTTAGAATTTCAGATCGCCATTTACATCACGAACTGCTTTTGCAGCGGTTGCGAATTTTTCTTTTTCAGGATCTGTTAGGCTGATCTCCACAATTTTCTCAACGCCATTGGCACCGATAATTGCCGGAACTCCCAAGCAAATGTCAGTTTCGCCGTATTCACCATCCAACATTAGGGAGCAAGGAATCATTTTTTTATGGTCGCAAAGAATGGCCTGAACCATCACCGAAACCGCTGCGCCCGGCGCGTACCAAGCTGAAGTTCCTAATAATTTGGTCAGCGTTGCACCACCAACTTTGGTTTCTTCGGCAACGTGATTTTGTTTTTCTTCGCTTAAGAATTCAGTTACGGGAACGCCATTTCTGGTTGCTTTGCTCATCAAAGGAAGCATTCCTGTATCGCTGTGAGCCGCGATCACCATTCCATCAACATCAGAAATAGGACATTCTAAAGCTTCTGCCAATCTGTATTTGAAACGTGCAGAATCTAAAGCGCCACCCATACCGATAATTTGATTTTTTGGAAGTCCAGATGTTTTGTGAACCAAGTAAGCCATGGTATCCATCGGGTTTGAAACCACAATAATGATAACGTCTGGCGAATGTTTTACCAAGTTGGCAGTCACGTCTTTCACGATTCCCGCATTGATTCCGATAAGTTCTTCGCGCGTCATTCCAGGTTTTCTTGGAATTCCAGATGTAATTACGGCAACTTTAGATCCGGCAGTTTTGCTGTAATCTCCTGTTGTTCCGGTAATTTTGGTATCGAAACCATTCAGAGAAGCGGTTTGCATTAAGTCCATGGCTTTCCCTTCGGCAAAACCTTCTTTAATGTCAACCAAAACAACTTCTGCTGCGAAATTTTTCATGGCAATGTATTCTGCGCAACTTGCACCTACGGCTCCTGCTCCAACTACGGTAACTTTCATATTATTTTATTTATTGATTTTTAATGGTCATATGGAAACTTGCGTTTTCATATTTATCTTTTTAATGATTTTAAAAGTAATTTTAATGCGAACCTAAACTAAGTTTTATCTGAATTACTTAAGAATTCAAATTTACGAAATGTTAAAGTTTTGACCAATTTTGTCCTTCATTAAGTTTCAATAAAAGTCTGCGGTATAAAAACAATTTATAGATTGGATGGTGATGATTGTTATTTATTACCCTAAATCAAGAGAAGTTCATTAAATTATATCCTAAATTTGTTTCAAATTAAAGTTCGACATGGGTTTTGCTACACGACTTCACGAAGGTTATTCTAATAGGAAATATGATATCGATAAGAAAAAAATCGAGCATTTCATCGAGCGGTTTTTTCGTTTTATCTTTTTTCTGGAATACCAAAGATGTTCGGAATACAGTGATATCGAGCTGCGTTTGAATAATTTCAAAAGTGAATTCAATGAAATCCTGTTTTCCGTAACCGATGAAAAAGAAAGCGCAGAAACTGAACTATTTTTTAAAAGTTTCCCCAAGATTTACAAGTCTCTGGAAAATGACGCGAAAGCGATTTTCGATAATGATCCCGCGGCGAAAAGTACCGAAGAGGTCATGTTTTCTTATCCGGGATTTTTCGCAATTGCCGTTTACCGTTTTGCACATGAACTTTATAAAAACAAAATTCCACTCATCCCAAGAATATGGACGGAATTTGCGCACAGCAAAACGGGCATCGATATTAATCCGGGCGCGCAAATTGGCGAGCACTTTTTTATTGATCATGGCACCGGAATTGTGATTGGAGAAACTACAATCATTGGAAACCACGTAAAACTATATCAAGGCGTAACGCTGGGTGCACATTCGGTCACAAAAAATTTAGCCAATGTGAAAAGACATCCAACTATTGAAGATGGCGTCGTTATATATGCGAATGCCACCATACTTGGCGGTGATACGGTCATTGGAGAACATTCCGTCATTGGTGGAAATGTGTGGATCACAGAAAGCGTTCCCCCGAATTCGGTCGTTTTCCACAAAGGACAAGTCACGGTGAAAAATAAATTTCCCGCAAATGAACCCATCGTTTTTAGCATTTAAAAAATTAAATTACATTCGAAATCCCGATAAAAATATTAAATCTTTAAAATACAATTTATGAAACTGAATAATATATTAGAAGCCATAGGAAATACTCCTCTTGTGAAACTGAGTAAAATTTTTCCGGACCATGAGGTTTGGATGAAACTGGAAAAACAAAATCCCGGCGGAAGCATTAAAGATCGGATTGCATTGGCCATGATCGATAAAGCTGAAAAAGAAGGTAAAATCAATAAAGACACCGTAATTATTGAACCGACTTCGGGAAATACAGGAGTGGGCTTGGCAATGGTTTGTGCCGTAAAGGGTTATAAATTAGTATTGGTAATGCCAGAAAGTATGAGCGTGGAAAGGCGTAAACTCATGAGTTCGTACGGCGCTTCTTTCGTATTGACGCCGAAAGAAAAAGGAACTTCTGGTGCAATTGCCAAAGCGATGGAAATGGCCGACGAAATTGAAAACTCCTGGGTTCCACAACAATTTGAAAACGAAGCCAATCCAGAAATTCATGCGAAAACGACTGCACAGGAAATTTTAAATGATTTCCCAGAAGGTGTTGATTACCTGATTACCGGTGTTGGAACTGGTGGTCACATTACAGGTGTTACGGAAGTTTTAAAAGAGAAATTTCCCAATCTAAAAAGTTTTGCAGTGGAACCGAAAGATTCACCGGTGATTTCGGGCGGCGCTCCGGGACCGCATCCGTTGCAGGGAATTGGTGCTGGCTTTGTGCCAAAAGTTCTGAACACCGAAATATTAGATGGCACGATTGAAGTGGAAAAAGAGGAAGCTTTTGAATTCACAAAAAGACTCGCAAGGGAAGAAGGAATTTTAGCTGGAATTTCCACGGGATCTTCGCTCGCCGCAGTGAATAAAAAACTGGCCGATATTTCAAAAGGTGCAACAATACTCACCTTTAATTATGATACGGGCGAAAGATACTGGTCGGTAGAAGGACTTTTTGAAGAAAACCACTACAAATGCTAAAAATAAAACCTTTTAAAAATACACCTAAAAATCCTGCATGAAGCAGGATTTTTTATTGATATAATTTTTGACATTTTTTACAAACGTAGGTTTTGCGTTTCACTTTGCCCATTTCTTCGATGATCAATTCCGATTTATCTTTTGGACAGATTTTCTTGCCATAGATGATGGCTGCTTCTTTCACACCATCAGTTTTCAGGAGACTCAAAAATTCTTCGCCATAATCAACCACCATTTTCAGGAGGAAAATAAGCTTTTTTTCAGGAATCGCTTTAACGATACTTTCCGGATGAATTTTCGCGTGGTATAAAGTTTCGATTCTGATAATATTTCCGACGCCGGCGAAAAGTTTTTGATCCATCAAAACATCACCAATCATTTCATCAGCATGGTTCGTTTGCAATTCCTTGATGATAAATTCTGGATCGAATTCGGATTTTAAAATATCGGTTTTAAAATTGAAATGATCACTCGGTTTACCTTCGTACAATTTGGTCTTCGCAACATAAAAGTTGATTTCATCGGAGGCAAAATGAAGTGCAAAACTGGCATTTACTTTTTTACGCTTGTTGACCAGCATGCTTCCAAACAAGCCCAAATGAACGCCGACAAAGAAATCCTGGAAAACAAAAAGTAAATTTTTGCCATACGTATCAATATCCAGAAGTTTAATATTTTCGATTTTCGATTTATCCATTTCACCATAACCGGAGGCTTGGGAAACCATTTTTCCTTTGTAGCGTTGCAGCTTATTCTTTAAAAATAATATGGATGGTCCTTCTGGCATTGTATTTAGTTTTATACGAAACTGAAAATCAACTTTGAATATAAAATCAGAATTAAAATGATTTATTGGTAATTCCGAGTACGGTTTCGAATTTACGAAATACAGAAATTGTGAGCAACAAAAGATTAGTTTATGTTATGAAGAAGTATCTACCGACAGAATAATCTTACACAATAGCTATAAAAAAAAGACTGCCTTGGTAGACAGTCTTCATTTTATGAAATTAATATTTATTTTTTAATGATCAGTTTAATGGTTTTTTCAGTAGTTGAAGTTTTAACTTTCACTAGATATAAACCACCTACCAGATTGCCATTACTTACATTCAAACTGGCTTTATTGCCATTTCGTGTAACTTTACTGCTGTAATCTCCGATTAATTTACCTGTTAGATCGTAAACCTGTACAAGTACTGGGCTATCACGGTCAGCATCGAATTTGAGGTTGAATTCTCCATTTGAAGGATTCGGATACAGCGTAACCTGGCTGGCTACTTCCGGCACTATCGGATTTGCGATTGCGGCAACTGCAGTAATTGTTTTCGCTGCACCTGGGCAAGGACAAGTTAATAGACCGTTATCTATTTTACCACCATCGTAATTGTTGTTAATAGCATCTACGATCGAATTCATCTCTGAAGGAGAGTACATAGATGGTAAACCACCAAGAACTTTGTTTGCTTCAGCTAGAACTTGATAAACTGTCCAATCTTTAAATGTTCCTGAAACCACGATCATATCACCTAAAAGGGTTGATGATGGAGAGAAACTGGCGACATATTCATCAAATCTCACATTTAAAGTTAATGCTACCACCTGACCTGCTAAAACATTAGAATATGTTCCACCTGGATCTACTAATGTACCTGGATTCAATGCTCGTGGAGTACTTCCACTTGGCAAGAAATCTTCTACAGCTTTCGCAGTTGTAAGTTTCAAGAAGCTTGAACCTGCACCGACTGTTAAACCAGATGGGAATGCTCCTGCAAAATATTGGTTTCTAAAAGTTCCCCAATTTTTACCTGCAGCTTTTGCACCCCAGCCACCTTGTGTTACGGTTGTAAATTTACCACAATCGAAAGTTTTCACTTCACCACTTGCAGTTGCAATACAGCCGTTTTTGTCTGTTACTGTTACTGTAAATTTCCCGCTTGGTAACATTGCGGATGACCCAGTTGAGCCATCAGACCACAAGTACTTATATTCAGGAGTTCCTCCTTGTACTGTCACGCTAACATTGGTTGTTCCATTACCGCATACTAGTGCCGGCGTTGAAAGTTTTAAAGTTAATAGATCTGGTTGAATAATCGTACCATTTGCGGTAGCTGTACAACCGTTATCATCTGTTATAGTTACACTGTAAGAACCAGCAACGTAAACTGATGTCTCCCCAGTTCCATCATTAGACCAAGCGTAAGTATATGGAGCTGTTCCACCAGTTATTGTAACGCTCGCTGTTGAATTGCCACCGTTACATAAAATTTCTGTAGAATGTAATTTAGCTGACAATAAATCTGGTTGTGTAATGATAACATCTTCAGTTATTGAACATCCATTATCATCAGTTATTACTACACTGTATGTACCTGCGCCTAAACTTACTGAAGCTGTTGTTGATTTTGCGGCATCATTCCATAGATAATAATATTCAGGAGTTCCACCACTTGGTGTTACTGTTACTGTAGATTTTTCACCGTAACATTTTATTGGATCTCTAGATATTTCAACTTCTAATTTAGTTGGTTGTTCAGTGATCTCAACAGTTTTAGTTACTGTACATAAATTAGCATCTGTAATAACTACACTGTAAGAACCAATTCCTAAGTTTACTGATGCTGTTGTTGAATTTGCGGCATCATTCCACAGATAATTATATTCAGGAGTTCCACCACTTGCTGTAACGGTTACTTCAGAGGTTCCACCATAGCATTTTATTGGATCTTTAGATATTTCAGCTGTTAATTGATCTGGTTGTGTAATGATAACATTCATAGTTATTGAACATCCATTTTTATCAGTTATTACTACACTGTAAGAACCTGCGCCTAAACTTACTGAAGCTGTTTCTGAATTATCCACATCGTTCCAAAGATACTTATATGGAAGAGTTCCACCACTTGGTGTTACTGTTACATCGGATTTGCCACCGTAACAATCTATTGGTGTTTGTTTTGATATTTTGGCTTCTAATTGATCTGGTTGACCAATCGTAATTGTTTCGCTTGAGGAACAATTACCATCTGTAACTGTGAAGGTGTAAGTACCTGCACCTTTAGGAAAGTCACCAGTCCCCACTGTAGCAGAAGAGCCGCCAGTTGCTGTAACATGAACAATTGTAGTTTCACCGAAACAGTTTATTGGGTCGTACTTTACAACAATTTGTAGAGCACAGCATTTCAAATATCCCAAATCTCTATTTCCTTCATCATAATTTTCATTAATTGCTGTTGCTGCTTGGTTAAATTGTGTAGCGGAATAGGCGGAAACGCCACAGCCGCCCATAAAATTATTGGCTAATACCAAAAATTGATTTACTGTCATTCCTTCAAAAGCACCACTTGTAAAAATATATTCGCCTAAAGGAATGGTTGGAGATGAAAAGTTGGTATCATAATTATCAAAACCTACAGCCAGCATTACAGAAATCAATTGTCCTGCTAAGGTGTTGGAATAGGTTGACCCAGGATTCGTATAATTACTATCCAGAGCAGATGGAGTTCCACCGGAAGGCAGAAAATCGGTAACTGCTGCTGGAGATGTTAATTGTAATTTATAACCAGTTTCGCAACCTAAAGATAAACCTTCAGGAAAAGCTCCTGCAAAACTACCATAAAGATAACTTACATGAGGATTATCTAAATTAGGAGCACCCCAACCTCCCTGCGTGAGGGTATAGCCCTGACAATTATTGGTCTGGGCAGAAAAATTAGTACTGATTAGAAAAAGCAACAAAATTAAACTGAAGAGTTGTTGTATTTTCTTAAAATAAATTTGTGTTTTCATTTGTATTAAATTTATAAATGAAGTAAATTATAAAGCATTGAAGCTCAAAAATTTTATAGGGGAATTAGGTAACTCTATAATTTTGTGGATTGCAGTAGAAAATGTAAGTATCGACCAACGATAATATAATTTCAACTTCAAGAATTGGGATCCCGACCAATTATTCACCACAATGAGCAACTTTTTTTCATCCAAAATTTTATTATTTAAAATCTAAGATGTAAGGAAGAGCCTTCAAACTTCATTGTTCGAAATAAATAAAAGCAAAATGTAGAACGTGTGAACCCTTAGAAGGATTAGAAACCGTAAAAAATTTCGTCAATCAGTTTTTTGAAATTGAAAAAATAGGATATGGATTTGGAATCCTGTGGAAGAGTAGCGTTTATTAATTTCAACAATGTAACAAACTACTAGAATAAAAGTGGCGGGGCCAACTTTAAGACGAATAAAATAAATTTTGAATTTTCATGCATTGGTGTTTTTGTGTTATTAGTAAGCCAAAGGTAGAAACTTAAAACATTAATTAAATAGTTAATACACCCTTTTTCATCTAATGGTTTTTAGCTAATTCCATCGTTAACTTAATTTTTTTCTCTATTTAACATAATAGAATAAAAAAAGACACCAAAATCATTGAATATATATTTTCTACAGGAAAATTTACATTTTTAAATTTGTGCAATTAGGGGAAATAAATTCGGAAGAAAATGTATTTTTAATTACGAATACACCATTTTTAATGACACCATCATTTTATAGGATACCATCTTCTAAAAGTATATATGATGAGAAAAAGCCAGGAATATCCCAAACAAAATCCGCCCACCACATCACTCGGATAATGTACCCGTAAATAGACGCGACTGAAACCAATAGTCAGAGAAAGCAAAACCAGAAAAATCATGGCGATATATTTCCAGACTTTCGGCAAATCTGTTAACCAGATAAAATAGGCCAACGTGCCATACAATATAAAGCTGAATGTTGCATGACCACTGGGAAAACTAAAACTCTCTTCCTTATTCAAAAGTGGATAAGGCGGGCGAGGTCTGGCAAAAAACATTTTCATTGCATAAATGAGCAATAAGCCGCCAACTCCCGCAACAAAGGTAAAAGCAGCTTTTCTGTAAAATTTAAAAAGAAGTAAAATAACAATAAGAACCGGATAGGCAATTTTCATGAGCGCCACCGAAGAAAACTGCGTGATGACAGACATAAAGTCTGTGAGACCCTGGCGAATAATAAATTCTTTAAAAAATTTGAATACTGTAAAATCAATAGTTTCTTCTTTTTCAAGGACAATTTCATCAGTGATTATAAAAAAAACCAAAAGTGCCACCACAAAAAATAAAAGTGATAGCAGAAGTTTCGCAGAATTATTATTGTAATAATTTTTGATAAATTTAAACATGAGAAAAGGTAGATATTAGGAACAGATTTAAGAAGGCTATTAATAGTGTACTCATATCTAAAGTTTTAAATATTTCCCGAAAGAATTTCAAATAAAAAAATTCTTCGCAATAATATCTTTTCGATTTTTATAATATCCTGGAAACATAAAAATGTGAGTACATTCGATAACAACATTTAAAAATTAAAATTAAATATTCTAATTCAAAAACTCCTTATTTTTCTTCATCAAAATAAAGACGGTAATATTTTCCTTTTTCGTCACTTCCCTGCTCGATCATTTTACGGTCGCCATGAACATAAATATGGAAATTTTTATCCAATTTAATAACGCTTTTAAAACCCCGACTTTGTTTTTTCACAGCAGCTTCATTAATGGCAAAATCTTCTGAAATAGAAACCTGCATTTCCTGCTCATAATCCGACTTGTAATTACCGAAACTTTCGATCACATTTTCGTCTTGCAAAACTTCTTTGGTAAATTCGTCGTAATCAAACTTCTCTTTTTCTTTGAAGAAATTGATGGATTTGTTTAAAAAATCGGCTTGGTCAGCTTTTGTAGTTTCGAATTCCTGCGGAAGCTGCTTTGTAATAAATTCTTTATAAACCGAAAGTGTTTCCTGCGTATGGAAATATTCGTCGTCGCGTTGTTTTACTTCCAAAAAATCTTCAAACCAGTAAAACTGATCGCCATTCTTATTGTTATCGATCACCGAAACTGCATAGCCAGATTCTTTGAAGTTGTTATAAATAATGCAACCTTTATCCAGTTTAGCGAGTCCGATTCCGTAATCTTTTTCAATTTCAAAAGTTTCGCCTTGCGGAAAAATTTTCAGGAAAGGATTTTTGTTTTCAGTTTTAAAAATACCGATAGAATCTATTTTTACGCCGTCTTTTTCTTCGCCTTCAAAATAAGCGATGAACAATTCACCAGCTTGAACCCGCGGATTTTCGGTAATACCATAAAGATGTTCGGCAATATTTTCAGATTCATAAATAAACTTACTTTGATCTTCAAATATTTCTGAAACAGAACTGAAAACCGGATTATTCACCAAATAGGTATCGCTGTAAAACTGAAACTGCTCTTCGGATTTGAACGATTTTAAAAAGAAATCTTCCAACATTTCGGTCATTGCTTCTTCCAGCGGATATTCGGCTTGGGAGAGAATTAGCGATTCCTGATTGATTTTATTTCCGACTTTATGAATGATAAGTTTGGTGAGCATAGGTAAAAAAATTTTTGGATTGCGAAGGTAAGTTTTTAGGAATGAGAAGGCAATAAAATTTTAATTCTTGATTTCCCTTTATTTCTTTTCACTCTTTCAGCACATAAAAAAATTCCCCAAGTTTTCACTCGGGGAATTTGTAGAGAAATGGTTTATGCTAACCGCAGTACCATTAATTTAATTACTTAACTTCTTCGAAGTCAGCATCTTGAACATCGTCAGCACCTTCGGTACCTTCAGGATTTCCTTGTGCTGGATCGGTACCTGGCTGTCCTTGGTTTCCTGCGGCATACATTTCTTCGGAAGCTGCCATCCAAGCTGCATCTAAAGCTTCGGTTTTGGTTTTTACGCTGTCCATGTCTTTCGCTTCAAAAGCAGTTTTCAATTCTGCATGAGCAGCTTCAACAGCCGCTTTTTTGTCAGCAGACAATTTATCACCAAACTCTTTCAATTGTTTTTCTGTTTGGAAAATCAATCCGTCAGCTTTATTGAAGATCTCAACTTCTTCTTTTTTCTTAGCATCTGAGGCTGCATTTTCTTCAGCTTCACGTTTCATTTTTGCAATTTCCTCTTCAGAAAGTCCTGAACTTGCCTGAATTTTAATAGACTGCTCTTTTCCTGTTCCTTTATCTTTTGCAGAAACACTCAAGATACCATTCGCATCAATATCAAAGGTTACTTCGATCTGCGGAACTCCTCTTGGAGATGGTGGAATATCGGATAAATCAAATCTTCCGATTTCTTTATTATCATTAAACATTGGTCTTTCTCCCTGTCCAACTCTAATGGATACTGCAGGTTGGTTATCACTTGCAGTAGAGAATATTTCTGATTTTTTAGTTGGAATAGTCGTATTTGATTCAATTAGTTTTGTAAATACAGAACCCATTGTTTCGATACCTAATGAAAGTGGCGTAACATCTAATAAAAGAACGTCTTTCACGTCACCTGTTAAAACTCCACCTTGAATCGCTGCACCTAATGCAACAACCTCATCTGGGTTTACTCCTTTTGAAGGGGTTTTCCCGAAGAATTTTTCAACTTGTTCCTGAATAATTGGGATTCTTGTAGAACCACCAACTAAGATTACTTCATCAATGTCAGATGTTTGAAGACCTGCATCAGAAAGCGCTTTTTTACAAGGCTCCATAGAACGTCTTACCAAGTCAGCTGCCAATTGTTCGAATTTCGCTTTGGTTAATGTTTTAACCAAGTGTTTCGGACCTGTTGCAGTTGCTGTAATATAAGGAAGGTTAATTTCTGTTTGTGTGGAAGAAGACAATTCGATTTTTGCTTTCTCTGCTGCTTCTTTTAATCTTTGTAGGGCAATTGGATCAGATTTTAATTCAACACCTTCTTGAGTTTTGAATTCATCTGCCAACCAGTTGATAATTACATCATCAAAATCATCACCACCTAAATGCGTATCACCATTTGTAGATAATACTTCGAAAACGCCATCTCCTAAATCAAGGATCGAAACGTCGAAAGTACCACCACCTAAATCGTACACTGCGATTTTTTGATCTTTATGACTTTTATCTAAACCATACGCTAATGCTGCAGCTGTAGGCTCATTAATAATTCTTTCTACTGTAAGACCAGCGATTTCTCCTGCTTCTTTTGTAGCTTGTCTTTGTGCATCATTAAAGTAGGCTGGAACTGTAATTACCGCTCTTGTTACTTCCTGACCTAAATAATCTTCTGCAGTTTTCTTCATTTTCTGAAGAATCATTGCAGAAATTTCCTGTGGTGTATATTCACGGTCATCGATTTTTACTTTTACCGTATCGTTCGGACCTTTTACTACTTTGTATGCTACTCTTCCGATCTCGGTTGCATCATCTTTAAAATGCGTTCCGATAAATCTTTTGATGGAGTAGATTGTTTTTGTTGGGTTGGTTACCGCCTGTCTTTTTGCAGGATCACCTACTTTTCTTTCACCGTCTTCTGTAAAAGCTACAATAGATGGTGTGGTTCTTTTACCCTCTGCGTTTGGGATAACTACAGGATCTTTACCTTCCATTACCGCAACACATGAGTTGGTTGTACCTAAGTCAATTCCAATTATTTTACTCATATCATTTATTTTTAATTATTATCTAATTTATTTTTACATGCTGAATTTCTCCAATTTTATACCAAGTAAAAAATAATGACAAATTGACAGAGTAGTTTTAGTGTCAACAGAAAAGGCATCTTATATTGCTATAAAATGCCTTTAAATATGACTTAATTTATATTTTATTTTTTCAGTGTCAAAATATAAGCGACCATTTTTTTTGCGTTTTCGGTGCTCATTCCGGCGTGTGGTGTCATCGGAATTTCGCCCCAATTGCCTTTTCCTCCTTCAATAATTTTAGATGCCAGCATATCGATGTCCGCTTCCGTATACTTATCGGCTACTTCCTGATATGATGGTCCGACAACTCTTACGTCCATTTTATGACAGGTTAAACAGTCGGCTCCTTCGATGAGCGCCAAACCTTCATGTTTTCCTGCTGCCGCGGAATCAACAACCGTAATTGCCGGTTCTTCCAACATTACATTAGAGTCCATATTAGGATTAACTTCTTTTTTACTACAAGAAACGATTGCGATTACTCCGCACATCATCAGATACTTTTTCATTCGTTTATTATTTAATATCAATTTTAATTTTCTGTGCCACAAATTTCACGATAATTATCATACTGTATATATGATTACGGTCATAATCCTAATCACCCAAAGAATGGTACTTTTGGGTATACAAAAAAATAAATAAAATGAAATCATTAAAAACAGTTGCACTAGCAGCACTAGCCTTCACCCTGTTCTCGTGCGGGGGCGACAAAAACACCGATTCAATCCCAACCGGATCTACTGAAACGACCGTAACGACTACAGATGAAACTGCTACCCCAGCGACAGCTGACGCAGCAAAATACGATCCAAACCGTGGTTTAGGAAAACATGAAAACGTAGATGTTAGCAAATTTGATCCAGCTATGGCTGCAGCAGGTAAAAAAATCGCTGAAGTTAAATGTACTTCTTGCCACAAACCTACTGAAGAAAAATTAGTTGGACCAGGTTGGAAAGGCGTTACTACAAGACAAACTCCCGAGTGGATCATGAACTTTATTTCTAACCCCGATCCAATGATCGACGTAGATCCTGAATTACAAAAACAACTTGAACTTTGTTTGGTAAGAATGCCAAACCAAGCTCTTACTGATACTGATGCCAGAGAAGTTCTCGAATATATGAGAGAAATCGACGGCGCTAAATAACAGGTCTTACTCATGAATGGTAAAGTGTATTGCCTTTACCATTCATTTCTTTTCCTTTCTGTTCTGAAAGAAAAATCAATTAATATATGAAAACTTACAAAAAAATTGGACTCGCAGCGTTTGCTGCGATGAGTATCGTTGCATGTAAGCCCAAGGGCACGAAGAATGTCGTATCGGGTGATGCAGCGCAGAAGGTTTACGTTGCGCCAGGGCAGCACGATGAAGTTTACAACTTTGTCAGCGGTGGTTTTAACGGTCAGATTAGTGTTGTGGGACTGCCAAGTGGTAGAACACTGAAAATCGTTCCTGTATTTTCAGTTCACCCAGAAAACGGATATGGTTTTAGCGAGGAAACGAAACCAATGCTTGAAACTTCTCACGGTTTTGTACCTTGGGATGATCAGCATCACCTTGCTTTATCACAAACGAATGGCGAGATCGACGGTAGATATTTATTCGCCAATGCGAATAATACTCCACGTGTAGCAAAAATTGACCTCAAATCTTTCAAAACGACAGAGATTCTGGAGATTCCTAACTCTGCCGGTAACCACTCCTCTCCTTTCCTAACAGAAAATACAGAGTATGTAGTTGCAGGAACACGTTTCGCAGTACCAGCTGATGGTGCGGGCGACGTACCTATTGAATCTTTTAAAGAAAACTTCAAAGGTTATCTTTCTTTCATCGGAATTAATAAAGAAGATGGTAAAATGGACATTACGTTCCAAATTGAAGCGCCTGGTTTTAACTTTGACTTGTCACACGCAGGTAAAGGTAAATCGCATGGTTGGTTCTTTTTCTCTTGCTACAACTCCGAACAGGCAAATACACTTCTTGAAGTAAATGCTTCTCAGAATGAGAAAGATTTTATTATGGCAGTGAACTGGAAAAAAGCTGAAGAGTATTTGAAAGCTGGAAAAGCTAGAAAAATGGCGGTAGAATATGCTCACAATACTTATGATGAGTCTACGCATATGGCAAAATCAGAAATTTTGAAAGAAGTTTCTGTACTTTCTGCAAAAGAATTAAAAGACATCTGCTATTTGATTCCTTGTCCAAAATCTCCACACGGGTGTGATATTGATCCAACAGGAGAATATATTATTGGATCTGGAAAATTGGCAGCATTAATCCCTGTCTTCAGTTTTGATAAATTAATGAAAGCAATTGCTGATAAAAACTTCGCTGGTGAATTTGATGGTATTCCAATCGTTAAATATGATGCAGTTTTACACGGTGAAGTTCAGAAACCTGGTTTAGGACCATTGCACACTGAATTTGATGGAAAAGGAAATGCCTACACTTCCATGTTCGTTTCTTCCGAAATTGTGAAATGGGACATTAAAACATTGAAAGTTTTAGACAGACAGCCAACTTTCTATTCTACAGGTCACCTTATGGTTGTTGGTGGAGACACTAAAAAACCTTACGGAAAATACCTAGTAGCGTATAATAAAATTACAAAAGACAGATATTTACCTACAGGTCCGGAATTGGCGCAATCTGCCCAGCTTTTCGACATCACGGGTGATAAGATGAAACTGCTTCTGGATTTCCCAACCATTGGTGAACCCCATTATGCACAAGCAGGACCCGCCGAACTGTTTACCAAAAATCAGGTTAAATTCTTCAAACTCGAAGAAAATAAACATAAATATGTAACCAAAGGTGAAGGTGAAAGTAAGGTCGTCCGCGAAGGGAATAAAATCCATGTCTACATGACCTCAATCCGTTCTCACTTTGCTCCAGACAATATAGAAGGGGTAAAAGTAGGTGACGAAGTTTATTTCCACGTGACCAACCTTGAACAGGATTGGGATGTCCCTCACGGATTCGCAATCAAAGGCGCACAGAATGCAGAACTACTCATTATGCCGGGTGAAACCAGCACACTGAAATGGGTTCCACTGAAACCAGGAATGTACCCGATGTACTGCACCGATTTCTGTTCAGCATTACACCAGGAAATGCAGGGATATGTAAGAGTATCTCCGGCTGGCAGCAACACTCCGCTTATTTATTCTTTGAATAATAAAAAGGACAATGCGCAAAGCCCAGTGAAAGAAGGTGAAACCAAATAACAATTTAATTAAAGGGCAGTTTTCACTGCCCTTTTTTCTTTTTGATGATATCTCTCAGTTTGTAACTTTTATCACACCCAAGTTGAATTAAAGTGTCGAACTTTACAATAGGAACTCCTCAAAAGAAGGCACCTAAAAACAAACCTAATGAAAACACTACCACTACACAAATGGTCAAAAATTTTGCTTATCATTTTAGGAATAGGCTTGGTGATCGCGATTTTTGTACCGATCTGGTCTATCTATCTTAATGCTCCGCAATATCCCGAAGGTTTAGCAATGTTTATCCACTCTAATAAAGTGAGTGGTGAATACGAAATTATCAACGGCTTAAATCATTACATCGGAATGAAAGAGATTCATGCAGATGAATTTTGGGAATTTAAAATCTTGCCGTTTGCCCTGGCTTTTTTTGCAGCATTGTGCTTTTTGGCAGCTTTTCTAAACAGCCGAAAAATACTTTATGCATTAACCGCATTATTCCTGCTTTTCGGGATCGGATTTGTTATTGATTTTTGGCGATGGCTTTATGATTACGGCCACAACCTAAACCCTCATGCTGCGATTATTGTTCCCGGAATGTCTTATCAGCCACCCTTGTTTGGATACAAGCAATTACTTAATTTTGAAGTTTGGTCTTACCCAAATATTGGCGGAGGAATCATGATTGGAGCCGGAGTAATTTTACTTATCTTAGCATTTGTAGAATTTAGATCTGCTAAAAAAGCGATTTAATCATTACATTTTGATTGATAAAAAGTTGTATAAATTTAAAAATATGAAGTTATTTAAAAACATTCTTGTAGCAGCAAGTGTCATCACTTTAGCATCTTGCGCAGAAAAAGGACCTCAAGAAATTACGGTAGGAAAAGATCAGTGCGATAATTGCAAAATGACCATTACAGAACCTAAATACGCGACTCAATTACTGACAGAAAAAGGAAGAGTCTATAAATTTGATGATATTGCCTGTCTTCGCGATTATGAAGTTTCTAATTCAGAAACTACGGGAAATGCGAAAACTTACGTCGCAGATTATCCAAGTGGTAAATTTGTTGAGAGCAATACGGCAACCTTCATTAAAGGGGGTGATATTAAAAGCCCGATGGGTGGAAACACACAAGCTTACTCCGATAAAGCAGCGGCTGAAAAAGCAGCAGCTGAACTTGGCGCAACCTTAACCAATCCATAAAAAAATGTGCAAACTTGTAGTCAATTAGGTCTACAACGAGTATGAAACATGAAAAAATTATCAGCAATCTTACTATTTTTACTTTTACCGGTCTTTGCATTTTCTGCAGTTTTAAAGGTCGGTAAAAATGAACAGTATAAAAGCATTAAACAAGCTATCGCCGCCGCAAAAAGCGGCGATACTGTTTTAGTTCAAAAGGGAATTTACCGAGAAGGCACCATTGACTTGGAAAAATCAATTGCTTTAATTGGCATTGATCGACCTATTATTGATGGAAATTTTAAAGGAGAAATTATAACATTCCGCGCAGACCGAATTATCTTAAAAGGCTTTAAACTCATCAACAGCGGTCGCGATGAAATTCGCAGTGTAGCCGCCGTACATGTTTACACCAGCAGCAATTCTGTCATTGAAAATAATATTCTGGAGAATAATTACTTCGGAATCTATATCCAGCGTGGGTACCGAATTTTGATTAATAAAAATAAAATAACAACGGATCGGGGAACTTCCCAGGAAAATATCGGTGATGGCATTCACCTTTTAGGAAGTCAGGAAATTTGGGTTAAAAACAATTACATCAGCGGACATAAAGACGGAATTTACCTTGAAAAAAATATAAAATGCTACGTTTATCATAATCTTTCCCGCGACAATTTGCGCTATGGCTTACACTTTATGTTTTCCAATGACAGCGTCTACACTTCTAATGTTTTCGATAATAATGGAGCTGGTGTTGCCGTCATGTACGCAATGAACGTGAGCATGTATCACAACAAATTCATCAATAACTGGGGCGACAGCGTGTACGGACTTTTATTAAAGGAAATATCGTACAGTAAAATCAAAGGCAATATCTTTCAAAATAACACGACCGGAATCTTTGCCGATGGCGCTACCAAAATCGATTTTTACAACAATCAGTTTGAGGATAATGGCTGGGCTATAAAAATCAACGCCAACTGTATGGAAAATCGCGTCATACGAAACAATTTCATCAACAATACTTTCGATGTGAGCACGAGTGGTTCTGTGGTGATGAATGATTTCCGCTTCAATTACTGGGATAAATATGAAGGGTATGATTTAAATAAAGATAAAATTGGCGATGTGCCATTTCATCCTCTGAGTTTATATTCTGTTTTGGTTGAGCAGAATCCTTCTGTAATGCTTCTGTTTCGAAGCTTTTTAGTAGATATGTTAGACAAAACTGAAAAGATAATTCCCAGTCTTACACCAGAAAGTTTCGTTGATGATCAACCGGTTTTAAAACCAATAAAAATTTAACTTCATTATTTTCATATAAATAATGGTCAAACTTAGAGCTCCACGATGGTAAAGCATCTGAAAGATATGATTGAAATTAATAATTTAACAAAGAAATTTAATAAGTTCACCGCCTTAGATGACGTGAATTTAACCTTCAGCAATGGTCATTCTATTGCCTTGATCGGCCCGAATGGATGTGGGAAAACCACCATGATTAAATGCATTCTTGGCTTAAATGTGGTAGAAGACGGCGATGTTTTGGTGGATGGAAAAAGCGTGAAAGAAGATTATAAATACCGGGAAATTATAGGCTATATGCCACAAATCGGGCGTTATCCGGAAAACATGACCATCGCAGAAACCATCAAGATGATCAAAGACACGCGCAACACTCCTGAAAATGAGTTGGATACGGAACTTCTGGAAGCATTTGATCTTCCCAGCATTTACGATAAAAAAATGCGGACCCTTTCTGGTGGAACTACACAAAAAGTGAGTGCGGTTCTTGCTTTCCTTTTCGATCCGAAAGTAATTATTCTGGATGAACCTACTGCAGGACTCGACCCACTTGCGACCGAAATCCTGAAAAACAAAATCATTCAGGAAAAGAATAAAGGCAAGTTGATCATCATCACTTCTCACCTTCTAAGTGAACTTGATGACATAATAAGCGAAATCGTTTTCATGAATGAGGGGAAAGTAGTGGTCCATCAATCTGTAGAAGATCTGAAGAAAGAAACCAACACCGACAAGATCTCAGACGGAATTATTTCTATTTTAAAAGCCATGAGAAAATGAACAAGATAGCACGTTTTATATTATTTGATATTTTAAAAAATAAAATTGTAATTCTCTACACGGTTTTACTTTTCATAATTTCTTGGTCCGTTTTAGGCCTCGACAGCAATTACACGAAAGCAACATTAAGTTTATTGAACGTAGTTTTACTCGTTGTTCCTCTGGTAAGTGTTATATTTTCAACAATTTACGTTTATAACAGCAGTCAGTTTATAGAGCTTTTATTGAGTCAGCCAGTGCCACGCGCAAGGGTTTGGTTCAATCTTTTTTTAGGTCTTTCCACTGCTTTAGTGTTTGCTTTTCTCATTGGGTGCGGGATTCCCATCCTCTTATATTCATCTATAGAAACAGGCGCTTCACTTTTGATTACAGGAATATTTCTTTCCATTATTTTTACCTCTTTGGCCATGTTAGCTGCAATTTCTAGTCGAGATCGTGCAAAAGGAATTGGCGTTTCCATATTTATCTGGATGTTTTTTGCCATTATTTATGATGGAATTTTACTCGTGCTGATGTTTCAGTTTGGCGATTACCCGATCGAAGGTATTATGGCCACGCTGGCTGCCGTAAATCCCATAGGATTATCGCGTATTTTCGTTCTTTTGCAATTGGATGTTGCTGCGATGTTAGGTCAGGCAGGTGCAATTTTCAAACAGGTATTTGGCTCTGGCGGAGGTCTTGTCATTTCCATGATTATCTTAACAATCTGGACATTTGTTCCTTTCCTTTGGTCCCTAATTAAATTCAATAAAAGAGATCTTTAAACAAGTCGAAATTCATTTACTAATAAATGATAAAACTCACCTAATTAAGGTGTTATATTGTGACCGTAGTCATAACTTTTATCAGTTTATTACGCTTAATTTTATACAGAAATAAAGGTTTAAAACCTGCCTCCAGTTTAAAAGTTAACAAATAAAATAAAGACTATGAAAAAATCAATCATGATGCTTGCAGTTGTTGCACTCGCTTTCAGTTCGTGCACGAAAAACGAAGAAGCAGCTACCACCGAAACCACGAGCACAGAAAATGTGGCAGTTGGAGGTCAGGAAGCAGTACAGGACGACGAAAGCGCACCTGATATTGTAAAACTTGCGGTAAGCAACAAGGACTTATCAACTTTAGTTACCGGAGTTCAGGCAGCTGGTTTAGCAACTTCATTAAGTAATGCAGGACCATTTACCGTTTTTGCACCGACGAATGAAGCGTTCGACAAATTACCTGCGGGAACATTGGATAATCTTTTAAAAGCTGAAAATAAGGATAAACTTAATGATATATTAAGTCACCACACCTACGTTGGTGTTATCAAGGCAGATCAGTTCACCGACGGACAAAATCTGGGAATGGTAGACGGAAAATCGATTACCATAAAAATGGTTGATGGAAAACCAACGGTAAACGGAACAGCTCATATCATCGCTTCTGTCCCAGCTTCGAATGGAATGGTGCATGTTGTAGATGCTGTAATCTTACCAGAATAAAGACTGTTTTTTTAGAATTTCATTTAATGTTTTGTTGCACTTCCCGAGTAAATTTGGGAAGTGTTTTTTTATAGCGTCTTCTTCTTCAAACTAACCAATATGGCAAGCAACGAAAACATCATTAATAATGAAACAGCAAGTAGAATCTCGGCTGCATAAGGGATCGCAACATACTGAATCGAGAAAATACCCATCAGTCCCAAGACTGCTTCATTTAGGAAAATTCCTAAAAGCAGTAGTTTTAATGCCGTAGTTACAGGTTTCGTAATTTTGAAAACGTTTGTTGCTAAAATTTGATTGAGTAGAAAAATAGACACACACATCAATAAAATCAAATGTAAATAAGCGATGATTACATTTCGAAAACCAAAGGCAAACTGACTGAGCGCGGGAACATTGGAGCCCAATTGCAAAGCTATTTTAGCGAAGAATGCAAAACCAACGTACATTAAAACAAAACGTTGCAGCGCCGAAAAATTAACCACCAGTTTTGGCCAATTTCTTTTTACAACACCGTACAATTTAACAGCAGCAACAGTCTGCGCTATTGTTGCAAGCAAAATCACGATAAGAATCCAAAGCGGAATTTTCATCCAAAGGACTGATAAACCGAAGCCAATTAATCCGCCAATAAACATCAGCCAGAAAATCAACTTATTTTCCTGCTCCGAAATTTCAGAACCTATTTGTTTAAGGGAAAGAATGAGAAAACCGATGCAACTGAAAATGAAGAAGCCATTATACTGAAAGTGAAGATAATAGTAGGTAGAAGCCAAATATAGCGTCTGGTTCATATTTTCTGTCATCATCATATAACTGAGCGTAAAAACGCCAATGGAAGAAATGACGGCGAAAAACATTCCACCTAAAAACCAAGGTTTCACTAAATCGTGATTTCCTTTTAAATCTCTTATTAAATAGAAAAAGAAGACAAAACTTGTCAATAATGCCGCGGTAGATGCAGCGATCGACGCCCAAAAATATCCATTATAAATAAAACTCGGAATCATCACAAACGCTGCAATGGCATTAATGACCAATAAAATGTTATATTTTTTTAATTTATTTTCAGGTAAAATTCCGTGTAAATATTTGATGATGAGAACATAAATAATCTGCGTGATCCACCCATAAAACGCAAAATGGGAATGTGCTTCCTGCACATGTTTTTGATCAACGATCGGCAGCGAGTAGGCGATTTTATAACGCATAATACAGCCCAAGACAGCAACCAGTAAAAAATTAAACACAGAAAACCGGAGCCAAAATACAATATTCTTCATATTACAAAAATAAAATCAAAAATCTGATTAACACTATGATTCAGGTCATCCTTGATATGATATCGATCACCCTTTAAAAAATAATTTTACCACTAACAATCTCCAACTTATCCTCTTTCTCCATTTTTTTAATGGTTCTGATGACCGTTTCTATCCGAAGACCCGTCATGTGCGCCAAGTCTTTTCGAGTAAGTTTTATTAATGTTTTTTCGTGTGCTTTCCCGTTTTCGCGTTTAAATTCCTGCAATTGCTGTAGAATTCGATCTTCAGGATTAAAGAGTACAATCTGCTTGAGGAGCAGACTTTTTTTGATGGATTTGTGCGCCACCGACAAAGTAAACTGGAAAAGAATTTCTGGATTTTCTTTGAGATATTTGATAAGATTGTCCCGATGAATTTTGATGATATCCACTTTTTCTGAACAAACCTCTACATTCCCTGGAAATGGGACACCAAGAAGGACTGCTGGTTCTGCAAAAAAATGGCCTGCTTTTACTTTATGCTGAAGCAGTTCTTTGCCTTTTTCAGTAAGGTTAGAGACCGCCAGTTCGCCCTCTTTCAGGTAGTGAAAGTATTGAGAACATTCCCCTTCGCTGAAAATAATATCACCTTTATAATATTTTTTAAATTCAGCTTTGGTTTCCTTCAATAAACCATCTTCCAGTACAAATTTCATGTAATCGCAGTTGTAATTCCTCAAATATAGCAAAGTTTTTACTTTAAAATTAAAAAATAACGTTATAAATTTCCGATTTTGCAGGGCAAGTTCAAAGGTTAACCCATCTTAAATCTCTATTTTTGAGAAACCAAATTTTTTAAAATGTCTAATCTTTTCAATCCGAGAGATATTACGTGGCTTGCTTTTAACGAAAGGGTTCTGCAGGAAGCAATGGATCCCAATGTTCCGTTACATTTACGCATTCGTTTTTTAGGGATTTTCTCCAATAATCTTGACGAATTTTTCCGGGTTCGCGTTGCAGGTTTGAAGCGTGCCATGGATTTCAAGGATAAATTTATTACCGAATCATTCTATCAGCCTCCGACAAAAATTTTGCAACGAATCACCGAGATCGTCATCCGACAGCAGCAAAACTTCGATAAAACCTGGAAAAAAATTCAGATCGAAATGGCTGACCAAAAAGTTTACATTAAAACTGCAAAGAATTTAACAGCGCAACAGAAAAGATTTGTCGTTTCTTATTTTGATGAAATGGTAGAAAGCAATGTAATTCCTATTCTCCTTCATGAAAATACAGCAATGCCTTATCTCCGCGACAAATCACTTTATTTAGGTGTTGCGATGCGCAAAAAAGAAATTCAATACGAAAGTAAATTTGCGATCATTGAAATACCTTCCCGAATTTTAGGAAGATTTGTAATACTCCCAACTGAAAAAGAAGGCGAGAAAAATGTGATGTTGTTAGAAGACGTTATCATTTTTAATCTTCCGCATATTTTCTCCTATTTCGGTTATGAAGAATTTGAAGCGCACTGTTTTAAAGTAACGAAAGATGCAGAATTTGATCTGGATAACGATATTCGAACAACACTCGCTCAGAAAATAGAAAAAGGTATAAAATCCCGACGAAAAGGAAAACCAACGCGTTTCGTTTTCGACAAAGTAATGGATAAAGCATTGCTCGAATTTCTGATTCGTAAATTAAATTTAAGCAAAAAAGACAGCATCATCCCAGGTGGAAAAATACATAATTTCCGGCATTTTATGGAGTTCCCGGATGTTTTTGAAGCCTACCAAAAACCTATCGAAAGAACTTCATTCGATCATCCAGATTTTATTGGGAATCGCATTACAGATGTAATTCTGAAAACCGACATTTTACTCTCTTTTCCTTACCATAATTTTACGCCGGTTATTGATTTGCTGCGGGAATCTGCCATGGATCCTGATGTAAAATCAATACAGCTTACAGCATATCGCCTCGCCAGCCATTCCAAAATAATTAATGCGTTAATTAATGCCGTTCGAAATGGAAAAGAAGTAACGGTAATGCTGGAACTTCGCGCACGGTTTGATGAAGAAAATAACCTGCAGTGGAAAGAGATTTTAGAGCAGGAAGGCGTGAAAGTTTTGATGGGAATTCCGAATAAAAAAGTACACGCAAAACTTTGTGTGATCAAAAAAAGAGTTCACAACAAGACGGTTCAGTACGGCTTTGTAAGCACCGGGAATTTTAATGAAAAGACCGCAAAAATATATGGCGATCATTTGCTGATGACTGCTGATCGAGGAATTATGGCAGACATTAATAAAATTTTTAATGTCTTAAAAAAACCAAAACAGGATATTATGCCGGCCTTAAAATCCTGCAAAAATTTGCTGGTTTGTCCGGATTTTATGCGGGAAAAAATCATTCAACATATCGACAAAGAAATTGAGGAATCCAAAGCCGGTAAAAAAGCATTAATTATCATTAAAGTAAATTCCTTAAGCGACCGGGATTTGATTCAGAAAATCTACGATGCTGCAAAAGCTGGCGTAACGGTAAAGATGATTGTAAGAGGTATTTACTGCGCTATCAATCAGAAAGATTTTAAACAAAAAATCATGGCAATAAGTATTGTTGATGAATATTTGGAACATTCGCGCATCATGTATTTTTATAACAAAGGCCACGAAGATATCTATATTTCATCGGCAGACTGGATGACTCGAAACCTGGATCACCGAATTGAAGCCGCAGCAAAAATCACCCAGAAAAACCTTAAAAAAGAAATTAAAGATCAATTAGACATTCAGTTAAATGACAACGTAAAAGCCAGAATTTTAGATAAGAAACTTAGTAACCTATATGTAGAAGGTGGCAAAAATCCAATTCGGTCTCAAATAGAAATCTATCATTACCTGAAAAATAAATTGTCGGACAATTGAATTTTACAATTTATCTGAAATTAAGAAATTAAACTACCATTTAAAAAAGGAAATTTTACGATCTAATACTTTGTATGCTGCAAGATAATCTACTATCTTTGCACTGCTTTTAGAAAAGGGAATCGTGTGTAAATCACGGACTGTCCCCGCAACTGTAAATCACCATTAGTGAAACTGCAATACAACCACTGAGCAATCGGGAAGGTGCAGTTTTGTGAAAGTCAGGAGACCTTGCTGAAAGTATTAACCTAAAAAATGCTTTCGGAGGAAAAGCCTGAATAATGATTAAAAAATACTCCTTTTCGGCTTTGTCGGTCTTTGCTTTTTTCTTCAGCTTCGCGCAGGAGCAGGCTATAGACACGGTTTTTATCTTCGACAAGCAACTCAACTCTTCTAAAAAATTTCAGAAAATCACTCTTTTAGAAGAAGATGATTTACTAAGAAATACAACCAATCTTTCAGACGTTCTACGTTTTCAATCGCCAGTTTATATTAAGGAAAACGGCCGCGGTTCGGTTTCGTCGCCTTCTTTCCGGGGCACAACCGCCCAGCAAACGGCTTTTGTATGGAATGGAATAAATATAAATTCAGTTCTTGTAGGACAAGGCGACGTGAATAATATGAATTTATTAGGTTACGATCAGCTTCAAATAAAATCCGGTGGCGGAAGTGTGATTTACGGCAGTGGCGCGATCGGTGGCACGATTCATTTAAATAATGAGCTTTCTTTTAATAAAGGTTTTCATTCCACTTTCTTTCTGGAAGCCGGTTCTTTCAGTATATTGAATACTTTTCTAAAAACTTCTTTCAGCAACGATAAATTATCGATAAAAGTTTCCGGAAATTATGTGAAAAGCGATAATGACTATGAAGTTCCAGAACAAAAATACGTGAACCTGAACGGTTCGTACCAAAATAAAAACTACAATTTAGGTGCAGCTTATAAGATCAATCCACAAAACACCGTTTCCTGGCAAACTCAAATTTATGATGGTGAGCAACACTTCCCTATTTTCTCTGAATTTGCAACCAAAACAAAGTATTTGACTCAGACTTTCCGAAGTTTACTGGAGTGGAACTTTAAAAGTTCTCAGTTTAGCAACACTTTTAAAGTTGCTTTCTTACAAGATGATTTTCAATATTTTGACCATCTTGAAGGGCCAAAAAATAGCGGCGGAAATTCTCACGTTTACTTGGCAAAGAATGATTTCAATTATTTATTTAATGATAAAATTGCAATTAATCTAATTGCTGATTATCAAACTACTACGGCAGAAGGTTTTAATTCTGGAATTCAAACGCCGAAAAGAAATTCGGGCTCCTTGGCGGGTTTATTACGATGGAATCCTTCCCATAAATTTAATTTTGAAGCAGGGATAAAGCAAGATTTCGTAGAGAAGATAGAATCTCCTTTTCTTTTTTCATTTTCCGGAAAACTGAATGCGTCTCCGTTTTATAATGTGGCTTTAAATATTTCGAAAAACTTCCGATACCCTTCCTTTAATGATCTTTATTGGAAACCTGGCGGCAATTTAGATTTAAGATCAGAAATTTCTCATCAGGCAGAACTTGTCAATAAATTTACATTCGGCAATTTTACGTTTAATGCAACTCCCTATTTTATATCGATAAATGATATGATTCGCTGGCTTCCAAATAATAAAGGAATCTGGGCGCCCATCAATACCAATAAAGTAGAATCTTATGGTTTAGAATCTGAATTAAATTTCGCCAAAGATTTTGGGCAGAATAAAACAAAATTGTCTGTAGGATATGGTTTTGCACATTCTGAAAATGTAGAAACGAAAAAATTACTGTCTTACGTACCTCAACACAAACTTTTCGGAACTGCGGTTTACCAATATCAAATTTTCGAACTATTTCTGCAGGGAACTTATAATGGGCTCACCTATACGACAGACGACGAAAACTTGCAGTATTCAATCGATCCTTATTTTGTAATAAACACAGGCGTTAAAGTTATCCTGCTGAAAAACTACCAAATTGGTTTTAAAGTGAATAATGTATTTGATGAAGTTTACGAAACGACAAAGGATTATTTTTTACCAATAAGAAACTATAGCGCTAACCTTTTAATTAACTTTTAAATAAATAAA
Organism: Kaistella polysaccharea; assembly: GCF_020410745.1. Taxonomy (NCBI): domain Bacteria; kingdom Pseudomonadati; phylum Bacteroidota; class Flavobacteriia; order Flavobacteriales; family Weeksellaceae; genus Kaistella; species Kaistella polysaccharea. Next base: position 1,342,214 of record NZ_CP084528.1, read on the forward strand.
AATGAAAATTTCTAAATTGCTGGCTCCAGCATTTGCCCTAACTCTACTCTTTAATATTTCCTGCCGGACAGAAGATCCTGTAGTAGAAGTACCAAAAGGTGCGTATGACCAAGGAATTTTAATTACCAATGAAGGTGGTTTTTCTACGCCAACTGCTTCTGTCACTTTCCTGACAAAAGACTTATCAAAACAAGAGAATAATATTTATAGCGCCAATAATAGTGGCGAAAAATTGGGCAATGTTTTCCAAAGCGTAGGATTTAAAGGGGATTTGGCTTATCTCGTGATGAATGTTCCGAACAAAGTCGAAATTGTGAATCGGTATTCTTTTAAGAAAACAGGTTCAATTACTTCTAATTTAAGTTCACCAAGATATATCGCTTTTACAGGCACTAATACGTACATCACCAATAATGATTTTTTCAATGTTAGAAAATTAAACATTTATGACAATGGAAATAATTTTATTAAAAGTATAGATTTTGACCGTTATGCCGAAAAAATTACGGCTGTGAAAGGGTTTATTTATGTACAAACTGATGGAACAACTTACGATGCTGATTATAACGAATTGCCGACCGGACATACAATTACCAGAATTAATGGAACAACAAACACTGTCGATCAAACGATTACTTTAAATGATAAATTAATTATTCGCGACATGATCTCCGATGGTAATTTTGTGTATGTTTTAACTTCTGATGAAAAAGAAAGCAATATGTACCGAATTTCTGCAACAAGTGGTTTACAGCAAAGAATTCCATTAACCGGAGCGCCGGGAGCTCAGAAATTAGCCTTGGATGGTAATAAATTATACTTCTTAACTGCCAGCAATAAAGTCTTTAATTTCAATGCAGATGCTGCGATGGAACTCATGAAAGTCACTGCAGATTATGCGTACGGATTTAATGTAATTGATGGACAGGTTTATGTATCCGACCCCTCTTTCTCCTCAAGCAGTAAGGTTAGAATTTACAACATGAACGGCGATCTACTAAAAACAATGACGACAGGAATAGGAACGAACGGTTTCTACAAAAATTAAAACACATCCCTATATTTTAATAAAAAGCCCTTTCAATTTTTTGTGAAAGGGCTTTTATTTTATATAAAAAAATTTACGATAGAATCAATCCAAGAGTTTCTCCTTCTTTAATCACGAAATTTCTGGCTTCATCTTTATCATTTCCTATTTCACCTTCCAGAATCGCTTCTTTTACTTTTTCTTTCAAAATACCAATTTCACGGCCTGGTTTCAAACCGAACATCGCCATAATTTCTTCGCCCGAAATTGGAGGTTGAAAGTTACGAACGTGATCCTTTTCTTCTACT